>NZ_JARGZA010000010.1 GCF_030973515.1 Jannaschia maritima
GCGATCAGGCCCGGGCCCACGGCAGCCGCGCATTCCGCGTGAAGCCAGATCGCCGCGGCGGCGGCCTCGAACGCGGGCATGCCCTGCGCCAGAAGCCCCGTGGCGATCCCTGCCAGCACGTCCCCGCTGCCGGCCGTGGCCAGGAACGGGGTGGCCGGATCGTTGACCGCGCGCCGCCCGTCGGGGGCGGCGACGACCGTGCGCGACCCCTTCAGGATCAGGATGCAGCCCGTCCGCTCCGCCGCCCGCATCGCGGCGTCCACGCGATCGGCAGGGTCGATGTCCGGAAAAGCGGCCGCGAACTCGCCCGCATGGGGGGTCAGAACGACCGGGCCCGCGGCCCCGCGCAGCGTGGCGGGCGGCGGCAGCGCGTGGAGGGCGTCCGCGTCGAGGACGAGCGCCCGGTCCGACGTCAGAAGGGCGGGCAGGACAGATGCCGCCCTGTCCCGGCCGAAGGCGGGGCCCAGGCAGACCGCGTCGAAGCGACCGTCCCGCGCGGCCATCCGGGCCAGCGCGCCGTCGTCGGCCGCCTCGCGGACCATGACGGCGTCCAGCCGGGCGGCGTGTTCGGCGACCGCGTCGGCCGGGGCCAGCACCGTCACCAGCCCCGCGCCCACGCGCAGCGCCGCGCGCGCGGCCAAGCGGATCGCCCCGCCCCGCCCCGCCGGTCCCGACAGCATCGCGGCGTGGCCCCGGTCGTACTTGTGGCCCTCCGCGTCGGGCCAGGGGAACGCCGCCCGCCACAGGGCGGGCCCGTTGCAGACCGCCCCAGCAGCGGGGTCCGGTCGTGCGTCGGACGTCAATGCGCCCCCTTCGCCTTGCCGCCCCGGAAGAAGCCGAGGACCGGCACGATCAGCGAGCCCAGGATCAGGCCCAGGATCCCGTCGAGCGTCGCGGTCGCAAGCCAGCGCATCAGCCCTTCGGCCGCCGCCACCAGCCCGGCGACATAGGCAGCCGCCCCCTTGATCGCGTCGTAGAACAGGTCGAACCCCATCTCGTGCAGGGCGTGGACGATGATGTTGCCGCCGACCCACAGCATGGCCGCCGTGCCCACCACCGTCAGCACCGTCATGAAGGGGGGCACGCCCTTCACGATGCCCCGGCCCAGGGCCCGCCCGAACGACGTCCGGCCGTTCGACGCCAGTGCGAGGCCCACGTCGTCGGCCTTCACGATCAGGGCCACCGATCCGTAGACGGCGACCGTGATGGCGATCGCGATGACGAACAGCACGGCGGCCTGCATGACCCAGCCCGCCTCCGCATCCGTGGCGGCCAGCGCGATGGTCATGATCTCGGCCGACAGGATGAAGTCGGTCTTGATCGCGCCGCGCACGCGCTGCTCCTCCAGCTTGGCGGCGGACAGGGGCTGGACCTCCGGCATGTCGATGGCGGCGTGGTTCTCCTCGTGCGTCAAAGCGTGCCAGATCTTCTCCGCCCCCTCGTAGCAGAGGTATCCGCCCCCCAGGATCAGCAGGGGCGGGATCAGCCAGGGCGCGAACTGCCCCAGCAGAAGAGCCGCGGGCAGCAGGATGACCAGCTTGTTGAACGCGGACGCGCGCGCGATCTTCCAAACGATCGGCAGCTCGCGCGCGGCGGGGAAGCCGTGGACGTATTTCGGCGTGACCGCCGCGTCGTCGATCACCGCGCCCGCCGCCTTCATGCCCGCCCGGCTGGCCTGGCCGATGATGTCGTCCACGCTGGCCGAGGCCACCTTGGCGATGGCCGCCACGTCGTCCAGCAGCGCCAGAAGTCCGCTCATGTCCCACCCTTCCGCTTTTCGGCGGACCTAGCCCGCATCCGCCCCCCTGTCGACGCGGGCCGCCGGTTGAGGGTTCCACGCCCCCCGTGCTAGCGCCGGAACCGCCGCCCCGGGCGTTCGTTCCGGTGGCGCGGCACACGCACACGAACACCCCTGGGGGACGCACGACATGGTCAAGGTAGCAATCAACGGGTTCGGTCGGATCGGGCGCAACGTCCTGCGCGGGATCGTCGAATCGGGCCGCACCGACGTCGAGGTCGTGGCGATCAACGACCTGGGCCCCGTCGAGACGAACGCCCACCTGCTGCGCTATGACAGCGTCCACGGGCGGTTCCCCGCCACCGTCACGGTGGACGGCGACACGATCGACGTGGGCCGGGGCCCGATGCGCGTGACCGCGATGCGCGACCCCGCCGAACTGCCGTGGTCGGACGTGGATGTCGTGATGGAATGCACCGGCATCTTCACGTCGAAGGAGAAGTGCCAGGCCCATCTGGAGAACGGGTCCAGCCGCGTGCTGATCTCGGCCCCCGGCAAGGACGCGGACAAGACCATCGTCTATGGGGTCAACCACGACACGCTCACGGCGGACGACCTGATCGTGTCGAACGCGTCGTGCACGACGAACTGCCTGACCCCCGTGGCCTACGTTCTGAACAACGCCATCGGGATCGAGCGCGGCTTCATGACGACCATCCACAGCTATACCGGCGACCAGCCGACGCTGGACACGATGCACAAGGATCTTTACCGCGCCCGCGCCGCGGCGCTGTCGATGATCCCGACCTCCACCGGGGCGGCGAAGGCCGTGGGGCTCGTGATGCCGGAGCTGAACGGCAAGCTTGACGGCGTGGCGATCCGCGTGCCCACGCCCAACGTGTCGGTCGTGGACCTGACCTTCACCGCCGCCCGCGACACGAGTGTCGAGGAGGTGAACGACGCGGTGAAGGCCGCCGCCGATGCCGGTCCGTTGAAGGGCATCCTGGGCTATACCGACGAGCCGCTGGTGTCGTCCGACTTCAACCACGACCCCCGGTCGTCGATCTTCGCGCTGGACCAGACCAAGGTGATGGACGCGGGCAAGATGGTCCGCATCCTGACGTGGTACGACAACGAATGGGGCTTCTCGAACCGGATGGCGGACACCGCCGTCGCCATGGGCAAGCTGATCTGACCATTCCCCGGGGCGTCCGGCGGGCGTCCCCGGCGGCACGGTTTGTCCGACGCCGGGCAGACGCGCAGCAGACGCAAAGCAGACACCCAGCCGACGGAGGCACGGATGCGCTACGAGACCATCGACGACATGGACCTGTCCGGCAAGACGGTGCTCACCCGCGTGGACCTGAACGTCCCCGTGAAGGACGGGAAGGTGACCGACACGACCCGCATCGACCGCGTGATCCCCACCATCCGCGACCTCTCCGCAGCCGGCGCGAAGGTCGTGCTGCTCGCCCATTTCGGCCGTCCGAAGGGACGGGTCGTGCCCGAGATGTCGCTGCGCCAGGTCGTGCCCGCCCTGTCGGAGGCGCTGGGCCGGGAGGTCGCGTTCGCCGACGGATCCTATGGACAGGGAGTGGCCGACCTGCCAGCCGACGGCGTGATCCTGTTTGAGAACGTCCGCTTCAACCCGGGCGAGGAGGCGGACGACGAAGGCTTCGCCCGCCGCCTGGCATCCGTGGGCGACGTCTATTGCAACGACGCGTTCAGCGCGGCCCACCGGGCCCATGCCACGACGCATGCTCTGGCCCGCCTGCTGCCGTCCTGCGCCGGGCGGTCCATGCAGGCGGAGTTGCACGCGCTGCAGCAGGCGCTGAGCGATCCCAAGCCCCCCGTCGCCGCCGTGGTGGGCGGGGCGAAGGTATCCACGAAGCTGGACCTCCTGTCGAACCTGGTCGGACGCGTGCAGCACCTGATCATCGGCGGCGGCATGGCGAACACGTTCCTGGCCGCGCAGGGCATCGACGTCGCCGCATCGCTGTGCGAGCACGACCTGCTGGACACCGCCCGCGACATCGCCGCGAAGGCGGAGGCGCAGGGCTGCACGATCCTCCTGCCCCGCGACGTCGTGACCGCCCCGCGGTTGGAGGCGGACGTCGAGACGCGGACCGTCCGGGTGGAGGACGTGCCGGACGGCTGGATGATCCTCGATGCCGGGCCCGACAGCACGGTCCACGCGGCCACCGTGCTGGACGGCTGCGCGACGCTGGTCTGGAACGGTCCCATGGGCGCGTTCGAGGTGCCCCCCTTCGACGCCGCGACCACCGCGCTGGCCCGGCACGCGGCCGAACGGACGAAGGCGGGCGCGCTGATCTCCGTCGCGGGCGGCGGCGACACCGTGTCGGCCCTGAACCACGCGGGCGTGGCGGACGACATCACCTACGTCTCCACCGCCGGGGGCGCGTTCCTCGAATGGATGGAGGGCAAGGATCTGCCCGGCGTCGCGGCCCTGATGGACCGGTGAACCGTTAGCGCAACCGCGCGCTTGCTGACGGGCCGTCTGCACAATAGGTCCATGCCACCCTGACCACAGCCCCCGAGGACCCCCATGCCCCATTCCGAACAAGCCGAGCAGATCCGCCGGGGTCAGGGCTTCATCGCCGCGCTGGACCAGTCGGGGGGGTCGTCGCCCAAGGCGCTGAAGCTCTACGGCGTGGACGAAGACGCGTATTCGAACGACGACGAGATGTTCGACCGCATCCACGAGATGCGCGAGCGCATCGTCGGCGCGCCGGCCTTCCGCGGCGACAAGGTCATCGGCGCCATCCTGTTCGAGCAGACGATGGACCGCACTTTCCACGGCAAGCCCGCGGCGGAATACCTGTGGAACGACCGCGGCGTCGTGCCCTTCCTGAAGATCGACCAGGGACTGGCCGACGAACGGGACGGCATGCAGCTGATGAAGGACATGCCCGACCTGGACGCCACGCTGTCGCGCGGGAAGGACAAGGGCATCCTCGGCACGAAGGAGCGTTCGGTGATCGGTCGCGCGGACCGCGACGGCATCGCCGCGGTGGCGGAGCAGCAGTTCGAGGTCGGCGCCCGCGTCCTGCGCCACGACATGGTGCCCATACTGGAGCCGGAGGTCACGATCAGCATCCCCGACAAGGCGGACGCGGAGGCGATGCTGCGCGACGCCCTGCTGCGGGGGCTGGACGGCGTGCCGGACGGGCAGCGGGTCATGTTCAAGCTGACCCTGCCCGAGCAGGGCAACCTCTACGCCGATCTGGTCGATCATCCGAAGGTCCTGTCCGTGGTCGCGCTGTCCGGCGGCTACAGCCGGGAGGAGGCGAACCGCCGTCTGGCGCAGAACCGCGGCATGATCGCCAGCTTCAGCCGGGCGCTCGCCGAAGGGCTGTCGGCCGGGCAATCCGAGGAGGAGTTCGACCGGACGATCGCGCAGACGATCGACTCGATCGCCGCGGCCTCTGTCGCCGGCTGACGACACCGCGCCGCCCCGTGCCGTGGGCGGCGCGTTTTCACTGGTCCCCCAATCCGTTCCCTGCCATCCCGCGATCGGACCGCGGGCCACGCGGCGCAGGCGAAGGACGGCGACATGGGCAGACGCATCACCCCCGGCTACGGCTTCCTCGCGCCCCTGTGCCTGCTGACGTTCGGCGGGTACTTCGCCTTCGCCGCGGTGCAGGGCGACGGCGGCCTGTTCCACCGCATCGAACTGGAGGCCGAGCGCGAAGGGCTGGAAGAAAACCTCGCCGCGTTGCAGCATCGGGTCGCGGCCATGCGCGACCGGACGCGGCGCCTGTCCGACGACTACCTCGACCTGGACCTGCTGGACGAGCGCGCGCGCGACGTGCTGGGCCTGGCCCGCGCCGACGAGATCGTGGTCGAATAGCTTCCCCTCCGCCACGCGGCGGACTAGACGCCCGCCATGGTCCATTCCATCACCCGACGCTGCGAGGATCGCGGCCTGCGCCTGACCGGGCAGCGGCGCGTGATCGCGGACGTGCTGGAACGGGCGGACGACCATCCCGACGTCGAGACGATCCACGCCCGCGCCGCGGCGGTCGACCCCGCCATCTCTGTCGCCACGGTCTATCGCACCGTCAACCTGTTCGAGGAGGCGGGCATCCTGGAACGGCGCGAGTTCGGCGACGGCCGCGCGCGGTGGGAGGACGCGGAGCGCGACCACCACGACCATCTGATCGACCTCCAGACCGGCGAAGTGGTCGAGTTCGTGGACCCCGAGATCGAGGTCCTGCAGGAACGCATCGCCCGTCGCCTGGGCTATGACCTGCGGGGCCATCGGCTGGAACTGTTCGGGGTCCGCCGCAAGTGACCGCCCCGGCCGATCGGAGCGGCGCGCCGCGCAGCCGCCGCGACCCGGACCTTGGCTGACCCCGCAGCCCCGCCGCCGGGCGCGGCCCCGGTCCCGGATCTCTCGGACGCCGCCGAGCGGGCGGGGACGCTGCGGGGGGCCGCGCTGATGGTCGCCTCCATGCTGTGCTTCGCGGTGGAGGACGCGTTCATCAAGACGTTGGGCGGGCGGTTCGGCGCGGCGCAGATCATCTGGATGCTGGCCTGCGGCGGCGGCCTGGCCTTCGGCGCCGCCCTGCTGGCGCGAGGCCGGTCCCTGTCCACCCCGGAGATGTGGCGCCCCCGCGTCCTGGTCCGCACAGCGGGCGACGTGTTCGGGGGGCTGTGCTTCGTGTCGGCCATCGTGGCCATCCCGCTCTCCACCGCGTCCGCGGTCATACAGGCCACGCCGCTGGTCGTGGCGCTGGGGGCGGCCCTGTTCCTGGGGGTGCGGGTCGGTCCCAGGCGCTGGGCGGCCATCGCGGCGGGCTTCGCGGGGGTCCTGCTGATCCTGCGCCCCGGGGCCGACAGCTTCGACCCTGCGACGCTGCTGGCGGTGGGCGGCATGCTGGGCCTGGCCGTGCGCGACCTGGCGACCCGCGGCCTGCCCCCCTCGCTGTCGGGCGTCCGCCTGTCGTTCCTGGCCTTCGCGGCAATGGTCCCCGCGGCGGTCGCGATGCACGCGGTGCAGGGCGATTCGCTGGTCGTCCCGACCGGGCGGGACCTGGGCATCCTGGGCATCTGCGTGGTGATCGGCATGGCGGGCTATCTGGCGGTGGTTGGCGCGACCCGCACGGGCGACATCGCGGTGGTGTCGTCGTTCCGGTACTCTCGCGTGGTGTTCGCCCTGGTGATCGGCGCGCTAACCTTCGGCGAACGGCCCGACGCGACGACGCTCGCGGGGGTGGCGATCATCGTCGCGTCCGGCCTCTATGCCCTGCGGCGGGAGGCGCGAGCCCGCGCCTGACCCCGCCCGCTTTCCCCCGGCGGTCCCCTGCGGTAACCGGGCGAGGATCAGCCCACGGCCGAAAGGACCCGCCATGTTCACGATCACCGACATCCACGCCCGCGAGATCCTGGACAGCCGGGGCAACCCGACGGTGGAGGTCGACGTGACCCTGGAGGACGGCACCATGGGCCGGGCCGCGGTGCCGTCGGGCGCATCGACCGGCGCCTACGAGGCGGTGGAGCGGCGCGACGGCGACAAGGCGCGCTACCTGGGCAAGGGCGTGCTGGGGGCCGTGGACGCGGTGAACGGAGAGATCGCGGACGCGCTGGTGGGTCACGACGCGATTGAGCAGGAAGCCGTCGACGCCCTGATGATCGAGCTGGACGGCACCGACAACAAGGGCCGCCTGGGGGCGAACGCCATCCTGGGGGTGTCGCTGGCGACGGCGCGCGCGGCTGCGGACGCGTCCGCGATGCCGCTGTTCCGCTATGTCGGCGGCACGGCGGCGCGCGTCCTGCCCGTGCCGATGATGAACATCGTCAACGGCGGCGAGCACGCGGACAACCCCATCGACATCCAGGAGTTCATGATCATGCCCGTGTCGGCGGGCAGCATCGCCGATGCCGTTCGCATGGGGTCGGAGGTGTTCCACACGCTCAAGAAGGACTTGTCGGCGGCCGGCCTGTCCACGGGCCTGGGCGACGAGGGCGGGTTCGCGCCCGACCTGCCGGGCACCCGGCAGGCCTTGGACTTCGTGCTGAAGGCGGTCGAGACGGCGGGCTATACTCCGGGGGAGGACATCTGGCTGGCACTCGACTGTGCCGCGACCGAGTATTTCAAGGATGGCGCGTATCGCCTTGACGGCGAAGGAAAGGTCCTGTCGTCCGACGAGAACGTCGACTATTTGGCGGCGCTGGTCCGCGACTATCCGATCCTGTCGATCGAGGATGGCATGGCGGAGGACGATTGGGACGGCTGGGCCGCGGTGACCCAGACGCTGGGCGACAAGGTGCAGCTGGTGGGCGACGACCTGTTCGTCACGAACCCCACCCGCCTGGCGGAAGGGATCGAGAAGGGCTGCGCGAACTCGCTGCTGGTCAAGGTCAACCAGATCGGCACCCTGTCGGAGACGCTGGAGGCCGTGTCGCTGGCGCACCGCAACCGCATGACCTGCGTCATGTCCCACCGCTCCGGCGAAACGGAAGATGCGACGATCGCCGACCTCGCCGTCGCCACCAATTGCGGGCAGATCAAGACCGGCAGTCTGGCACGGTCCGACCGGCTGGCGAAGTACAACCAACTGATCCGCATCGAGGAGATGCTGGGCGAGACGGCGACCTATGCGGGCACTTCGGTCACGAGGCGGTAATTCCTCCACGGATCTCGTTTTGCGAAAAGACAATTCCTTGGGGCTGTGCTAGTCGGCGGATTATGGCGCATTTTACGTCGAATGCTCGGGGACCTTCGATGACCGCAGGGGTGGGATTCCATCGGGACGATTGGCGTCCCGCGCTGCGCGGCGTGCTGTCCACGATCGACGCGCAGGCCGCGATGCTGGTGCCCAAGCACATCATCATCGCGGGCGGCGTCCTCCTCCTCACGTTCCTGACGGGCAACCCCCTCGTCCTCTTGTTCGCACCGCTGAACGTCATGACCGACCTCGTCTTTCGGTGGCGCGTCCGGCGGATCGCGGCGCGCCGTCGCGTGACGGGCGCCGCCTTCGCGTCGCTGATGGTGCAGCATGCCCTCGGGCAGACCGGTTCGGTGGCGTTCGCAGTCTGGCTCGCCTCCGACGGGCGGGTCATCACGCTTCTGGCCGCGGTCATGCTGATCGCGGGCCACGCGATCCACTCGACCAGCAGCAACGCGCCGTCGGGCCATGTCCTATCGATGGACGTGCTCGTCATCTTCGTGGGCGCCCACGCCACGGGCCTGTGGTTCGGCGACTGGGCGCCGCCCGGCCTGGCGATCTACTACCACGCCCTGCTGTTCATGTTGCTGTGCTTCTACGCCGTCGCGGCCTATCAGTCCTGGCGACTGCATTCCCGCCTGCAGGTGACGGTGGACCAGCTGTCGCAGGCGCAGCGGTCCCGCCTGGTGGGCGAGCTGGTCGGCGGCATCGCGCACGACTTCAACAACCTGCTGACCGTGATGCGCGGCAACCTGGAGCTTCTTCACGAGGTTCCCGAGCGCGAACGCCCCGCCTTGCTGGCCCAGATCGAGGAGGCCGCCAACCGCGGCGGCGAGCTGGTCGACCGGCTGTCCCGCACGGGCCGCCCCCGCCCTTCCGCCGCCCGCACGACGCGCCTGCGGCCCGCCATCGCGCGGTTCGTGCAGATGGCGCAGCGGACCCTGCCCGCCAACGTGGCGCTTCGCACCGACATGGGGGACGTCCCTGACCGCCTGGCCTGCGACACGGCGCAACTGGAACTCGCGCTCCTGAACCTGGCGGTGAACGCGCGCGACGCGATGCCCGAGGGCGGCACGATCCGCGTCACGGCGGAGCGTGCCGATGACCGGCACGTCCGCCTGATGGTGGCGGACGACGGGACCGGGATGACCCCGGCGGTCCTGTCCCGCGCGACGGAAGCCTACGAGACGACGAAGCCCCCCGGCCAGGGCACGGGGCTGGGCCTGGCGATGGTGGCGTCCTTCGTCGACGAGGCCGAGGGCACGTTGCGCATCAACTCGGAGGTGGGCCAGGGGACGCGCGTCGAGTTGACCCTGCCGATCGATCTGGACAGCCAGACGACCCAGCCCCCCCGACCCTTCAAGTGACCCCGGGGAGGTCGAAGGTGCGGCGTCGATGCCGAGGTGAGCCATGACCGCCGACGACGTGATCGCAGCCCTCGACCTGTCGCCCCATCCCGAGGGGGGCTTCTATCGCCAGACCTGGGCCGCGCCCGCCGCGGCGGGGGAACGCCCGGCGGGAACCGCGATCTACTTCCTCCTGCGCGACGGCGGAGCGAGCCATTGGCACCGGGTCGATGCGGCGGAGATATGGCTGTTCCACGCGGGCGCGCCCATCGACCTGCGCATCGCCGCGAATGCCGAAGGGCCGACCGCGTCGCACCCGTTGGGCCCGGACCTGACCTCCATGCGTCCGCAGGTGGTCGTCCCCGCGGGTCATTGGCAGGCGGCCCGGACCACCGGGCCCTGGACGCTCGTGTCGTGCACCGTCTGCCCGGGCTTCACCTTCGACGGGTTCGAGTTGGCACCACCCGGATTCGACATCCCGGCCCGCTGACGGTACGGGGCGCCGGACCGGTCCCCCTCAGGCTTCCAACTCCGCATCCCAGTACAGGAAGTCCATCCAGCTCTCGTGCAGGTGGTTGGGCGGGAACTTGCGGCCGAGGTTCATCAACTGGCCCGCCGCCGGACGCACGGGCGGCTTGCGCAGGGTGAACCCCACCTGCTTGAGCGACCGCGACCCCTTGCGCAGGTTGCACCGCCCGCAGGCCGCGACGACGTTCTCCCACGACGTGATGCCGCCCCGGGCCCGCGGCACCACGTGGTCGAAGGTCAGATCCCCCTTGGCGCCGCAATACTGGCACCGGAACTCGTCGCGCAGGAACAGGTTGAACCGCGTGAACGCCACCGTCTTCTGCGGCGCGACGTAGTCCTTCAGCACCACCACCGACGGGATCCGGATCGTGGTCGAGGGCGAGCGCACGACCTCGTCGTACTCGCTGACGATGGTCACCCGGTCCAGCACCGCCGCCTTGATCGCGTCCTGCCAGGGCCACAGCGACAGCGGCAGATAGGACAGCGGCCGGTAGTCCGCGTTCAGGACGAGCGCGGGGAAGTGCCTGCATCCGGCCGGGTCCCGCGTGAACGCGGTGCGGAAATCGGTATCGGGACTCTCGGCGTGCATCCGGTCGCTTCCTCGCTCCGACCCGCACCCGACCTCGGGCGCGCGGCCCTTGCGCGGGACTATATCTCCGCGCCGTGGGCGTTCAACCGCCCATGTGACGCGGCCGGCGGCACGGACGGGACGGGGGTCCCGTCACTCCTCCAACGCGAAGACGTCGCGCAGGAAGGCCAGCGCCACGGACAGCCCGTCCGGCGCGATCCCATGGCCGGTGCCCTTCATCACGTGGGCGAATATCTTCTCGAACCCCGCCTGCTCCAGCGCCTCCGCGGCCAGGGGCAGCGATTGGGGCGGCACGACCTCGTCGGCATCGCCGTGGACCAGCAGCACGGGGGGCCGCGTCACGACCTCCTCGGCCAGGCGCTCCGGCGCCAGCAGGCGGCCCGAGAAGCCGACGATGCCCGCCACGCCCTCGGTCCGGCGGGGCCCGACATGCAGCGACATCATCGTGCCCTGGCTGAACCCGAACAGCGCCACAGCGGCCGGCGCGACCCCTTCGCGCGCGAAGGTCTCGTCCAGGAAGGCGTCCAGATCGGCCACCGCGCGCTCCATGCCGGCGGTCGCCTCCTCCTCCGACGATCCGTCGATCCAGGGGATGGGGAACCATTGGAACCCGGCCGGGTTCGCGGCGCTGACCTCCGGTGCGTCGGGGGCTATGAACGCGGTTCCCGGCAGATGCGGCATTAGGGGATCCGCAAGGCCGATCAGGTCGGCCCCGTTCGCCCCGTAACCGTGGACCAGCACGACCAGCCGGTCCGGCGCGTCGGGGCCCCGACGTTCGTAGTTCAGGCTCATATCACGCCCTCCCGCGCCTTCGCCCGGGCGTAGTAGTCCCACAGCAGCCGCGCCGCAACGGCCCGCCAGGGCGACCAGCGTTCCGCCATCGCGCGCAGGGCCCGCTCGGACGGCCGCTCCGTCAGGCCGAAGACCAGGCGTGCGCTCTCCTGCAGGGCCAGGTCGCCGGGCGCGAAGACGTCCGCGTGGCCCAGGCTGAACATCGCATAGATCTCCGCCGTCCAGCGACCGATCCCGGGCACCCGGACCAAGGTGTCCACCACCTCCTCCGTGGGGGCCGTGCGCAACCCCGCCCAGTCGATCCGCGCCGCGGCCAGCTCGCGCATGTACCGGATCTTCTGCCGGCTCAGGCCGCAGGCCCGAAGGTCGTCGTCGGTGGCCCACATCACCTTGCGCGGGCCGGTGAGGCCCGCATCCCGCAGACGCCCGTTGATGACCCGCGCCGCGGCCACGCTGACCTGTTGGCCCACGATCGCGGCCTGCACCGCCTTGAACCCGTCCCCCCGCCGGCGCAGCGGCAAGGGCCCCGTGACCGCCAGGGCGGCCGCGAAGGCGGGATCGCGCGCCGCCAGCCAGGCCGCCCCTTCGGCGACGTCAGCCGGACCGTGGATGATCCGCATGGGCGCGGAGGAAGGCGAAGGCGCGTTCGGGATCATGGGTCTCCTCCCCCGCCGCGGGCACGGGCGGGCGTTCGATCATGTGGACGGCGACGCCCAAACGGCGGGCCGCGTCCAGCTTGGCGCGTCCGGACCCGCCGCTGTTCTTGGCGACCAGATGCGTGACGTCCAGGTCCCGCATCGTCGCGACCTCCACATCCTCGTCGGCGGGCAGCCCCACGATCCACGCCGCGCGGCGATCGGGCGGCGCGGGATCGACGCGGCGGCACCATCGCCGCGCGCCCGCCCCCGCCAGCGCGTCCAGCGTGCCGGGCCCGGACGCGATCAGCAGCCGGGCGTCGGGCGGGATCGCGCGCGCGACGGCGCCCGCGTCCGGATGCAGCCGCCAGCCCGGTTCGACCGGCCAGGGCGGGCGGGTCAGGCGCAGGTGCGGAACGCCCTCCGCCGCGCAGATCGTGGCGGCGCGGCGGGACATGGTCGCCGCGAAGGGATGCGTGGCATCCAGCACGGCGCCGACCCCGGCCAGGGCGGCCCGGAACCCGTCGTCGCCCCCGAAGCCGCCCACGCGCACCGGAACGCCCAGGTCGGGCCGCGCCGTCCGCCCGGCGAGCGAGGCTAGGACGTCCAGCCCTGCCGCCGCCGCCCGGCCGCACAGCGCGCGCGCCTCGCGCGTGCCGGCCAGGATCAGGACGGGTCTAGGGAGCATGGGCCAGCACCGTGCCCGCCCGGTCGATCACCACCACGTCCACGTCCGCCGCGACGATCCCGCCGACCCGCGCCCGCGCCCGGTCCGCCACGATCCGGGCCAGTACGGGCGCCCGGCCCACCGCCTCCAACGCCGTGTTGCATCCCGTCAGGTCCGATCCGGCCCAATCCGACAGCGCCCGGAAGTCCACCCGGGAGCGTCCGGAATGAAGGTCCAGCGCACCCTGCGCCAGCTTCGTCATCTTGCCGATGCCGCCGCCCACCGTGACGCGCGGCACGGGGTGCTTCGCCAGGTACTTCAGCAGCCCCCCCGCGAAGTCGCCCATGTCCAGCATCGCGTGGTCCGGCAGGCCGTGCATCGTCTGCACCACCCGCTCGGACGTGGCGCCCGTGCAGCCGGCAACGTGATCCAGGCCGCTCGCGCGCGCCACGTCCACGCCGCGGTGGATCGACGCGATCCAGGCCGCGCAGCTGAACGGCCGGACGATCCCCGTCGTGCCGAGGATCGACAGGCCGCCCGCGATGCCCAGGCGCGGGTTCCAGGTGCGCTCCGCGATGGCCGCGCCCCCGGGGATGGCGACCGTGATCGCGACGTCCGGGGACCGCTCGAACCGGACCGCCAGTTCAGCGACCACCTCGTCCATCATGGCGCGCGGGACCGGGTTGATGGCAGGCTCCCCCACCGCCAGCGGCAGGCCAGGCTTCGTCACCGTCCCCACCCCCTCGCCCGCGCGGAACACGACGCCGCCCGCCGACGGCGTCACCCGGACCCGCACCGTGGCCCCGTGGGTCACGTCCGGGTCGTCGCCCGCATCCTTGACGATCCCGGCCTCCGCCCATCCGTCGCCCCGCCGGGCGTCCACGACCGCAAAGCGCGGGGTCTGCCCGCGCGGCAGCGCGATGGTCACCGCATCGGGCAACGCCCCGCCCCACAGGCCCGTCAGGGCCGCCTTGCAGGCCGCCGTGGCGCAGGCGCCCGTCGTGAACCCGGTGCGAAGGGGGGCATCCGTCATGCCATCCGTCGTGCCACGCCCCGCACGGGTCGCCAACACGCTTTCCATCGGGTCCGATGCGCTCCATGAACGGTCCATGACCGACCTGCCCCGCCACGACTGGCCCCGATTCGAGCCCGGATGGGTCTGGCTCTGCGGTGCGGGGCCGGGCGATCCGGGGTTGCTGACCCTGCACGCCCTGAACGCGCTGCGGCAGGCGGACGTCGTGGTCTACGACGCGCTCGTCCACGACGGCATCCTGGATTGGGCCCCGGGGGCGGAGCAGGTTTTCGCGGGCAAGCGCGGCGGCAAGCCCAGCCCCAAGCAGCGCGACATCTCGCTGCGTCTGATCGAGCTGGCGCGCGCGGGCCGCCGCGTCCTGCGCCTAAAGGGCGGCGACCCCTTCGTGTTCGGCCGCGGGGGCGAGGAGGCGCAGACCCTCGTGCAGCACGGGATCCCCATCCGCGTGATCCCGGGCATCACGGCGGGCATCGCGGGACTGGCCTATGCCGGAATCCCCGTCACGCACCGCGACGTGAACCAATCCGTGACCTTCGTCACGGGCCACGACGCGACCGGCAACCAGACCGCCAGCCTTGACTGGGACGGCATCGCCCGGGGCAGCCAGGTCATCGTGATCTACATGGGCATGAAGCACCTGGACGGCATCGCCAGCAAGCTGATCGCCGCCGGCCGCGACCCGGCCGAACCCGTCGCGATCACCACGACCGCCACGCTGGACGCCCAGCGCACGATCGAGACGACGCTCGGCACCTGCGCCGCCGACGCCCGCGACGCGGACCTGGAACCGCCCGCAATCATCTGCGTGGGCCACGCCGTCGCCATGCGGCAGGTGCTGGAATGGCGCGCGATGGCCGGCGGCGACCCGCCCCGGAACCTCGACCCCCTGGGCCGGGGGAGACCGGCGCAATCCGCCTGACATGCCCGGCCTGATCCTGGCCGCCCCGTCCTCGGGCGCGGGCAAGACCACCGTGACGCTGGGGCTGCTGCGGGCGCTGCGGGACGCGGGGCGCGACGTGCGCGGCGCCAAGTCGGGCCCGGACTACATCGACCCCCAGTTCCACCGCGCCGCCACGGGGCGTCCCTGCCCCAACCTCGACGCCTGGGCGATGGACGCGGACACCCTCCGCGCGCTGGCCGCCGGACCGGGCCTGTTGCTGATCGAGGGCGCGATGGGTCTGTTCGACGCGGCCCCCGACGGGCGGGGCGCGGTCGCGGACCTGGCGCGCCTGATGGACCTGCCCGTCGTGCTGGTCGTGGATGCGGCGCGCATGGCGCAGTCCGTGGCCCCCCTGGTCGCGGGCTTTGCGCGCCACGACCCCCGCGTCGACGTGGCCGGGATCATCCTGAACCGCGTCGGCAGCGACCGGCACGACGCCATGCTGCGCGCGGCCTGCCCCCTGCCCGTCTTGGGCGCAGTCCGCCGCGACCCCGCGCTGTCCACCCCGTCTCGACACCTGGGCCTCGTCCAGGCGGGGGAGCGTCCCGACCTCGACGCGTTCCTGGCCCGTGCAGCCGAAAGCGTGGCCCGCAGCGTCGACCTCGACGCTCTGACGGCGCTCGCCCGCCCCCTGCCGGACCCGGCCCCCATCCGCCTTCCGCCCCCGGCCGGAACCATCGCCGTCGCGCGCGACGACGCCTTCGCCTTCGCCTACCCTCACCTGCTCGACGCCTGGCACGCGGCGGGCGCGACCCTCCTCCCCTTCTCGCCCCTGGCGGACGAGCCCGCGCCGCCCGCCGACCTCGTGTACCTCCCCGGTGGCTATCCGGAGCTGCACGCCGGCCGCCTCGCCGCCAACGCCGCGTTCCTGGGCAGTCTGCGGGACCGCCCCGTCCACGGCGAATGCGGCGGCTACATGGTCATGGGCGACGCACTGACCGACGCGGACGGACGGAGCCACCGGATGGCGGGCCTCCTGCGGTTGGAGACGTCGTTCGCCCGGCCCCGCCTCCACCTGGGCTATCGCCGCCTGAGGGCGCGGGGCGGGCCCTTCGACGGCGCCTGGAACGGGCACGAATATCACTACGCCACGACCCTGCGCGCGCAGGGCGCGCCGCTCTACGACGCGGCGGACGCGACCGGCGCGGCCCTGCCCCCGATGGGCCTGCGCGAGGGCGGGGCCACGGGGTCCTTCGCGCACCTCATCGCACCCGCCGGGATGTAGCGGTACAATGCGATGCTGGACCCCCATCCCCGCCGGGCGTAGGCGGGGACCATGACCACCCTCGCCGACACCCCGGACCCGGTCGACGACGCCCGCGCGCGGCGCAACGTCTGGATCCTCGTGGCCGCCCAGGCGTTCCTTGGGGCGCAGATGTCGATGTACTTCGTGGTCGGCGGCCTGGCTGGCATGACGCTCGCGCCGACGCCCTTGCTGGCGACCCTGCCCATCAGCCTCATCGTCTTCGGCTCCATGACCACCGCGCCTTGGATCAGCCCCCTGATGCAGCGGCACGGACGGCGCGCGGGCTTCATGATCGGCAGCCTAGCGGGCGCGGTCGGCAGCCTGATCGGCATGGCGGGTCTGTGGACCGGGTCCTTCCCCGTCTTCCTGCTCGGCAGCTATGTCACGGGCATCTACATGTCGACCTTGGGCTTCTATCGCTTCGCCGCCGCCGACACGGCGTCCGACGCGTTCAAGCCTAAGGCCATCAGCTACGTCATGGCGGGGGGCCTCCTGTCCGCGATCATCGGTCCGCAGCTGGTCAAGCTGACGGCCGAAACGACGGTGATCCCCTTCGTCGCGACCTATGGGGCGGCGGCGCTGATGAACCTGGCGGGGATGTGGCTGTTCCTAGCCCTGGACATCCCGCGCCCGGCGCCCCCGGCCCCCGGCACGGCGGCGGGGCGGACCAAGCTGCAACTGCTGTCGCAGCCCGCCATCGCGGTCAGCATCGTGTGCGCGATGGTCAGCTATGCGCTGATGAACCTCGTGATGACCTCCACCCCGCTCGCGGTCGTCGGCTGCGGCTTCGCGACGGCCACGGCCGCCGACATCGTGTCCGCCCACGTGGTCGCGATGTACGCGCCGTCGTTCTTCACCGGCCACCTGATCGCGCGGTTCGGCGTCCGCACGATCGTGTCGACGGGCCTGATCCTCCTGGCGGCGGCGGGTCTGGTCGGCCTGTCCGGCGTGACGCTCGTCCACTTCTACGTCGCGCTGATCCTCTTGGGGCTCGGCTGGAACTTCGGCTTCATCGGCGCGACCACGATGCTGACCCGGGCGCACGCGCCGCACGAACGCGGCACCGTGCAGGGCATGAACGATGCCATCGTCTTCGGCTGCGTCACGATCGCGTCGCTGTCCTCGGGCGGACTGATGGGCACCGCGGTCGATGCGGTCGCGGGCTGGTCGGCGGTCAACTGGGCCATGGCGCCGTTCCTCGCGCTGGCGGGCGGCTCGCTCGTCTGGCTGGCCGCGCGGGGTCCGCGCCGCGCCTGATCGCCGGTGCGCGGCGGCGGAAAGGGCAGACGGTCCGCAGACGCGGAGCAGACGCGATGCAGACAGCCGTCGCGCCCCACTTCCGGCCCCCGGCCCGACCCGCTATCCCACCCCCACCACCCGGACGGAGGGTCCCCCATGACCGATGACCAGACCACCATCGACCCCCCCGCGGAGGAGGAGCAGACCCTCGACGAGGCGCGCATCCGCCTGATCGCGCAGGCCATCGACGACGAGGACGCGCCCGCCGTCGACGCCCTGCTCGAACCCTTGCACGACGCGGACATCGCGGACCTGCTGGAACAGCTGGACGAGGACGACCGCCGCGCCCTCCTGCGCCTGTGGTCCGGCACGATCGACGGCGAGATCCTGTCCGAGTTGGACGAATCCCTGCGCGAGGAGGTGATCGAGGACCTGCCCCCGGAGGACGTCGCCGAAGCCGTCCGGGAACTCGACACCGACGACCTGGTCGACCTGATCGAAAACATCGAGGACGGGGACCGCGCCGACGCCATCATGGAGGCGCTGGACGATTCCGACCGCATCGCGGTCGAGCTGGCGTTGGGCTTCCCCGAATACTCCGCCGGCCGCCTGATGCAGCGCGAGGTCGTGACCGCGCCGTCCCATTGGACGGTGGAACAGGTCACGCGGCACATCCAGGCCATGGACGCGGGCGACCTGCCCCAGCAGTTCTATCACGTCGTCCTGATCGACCCGCGCCATCGGCCCGTCGGCTATGTCACGCTGGGGCGCATCCTGTCGTCGTCCCCCGACACGCCGCTCGCTGACATCGAGGAAGACAGCTTCCGCACCTTCGAAGCGACCGATCCGGAATCCGAGGTCGCCTATGCGTTCAACCAGTACCACCTCATCTCCGCCCCCGTGGTGGACGAGGCCGACCGACTGCTGGGCATCATCACCATCGACGACGCCATCCGCATCCTCGACGAGGAGGCGGAGGAGGACATCCTCCGCCTTGCGGGCGTAGATTCGGAGGAGTCGCTGTCGAACCGCACGGTGGACGTCGTGCGCCGTCGCTTCCCCTGGCTGTTCGTGAACCTGGTCACGGCGATCCTAGCCTCCCTCGTCATCGCTCAGTTCGAGGACGTGCTGACCCAGATCGTGGCCCTGGCGGTGCTGATGCCCATCGTGGCCTCCATGGGCGGCAACGCGGGCACGCAGTCCCTGACCGTGGCCGTGCGCGCGCTCGCCACGCGCGACCTGACGGGCGCCAACGTCCTGCGCGTCATACGGCGGGAGGTCGTGGGCGGCGCCATCAATGGCTTGGCCTTCGCCGTCATCATGGGGATCGTCGGGATCGTCTGGTTCGGCGAGCCGATGCTGGGGCTCGTCATCGCGGTCGCGATGGTCATCAACCTCGCCGTCGCGGGCCTCGCGGGGGTGGGCGTGCCCGTCCTGCTGCAGAAGATCGGCGTCGATCCGGCCCTCGCATCGGGGGCGTTCGTCACCACCGTCACCGACGTCGTCGGCTTCTTCGCCTTCCTCGGCCTCGCGGCGATGTGGATGCTGTAGCGGGGCGCCCGGACCGGCGCCCCGCCCCCCGGGCGTCAGAGGACGAAGTCGTCCGCCCCCAGCACGCCGCCCCATTCCAGCGCGATGGCGCCATCCGCCCTGCCGTCGCCGTCGGCGTCGATCTCGACCAGGTCGCGCACCGCACGCACCTGCCCCGCGCCGCCGCCATCGAAGCCCGCCTCGCCTACGAAGTCGAGGCCCCCGAACGCGGTCAGATCGATCATGTCGGTGCCCCGCGTGAAGCCGCGGATCTCGTCGCGCGTGGCATCCGTGACGCCCGTGTCGCCGTCGGCGAAGACGAAGACGTCGGCCTGGTTGCCCGGCTCCCAGTCCAGCAACAGGTCGCGCCCCTTGCCGCCGACGAAGACGTCGCGGCCCGATCCGCCCGTTACGGTGTCGTTCCCGTCCCCGCCCATCACGGTGTCATCGCCGTTCTGACCGTTGACGACGTCGTCACCCGTGCCGCCGCGCACGATGTCGTCGCCGTCGTTGCCGCACACGACGTCGTCGCCCGCGCCGCCGTCGGCCACGTCGTCGCCCGTCTCCGACACGATGTGATCGTCGCCATCGCCACCTTCGATCGTGTCGTTCCCGGATCCGGCCCAGATGCGGTCGTCACCCGCCCCGCCCGCGATCGTGTCGGCACCCGCCTGGCCCGCGAACTCGTCGTCGCCGTCGCCGCCCAGCAGCACGTCGTCGCCATCGCCGCCGCCCAGGTGGTCGTCGCCGTCGCCGCCCGACAGGCGGTCGTCCCCGCCATCGCCGGTCAGCGTGTCGTCGCCCGCCCCGCCCAGCAGCGTGTCGTCGCCGTCCCCGCCGCCCAAGCGATCGTCGCCCGCGCCGCCATCGGCCACGTCGTTGCCCGATCCGGTCCAGATGCGGTCGTTTCCGCCCCCGCCTTGCATCAGGTCGGCGCCGCCTTCGCCGGTCATCTCGTCGTCGCCGTCGCCCCCATCGGCCACGTCGTCGCCGGCCCCGCCGACGATGCGGTCCGCGCCCGCGCCGCCCAGCAGGACGTCGTCGCCGTCACCGCCGTGGACCCGGTCGTCGCCCGTGCCACCATCGATCACGTCCGCGCCGTCGCCACCCCACAGGCGGTCGTTCCCGGCCTCGCCGTACATGCGGTCGTCGCCCGCATCGCCCGATGCCATGTCGTCGCCCGCACCCGCGCGCAGGATGTCGTCGCCCGCGCCCATCCAGACCTGGTCGTCGCCCGCGCCGGCCAGGAACACGTCGCCGGACGTCCCGCCCCGGTGCAGCGTTTCCGCCCCGTCCGTTCCCCGGACGACGACCCGTCCGCCCACGGCCCCGTCATCGGCGGCCTCCGCCGCCGCGCGCATCAAAGCCGCGTCCAGCGCCCGCTTCGCGCCGGCGAGCGCGTCCTCCGCCAGTTCCATTCCGGTCATGTCCTGCTCCTCGTGCCCGCGGTCCGACATGGACCGCCCGCAGGGGCTGTCAGACTGCAAATCGAAGGGCCAGGGGGCGGGTCCGGGAGGACCCCGTTCGGCGGGATCCACCCCAAACGACCAGCCGCATCAGCGGGCCGCCGCGCAGGGCCACCCGGGCGGGAGCGCTACTCCGCGGCCAGGGGCGCGGCGCGGGCGTCGCGCAGCATGGCCCAGACCCGTGCGGGCGTGAACGGCATGTCCGCCACGCGCACCCCGCTGTCCCACATCGCGTCCAACGCGGCGTTGCCCACGGCGGCCATGGCGCCCACGGTCCCCGCCTCGCCGCAGCCCTTCATGCCCAGGACGTTCGCCGTCGACGGCACGGGTTCGGACGCGAAGGCGATGCTTGGGATCATCACGGAGCGGGGCATCCCGTAATCCATGAACGACGCCGTCAGCAGTTGGCCATCGGCGTCGAACACGACACGTTCGCTGATCGCCTGCCCGATGCCCTGCGCCACGCCGCCATGGACCTGCCCTTCGGCCAGCATCGGGTTCATCAGGACGCCGAAATCGTCCACGACCGAGTACTTGACCACGTCCAGCTGCCCCGTCTCCGGGTCCACCTCCACCTCCGCGATGTGGCACCCGTTGGGATAGGACCGGCCCGGCAGCGTCGTCGTCTCCCGCGTGCGCAGCAGGTCGTCGCGGCCATGCCGGCGCGCCGCGTCCGCCACCTCCAGGATGTCGGCGACCTGGTTTGTGCCGCGCGACCGGAAGATCCCGTCCTCGAACGCCACGTCGTCCTGCCCCATCCATTCGGCCACGAAGGACACGAACCGCTGCACCACCGCCCGCGCGGTCGCGCGGTTGGCCGTGCCCTGCACCGTCACCGACCGGGACCCCCCGGTGCCCCCGCCCTTGGCGATGCGGTCGCTGTCGCCCTGCACGACGTCGATCGCCTCGGGCGGCACGCCCAGGTCGGTGGCCAGGAACTGGCGGTACACGGTTTCGTGCCCCTGCCCGTTCGACTGCGTGCCGACATACAGTGTGACGCGCCCCGCGTCCTCGAACGCGATCTCCGCGGTCTCCTCCGGCGAGCCCAGGATCGATTCGATGTAGTAGCACGCCCCCAGACCCCGCAGGCGGCCGTCCCGTGCCGATGCGGCCTTGCGGTCCGCGAACCCGGCGACGTTCGCCAGATCGAGCGCTCGGTCCAGCACGCGGCCGAAATCCCCCACGTCGTAGGTCTCGCCCGTGGCCGAGCGGTACGGGAATCGTTCGGGTCGGATGAACGACCGCCGCCGCAGGTCGAAGCGGTCCACCCCCAGCACTGCGGCGGCGTGGTCCATCGAACGCTCCAGCGCGTGGATCGCTTCCGGCCGGCCCGCGCCGCGATAGGCGTCGACCTGCGTCGTGTTCGTATAGACGCCCGTGCTGACCAGATGCGCCGCCTGCACGTCGTAGGCGCCGGTCAGGACCTTGGCGAACAGCTCCGACTGGATGTTCTGCGCATAGCCGGAATTGTGCGCTCCCATGTTCGCGACGTTGGTGCAGCGATAGGCCACCAGCCGGAGGTCGGCGTCGAAGCCCAGCTCCGTGTCGCAGACCAGATCCCGGCCCGCATTGTCCGACAGCATCGACTCCGACCGGTCCGCCATCCACCGGACGGGCCGGTCCAGCACCCGCGCCGCATGGGCCACCAGGAACGTCTCCGGATAGGCCATGGCCTTCATGCCGAAGCCCCCGCCGACGTCGGGGTTGGTGACGCGCACGTCGTCCTTGCCCAGCCCCAGCACGCGGACGAGGTCGCGCTTCATCCCCCAGACGCCCTGCCCGTTGACGCAGACGTGTAGCCGTCCGTCGCCCGACGGCTCCGCCCAGGTGCCCCGCGGCTCGAGGGATGCGCAGATGACGCGGTTGTCCTCCACCCGCAGGGCGATGCGGTGCGCGGCCCCCGCCAGGGCACGGTCCACGGCCGCCCCGTCCCCCGTTTCCCAGACATAGGCGACGTTGTCGGGCGCCGCGTCGTGGATTGCGGGCCCGCCCGGAGCCAGGTCCATCTTCACCGCCAGGTCGTCCACGTCCAGCGACACGGCCTCCGCGGCGTCGCGGGCCTGCGCGGCGGTGTCGGCCACGACGAAGGCGACCCCCTCGCCCACGAACCGCACCCGGTCGCACGCCAGCAGGGGCCGCACCGGCGTCGCCCCCTTTCGCCCGCCCACGGGGCTTTCGGCGGGGGTGGTGCGCAGGGTGGCGTCCAGCCCGGCGGCCACCAGGTCGGCGGCGGTCAGAACGAGACGCACGCCGTCCATCTCTCGCGCCGGGGCGACGTCCAGCTCGGCGACCGTGCCGTGCGCCACCTGCGCGCGCACCATCACGCCATGCAGCGCGCCCGCGGGCGCCGTGTCGTCGACGTAACGCCCCCGCCCCGTCAGGAAGCGCGGGTCCTCCGACCGGGGGGCGGATTGGTGCAGGCCGAACTTCGGCGGAAAGGGGGTCATGGGGCGGCGTCCTTCGGATGGCTCCACCCGGACGCTATCGCAGGGGGATGGCGGGTCAAGGCGGGCACGGGGCCGCAGGCCCCGCGCCGATGCCGTCAGCCGAACACCTTGTCCAGCACGGGCGCCAGGCGCCGGACCGTGCCGTCCACGTCGCGCAGCTTGTCAAGACCGAACAGGCCGATGCGGAACGTGCTGAACCCGTCCGGCTCGCCCACCTGCAAGGGCACGCCCGCGGCGATCTGCACCCCTTCGGCGGCGAAGGCGCGTCCGCTCTGCACCTCCCGGCCGGGGGCGTGATACACCACGACGCCCATCGCCTCGAAGCCAGGCGCGGCCAGCGACGTCAGGCCCTTGGCCCCCAGCATCGCGCGGACCCGGCGCCCCAGTCCCAGCTGCGCCGCGCGCGCCGCCTCGAACCCGAAGTCGCGCGTCTCGTGCAGGGCATCGCGGAACTGAACCAGCGAATCCGTCGGCAGCGTCGCATGATACGCGTGCCCCCCATCCAGATAGGCCCGCATGATCCCCGACCACTTGGCTAGGTCCACCGCGAAGCTGTCGGACGTCGTCTGCCCCAGCCGTTCGACCGCCCGGTCCGACAGCATCACCAGCCCCGCGCACGGCGTGGACGACCAGCCCTTCTGCGGGGCGGAGATCAGGACGTCCACGCCGGTGGCCTGCATGTCCACCCACACGCAGCCCGACGCCACGCAGTCCAGCACCATCAGGGCGCCGACGCCGTGCGCCGCGTCCGCCAATGCCGCCACGTAATCGTCGGGCAGCATGATGCCGGCCGACGTCTCCACGTGGGGGGCGAACACGACGTCGGGCTGCGTTTCGCGGATGCGGGCCACGACCTCGTCTACGGGCGGTGGGGCGTACCGGGGCTGCGCGGTCGCGTTGTCCATCGGCCTCGCCGTCATCACGTCGACGGAGGCGGCGTCGCCCGTCGCCTCGAAGATCTGCGTCCAGCGATAGCTGAACCAGCCGTTCCGCACGACCAGCACGTCCGCGTCGCGACCGAACTGCCGGGCCACCGCCTCCATCGCGAAGGTGCCGCCGCCGGGCACCACCACGGCATGCGCCGCGTTGTAGGCGGCGCACAGACCGCGATGGATGTCGCGGAACGCCGTCTGGAACGCGCTCGACATGTGATTCAGACTTCGGTCCGTGAACACGACCGAGAATTCGGCCAGTTCGGACGGGAAATGGATCTCCGCCTGCGGCATGGGCAACTCCGACAACAATATGTTGCCGCGCGTATAGAATTCGTTCGGGATATTCCCAAGAGGTAAGGGGAACACACTTGCGAGACGTCGGCGTTCCGCCGCCGGTCACGCCGCGCGCGCGGACGCTCGCAGCAGATCGATCGTCACCCGGACCTTCGCTGGAAGATAGGTTCGGCTCGGATACAGGATCCAGGCCGCCGTCTCGAACGTGGTCGCCGTGGCCTCGTGATCCGGGAACAGATCCACCAGGCGGCCCGCCGCGAGGTCCGGGCCGATCAACCAATCGGCCAGCAGGGCGGGACCCAGGCCCGCGCGCGCCGCCTCCACCAGGGCCAGGGCGTTCGAGATCAGGACCGTGCCCCCCACCGTCACGCCCGTCTCCACGCCGGCGCGGCGGAAGCGCCAGGCGTCCCGGTGTCCAGGCAGGGCGTTGCGCAGGCAGTCGATTTCCGCAAGGTCCGCTGGCATCTCCGGCGCGCCGTGCGCGTCCACCCAGCCGGGCGCGGCGACCACGCGGTACCGCGTCCCGTGCAGCCGCGACGACACGACGTCCCCGGACGGGGCTGGCGCCAAGCGGATCGCCAGGTCGATCCGGTCGGCCACGAGGTCCAGGTTCCCGTCGGACAGGACCAGCTCGACCCCCAGATCGGGCGCCGCGCGCCGCAGCGCGGGCAGGAGCGGCACCAACCGCGTCGTGCCATAGGCCACGGACGCCGTCAGCCGCAGGTGCCCGCGCGGACGCGCGCGGTCGCCCCGCGCGTCCAGGCGCGCCGCTTCCAGTTCGGCCAGCAACGGCGCGACCCGGTCCAGGTACCGCTCCCCTTCCGCGGTCAGCGACAGATGGCGCGACGTGCGTTGGAACAAGCGCAGACCCAACCGGTCCTCCAGCGCGGCGACCGCGCGGGACACGCTGGAATGGTTGACCTCCACCTCGCGCGCCACGGCCGCGAAGCTTCCCAGCTCCGCCACGCGCAGGGCCATCTGCAATCCGTTCAGATCCATCCGTGCAGGATGCGCACGCCCGCCGTGCGGGGCAACCCGTATCGCGCACGACACCCACCCGCCATGATCGCCCCGTAACGACACCGAAGCGGAGACGCGACATGCGCACCCCCACCCTCCTCGCCGCCCTGGCCGTCCTGGCGGCCCCTGCCCTCGCCGACCCCACGGAATGGACCCTCGACAAGGGCCATGCCCATATCGGGTGGGAGGTCGATCACATGGACCTCGCCCGCACAGCCGGGCGGTTCGACGATTTCGACGGGACCTTCCTGATCGACGAGGACGACCCGGCGAACAGCACGATCACAGTCACCGTTGATGCGGCGTCCGTGAACTCGAACCACCTGGGCCGCGACAATCACGTCCGGACCGCCGACTACCTGGACGCGGCGACCTTCCCGAAGATCACCTTCACCTCCGCCGCCATCGCGATGACCTCCGACACGACGGGCACGATCGATGGGACCCTGACGATGCTGGGGGTGGAGGCGCCGCTCACGCTCGACTTCGTCCTGAAGGCGGATCGCCGCTATCCCGACTTCATCCCGAACTACGACGAGATCCGTACCGCCTCGTTCGAGGCGACCGGCTCGCTCGACCGCACGGCCTGGGGCATGGACTTCATCGCGTTCCCCGGCTCGCCCACGGGCACGGTGATCGACCTCGACATCCATGTCGACCTGGTCGACTGCGCTTCCATCCCCGAAGGCGCGTCGACGACCAACGTGCCGTGCAACTGGGGCCGTGTCGAAGGCTTCACCGGCCCCGGCGAAGGCTGACGGGTCACGTCCGGCAGAAGGTCCTCGCCCAGCGCGGGGACCTTCCGTCGCCGATCCCGCCCCGGTCCGCGAACGGACCGCGGGTCGGAAGACCGCGCCTCAGCGCCGCCGCAACGCCCCCAGGCCCAGCAGCGCGCCACCCAGCAACCAGACACCCGCGGGCAACGGGATCGGCTGCAACGTGGCGCCCGCCGCCAGCGTCTCCCAGCGCAGCCCGTCCGCGGCGCCGTCGGCGAAGCCGGTCCAACCGTCCGCCCCGTCCTCGACTAGCTCCAGGAACGCCCGCTTCGCATCGTCGCCCTTCAGTTCCGCGTCGAACCAGGCGGTCAGGAAATGCTGCGCCACGTCGTTCATGAACAGGTTCGAGAACGCCCGCCCCTCGTAATGGGCCAGCACGTTCCCCCCGATGGCCACCGCCTCGTCGGGCGCGGGGATCGGCGCCGCAGCGTTGTGGCCCTCCCCCTCAAAGGTCAGCAGCGCGCGGTCCGTGCCCACCGTGTCGGCGAAGATCTGGCGCACCCCGTCCTCGTACAGCGACACGTCGTCGGCCGATCCCGCGATGAACAGCGCTGGGATGTCGATCTCCGACAGGCCGTCGCGGTCCCACGCGTCCCGCTGCCGACCCCAGGGGCCGATCGCCACAACCGTCTTCAACCGGTCATCCTGCAGGTCGGCATGCGACTGCGTCCCCGATTGGTTCGCGGTCAGGTACGGGTCCAGACCGAACAATCCGGTCCTGTCGGCGAGCCCCGCGCCCGCCGCGATCAGCGCGCCATAGCCGCCCATCGAATAGCCCACGATGCCCGTGTTCTCCGCATCGATCCGACCTTCGAGCGCGAAGCCGGCCTCCCCGTTCTTCCGTGCCAGTTGGTCCAGGACGAACATCTGATCCCGAGGGCGGTTCAGCAGGGTGGACGGGAACGTCGCGAACCCATTGGCGGTCCGATAGGTCGATTCGTCGTGGTCGATGCTGGCGACGACATAACCCTTCGACGCCAGGTTCTCGCCCAGATGGGACATCAGGTAACGGTTCCCCGGATACCCATGGCTCAGCAGGACCAGGGGCAGCGGCCCCGTATCGGCGGCCTGCGCGTCGCGCACCGCCCGGCCCTGCAGTTCGACCTGCGTGACGCCGTCGCGCAGGAACGCGTTCAGCGTGGTGTCGCCGGTGGCGCCGTCCACGGCCGGATACCAGACGTCCAGCACCAAGTCGCGGTCCCGCGACGGCACGGCGCCCAGCGACGTCTGCCCGGCCACCGCCGCCGTGATGTCCGGCTGATCCGGATTCGTCAGCGTCAGCGTCGTGACACCAACCGACCGCGGTTCCTGCGGTGCCAGCGCGGGCGCGTTCGCCGACAGGCCATCCACCACGTTCTGCGCCGCCACCGGCCCCGCCGCCGCCACGCAGAGCGCCGCGCCAATCACCATCCGATACGCCATCGTCCTCACCTCCCCAGGATCGTCGCAGCCCACGGGGCCGCCCGGAACAGGTTAACGGGACCGGGCAAGCCCTTGGCAAGGCGCAAGGACCATGACTGACGCGGCGTCTTGCACGGATGGCCCCCCGGGGGCATGCATCGCGTCATGCGCCTCGCCCTCATCGCCCTGCTGGTTCCCGATTACGACGAGGCCTTGCGCTTCTTCGTGGAAGGCCTCGGCTGGACGTGCACGGCCGACATCGACCAGGGCCGGAAGCGTTGGGTGACGGTCCGCCCGCCCGGCGGCGGCGCGGACGTGTTGCTTGCCCGCGCCGCAGGCGAGCAGGCGCGGGGCATCGGCGATCAGTTCGCCGGACGGGTCGGCCTGTTCCTCCATACCGACGACTTCACCCGCGACTCCGCCCGCATACGGACGGCCGGCGGCACGTTCGCCGAAGATCCCCGGATGGAGGGCTATGGCACGGTCGCCGTCTGGACCGACCCCTGCGGCAACCGTTGGGACTTGATCGAGCCGGCCTGATGCGGCTCCCTTGGGGGGGGCTGCTGCGTATGCACGGGGGGTGTACGGGGGGTGTACGGGGGGTGCCCCCTCCCTGGAACCTCCGTGGACCCGGAACGTTGTGCGAACATCCACGACCATCGGAGACCCCCATGACCGACCGACCGACCGAGACGCCGAAGCAGGACGCCCCCGGAAACGCCGCCAAGAACCCCGACGATTGGACCACGGGGGACGAGGCGATGACTGGCGCTCAGGCCAGCTATCTCAAGACCTTGTCGGAAGAAGCCGGCGAGGAGTTCGACCCCGGCCTGTCGAAGGCCGACGCGTCCAAGCGCATCGATGCGCTGCAGGGCAAGACCGGACGCGGCGCCTGACGCTTGCTCTGGGCTCCGCTCCGGCGTGTATTGCGCGGCCCAGGGGCGGGGCCTAGGTCCCGTCCATGCGAATCATGTTCTTAGGCGACGTCATGGGCCGTGCGGGCCGCACCGCGTTGCAGGAGCGTTTGCCGCAGCTACGACGCGATTGGCGCCTCGACGCGGTGATCGTGAACGGCGAGAACGCATCCTCCGGCCGGGGCCTCAACGCGGCGCAGGCGGCGGCGATGTTCGAGGCCGGCGCCGACGTCGTCACCCTGGGTGACCATGCCTTCGATCAGAAGGACATGCTGCAGGCCGTCGAACGGGATCCGCGCATCCTCCGGCCCGTCAACTACGCCAAGGCGGCCCCCGGCAGGGGCGCACGGACGTTCGACGTCGCGGGCAGGAAGATCCTCGTGATACAGGTGCTCGGCCAGGTCTTCATGTCGCGCACCTACGACGACCCGTTCAGCGCGCTCGACGCCCCCCTGCGGGCCCATCCCCTCGGCCGGGCCGTCCACGCGACGATCGTGGACGTCCACGCCGAAGCCACCTCCGAGAAGATGGCCGTCGGACATTTCTGCGACGGCCGCGCCTCCCTCGTCGTGGGCACGCACACCCATGTCCCCACCGCCGACGCCCAGATCCTGCCGGGCGGCACGGCCTACCTGACCGATGCGGGCATGTGCGGCGACTACGATTCCGTCATCGGCATGGACAAGGTCGAACCCCTGCGGCGCTTCGTGACCGGCATGACCCGCGCCCGGTTCGAGCCCGCGGGCGGACCCGCCACCCTTTCCGGCGCCTTCGTCGACACCGATGACGCCACGGGCCTGGCCCGCCAGATCGTACCCGTCCGTCAGGGTGGCCGCCTCGCCCCGCAGGGACCCGCCGATTGACCTGGCTCTCGCTCCCCCAGGACGTCCAGGCCTATTACGCGCTGGCGATCGTGCTGGGGATGTTCGTCCTCTTCGTGACCGAAGCCTATCCCACGGAGGTCGTCGCCATGACCGGCGCCGCGACCCTGCTGGCCCTGGGGATCCTGCCCTACGACGACGCGCTCGCCGTTCTGTCGAACCCCGCGCCCTGGACGATCGGGGCGATGTTCCTGCTGATGGGCGGACTGATCCGCACGGGCGCCCTGAACGCCTTCACCCGCTTCGCCGAGGCCCGCGCGCGGTCCCGCCCCCGCGTGGCCGTGGCGCTCCTGATCGGGGCCGTGGTGCTGGCGTCCGGCTTCGTGGCGAACACCCCCGTCGTGGTCGTGATGATCCCCGTGATGGTGCAGCTGTCCGCAACCTTGGGCGTCGTGCCGTCCAAGATGCTGATACCCCTCAGCTATGCTTCCATCGTGGGGGGGATGCTGACGCTGATCGGCACGTCCACGAACCTGCTGGTCGACGGCGTCGCCCGGGCCGAGGGACTGGCGCCCTTCACCATCTTCGAGGTCACGCCCCTGGCCGCGATCATCTGCGTCTGGGGCCTGCTCTACCTTTGGTTGATCGCCCCACGCCTCCTGCCGGAGCGCACCTCCGTCGGCGCCATGCTGGCGGGCGGCGACAAGTCGAAGGCCAAGTTTTTCGCCGAGATCGTCATCCCCGACGGCTCCGACCTGATCGGCTCCAAGGTGTCGGAGGAGCAGACGTTCAAGCGGCCGGGCGTCCGCCTCCTCGACGTGGTGCGCGGCGACCGCTCCCTGCGTCGCGAACTGGACGAGGTCGTCCTGCGACGCGGCGACCGGGTCGTCCTGCGCACGGAGGTGGCGGAGCTTTTGACCATCCAGCGGGACGCGGACCTGAAGCCCCTCGACCAGATCGGCGCGGTCGAGACGACGACGGTGGAGGTGCTCGTCACCCCGGGGGCGCGCCTGGTCGGCCGGACCCTGGGCGTCCTGCGCCTGCGCCGTCGCTACGGCGTCTATCCTTTGGCGATCCACCGCCGCGACAAGAACCTGTCCGGCAAGATCGAGGCGACGGAGCTGCGCGTCGGCGACACGCTGCTGATCGAAGGGGCGGAGGACGACATCCACCGCTTCGCGCAGGACATGCGCCTGCAGGAGGTGTCGCATCCCATCGCCATGGCCTTCCGCCGCGAACGCTGGTGGATCCCCGTCCTCGTCATCGCCCTGCTGGTCACGCTCGCCGCGATCGGCGCGGCCCCCATCCTGCCCCTCGCCGTGCTGGGCGTAGTGGTCGTGTTGGTGTCGCGCTGCGTCGACGCGGAGGAGGCGTTCGAACTGGTCGAGGGGCGTCTGCTCGTGATGATCTTCTCCATGCTCGCCGTGGGCGCGGGTCTGCAGGCATCGGGCGCCGTGGCCATGATCGTGGACGTCGTTGCCCCCCATATCAGCGGCCTGCCCGCGCCCCTGCTGATCTGGTCGATCTTCCTGATGACCAGCATCCTGACGGAGATGGTCAGCAACAATGCCGTCGCGGTCGTCGTGACACCCATCGTCATCGCGCTGGGCGGCGCGCTGGGGGTGGACCCGCGGCCCCTGGTCGTGACCGTCATGGTCGCAGCATCCGCTAGCTTCTCCACGCCCATCGGGTACCAGACGAACACACTCGTCTACGGCCCGGGCGGCTACCGCTTTACCGACTTCATGCGTGCCGGTATCCCGCTGAACTTGAGCGTGGGCGCCATATCGGCGTTCATGATCCCGCTGATCTGGCCGCTTTGACGCGCCACCCCGAGCCGGAGGTTCCATGCGTCCCACCCCCCTGCTGCTTCCGCTCGTGCTGGCGGCCTGCATCGACACGGTCAGCGCGCCCGCCGGCGGCGGACCCGTGGGTCCCGTCGTGGAGAGCGGGCCGGCCCGCGTGGCGGAGGTGACGATCCGTCCGTCCCGCCTGTCGCTGCGCATGACCGATGGCGAGCGCTGCGAGGCGGAGCGTCCCGAAGGCGTGCAGTCGGGCTGGTCCGGCGTGACCGGCGGATGCCGCTATGCGATGCCCTTCGCGGTGACGTTCGCGCGTGGCGGCAGCCCCGCGCGCTTCCGCATCGAGGAACCGTCCGGCACCCTCCAGGGCGGCGTTCCCGGCCCCCGGGCCGAGATCTTCGTGACCGAACCCGACGGCATCCGACGGTTGTTCCTGCGCCCCCTGCCCGAACGGCTGTTCCGCGGCAGCTGATCCCCCCGCCCCTTGTCCGCACCCGCAGCGCGGGGCACATCGCGGCGATGGGGTTCCTGGGCATAGAACGGTCCGCGACGGGGCGGCGCTGGATCGGACCGGACGATGCCGGCGCGCGCTTGGCGGAGGCGATCGAGCAGTCCGGCCACCCCCGCGCCTTGTCGCAGCACCTTGCCGGGCGCGGCCTGACCCCGGACGACGTACCGACCTTCCTGGATCCGTCGTTGCGCGACCTGTTGCCCGACCCGTCCACCCTGCGGGACATGGACGTCGCATCGGACCGCCTGCTGCGGGCCGTCACGCGGGCGGAACGGATCGCCGTGTTCGCCGACTACGACGTCGACGGCGCGGCGTCGGCGGCCCTCCTGGTCTGGTGGCTGCGGGCCCTGGGACGGGAGGCGACGGTCTACGTCCCGGACCGCATCGATGAAGGCTATGGCCCGAACGCTCCGGCGATCGCAGCTTTGGCGGACGCGCACGACCTGATCGTCTGTGTCGATTGCGGCACCCTGTCCCACGATGCCTTGGCCGCTACGGGCGAGACCGACGTCGTCGTCCTGGACCACCATCTGGGCATCGAGACGCTGCCCCCGGCGCTGGCCGTCGTGAACCCGAACCGGGTGGACGAGGACGGGACCCTCGCCCATCTGTGCGCCGCGGCGGTCGTGTTCCTTTGCCTGGTCGACGCCAACCGGAAGGTCCGGGCCATGGGGACCAAGGCCCCCGACCTGATGGCCCTCCTCGACCTGGTGGCGCTGGCCACGGTCGCCGACGTCGCGCCCTTGGTCGGCGTGAACCGGGCGTTCGTCCGGCGCGGCCTGACCGTCATGGCGCGCCGTGACCGCCCCGGGCTGCGTGCGCTGGCCGACGCCGCGCGCATGGACGGCCCGCCCGCCGCCTATCACCTTGGCTACCTCCTTGGGCCGCGGATCAACGCGGGCGGACGCGTGGGTCGGTCCGACCTGGGCGCACGCCTCCTGTCCACCGCCGATGCGGCGGAGGCCGCGGCCCTGGCCGAGCGTCTCGACGATCTGAACGGGCAACGCCGCGCCGTCGAGAGCGCGATCGTGGAGGCCGCCCTGGATCAGGCGACCCACAGGGGCGGCGCGCTGTCCTGGGCCGCGGGCGAAGGATGGCATCCGGGCGTCGTGGGCATCGTCGCATCCCGGCTGAAGGAAGCGACGGATCGCCCTTCGGTCGTGATCGGCTTGCGGAACGACGGGACGGGTCAGGGCTCGGCGCGATCCGTGTCCGGCATCGATATCGGCGCGGCGATCCAGCGCTTGGCGGCGGAAGGACTGTTGATGAAGGGGGGCGGGCACCGCATGGCCGCCGGCCTGACGGTGGAGGCCGCGAAGGTGGAACCCGCCATGGCCCGTCTGACGGAACTGGTGGAACGGCAGATGGGCGTGCCCGCGGGACCGCGAGCCCTGCGCCTCGACGGCGCGATCATGGCGGGGGCCGCGACCCGCGAACTGGTCGATCTGCTGGAAGCGGCCGGGCCCTTCGGCCAGGGCGCCCCGGCCCCGCGCTTCGCGCTGCCGGACCTCCGCGTTGTCCGCACGCGGCGCGTCGGCGACGGACATCTGCAGGCCACCTTCGCCGACGGCGCGTTCCGGCTCGATGCGTTCGGCTTCCGCGTAGACCCCGCCCTGACCGATCTGCTGGAAGGCGCGGGCGGCCCCGTCCACGTGGTCGGCAAGTTGGAGGTCAACCGGTGGCGCGGCCGCGAGACCGTCCGCCTGCGCCTGGACGATGCCGCACCCGCCCCGACGGCGACATAGCGGTCGGAAAGGGGTTGCACGGCGAGGGGGCGTTGCGTATCAGCCCCCCACCGCTGATGGCCCGTTCGTCTATCGGTTAGGACGCCAGGTTTTCAACCTGGAAAGAGGGGTTCGATTCCCCTACGGGCTGCCAGCGGTGCTTTCCCACATCCATAGATGTCAGGCTGCGGAATCGTCGGCTCCCGGCGGCAGGCGGTGGAACGCGTATCGCGACCGTCCCGCCCGCTTCGACATGTAAAGCGCCGCATCCGCATCCGACAGCAGGCGATCGGGTTCCGGCACGTCGTAGAGCGGGGACAGCGTGATCCCGATGCTGCCCGAGATCCGGCAGGCCCGGCCGTCGTAGGGGATCGGCTGGTTCAGGCGGATCAGCACGCGTTCCGCAATGGACGACAGGATGTCGGGATCCGTGCAGTCCTCGAAGATCATCACGAACTCGTCGCCGCCGATGCGGGCGATGAAGTCGTCCTCCCGCGTCTCCTCGCGGAGGATGCGCGCGACCTCCTCCAGCACCAGGTCGCCTGCGGCATGGCCGAGCGTGTCGTTGACGTTCTTGAAGTGATCCAGGTCGAGATGCATGATTCCGAAGACGGGATCGTCTGACGCCGTCAGGTTCGCCAGATGGCGGTCCATGGCCCGGCGGTTGGCCAGGCCGGTCAGCCGGTCGGTCGCGGCCTCCTTCTCGGCCAAACGGCGCGCCTCGTCCATGCGCTCCGCCATCGCGCCCATCTCCGCCCGGATCAGCGCCTGCGATTCCAACAGGTACAGGATCTCGATCACCGGGTCGGTGGGTGAGAAGTCGGTCGCCGACAGGTCGTGCCGCCGGATCGCCTGGGCGATGTCGGGTCCGAAGGCGAACTGCAGGATGCCGCCCCCCTGCGGCAGCGGCGCCACGACGGCACGGAGGCGCTGCATCGTCGGCTTGCCGCCACTGCGGTCCTCGCATCGCAGGTCGACCATCAGGCGGCGGCCGGGCCGCTCCAGCAACTCGTCCGGATCGCCCTGCATCTGCGGACGGCGGAACCGGATCGCGTGGTCCAGTTGCGCGCCCGTCACGTCGTGGCCCGCCATCTTCGTGATCGTCGGCCCCGCATGCAGGATGCGTCCGGCCCGGTCGAACATCACGTTCATGGGTAACAGGCAGTCCAGCGCCCGTCCGTCGATGCGCGCGACCTTCATGCCGCCCCTCCCAGCGAGAACTCCCGCGGGGCCGCGAAGCTCTCGTCCAGGGTGCTGATCGATATGATCTCGGCCCAGGCGCCGTTGACCTCCGCGCCCGTCTCGAACTCCAGGAAGGCCAGGACGCCATAATCGTCGGCCATGGCGCGCAGGATGCCGATGACGACGGCCCCCGCCCCCGGCGTGGCCCAGGTGCTCGCGACGCGGTACTTCCCGCCGCCCATCTCGATCAGGGACAGGACCGGAAGCTCCAGGTCCGGCAGGGCCATCCGCGCCCGCTCGTGAACCTCGTCCAAGGCGAACAGCATCTCCTCGAACGTCGCGCCCGAGAACCGGAACAGGCGGCGGACCGGCTCCAGGGGGGGATGGGTGCAGATCCAGGTCCCCATGTCCTCCAGCAGCGCGGCGGGCCGGACGCCGACCACGTCGGTGGACGCCTCGAAGATGCGGCGGATCAGCGAATCGTCGTAGATCCGGACCGCCTCGAAATGCAGGGCGTCGAACCCCGCATCCTCGGCGATGCGGGCCCAACTGTCCTGTCCGTACTGCGCGGTGAGGTACGTCTCCACCGCCTTGCAGATGATGCCATGCATCGACCGAGCCCGTCCCTTGTGATGGGGCTCAGCGATGACGGGCAAACATCAAGATCGCGTTAATCGGCAGGCGTGCCGGGCTGCGCGTCCAACCAGCGCGGCAGATGGTGAATGTCGGGCAGGATCGCGGCGGCGCCCGCGAAGGCCCCTTCGTCCAAGGTGCCCGTCAGGACGCCGACGAACGGCATTCCGGCACCCTGCGCGGCCTGCAGGTCGGTCAGACCGTCGCCGACGAAAAGCACCCCGGCGGGGTCCAGGGACAGCCCATCCGCGAAGGCCAGGGCGCCGCCCGGACCGGGCTTCGCACCGAAGCCGTCGTCCACGCCCACGATACGGTCCAACATCGGCGTCAGTCCCCCCGCATCCAGATGCCGCCGTGCGCCCTCCTGCGAATCGTTGGTCAGGACGCCCAATCGCAAGCCGCGGTCCCGCAGGGAACGAAGCAGACCGGCGACGTCTCCGACCGGGACCTGCGCGACCGGATGCTGCCGGTCCGCCAGCCACGCCTCCATCCAGGCGGGATGCCGCTCCGCGGCCGTCGCCAGCGCCAGGCAGGTCCGGGCGAAGGGCGCGGTGACGAAGGTCGCCCGGGGCCGGAACGCTCCCGCCACGACGTCGTAACCGACCGCGTCCCCCAGGACGGCGGCGGGCACGCCTGTCGCATCCGACAGATCCACGAGGGTGCGACCCAACCAGTCGGCCCAGGTCGCGCGAAAGTCGGTCAGCGTCCCGTCCTTGTCGAACAGGATCGCCTGGATAGCGGTCCCGTTCCCGCTCACCTCAATCGACCGCCACGGCACCCTGGATCGGGCCGATCGTGCCGTCCGCGTTCCAACCCTGCGCCAGGATCACGCGGTACAGCCCGTCCCGCGCGGGCGGCAGCTCCATCGCCCCGGCCCGACCGTTCCAGGCGCCGAGGTCCTGCCAGTCCCGGACCACATGGGCATAGGTCGCATCGTGGCCCGCATTCTCCCCCCGCAGGATCGACACATCCGCCCGCGGCTCGACGTGCAGCAGGTACAGGCGTGCGGGGCGGCCCAGATCGCCCATCGCCAGCTGACCGTCGGCACGCACCGACAGCACGTCCGCCGCCCCGGCATCGGCATGCGCCTCGATCTTGTCGCGCAGCGCCATCGGCTTCGCTCCGGCTACGTGATCGACGCCCCCCACCACGAATTGCGGGGTATAGACCATCGTCGACCGCGCGGCGGCGGCATAGTCCCGCTGCCGTTGCGTGAAGGCCGGGTCCGCGAAGGTGTCGGCCCACCCGATCCAGTCCCAGTAATCCACGTGGAACGCCAAGGGGATGACGTCCGTGCGCCCCCCCAGCTCGTGCAGGATCGCGTCGGCGGGGGGACAGGACGAACACCCCTGCGACGTGAACAGCTCCACCACCACCGGGTCGGCCTGCGCGGGTCCGAAGGACAGGACCGTCGCCGCGGCGAGGGCGGCGAGACGGGGGGTGACGTCGGAAAGGCGCATCGGGACATCCATCGCTGGTGGGCGAAGCACCTAGCCGCGGACGGCCGCGCGCGCCAGCGCCCGGCCGTCAACCAATCGTGAGGGGCCGGGCGAGCCCGCCCGGCCAGGGGTCACGTCACCCGCGGGTCCTGCGGGCGCGCATCGCACCCAAGGCACCCAAGCCGCCCAGCAGCAGCAGGCCGCCCGCCGGCAGCGGGATCGGCGCCACATCGAGATCGGTGAACTTGAACTCGACGATCGTCGCCGCGTTGGGCGTCTTGTTCGAGCCGGTGAAGTCGAACGCGATGTCCCCGGTCAGCGAGAAGCCGGACGTGAAGTCGACCCCCCCGATGGCGGTATAATTCGTGCCCGAACCCGGCAGGCCGTCCAGCGACATGCCCCCCAGCATCAAGTTCGACACCGACACCGAACCACGGTCGTTCCGATTGCGGATGAACAGCGACCGAGTGCCGGCCAGATCATCGGAACGGGTGATCGTCGTGCCGCCGAAGGTCAGCGACAGGATGTCGGTCGAGGCATCGAAGTCCAGCGAGAAGCGATAGCTCTGATTGGCCAGGTCGAACTGCGCCTGCGTCCCGGCGGGTTGACCTTGAACGACACCGCCCACCACGTCCACGAGCTTCAGCTCGTTGAAGCGCTGTCCACCGCCCTCGCCGTCGCCGCCGAGGACCTGGGCGACCGCCGTCTCGCAGCCCTGCGTGCCGTTGCCGTTCGCGCCGCATTCGGCCCTGAACTGCGCGTCCCCATAGCTGGCCGGAAAATTGACCTGCGTCGCCCCGAAGGCCGAGCCGCCACACAGAACCAACGCTGCTGCAATACCAAGTATCTTCATCGAACCACTCCCTAAACTCGTTTCAATGCGACCGGATTTAGTCGGTCGGATGACCGAAGGGAATGCCCAACCCCCTTTGCACGTTGGAAATCTGAGAGGTTCGTTAACGGCCGGGACGTGGTCGGACCACGGCCGCATCGTCGCGCTCGAGCGTGGTCGACGGGCCGCACAGGGGCCGCCCGTCGACCGTCACGTCATTCCGCCGCCATGGGCGCCTGCGCCAGGTTGCGCAGCACGTAATGCAGCACGCCGCCGTTCTTGATGTACTCGATCTCGACCTCGGTATCGATCCGGCACTTCAGCGTGATGTCCTGCGTCGTGCCGTCGGCTCGGGTGATCGTCGCCGTGACCTCCTGAAGGGGGCGGACGTCCGGCAGACCCTGGATCGACACGCTCTCGTCGCCCTTCAGACCGAGCGACGCGCGCGTGTCGCCGCCCGTGAACTCGAACGGGATGACGCCCATGCCGACCAGGTTCGACCGGTGGATCCGCTCGAACGATTCGGCGATCACGGCCTTCACGCCAAGCAACGCGGTGCCCTTGGCCGCCCAGTCGCGGGACGATCCCGCGCCGTACTGCTCGCCCCCGAAGACGACCAGCGGGGTGCCCCGCTCCTGCCAGGCCATCGCCGCGTCGTAGATCGACGTCTGGTTGCCGTCCGGATCCAACGTATAGCCGCCCTCGACCCCGTCCAGCATCTCGTTGCGGATGCGGATGTTGGCGAAGGTCCCGCGCATCATCACCTCGTGGTTGCCGCGCCGCGAGCCGTAGCTGTTGAACTCCCGCGGCGGCACCTGGCGTTCGGTCAGGTACCGACCGGCGGGCGACGTCTCCTTGAAGGACCCGGCGGGGCTGATGTGATCGGTGGTGATCATGTCCCCGAAGATTCCCAGGATCCGGGCGTCGCGCACATCCTCGATCGTTCCCGCATCGGGCGACATGTCCTGGAAGTACGGGGGGTTCTGGACATACGTCGACGTCGCCGGCCAGTCGTACGTCTCCTGTTGCGGAACATCGACGCTCTGCCACTTCTCGTCGCCCGCGAAGACGTCGGCGTACTTTTCCTGGAACGCCTCCCGCGTCACGGTCGCCTCGACCAATTCGGCGATCTCCGCCTGCGAGGGCCAGATGTCCCTCAGATAGACATCGTTGCCATCCCGGTCCTTGCCCAAGGACGCCGTAGCGATGTCGACGTTCATGTCGCCCACCAGCGCATAGGCCACCACCAGGGGCGGCGACGCCAGATAGTTCGCGCGCACGTCGGGGCTGATCCGGCCCTCGAAGTTGCGGTTCCCCGACAGGACCGACGTGGCGATGATGTCGTTCTCGTTGATCGCCTTGCTGATCTCGGGCGCGAGCGGTCCGCTGTTGCCGATGCAGGTCGTGCAGCCGTACCCCACCAGGTTGAACCCGATGGCGTCCAGGTCGTCCTGCAGCTCCGCCGCCTCCAGATAGGCCGACACGACCTGGCTGCCGGGCGCCAGCGAGGTCTTGACCCAGGGCTTGCGGTTCAAGCCCAGCGCCCGCGCCTTGCGCGCGACCAGGCCCGCCCCGATCATGACGTACGGGTTCGACGTATTGGTGCAGGATGTGATCGACGCGATCACGATGCTGCCGTCGTGGATCTGCGCGCGGTCCGCCTCGCCCCCCTGGACATAGCCGCGGGCATGGTGCCCCTCGTCGCCGGGGATGTCGACCGGCTCAGGCGCCCCGCCCTCGCCTTCCCAACGGATCTCGGCCCGCGGGCTCGCGTCCCGCCCCTCGCGGATGCCCTTGACGTACTGGCCGAACGCCGACGCGGCACGGTCCAGCGCGATGTAGTCCTGCGGCCGCTTCGGACCGGAGATGGCGGGCACGATCGTGCCCATGTCCAGCGACAGCGTGTCCGTATAGACGGGCGCGTAATCCGCGCCCCGCCACATCCCGTTCGCCTTGGCATAGGCCTCGACCAGCGCGATGCGGTCCTCGTCGCGCCCCGTCGTGCGCAGATATCTGATCGTCTCGCCGTCGATGGGGAAGAAGCCGCATGTCGCCCCGTATTCAGGCGCCATGTTGGCGATGGTCGCGCGGTCGGCCAAGGGCAGCCCGTCCAGGCCCGCGCCATAGAACTCGACGAACTTGCCGACCACGCCCTTCTCGCGCAGCATCTCGACCACCTTCAGGACCAGGTCGGTGCCTGTCGTCCCTTCGGTCATCGCGCCCGTCAGCTCGAAGCCCACGACCTCTGGGATGATCATGCTGATGGGCTGGCCCAGCATCGCGGCCTCCGCCTCGATGCCGCCGACGCCCCAGCCCAGCACGGCCGCGCCGTTCACCATGGTGGTGTGGCTGTCCGTCCCTACCAGCGTGTCCGGATAGGCCACCTGCGCACCGGTCTGATCGGCATCCGTCCACACCGTCTGCGCCAGGTATTCCAGGTTCACCTGATGGCAGATGCCCGTGCCCGGCGGCACCACGCGGAAGTTGTCGAACGCCGTTTGCCCCCACTTCAGGAACTGATACCGCTCGATGTTGCGCTCGTACTCGCGGTCCACGTTCATCTGGAACGCACGCGGGTTGCCAAACTCGTCGATCATGACCGAATGGTCGATCACCAGGTCGACGGGGTTCAGCGGGTTGATCTTCTGCGCGTCGCCCCCCAGCGACACGATGCCGTCCCGCATGGCGGCCAGGTCGACGACGGCCGGCACGCCCGTGAAGTCCTGCATCAGCACGCGGGCCGGACGGTACGCGATCTCGCGCGGGCTGCGACCGCCGTTCTCAGCCCATTCGGCGAAGGCGCGGATGTCGTCCGTGCCGACCGTGCGGCCGCCATCCTCGAACCGCAGCAGGTTCTCCATCACGACCTTCAGGCAGGCCGGCAGCGTCGACACGTCGCCCAGGCCCGCCTCCTGGGCGGCGTCCAGCGAATAATACGCATAGGTCGCGCCACCGACCTCCAGCTCGCGGCGGGTCTTCGCGCTGTCGGTTCCGACTTCGATCGTCATGGGGGCTATCCTCCGGTCCGGTGGTGGAATGGCATGACGGGCCTATGCCCGATGCGCCCCACGGGCGCAAGTGCATACCATGGTATGCCATCGTCTGGACCGGGCGCTTCCCCGCGCAAAGCTCCCTCCGCCACCGGCGGGGTCAGCGGCGTCGGCGCAGCCCCGCCAGCAGGCCGAACGCCCCGATCGTCAACCACATCCCCGCCGGCAGGGGGATCGGCGCGATCTGGTCGAAGGTGACGAAACCCAGGTCCCGGAACGATGCGACCGTGGTGCGACTCACGACCAGCGCGTCGTCCACCGCCTCCGCCAGCATCAGCTCGTTGTCCGGACCCAGCCACCCGTCGTCCCAATGCGCGTCGATCGAGCCCGGCCCGCCGTCGAGCTCGGCGGGCACGAAGGAGTCCACCGCCCCGAACTCTGCGCGATAGGCGGCCACGCCCTCCGCCCCGGTGTACCGACCGCTGCCCCGCACGTAGAGGCCGTTATCCTCCCACAGCGTGCCGAAGCCCAACACATGCGCGATCTCGTGCACCAGCGTCGCGAACAGCAGCGCCTCCGACTGCGTATCGAGGTCGGCAATGTCGAACTCCACCTCGCCATCGGTGGCCAGCACATAGGGCGTGCCGTCCGCCGCGATCTGATCGCTCACGAAGGTCGGCCCCGCGGAGGCCAGGGTCCCGCCCGCGCCGTCGATCTCGCGGGCGAAGACGTCGACGACCACGACGTCGACCGCCAATCCGTCGCGGTAACTCACCAGGACGCTTTCCCAGAACGATTCCGCACCCGCCAGAAGGGCGCGCTGCCCGTCCGTCGCCGCGTCGGGGACGTTGAACGCCAGATCGAAGGGAACGGCCCCGGCCGCCCCCGCGCTCAGCAGACCGACTGCCGCGATGGTCGTGATCTTCATGCCCGAACCCCTGGAATGGTGGATCGTCAGCGTTAACCGGGTTTCCCCGCCGGTCAATCGACGATCGCTGGCGGTCGCGCATGGACAAGCCCCGAACCGTCCCCTACCCCTACCGCCCATGCGGATCGCCACGTTCAACGTAAACGGCATCAAGGCCCGCGCGCAGACGGTGGAGGACTGGCTGCGCGACGACGCCCCCGACATCGCGATCCTGCAGGAGATCAAGTCCACCGACGACGCCTTCCCCCGCGAGGTTGTCGAGGATGCGGGCTACACGCTGCACACGCACGGACAGAAGGGCTTCAACGGCGTGGCCATCGCCACGCGGGTGGAACTCGACGACGTCACCCGCGGCCTGCCCGGCGACGATGCGGACGAACAGGCCCGCTACATGGAGGCGACGGCCATCGGGAACGGGGGCGCCGTGCGGATCTGCGGCCTCTACCTGCCGAACGGCAACCCCGCGCCGGGTCCGAAATACGACTACAAGCTCGCCTGGATGGAGCGCCTCCAGGCCCGCGCCGAAGCCCTGCTGGCGGACGAGGTGCCGTTCCTGATGACCGGCGACTTCAACGTCCTGCCGGCGGACATCGACGTCGCGCGCCCCCAGGTCATGAAGGACGATGCGCTGATGCTGCCGCCGACCCGCGCGGCCTGGCGGCGCCTCACGAACCTCGGCCTGACCGACGCGTTCCGCGTCCGCCATCCGGGCCAGCCGGGGCATTACAGCTTCTGGGACTACCAGGCGAACGCGTTCGACCGGAACCACGGGCTGCGGATCGACCATGTCCTCCTGTCGCCCCCGATGGCCGACCGGATGACCGACTGCACGATCCAATCCAACATGCGGGCGCGCGACCGGCCGTCCGACCACGTTCCCGTCTGGGTGACGCTGGACCTCTGACTCCCCCCCACCCCCATCCAAAGGCAGGCCATCGATGCGACACGTCCCCCTGGGCCGCGACGACACCATCTCGGAGATCATGCTGGGCACCATGACGTACGGGACCCAGACGGACCGCCCGGACGCATATCGCCAAATGGACATGGCCGCCGATGCGGGCGTCACCTGGCTCGACACCGCGGAGGTGTATCCGGTGAACCCCATGCGCGCCGAAACGGTCGGCGTGACCGAGACGATCGTCGGCGAATGGCTGGCGGAGGGCAACGCGGGCCGCATGCGCATCGCGACGAAGCATGGCGGTGAAGGTGGCCCCAGCCGCGATGGCGCACCGATCACGGCGGACACGATCCGGCCCACGATCGAGGAATCGCTGCGCCGCCTGGGCGTGGACGCCATCGACCTCTACCAGTTCCACTGGCCCAACCGCGGCAGCTTCCAGTTCCGGCAGTACTGGTCCTACCGCCCCGAAGGCCGCCGCGACGCGATCGTGCAGGACATCGCCGACTGCGCCGGCGCCCTGGCGGAGGAGGTGTCGCGCGGCACGATCCGCGCCTTCGGCCTGTCCAACGAATCCACCTGGGGCATGGACCGGTGGATCGGGGCCTGCGCCGACCCGGTCCGTCCGGTGTCCCTGCAGAACGAGTACTCGCTCCTGTGCCGCATCGGCGACACGGACCTGACCGAGATGATGGTCTACGAAGACGTCACGATGCTGGCCTTCTCGCCCCTCGCGGCGGGCATCCTGACCGGCAAGTACCAGGGCGGCGCCGTGCCCGACGGGTCCCGCCGCGCGATCAACGAGGAACTGGGCGGTCGATGGACCCGCGGCGGCGAACGGGTGGAGGCCGCGGTCGACGCCTATCACGCCGTCGCCCGCGACGCGGGGCTCGATCCCGTCCACATGGCGCTGGCCTGGCTCCAGACCCGCCCCTTCGCATGCAGCGCCATCCTCGGCGCCACCACCGCCGAACAGCTGGAGCACGGGCTGAAGGCGCAGGACCTGGTCCTGCCGGACGACGTGGTGAAGGCGATCGACGCAACCCATCGCGCCCACCCCATGCCCTATTGAGCGTCCGCCCCTAGCGCCACATCCGGCCGCCCACCGCCGCCGCCAGGCCCGCCAGCGCGCCGCCGCCCAGAAGGGTGGCGACGACGGCGGGCTCCAGGACCTGCCGCCCCCGGCGGGCCAGCTGGTCCAGGAAGACGGACGGCGCGCGCGACGGGTCGCGCATCATGCCCGACAGGGCCGCGTCCATGACGTCCCAGGCGACGGCCACCGTCAGCGTCGCGACCGCGACGATCACGGCCGCCGCGGCCCCGGTCGACATCACGTGGACCACCGGCACCCGCGACGCCCCCGCCTTCGACGCGGCGCGCCCCACGGTGGTCCACCCCAGCAGCAGGGCCAGCGATCCGGCGACCAGTTGCGCGGCCGGCACCGCGCGGGCATCCGGCATCGCGTGCTCCGTCGCCACGCGCACCGTGGCGACGGCGGCCGCGATCAGCGCCAGCGCGGCGATCAGCTTGGCGGGCGTGGGCATCGGATAGCCTCCGTCAGGGGTCGCGGGCGACCTTGCCACGCAACCCTTGCCGAAAGGTTCACGCCCCCGGACCGCCCCGTCGGGGGCTAGGCCGCGTCGCGGTTCCCGTACGCCTCCAACGCCCGCGCGCGCCCTTCCTTCAGGCCCACGATCGGCTCCGCCGGATACGGGTCGTCCGGGTGCATCGCCCAACTGCGGGGGATGGCGTCGAAATAGTCCAGCCCCAGGTCGTCGTTCCGCCGATCGGACCCGGCGTCCCGGATCTCGGCGACCCACCGGCGGCGGTACACCCCGTCGGGGTCGAACCGCTCCGCCTGCGTGTCGGGGTTGAAGACGCGGAAGAACGGCGACGCGTCGGGCCCCGATCCGGCGGTCCACTGCCAGCCCAGGGCGTTGTTCGCCGGATCCCAGTCGATCAGGCAGTCCGCGAAGTGGTCGCAGCCCACGCGCCAATGCGTCAGCAGATGCTTCGTAAGATAGCTGGCGACCAGCATCCGGGCGCGGTTGTGCATGGTGCCCGTGACCCACATCTGCCGCATCGCCGCGTCCACCACCGGCACGCCGGTCCGCCCACGGCGCCACGCCTCCGCCTCGTCGTTGTCGTCGCGCCAGGGGAAGGCGTCCCATTCGGGCTTCCAGTTCTCCTTCGTCAACTGCGGGGTGTGGTACGCCAGGTGGTGCGCGAAGTCGCGCCACACCAGCTCCTTCAGGAACGTCTCCGCCCCCGCCTTGCCGTCCTCGCGCGCCCGCAGCCCCGCGAACCAGCATTCGCGCGCTGATATCTCGCCATGGGTCAGGTTCTCCGACAGGCCGGACGTGCCGTCCACGCCCAGCATGTCGCGCGCCTCGGCGTAATCCTCGACCCGTTCCTCGATAAAGGTCACCAGCCGGTCCCGCGCGGCCAGCTCGCCCACGCAGGCGTGCTGCGCCACGTACTCGGCGCCCCGGCGCATCGCGCGGCCCATCTCCCAGTCGTCCAGCGCGTCCCCCTCGGGCCAGGCGTCGGGCGCCTGCAGCGCCTCCACGGGGGCCAGGGGCTCGTCCAGGTCTCTGTCCTTCACGGCACGCCAGAAGGGGGAATACACGCGATAGTACCCGCCCTGCCCCGTCTTCACCTCCCACGGCTCGAACAGGACGTGGTTGCCGAAGCTTTCCACCGTCAGCCCGTCGTCGCGAAGCCCCTCCTTGGCGTCCGTGTCGCGGGCACGCTCGTCCGCGACGTACAGGCGGTTCCACACCACCGTGTCCGCGCCCGTCTCGGCCACCAGCGCGCGCAGGTTGTGCAGCGCGGGCCCCCGGCGCAGCACCAGGTCGGACCCGATCTCCCGCAGCCGGTCGCGGAACGCGCGCAGGGCCTTGTCCATCCGCCAGCGGGGCGCCGCGCCCCAGCCTTCCACCACCTCGTCGTGCAGGAAGACCGGGATCACCGGGCGCCCCTGCCGGGCGGCCCAATCCATCGCCGCGTTGTCCGTCAGCCGCAAGTCGCGGCGGTGCCACAGGAGGATGGGTGCTGTCATGGCCCCCAAGCTAGAACGGACGCGCCCCTTGGCTACGCCACCTCGACCACCACGCGGCCGCGCACCTGGCCCTGCAGGATGTCGGCCCCCAGCCGGGGCAGGTCGTCCAGCGTGGCGGGGACGATCATCGCCTCCAACCGGTCCATCGGCAGAACGTCGGCGATCCGCCGCCACGCCCGGACGCGGGCGTCGAAGGGCTGCATCACGCTGTCGATCCCCAGAAGCGCCACGCCGCGCAGGAGGAACGGGATGACCGTCGCCGGCAGGGCCGCGCCCCCCGCCAGGCCCACGGCGGCGACCGACGCCCCATAGCGCATCTGCCCCAGCACGCGGGCCAGCATCGCGCCGCCCACCGCGTCGACGCACCCGCCCCAGGTCTCCGCCTCCAGGGGGCGCTTGACCGTGTCCGCCAGATCCGCGCGCGCCACCATCTGCGACGCGCCCAGGTCGCGCAGGTATCCTTCCTGTTCGGGCCGCCCCGTGACGGCGGCGACCGGATGCCCCATCGCGGCCAGCAGCGCGACCGCCACGGATCCCACGCCGCCCGCCGCGCCCGTCACCAGGACGGGCCCCTCCCGGATCCCCCGATCCTCGATCGCCTGGATCGCCAGCATCGCCGTCAGGCCCGCGGTGCCCACCGCCATCGCCTGCCGCGCCGTCATCCCGTCCGGCAGCGGCACCAGCATGTCCGCGTCCACCCGCGCCTTCTCGGCATAGCCGCCCCAGCGGGTCTCGCCCACCCGCCAGCCGGTCAGGACCACCGCGTCCCCGGGCACATAGCGGTCGTCCTCCGACGCTTCCACGACGCCGGCGAAGTCGATGCCCGGCACGTGCGGATAGGTCCGCACCAGCCCGCCCCCGGGCCCCAAGCACAGCCCGTCCTTGTAGTTCACCGTCGAATGACTGACCGCCACGGTGACGGTCCCCTCCGGCAGCCGCGCCTCGTCTACGTCCTGGACGGACGCCCGCGTGCCGTCGTCGTCCTTCTCCACCACCAAGGCGCGCATGATCCGGTCCCCCTGCCTATCCGCCGGGCACCCTTCCAGATGGCGCCGCCCGGCGCAATCGGCGCGCCTTGCGGGGGGTGGGCGCGACGCATATCGTCCCCCCGAAACGGACCGCCCAGACGTCCGTCCCAACGGGAGATTGCATCATGACCATCCGTGCCCTTCTGCTCGCCGGCGTCGTCGCCGCCCCCGCCGCGGCCCAGGACCTGACCGTGTTCGAATATTCGGGCTACGAACTGCCCGAATACCACCAGACCTACATCGACGCCCACGGCGGCAGCCCCGACTTCGCCTTCCTCGGCGACGAGGAGGAGGCGTTCCAGAAGCTGTCCTCCGGCTTCACCGCGCCGGGCCTGACGCACATCTGTGCAGGCTCCGTCACCAAGTTCGCCGAATCCGGCATCGTAGAGCCGTGGGACACGTCGCGGATCACGAACTACGACAACCTGAACACCGCCCTGACGGGCACGGACGTCCGGGGCGACGGCGACACCTACTTCATCCCCACCGATTACGGCTCCACCGCCACCGCCTACAACACCGAGGAAGTCCCGGCCGAGGACGTGGCCTCCCTCGACGTGTTCCTGGACCCCCAGTACGCCGGCCGCATGTCGATCCCCGACAACGTCGACGACGCCTATGCCCTGGCCTACCTGGCGACGGGGACGACCGACTGGACCACCGCGACGGACGAGCAGTTCCAGGCCGCCTCCGACTGGCTGCGACAGGCGCACGGCAACCTGCGGACCTATTGGGTGGACCCGGCCGAGCTGGCGCAGCTGATGACCTCCGGCGAGGTGCTGGTCGCCTGGGCCTGGAACGAGACGCTGCCGACGCTGGCCGACGAAGGCTTCCCCATCGGGTTCGAGCGGGAAGCGGCCGAAGGCTCCAGCCTGTGGCTCTGCGGCTACGTCAACATGGCCGAATCCGACAGCGACGAGGATCTGGTCTACGACTACATCAACGCGATCCTGGACCCGTCCTCGACGCAGCCCCTGATGGATGCGGGCTTCGGCCACGCCAACGACGCGGCCTTCACCGACCAGATCACGGAAGACGAGCAGGTCGCCGGCGGCCTGGGCCCCATCGACGCCCCCGTCCTGGCCCAGTTGCCGATGGACGGCCAGCTTCGCGCCCGCCAGGCGGAGGAGTTCGAGCGGATCAAGGCCGGCTTCTGAACGACGGGCGCTCCGCCCCGCGCGAGGCGCCATCCATCCACGATACCGGCCGTCGTCCCCGGGCTCGACCCGGGGACCTCCCCCTTCGATCGACCCAACCCCCGATGCCGCGACCCCGGGACGCGTGGCGCCGCTACCGCGCCTCCACGTCGTCCAGCCGCCCCTCGATGGTGAACACGGCCCCGTCCGGCCTGATGTCGAGCTTGGATCGGCCGTTGAAGTACCCGCCCACCACGCGCTCCAGGATGTTCGACCCGAACCCCTTCGCGACCGCGTCCCGGCCCGCACCACCATCCGCCACGGCCGCGCACGCGCCGCTTTCCGTCCAGGTCAGACCGAACGCGTCCCCCGCATCGACCCGCCAGCGGACCTCGACCCGGCCCGCATCGCCCGCCAGGGCGCCGTACTTGCCCGCGTTGGTCGCCAGTTCGTGGACGCCCAGCGACAGGCCCAGGACCTGCTGCGGGGACAGCACCACGCGCGGTCCGTCCAGCATCAGCCGCGCATCGTCCACGCCCATATGCGGCCGCATCGCGTCCTCGATCACCGACCGGATGTCCACCGCGTCCCGGCTCTCCTGGGTCAGCATGTCCTGCGCCCGCCCCAGCGCGGCCAGGCGCGCGCCCACCATCCGGTGCCCCTCCTCCAGCGTGCGCGCGTGGCGCAGCGACTGCGTGGCGACGACCTGCGCGATCGTCAGCACGTTCTTCATGCGGTGCGCCAGTTCCTTGTTCATCAACTCGCGCTCGTTGACCGCGCGCGTCCGGTCGATCGCGGCATAGGTGCGGTCGAACACGCCGCGCACGAAGGCCAGCTCGGTCTCCGTCCACGCCCGGGGTCGGTCGTCGTTCACGAACAGCACCGCCTTCAAGCGGCCGTGTTCCAGCAGCGGCACGTTCACCAGCGATCGGATGCCGATCCCCTCCAGGGCGGCCGCATCCGGCACGCGGTCGTCCGAACGCGCATCCTCGATCACCACCGCTTCCCCCCGGCGCAGCGGTTCGGCGAAGGTCCCGAAATCGCTGTAGCGCAGGACGCCCGCCAGGCTTTCGGCGCCGCGCGCCGTCCAGTCGTCCAGGATCGTGATCGTGTCGCCGTCGGCGTCCAGCTCCCCATGGCCGGCCCGGTTCACGCCGAGCGTGCGGCCCAGGACCTCCGCGGCCAGGGCCCCCATCGCGCGGGGATCGTCCAGGCCACGCAGGCGGTCGCCGGTCTCCAGCAGGGCGGTGCTCATCCGCGCCTCGTAATGCTGACGGGTGACGTCGATCATCATGCCCGACCGGACCCGGACGGTTCCGTCGCCCGACCCGTCGCCACCGGCATCCTCCGCCGGCGGATTGAAGTCCGACAGCGTGTGGACCCAGCGTGTCGCGCCGTCGCGGTGGACGACGCGGAACGTGATGTCGAGATGGGCCTCCGCCTCCGCCGCGTGCTTCTGCGCGTCCGCGACGCGGTCCACGTCGTCGAGGTGGATGCGCTCGAAGAAGCGATCCGCCGGCATGCCCCCGTCTAGCTCGGATGCGTCCAGGTCGAACATCCGCGAGCAGCTCTCGTCCCCCCAGACCAGACGCGCCTCCGGATCGAACTGATACAGGCCGATGGATCCCGAAGCCCGCAGCGCCATCGCCACGCCGGTTTCCAATTCGCGCGCGCGGACCTCCGTCTCGTGGACGTGGGTGCGGTCGCGGAAGATCTTCAGGAACCCGACGGGGTTCTCGACAGGCCCGTCCTCGGGGGCGAAGCGCCCGTCCCGCCCCGGACGCAGGGGGACCATCATCCCCTCGGCGTAGAACCGGCTGCCGTCGCGACACATATGATAGCGTTCGTCGCGCGCTCGCCCCGTCGCGGCCGCTTCCCGCATCTCCGTCCGGGCACGCTCCACCGCGTTGTCCGCGTCCGTGAAGAACAACTCGACCGATTGCCCGACGATCTCGTCCTCCCGCCAGCCCAGGATGCGCTCCGCCCCGTCGCTCCAGGACGTGACCAGCCCTTCGGGTGACAGCGTCACGATCGCATAGTCCAGCGCGCTGTCGAGGATGATGCGGCCAAGGTCGGCGTCGTCGATCGGAAGCTTCGAACCACGGCCCCCGCCCGCGTTTCGGGCCCCGGTCCCCGCAGGGGTCGCATCGGCGGCACCCAGGCTCGTCCAGTCGTCGTCGTGGCTCATCGGCCTCCCCCGTCCCGGCCACCGGACGGTGGGCTTCGGGATGTTACACCACGCGGCAATTCATAACAAATGGGAGATCGGACCGAACAACGCGGCATACTCGACGTTAAGGAAGCGACCCGGCCGGATCGGGACCGGAACGGGATACGTCATGTCATGCCGCCAGAACCTCGCGGGCTTCACCATACTCCTCCTGGAGGACGAACCTCTCATCGCCCTCGACGTGGAAACGGCGCTTCAGGATGCCGGCGCACGCGTGGTGGGGCCGACCCGAGGCGAACGCGGCGCGATGGAGGTGATCGACACCGCGGAACGCGGCGGGTCGCCCCGCCTCGGCGGCGCGGTGCTGGACGTCCATCTCGGCTCGCATACCTGCGAGAGGGTCGCGATGCGGCTGATCCGGCTACGCGTCCCGTTCGTCTTTCACACGGGCAACCAGCGCGACGGGGACGGCTTCGTCCGGTCCTCCGGCGCCCCGGTCATCCGCAAGCCCGCCCTGGGCGTCGACATCGTCGCCGCCTTGTGCCGGATCGTCTGACGGCCCCGCGGGCGGCCCGACCGAACGCCGCGGGTCACGGCACCGGTCGCCTCCGCCCGTCCCGTCCGCCCCGCCCGTGATCCGCTGCAACAGTCCCTAACGCCCCCGCCCCGGTGAACCGCGTATGCACGGGGGGTGTACGGGGGGTGTACGGGGGGTGCATCCCACCCCCAGATGCCCCTCGGACGATGCAAACCCATGACGTAAAACGATGAATCCGGTCGAACCGCGCCTCCGTTAACCTTTCCGCGAACGCACCCTCTTGATCGGCCGTCCGCACTCGCATATTTCTAGGACGTTCCCTCGGGGACTATGGCGATAAACGCGCTCGTAATACGCGGCTCGGACCCGGGGGCGGTACCCGGCGGCTCCACCAACCGTTCCTTCATTGGGGGACAGATGGGGCCGAAACAGGATCGACGGACGTTTAAAGGGGTTAGCTTTCGCTCGGTGAGATACCACCGTTATCGGTTCAAGCTTTATAGTTGCCAATGACAACAAAGCTCCGGTTGCCCTCGCAGCGTAAGCTGTGCGGAAGACCAAAACCTAAGCCCTTGCGCCTAGCAGCGTAAGGCGGGGTTCGCAGGCACCTGGCAACAGAAGCCTGCACTTCACCTCCCCCACATCGCCCATGCCCCCGTTGCGCCGACCCGCAGGGTTGTCGCCCCCCGCACCCTCTGGTCTAGTCGGACCGACGTGTTGGAGGAACGGCGGATGGCGGACCGGATCGACTATGGCCGGATGATGCACGACGCGATGCGGCAGCTGATCGCGCGCGTCCTGCGCGGCGTGGCGCAGGACGGATTGCCGGGGGACCACCACTTCTTCGTCACCTTCGACACGACCCATCCGGACGTGGGCATCGCGGACTGGCTGCGCGAACGCTATCCGGAGGAGATGACGGTCGTCCTGCAGCACTGGTTCGACGCCCTGGAGGTCCGCGACGACGGCTTCTCGGTCACGCTGAACTTCGGCGACACGCCCGAACCCCTGTCGATCCCCTGGGATTCGCTGCGCACCTTCGTGGACCCTTCCGTCGAGTTCGGCCTGCGCTTCGAAGCGCAAGAGGAGGACGCGGCCGACGACGACCACGACCCCGAGGCGGAGGTCCTGCCCGCCTCCGTTCCCGCGCCCGCCCCGGTGGCGAAGGACCCGCCAAAGGGCGACGCGGAGGTGGTGCAGCTCGACAAGTTCCGCAAATAGGACGAGGCGACCCACCGGGGACCGCCCCGACGCGGTCAAGCGGCCTTGCGGCGTCCCAGGGCGGCGATCCCGCCCAAGCCCGCCAGCAGCAGCGGCAACGCGGCGGGCACCGGAACCGGCGGAAGGTCCGTCGCGCCCGCGACGATGTCGAGCTTGCTGCGCTCCTGGCTGTTGCCGAAGGACCCGCTCAGGTTCAGCGTGCCCGTCACCGAATAGGTGCTGGCGCTTGCCAGGCCCGTCACGAAGAAGGTCTGGAACCCCTCGTCGTTCGCGTCGGTGACGTCGCCCAGTGATTCGCCGTTGACCGACAGGTCGCTCAGCCATACCTCCCCGTTCGCGTCACGGTCCACGACCGATATGCGGAACGCGTTGATCGCATCGTCCGACGTGAACGCCCGCGTCAGCGGCGCCAGGCCCGGCAGCGTCGTGGTCAGCACGTCGTTGGCCAGATCGACTGTGAACGAGAAGTCGTAGGAACCCGGCGCCCAATTGTATTCCGCCGCGTTGCGGTTGGACGGGCTGCCCAGGTTGCCCGACCCGACATACACCTCCTGCCCGCCGGTGTTGTTGAACGACCGGAAGCGGGTGGCCGCGTCGCCGGTGAATGTCGGCTGATCCGCGCTGGTCAGCGTGGCCGCGTCCGCGGCGTGCGGCGCCGCCGCGAAGGTGCCGGCGACGAGCGTCAGGGCGAGGGCGGTGGTCGTGAATGTGCGCATGATGTCTGTATCCTCGGTTTGTCTAAAATTCGTTCGGGTGCGCCCCAGGGCTAGCGCCTCGCGGCCCCCCGCGTCCAAGCCGGAGTTACCCCAAGGTTAACGGACCCGCCGCCGGCATTGCCCCCCTCCCCGCCGCGCGCTAGCACGTCGTCGCACGACGAGAGGGCCGCCCGATGACCGATACCCGCACCGAGACCGACAGCTTCGGCCCGCTGGAGGTGCCGGCCGACAGGTACTGGGGCGCGCAGACCCAGCGCAGCATCATCAACTTCCCGATCGGCTGGGAACGCCAGCCCGTCGCCATCGTCCGCGCCCTGGGCGTCATCAAGCAGGCTGCCGCCACGGTGAACGAAGGGTTCGGCGACCTCGACGCCGACCGCGCGAAGGCCATCCGCCAAGCCGCATCCGAGGTGGCGGAGGGTCGGTTCGACGACCACTTCCCCCTCGTCGTCTGGCAGACCGGGTCGGGCACGCAGTCCAACATGAACGCCAACGAGGTCGTCGCCAACCGGGCGATCGAGATCATGGGCGGCACGATCGGATCGAAGGACCCGGTCCACCCCAACGACCATTGCAACATGGGCCAGTCGTCGAACGACACGTTTCCCACCGCCATGCACGTGGCGATCGGCACGATGGCGCGCGACGTCCTGCTGCCCGGATTGCGCAAGCTGCAGCGCGCCCTGGCCGCCAAGTCCGACGAGTTCGCCGACATCATCAAGATCGGCCGCACCCACACCCAGGACGCCACCCCTCTGACCCTAGGGCAGGAGTTCGGCGGCTACGCCCACCAGGTCGCCAAGGGGATCGAACGGGTGGAAGCCTGCCTGGCCGACATCTACGAGCTGGCGCAGGGCGGCACGGCGGTGGGCACGGGGCTGAACACGCGGGTGGGCTTCGCCGAGAAGGTCGCCGCGGAAATCGCTGTAATCACAGGGCTTCCCTTCGTCACCGCGCCGAACAAGTTCGAGGCGCTGGCCGCCCACGACGCGATGGTCATGTTCTCGGGCGCGCTCAAGACGGTCGCCGCGAGCCTGTTCAAGATCGCAAACGATATTCGCCTGCTCGGCTCCGGCCCCCGCTCCGGCCTGGGCGAACTGATCCTGCCGGAGAACGAGCCCGGATCCAGCATCATGCCCGGCAAGGTGAACCCCACCCAGGCGGAGGCGCTGACCATGGTCTGCGTCCACGTCATGGGCAACGATGCCGCCGTCGGCATGGCGGGCAGCCAGGGCCATTTCGAGTTGAACGTCTACAACCCGATGATGTCCTACAACGTCCTGCAAAGCATGCAGCTGTTGGGCGACGCCGCATCCAGCTTCACGGACAACATGGTCGCGGGCACGAAGGCCAACACGGACCGGATCGAAAAGCTGATGCGGGAATCCCTGATGCTGGTCACGGCGCTCGCGCCCACGATCGGCTACGACAACGCGACGAAGGTCGCCAAGACCGCGCACAGGAACGGCACCACCCTGCGCGAGGAGGCCATCGCCCTGGGCCTGGTCGACGCCGAGACGTTCGACCGCGTCGTGCGGCCCGAGCTGATGATCGGACCTCGGTGACGGGCAAGGTGGTCAACCTGCGTGCGGCCCGGAAGGCGCGGGACCGCGACGAGCGGCGCGCGGCGGCGGACGCGAACGCGACCCGTTTCGGACGCACGAAGGCGCAGCGCGAGGCCGAGGCGAAGGCCGCGGAACGCCGACGGCGCGACCTGGACGGCCACGAGCGGGAATGACCGACGCGCGGCCCCGCAAGCGCAGCCTGACGCTCCACGGCCACCGGACCAGCGTGTCCCTCGAGGACGCCTTCTGGTACGAGTTCCAGCTGATGGCCGCCGACAGGGGCGTCAGCGTCAACGCGCTGGCCGCCAGGATCGACCGCGACCGAGGCGTCAGCGCAGGCCTCGCCTCCGCCATCCGCATCGCGGTGCTCCGGCACGTGAAGGCGAAGGCCCGGGTGGGCTTGGACGGGGAACGACCGCCACCCTAGTCGACCGACCCGGCGAAGAATGCCGCCACCCGGGCAAGCGACGCGCATCCCGCATCCCACCACGGCACCCAGAGCTGGCCCATGTGCAGCAGTGCCGGCTCGACATGCAGCGTCACGTCCCGCTGCGCCAAGCCGGCCCGTTCCACCAGCAGCGTCGCGTCCGACAGCAGCACCTCCGGCGTGCCCGCCTCGATCCAGGTGGACGGCAGGCGGGACAGGTCCGCCAAGGCCGGCGAGACGTCCGGATCCGCCGCGGGCCGGTCGCCGAAGCACAGGGCGGCCAACGCGCGATCGTCATCGTCGGCGTTCATCGGATCCACCCCGCCCATCGGCCCGCGATACCGCGCCAGACCGCTACGGTCGGTGTTCGGCGACAACAGCGCCAGCGGCTTTCCCACCCCCGCCGCCGCCAAACGCAGGCCGGCCACCAGTGCCAGGTGGCCGCCCGCGCTGTCGCCGACGATCCCGTCCGCCTCCCGGCAGACGTCCAGCACGTCGTCCAGGGGCGCGGGCCAGCCGTGTTCGGGCGCCAGCCGATAGCGTGGCAGCACGACCGTTCCGCCCAGCAGGCGCGCCAGATGGGCGGCGGCCCGCAGATGCGTTTCGGGCGACCCGAAGACGTATCCGCCGCCGTGCAGCCACGCGATCCGGGGGCCGGACCCGACGGTGACCGTCAGCGGGTCCGCCGTGACCGTCACCCCGTCGAGCGCCAGAGCCGGATGGTCCCGGAGCGCGGCATCCCAGCCACCGGCCAGCGGCTCGGCCACGTCACCCAGCATCAACCGCCGGAAGTCGCGCCGCATCGCTTCCGGGGTGTCGCCCAGGGGGTGCGCCTCGATCCGCGCGACGATGGCGGCGCGGTCGACGCCAGGGTCGAACATCAGACGTTGATCGTCTGGACGGACCCCCCGTCCACACGCCAGTTGGAGCCGTTCACGAACGAGGCCCGCTCACTGCACAGGCAGGCGATCACGAAGGCCACCTCGTCCGGGCGGCCCCGCCGGTCCAGCGCCAGATGGGGGCGTTCCTCCTTCAGGAAGCTATCGATCGCCTCTTCCATGTCGGTGCCGCGCTCCTTCGCGCGCTTCTCCATCATCCCGTCGGTCATGTCGGTCTCTATGAAGGCGGGAGCGACACAGTTGATCAGCGTGCCCTTCTGAGCATAGATCTGGGACATGCCCTTCGCGAAGGTCAGCACAGCCGCCTTCGACGCGTTGTAGACGACCTCGTCGGGATAGGGCTGCGCGACGTTCTCGGACGTGACGAACACCACGCGGCCCCAGCCGCGATCGTTCATGCCCGGGATGAACGCCTTCGCCATCCGCACGCCGGTCATGAAGTCGTTGTTCCACGCCTCGCGCCAGTCGTCCTCGGTGATGTCGTCCAAAGGGTCGCCCTTGGCGCCGGTGACGCCCGCGCCGTGGACCAGGATGTCGGCCTCCCAGCCCGCGTCGGCACAGGCCGTCGCCACCGCCTGCGCCCCGTCCTGCGTGCTCAGATCCGCGACGACCGTGACGGCGCCGCTATCCAGCTTCGACGCGGCCGCCTCCAGTTCGTCCCCGTCGATGTCGGTCAGCACGAGGTTGCAGCCCTCGTCCTGCAGGATCCGCGCCGTTTCCAGGATCATGTCGCCCGCCGCACCGGTCAGGACGGCCGTGCGGCCGGAGATCTTCAGGTCCATCTTGCGCCTCGCTCGTTTGTTCGACGCGATGGTAGGACGAAGGCACGGTCGACCAACCGATCGCGTCCATGGCGAACGCGCGAAGCCGCAATAGCGGCCCGTGCACGGAACCCTCAGGCCGCGCCGCTGTCCCGCAGCACGTCCAGCACCGCGTCGTGCGGCACGTCCGACGTCACGAAGGCCTGACCGATTCCGCGGGCCAGGACGAAGCGCAGCCGCCCGTCGCGGACCTTCTTGTCCTGCCCCATCAGATCGACCAGCCCCTCCGGCCCCGGCAGCCTGCCTGGCACGTCGGACAGGTCCCGGTGCAGCCCCAGGGCCGCCAGGTGCGCGCGGACGCGGGACGGATCCTCCTGGCTGCAAAGGCCCAACCGGGCCGACAAATCGAAGGCCAGTGCGCAGCCAAGGGCCACGGCTTCCCCATGCAGCAGGCGGTCGGAATAGCCCGTCGCCGCCTCCAGGGCATGGGCGAAGGTATGCCCCAGATTCAGGAGCGCGCGGTCCCCCGCCTCCGTCTCGTCGCGCCCCACGATGTCGGCCTTCATCGCCACCGACCGTTCGACGGCACGGGTCACCGCATCGGCCCGCCCCGCAAGCACCCCCGCGGCGTTCGTCTCCAGCCAGTCGAAGAACGCCGCATCCCCCAACAGGCCGTACTTCACGACCTCGCCGTATCCCGCGCGCATGTCGCGGTCCGGCAGCGTCGTCAGCGTTCCCGTGTCCGCCAGCACCAGCCTGGGCTGATGGAACGCCCCCACAAGGTTCTTGCCGTGGCGGGTGTTGATCGCGGTCTTGCCGCCCACCGACGAATCGACCTGTGCCAACAGCGAGGTCGGGACCTGGATCGAACCCAGCCCGCGCAGCACGCTGGCGGCGGCGAACCCGGCCAGGTCCCCGATCACGCCCCCGCCCAGCGCCAGGACCACGTCCGCGCGTTCGGGGCGCGCATCCAGGATCCATTCGACGCAGCGGGTCAGCCCGTCCCAGGACTTCGTCCCCTCCCCCGGGGGCAGCACGAGGGCGGGCGCCGCGATGTCGCCCAGCCCCGCCCGCAGGCGGTCCAGCCACAGATCGGCCACCCGTTCCTCCGTCACCACCAGGACGCGGCCCCGGCGGACGAACGGCCCGACCTGGGCCGCGGCGTCGTCGATCAGCCCGGGCCCGATGCGCACGTCGTAGGTCCGCGGGCCCAGCGGCACGGTGACGGTGCGAAGATCGGCCTTCATCGGACGTCCCCCAGATGGTCCGCGTCGCGCAGGGCGGCCACGACGCGGTCCGCCATGTCGCCGACCGCATAGTCGGGATGCGCGTCCACGATCAGCGCCGCCTGCGCATAGGATGGGGAGCGGGCCGCCGTCAGCGACGCCAGCGTGGCGCGCGGGTCGTCGGTCATCAGAAGGGGCCGCGTGGTCTTGCCCCGGACCCTCGACCACAGCAGATCGACATCCGCGCGCAGCCACACCGACACCCCGTGGCGCGCCACGATGGCGCGGTTGCAGGGTGACAGGAACGCCCCCCCGCCGGTGGACACGATCGCGGGCTCGGCGGTCAGCAATCGGGTCAACACCTCCGTTTCGCGGGCGCGGAAGAACGCTTCCCCGTCGCGGGCGAAGATGTCGGGGATCGACATGCGCGACGCCTCCACGATGGCGGCATCGGTGTCGCGGAACGGCACGCCCAGCCGGGCCGCGACGGCGGTCCCCACGGCGGTCTTGCCGGACCCCATCATGCCGACCAGCACGACGGGTCGACGCAGGATCGATGCGGGGGCGACGCGGTCCGACATGGTCCACCTCTGCCCGCCCCCGCCCGGATTGCCAAGCGGGGCGATGGGGTCCAGATTGCACCGCGGGGCAACTGGGGCGGACCGATGCTGCGACTGCTGAAATACCTGTCGATCCTGCTGGTGCTGGCTGTCGCGGGCCTCTACGGCTATTCTTTCCTCCTGGAGCCGGAGCGCGGCCCCCGGACCGAGACGATCCAGATCGATGCCGGTTAGGGTCGCCGCGGCGCTGCTGCTGACCACGGGCCTGGCATCCGCGCAGGACGGACCGCAAAGCGCGATCCCCTGGCTGACCGATACGCTGACCCCGCCCCCCTCCGCGTCCGAGCCCGCCCCCGAACCGCTGGTGGACGAACCCATCGCCACGCTGCCCCTGAACGACGTGCGGCGCGACGCGGCGGGGCTGGTGACCGCACGTGCCACGGGGCTGCCGCAGGACGGCATCGCGGGCTCCGATCCCGCCCGCATCCGAGCACTGATCCAGTCCCAGCCCGTCCGCGCCCTGCCCGCGTTGCAGGACCTCGCGATGTCCGTGCTGCTGGCCGAACTGCAGCCGCCCGACGCGGCAGCGGACGGCGACCCGCTCTTCGCCGCGCGCATCGACGCCCTGATCCGGCGCGGCGCGGTCGAACAGGCACAGGCCCTGCTGGAGCATGCGGGCGCCGCCGCCCGCCCGGAGACCTTCGCGCGCTGGTTCGACGCGGCCCTCCTGACGGGGCGCGACGCGGATGCCTGCGCGACCCTGCGCGCCGCGCCGGGCCTGCTGGACGACCTGGCCGCCCGCGCCTTCTGCCTGACCCGCGGGGGCGACTGGGACGGCGCGGTGCTGATCCTCGACACGGCGGAGGCGGTGGGCGCGCTGGACCCGGTCCGCGGCGAGCGGCTGGAGATGTTCATGTTGCCCGAACTGTTCGACGGGGTCGCCCTGCCCCCCCTGCCGAACCCGCCCTCGCCCCTGCTGTTCCGCCTGGCCGACGGCGTGGGCGAGGCGCCGCCCACCCGGGACCTGCCGCTCGCCTTCGCGGTGGCCGACCTTCAATCGACCCGCGGGTGGAAGACGCAACTCGAAGCCGCGGAACGCCTGGCCCGCGCGGGCGCACTGGACGCGAACCGGCTACTGGCCCTCTACACCGCGGGGCGCCCTTCGGCGTCGGGCGGGGTGTGGGACCGCGCGGGGGCCGTGCAGGCGCTGGACCGCGCGGTGGTGGATGGCGATGCGGCCGCCATCGGCGCGGCGCTGGGCCCCGCCGTCGCCGCGATGGAGGAGGTGGCCCTTCTGCCGGTCCTGGCGGACCTGTATGGCGAGGCGCTGATCGACACGGTGCTGTGCGAGCCGGATCCCGGCGTCGATGCTTGGCGCCTGGCGCTCCTCGGCCCAGACGGCGCGCGGGCGGCCGCGACGAAGGACGTCCCCGACGCGGCGAACCTGCCCCATGCCGCCGCGCTCCTGCGGGGCGACCCCATCCCGGAGGGCGGCGGCCCGCTGGCCACCACCGTGGCGGAAGGCTTCGCGACCCGCACGCCCATGCGCCCCGAGGATCGCCGCCGCGAGGTGGAGCGCGCGTTGGAGGTCGCCCTGACCCTCGCGGGCGGGGCCGGGTCCGACCCGGGCGACATCGCTGCGGGCCTGTCCCGCCTGCGCAGCGTGGGCATGGACCCGTTGGCGCGCCGCGTCGCCGTTCAGATGCTGCTGCTGTGACGAACTGGATCGAGATGTTCCTCGAAGCGCAGGCCGCCGAACGGGGTGCTGCGCTGAACTCGCTCCTTGCGTATCGGCGCGACCTGGACGCGTACGAACGCCACCTGCGCGGACGGGGCGCTGGCATCGCGGACGCGTCGCGGGCCGACATCGAAGGATACCTCGTGGCCTGCGAGGCCGAGGGGCTGGCCGCCTCGACGCGCGCGCGCCGCTTGTCGGCCATCCGCGGCCTCTACCGCTTCGCGCACGACGAGGGGTGGCGCGCGGACGACCCCGCGATCCGCATCACCGGCCCCGGCAAGCGCAAGGCCCTGCCCAAGACCATGAGCGTCGAGCAGGTGGACGCCCTCCTGGGCCAGGCGGCCATGCACGAGGCCGACCCCCTCCGCCGGGCGCGGGACGTGTGCCTGTTCCAGCTCCTCTACGCGACGGGGATGCGCGTCAGCGAACTGGTGGCCCTGCCCGTGTCGGCGGCCCGCGGCGATCCCCGGATGCTGCTGGTGCGCGGCAAGGGGAACAAGGAACGGCTGGTCCCGCTGTCGCCCCCCGCCCGCGACGCGCTGGCCGCCTGGCTGACCATCCGCGACGCGGACCAAGACGCGCGGGCTGCGGCGGGCAAGCCCACCTCGCTCCACCTGTTCCCATCGCGCGGCAAGGCGGGCCACGTCACGCGGATCTGGTTCCATTCTCGTGTCAAGGCGCTGGCCGCCGCCGCGGGCCTCGACCCGTCGGGCATCAGCCCCCACGTCCTGCGCCACGCCTTCGCGACGCACTTGCTGTCGGGGGGCGCGGACCTGCGCGCGATCCAGGCGATGCTGGGGCATGCGGACATCGCGACGACCGAGATCTACACCCACGTCCTCGAATCGCGGCTGCAGGACCTCGTCCTGAACCACCATCCCCTCGCGCGGGGCGACGACCCGGCTTGAAGGCCGCCCCCGCCCGACCCATACACCCCCCATGGAAACGGCGACCACGATGGGGATGGGGGCGGCCTGGGGCATCGCGGCGGCGATCCTGGTGCTGTTGGCGATGTCGGCCTTCTTCTCGGGGTCCGAAACCGCGCTGACCGCCGCGTCGCGCGGCAAGCTGCGGTCCCGCGCCGACCGGGGCGAGGCGGGCGCCGCGAGCGCACTGACCATCACGGAGGACAACGAACGCCTCATCGGCTCCGTCCTGCTAGGCAACAACATCGTCAACATCCTGGCCGCCTCGCTGGCCACGGCGCTCTTCACCGCGCTCTTCGGCGAAGGCGGCGTCGCCGTGGCGACCCTGGTGATGACCGCGCTCGTGCTGATCTTCGCCGAGGTCCTGCCAAAGACCTACGCCATCTCGAACCCGGAAACGGCGGCCAGCCGCGTGGCCCCCGTGATCCGCGTGGTGGTCCGCGTCTTCGCGCCCGTCGTGGGCGTCGTGCGGGCGCTGGTCCGCGCGATCCTGCGCCTGTTCGGCGTCGACATCGACCCCGACGCCGACATCATGTCCGCCCACGAGGAGATCGTGGGCGCCATCACGCTGGGCCACACCGAAGGCGGCGTCCAGAAGGAGGACCGCGACCGCCTGCTGGGAGCGCTCGACCTGGGCGAGCGCACGGTGGAGGAGATCATGCTCCACCGCTCCAACATCGAGATGGTGGACGTCGCCGCCGAGCCGGGTGCGATCCTGGACCAGTGCCTCGCCAGCCGGCACACGCGCCTGCCCATCTTCGAGGGGGAGGCCGAGAACATCATCGGCATCGTCCACGCCAAGGACCTCTTGCGCAAGGTGGACGCGCTGGTGCGCGGATCGGGCGGCGACATCGCCCGCATCGCCGAATTCGACATCCGCGACGTGATGACGGTGCCCTACTTCGTCCCGGAGACCACGACGCTCGACGACCAGTTGCGCCAGTTCCTGCGCCAGCACACCCACTTCGCGCTGGTCATCGACGAGTACGGCGCGCTCCAGGGCCTCATCACCCTGGAGGACATCCTGGAGGAGATCGTGGGTGAGATCACGGACGAATACGACGTCCCCGACGCCCCCACCCTGGAGCCGGAGGCCGACGGCAGCTTCGCCATCGACGGGGCCATGACGATCCGCGACCTGAACCGCGCCGCCGACTGGAACCTCCCCGACGAGGAGGCCAACACCATCGCCGGCCTCGTCATCCACGAGGCGCAGTCGATCCCCACGGCGGGCCAGGTGTTCAGCTTCCACGGCTTCCGCTTCGAAGTGGCGGAACGCATCGCCAACCGCATCACCAAGCTGCGCATCCGCCCGCTGAACTGACCGCCGCCCGGACTGGACCCTTCCATGGACCGCACCACCCTGATCGCCGCGGCCTGGATGCTGGGGGCCATCGCGTCGTTCACGTCGATGGCGGTGGGCGGGCGCCTGGTCGGCGACACCCATGACACGTTCGAGATCATGCTGTTCCGCTCGATCCTGGGCCTGGGGATCATGCTAACGGTGGCACAGGCCACGGGCGGCGTCGCCGCGCGGGTCCGCACCCGGCATCCGCGCCTGCACGTGCTGCGCAACATGACCCACTTCGCCGGGCAGAACCTGTGGTTCCTGGCCATCATGCTGGCCCCCCTGGCGCAGGTCTTCGCGATCGAGTTCACGGCACCCCTGTGGTTGCTGTTGCTCGCCCCGATGCTGCTGGGGGAACGCGTCCGCGGGGTCCAGTTCGTCGTGGCGCTGGTGGGCTTCGCGGGCGTGCTGATCGTGGCGCGTCCCTTCGGGGGCGAGCCGTCCGTGGGGCTGGTGTTCGCGGGGCTGGCGGCGTTCTTCTTCGCGGTCACCAACCTCCTGACGCGGCGCCTGACCCGCGCGGACAGCGTCGTGACCATCCTGCTGTGGCTGACCGGCACGCAGGTCGTGTTCGGCGCGGCCTTCGCGGGCTGGGACGGGGACGTGCAATGGCCGACGGCGGCCACCCTGCCCTGGATCTGCGCCATCGGAGTCGCCGGGCTGACCGCGCATACCTGCCTGACCAACGCCTTGTCGCTGGCCCCCGCCTCCACCGTGATGCCGGTCGACTTCGCCCGCCTGCCCCTCATCGCGGTGGTGGGCGCGGTCCTGTTCGCCGAGCCGTTCGAGCCGATCGTCCTCTTGGGCGGGGCCATCGTCGTGGGGGCCGCCTGGACCAACCTGAAGCTCGCCCCGAAGGGCTGACTTGTTGCGGTTTTGCCACCGTGGAAAGGCCGGATGCGGCAACCCGTTCCCTGACGTCGTGTCCCGTTTGACTGTTGCGCGAACCGGTCGCAACGCTCGGCCCATCACATGCGGGCCCTGGGGGAAGGGCGCGCGGCCCGCCGGACGCTCCCGGCACCCGTGGAGGAAAAACCGATGAAGAAGACCGCGGCCCTGGCCACCTGCGCCATGCTCGGCACCACCGCCCTATCCCATGCCGGCGGCCTCGACCGCTCGATGCAAAGCGTGCTGCCGCTCTTCGATGCGGACGGCACGGTGTCGGTCGCGACGACGTTCGCGTTTCCGTCGCTGACGGGGCGCGACCTGAACGGCGACGCCACCTACGACGCGGGCGAGAACTTCACGCAGACGACCGTGACCTATGCCGGGGAGGTGAACGACCGCTTCAGCTTCGCCGTGATCGGGGATCAGCCGTTCGGCCTGGATTTGGATTACGGCAACACCCCGCAGTCATCCGCCCTCGGCGGCACGACCGCGGATCTCTACGGCAACGCGCTCAGCGTGCTGGGTCGATACAAGATCACCGATCGCGTCAGCGTCTTCGGGGGCGTCCGCGCGCAGCGTGCCGGCGGAACGATCAACCTGAACGGCGTCGGGTATTCCCGCGCGCTGGGCGCGGGCTTCGCCGGGCGGGGCCTTCTGCAAGGGATCGCGACGACGGCCGCGAATCCGAACGCGGCCCTGGCCGACCGGCAGGCCGCAGGCGGCATCCTGGCCGGGATCGATGCCGCGAACGACCAGGTCGGCGCCGTCACGGCCCTCGCGGGGGCGATCGCGGGGAACCCGACGAACGATCCGAACGTCGCCAACCTGACGAACGCGTTGAACGCAAACACGACCCTGCAGGGGCAGTTCGGTGCGGCGCAGGGCAGCTTCGCCAACACGGCCTCGCTGCCCTTCCCCGGTTTGACGGGCAGCACCTTCCTCACGAACGACGGCTACAACGTCGATATCGATGGCGATTGGGGCGTGGGCCTGACGCTCGGCGCCGCATACGAGATTCCGGAGATCGCGCTGCGCGCGGTACTGACCTATCACTCCGAGATCATTCACGAGACCACAGCCACCGAAGCGATCAACTTCGACGGCAACGACCTTTCGTCCAGCACCGGGCTGACGTTCGAGACGCCTCAATCCATCAACCTGGAACTGCAATCGGGCGTGGCGGAAGGCACCCTCGTCTTCGGCGGGGTCCGCTGGACCGACTGGGACGACTTCAACGTCACGCCCAGCCTTCTGTCCAGCAACCTGGCGAACATCAACGACACCTACCGTTGGACCCTGGGCGTGGCCCGGCAGTTCACCGACTCCTTCGTCGGCGTCGCCTCCCTCGTCTACGAGGAGGATCAGGGCAGCGCGTCGCAGACCCCCTTGGGGCCCACCGACGGGATCCTCGGCCTGTCGCTCGGCGGTCGATACGAGACGGGCGCCCTGCAGATCTCCGGCGGAATCAACTATACGAAGGTCGGCGACGCCATCGTCCGGGCCGGATCGACCCCCGTCGCGATATTCGAAGGCAGCGATGCCATCGGCGTAGGTCTGAAGGTCGCCTACCAGTTCTGAACCACTTGTCGGGGGCGCGGCGACGCGTCCCCGATCCGTTCAGGCCCGCGCGTTCGCCAGCGCCGCCCCCTCCGCCAGGGACGCCAGCTTCGCATACGCGATCTCCGGGTCCACGGCGCCGAAGCCCGCGAAGGTCCCGAACCCGCAATCGGACGATGCCATCACCCGGTCCGTGCCGACGATGGACGCGAAGCGCCCCAGCCGTTCGGCCACCACCTCCGGGTGCTCCACGAAGTTGCTGGTCGTGTCCACGACGCCCGGCACGAGGACCTTGCCTTCGGGGATCTCGGACGCCCGGTCGCGCCAGACCTGCCACTCGTGCGCATGGCGCGGGTTCGACGTCTCGAACAGAAGCTGATCGGCCCGGACCTTCAGGAAGGTCGGGAACACCGCGTCCATCGGGATGTCGCAGACATGTGGCCCTTCGTAGTTGCCCCAGCAGATGTGGACGCGCACGCGCGCCGGGTCGATCCCGTCCAGCGCGGCGTTCAGCGCCTCCACGTTTGCCTCCGCGATCCTCAAGAACTCGGCGTCCGACCAGTCGGCGAACAGCATGTGGCGGCTTAACGCCAGGTCCGGGCAGTCCAGTTGCAGGTCCAGACCGGCTGCGACGATGGTCCGATACTCCTCGCGCATCGCGTCGGACAGGGCCGCCAGGTACGCGTCGCGCGTCGGGTAATGCGCGTTGGGCAGGAACAGGCTGATGACCCCGGGCGAGGCCGCGTTCATGAAGCCGCGTTCGGCCCCGTGCCGCGCCATCGCGCCCGTCAGGCGCCGGATGTCGTCCGACAGCTCGCCCTGCCCCTTCGACCGGACCTCGCCCACGCAGTGCGGGCGCGCATATTGCGGCGATCCGCCCGCATCGGCCAGCCGCTTCAGGAAGGTGGGGAACAGCTTCAGGTCGGCCGGCGCGTTGCGCGGGCTGTCCCCGTCGAAGCCGGTATAGCGGTCCTTCACGTAGGTGGCATAGCTTATCTTCGACGTCTCGCCGTCGGACACGACGTCCACGCCCGCCTCGATCTGGCGGCGGACCGTTTCGGCGCAGGCATCCGTCATCACGCGGTCGAACGCGTCCGGGTCGACGGCCTCCCCCCGCTCGCGGGCGAAGATCAGGTCCACGACGTCCTGCGTCCTGGGAAGGCTGCCGACATGCGTCACGCGTATGGTCATGGATCGTCCCCCTCACGGCTGCGTGACCGGGGGGGTGGCATGCGGCGGCGGCGGGGACAAGCGATCCCCGCGGGGATCGGTCAGGCGCTGCGCGCGTCCAGAAGCCCGTCGTAATGGGACAGGCCCGCCTCGATCAGGGCGGACGCTTCCATCGTGGCCGCCTGCCAGGGATCCAGCTTCAGCTCCTCCAAGGCACCGCGCATCAACAGCATGCCCACGGTATAGGCTCGCGCGACCGCGCCCGGCTGTTCCGGCTCGGAGGTGTAGAGCCAGTTGCGGTGCTTCGTCAGGCTCTCGCTCCCATGGGCGAGCACGTAGTCCAGCGCCTTCTTCACGTCGTCCAGCGGACGGTCCACGCCGTCCTGCGGCCCCACCGCCCCGTGGTCCGCCAGCAGGGCCAGCCCTTCCAGGATCACCGCCTCGCTGACCGTCCACCGCTTCACGTGTCGCCACCGCCAGGCGTGGTGCAACTCGTGCACGGTGGTCCGGAACAGGTCGACGTCCATGTCCTCGGCCGACAGCTGCGATCGTTCGACCCCGATATGGATGTTGTGCGGCCCCATCGTGAACGCCGCGATCGAGAACTGGTCCCGCCCGAAGTCGGTCGGATGTACGATCAGATCGACGTCGCGGATCTCGGACACGCCTTCCACGTACGCCACCGCATCGGCCACGGTCCGGCGGATCAAGGGCAGACGACGGCGGAAATACCCGCCGGCATCGAGGATTTGTACACGTATGGTCATTGCGGTTCGTCTCGGTCGATTGCCGGGTGTCTGACGTCCGGCTTGTTATCGTGGATATGACAGGACGACCGCCTTGCCGTGCAAGCACCCCGTCCCGCCGGAAGGACCAAAGTGGGGAACAGACACCGAACGTCAATATGTCATATCACATCTGAGGTGTTATTACGGTCGTCTTTACCCCCAGGGGTGGAATGACGCACCTCGCCTTCGCACGCAGGGCGAAATTCAACCGGGCATCGTCATCATTTCCGCATGTGCAGAGAAATCGTCGCGAGGATCATCGGGACATAATATTGATCGGCTATGTCATTCGACATGCTCCGCGCTGATCTGCCGCAGGGGCTCGACGGAACCTTACGGGCTCGCCAGGTGAATCTGCTTCCAGATCGCCGTCTCGTCGTAGAGCGTCCATTCGCGGCGCAGCCCCCAGGGTCCGAACTCCGCATGGGTCAGCCCGAGGACATAGACCATCGCCCCGGACGGCGCCCCGAACGCACCCCATCCGGAATGGCGGCCCCATAGCGACCAGCGGACGGACGCGCGCGGCGGCATGTTCGCGTCGTCCCGTCCGACCACGTGCTCCACCTGGAACCGCGCCTTGGGGAACGCTGCCCGAAGCGACATCCAGAACCGATCGGCATCCGCATGGCCGTGGCCCGTGACGGCGCCCGGATACTCCGTCTGCACCGCCCGGTCATAGGCGCGGCGGATCACGGCCATGTCGGCCCCCATGATCCTGGTCAGGATGTCCTCCAGCCGCGACCCGACCTCCGATTCGTTGCCGCGTCCGGCATAGGGACCGGAAACGTCCGTGTCAGGGGTCAGGGGCTTGACGCAAGTGTCGGGCCCGCCCTCCCGCGCGATCAGGTCGGCGGCGTACTGCTTGGGCGTCATGCCCATCTGCCGTACGATCGCGCCCTGGTCGCGGACCAGCCACTCGTCCTCGATCCGCGTGCCCCGCGCATAGCAGTCCGCCAGGATCCGGTACCGCAGCCGCGTGCCGCTGGCCGGGCCATAGACGCCGTCGCCCGAATGGGTCGCCAGGCTGATGAGGCGGTGGCTACTGAACACCCCGTCCTCCGGCGCGCCGCACCAGATCACGTCCTCGCCCAGCAACTGCCGGTCCGGGAACTCCGCCAGGGTCGCCATCGTGGCGTCGATCACGTCGTCGTTGCCCACCACGACGGAGGCCGGGGACCGGACGATGATCTTCTCGCCGTAATAGTCGTGCAGCGTGTGGACGCCGCGATCCTCCCAGATCTCCTTCGTGACCCCGATGATGTAGTCGGGAACGTCCTTCCACCGGTTCGCGATCGTGCCGGGGGGAATCACCTTCGTCGCGTCGATGTTCATCGCCTCAATCCGCAGTCCAGCCGCCGTCGATCAGGATGGCGGTCCCCGTGACCATACCACTCGCCGCGCCCGCCAGCCAGACGACGGCACCCATCACGTCCTCCACCTCGCCCACGCGGCCCAGCTTGATCTTCGCCTCGATCCAGGCCCGCCGCTCGGGGTCGGCGAAGGTGGGCGCCGTCAGGGGCGTGCGGATGAAGGTCGGGCACACCGTGTTCACGCGGATGCCGCGGGGGCCCCACTCGATCGCCATGGCCTTGGTCATCCCCTCGACGCCGTGCTTCGTGGCGCAGTACACCGCGCGGTCCACCCCGCCGACATGCCCCATCTGGCTGGAGATCTGGATGATCGAGCCAGGCCCCTCCATCCGCGCCGCCACCTTCTGCGCCAGGAAGTACGCCGCCCGCAGGTTCACGCCCGCCACCGCGTCGAAGTCCGCGGGCGTGGTGTCCGCCGCGGGCCCGTGCCGCGCCAGGCCGGCGGCGTTGCACAGGACGTCGAACGGTGCCCGCGCGTCCAGGAACGCGTCGACCGCGTCCAGGTCGGCCACGTCCAGCACGCCGCCATCGGCCGCGAACCCCGCACCCCGCAGGGCCTCCACGGCCTCCTCCACGCCCCCCGACCCGCGCGAGGCCACCGTGACATGCGCGCCCGCCTCCGCCAGGGCCGCGGCGCAGCCCAGCCCGATGCCGCGCGTGCCGCCCGGCACGAAGGCGCGGAGGCCGTCCAGGCGGAAGGACGGGGTCCGGGGCAGCGTCATGGGATCCTCCTGCGAACGGCGGGCATTCGACCACCCGCCCGTGACGCGGGCAAGGCCGAAACGCGCCGGGGACGGGACGGCGGCGCGCGCGTGCCCTATATGTCCTCCCGAACGCCCCCGATACGCAGGCTCACCGATGCCCCACGCCACCGACATCGTCGACGCCCTGGACGAGGCCGCGACCGAAGGCGACCCCATCCCCGTGGACCACATCCTCGACCACTTCGACCGGCGCTCCTTCGGGGCCGCCATCATGGTCCCCGCCCTGCTCGAGATGACGCCGGTGGGCGGCATCCCGGGTGTGCCGACGGTCATCGCCGTCATCATCGCGCTCTTCGCGATACAGATGGCCCTGGGGCGCGAGGACATGTGGCTGCCGGGCATCCTGGGGCGCCGCACCGTGCACGCCGACACGCTGAAGGCCGCCAGCGCCAAGCTGCGGGGGGTGGCGCGCTGGGCCGACCGCCACTTCGGGGCGCATCTCCACGTCCTCCTGATGCCCCCCGCCCCCCAGATCACGGCGGTCGCGATCGTGGCGCTTTGCCTGATCGTCCCGCCGCTCGAACTAATCCCCTTCGCCTCCACCCTGCCGATGGCCACCATCGCGCTGTTCGGGGCGGGCCTGTTCATGCGCGACGGGCGCATCATGGCGCTGGCCTGGCTGGTCTTCCTGGGTTCGATCTGGGGTTTGTGGGAACTGGCGGGCCCGCGGGTAGTGGGCTGGCTGTCCTAGCCCGCCACCTCGCGCATCCGCGCCAACACGTCGACGCCCAACTGGTCCCAAACGTGGAGCAGATCGACCGTCACCCAATTCTCGCGGATCAGCCCGTCCCGCACGCGCCAGAAGTCCAGGGACCGCATCACCAGGCGCTGGCCGTTGCCGGGGATGCCCAGCCAACCGCCACCCGTGATCGTCATCCCCATCCCCGACCAGGACGTGTAGCCGACGTAATCCCCTTCCGCGAAGAAGTGCCCGTCGCCCACGTTGCCCTGCCGGTCGGGCATCGCGTCCAGGAACGGAATCTGGTGATGCCGCCGGAAGCCCGCGATGCCCCGCGCGGTGCCGATGCCCCCCGGCCCGTACCAGGCGCAGCGCGGATGCCAGAACGCGGGCAGGCGCATCGCGTCCTCCCCCCGGGGCGAGAATTGCAGATGCGCCAGCATGTCCCCTACGATTCCCAGCGCCGCGGCACCGTCCCCGCCGGGCGACACGCCGTCATGGGTCATCGGCCCCGGCACCAGCCCCGTGCGCCCCAGCGCCGGCCCCATCGGCCACGCGCCCGCCTGGAACATCAGGTCCGGCAGGTCCCAGATCGCCTGCACCTCGGTCGCCAGGCCGTCCTCCATCCGGAAGAATTCGTGATACCGCAGGAACGCCTGCCGCCCCGTGGGCGGAATGCCGAACAGGGGGTTCGCGAACGTGCCCGCATAATGCCCCGCCTCCCCGTGCCAGACCTGCCCGCCCGCGTCGGTCCCCCGGATCGAGATGTCGACCCGCCGCTCCACGTCGGGCATCGCGTCCCAGGCGGGGTCCAGCGCCGCCGCGACGAAGCCCGCGCCCCCCGTGACGTCGCCCGCCGGGTGGAACAGGTGGACGGGCGCGTCGGCGGAAACGATCCCTCCGATCACCCTCCGCATGGCGGGGGCGTCGTGATCGGTCAGGTTCAGCAGCATGATATCATCCGTGTGGGTGGGTGACGGGGTCGTGGGCACGTCGCCGTTCAGCGGATCCGCGTCAACACGTCGGCCACGCTGCTTTCCAACAGGGCGATCTGGTCCGGCCCGCTGAAGCGGTGGTCGGCCCCCTTCACCAGCGCCAGGATGACGTCGTCCCCCGTGGCGTGGTCCAGCAGCCGCGTGGCCCAGTGCGCGGGCACCGCGGTGTCCGCCGTCCCCTGGAGCATCCGCACGGGGAACGGCAGGTCCAGAGGCGTGCGCAGGACCAGGTTCCGCCGCCCGTCCTCGATCAGCCGCTTCGTGATGACATAGGGCGCGCCGTACTCGGAGGGAATCTCGACCCGCCCGCGCTCCACCAGGGCGATGCGCTGATCCTCGTCGAAGGCGGCCCAGTACCCGTCCTCCGTGAAGTCGGGCGCGGCCGCGACCGTGACTAGGCCCGCGACCGGGACGGTGCCGTCGCGCGCCAGCAGCAACGCGATCCAGCCGCCCATGCTCGACCCCACGATCACCTGCGGCCCCGCCGTCGCGTGCGCGATCACCGCCGCCGCGTCGTCGCGCCACTGCCCGATCGTGCCGTCCTCGAAGTCGCCGCCCGACCCGCCGTGGCCGGAATAATCCATGCGAAGGAACGCACGCCCCTGCGCCCGGGCCCAGGCCTCCAGCGCCAACGCCTTGGTGCCCTGCATGTCCGACTTGAACCCGCCCAGGAACACCACGCCAGGCGCGGCGCCGGGCGTGTACTCATAGGCGACTTCATTGGCACCGACGGTAAGGAAAAGGGGCATGGCGGGGTCCTTCGGATTGTCCGCCCGGGACCTAGCGCGGGCCCTCGGGCGGTCACGGATCCTGTCGCGCGCTCAGCGGCGGCGCCGCAACGCCACCAGACCGCCGATTCCGCCCAGCAGCAGCCAGCCCGCCGCGGGCAGCGGGATCGGGTCGACCGTTTCCAGCGTGACCGTCGCGGTGACGGACACGACCCCCGTCAGGTCGATCCGCGGCCCGTCCAGGTATCCGGCGAAGCTGAACAGGTCGCCGTCGATCGTGGCGAAGAACCCACCCGTGGCGCCGATAAGGTCCGCGCCCTCCAAGAGGATGGGATCCGACGCACCGGTATCGTCCAGGCGGATCACCCCGCCGCCGATTTCGTCCGCCGTGACGGACCCGCTCTGCCCGCCCACCAACGACAGCACCCCGGAGATGCCGCTGACGTCCGACGCCGACACGCCGAGGTCGAGGTCGTAGGATACGGTGAACTGCGCCGGCCCGGGCAGAGGGGGCAGATCGGCCTCCGCGTCGACGGTGGCAGTGAAGGCGAACGTCGCCGACAGGATGTCCGACACCGGGATCGTCACGGGATCGAAGGTGAAAGTGGCCCCGATGGAGGAATCGACGACCGATCCGCCGTCCCCCTGGGACGGGGCCGGGAACGTCGCGAACATGTCTCGTGTCTGCGAGAAGGTTAACGTGGCCGCGGCGGCGGGCGCGGCCATCAAACCGAACGCGGCAAGGGCGGGAAGCAGTCGCATGTAAGGATTGTCTCCATGAAAGGACGTCGTTCGTTAACCCTTACGCCACCCGCGCCGCCGATCAACGAAAACCGCCACTTGCGATTCGGCGTTGCATCCCCGCCGCACCCGCGCCACACGCCCCCACATACCCGCAACCGGGCGTTCCGTAGGCGCCGAACAGATTGGGAGGACGCGACGATGTCTCAGATCACCCTCACCTTCCCCGATGGAAATACCCGCGACGTCCCCGCCGGGACCACGCCCGCGCAGGTCGCCGCCGACATCTCGAAGTCGCTTGGCAAGAAGGCGATCAGCGCGCAGGTGAACGGCATGCATTGGGACCTGGCCTGGCCCCTGGATGCGGACGCCACCATCGCCATCAACACCATGGCGGACGAAGCGCCGGCGCTCGAACTGATCCGCCACGACTTGGCCCATGTGATGGCCCGCGCCGTGCAGGAACTGTACGGGGACGTGAAGGTCACCATCGGCCCCGTCCGCGACTTCGGCTGGTTCTACGACTTCGACCGCGAGGACCCGTTCACCCCGGAGGATCTGGGCGCGATCGAGGTGCGGATGAAGAAGATCATCGCCGCGCGCGATCCCGTCCGCACGGAGGTCTGGCCCCGTGACCGCGCCCGCGCGCATTACGAAGCGGCGGGCGAGCCCTTCAAGGTCGAGCTTCTGGACCGCATCCCGGGCGACGAGCCCATCCGCATGTACTGGCACGGGGACTGGCAGGACCTGTGCCGCGGCCCCCACCTCCAGCACACCGGCCAGATCCCGGCGGACGCCTTCAAGCTGACCCGGGTGTCCGCCGCCTATTGGCTGGGCGACAGCACCCGGCCGCAGTTGCAACGCATCTACGGCGTCGCCTTCCGCAACCGGGACGAGCTGAAGCAGCACCTGCACTTCCTCGAGGAAGCCGAACGCCGCGACCATCGCCGCCTGGGGCGCGAGATGGACCTCTTCCACATGCAGGAGGAAGCGCCGGGCCAGGTCTTCTGGCACCCGAACGGCTGGACCATCTACACCGCGCTGCAGGACTATATGCGCCGCAAGCAGCGGGCCGACGGCTACCGTGAGATCAACACCCCCCAGGTCGTGAACCGCAAGCTGTGGGAAGCCTCCGGCCATTGGGACAAATATCAGGAGCACATGTTCATCGTCGAGGTGGACGAGGAGCACGCGGCGCAGAAATCGATCAACGCCCTTAAGCCGATGAATTGCCCCTGCCACGTGCAGGTCTTCAACCACGGCCTAAAGTCCTATCGCGACCTGCCCTTGCGCTTGGCCGAGTTCGGGTCCTGCGCGCGCTACGAACCCTCGGGCGCGCTGCATGGCATCATGCGTGTCCGCGGCTTCACGCAGGACGACGCGCACATCTTCTGCACCGAGGATCAGATCGAGGCGGAATGCGCCAAGTTCATCCGCTTCCTCTCGTCGGTCTATGCCGATCTCGGCTTCGAAAGGTTCGACATCGCCTTCGCCACCCGCCCGGAGAAGCGCGTCGGTTCGGACGAATCGTGGGACCACGTCGAAGGCGCCCTGCGCGGGGCCATCGAGTCCGTCGGCGCCCCCTACCGGGTGGAGGAAGGCGACGGCGCGTTCTACGGCCCCAAGCTCGACTTCTACCTGACCGACGCCATCGGCCGGACCTGGCAATGCGGCACGTTCCAGGTCGACCCCAACCTGCCCGAACGCCTGGGCGCCACCTACGTGGCCGAGGACGGCGACAAGCACCGCCCCTACATGTTGCACCGCGCCTGCCTGGGCAGCTTCGAACGCTTCATCGGCATCCTGATCGAGAACTCCGCCGGCCGCCTGCCCTTCTGGCTTGCCCCCCGCCAGGTCGTCGTCGCCTCCATCGTGTCGGAGGCCGACGACTACGTGGCCGAGATCGGGGCCGCCCTGACCGCCGCCGGCGTCCGGGCGGAGGTCGACACCCGGAACGAGAAGATCAACTACAAGGTCCGCGAGCATTCCGTGGGCAAGGTCCCCGCCATCCTTGCCATCGGCCGCCAGGAGGTCGCGGACCGCACCGTCACCCTGCGCCGCCTGGGCGAGAAGGCCACGACGGTCGTCGCCTTGGACGGGGTGGTGGCGACCCTCGCTGCCGAAGCGACGCCCCCCGACCTGGCGACCTGACGCGGTCGGCCGACGCCGGCGGCGACGATCGGCGCCCGGCGGTCCGCCGCGCGGACCGCACAAGCGGCCCGCCGGACCACCCCCCGCACGGAACGCCGCCGGGACGCAAGACCGGCGCAACGCGCGGTGCGTGTCGGCCATTTCGTATGTACGGGGGGTGCACAGGGGGTGTACGGGGGGTGTACGTCCGATATTCGCTTCAATCCGACGCATCTTCCAGCAGCGGATCGATCAGATCCGCGCCCGATGCGCGGTTCGAATTGACCTTCGTGGACACGCGATGACGGGCCATGCGCCCCTCCGGCGCGGCGGTCATCAAGGCCGCCGCCCCCGTCCCGTCCTCCCCCAGCCACAGGGGCCAATCTTCCGGCGCCAGGGTCACCGGTTCGCGGTGGTGGACCTCCGCCATGGTGGGGCCCGCAGCCGTGCTGACGATGGCGCAGGTGGGGATCCGATCGGGGCCCCAGCCCTGCCAAATCCCAGCGAAAGCAAGCAGTTCCGCCCCCACAGGGTGGAAGTACCACGGCAGCCGCTTGCCGTCGGCATCCTTCGTCCATTCGTAGAATCCGGTCGCCGGAATCAGACAGCGCCGCGACCGGCAGGCATCGCGGAAGGCGGGCTTCGTGGCCACCGTTTCCGCCCGCGCGTTGATCAGCAACGGCCCGTCGTTCGGGGACCCGTACCAGCGCGGGACGAACCCCCACCGCATCGCCCCTAGCCGCCGCGACCCGCTCGCGGATATCACGCACGGGATCTGATTCGTCGGACACACGTTCCAGTTCGGCACGTCCGGCAGGTCGTTCGCAGGCGACGCAGCGAAGATCCGCGCCGTTTCCGCATGCGGCATCGACAGGGCGAACCGGCCGCACACGGGTTCAGTGCGGCAAGGCGTCCGGCGCGAAGCGTACGCGGCCGAGATAGCCCTCCGCGGCCGGCGCCAGGGCCAGGTCCCCGCCCAGCTGACTGGCGGAGGCCCGCATGATCCGCGTGCCCAGGCCCCCGCCGCCCGCGGGCGCCATCGCGCCGACGCCGTTGTCGGTGCAGGTGATCGAGTAGAGGCCGTCCCCGTCGACGGCGCCCGACAGGACGATGCAGCCCGCGCGTCCGTCGGGGAAGCCGTGCTTGCAACTGTTCGCCGCCAGTTCGTTGACCAGCACCCCAAGCGCGGAGGCGCGCCGCGACTGCAGCGTCAGGGGCGCGAAGTCGGCTTCCAGGCTGACGCCGTCGGGCGCCATGGCCTGCAGGTGCGCGGCGATCTTGCCTAGGAAGCTCGGCACGTCGACCGTCGCGTCCTGGCCAGGCCGCGCATCCCCGGCATAGAGTTCGCCCTGCAACTCGACCATCACCTGGATCCGCCGCTCCACGGAGGCCAGGACCTCACGCGTTTCGGGGCTGACGGCGGTGCGCGACGCCATGCGCGTCAGGATGGCGACGTTGGCGAGGTTGTTCTTGACCCGGTGGTCGATCTCCCTGCGCAAGACCTCCTGCTGGCGCAGCGCGTCGTGCAGCTCCAACCGCCGCATCACCTGGTCCGCCAGAATGCGCAGCGCGCGCCGGGCCTGGTCCCCCATGCGCCGCGGCCGCCGGTCCAGCACGCACAGCGTCCCCAGGGCGAAGCCGTCCGGCGTCACGATCTGCGCGCCGGCATAGAACAGCATCGGATCGTCCGCATCCGTCACGACCGGGTTGTCGTGCGTCCGCATGTCCAGCCGCAGGTCCGGTATCTCCAGGATCTCCTCCTGCAGGATGGCATGGCTGCAGATGGACGCTTCCAGACCCGTCGAGTCGGCGGAAAGGCCGCAGACCGCCTCGAACCTCTGATCCTCCTCCCGGACGATCGAGACCAGGGCGACGGGGCAGGCACAGACCTGCGCCGCCAGTTCGGCGATGCCGTCGAAGGCGCCATGATGCGCGTCCACCCCAAGGTCGTACCGGCGGATCGCCGCCAAACGTCCCGTCTGATTCATCGGCACCGGCGCGAGCATGGCACACCTCCGCTCCCCACGCGTCCCCCTGCTGCGCAAGCGGACGTTTCCCCGTGGAGATACTACGACCATCCAATGAATATTTAAAGACGCCAAATGGTTGTGGGCGGCGTACGGGCTTCGGAGACCGGTGGGCGCGGGGCCGGGGATGCATGGGTCCCCAGCCCCGCGCCATGCGTCACTGAAGGGTGATCCGGCCGTCGGTGTACGGCGCGTACTCGCCGCCCTGCGCGGTGATGTAGTCGATCACCACCTGCTCCAGCCCGGGACCGTAATCGTACGCGTTCCGTGCGCCTTCGAAGACGGAATACCCGTCGCCGCCGCCGCGCATGTAGTTGTTCGACACCACGCCATAGGTCGCTTCGGGATCAATGTCCTGTCCGTCGATCTGAACGCCCGTGATCCGGCTGCCCGGCTCCGCCGACAGGTCCGCACTGTACGTCATGCCCGACACCTGCGGGAACCGGCCCGCGCCCTCCTCGACCTCGCTGACGCCGTTCTCCAGGGCCTCGACGATCTCGGCGCCGGTCAGCTCGAACGTGGCCAGCGTGTTCTGGAACGGCAATACCGTCACGATCTCGCCCATCGTGATGTCGCCCTCGTCGATGGACGCCCGCAGGCCCCCGCCGTTCTGGATGGCGACCTGCACGCCCTGGTCCCGCACGCGGTCCAGCATGGCATCGGCGACCAGGTTGCCCATCGGGCATTCCTGCGCCCGGCAGACCGACCGATCCCCTTCGATGAAGCCGGCGGAACGGCCCACGACCTCCTCCTGCATCTCCTGGATGGGGGCGGCCAGCTCGTCCACGCGGGCCGCGAGCTCGGCATCCGGTTCCACCGACGCGTCCAGCAGCATCGCGTCGCCCGTAGCCTCAATCACGTTGCCGTCGGCGTCGAAGGATAGGGTCAAGTGGCCGAGGTACTTGGAATACGCCCCGGCGGATACGATCGGCACGTCGTTCACGGTCGTCGGGTAGGATTCCGCCCCTTCCTCCGTGTTCGAGAAGGTCGTGTGGCTGTGCCCGCCCACGATCGCGTCCAACCCATCGATCCCGGCCTCCGCGATGCGCTGGTCCGTGGGGAAGCCCACATGCGTCAACGCGATGATCTTGTTCACCCCCTCGTCGGTCAGGGTGGCGACGTCCTGCGCGATGCTTTCCGCCTCGTCCATGAAGACGACCTGATCGGACGGGCTGGACGTCTCCCCCGTGTCCGTCGCCAGGGCGGACACGATGCCGATGCGCTCGCCGCCGACCTCCAGCACGATCGTGTCCTGGATCTTGTCGCCGAGCAGCTCGTTGCCCGTCAGGTCCAGGTTGCCGGACACGACCGGGACGTCCAGCATGTCGATGACGCGGGCGAGGTTCTCATCGCCCTTGTTGAATTCGTGGTTGCCGACCGAGAAGACGTCGGGGGCGATCGCGTTGACCATCTCGGCCTCAGCGTCGCCGTTGTAGGTCGTGAACATCAAGCTGCCCTGAAGCTGATCGCCCGCGTCGAGGACGATGACGTTCTCGCCGTCCAGCTCCGCGCGCTTCGCGTCAATCGCCGCCTTCAGCCGCGCAGCGCCACCGAAGCACTCGCCCGCCGCGTCGTCCTCCGCGTTGCAGGTGGAGTCGAACCGGTTGATCGGTTGGATCCGGCTGTGCATGTCGTTGTAGTGCAGGATGTGCAGCGTATAGGCGGCATGCCCATCGGCCTGGGCCATCCCGGCCGTCAGGGCGGTCAGCGCGGTGGCGGTCAGAAGTCTATTCATGTCCAATTCCCCATTGGTTGCGCCCATGATGGTGCGACGCGTCGCTGCGCTTCGCAAGCGGATGTGACGTCCGCTTGACGGTTCCGCCACGTCCGGGCATCCCGCCGCCATGATCTACAAGATTTTCCGGACGCCCGAATGGGATGCGCTGCAATCGGATGGCAGCACGACGGGTGCGCCCGTCGACGTGGCGGACGGCTTCGTCCACTTCTCGACGCCCGAACAGGCCCCGGAAACCGCTTCACGGCACTTCGCGGGCGAGGACGGGCTGTGGCTGATCGCCTGCGACCCCGCGGCCCTGGGTCCGAACTTGCGGTGGGAGGCATCGCGCGGCGGCGCCGACTTCCCCCACCTCTACGCGCCGCTGCGCCTCGATCAGGTCGCCTGGGCGAAGCCCCTGCCGCTGGTGGACGGAGTGCACGTGTTCCCGGACGCGGCCGCTTGATCGAACGCGCCGCCCTGGCCGCCGCGCGCCGCCTGGACCCGGAGGTCGCGCATGACTTGGCCCTGCGGGCCCTTCGGATGGGGCTGGGGCCGCGTGGTGGGGTCTTGACGGGACCCCGGTTGGTCTGCCGCGTCGCGGGGCTTGATTTGGCCAACCCGGTCGGACTGGCCGCGGGGTTCGACAAGGACGGCACTGCGATGCACGGCCTGGCCCGCGCGGGGTTCGGCTTCCTGGAACTTGGCGCGACGACGCCGCTGGCCCAGCCGGGCAACCCGAGGCCCAGGCTGTTCCGGCTTCACCGGGACGCGGCGGTCATAAACCGGTTCGGGTTCAACAACTCCGGCGCCGACGCCATGGCCGAGCGCCTTACCGCCCGGCCCCGCGGGCTGCCGGTGGGCCTGAACCTCGGCGCCAACAAGGACAGCGCAGACCGGATCGTCGACTTCGCCGCCGTGCTGCGCATCTGCGGGCCTCACCTGGACTTCGCTACGGTGAACGTCAGCAGTCCCAACACCGATGGCCTGCGCAAGCTTCAGGGCGCGGATGCGCTGCGGACTGTCCTCGATGGCGTGGCGGCCGCGCGCGACCAGCTTCCCAGACCGATTCCCGTCTTCCTCAAGATCGCCCCTGACCTGTCCGATGCCGACCTCGCCGCGATCGTCGCCGCGGCGGACGGTGTGGACGCCATCGTTACCACGAACACCACGACGGCCCGCGACGGCTTGCACGGACGCCATGCGGCGGAGGGCGGCGGCCTGTCCGGACGGCCGTTGTTCGAGGCGTCCACCCGCATCCTGGCGAAGGTATCGGCGCTGCGCCCCGATCTGCCGTTGATCGGGGTGGGCGGCGTGGGCGACGCGGCGCAAGCCTATGCGAAGATCCGTGCGGGCGCGCATGCGGTGCAACTCTACACGGCGCTGGCCTACCGGGGTCTGTCGTTGGTGTCCGACATCGTCGTGGGGCTGGACCGGATGCTGGCGCGGGACGGGTTCGCCAACGTGGCCGACGCCGTGGGCGTGGACCGCGACCGTTGGCTATAGGCCGCCCTCCCGGCGGATGAACGCGACCACCGCGTCGACACCGTCCCCGGTCTTGAGCGATGCCATCACATAGGGCCGCCCCCCGCGTGCGACGTCGAGATCCGCCCGTGCGCGATCCAGGTCCACGCCGACATGCGGGGCGAGGTCGGTCTTGTTCATCACGAGCAGATCGGAGCGGGTGATCCCCAACCCCTTCTTGCGGGGGATGTCCTGCCCCGCCGCCGTGTCGATCACATAGATCGAAAGGTCCGCCAATTCGGGGCTGAACGTGGCAGCCAGATTATCGCCGCCGGATTCGATCAACACCAAATCCAGGTCCGGGATCGTAGCGCGCAGGTCCGCTATGGCGGCGAGGTTCACGCTCGCATCCTCGCGGATGGCAGTGTGCGGGCAGCCCCCCGTCTCCACCCCGCGGATGCGGTCGGACGGCAGGGCCTGAACGCGCAGCAGGTACTCGGCGTCCTCGCGGGTGTAGATGTCGTTCGTCACGACCGCCATCGACAGATGCGGGGACAACGCGCGCGACAGTCGTTCGGTCAGGGTCGTCTTGCCCGCGCCGACCGGGCCGCCGATGCCCACCCGCAGGGGGCCATGGGGGGAGGTCATGCCATTATGTCCTGAAGAGCCGTGGTTGCTGCACTTCGTGCGCCGTCGCATCGCATTCGGCAAGCACGGCGCCAAGGCCGGGGGGCTCGTCCCATTCCGCGGCTGCCACCTCCGCGATGTCGGAATGCAGCGCCGCGATAATCCCCTGCCCTTGCGTCTGCCCCAGAGGCACGAGACGCAGGGCGGCCGACACGACTTGCCCCGCGAGGGCCTGCAGATACAGGGCGCAGACGGTCGTCGGCAGGATCCCCCGCGCCCGGACCGCTAGAACGACGGGCAGCGGCGCAGGGCGCAGGTGCGGCAAGCCCAGCGCATTGGTCGTCGCCGCGAAGGCGGCCCCCTGATCCCACGTTTCGCGCCACCGCTCCGCGCAGCCCGCTCGCGCGCGCAAGGTGGCTGCTACCGCATCCGGCGATGCCCCGGCCAGGACAGCGCGAACGGCCCAGCAGTCCAGCGGACCGGACCCGTACTGCAGCACGGCACGCAGCCAGTCCCGCACATCGTCCGCAGTCGCGATCCCGCGAGCATGTGCCGCTTCGAACCCGTGCGAATAGGCATAGCCCGACGTCGGAAAAGCGGGCGACATCCATTGCGTCAACCGCAGCAGGTCAGTCGTGGGAATGGTCATGGCCCATCGTCCGCCCGTGCCCATAGGCACCGCCTTCCGGCCGGAACGGCGCCCGTGCGTCCGTCACCACGGCACCCAAGCCCAACAGCATGTCCCGCAGGACGGGGTCGGCCCGCAGGATCAGGGCATCGCCCTGGAAGGCGCAGGGCGTGTGCCGGTTCCCGACATGCCATGCCAGCCGCGGCAGATCGCCCCGCACCACCATCACGTCCTCGGACGCCGCATGCAGGGCGATCACCGTGCCGTCCGGCATTCGCATGCCGACATGAGCGGACAGGTCCACGACGGCGGGGAAATCCACGAGGATATCGCGCCCCGCGGCGGTGATCAGCCGCTTCCGACGCACGAGGCGGTCGTCGTAGGACAACACGAGATCGTCCGTCGCTCCGCCAGGCAGGGCATCGAGCAGGATGATTTCGGACATGACACCCCCGGACCGTGGACCGCCGCAATCCTGCGCGGTCCGGGCCCGGGGTCAACCGATCAGCCGATGGGAATTGTGCCGCGCTGCCAACCGCTGCCGCCCGATCCGGCGGTCCGAATGATGTCGCGCGGTTTGGCGGCGCGTCGCGAACCACGACCCGGTCCCGCCCCGCCCGTCAACATCGCCAGCCGCGGCGCATGGCGGCGGCGATAGACGTGGCGCGCGAAGCGTTCGAACAACGGTGTCTGCCAGGCCACCTCGGCTTCGATCTCGACCGTGTCGCTCAGACGGGAACCACCGGGCGTTTCCGTGATCTGCATCGTATGGTTCCAGGCGCGCAACCCTTCCGACGTCTCGACCGTGCGAAAGCGGAGCGTGGCGCGGTCCAACTCCACGAACTCGACCCTCGATGGACGAGCGGGGAGCAGACCGAACAACGAGACGTCGTAGTTCAACACTAGGCCCTGATGGGCCTTTCCGTGCCGCAACCCGTCGTAGCGTAGCAGACCCTTCATCGTGCGGGCCATCGCGCTCATATCGATACAGTTGTCCCACAGCGCGTCGACGCCGACGGGATAGTCATTAATGACCGTGATATGGCCCATGCCAAGCACCCCCTTCACCATTCCTTAATGGACTATTCGGACGAAGGCGTCGGGGTGTAAACCGCTTATCCGTGCCGTCGGAGATGGCGCCGTCCTCCGCCGAGGCCCGAACTGCAAACCCTCAGAACAGGAAGTACCGCTGCGCCATCGGCAGTTCGGTTGCCGGTTCGCAGGTCAGCAGTTCGCCATCGGCACGCACCTCGTAGGTCTCCGGATCGACCTCCACCGTCGGGGTCGCGTCGTTCAGCACCATATCGCGCTTGCCGATGCCGCGGGTGTTGCGCACGGCGACGGTCGACTTCGCCAAACCGAGGTCGCCCACCTCCGCCCCCTCGGACACGAACAGCACGGCACCGCGCTCCGCGCTGCGACCGAAGGCCCCGAACATCGGGCGCGTATAGACGGGCTGCGGCGTGGGGATGGACGCGTTGGGGTCGCCCATCTGGGCGACCGCGATGGTGCCGCCGACCAGGACCATCTCCGGCTTCACGCCGAAGAAGGCGGGGGACCACAGGACCAGGTCGGCGCGCTTTCCGACCTCGACGCTGCCGATCTCGTGCGAGACGCCGTGCGCCACGGCGGGATTGATCGTGTACTTCGCCACGTATCGCCGAACGCGCAGGTTGTCGTTGTCGCCCTGTTCGTCCGCGAGCCGCCCCCGCTGCTTGCGCATCTTGTCCGCCGTCTGCCAAGTTCGGATGATCACCTCCCCCACGCGGCCCATGGCCTGGCTGTCGGATGCGATGATGCTGAACGCCCCCATGTCGTGCAGGATGTCCTCGGCAGCGATCGTCTCCTTGCGGATGCGGGATTCTGCGAAGGCCACGTCCTCTGGGATCGACCGGTCAAGGTGGTGGCACACCATGAGCATGTCCAGATGCTCCTCCAGCGTGTTCACCGTGTAGGGCCGGGTCGGATTGGTGGAGGATGGGATCACGTGACCCAACCCGCAGACCTTGATGATGTCGGGCGCATGGCCGCCCCCTGCCCCTTCGGTGTGGAACGCATGGATCGTGCGGCCCGCGATCGCGTCGATCGTCGATTCCACGAAGCCGGACTCGTTGAGCGTGTCGGTGTGGATCATCACCTGGACGTCCATCTCGTCGGCGACCGACAGGCAGGTATCGATCGCCTGGGGGGTGGTGCCCCAATCCTCGTGCAGCTTCAGCGCGCAGGCCCCCGCGCGCACCATCTCGCGCAGTGCGTCGGGACGGGACGCGTTGCCCTTGCCCGACAGGCCGAAGTTGATGGGGAACGCGTCCAGCGCCTGCAGCATCCGGCCGATGTGCCACGGTCCTGGCGTGCAGGTGGTCGCCAGAGTGCCATGGGCCGGACCAGTGCCACCGCCCAGCATGGTGGTCAGCCCGCTGTGAAGCGCGTCCTCGATCTGCTGCGGACAGATGAAGTGGATATGCGCATCGAAGCCCCCCGCGGTCAGGATGCGCCCCTCCCCCGCGATGGCCTCCGTGCCCGGGCCGATGACGATGCCCACGCCCGGCTGCGTGTCGGGGTTGCCTGCCTTGCCGATGGCGTGGATGCGCCCGTCGCGCAGGCCCACGTCGGCCTTGTAGATGCCGGTATGGTCCACGATCAGCGCGTTGGTGATGACGGTGTCGACAGCCCCTTCGGCCCGCGTCGCCTGGCCCTGCCCCATTCCGTCGCGGATCACCTTGCCGCCGCCGAACTTGACCTCCTGCCCCCGGGGGCCGGTCAGGTCACGCTCCACCTCGACGATCAGGTCGGTGTCGGCCAGCCGTACCTTGTCGCCGGTCGTCGGCCCGAACATCGCGGCGTGCGTTTGGCGGCTGATCGTGGCAGGCATGGGGACGTCCTTCGCGTGTTGGCCCGGCGACGGTTCCGCGCATGCCGAATGGGGTCAAGGCCCGAGGGGACGAGTGCCGCATATTGCGGCAGCCGCCCGGGGCCCCGGTGTCAGACGATCCCCAGGACGCGCGCCTGTCCGCCGGTGCCCCCACCGTGCTTGGGTGCGCCCACCACGATCGTCGCGCCGGCGGCTGGCATCGCATCCAGGTTCGCGACGCATTCGATCCCATAGCGTCCGGCCGGCAGCCAGGAATAATGCACCGCGAAATCCGCACTGTCGCCGGGGTCAAGCGACAGGGTGTCCACCGCGATGCAGGCCACGTCCGCATCGATCAGCAGATCGGTCGCCGCCTTGGCGAATCCTGGGAACGCCAGCGTGCCGTCGCCCGGGCCCCGAAAGGACGGATCGCCCACCTTGGCGGCCCAACCGGACCGCATGGCCACGCAGGCCCCCTCCGGAATGTCCCCGTTCGCGGAAACCCACGCCTCCACGTCCTCGGGCGTGACGGTCGCGTTCGGATCCTCGGCCGCGCGGTCGGATATGTCGATGACGCAGAGTGGGCACATCAACGCCTCCGCCGCGATCTCGTCCACGCTGGCGGACCCTTCGGAGAAATGCAGCGGTGCGTCGAGATGGGTTCCGGCATGCTCGTCGGCGGTCAGGCGGAACGATTGATAGTTCGACTCCGCGAAGTTGACCGTTTCCTCCATGGCGAGGCCGGGACCACCCCAGAAGGTCGGGAAGTCGGGGGTGAAGGTATGGGTCAGATCGACGACGCGGCCTTGCGCCTGAGCCAGCGCGGGGCGGGCGGACATCGCCCCCGCCGCCACCGCGGCGGCCCCCGCGGCCGCGCCGCCGAACAGGTCGCGGCGGTTCATCATGTGGCGCTTGGCGCCTTCCATCACGCAGGCGTGGCACATGGTAGGACTCCCCTATGGTTCCTCCACCACAGCAAGGAGCGCCCGCGCGAGCTTGTCAAACCCCATGCGCCCACGACGGTGAAATCCGGTGTTACCCCCGGGCCGTCAGACGTCGCACGTTCGCCCGCGTCGTCCGCCCGATCGGCCGGAGGCCCGCCCCATAGGCCGCGAGCGGACCGCGTCCCATCATCATGGCCCGCCCCACCGCGAAGCCGGCCTGGACGAAGGCCTTCTGCTTCTCGGCCACCATGCGGGCGTTCTCCCCGTCTCTGACTGGTACCAGACCCGTCAGACCCATCATCCGAAGGCTGATTACGGTCTGGGCCTCTGCCATCATTCGAGCGGCATCGAACTGCAATCGGATCAGTTGCTTCATCATGGCATTGGTTTCCCGAACAGGATCGCCCCCCCTGGGATCAATCCAGATCGCCCATCACGGTTCCGCGGAACCCCACCACGCGCCGCGCACCGCCCAGGGGAACCAGATCCACGTCGCGCGTCTGCCCCGGCTCGAACCGGATGGCCGTGCCCGCGGCGATGTCCAGCCGTAGACCGCGCGCAGAGTCGCGGTCGAAGGACAGGCCCGGATTGGCTTCGGCGAAGTGGTAATGGCTTCCAACCTGCACGGGACGGTCGCCCGTGTTGGACACGGACATCGTGGTCACGGGCCGCCCCTCGTTCAGAACGACCATGCCCTCGGGCGTGATGACCTCGCCGGGGATCATGCGGCGTCCTTGACGCGCGCCCAGATGCGCTTGCCGAACAGCCCCAGCAAGGCACCGAAGGCCAGCATGAAGGCGTTGCTGGGCGCCCCCAGAACGGCCACGACGATGGCCGCCGCCATCAGGATCACCAGGAGGGCGGCGAGGTCGAACTCGTGCTCCTCCAACGGAAGGCCGCCGAGCCATATCGATTCGGCCCAGCCCTTAAGCCAGCGCTCGGCGCGGGGCACCAGCAGTCCCGTCAGCACGCCAATCAGGAAGTTCACGATGATCATGCGGCATCCTCCCGCGCCGCGCGGATCGGGTGGTGAACGGTCACGAGCTTGGTTCCGTCCGGAAAGGTCGCCTCCACCTGTACGTCATGTATCATCGAGGGGATGCCGTCCATGCACTGCTCCGCGGTGACGACCTGGGCGCCGGCCCGCATCAGGTCCGCGACGCTGCGGCCGTCCCGCGCACCCTCCACCACGAAGTCGGTGATCAGGGCGATCGCCTCCGGGTGGTTCAGCTTCACGCCGCGTTCCAACCGGTTGCGGGCCACCATCGCCGCGAGGCTGACCAGCAGCTTGTCACGCTCGCGTGGAGTCAGGTTCATGCGTTCGCCTCCCGCTCGGCCTGCCAGACGCGCGGCATCGGGGTACCGCGCAGCGCGACGATGGCGCGGATGACGGCGCGGCGCAACTGCACGACATCGTGGTGGGCAAAGCGCGCCACCAGCCGACCATCCCAGGCGGAGGCGCCCGCGAAGGTCGGCAGGACGCCGCGCACGTCATCCAATCGGTCGGCCGCGTCCGGGCGGATCAGCACCAGGGTCGACAGGGCGGTGCGTCCCGCCAGGGCCGCAGGATCGGCGAGGACGGCATCCGTCAGGCACAACCGTTCCTCGTGCACGGGACCGGACGTCACGCGGATCTGCCGCAGGTCGTCCAGGTCCAGGCTCCGCACCACCTCGCCCATCGCCGCCCGCCCCAGGACGATCGTGTCGACGCTCAGGAAGGTCGCGCCCTGGCCCAGCGCGACCGCGGTGCGCCGACCGAACGCCGCACCGTCGTAGGCGATCGTCTCTTGGGGGAGCCAGTCGAGATGGGCGCCCGCACCGACGGTCAGGTTCACCGAAACGTCCGCCCGTCCGCCCACGCTGCGGTAGACGCGTTCCGCCGTCTGCGTGGTGCCGACCAGAGAAGTGCCGGACTCGATCGTCAGCGCATAGTCCAACACGTCGCCGCCCGTCACGCCGCCGGCGGTGTTCAGAAACACCACCTCCGGCACGGGACCGTCGGTGCGGGGCAGCATCGCCTTCGCGCTGCCCGCCTGCGCCAGGTCGATCAGCCCGCGTGGCCCGATATGGACCGACGCGCTTCCCCTGACCCGCTGCATCACGACACCCATGGCATCGGGCTAGCCCGCGCGAACCGGATGGGGCAAGGCTGTGCTATGGACCGCCTGACCATACGCCGCCCCGACGATTGGCACCTTCACCTGCGCGACGGCGCGATGCTGTCGCTGGTCGCACCCCTATCCGCGGACATGGGCCGGGCGTTGGTCATGCCGAACCTGGTGCCCCCCGTCGTGACCGGCGCGCAGGCGGCGGCCTATCGCGACCGGATCGTCGCGGCGGGGTTCGCGCGACCCCTGATGACGGTCTATCTGACCGAAGGCACGGACCCCGCCGACCTGATCGCGGCCCATGCGGCCGGGATCGTGACCGCGGTCAAGCTGTACCCCGCGGGTGCGACCACCAACTCCGGCAGCGGCGTCCAGCGCTTCGACGCCATCCGCCCCGTTCTCGAGGCGATGGAGGAACACGGCATCCCGCTCTGCGTGCATGGCGAGGTGACCGATCCGGACATCGACGTCTTCGATCGGGAGGCCGCGTTCATCGACCGCCGCCTGATGCCGATGCGCGATGCGCATCCGGACCTGAAGATCACGATGGAGCATATCACGACGGTCGACGCCGCCGCCTTCGTGCGCGAAACGGGGATCGGCGCGACCATCACCGTGCAGCATCTGATGGCGAACCGGAACGACATGCTCGCCGGCGGAATGCGACCGCATTTCTATTGCCTGCCGATCCTGAAGCGGCGGCGCCACCAGGAAGCGTTGCGTACCCTCGCGACCTCCGGCGCGACGAACGTGTTCCTTGGCACGGACAGCGCACCGCATCCGACCCACGTCAAGGAAGCCGCATGCTGCGCCGCGGGGTGCCTGACGGCGCCCATCGCCCTGGCCGCATACGCGCAGGTGTTCGACGAAGAGGGGGCGTTGGATTGTTTCGAAGGGTTCGCCTCGTTGAACGGGCCCGCCCATTACGGCCTGCCGCCGAACGAGGACAGGGTGACGCTGCACCGTGGGGACCCCATCGCGGCCCTTCCCGCCCTGGAACGGGGCGAGACCGTCGTGACCCCCTTCGATCCGGGCCGCCCGATCCGCTGGCACGTCGAGGGTAACGGCGGATGTTGAAGTCGCGCAGGCGAGTGGCATCAATTACTTGTACATCGTATTTCGTGTATGGCGGTCCTTCCACAGGATATCCCCAGCATTTCCAGATTGAGGGTTCCGGCCGGCCGGGGTAACCACGGATCGCGGGGACAGGTGGGGGACGGCCATGAACGAGATCGCGACGCCGCAGGCGGGGCTACCTGCCGTTCCCGAGCCGCAACTGCCCCATTCGATCGAGGCGGAACAGCAGCTGCTGGGCGCGCTGCTAACGGACAACGACCTCTACGACCGGGCCGCCAGCATCGTGCGGTCGGAGCATTTCTACGATCCGGTCCACCAGCGGATCTTCGACCTCTGCGCGGCGCGCATCCAAAAGAACGCGCTCGCTTCCCCCGTCACGCTGAAACCGTTCCTGGAGGACGACGAGGGCCTGCGCGCCCTGGGCGGTCCGGTCTATCTGATCAACCTCGCCGCGTCGGCCATCGCCGCCTATGCGGTGAAGGACTATGCGCAGATGATCCACGATCTGGCGGTGCGTCGGACCTTGATCGGCCTGGGCCGTGACATCAGCACCAAAGCCAGCGACGTGACGGTCGCGTCCGAACCGGATGAACAGATCGTCGAAGCCGAAGCCGCGCTCTATGCCCTCGCGGAACAGGGGCGGACGGAGTCGGGGTTCCAATCGTTCCTGTCGGCCGTCACGCAGGCGGTGAACGTCGCCAACGCCGCGTATCAGCGCGACGGTGGCTTGGCCGGCATCTCCACCGGGCTGATCGACCTGGACAAGAAGCTCGGCGGCCTGCACCGGTCCGATCTGCTGATCCTGGCCGGCCGGCCCTCGATGGGGAAGACGTCGCTGGCCACGAACATCGCGTTCCAAGTCGCGAAGGCGTACCGCAAGGGCACCACGCACGAGGGGCGCGAGGGTGCGGTGAACGGCGGGATCGTCGGGTTCTATTCGTTGGAGATGTCGGCGGAGCAGCTCGCTGCGCGGATCCTGTCGGAAGCGTCGGAGGTTCCGTCGGAGCAGATCCGCCGCGGCGACATGACGGAGGCCGAGTTCCGCCGCTTCGTCGAAGCCGCGAAGTCATTGGAGGCCTGCCCCCTCTATATCGACGACACGCCCGCCCTTCCGATCAGCCAGCTTGCCGCGCGCGCCCGCCGTTTGAAGCGCACAAAGGGGCTGGACGTGTTGATCGTGGATTACCTGCAACTGGTCCGCCCCGCGACGGCGAAGGACAGCCGCGTCAACGAGGTCTCCGAGATCACGCAGGGACTGAAGGCCATCGCGAAGGAGTTGGACATTCCAGTCATCGCCCTGTCCCAGCTGTCCCGCCAAGTCGAATCGCGGGAGGACAAGCGCCCCCAGCTGTCCGACTTGCGGGAATCCGGCTCGATCGAGCAGGACGCCGACGTGGTCATGTTCGTGTACCGCGAGGAATACTACAAGGAGCGGGAGAAGCCGGGCGATCACCAGTTGGAGAAGATGGCCGAGTGGCAGGCCGCGATGGAGGCGGTGAACGGCAAGGCCGAGGTCATCATCGGCAAGCAGCGCCATGGCCCCATCGGCAGCGTCGAGTTGTCCTTCGAGGGGCGGTTCACGCGTTTCGGCAACCTGATCCAGCCTTGGCAGCAGGGGGGCGGCGAGCGGGGTTGACCGCCAACTCCCGAGGCCGCACGACGCCGCGATGCCGACCGGACAGCTTCACATCGACCTGGAGGCCGTGGCCGCCAACTGGCAGGCGCTCGATGCCATGTCCGCCCCGTCCTGCGAGACCGGGGGCGTCGTCAAGGCGAACGGCTATGGCCTGGGGGCGACCGCCGTCGGCCGGCGATTGGCGCAGGTGGGTGCGCGCGCCTTCTTCGTGGCCACCGCCGAGGAAGGGGCGGCGCTGCGCAAGGCCCTAGGGCCGGAGCCGCGCATCTACGTCTTCTATGGGCACATGGCAGGGGACACCGCGACGATCCGCGATGCGGACCTGATCCCTCTGGTGCCGTCGGTGGACCATCTGATGCGTCAGTTGGAGGCCTTGCCCCGCCGGCCCTTCGGCGTGCAACTCGACACGGGGATGTCGCGGCTGGGCCTGCAATTGTCCGAATGGGCCGCGATCTACGACGTCGTGGCGGATGCAGGGCCGGCGCTGATCACCTCCCATCTCGCCAGTGCCGACGAGCCGGGCTCGGATCAATCGTCGCGCCAGCTGGATCGGTTCCTCCATATGACGGACGGCGTCCCGTTTCCGCGAAGCTTGGCGGCGACGGGGGGCACGCTCCTGGGGCCGGCATATCATTTCGACATGGTGCGGCCGGGGATCGGCCTGTTCGGTGGATTACCGTTCGCGGATGCCACCCCCGTCGTCGCGTTGGACCTGCCCGTCATCGCCTGCTTCGACCTGCCCGCGGGCGAGAGCGTCGGCTACGGCGCGACGTGGACCGCACGGTCGGACACCCGCATCGCGACCGTGGCGGGCGGCTATGCGGACGGACTGTTCCGATCGCTGCAACCGGGGCTGGAGGTCATGGCCGGGCCCGTGCCGTGTCCGGTCGTCGGACGTGTATCGATGGACCTGCTGACGGTCGATATTGGTCATCTGGACGCGGACCCCGATCACGTCCGCGTCCTGGATGCATATCGCCGCGTGGACGATCTGGCCACCATGGCCGGGACCATCGGTTACGAAGTCCTGACCTCGCTGGGCGCACGTTATCGTCGGACCTGGCGTGGCATGCAGGGCTGAGCGGTCAGAAGTCGTGGGAGAGGGCCAGACCGGCGCGATAGCTGCGGGCTGCTTGGCCGAAGCCGCCGACGTCTATCGTTCCGGACAGCGCGGCCCGATCCCCGAAGGGGATGTCGAACCCCGCCTCCAACCGGCCGGACAGCCCGTCGATGCCGCCGCTGGGCAGGATCGTCGGCTTCTCGTCCACATAGGTGAAATGCGAGCCCAAATAGCCCGTACCCCGTCCGATCCGACCAGTGACCCTGAGGCCGACCTCCGCTGTCCAGAACGGTACCGACTGCCGTGGCACACCGGCCAGCAGACCCGAGCGTCCTTCCATGCCGAACCGTCCCACGGTGAGCGACGCCATCGGCGTAGCGACTAAACCGTTCGGCCGAACAAGGTCATAGGCTGCATTTAGTGAGACTGCCCAAAGGTCAACGTCCGCGGACGCACGCTGCGGTGCGTTCGGCAGCAGATCGGCATCGCCCCTGCCATAGAAGAGGCCGGTGTCGATTCTCAGCGAGCCGCGACGCAAGGTTACACCGGGCTGGACGAAGGTAAGCCCACCGTCCAAGCTGGACCGAGATTGGCCGTCGGGCGAAACGTCCAGGTCGGCATATCCAAGTATCAGATCGAGCTCGAGGTCGGGGGTCGCATCGAAGGACAATTCGGTTCGGACGATACCAACCCGCGTTTCGAACGGATCGTCATCGAACAGCAAACCGTCGACGTCGAATCGGAACCGAAGGGGCGCTTCGCCGCGTCCTCGGGTCGAGGCCTGCACGCCGCCGCCATTTGGCACCGCTGGAGGCGCCACGGGACGGAACGCGAGCGCCGCGCCGACCCTTGCGACCATTTCCGTGTTCAACTGCAATTCGATTCGAGCGAGGATCTGCGCGAGTGACGGTCCTACCTGCGGTGGCACGACGATAGGTGGTGGCGCGATCACCGGAGGCACCACGTTCCCGGACGCCGAAACGCCCCCGACCATACCGACAACAGCCCCGACATGGTTACCCGCAACCGATCCACCGCCGCCGATGGGGCTGCCCGACGCAGCCCCGGAAACTGCCCCCATCACGACGGCAGGATCGGGGTCGCTCGCGACCGGTTCGATGTTCCCCGACCAGGCGGGTGCGGAAAGGACGACGATGGCTGCGGCCAGGCGATAGGGCATGCCCCGTCATCTCGCGAACCATGCCGATCCGCAACGGTATGGCCGCGATTGGCATCACGGAATCCGCTTTTGTGGCGAAAGAAGTTGGGACACCTTAAAGGATTGTTCTAACTTCATTCCTACAACCGCCAATAGACTGCCACCATTGGTTGCCGCACGATGAAAATGACGGAAACGAATCGACACCTGGCCTGGGCCATCTCGGTACTGCAGCTCGTCGCGACGGGCGCCCTCGTCGTTGGGGCCGCCGTTCTGACTACCCTGACCGTCGGGGCTTTCCTGGGAATCGTTCCCTGGCTGGGATTGCAAGCGACGGTGGGCGACACCGTGCGCCCGGACGCCGGGCTTTGGCTACAGGTCTTCCTCACGATCCTGTTGCTGGCGCTCGTAGGATATCTGCCGGCCAATCGACGCGTGCGGAACCTGGAACTGACGCAGCGCAGCTTCCGCATTGGGATGGACGACGTGGCACGCGCCTATCATCACGTCCACACTGCAGATCGTGCGGGCGTCTTCGGCCTCAGCCGTGAATTCGATGCGATGCGCGAGCGGCTGGAATGGATGCGGGCCCATCCCGAACTGGCCACCCTCGAATCGGACGTCCTGGAGGTCGCGGCGCAGATGTCGGTCGAAGCCCGCGATCTGGCGGAGCATTACAGCGACGAGAAGGTCGCCCGCGCCCGGCGGTTCCTGAAGCAGCGTCAATCCGAGGTCGAGGATTACCGCCAGCGAATCGAGATGGCGCAATCCAACGTCGCGGAGATTCACCGATGGTCCCAGGCCGTGAAGGCGGAGGAGGGTCAGGCGGAACGCCAGCTCGCCCGCCTGCGTGCCGATTTGGCCGAAATCACGCGTACCCTGCCGGTGAACGAGCCCGACAAGCCACGCAAGCCCGTCCTGGCGACCGGACGCGTCGCCGATGCGGGGTTGTCCGGGATGCCGGCGGAATAGCCGTACGCCGACACTGGCCTTCCCCGTCGATGGGGAATAAAACAGGAACATGGCCAAGCCGGTAACCCAGTTCGCGTGCACGTCCTGTGGCGCGGTCCACAAGAAGTGGTCCGGCCGTTGCGACGGTTGCGGCGCATGGAATACGATTCAGGAGGAAGTCCCGCTCTCGGCGGGTCCGTCGAAGCAGTCGCTGGGGGCCGCGAAGGGGCGCAAGGTCGCCCTGGTCGCCCTGGACGGACAGGAACCGCCGCCGCCCCGCACTCTTTCCGGTCTGGACGAATTGGACCGCGTGCTCGGTGGGGGGCTGGTTCCGGCCTCCGCCACCCTCGTCGGTGGCGACCCCGGCATCGGCAAGTCGACCCTGCTGCTTCAGGCCGCCGCCAGCTTCGCACGCGCGGGCAGGTCGGTCGTGTACGTTTCCGGCGAGGAGGCCACGGCTCAGGTGCGCATGCGGGCCCAACGGTTGAAGCTGTCCGATACCGCGGTCCGCCTGGCGGCGGAAACGAACCTGCGCGACGTGCTGACGACGCTGGAGGCGGAGAAGCCCGATCTGTGCATCGTCGACTCGATCCAGACGATGTGGGTCGACACCGTGGAGTCGGCCCCCGGCTCCGTGGCACAGGTCCGGGCCTGCGCCCACGAGCTGACGCGCTTCGCAAAGAAGGTCGGCACGTCCGTCATCCTGGTGGGCCACGTCACGAAGGAAGGGCAGATCGCGGGTCCCCGCGTCGTCGAGCATATGGTCGACACGGTCCTCTATTTCGAAGGGGAACGCGGTCATCAGTTCCGCATCCTGCGCGCGGTCAAGAACCGCTTCGGTCCCGCCGACGAGATCGGCGTCTTCGAGATGACCGGCGCGGGCCTCGCGGAGGTCGCGAACCCGTCCGCTCTGTTCCTCGGGGACCGCGACTCCCCTGCCCCCGGATCTGTGGTGTTCGCCGGTCTGGAGGGGACCCGCCCCCTGCTGGTGGAGATCCAGGCCTTGGTCGCGCCATCGTCCCTGTCGCAACCGCGCCGCGCCGTGGTCGGCTGGGACGGCGCGCGCCTGTCGATGATCCTCGCCGTGCTGGAAGCGCGGACCGGCGTCGGGTTCGCTGGTCTGGACGTCTATCTCAATGTCGCCGGCGGCATCCGGGTAGGCGAACCCGCGGCCGATCTGGCGGTCGCCTGCGCGCTGATGTCGGCTCGGGAGGACGCGGTCCTGCCCGCACGCATGGTCGTATTTGGCGAGCTGTCGCTTTCGGGCGCGCTGCGCCCCGTCGCGCAAGCCGATTCGCGCTTGAAGGAGGCGGCCAAACTTGGTTTCACCGCCGCCATGGCGCCCAAGGGGTGCAAGCTCGGCGGCACCGCTGGGTTGGAACTGAAGCTGTTGCCCGACGTGGCCACCTTGGTGGGGGACGTCTTCGGCGCCGGCTGATGGGGAAGGCGCGCGCCCGAAGGGACGGTTCATGGAAGGTTTCACCATCGTCGATGGCGTGGTCGTCGCGATCGTCGTCGTTTCGGCGATCCTGGCCTATTCGCGTGGCATCGTGCGCGAACTCATGGCGATCCTCGGGTGGGTCGCGGCCGCCGCTCTGGGCTTCGCGTTCGCCGGGGCCGCCGAACCCCTGGTGCGCGAGCTTCCGTATGTCGGCGGGTATCTCGACAATTGCGAGCTCGCGACCATCGCCGCGTTCGCGCTCGTGTTCACGATCGGGTTGATCGTGATCTCGTTCTTTACGCCCCTTCTGTCGTCGGCGGTGCGCAACTCGGCTGCCGGGCCGATCGATCAGGGGCTGGGATTCCTGTTCGGTGTCCTGCGGGGCCTGCTGTTGGTGGCGGTCGCGTTCGTCGTCTACGATCGTGTCGTCGTCGGGGACGGCATCCCCGAAATCTCGGACAGTCGGTCGGCCCTGGTCTATCAGCGCGTGCAGGACGACGTCGAAGCGCAGATCCCGGAAGATGCGCCCGGTTGGATCCTCCAGCGCTACGAAGGACTGGTCGGTCGCTGCATCGAGTGATCGCATCGTGACCGCAGGGGCGTGACTCCCGGGGTGCAGGTCCCTATGTGAGCGGCACGGAGCCATTCGGGGGCGGCGGCGATGACGGTTGCGATGGACACGGCCGGCGAGCGTTGGCGCGCGACCCCCTTCGACCAGGACGAGGGCGACACCCTTCACGAGGAATGCGGCGTCTTCGGCACGGTCGGCATGGGGGAGGCCGCGCCCCTGGTCGCCTTGGGTCTGCACGCCCTCCAGCACAGGGGTCAGGAGGCCGGGGGCATCGTGGTCCATGACCCGGAGCGGGGCTTCAATAGCGCGCGCCGCTTCGGGTACGTGCGGGACACGTTCACGTCGGAGGACGTGATGGCTACCCTGCCGGGCCCCGTGGGCATCGGTCACGTCCGATACTCGACCACCGGATCGAAGGGGGCGACGGCCATCCGCGACGTGCAGCCGTTCTTCGGCGAGTTCGCGATGGGCGGCGCGGCCGTGGCGCACAACGGCAACATCACGAACGCGGAATCGCTGCGGCGCGATCTGATCGCACGCGGTTCGATCTTCCAATCGTCCAGCGATTCCGAATGCATCATCCACCTTATGGCGCGGTCCATGGCGACCACCATCCCGGAGCGGATGAAGGACGCGCTGCGCCGGGTGGAGGGCGCGTTCAGCATCGTCGCAATGACGCGCACGAAGCTGATCGGGGTCCGCGATCCCCTGGGCGTGCGCCCTCTGGTCCTGGGGCGCAGCGGCGATGGCCATGCCCTCGCCTCGGAGACGTGCGCCCTGGACATCATCGGCGCGGAGTTCCTGCGCGAGGTCGAACCGGGCGAGATGGTCGTGGCGAACCTGGACGGCACCGTGACGACTCACCGTCCCTTCGAAGCGCAGCGTCCCCGGTTCTGCATCTTCGAGCATGTCTACTTCAGCCGCCCGGATTCGACGCTCGGTGGGCGCTCCGTCTACGAGACGCGGGAGGCGATCGGGGTCGAGCTGGCGCGGGAGGCACCGGTGGACGCGGATCTCGTCTGCCCCGTCCCGGACAGCGGTACGCCGGCGGCCATCGGCTATGCACGCGCCAGCGGCATCCCCTATGGCATGGGGATCGTGCGCAACCAGTACGTCGGTCGCACCTTCATCGAACCGACGGAGCAGATCCGCAACATGGGCGTCCGGCTGAAGCTGAACGTGAACCGCGCGCTGATCCGCGGCAAGCGCGTGATCCTGGTGGACGACAGCGTCGTGCGGGGTACCACCAGCCGCAAGATCAAGGAGATGATCCTGGATGCCGGCGCGGCGGAGGTCCATTTCCGCATCGCGTCGCCGCCCACCGCCTGGCCCTGCTTCTATGGCGTCGACACCCCCCAGCGCGAGAAGCTGCTCGCCGCGACCATGTCGGAGGAAGAGATGCGCGCGCATCTCGGCGTCGATTCCCTCCGGTTCATCACACTCGACGGCCTCTATCGAGCCGTGGGCGAGGCGGGGGGCCGAAACGCCGCCGCGCCGCAATACTGCGACGCCTGCTTCAGCGGCGAGTACCCTGTCGAACCGGCGGACATGGTCAGCCGCGGATTCCGCCTGAAGGCTGCGGAATAGCGGCAACACCAAGCCCGCGATGGGAACGGGCGGTCACAATCCCGCCCCATTGCCGTCCTAGCCGTCGCGGCAACGGCCCCCGCCAGAGGGGTCATTCGAGCAGGCGACAGACATGATTCACGATATGGCGGGGCGTGGCCCCCGTGATGGCGCACGTTCGCGTGGCGGTCGTGCCGTCCGGCGCGCGATGGCGGTCTGCGCGATGGCGCTGTCGTCCTGCGTGCCCGTGGCGCAGGGCGTCGCCGTCCCAGACGCGGCAGCCTTGCCCCCGGTCAAGCGGTTCACCGGCGCGCCGGCAGCGACGCCGCGGCATTCCCGGGCGGAGCTGGCGCGCGACTTCCTCGATCTCACGTTCGCGCTGGAGAACGGTCAGGACCTCCCAATCCTTACCCGGTTCGAAGGACCCGTCACCATCGCCGTCGAGCGGGTCGGCTCCACGCCCCTGCCGCCGACGCTGATGCCCGATCTGACGGAACTGATCGCACGCCTCCGGGCGGAGGCCGGGATCGACATCGGCCAGGCTCGTCCTGGCGAGGCGGCATCGATTACGGTGTCCGTCCTCCCGCTGCGGGAGTTGCAGCGCGTCGTGCCGGGCGCCGCCTGCTTCGTCGTCCCCCGGGTCGCCGGCTGGGCGGCGTTCCGACGGGCAGGACGGGATCGGCTGGACTGGACGACCCTGACCGAACGCAGGCGCGCCACGGTCGTCCTGCCGTCCGATGTCCCGCCGCAGGAGATCCGCGATTGCCTGCACGAGGAGGTGGCCCAGGCCCTGGGCCCCTTGGGGGATCTGTTCCGCGTGCCGCATTCGATCTTCAACGACGACAACATGCACGTCGTCCTGACCGACCGCGACATGGCGCTGCTGCGAGCGGCCTATGACCCTCGGCTGCGATCCGGCATGACGCGAGCGCAGGTCACGGCGTCGATGCCGACCCTGCTGGACCGGCCCGCCATGCCACGACCCGATGCCGGAGGGTGGGCGCAGGCCGTCCGACAGGCGATGGACCCGGCCCGATCGGATCGTGCCCGGACGGCGGCCGCGAAGGACGCGGTCCGTCGCGCCGCGTCCACCCCCGACGAACGGCTCGCGCTGTCGTATCTGGTCCTGGGACGGGCCGCCCTGACGCGGGAGCCGGGCACGGCCCTCGATGCGTTCATGGAGGCCGCCGCGCGGTACCGCCGTCTCGCCGGACGGGGGATCCACGACGCCCAGATCGCGACGCAGCTTGCCGCCTTCGCGCTGTCGAGCGGTGACCCCGATGCTGCCTTGCGCACGACGGACGGGGCGATCCCCGCGGCGGACGGGGCGCAGAACGCGGGCGTGCTTGCCACGTTGCTCCTGCTTCGGGCCGAGGCGCTGGACCTGAAGGGACAGTCCCCAATGGCGGCACGGGTCCGACGCGAGGGGCTGGCCTGGGGCCGCTATGCCTGGGGGGACGGCGGGGTCGGGGCCCGTGCGGCGGAGGTTGCGGCGTTGGCGCCCGGCGCGTAAGGGGCGGCCATGCTACCGATCCTGACCGCCATCGTGGGTGCCGTGCTGGGCGGCCTGGTCGCCCGGCGTCGCAAGGGCAACGGCTTCGACATCGCGCAATGGGCCGCCGTCTGGGGAATCATCGGCGGCCTGCTTGGCGTCGTGGCGATCATCGTCCTGACCCGCTTCTGACCGCGATGCTGCTGGGGTTCTTCCAGGCCCTGCGCGACCACGGCGTGCCGGTCTCCGTGCGCGAACACCTGACCCTGTTGGACGCGCTGTTCCGGGACGTGGTCTTCGCCGACCTCGACGACTTCTATCACCTCGCCCGTGCCACGATGGTGAAGGACGAGCGCCTGATCGACCGGTTCGACCGGGCGTTCGCCGCCGCGTTCGCGGGTCTGGCCACGGCGAACGCCGCGGACGTGCTGCGCGCGATGGACCTGCCGGACGACTGGCTGCGGCGGGAAGCCGAGACGCACCTGACGCCGCAGGAGATGGCCGCCGTGGAGGCCGCGGGCGGCTTCGACGCGTTGATGGAACGTCTGCGCGACCGCCTGGCGGAACAGGACGGTCGCCACCAGGGCGGGACGAAATGGATCGGAACGGCCGGGACCTCGCCGTTCGGGGCCTATGGCTACAACCCCGAAGGGGTGCGGATCGGTCAGGACGACAGCCGGCACCGGCGTGCTGTGAAGGTCTGGGACCGGCGGGAGTTCCGGGACTTCGACGACGCGCGGTCGCTGGATCTGCGGAACCTGAAGGTCGTGCTGCGCCGTCTGCGGGCCTGGGCGCGCGAGGGTGCGGCGGAGGAGCTGGATCTGGACGGGACGATCCGTTCCACGGCCGCGCATGGCCATCTGGACGTGCGGACGAGGCCGGAGCGGCGCAATGCGGTGAAGGTGCTGTTGTTCCTGGATGTCGGCGGTTCGATGGACGACCATGTCCGCGCGGTGGAGGATCTGTTCAGCGCGGCGCGGTCCGAGTTCCGGACGTTGGAGCATTTCTACTTCCACAACTGCATCTACGACGGGGTGTGGCGCGACAACCGGCGGCGCTGGGATGCGGTCACGATGACGCGGGACCTGCTGAACACCTATGGGTCCGACTATCGCTGCATCGTCGTCGGCGACGCGTCGATGTCCCCCTACGAGATCGAGCATCCGGGTGGGGCGAACGAGTTCTGGAACGCGGAGACGGGGCGCGCCTGGCTGACGCGGCTGCGGGACCAGTGGCCCCGGAACCTGTGGATCAATCCGGTGCCGCGTCGTGCGTGGGGATACACCCAGTCGATCGGGATCCTGCGGGGTATCTTCGACGACCGGATGGTCGAGATGACACCCGAAGGGCTGACGCAGGGCATGCGGCTTCTGACGCGCTGAGGCGAGCCTGCGCTGGGGGGTGGAGTTCGACAGGCTGTTTGCCGCGCTGCAGCGAATGGTCTTCGGTTCGAAAGACGGCGGAGACCCTCCCGTGCCATCAGTCTGTGCGTGAGCACGGGCCGATGCAAGCGCGGCAATTCCCAGTGGAACAACGGGTTCGAGCGTGGGTCCGGGGATCGGCCGCGGGCTGAAATGCGTCGGTCCCGTGGCGGGGCGCGTGTCTGCGATGCGTCTGCTTCCCGTCTGCCCCGTGTCGGACAGATCCGCGATTCGGGCATGGGGGCCGTCCGAACGATCCGGAGGACGTCCGCCCGGGCCTAGGCCGCCTGCTCCACCGTCACGCCGCCCTCGACGTTCGGATAGACCAGGCCCGCCGAGATCACGAGCTTGGCCGCGTCCTCGACGCTCATGTCGAGGACCACGACGTCGGCCGTGGGCACGAACAGGAGGAAGCCGGAGGTCGGGTTCGGCGTGGTCGGCAGGAACACCGACATCATCGGCACGCCGCCCCTGGTCGCGATCTCGCCCTTCGCGGTGGTGGAGATGAAAGCGATGGCCCAGATCCCCTTGCGGGGGTATTCGACCAGGCAGGCCTTTTCGAACGAGGAATTGTCCTGGGTGAAGATCGTCTCGGCGATCTGCTTGAGCCCCCCATAGACCGAGCGGACGACGGGCATCGTGGCCACCAGCCATTCGGCCCAGCGCAGGATGCGCCGGCCGATGAACCCCTTGGCCAGCCAACCGACGAGGACGGTGAAGACCAGGAAGAAGATCACCCCGATGCCCCGGATGTCCAATCCGATGTCGAGGTTCTGCTGCAGCCAGAGTTCCGGGTTGTACCGACGCGGAATGAACGGAAGGACGAACCCGTCGATCCAGCCGATCACCGACCAGAGCAGCCAGAAGGTCAGGCCGATGGGGGCGATCACGATCAAGCCGGTCAGGAAGTTGTTCCTGAGCCGACCGATGAAGCCCGTCCGCGGCGGGCGTGGGGGGCGTGGGGCGCGCGTGCTGCCAGCCTTCATGTCGTCCGTCCCGAACCGTCGATCCCGACATACGCCCCGCCCCGCCGGGTCACAAGCGAGCCGGACCGCATCCTAGTAGCCATCGCCCGAGACGTAGATCGCGGCGGCGCGGGTGGCGCTTTCCAGGGCATCGCGCGAACCCGCCCCCCGCGCTTCGGCCGCGATGTGGGCCGCCATGAAGGTGTCGCCCGCGCCGGTCACGCGCGTGACCATGACCTCCGGCGGGCGGTGGGTCAGCACGCCCCCGTCGTCCGCGCACGCGGTCTGCCGCGGCCCGTCAGTCACGAGGACCCGGCGAAGCCCGTGGGCGCGCAACGCCGCCGCGGCGGAGGCCGCATCGTCGACGGGCCGATGGAGCAGGAGGCCCGCTTCCTCCAGGTTGACGTAGAGGGTCGCGGTCGGATGGCCGAGGAACGGCTTCAGCCGCTCGACCTTGCCGGGACTGGCGGGCGCGATGCGCAGATCGGCCCGCGCGAAGCGGGCGTCCGCGGCGATGCGCGCCAGCAGGTCCACGGTCAGGTTCCCGTCGATGGCGATGGGACCGTCGAAGGACAGGGCGTCCAGGGGTGCGAGGATCTTCGGCCCCGCCTGTTCCAGCGAATGGGCGTCCGCGATCGCGGCGATCAGGCCGTTCCGCCCTTCCACCGCCATGTAGACGTCGGTCGGCAGGTCGTCGGACCGATAGACGTGTTGCGTCACGAGGCCGAGCCGGTCCAGGGCCCCGATCAGCGCGTCCCCTTCCGCGTCGCGCCCGACGACCGACAGGAGCGCCGGCGTCATTCCGTACGCCCGGGCCGCCATCGCGATGTTCAACGCGACCCCGCCTGGCAATCGGGTGATCCGCCCGGGCACGTCGGATCCGGCGATCATGTGCAGGTCGCTGCGTCCGATCACGTCCCACAGGACGGACCCTACGCAGAGCAGGTTCGGCGTGACCCCGGTCATGACCCCGCACTGCCCCGCCGCGCCGATCGAGTCCAGCCCGTCACGGGGCGGGAACGGTCTTCCAACGCTCTTCCATCGCGGCGATGGCGCCGATCCGCGCCTCCGCCTTCGGGTGGCTCATCATCCAGGCGGGCATGCCGTTGCCGCCCGCGCCCGTCATCTTGTCGAGCTTGCGGAACAGGTCCTTCTGCGGCCCCGTCCCGATCCCCGACCGCGTCAGAAGCGCCGCGGCATAGGCGTCGGCCTCGAACTCGTCCTGGCGGGACAGGCGCGCGGCGACCAGGGTGGCCAGCATGTTCGCGAGCCAGATGCCGACGCCCGGGATGATCCGTCCGAGGACCCCGGCCAGAACGATCCTGATCGCGTTCTGCCCCGAGAAGTCGATCAGGCGCCGCCTGGAATGGCCCAGGGCGACGTGGCCCAGCTCGTGCGCGACGACGCTGGACAGCTCCTCCGCGGTGACCTCGCCCGTCTGGAACTTGCGATAGAAGCCCCGCGTCAGGAAGATGCGCCCATCCGGCGCGGCCAGGCCGTTGACCGGGTCGACCTCGAATATGTTGACCTTGATGCGCTCGATCTCCAACGCGCGCGCCATGCGGTCGAGGAAGGGTTGCAGGACCGGGTCGCGCAGCGGGGTGGACTGCTCGTCCAGCTGACCCTTCAGACGCCATGCGGAGAAGGCCCAGACGACGAGCCCGTAGCCGATCATCAACAGCAATGCGGGAAACTTCAGCATGCCCCCAATATGGGGATCGGCGCCGCGCAGGGGAACCCCATCACCCTGCCCCGCGTCCACCTGTCACCGGCCCGAAAGGTGATCCCATGCCCGACATACCCGATCCGCTGACGCCCTTCGTCGATGCGGTCCTGCTGATCCCCCTGCTGATCGTGATGGTCCGGCTCGCGGGTTTGCGATCCTTCGCGAAGATGAGCGCGCACGACTTCGTGGTGACCGTCGCCACGGGGTCGGTCGTCGCGGCGACGGTGCTGAATGCGGGCACGCCGTGGTGGATGGGCGCCCTGGCGGTCTTCGCGCTGCTGGGCGTCCAGGTCCTGGTCGGCGCGCTGCGCGTCCGCGTCCCGGGCTTCCAGAGGGCGATGGACAACGAGCCGCTGATCCTGATGCGGAACGGCACGATGCACGACGATGCCCTGACGAAGGCCCGGATGACGCGCGACGACCTGCGCCAGAAGCTGCGGCAGGCGGGTGCGGGCGATCCGGCGAAGGTGGCCCTGGTGATATTGGAGACGACGGGCGACGTCAGCGTGATGACCGACGAACCGCGCGGCACGCTGGTGCAGGAGGTCCGCAGCACGGCGACGGCCTGAGGGGCGGGCGGGGCATTCGGATCACCTGCCCCCTGCCTGGCCCCGGATCCGGGATCAGGCTTCCAGCGCGGCGGCGATCTTGGCCTTCGCCGTTTCCGGATCCTCGCCATACGCGATCAGGTCCCGGACGCGCCCCCGATCGTCGAGGACGAAGACGCTGGCGTAGTGGTCCAGCGTATAGTCGCCCCCGCCGACGGGCCGCTTCTGCCAATAGACCCGCCACGACCGCGCCATGTCCCACACGTCCTCCGGCGCGCCGGTGATGCCGACGATCCGATCCGATTGCGGCTCCAGGTAGTCGCGCAGGAACTCCGGCGTGTCCCGTTCCGGGTCGACGGACACGAAATAGGCGCCGATCTCGTCCGCGCCGATGTCCAGATCCGTCAGCCACGTCTCCATGTCGTAGACCGTGGTGGGGCACACCTCCGGGCAGCGGGTGAACCCGAAGAACAACAGGGTGGGACGCCCCTGGAAGGCCGCCTCCGTGATGGTGTCGCCGTTCTGGTCGACCAGCTCGAACGGGGCGCCGAGCTCCGTGGCCACCGTCGTCGCGACCCCCACGTCGCGTTGCGCCATCAGGTCGCGCAAGACGAACGACGTGCCGAACGCGAGGGCGGCCACGACGATACCGGCCGCGATGGTGATGGTCCGGGGGGTCATGGAGCGTCTCCGTCCTCGTTGCCCGACCCGGGCGATGTGGCACCCCGCGCCCCGCCCCGCAAGCGGGACAGGGGGTCGCAGCGATGACGGTTCCGTCAGTTGCCGTAGGCGACGGACGGCAGCCAGGTCGTCAGCGCCGGGAACCAGAACACGATGGCCAGACCGGTCAGCTGCAGGAGCACGAAGGGGATCACCCCGCGATAGATATGGCCCAGCGTGACCCCCGGCGGGCAGACCCCCTTCAGGTAGAACAGCGCGAACCCCACCGGGGGCGTCAGGAAACTGGTCTGCAGGGTGACGGCGACCAGGATGGCGAACCACACGACGCTGGGGTTCTGGACCTGATCGAAGCCCGGCACCGCCAGGTCGAGGCCGAGGATGATGGGCAGCATCAGCGGCATGATGATGATCGTGATCTCGATCCAGTCGAGCAGGAAGCCCAGGAGGAAGACGATGAACAGGATGAACAGGACGATCATGTAGGGATCGGCAAAGGCCCCCAGCACGTGCGTCTGGACGATCTCGTCGCCGCCATACCGGCGCAGCACCAGCGCGAAGAAGTTGGCCGCAAGGAAGATGCCGACGATGTAGCCCGACGTGTTCAGGGTGGAGCGGCCGACCTCGCGCACGACCTTCAGGTTCAGCCGCCCGTTCAGCGCCGCCAGGACCGTCGCGCCCATCGCGCCCAGGCCCGACGCCTCCGTCGGCGTGGCGATGCCCGCGAAGATCGAGCCGAGGACGAGCAGGATCAGGAACATCGGGGGCACCACGGCCAGCAGCACCTCCTTCACGACGGGCCAGCCGACCTCCTCCGCCTTTTCCGGGGCGGGCATGGAGGAGGGCGAGATCAGGCCAAAGATCACGATGAACAGGATGTAGAGGCCGCCCAGGATCAGACCGGGGAACAGCGCCCCCATGAACAGATCCCCCAGGGATATCGCGAGCTGGTCCGACATGATGACCAGCATGATCGAGGGCGGGATCAGGATGCCCAAGGTGCCCGCGGACGCGATCGTGCCGGTGGCGATGGGCTTGGAATAGTTCTGCCCCATCATCGCTGGCAGCGCCATGACGCCCAGCAGCGTGACCGACGCGCCGATGACGCCGGTGCTGGCCGCGAGGATAATGCCGATCAGCATGACCGTCAGCGACAGCCCGCCGCGCAGGCCGCCGAACAGCTTCTGCATCGAATGCATCATCCGCTGGGCCACGCCGGACTGGTCCAGCATCAGACCCATGTAGATGAACATCGGCAGCGCCACGAGGACGGGGTTCTTCACGATGTTGCCGAAGAGCCGCCCCGACAGGACCGACAGGCGCTGGTAGTCGATGCCCGTGCGGTCGAAGTCGATGATGTCGCGGAACGACGACCGGAAGGGGTCGAGGAAGATCTCGGCGATCAGGGCGAAGATCAGGCTGACGCCGACAAGCGCCATGGCGACCGGGATGCCGCGGAAGAGGAGCCAGATGAAGGTCAGGAACATCGCCGACACGGCGATCTCGTTCAGCGTGACGTAGGGGGCCAGGGCCTCGAGTATGAACACGGCCCTATCCCTCCGCCCGCTTGTCGCGGAGGGCGTAGGCCAGGGCGATGATGACGACGGTCGCCGCCAGGCCCGCGGCCACGGTGAACTTCATCTCCTCCGGCCCTATGGCGAAGGTGTCGAAGAACCAGTGCCGCGTCGCCTGGCGCGCGGTGGTCCCTTCCTCCGACGCGAGCAGCACGAGGCCCAGCGCGCCGTAGTAGATCACGAGGTTCACGGCGAAGGCGACGGCCGGAAAGGCGAACAGCAACTTCTTCCACCACAGCGGTCGGGTGATCTGTCCCAGCATCCGGACATAGGCGAACCAGATCGCGGCCGCGATGAACACGAAGCTGAGGTTCATGAACGTCTTGAGGAGATAGAGGCCGTGCAGGCCGTTGGGGCTGTCCGACCCTTCGCGCGCGGCGATGGACGTGAGCGCATAGTCCAACGTGACGTCCCAGCACAGGATGATGAACGGCAGGAACAGCCAGGCCAGGGCGAAGATGTCGATCTTGCGTTGCTTGGGCGCCGGGAAGCCGTCGTAGAAGATGTCCACGCGCACGTGGCTGTTGGTCGTGACGGCGTATCCGATGCCGATCAGGACGGCCGCCCCGTAGATCCACCACTGCGCGTCGTCGAGCCAGGCCTGGTTGTTGCCCGCGCCGCGCAGGACGACCTGAGCGCAGATGGCGACCATCAGGACCGGGAAGAACCACGCGAAGACGTTCGAGATGTGCACGATGGCACGGTCGCCCTTCGTGTGCTCAGCACGGCCCACCTCGCCGGGGTCGGAGATGGCGACCAGGGCCGCCTCGCCCACGCCGTCGACGTGCTCGGGTTCCTCGGGGTGCTGCGACATGGGTCCCTCCGCGCGCGATCCACGCGTCGTCGTTGACGCCTCCGGCGGGCGCGGGACCCGGCCCACGGGGGGCCGGGCCGTCATCGGTCGGGATCAGTCGCGCGGACGCGGCAGATAGATGGTGTCGCCCCAGGTCTTGTAGTTGGCGCGGAACTCCTGGAGGTCGGTCCAGACCTCGTCGAAGAACGCATCTTCCGCCGCCAGCTCCTCGGCCACGTCGGTCCAGGCCGCCTCCATGGCTTCCAGGATCTCGGGCGGCCATTGCTTGATGGTCACGCCCTGGTTCTCGACGTTGTCCTGCATGGCGGCGTAGTTGATCGCCTCGCCCTCGGCGTAGTTCGTCGTCAGGTTGGCGAGGCACGCGATGCGGATCTGTTCCTGGTTTCGCTCGTCCAGATCCTCCCACCGGTCGCGGTTGATCAGAAGCTCGTAGATCGTCGCGGGCTGGTGCCAGCCGGGGAAGTAGTTGAACTTCGCGATGTTGTAGAAGCCCAGGCGGGCATCGACGACGGGCATGGAGAACTCGGTCGCATCGATGGCGCCCCGCTCCAGCGCCGGGAAGATGTCGCCCCCCGCCAGCAGCGAGGTCGAGACGCCCAGCCGCTGCATCACCTCGGCCCCCAGGCCGAAGAAGCGCATGTTGAGGCCCTCGAGGTCCTCGACCGACTCGATCTCCTCCTTGAACCAGCCGGAGGTCTCGGGCGCGGTGACGCCGCAGGGCATCACGACGACGTTGTAGCCACCGTCGTCGTACATCCGCTGGAACAGCTCCGCGCCGTCGTCGTAGAGCATCCAGGCCAGCATCTCGCCCACCTCCGGGCCGAACGGCACGGCGGCGAAGAGCGAGGCGGCTGGCAGCTTGCCCTGCCAGTAACCCGACGTCGTATAGGCCGCATCGACGGACCCGTTAGACACCGCGTCGAGGGCTTCAAGCGTGGGGACCAGCTCGCCCGGATCGAAATGCTCGAACTCGACCCCTTCGGAGATCGCGTTGATCTTGTCGGTGAAGTCGACGGCCGCCGTGCCGAGGATCGGCAGGTTGCGGGCGAAGCCGGACGTCATCTCGAACACTTCCTGGGCCTGCGCGCCGGTGGTCCCGAGCGCGGCCGCACCGCAAAGCAGCATGGTCCTGATCTTCATGTGTCATTCCTCCCTGGTCGACACGCGGCCGGACCCCCACCCCCCGGTGGGCACCCGCCCGATTTGGTAAGGATTACTTACCGGCTGCGGGCATAATTTCCAGCGATAATGTTGAGAACCGCCCCCTCGGATCAGCATCGAGCGTAGGTCGGAAGCTCGCCGATCGGCCCACGATCGAGGCGGACTACGTCCCGGCTGCCCTGCCATTCGGGAAACAACCCGCGGACCAACGGGTCGTGTCCCGGGACGATCAGCGTCGCGGCGCCGGCCAGCGTCCGCAGCCGGTCGAACCCCGCCAGCATCTCGGCCGTGTCGGCCACGATCGGGAAGGGTTTGCCGGCCAGGTAGTTCTCGTAGAAATGGCTGGCGTCCGATGCCAGCACCAGCCACCCGGCATGCGTCCGCACGCGCACGACCTGCAGTCCCTTCGAATGGCCGCCGACGCGGTGGACCGTGACCCCGTCGGCCACCTGCCCGTCCCCGTCGTGGAACGTCAGCCGGCCCGCGTACAAGCGTTTCACCGCCTCGCAGACGTGGTCGGCCGTGAACGGCATCCGCAGGTGGTCGTGGCACATGCACGGTCCCGTCGCGAAGGCCATCTCGGCCGCCTGCAGATGCACCTGCGCGTCGGGAAACAGGTGCAGGCCGCCCGCGTGGTCGTAGTGCAGGTGGGTGCAGATCAGCGTGTCGACGTCGGGGGGCGCGATCGCGAACGGCGCCAGGGCCGCGCGCGGATCCACCAGGATGGGCCGCCCCCGGCGCGCACCCTCCGCCTCGTCGTATCCCGCATCGACGAGGATCGTTCGGTCCCCCGAGCGCAGGAGCCACATGAAGTAGTCCATGTCGTGCGGCGCGGAATGGTCGTCGTCCATGACGAAGCTGTCCGCCCGCACCCGCCCCGACCGTTCGGCATAGCGGATGGCATAGGCTTCCCAGATCATACGTGGATCCGGGCATAGGTGCGCACGTCCTTGTGCCGCACCATGTCGCCGGTCAGCGCGGCGAAGGTCCTGTAATGGGCCGTCTGCCGATGGGCCGCGTGCCCGGCGGCGTCGTCGTAGAGTTCGTACAGGAACACCTCGTCCGGGCGGTCGGGATCGGTGGCCACGTCGAAGCGGTGGCAGGCGGGTTCGGCCAGGGTGGCGCGGGCGTTGTCCAGCACGGCGGGCAGGAAGTCGGGCATGCGGTCCGGCGCGATCTCGAACCTGACGACGACGGCGTACATGCTTTCCTCCCTGCGTTCCGCACGCCAGTAAGGGCACAAGGGGGCGCCATGGAAAAGACCGAAGACGTCTTGCGGATCGGGCTGGTCGGGTTGGGATACTTCGCGCGGTTCCACCGCGACGCGTGGAACCGGCTGGACGGCGCCACCCTCGTCGCGGCGGCCGACCGTGACCCCGAGACGGGGGCGGACTTCGCGGATCTGGGGGCGATGCTGGACGCCCATCCGATCGACGTCGTCGACATTGCGACGCCCCCCCATACCCACGAGGAGGCGATCATGACGGCCCTGGCCGCGCGGCCGCGTGCCATCGTGTGCCAGAAGCCGTTCTGCAGCGAGTACGGCCAGGCCCGCGACGTCGTCGCCGCCGCGGAGGATGCGGGCGTCCCCCTGATCGTGCACGAGAACTTCCGCTTCCAACCCTGGTTCCGGACGATGAAGGCGGCGTTGGACGACGGCCTCGTCGGGCGGCCGTTGCAGCTGACGTTCCGCTTGCGGACGGGCGACGGGCGGGGGCCGGACGCGTATAGCGCGCGGCAGCCGTACTTCCGGACGATGCCCCGTTTCCTGATGCACGAAACGGGCGTCCATTACGTCGACACGTTCCGGTACCTGCTGGGGGAGCCCGGGGGTCTCTATGCGGATCTGCGCCGCTTGAACCCAGCGATCATGGGCGAGGATGCGGGCCTGGTGGTGCTGGAGTTCGCCGACGAGATGCGGGCGGTGCTGGACGCGAATCGCTTGGCGGACTTCGACGCGGACGAGACCCGGCGCACCTTCGGGGAGGCGCTGCTGGAGGGGGAGGACGGGACGATCGCGCTGACGGGGGACGGGGCGGTCACCGTCCGGGCGCATGGCACGCAGGCCCGCCGGACGCTGTTGGCCGCCCGGGACTGGCCCGGCTTCGCGGGCGATTGCGTGCTGGCGTTCCAGCGGCATGTCCTGGACCGCCTGAACGGGCGGGGCCCGCTGGAGACCGCGGCCCGGGACTATCTTCGCAACCTGGAACTCGTCGCGGCGACGTATGCGTCGGCGGAACGCGGGGCGCGCGTCGAGCTGTGATCCCACATCAAGACGACGCGGCATCCCGAAGCGCGCGCATCGCGTCGCCGTAGCCGTCCGGGGCGTCGACCGATCCGTGACGCAGGATCGCCGACCCCGCGACCAGCACGTCCGCCCCCGCCGCCACGCAGAGCGGCGCGGTCGCCTCGTCCACCCCGCCATCGACCTGGAGGTGGACGGGGCGGTCGCCGATCATCGCGCGCAGGCGTTCGATCTTGGGCAGCACGGACCGGACGAAGGACTGGCCGCCGAAGCCAGGGTTCACCGTCATCGCCAGCACCAGGTCCACGTCGTCCAGGAGCGGCGCCACCGCCTCCGGCGGCGTGCCGGGGTTCAGCGCCACGCCCGCCCTGCACCCCGCCGCGCGGATCGCCTGGAGCGTCCGGTGGATGTGAGGTCCCGCCTCCACGTGCGCGGTCAGGATGTCGGCGCCCGCATCGGCATAGGCCTGGATCGTCGGATCCACCGGCGCGATCATCAGGTGGACGTCCATTACGCGATCGACATGGGGCCTGACGGCCGCGCACATCTGCGGGCCGAAGGTCACGACGGGAACGAAGTGGCCATCCATGACGTCCACGTGGATCCAGTCCGCCCCTTGCGCGCACAGGGCCGCTGCTTCGGCCCCGAGTGCGGCGAAGTCCCCCGCGAGGATGGACGGCGCCAGCTTCACTTCCCGATCGAACCCTTCCATCGTCCGCCCCCGCCGTTCAGCCGACGTCGCCCCGGGAATGGACCCGCGCGTTCGTCACGACGTGGTGGAGGTGAACGTCCGTGGGTTCAAGCGGTATCCGGTCCGCGCGCTGCGCCTCCACCGCCAAGCCGATGGCGGTCGCGGCAGGAAGGCCGGCGAGCGTCCGGTCGTAGAACCCCCCGCCATAGCCCATCCGCGCGCATGACGCATCGAAGCCCACCACGGGGACGATCAGCAGGTCGGGCACCCGCCAGCCCCCTTCGACCGGGACGGACACGCCGAAGGCCCCCGTCTCCAACGCACAGCCGGGCCACCATTCGCGGAAGCGCAGCGCCGCCCCCTTCGCGGTGACGACCGGCACGCACAGGGTGTTGTCGCGCGACAGGGCCGCCATCGTTGCGACCGACGACGCCTCCGACCCGATGGGCAGGTATCCCGCGATCACGAGGCCGCGCAGGTGCCGCAGGCGCGCGAACAGGCGGACCGACGCCGCGGCGCGTGCCAACGGGTCGGACGCGTCCCGCGCGGCGAGGCAGGCGCGGCGGACTTGCGCCTTGTCGGACTGGACGCTACCGCCCTGCGTCATGGGGACCCTCGATCACATCGCCGTCTCGGCGGGGAGGTTGGACGCAGCCCGCGCCCATGTCGAGGCATCCCTCGGCGTCGCCATGGGCCCCGGCGGACGCCATGCCGCGATGGGGACGTGGAACCGCCTGACGGGACTGGACGACGGCACGTACCTGGAGGCCATCGCGGTCGATCCCGATGCCCCGTCGCCCCCGTCCGCCCGCTGGTTCGGCCTGGACGACCTGGAGCCGCACGCCGCCCCCGCCCTGCGGACCTGGGTGGTCCGGGTGGACGACCTGGATGCGGCGCTGCGGGCCTTCCCCCGGTCGGGCCGCGCGGTGGACTTGGCGCGGGGCGACCTGCGCTGGCGGATGGGCGTGCCGCACGATGGGCGCGCGGCTTGGGAGGGGTCGTGGCCCGCGCTGATCGAATGGCAGGGGACGCCGCCGTCGTTCCCGGCCACGGGGCTGTCGCTGGAACGGCTGACGCTGTCCCACCCCCAGGCGGACGGGCTTCGCGACGCGCTGGCGGACCTGCTGGACGATCCCCGCGTCGCGGTCGTGGGCGGCCCCGTGGGACTGGAGACCACGATCGCGACCCCGGACGGTCCCCGGGTGCTTCGGTGACGCGGGGCGCCGCGCCGGACCTGGAGGCGATCCGGTCCATCGCGCAGCGTACGGTCGATGCCCTGCCCGCCCCCTTCGCCGCGCTGGCACGTGACGTCCGGCTGGTGGTCGAGGACTGGCCCGCGGACGCGCTTCTAGACGAGATGGAGATCTCCGATGCCTATGACCTGACGGGCCTGTACGAGGGGGAGGCGCTGACGGAACGCAGCGCGGACTGGCCGTCGCCACCCTCCACCGTGACGCTGTTCCGGCGCCCGATCCTGGACGAATGGGCGGATCGCGGGGACGTCACGCTGAGCGAGTTGGTGGCGCATGTCACGGTGCACGAGTTCGCCCACCATTTCGGGTGGTCCGACGACGACATCGCGGCGATCGACCGGTGGTGGGAGTGAACGTCGCCCCCTAAACATCGGACGACGTTCGGATTCACGGTTCGTTATGACCTAGGCCGCGCGGGCCGTCAGGATGGCGTCGACCTCGGCCATGGCGCCGTCCTCGTCCTTGTCGCCCACGGCGGCCAGCTCGCGCGTCAGGCGGTCGAGCGCGGCTTCGTAGAGCTGGCGTTCGGAATAGGACTGCTCGCGTTGCTCGTCGTTGCGGTGCAGGTCGCGCACGACCTCCGCGATGGCGATCAGGTCGCCGGAATTGATCTTCGCCTCGTATTCCTGCGCGCGACGGGACCACATCGCCTTCTTCACCCGCGCCTTGCCCTTCAGCGTCGTCATCGCCTTCGACACGATCTCGGGCGAGGACAGCGAGCGCATCCCGACCTCCGCCGCCTTGTGGGTCGGGACGCGGAGGGTCATCTTGTCCTTGGCGAAGTTGATGACGAACAGCTCCAGCTCCATGCCGGCGACTTCCTGCTTCTCGACGGACGTGATCTGGCCCACGCCGTGCGCGGGATAGACGACGAAATCCTCGGGGCGGAACTCGGTATTCTTGGCCATCGGCTTCCTCGATTCAGGGACGGCGGGGGCGTATCACGGAACGGGGGCCGGCGAAAGCGCGTCAGCCCCCCTCGCCCGCGGCCTCCGAGAAGAGCGGCATCTTGTCGGGCTTGCCGTCCATCGCCTCCGCGTCCGGCAACGGGTCCTTCTTCGTGATGATGACGGGCCAGGCGTCGGAATATTTCCGATTGAATTCAACCCACTTCTCCATGTCCGGCTCCGTGTCCGGACGGATGGCGTCGGCGGGGCATTCGGGTTCGCACACGCCGCAATCGATGCATTCGTCGGGGTGAATCACGAGCATGTTCTCCCCCTCGTAGAAGCAATCGACGGGGCAGACTTCGACGCAGTCCGTGTACTTGCAGGCGATGCAGTTGTCGGTGACGACATAGGTCATGCGGGGGTCCTTGGCCGGGGTCCGGGGGGCCGTCTAGCCCTGCCGTCAGATGGGGGCAACCGGGTGTGCGGCGCGGTCGCGGGGATGTGCATGGCGCACTGAACCGGCCATCTGCGCCGTGTCTGCGTCCCGTCTGCGGAACGTCTGCGGGCCGTCTGCCCCGAACGCGACGCCCGGGTCCCGCGTCGGCCCATCCGAAAACGCCCTACAGGTCTTCGGGATCCCCCTTGAGTGCCGTCAACCTGCGCCGGTCGCGGCCCGTGGGCCGGGGGCCCACCCGCGGCGGAACCGGCTGGGAGGGCGGCGTGCGGTCGTCGTAAAGCGTCGCGGCCTCCTCCGCCGGGCCGCGGCGGGTGCCCAGGGCCACGACGGCGACGACGCGGATCCGGCGGCCCTGCGGGAAGGTCAGGACCGCGCCGGGCGAAACGGTCTGCGACGGCTTCGACGCCCGGTCGCCATCGATGCGCACGCCCCCGTCCGAGACGACGCGCGCGGCCAGGCTGCGCGTCTTGAAGAAGCGCGCGTGCCACAGCCATTTGTCGATCCGCAGGCGGGGGAGCGGATCGGTCATGCGGGCGGACGACCGGACGCGTTCGAGCGGACGGGCATCGCCACGGGCACCCGGTGGTGGCATCCGTCGATGGGGGCATCCCCGCGCAGGGCAGGGACGTGCGAGGATGCGCGGCGCCGCGCAGGACCCCGGCACGGGGCCGGGGTGAGGTCGGATCGCCGGCCGTGACCTGACGTCATTTGTCCTTCAGCGCGGCCAGGGCGGCGAAGGGGTTGTCTGGGTCGATCGGCTTGTCGCGCTTGTCGGGGCGGGACTGGTAGATCTTGGGCTTGCCGCCGCCCTTGGCATCGCGGTCGGGCCGCGGGCCGCGGGGCTTGCCGCCCTGCTTGCCGCCCGGCCGTCCGCCCTGCTTGCCGCGGGGGCGGCCCTTGGCGTCGCCCCCTCCGTCTGCGTCGCGGCGGGGGCCACGGGCGTTCTGGCGCCGGGGGGACCAGGTGAAGGTGTAGAACACCTCCACCTCCGCCGGGGCGGCGGCGTCCCCGGTCGCGGGCGCCGGGGCGGGATCGCCGTCCGGCACGCCTTCGCCCGCCGGGCCGTCGCCCGTGTCGGCGGGGGCGGCGGCGTCGGATGCCGCCGCGTCGTCGGCCGGATCGGACGCTTCCATCGCGGGGGCGGACGGGGCGTCGGCGGGGGGCAGGTCGGCCGGCGGGGGGTCCATCGGCGGAAGGTCGGGATCCTGCGTGGGCGTCGGATCCTCGACGGGCGGGATGTCGCCCGGATCCTCCGCAGGGGGCGGTTCGGGGATGTCGGCGGGCGCGTCGGGATCGGGCGTCGCCGGCGGGACGGCGGCATCCGCGCCGGCCCCGGGCGCGGGCGTCGGCTCCCCGACGGCGGCGACGGCGGCATCGGCCGCGGCCTTGCCCATCGCGGCGGTCGCGGCGGCGGCGTCCTCCGTCGTCACGGACCCTTCGGTCGCACCCGTGCCCTGCCCTTCCGCGGGGGCGGGCGCGGGGGCGGCGTCGGGCTTCGTCGCGCGCACCTTCGGGCGTTCGCCACGCTCGGCGGCGTAACCCAGGCCCCCCATCAGCTCGGCGAACTGTTCCAGCGTCATGCCGGTGATCGACAGCATGTCGGGCGTGGCCTCGAACCCCGACCGGGTGTCCTGCCCCCGGATCATGTCGGCCAGGCGTTCGAGCATGTCGATGCGGATGGCGCGGGCCCCGGCGGCGCGGTAGCCCGCCATCGCGAAGTAGCCTTCGGGCATGCCCTTCTGCGCGGGCACGGTCACGAGGCCCGGCGGGGGCGCTTCGGGAAACTCGTCCAGCCCCTGCCAGAGCGACCACAGCACCAGCCGCAGGCGCGTCGGCGCGGGCTTGAGCAGCTGCTGTCCGAACACGGTGAACTGGCCGAAGCGGACGCCGTGCTTGCGCAGCGATCCGCGCGCGTCCTGATCGAGGTCCCGCACCTCCTGCGCGACCTGGCCGCGCGGCAGGACGCCCAGGCCTTCGCGCAGGCGGAAGGCGAAGCCGCGGGCGATGCCGGTCAGCCCCTCGTCCTTCTCCATGGCGAGCAGGGGCTCGAACGCGGCGGCGACCTTGCGGTCGATGAAATGGCCCAGGCGGCGGCGGACCTTGTCGGCCACGTCGGGGCCGGCTTCCTCGTCCACGAAGGGGACGACCTGCGGCTTGAGGACGTCGTCGCCCTTCGCCAGCTTTCCGACCGCGTCGCCGCCCCACATCAGGCCGCCCTGCTCGGTGAAGTCGATCTCGGTGTCGGGGGCGTTGTAGAAACGGTCGGCGCGTAGGTGCAGCTCGGGGCGCAGGGCGGCGGCGGCGGCCTGTCCCACGGTCTTCGCCTCGTCGGGGGTGGTGGACTTCGTCTGGTGGAAGCGGAAGCCTTCCAGCCGGCCCAGGGCCTCGCCCTCGACGGTGACGGTGCCGTCCTTGTCGATCTCGGCCACGAGGCCCTCCTTCATCTTCAATCGCTTGAGCAGCACCGACGTCCGGCGGTCCACGAAACGCGCCGTCAGCGCCTGGTGCAGCGCGTCCGACAATCGGTCCTCTACCGCGCGGGTGGCGTCGCGCCAATGGTCTTCGTTCTCCACCCAGCCCTTGCGCTGCGCGACGTAGGTCCATGTGCGGATGTACGCCAATCGCTTGGACAGGGTGTCGATGTCGCCCTGCGTGCGGTCGATGCGCTTGACCTGCCGGGCGAACCAATCCTCGGGCATCCGACCCTGGCCGTGGAGGAAGTCGAAGATGCGCGCGAGCATGTTCGTGTGCTCCGCGAAGGCGATGCCCTGGAAGTCCGGGATGCGGCAGACGTCCCACAGCAGGCGGACGTCGCGGGCGTCGCGCAGGCGGGCGCGGATGCCTTCGAGGTCGGACAGGACGCGCAAGCTGGACAGGTCGTCCGCGTCACGGCCGCGGACCAGCATCTCGTCGTCGGGCGACGCCTCCAGGCTGGCGATCAGGGTCTCGGCGCTGCGGAAGTCCAATCGGTCGTTGCGCCACATCAGGCGGTCGATGGGCTTGAAGCGATGTTCGGTGATGGCGCCCGCGAGGTCGGGGTCGATCGGCTGTGCCTCGCCCGTGGTGCCGAAGGTGCCCGGTTCGGTGAAGCGGCCCGCGCGGCCCGCGATCTGGCCCAATTCGTGCGGGTGCAGGGGGCGGACGCGGCGGCCGTCGAACTTGGACGTGGCGGAGAAGGCGACGTGGCGGATGTCGAGGTTCAGGCCCATGCCGATGGCGTCCGTGGCGACCAGGTGGTCCACGTCGCCGTTCTGGTACATCGCCACCTGCGCGTTGCGCGTCCGGGGCGACAGCGCGCCCATGACGACGGCGGCACCCCCCTTCTGGCGGCGCAGCAACTCCGCGATGGCATAGACGCTGTCGACGCTGAAACCGACGATGGCGGTGCGGCCGGGCATCCGGCTGATCTTCTTGGGGCCGACATAGGTCAGCTCCGAGAAGCGTTCGCGGCGCATGGTGCCCGCTTCCGGCACGAGGCGGGCGATCGCCCGGCGCATCGTGTCGGCGCCCATGAACAGCGTCTCGTGCTGGCCGCGCATGTTCAGGAGCCGGTCGGTGAAGACGTGGCCGCGTTCGGGGTCTGCGCAGAGCTGGATCTCGTCGATGGCCACGAAGTCGGCGCCCGTGCCCTGGGGCATCGCCTCGACGGTGCAGACCCAATAGGCGGCGCGCGGCGGCACGATGCGTTCCTCGCCCGTCACCAGGGCGACGACGGACGGGCCGCGCGCGGCGACGAGCTTGTCGTACACCTCCCGCGCGAGGAGGCGCAGCGGCAGGCCGATGACGCCGGTGCGGTGGGCCAGCATCCGTTCGATGGCGTAGTGGGTCTTACCCGTGTTCGTCGGCCCCAGCACGGCCGTGACGCGTCCGGTCATGTGCGATGATGCTCCCGTTCCCCTGCGGGGTTGGAACACGGGCCGGAGGCGGATGCAAAGGGGATGATCCCGGGTCGGGCGGTCCGGTCGGTTCCGGTCTTCCGGACGCCCCGAACGGCCCCACGTCCATGCGTGATGTTTGATCAAAAATGTTGCATCGGCATCGGGCGGGGTGTATGCCGATCGCAAAAGGGAGGATCGCCATGAAGGCCGACGTCACACCGCACAAGATCAGCCTGCTGGGTACCGGGTTGATCTGCAACTTCTATACGCAGGTCCTGCACGGTCAGCGGAATCCGGACCGGGTGCTGAACGTGTATTCGCGCACGGAGGAGCGCGGAAAGGCGTTCTGCGAGCAATGGGGCATCCCGCGGTCGGCCACGTCGATGGAGGAGACGATCAACGACCCCGAAACGGACACGGTCGTCATCGGCCTCCCGAACTCGATGCACGAGGAGGCGATCCGCCTCGCGGCGAAGGCCGGCAAGGCGATCCTGTGCACCAAGCCGCTGGCACGCAACGCGCAGGAGGCCGAGCGCATCCTGGGCTATGTCGAGGAGGCGGGCGTCTTCGCGGGTTATCTGGAGGATCTGTGCTATACGCCCAAGACCCTGAAGACGATCGACGCGGTGAAGAAGGGCGCCCTGGGCGACATCACCTGGGTGCGGTCGCGCGAGGCGCATCCCGGGCCGCATTCGGCGTGGTTCTGGGACAAGGAGCGCGCGGGTGGCGGCTGCGTCATCGACATGGGATGCCATTGCGTCGAGATCATCCGCAACTTCGTCGGCAAGGGGAACCGCCCCGTCGAGGTCATGGCCTGGGCGGACACGCTGTACCACCCGATCCCGATCGAGGACAACGCGATCGGCCTGATCCGCTTCGAGAGCGGGGCGGTGGGCCAGATGGAATGCTCGTGGACGTTCCGCGGCGGGATGGATCTGCGCGACGAGATCTCGGGCACGCAGGGCATGGCGCGCATCGACCACTTCCTGCGCACCGGCTTCGAGATGTACACCACGGGCGGGGCCGACGGATACGTGGCCGAGAAGGCCGAGAGCGATTCCGGCTGGCTGTTCCCCGTGGGCGACGAGGCGGTGGCGCTGGGCTACGTGGACATGTTCACGGACATGTTCGACGCCATGGAGACGGGGCGCGAGCCCAACGAGACGTTCTATGACGGGTACGTCGTGGCCGCCGTGCTGGACGCCTTCTACAAGTCGCTGGAAACGCGGGCCTGGGCCCCGGTCGAGCTGGACTGGCGCCACGGCAAGACCGAGAAGCTGAAGCCCAACAAGCAGATGCACGAGGGCAAGGAGATCCTGAAGACCGAGCTGCTGCCCGACGGACGCAAGCGCTTGATCGTGCAGGACCCGGAGACCGGCGAGAAGGAGGACATCCTCGTCGCCGCCTGATCCCCCGGACCCGACCGGCCGGCGCCGCCCCGTTCCCCGCGGGGCGGCGTTTTTCGTTCCGGGGTGGAGCGTGGTCCGGGTCCGCGGGTCGGCTCGGGCCGGGGATCACACGACGGGCGGTTCGGGAGCGATGTCGAACGGGCTGAGGATCTCGTGCCCGTCGTCGGTCAGGAGGAACATCTGCTCCAACCGCACGCCGCCGATATCGGGGTGATAGCAGCCCGGTTCGACCATCAGGACCATGCCGGGCTTCAGCACCGCGTCCTCGCCCGGCACGAGGCGGGGCCATTCGTGGATCGACGCGCCGATGCCGTGTCCCATGTGGACGGGGTTCGCGTATCCGCCTTCGGCCACCATGGCGCGGAGGGGGGCGTCGAAGTCGTGCGCGGTGATGCCGGGCCGCAGGGTGTCGAGGACGCGCCGCCAGATCGCGTGGGTGTGAGCATACATGCGGCGCAGGGCGTCGGACGGCTCGCCCAGGATCGTGGTCGTCGCGCTGTCGCCCCAATAGCCGTCCACGCGGGGGGCGAGGTCGGCGATGACCGGATCGCCGGGTTCCAGAACCCGCGTCGTGGCGGGACCGCCGATGGCCGCCGTGCGCGCCACGCCCGACACGAAGTCGCCCCCGACGGGGGTGCGCGTGCCCGCGAACCGTTCCATCGCCAGGCGCACGTCGCGCCAGGCGTCGAGCTCGGTCGCGCCCGTGCGCAGGGCGCGTCCGACCGCGTTCTGACCCTCGGCCGTGCAATGGGCGGCCCGGCGCAGGCGGTCGACCTCGTCGGGCAGCTTGACGGCGCGGCGTTCCGCCAGCGCGCGGGCGCCGTCCACGCTGTCGACGCGCCCGTCCAGGAGGGCCGCGAGCGATGCGGGCAGCGTGGCCGGCTCGACCGCGACGCGCCCCGACGGACGTGCGGCGTCCAGCATGGCGCGGGCAGCTTCGGCGTACTTGACGTGAAGCGGGCGGAGGTCGGCGAAGCCCAGCGCCTCGTAGCCGTGCGCGCGGGCGCCGGCGGCTTCGGCGATCGGAACCTCCAACTCGTTGCAGGCCACGTGGAACGCGCCGTCGGGGCCGATCAGGGCGGCGCTGGGGCCGCCGTCGAAGGGGGACGGACCCGCCTCGATCCCCGCCACGTGGCCCGCATAGGCCAGGCTGTCGGGCGCGGTCAGCAGCATCCAGTCGGCTCCGACGGCGCGGGCGGCCTGCGCCACGGCGGCGCGTCGGGCTTCGGTCATGGTCTGTCCTCCAGGGCGCGTGCGACGGCGTCGGTTCCCTCGACGGCGCGGAAGGCGACGCGGTGAGTGATCGCCTCGGCGGGTTCGAGGACGCGCAGGAGATCGGCCTTCCGCGCGCCGTGGCGGTCGGTGCCGGGGATGGAGGACGGCTCCAACCCCAGGACGTAGGTGCCGGGCGCGAACTGCCGCCACGCAAAGAGGTAGGGCAGCGTCGCGGCGTCCCACGTCTCCAGCAGCAGGAGGTCGGCCTGGGCGTTCACGACCGCCGCGCGGGCGGTGCCGTCTCGGACCACGGGGCGGATCTCCACCACCTCCTCGCGGAAGCCGGGACGGGGCTCGGGAATGTCCCGCCAGCCGTCGAGGGCGAAGTCGCCGCAGGCGCGCACGGCCTCGGCCTCCACGTGGATGCGGGCGCCGGGGCCGATCAGCGGATGGCCGAGATTGGCATGGTAGAGGGACATCTGCGGGTTGGGGGCCGCGCCGAGGTTGGTGATCGTGTCCGTCAGGCGGATCTCCGTGCCGTCGTCGTCGCATTCGACCCGACGGACCATCTCCAGATGCTCGCCGTAAAGGGCGGCCTGGCGCACGACGCCTTCGGCCCAGAGCGTGCCGTCGGTGCGGCCATAGCCCCGCAGGCGCGCGGGCTCCCCCGTGAGGCGGCCGTGGAGGGGGAAGACTTCCCCGTCCATCCCGGGATAGGCGAAGCGCGCGGCGTCGTCGCGCGCCGGTCCCATCGTGTGGTCGAGGCCGCCGGTCGCCAGGAGGCCGCCGCCGAAGCCGCGCATCCAGTTCTCCATCCCCGTGGGCTGGTGCAGGAAGGGGGAGCGGATGCCCACGGGGGATGTGAAGGACAGGCCCCTGCCGCGAATGGACGCCATCCCGATGTCGAAGGCGCGGTCCACCACGACCTCGAAGGCGAGGCCGGCGCTCGTGCGGAACTCGAGCAGGCGCACGCCGCGGCCGGGGCCGTCGGCCAGCTCCACCAGACGCACGCCGGACAGCTGGTCGGGATGGCCCGCGAGCGGGGTCATTGCATCATGCCCCCGCCGTCGACGATCAGGGTCTGGCCGGTCACGAAGCCGTTGTCGGGATGGGCGAAGAACGCCACGGCGCGGGCGATGTCGTCGGTCGAGCCGCGCCGCTTCACGGCCTGGAACTCCATCAGCATCCGGTGGAAGCCTTCGGGGTCGGGATGATGGTCCTCCGCCGCGGTGGGTATCGCGCCGGGGGCCACGCAGTTGACGGTGATGCCGTCGCCGCCAACCTCGCGCGCGATCACGCGCGACATCCCGGTGATGCCGCCCTTCGTCGCCACGTAGGTCATCAGCCCCTCCCACCCCTTGAAGAAGGTGTTCGAGGTGACGTTGACGATGCGCCCCGTGCCGGATGCCCGAAGCGCGGGATGGCAGGCCTGGGACAGCAGAAACGTGCCACGCTGGTTGACGGCGGTGATGCGGTCGAATTCGGCTGCGTCGATCTCCAGCCACGGGCGCAGCTTGTAGGTGGCGGCATTGTTCACGAGCACGTCGAGCCCGTCCGCGGTGGCGGCTGCCGCCAGCGCGGCGATGTCGTCCGGGTCGCCCAGGTCGCAGGGCACGACGGTCGCGCCTGTCTCGCGGCCCAGGGCCTCCAGCGCATCGGACGGCAGATCGGAGGCCGTGACCGCGTGGTCGCGGGCGAAGTGACGGACCATGTCGGCGCCGATGCCGCCCGCAGCACCCGTGATCAGCACCCGCCTCACGAGGCGAACCCGGCGGGCAGGTCGGAGGTCGGGCGGGGCGCGCCATAGGCGAGCATGCCGCCGTCCACGGGCAGGCACTGGCCGGTGATCATGCGGGCGTCCGGCGAGCAAAGGAACGCGATGGCCGCGGCGATGTCGGACGGATCGGCGAGGTCGCGGGCGGGGATCCGGTCGATCAGTTGCGGCTCGTCCAGAAGCCCCTCGTCGATGGCCTTCTGGACCATCGGCGTACGCACGTAACCCGGCGCCACGGCATTCACGCGCACGCCACGCGACGCCCATTCCGACGCCAGCGCGCGAGTCAGCCCCAGCATCGCCGTCTTGGTCGCGCAGTACGGCGCGCGGCCCGGCATGCCCCGGTAGGAGTTCATCGATGCGATGGTGACGATCGAACCGTGGCGGGCCTTCAGCATGGGCGTCGCGACGGCCTGGATGCAGTCCCACACCCCGGTGAGGTTCACCGCGAGCGACTGGTCCCAAAGCGCGCAGTCCATCGATTCCGATGGTGCGATCCGCTGGATGCCGGCGTTCGCCACGAGGATCGTGGGCGGCCCCAGCGCGTCGGTCACGGCGGCGGTCACGGCGTGGACGGCGTCGCGATCGGTGACGTCGAGCGTCCAGCCCCGCGCGCCATCGATGCCCTGGGCGGCGGCGTCCGCGCCGGCCATGTCGGTCAGCGCGACGGCGGCGCCGTCGGCGGCGAGCCGTCGCGCGGTCGCCAGCCCGATGCCCTGGGCCGCGCCGGTGACCAGCGCCACCTCCCCCGAAAGCCGCCCGGTCATCCCAGGGCGGCCAAGGCGGCGTCCAGCTCGTCTGCGGCGTTCTGCCACGTGTCGGCGTCGGTGCGGACGTAATGGACGCGCGCGAAGCGGTCGAAGGTCGTGACCCCCTTGCCCGGCACGGTGCGCGCGATGACCGCCGCGGGTCCATCATGGGCGCGCGCGGCGTCCAGCGCGTCGCGCAAGGCGGGAATGTCGTGTCCATCGACGGATATGGCGTGCAGGCCGAACGCCTCGAACTTCGGCGCGAGGGGGCCGATGCCGAGGACCTCGGCCGTGGCGCCGTCCGCCTGCTCGCCGTTGTCGTTCACGAGGAGCGTCAGGTTCGACAGGTCGCGGGCGGCGGCGAACATCACCGCCTCCCACACCGACCCCTCCTGCAGCTCGCCGTCCGACACCTCGCATACCACATGAGCGTCGGAGCCGCGCATCCGCTCGCCCAGCGCCATGCCGGCAGCCTGGGACGGCCCCTGCCCCAGCGAGCCGCCCGTCACCTCGAACCCGTCGAGGTCGTCGAGCGGGCTCTCCTCTACGTGGGTGCCGTCGTAGCCATAGGTGCGAATCTGCTCGTCGGTCATGCGGCCGATCGACCAGAGCGCGGCATAGAGCGCGATGGCGGCGTGCCCGGTGGACAGGACGAAGCGGTCCTGCTCCCGCAGGTGACCGTGGAACAGGACGGCCATGACGTCGGCCAGCTCCAGCCCCTGCCCCGCATAGCCCTGCCCCGGTCCGCGACACATCTCGATGACGGCGCGGCGCATGCGGGCGGCCTGGTAGGCCTGGGCGCGGTCCGCCGTGTCGTTCTGCAAGTCCTTCATGCCGCCACCCGTTCGCCCGACAGCACGGCGCGCAGGGCGTCCGGCCCGAGGCCCAGCCTGTCGCGGCTGTATTCCGGACGCCCGTACTCGCCCCAGCGGTCGTCGATGCCGCGCGCGTCCAGCGGGGTGGCGACCCCCCTCGCGGCCATGGCCTGCGCCACGGAGGCGCCCAGCCCCCCGTGCAGGAGGTGGTTCTCGACGCTGACGACGCGCGCGTGATCGAGGGCGAAGGCCGCCACCTCGCCCGCGGGGAACGGCTTGAGGGTGGGGACGTGCAGGTGCGCGACGCCGGGGGGTCGGATCTCGGCCACCCAGCGGGTCGCGGCGCCGGTGGTCACGACGCCCATGCCGCCGTCGCCATCGGCCAGTTGCCGGGGGGGACCGATGCGGAAGGGGGCCGGTTCGAACAGCGCCTCCGCCCGCCCGCGGGAGCAGCGGACGTAGGTCAGGCCGTCGCGATCGGCGGCGGCGACCACCGCCTCCTCCAACTCGGTGGCGTCACCGGGATCGATCACGGTGACGCCCGGCAGGGACCGGATGATCGCGAGGTCGTCGATCGCCTGGTGCGTTCCCCGGAACCGGCTGTCGAGGCCGGGCAGGAAGCCCGCAATGATCGCCTTGCAGGGTCGCGTGGCCAAGCTCATGGCGATCTGGTCGTAGGCGCGGCGCGTCGCGAACACCCCGAAGGTCACCGCGATGGGCAGCAGGCCGGTCTTGGCCAGACCGGCGGTCACGCCCATCAGGTTCTGCTCCGCCATGCCGACCTGGACGAAGCGGTCGGGATGGGCCTTCGCGAAGGGCAGCACGTCGGTCCATTTCGACAGGTCCGCCGTGACGACGCACAGGTCGTCGCGGGCGTCCATCAGGCGGGACAGGGCAGCGGCGAAGGGGGCCTCCACCACGCGGCGTCCGGCATCCTTGTCTTCCGGGTCGAGCATCAGCGCGGCCCCTGCCCCGGCTTCTGCGCGGGTCCCGCCCAATAGGTCGAGCGCATGTTGTGCTTCACGCCGGGCACGTTGACGGCGAAGATGTCGAAGGGTTCGGTCCGATCGGCGGGCGTCCGATAGGTGTGGGGCGTGCCGGCGGGGATCCAGAAGATGTCGTGCTTCTTGGCCTCGTGCTCGACGCCGTCGATGATCACGATGCCCGATCCGTTGACGATCAGATAGAGTTCGTCGCCGTAGCCATGCGTGTGCGGCGGGAAGGCCCCGCCCGGCTCGCCCCGCAGCATCACGAAGTCCATGCCGCGTTCGGGCCACATCAACAGGTTGATCGGCAGGTAGCACGGGTTATCCGGGAAGTCGGCGTTCAGCCGCGGCTCGTAGAGGTTGCCGTGCTTGGGCTCGTCCGCGCGCAACTCCGCCAGCTTGTCCCACAGCGCATAGCCGGCCTCGGCCCCCGGACCGGTGATGTTGTCGAACCCGTTCCCGTCGTAGAACGCGCGGTCCTGTCCGCCCCCGTCTTCAGCCATGTCGTGTCTCCTCCCATGTGCCGTCGAGCGCGCCGTCCTCCGGCAAGCCGACGGCGCGGCGCCCGTACCTGTGCTTTATGCTGAAATCGAAGCCCCGATAGGGCTCCGCCCCGCCGTCCCAGAGCCAGGCTATGGCCTTGGCGACCCATTCGGGCGGGATGTGCGCGTCCCACGGGGCCTGACTGACGGGGTTAATGCCCGAAGCGGCGATGGCCGTCTGCATGCCCGTGGCGACGGTGCCCGGGCTGAGACCGACCGCGGTCACGTCGGGATGTTCCACATGGACCGATCGGGTCAAACTGAGGACCGCGGCCTTCGACGCGCAGTAGTGCGACCATCCTTCGAGCGCGCGGACGGCGGCGATGGAGGACACGTTGACGACCGTACCCTGCGACGCGGCGAGCATGGGCAGCGTCGCCTGCAGGACGTGGTACACGCCCAGGACGTTGACGTTCATCACCCTGGCCCAGGCTGCGGGGTCGCTGTCATCGATCCGGGCGATGGGGTCGATGAGGCCCGCGTTGTTGACGACGAGGTCCAGGCGACCGAAGCGGTCCCGCGTCGCCGCGGCCACGTTCGCCACACTGGCCGCGTCCGCCACGTCGCAGGTGAGCGCCTCCGCCTCGTGGCCGTGATCGCGGATGTCGTCCGCAAGGTCGGCGATGTCCCTGCCGGAGCGGGCGACGAGCATCACCCTTGCCCCCAGGTCGCCCAGGTGCAGGGCGGTCGCGGCGCCGATGCCGCGGCTGGCGCCCGTGACGAGCGCGACCTTCCCCTCGAACGTCATGCGGGCACCGCGGCGGGCATCCGCAGACGCCTCCCGTCGCGGTCGAAGAACATCCGCGCCGTTCCGTCCTCCACGCCCACGCGGGCGCCGGGCGAAAGGTCGGGCTGGCCCCGCAGGAGCGCGCGCAGGTCGGGGCCGTCCGGCGCCGACAGCGTGACCACGGTGAAGCCGCCCAAGGGCTCCACGTCCGTGATCCGCGCGCCGTCGCCTTCGGTCAGGCGAAGGTTCTCCGGCCGGATGCCGATGCTGGCCGCGCCCTCGGGGGCGTCGGGCACCGCGATCAGGCCGTCCGCGGTGCGCCCGCGCCCGAGGGGCATCACGTTGATCTCCGGCGCGCCGAGGATCCCCGCGACGTAGGCGTTGGACGGATCGTCGTAGATCTCGACGGGGGTGCCGACCTGCTCGACCCGGCCCTCGCGCAGGATGACCATGCGGTCCGCCACGCTCATGGCCTCCTCCTGGTCGTGGGTCACGTAGACGAGGGTGTGCCCCACCTCCCGTTGGATGCGCTTGAGCTCGACGCGCGTCTCCTCGCGCAGGCGGGCGTCGAGCGCGCTGATGGGATCGTCCATCAGGAAGGCCACCGGGTCGCGCACGAGGGCCCGCGCGATGGCGACGCGCTGGCGTTCGCCCCCCGAGAGCTGGCCCGGCGCCTTGTGGAGGATGTGGGTCATGTGCAGCTTTTCCGCCGCGTCCGCCACCTTGGCCGCGATCTCGGCCTTGGGGCGGCCGCGTTCGACGAGGGGGAAGGCCACGTTGTCGCGCGCGGTCATGTGCGGGAACAGGGCGAGGTTCTGGAACACCATCGCGATGTCGCGCTCGGCCGGACCGATTCCCGCCGCCGGGCGGTCCGCGATCAGCACCTCGCCCGCGTCCGGGTCCTCCAACCCCAGGATCAAGCGCAGGATCGTCGACTTGCCGCAGAGCGGCGGGCCGAACAGGCAGAAGAACTCGTTGTCCTCGATGCGGAAGGACACGTCACGCAGGGCCTGCGTGCCCCCATAGGACTTGGACACGCCGCGGAACTCGATGCTCGCCATCGTTCAGCCCTCCAGCCGCGCGCCGGTGCCCGCGTCGAAGATGCGCGCCGCGCCCGGGTTCGGGGACAGGGTGACGGGGCGGCCTTCGGCGACGGCCACGTCGTTCTCGAACACCGCCTTGATGCCGCCCTCCATGTGCAGGATCGTGCGCGCCCCGATGCGTTCCACGAAGGACACGGGCCGGGTGACACCGTCCTCCCCCATGCGCGCCTCCTCCGGGCGGAAGCCATAGACGACGTCCCGCCCCGTCGCGCGCCGCGCCGTCCGAACCTCCCGATCGTCCAGGGCGATCCGGCCCCCGCCCTCCAGAACGATGCCGTCGCCGTCGAGCATGCCGGGCAGGAGGTTCATCCCCGGCGCGCCGAGGAACTGGGCCACGAATAGGTTCGCGGGCGCGTTGTAGACCTCCAACGGCGTGCCGACCTGTTGCAGGACGCCGTGGTCCATGACCGCGATGCGATCGGCCATGGTCATCGCCTCCAGCTGGTCGTGCGTGACGTAGACCATGGTCTGCTCGAACCGTTGCTGCAGGGACTTCAGTTCGCGACGCATCACCGCGCGGAACGCGGCGTCGACGTTCGACAGCGGCTCGTCCAGCAGGAAGATCGCGGGCTCCATGATGGCCGAACGGCCGATGGCCAAGCGTTGCAGGATGTTGACGGACAGCCCGGCTGACGGACGGTCGAGGATCGCGCCGAGATCGAGGAAGTCGGCCATCTCGACCACGCGGCGCTCGATCTCCGCGCGCGGGGCGCCGTGCATGCGCGGCCCGTAGGCGAGGTTCTCGCGCACGGTCATGTGCGTGAAGATCGCATAGTTCTGGAACACGAAGCCCACGCCGCGCTTCTGCATCGGCAGCGCGGTGACGTCGCGGTCGCCGAACATCACCCGGCCCTCGCTGGGATCCTCCATCCCCGCGATGATGTTCATCGTCGTGGACTTACCGCAGCCGGAGGGGCCGAGTAGGGCGATGAACTCGCCGTCGTGGATCCGTAGATCCATCTCCTGCAATGCGGTGAAGTCGCCGAAGCGCTTCACGATCTGGCTCAGGTGAATCGAGGTCATGCGCGCTTCCCGGGCTTCGGCAGGAACGCCATGGCCACGCCCGCGACGACCGACAGCCCGACGAGGACCACCAGTCCCGCGGCGGCGACGTAGGACCACGCGAGCTCCAAGGTCATGATCTTGTAGAAGAATACGGAGATCGTCTCGGTCGCCACGCCGGGGCCGCCTGCCGTCATGATGAAGAGGGTGTCGAAGATCTTGAAGATCTCGATCACGCGGATGGCCAGGGCGATGACGATGATCGTCTTGATCTTGGGCAGCACGATCGTGCGGAAGCGTTGCCAGGGTCCCGCCCCCAGCAGGGTCGCGGCCTTCAGCTGGTCCTGCGGCACGCCCAGAAGCCCCGCCAGGAGGATCAGGAACATCAGCGGCGTCCACTGCCAGATGTCGGCGATCATCACGGCGACGATGGCGAGATCCGGATCGGTCAGCCAGCGGATGGCGACGTCCTGCCCCGATATCGCGGACAGCAGTCCGTTGATCGGTCCGTCCGACTGGAACAGCAGATAGAACATATAGCCCGCAACTGCGGGCACGATCATCATCGGCACCAGCATGATCGAGTACAGCACCCGCTTGCCGGGAAACTCGTCCATGAACAGCGTGGCGAGGCCCAGGCCCAGGAGGAACTCGACCGGCACGGCAACGACCACGATCAGGAGGGTCCGGCCCAGCGCGCCCCAGAACCGGTCGTCCGCGAACACGTCCTCGTAGTTCCAGGTCCCGGCCCAAAGGGTATAGGCCTCCGTCCAGTTGCGGCCCGACAACGGCGTCCAGTCCGTGAACGACAGGTAGAGTTGCATGAGGAGCGGGAAGACCGCGACGAACAGGATCAGGAGCTGCGCGGGGAGGGTCAGCCAGGTTCCCAGCCGCGTGGACGTGCCCCCGCCCGCGTCCTTGGCGTCGCGCACGGCGGTGCGAGCCACGGCGGCAGGGTCGGCTGCGGGCAGGGTCCGGCCGGTCGTGTCGGTCATTGCTTCAATGCTCCGAAGGTCAGGCCGCGGACGAGGTGCTTCTGGATGGCGATTCCCAGGATCACGGGCGGCACGGCGGCGATCAACCCCAGCGCGGCCTTCGCCCCATAGAGCTGGCCCGTCATCGAGGACGACAGCGATGCCATGTAGACGGGGATCGTCACCCATTCGCGCGTCGTGAGCATCAGCGCGATCAGATAGTCCGACCAGTTCAGGATGAAGACCAGCAGGGCCGACGAGGCCAGGGGACCGCGCATCATGGGCAGGGTCACCCGGGTAAGGACGCGGAAGCGCGAGCATCCCTCGACCAGCGCCGCCTCCTCGATCTCGCGCGGCATGTCGTCGAAGTAGGTCTTCATCAGCCAGAACGCGAAGGGCAGCGTAACGATGCCGTAGACCAGGCTGAGGCCCCACCACGTGTCGATCAGGTCGAGATAGGCCCACATCACCATCACGGGGATCATCACCGCGAGGGGCGGGAACAGCCGGAGCTGGATCAGCGCGAGGGGAAGGTTCCGGCCCGATCCGAAGCGCGACAGGCCATAGGCCGCCGCCGTGCCGGCCAGCATCGCGATGGCCGTACCCACGACCGACGACAGGAGCGATGCGAGGATCGGGCGGCCCGCCGTCCGCTCCAGGGCCACGATCAGCTCGGACGTGCGCTCGCCGAAGATGTAGCGGAAGTTGTCCAGCGTCGGATCCCGGGGCCACCACGTCAGCAGGTCGCCCGTGGCTGACCATTCCTGGATCGGCTTGAACGCCATCGACACCATCCAGAGGACGGGGATCAGCACGAAGATAAGCGCCAGCAGCAGGGCGGCCGTGCGGAAGACGTGGAAGGCGGGGGAACGCGTCATGAACGGCCTCGGGTCACAGGGGGCCATGCGGCGCGCGCATGCGCCGCGTGGTTGTCGTTCGGACCGGAACGGATCAGGACGGGACGGGATCCGTTATCGTGGGCCATGCGCCATTGTTGAAGGCGATGGCCTCCTGCAGCTTGTCCTCGCCGATGCGCCGCGCGATGCGCTGCCATTCCCGTTCGGTACGCTGCATGGCCTCCGCGGCGGTCTGATCGCCCGTCAGCGCGGCGACGAGGTTCTCGTCCAGCGCGTTGTGGAACGCCGTTGCGCCGGGATAGTTGATCGACGGCACGGCGCGTTCAATCGACCGCCGGATCGTCTCGACGTGATAGTCGTGATAGGTTTGGCGCACGAGCGGATCGTCCAGATGCGCGTTCTGCCACGGATCGAAGTAGCCGGCGGGGTTGGCCACCATCCAGGCGGAGATCTGCGGCCCGCCCAGCCATTGCAGGAAGAGATAGCAGGCCTCGGGGTTCTCCGCCTGTTCGGACACGGCGGCGGCGAGCGAGAACCACAGCAGCGAACGCGACACGAGATCGCCGTCGACCACGCGGCCCGGCGGCGCCCAGGAACCCAGCTTGCCGACCACCTGGCTGCCCTCGTTGCCCGGATTGTCCAGGAACTTGGGCATGTTCGACCAGGCGCAGGTCATGGCGGACGTGCCTGCGGCCATCGAGCCGTACTGTTCGGGCCACGACCACGAGATCGCGTCCGGCGCGTGATAGGACAGCGAGTCCACGTATTCCTGCGTCGCCTGGACGCCCGCATCCGAGTTTATGAGGATCGAGCCGTCGTCGGCGAACAGGAACCGGTTCGGGTTGCCCATCGTCGTATAGCGCCCGTACCAGTTGATGTAGCCCCAGCCCTGGTTCCGCAGGTCCGTGCAACCGTAGATGCGGCCATCGGTGTGCTGCGTGAAGAATTGCGCGGTCTCGTCCAACTCCGCATAGGTCCGCGGCAGCGTCAGCGCGCGGCCCGTCGCCTCCTGATGGGCGGTGTCCATCGCGTCGTCCTCGAACAGGTCGGTCCGGTACACCCAGGTCAGGAAGTCGCCATCGAGCGAGATGCCGTAGAAGTCGCCGCGGTACTTGTTCAGGAGGCTGACCCCCTGCTCGCCTCCGACATAGCCGTTGGGCGCGTCCCATTCGGGGCGATGCGCCGCGACGAAGTCGTTCAGGTTCACGATGCCGCCCGTTTCGGCAAGATCGCCGAGGCGGTTGTAGTCGACCGTATAGACGTCGTAGGTCCCCCCGTTCGTCGAGATGTCCTGAATGGCCTTCGTGAATTCCTGACCGGACGGCACGCCGATGATGTCGAGCGTGATGCCGGATTCGGCTTCGAAGAGGTCCTTGATCGAAGGTGCGCCTTCGGGGAACGGGGCGGTCAACTGGCCGATGGACCCTTCGGACAGGGCAAGCCGGATCGAGGACGGTGCGTTGCCCTCGCCGACCATGGCCTTCAGTGCCTCGATCGCCCGCCCTTCGGGTGTGTCGGCGCCGTATTGATAGGCCTCCGCGCCGTCGAACCCCGTGGGCCCCCCGATCGCGCCATCGCGAAGCGCGTCCTGCGCCCAGGCGCGACCAGGCCGGATGAACTGCGGCGCAAGCAATGCGCCCGCCCCCAGAACGGAGCTCTGGCGCAGGAACTGGCGTCGGGTGCTGCGAATGCGGCGGATCATGCTTCTTCCTCCCATGGATCCGGTCCGCGCATCGCCGACCGGATATCGTCCACGACGCTAGAAGCACCGCGCTCCGGCCGTCAACAAAAATCTTTGATCAAAAATGTTGACGTGGTCGCGTGGCGGGGTCTTGATGGGAACGCATCAATGGGAGGCCCACAATGGCGACGAGACGCAAGGTCATCGTGACGGCGGCGCTGACCGGCGCGATCCATACGCCGTCGATGTCGCCCCACCTGCCCGTCACGCCGGACGAGATCGTCGCGGAGGGGGTGCGGGCCGCGCGCGCCGGCGCCGCGATCCTGCATGTCCACGCGCGCGATCCGGAAACGGGCCGGCCGGATCAATCGGCCGACGCGTTCGCCGCGATCCTGCCCCGCCTGCGTGCCGAAACGGATTGCGTGATCAACGTCACCACGGGCGGCAGCCCCTTCATGTCGGTGGAGGAACGGCTGCGCCCGCTGGAACGCTTCGCCCCCGAGTTGGCGTCGATCAACATGGGGTCGATGAACTTCGGCCTGTACGGCATGCTGGACCGGTACGACGCGTTCCGCCACGACTGGGAGCCCGCGATGCTGGAAGCATCGCGCGACCTCGCGTTCCGAAACACGTTCCACGAGATCGAAACCATCCTTGCGGCAGGCCGTGACCGGGGCACCCGGTTCGAGTTCGAGTGCTACGACACCGCCCACCTCTACACGTTGAAGCACTTCATCGATCGCGGCCTCTATGACGGCACGCCCTTCGTGCAGACCGTGTTCGGGCTGCTCGGGGGGATCGGCACCCACCCGGAGGATCTGGCCCACATGCGCCGCACGGCGGACCGCCTGCTCGGCAGGGACTATGCGTGGTCGGTGCTGGGGGCCGGGTCGTCGCAGATGCGGATCGCAGCGATGTCCGCCGCGATGGGCGGCCACATTCGGGTCGGGCTGGAGGACTCCCTTTGGCTCGGGCCGGAGCGGCTGGCGGAGTCGAGCGCACAGCAGGTCGACATGGCACGGGGGATCCTGTCCAGCCTGTCCTGCGACTTCGCCACCCCAGACGATGCCAGGCACATGCTCGGACTGAAGGGCGCCGCCGCGACGGACATTCCGACGCTGGAGGATGCGGCCGCCCCCTAGCGCATGGCGGGCGGCTGGGGTTCGCCGTCGGGGCAGCCGACATCCGGATGCCGCGGCCCGATCGCCTATTCAGCCGCTTCCTGCGATGCGATTCCCCGCGTGATCGCGTTCATCGCCCGGTTCAGGTCGGATTGAAGCCCCCGCTGGAGGCGAGCCCGGTCGCCCCGCTCCAACCCTTCGATCATCTCCGCGTGATCTTGGTTCCCTTCCCCCAGCCAAGCCTTCTCGCGGAGCAGGTTCAGCATCGGACCATAGCGCAGCCAGATCGTCTCGATCATGTCGATGAGCTCGGCGTTGCCCGATGCTTCGTAGATCGCGAAGTGGAACTCGTAGTTCAGCTTCAGATACGCGCTGAGGTTCAGGGCCTTGCGTTCGAGCAGGTCGCCCATGCCCCGATGATGCTTCTTCAGGCGGGCGATCAGGGCCGGCGTGGCCGCCTCGGCCGCCAACTCCACCGCCCGCGTTTCGAGCAGGAGGCGAAGCTCCATCAGATCGGTCAGCTTCTCGACGCTCAGCTTCGGTACATGGACGGACCGTCGCGGGGGGCTTTCCAACGCCCCCAGAACGACGAGTTGCCCCAACGCTTCCCGGACGGGCATGTGGCTCGTGCCGAAGGCGTCCGCCAGCTCGTCGATGCGCAGTTTCTGGGACGGCTCGAACTCCCCCATCATGATCGCCGATTTCAGCGAATCGAATACCTGGCCCAGCACGGACCCCTGTTTCACGACCGAGAGCGGCATTCGCTGACCTCCATGCGGCAGTTACGCGACGCCCGTCACGATAGCACAACCCGACCATATCACCACAACCGATTTGATCTTTGATCAGACACGCGCGCGTGGGTTATCGGGTGGGGGAACACGCTTATGCAAATAACGTATTCAGTCCGCCCCCCGCATGATGCGTTTGCCGGATCCGAGGATCCGATCGACCGAATGCTTCGGGATGCCGTTCATTCAATGAAGCCATTCGATCACAGCGGTCGGGCCGAAAGCATCGCGTCGCAGTTAATGATATCAGTTGCGGGACGGATCGATCCCGGTTCCACCCGGTGCCTAGAGGGAGCGGCCGCCCGTCTCCTGCTCCAACCGCGCGATGGCGTCGCGGATGTTCTCCTCCGCCGGGTAGATTTCGGCGGCTCGACGGAAGGCGGCCAGGGCCGCATGCGGACGGTCCAGGATGTCCAGGATGACGCCCGCCCCGCCGAGCGCGCCGAAGTGCCGAGGCTCCAGGATCAGCACCTGCTCGATATCGGCCAATGCCGCGCCGTAGCGCTCCATGCGGAAGAACGTCTCCGCCCGGCGGTTCCAGCCCTCCGCGAATTCGGGGGCATGGTCCGTCACCGCCGTCAGATGGGCGATGGCCGTCGCGAAGTCGCCCTCCGCCGCCGCGCCGACGGCACGTTCCATCAGCAGGTCCAGGGCGGGGCTTCCCGAATGGGACCAGCGCTCCACAACCTCGCCGGCCAGCCGCGTGGCCTCCCCTGGGTCCCCTTCGACCGCCAACTCGTCGAGCAGGATGTCGGGATCGTCCGACAGCACGTCCTGCGCGACCGGGGACGTGGCGTAACACAGGGCGGCCGCCACGATCAGGGCCTTGAGGGAAACGCGGGACAGGGTCATCTTGCACCTCGAACGTGGGCGGAATGCCCGGATCGAAAGGGACACCCGCCATGAGCGACATCGTCAACGAAGCCGTCCGCCAACTGTCCGAGAAGATCGGGTCCTTCGATGGGTCCGTCAAGTTCGTCATCGAGGACGAGGGGTCCGTCATGGTCGACGAAGCCGGTGTCCGCGCGGGCGACGAGGACGCGGAATGCGTCATGAGCGCGGACGCCGACACGTTCCGCGCGATCCTCGACGGGTCGATGAACCCCACCGCGGCGTTCATGTCGGGCAAGTTGACCGTCGACGGCGACATGGGAACGGCCATGAAGCTGGGCGCCCAACTGGCCTGATGCGGGACGCCCCCTACCTCGCGGACGTCGCGGCCGAGGGCCTGGTCGGACGGGCCGTCTGGTCCGTCGCGTCCGATGGGGTGGAGGTCCGCGTCGGCGCGTGGCCGGGCGGGGATCGGGGCACGGTCCTGATCTTTCCGGGCCGGACCGAATACGTCGAGAAGTATTCGATGGTCGCGCGGGCCCTGGTGGCGCAGGGCTATTCGGCCACGGCCATCGATTGGCGCGGTCAGGGCCTGACGGAGCGCGCCGGTGGCCAGCTGGGCCATGTGCAGGATTTCGGCGATTATCAGCACGACGTCGATGCCTACGTCGCGGCAGTCCGGGCGATGGGGATGCCGGCGCCGTTCCATCTGCTCGCGCATTCGATGGGGGGCCTGATCGGCCTGCGGGCCTGCCTCCGCGGCGTGACGTTCGCGCGCGTGGCGTTCAGCGCGCCGCTGTGGGGCCTGCCCCTCCTGCCGCATATGCGCCTTCTGGCCTGGAGCGTCAGCCACGCCGGCGCGGCGCTGGGCCTGGGGCTGCGCGCGGTGCCCGGCAGCGGGGCGGCGGTGGACCCTGCCGGCGTCGCGTTCGAAGGCAACCTCCTGACCAACGACCGCGCGATGTTCGAATGGATGCGGCATCAGGCCGTGACCCATCCGGACCTCGCCCTGGCCGGGCCGACCCTGTCCTGGCTGCGTGCCGCCCTGCGGGAGATGGCGGAGGTCCGGGACATCCCCAGCCCCGCGTCCCTGCCCTGCCTGACCGTACTGGGCACCGACGAGGCCATCGTCGATCCCGATGCGATCCGCGCCCGCATGGCCGAATGGCCGGACGGGCGGCTGACGATGGTCGAAGGTGGGCGTCACGAGACGTTGATGGACGCGCCTTCGGTGCGCGACCGCCTTCTCGCTTCGATCGGGGCGCATTTCGGCGAGACGGCGACGATGGCCCCCGCGCAGCAGGCAGCCGACGCCGGCTGAAGGACCGTCACGGATCGGTCAGGTCGACAGCCGCCCCCCGTCCAGCCTGACCATCCGATCCATCCGTGCCGCGAGGTCGAGGTTGTGCGTCGCGATCAGCGCGGCCATCCCCGTATCGCGAACCAATGCGACCAGGGCATCGAAGACGGTGTCGGACGTCGCGGGGTCGAGGTTGCCGGTCGGCTCGTCCGCCAGCAGGAGCCCCGGGGCGTTGGCCAGCGCCCGGCAGAAGGCGACGCGCTGCTGCTCGCCCCCCGACAGCTCCGCCGGGCGATGCGTTTCGCGGTGGGACAGGCCCACGCGGGACAGCAGGTCGCGGGCGCGGTTCCGCGCCGTGCCGCCGTCCCGTCCAGCGGCGAGTTGCGGCAGGGCGACGTTCTCGAGCGCCGTGAACTCCGGCAGGAGGTGATGGAACTGGTACACGAAACCGATGCGGTCGCGCCGCGCACGGGTCCGGGTCCGGTCATCCGCAGTCGACATGTCCGCGCCGGCGACGGCCACGGTCCCCGCATCGGGCGCGTCCAGGAGCCCCGCGATGTGCAGCAGCGTCGACTTGCCGGCGCCCGAAGGGGCGACCAACGCGCAGACCTCGCCGGCGCACAGCGTCAGGTCGATGCCGGCCAGCACCTCCACCCGTGCGGCTGTACCCTGACCATAGGCCTTCGTGACGCCGGCCAGGCGCAGCACGTCATTCATAGCGCAAGGCTTCGACCGGATTCATGCGGGCCGCACGACGGGCGGGGAACAGGGTGACGAAGAAGGACAGGCCCAGCGACAGCGCGACGGCGGACAGCACGTCGCCCCATTCCAGGCGTGCCGGAAGGGTGGACAGCAGGCGGACCGACGGCTGCCAGACGCCGCCGCCGGCGACCCAGTTCACGATCTCGAAGATCGGATCGATCCAGATCGCGAAGGCGCACCCGAGCACGACGCCGATCGTCGTCCCGACCACCCCTATGCTGGCGCCGCACAGGAAGAAGACCCGCAGGATCGAGCCCTGGGACAATCCCATCGTTCGAAGGATGCCGACGTCCCGCCCCTTGTTCTTGACCAGCATCACCAGGCCGGAGGTGATGTTGAGCGTGGCGATGAGCACGAGGATCGACAGGATGATGAACATGATGTTGTCCTCCATCTGCAGGGCCTGGAGGAAGGCGCCGTTGCTGTCCCGCCACGTCCAGAGATAGGCGTCGTCGCCCGCCGCGCGCGCCAGGGCGGGCGCCAGGTCCCCCACGCCTTCGGGGTCTGCGGTCGTGATCTGGATCTGGTCCACCTGCCCCTGGCGATTGAAGTAATCCTGCGCCTCGGCCAACGGCAGATAGGCGCGGACCCCATCGATGTCGTACCGACCAACCTGGAACACGTATGCGACGGTGTACGCCTTCACCCGGGGCGAGGTGCCGAATGCGGTCCGTACCCCGTCGGGCGAGATGATCCGGATGCTGTCGCCTGCCGTGAGACCCAGGTTGCGCGCGATGCCCGCGCCGATCGCGATGCCCCCCTCGAAGTCGTCCAGGCTGCCGGCGGCGGTTTCCGGTTCGGCCACGCGGGGGATGGCAGCGAGGTCGGCCGGCCGGATGCCAATGACCTGCACCCCCGCGTTGCGGCCGTTGGCAGACGCCATCACCTGCCCTTCGACCACGGGCGCCGCATGCGTCACGCCCGGCACCGCCGCCAGGGCCTCGGTCCGCGCGTCGAAGTCGTCGAAGGTCCGCACGATCGGACCCCGTTCCGACGCCCGCCCCGTCGAGAGGACCTGCACATGGGGGTTCGCGCCGACGATGGTTCCGACGAACTCGTATCGGAAGCCCGACCGCACCGCGAGTGTGGCGATCAACGCGAAGACGGCCAGCGCGATCCCGACCAGACTGATCCACGTCATGACGCTGATGCCGCCGTCCGCCCGACGCGCGCGCAGATAGCGCCACGCGATCATCCATTCGAAGGGCTTAAACATGGGGCCCTCCCGGCCGCGTCGGTCGGGGACCTAGGTGCGGCGGCTGGGAGGTAGGGTCAAGTGGGGCGCGACGTCACGACGGTGGACCGCGACGGGGAGAGCGGGCGCAGCGAAACGACGCGCCGACCGATCCATCCCACCGCGAACGGCTCGCCGATCCGAAGGTCCGAGGCGCGACGCCCTGCGATGGGTCCGCGCCAGGGCGGGACGCGATGCAGCCAGGACGGTTCCCAATGGACCGGGGGCTCCAACCGGGGCTCCCCACCCCTACGACTATTCAAAATCGGCCGATGGGGCCGTGCGACGGATGCATCATCGGGACCTCCATCACTTGCGTATCGGCCCGATTGGGTTCCCCCTCGCAGCCGCCACGCATGTCCGACCGGCGTGCCCGGCAAATGGATCCCGGTAGAGCAGATCGCACCGATGGACGGGTCGTTCGCCCGCACGACCATGGGCGCCGGCATGGGCGCCGGCATATCCCCGGACAGGCTGCATGGAGCGTTGCGGCCAGCGTTCTGTCGCAATCCCCCTGATCCGTGCGACCGCTCCCCCGGGACCGTCCGCGTAAGAATGCCCGAAGGCCGACAGAGGATAGCGACGGGTCCGCTCAGGCCGTCATCCCGGCGAGGTGCAACGTCGCGGAACCGCCGATGCTTCCGTGACCCATCGTGCCCGCCCGCGACCAAGACGCCGCCTCCACAGCGACGCAGGACTACGCGTAAAAGAGAAGGGCGGGGATCGAACCCCGCCCTACCCGTCTATACGACCGGCTCGCCATGCGAGCCGAACTGATCGTCTCAGCCGCGGCGACGCGCGCCGACCCAGCCCATCAGACCCAGACCGGCGGCCAGCAGGGGCAGCGCGGCGGGGACCGGAATGACCGCGCCATCCGAGAACTGCAGGTTGTCCAGCGCGAAGTCATCGTCGGTGAACCCGCCGATGGCGGCGCTGCCGAAGGTGATGGTCGTGAACGCCATGTCGGCTTGAAGGCCGAAGAAACCGGTGAAGCCCGGATCGGACAGAGTGAACGTCTCGACGACGGTGCCGTCCAACGCGATGGTCAGGCCGCTGTCATTGCCGATGCCGTTCGTCCCAATGAACCCGTCCTCGCTGGCGCCGAAGTCGGCCCCGAAGAACGTCGTCGCGTTCGGCAGCGTGATCGTGACCGACTGCGTCAGCGGGTTGGCAGGGTTGGTGGCCGAGCCGGTGTTGTCGACCGACAGGAACAGCACGTCCTCGACGATCGCGTTGTCGGCGCTGGGCGCGTTCGGCGAGACCTGGGTGCCGGTCGTCGGGAACATCGTGTTGTCGAGCAGCGTGCCGTTCGCGAAGCCGGAGAAGTCCTCGACCTGCGAAACGGAACCGAAGGCGGCGTTGAACGCGGCCCGCGCAGCCGTCGCGTCGGCGCCGGTAGAGCCCTGGAATGTCTGCGTGACCGAGATTGCGGAAGCGGCCATGGGGACCGCCGCGGCGACTGCGGCAAGAGTAATGGTACGTAGGGTCATCAATATCCTCTTGGTCTTCGATGTGATCGTTAAGGTCTGTTAACTTTCTCCGCTCCGCAGCGCAACACCGATATCGTCCTCATTTCGGAAACGGTCTCGTGCGTTCATCGGGTGCTCAAACGATGAGCGCATAAATATCCTTGAGCCGCGCCACTGCCTGTTCCGGAGACATTTCCTCCGCCTCGCCCGTCCGGCGGGACGTCAATTCCACCTTGCCGTTCTGCACGCCGCGGGGCCCCACCGTGATTCGCCAGGGCAGGCCGATCAGGTCCATCGTAGCGAACTTGGCCCCCGCCCGCTCGTCGCGGTCGTCGTAGAGCGGTTCCAGACCTTCCTTCGTCAGCTCGGCATAGATCCCCTCGCAAGCGGAATCCGTCGCCGCGTCGCCCTGGCGCAGGTTGACGATGCCCGCGTGGAAGGGGGTCACGCCCTCGGGCCATACGATGCCGCGTTCGTCGTGCGACGCCTCGATGATCGCCCCGACCAGGCGGCTGACGCCGATGCCGTGCGACCCCATGTGGACCGGGACGGGCTTGCCGTCGGGCCCCTGGACCGTGGCGCCCATCGCATCGGAATACTTCGTTCCGAAGTAGAAGATCTGCCCCACTTCGATGCCCCGCGCCTCCCGCCGGTGCTCCGCGGGCGTGCCGGCGAACACGTCTTCGTCGTGGGTATCGTCCGTACGGGCATAGAGGGACGTGAACTCGTCCAGCACGCCTTGGCACTGCGCGCGGTCGTCATAGACGATGTCGCGGTCGCCCAGCCGGATGTCCTCGATCCGGGCGTCGTAGAAGACCCCCGACTCGCCCGTATCGGCGAGGATCAGGAACTCGTGTGTATAGTCGCCACCAATGGGACCGCCTTCCGCCTTCATCGGTATCGCCTGCAGGCCCATCCGCTCGTAGGTGCGAAGATACGTGACCAGGTGCCGGTTGTACGCATGCTTCGCGTCGTCCTCCGTCAGATCGAAGGTGTAGCCGTCCTTCATGTAGAACTCGCGCCCGCGCATCACGCCGAACCGGGGGCGCGTCTCGTCGCGGAACTTCCACTGGATGTGGTAGAGCGTGAGCGGCAGGTCGCGATAGGAGTTCACCGCGGAACGGAAGATGTCGGTGATCATCTCCTCGTTCGTGGGCCCGTACAGCATGTCACGGCCGTGCCGATCGCTCAGGCGTAGCATCTCCTTGCCGTAATCGTCGTACCGCCCCGATTCCTGCCACAGCTCCGCCGGCTGGATCGTGGGCATCAGCATCGGAATATGTCCCGCGCGCTGCTGTTCCTGATAGACGATCGCCTCGATGTTCTTCAGGACCTTCCAGCCCAGCGGCAGCCACGAATAGATCCCCGCCGCCTGCTGCCGGATCATGCCCGCCCGCAGCATCAGGCGATGGCTGGCGATCTGCGCGTCGGCGGGGTCCTCCTTCAGGACGGGCAGGAAGTAGCGGGACAGGCGCATGAGGTCGGGCTCCGGGCAGATGACCCGACGGGCGATAGCCGCGGGCGATGGTTGGGGCAAGCGAGCGATGCCGGGCCCGGGCCCGCGTTAGGCGCCGGCCCGATCACGCGTCCCGAAACGCTAAGGGACCCCGACCCGTTTCGGATCGAGGTCCCCGTGCGGGATCACCGTGGCGACGGACGCGTGCAGCGCACGCCCCGTGCGTCGGGACCCATCAGTTCGGCAAGAGGACGCCGTCAACGACGTGGATCACGCCATTGGACTGCATGACGTCCGCGACTGAGATCGCGTAGACGTTGCCGCTTTCGTCGTAGACCACCGGCGCGCCGTCGCGCAGGCCGACGGACAGCGCGTCGCCCGACACCGTGGTCAGGTCGGCCGTTCCGCTTCCCGCCATGCCGAGGAGATCCTCGGACGTCAGGCGGCCCGGCACGACGTGGGCCGTCAGCACCTTCGTCAATTGATCGCGGTTCTCTTCCATCAGAAGCGTGTCGACGGTGCCGGCGGGCAGAGCCGCGAAGGCATCGTCCGTGGGCGCGAACACGGTGAACGGCCCTTCGGATTTCAGCGTATCCACGAGGCCCGCGGCCTGTACGGCGGCGACGAGCGTGGTGTGGATCGGCGAGTTCACCGCGTTGTCGACGATGTCCATGTCGGCCATCATCGCAGCCCCGCCGACCATCGGGTTCTCGGTCGCGTGCCCGTCGGCGGCGGCGCCGTGGCCGAACAGGATGACGGTTGCGACGAGGGCGGCGGTTGATTTGAGATTCATCGTGAGGTCCTTGCTGGGCGACGCGTCGGTGCGCCGCGATGTCCAAAGACACGAGTGGAGGGCCGCAAAGGTTTCGCGCGGCGGTCGCGACGCCCCGCCGGACGATCGTTCGCCAGACGGTCACGGTCGGGAGCCCGTGGTGGCGCTAGGGATCCACGCGTCCCCGCAGCTTCTTCACCTCGCCCCTCTGCTTCTTGCCCTCCAGACGCCGCCGGACGCTGCCCAGGGTGGGGCGGGTCTTGCGGCGGCGCTTGGGTTCGTGGAGCGCGGAGCGGACCAGTTCTGCCAAACGGTCGCGGGCGATGTCGCGGTTGCGGGCCTGACTGCGTTCGTCCTGGGCGAAGATCACGACGGCCCCGTCCTGCGTCCAGCGGCGGCCGGCCAAGCGTTTGAGGCGGGCCTTCTGAGGACCGGACAGATTGGGGGAGCGCGCGGCCTCGAACCGCAACTCGACGGCGGTGTTGACCTTGTTGACGTTCTGCCCGCCGGGGCCCGAGGACCGGACGAACTGCTCCGTCATCTCCCAATCGTCCAGGGACACGCGGTCGTCGATCCGCAGGCTCACTTCGCCGTGCGGACCACCGGCTCCGCCCCCATGCTGGCGGCGAGCGACTTGAACCGCGCCTCCGCGACCTCGCCGAACAAGGCCTCCCCGTCGCCTCGGGGCAGGGTCAGCTCCAGTACCTGCTTCTTCGGATAGTGGTGCAGCGTGCCCATCAGACCTGGATCCTGGGCGCTGAACATTGCACCGAACCGCATGGCCTTCCCCACCACCTCGGCCGAGGCGATGTCCTCGGCGGACAGCAGATCCGCCAGGGGGGCGAAGGACGTGCCTTCGCGCTTGTTCTTGTAGCGGTGCAGCAGGGCCAGACCCAGGAACACCCGCTCCGAATGGGTCAGCCCGCCCAGGTTCGCGCGCGTCGCGTTGTCGAAGCACACCTCCGCGCGATAGTCCGGATGCGCGCGCCAGGACACGTCGTGCAGCAGGCAGGCCGCGCGGATCAATCGGCGTCGGCGGTCGCCGGCGCGGGCGAACAGGGGTCGTACGAACCGGTACAGCACGCGTCCGAAGCCGGGCAGGCGCGCGTCCTTGGCCTCCGCGAAGCGGCAGGATTCGATCAGGGGGTCACGCTCGCGCAGGATGTCGGGCATCTGCTCGTAGAGCAGGCCCTCGCGGATCCCATAGCTGCTGATCGCGATCTCGCGCGGCCGAAGGGTCGCCGCGACGCGGCTCAGCACCTCCGCGGCGAGGGGGACCAGCGACATCCGCGCCTGCGAGGTCGAGGTCCGCTTCCCCAACTCCGCCAGATCCTGCGTGGGGATGTAGTCCAGGGTCGTGCGCAGGTCGCGGGCGGTCATCGTGTATTCGTGAAGGACGTGCAGCGGATAGGCGCGCCGCTCCATGTCGATGCGCGCGATGGCCCGCCACGATCCCCCGACGAGGTACAGCCGTTCGCAGCGCGACGTCCCCAGCGTGTCCAGCATGGTGGCCAGGCCGGAATCTATCTCGGTCCGCCGCTTAGCCTTGCCCTTGATGCCGTCCAGCTTCAACGGGCCCAGCTTGCCCGACACGGCCCCGCCAACGGCTCCCCCGTCCAGGACGGCCAGTTCCATGCTGGACCCGCCGATGTCGCACATGATGCCGGACGCCTCCGGCCATCCCAACAGGACCCCCTGCCCAGACAGCCGCGCCTCCTCCGCGCCGTCGATCACGTGCAGGGTCAGGCCCGTCCGCGCCTCCACCTCGGCCCGGAAGGCGGGCCCGTCCTCGGCCTCCCGCACCGCGGCGGTGGCCACCGCGGTCAGCGAGTTGGCCTCCATGCCGCGTGCCAGGATGGCGAAGCGTTCCAGCGCGGCCAGCGCGCGGACCCTGCCCTTCGGGTTCAGCAGCCCCGTCTCCGCCAGACCCGCGCCCAATCCGCAGAGGATCTTCTCGTTGAAGAAATAGGCCGGCGACCGGGCGGCCCCGTCGAAGACGACCAGCCGGACCGAGTTCGATCCGACGTCGATCACCCCCACCCGCCGCAGGTCCCGCGCCTCCGGCCCGTCGAACAGGGGCTTGCCGAAGGGGCCGTATCCTTCGGGATCGTCGTCGACCATCGTGCCTTCCCCCGGGCATGGTGCGCTTCGGCGGACAGGTGGCACGGGGGCGGCGATCTGGTCAATCGGCGGTTCGGGAGGGGCGGTTGGACGGAACGCCGTGCTGCGCTAGCCTTCCCGGAACGCCACCGACGAACCACCGCAGGGAACACCCGACATGATCCGCTTCGCCATCACGCTCGCCGCCGCCGCAACTCTCGTCGCGACCACGGGTTGCACCACCCGGCAGGTCGTCGAGAACACCGGCGACGCCGCCCTCGGCGTGACGAAGATCGCCGTGCGGGGTGCGGCCGGCGCGGTCCGGCTGGCCGGACGCGGCACGGTGGCGGGCGTCCGTCGCCTGACCGAGGCGAGGGGCGACCTCGCCGCCGGTACGGAGGTGTGCTTCGACGGCGACGGCGAGGTGATCGGCGTCGTGCAGGTCATCGACGGCGACCGCACCTGCGTCCTGCTGAACAACGCATGAGGGTCCGGAACGCGCCCCGTCCCCGGGGCCACGCCGGTCACCCCACCGAATGCGTCAGGGTCGGCGCATCCCCCGCCCCGGCGCTGCCGCGGCCCGACAGGGACGGGTTCTCCATGAAGAAGCGATGGCAGCTGAACGGGTTGTCCAAGTCCGCGACGTCGGCACGGACCCATTCTCCGCAGGGCTGCAATACCCAGGACTGAGCCAGATCCGCCATGTTGGCGGCCATGATCTGGTCCACGATCTGCGCCTTGACCGTGGGATTGACGCATTCGACCAGCGTTTCCACCCGGCGGTTCAGGTTGCGGCCCATCCAGTCCGCGCTGCTGATATAGACGCGGGCCTTCTTCGATGGCAGGCCGCCGCCGTTGCCGAAGCACACGATGCGGCTGTGCTCCAGGAAGCGGCCGACGATCGACTTGACCCGGATGTTGGGGGACAAGCCTTCCACCCCCGGGCGCAGCCCGCAGATGCCGCGCACCACCAGATCCACCCGGACCCCCGCCCGCCCGGCGACATAGAGCGCGTCGATCACGTCTGGTTCGATCAGGCTGTTCATCTTCGCCCAGATCACGCCGGGACGGCCCGCCCGGACGTGATCGACCTCCGCCGCGATGGACCGCAACAGGTGGTCCTTCAGCGATGACGGCGAGATCGACAGGTTCTCCAAACCGTCGGGGGGCGCATAGCCGGAGACGTAGTTGAACACCTTCGTCGCGTCCCGCCCCAGCGCGGGGGCACAGGTGAACAACGACAGGTCCGTGTAGATCCGGGCGGTGATCGGATGGTAGTTGCCCGTCCCGAAGTGGGAATACGTGACCAGCCGTCCGCCTTCGCGCCGGACCACGGTGCTGATCTTCGCGTGCGTCTTGTACTGCGTGAACCCATAGACGACATGCGCTCCCGCCCGTTCCAGGCGGCGCGACTGCCGGATGTTCGCCGCCTCGTCGAAGCGGGCCTTCAGTTCCACGAGGGCGGTGACGGTCTTGCCCGCCTCGGCCGCGGCACACAGGGACGCCACGATCGGGCTGTCGCGCGACGTGCGGTAGAGCGTCTGCTTGATCGCCACCACGTCCGGGTCGATCGCCGCCTGCGCAAGGAAGCGGTTGACCATGTCGAACGTCTCGTAGGGGTGGTGAAGCAGCATGTCCTTCGAGCGGATGGCCGCGAACATGTCCCCATCGTGGTCCAGCACGCGTTCGGGCACACGCGGCGTGAAGGACGGCCACAGCAGATGGGGGAAGTCGTCGAGCACCAGCTCCTTGAGGTTGGCCAGCCCGATCATGCCGTCCACCTGCACCACCTCGGCGTCGGTGATCCCGATTTCCTCCAACACCTCGTCCAGCAGGGCGTCCGGCGCGTTCGCGGTGACCTTCAGGCGAACGATCTCGCCGCGGCGACGGCGCTTCAGCGCGGTCTCGAACTCGCGGACCAGGTCCTCGGCCTCCTCCTCGACCTCCAGGTCGCTGTCGCGAAGGACGCGGAAGGCGAGGTGTCCGGCGAGGTCGTAGCCCGCGAAGAGGCGGCCGATCTGCAGCAGGAGTAGGGATTCGAGCGGAAGGAAGCGCACGGTGCCGTCGCCCGCGTCGGGCAGGCGGATGAAGCGATCGATCTGCGCGGGGATCGGAAGCAGGGCACGCAGGACACGGCCGTCGGCGCGTCGGCGAAGCTCCACCGCGAGGGCGAACCCCTCGTTCGGAATGAAGGGGAACGGATGCGCGGGGTCGATGGCCAGGGGGGACAGGATGGGGAAGACGGCGCGCAGGAAATGGTCCGCCATGGCCGCGCGGTCGTCGGAGGACAGGTCCTCCGGCGACAGGATGCGGATGCCCGCATCGTGCATCTGCCGGCACAGCGTCTTCCAAACTTCCTGCTGCGACTCCAACAACTTGCGGGCATCGCCGTCGATCAGCACCAGCTGCTCGGCCGGGCTGCGGCCGTCGGCGGCGGGGGTGGTGTTGCCGGCGCGGGCGAGTTCGCGGAGGCCGGCGACGCGGACGGTGGTGAACTCGTCCAGGTTGGCGGCCGAGATCGACAGGAAGCGCAGGCGTTCGAGCAGGGGGACGCGGGGGTTCGACGCCTCCTCGAGCACGCGCCAGTTGAACGCGAGCCAGGACAGCTCGCGGTTGAAAAACCGTTCAGGACCAAGTGGATCCAGGTCGTCCAGGGCCACGGGGTCCGGCACGGGGGCGTGCAGGAAATCGGCGGGGCTGGGGGGCGACTCGTCGAGCATGCGCGGCGCGTATCCGAATGGTATGACGGCAGTGTCACAACCTATGCATCGCGGCGCGAACTTCCAGACGGGCGCCGGCCCCCTGTCTGCACGGCGTCTGCTCCGCGTCTGCGGAACGTCTGCTCCGCATCCGACGGGACCGCGACGCGGGCGCGGCGGCGGGATCGGCCTAGTCGTCGCCCAGGACGTCCCGGGCCAGGGTCTCGTTGACGGGCTGGCCACGCTCCAACCCGGCGGCATCCAGCCGGGCTACGACGTCGATGGCGGCACGGTGGGTCCGCTCCATCCGGCGCAGCAACCAGCCGACCAGCGCGGGACGGATCGCGACCTGGCGGTCGGCGAAGAGCTTGACGAGCAGCATCGACAGCATCGCGTCGTCCGGCGCCTCGATCACGGCGGGCGTGAGCGACGCCAGGCGGCTGCGCAGGTCGGGCAGCGCCACGTCCCAGTCGGCGGGGGCCGCGCGGCCCGTCAGCAGCAGCGGCCGGCCCGTGCGCGCCATCGCGTTCCACAGGTGGAACAGCGCCGTCTCGTCCACGCCGCGATCCGCGTCCTCGACCGCCAGGGGCCCGGTGGCCAGATCGGGGGCGTCCGACGCCCGCAGGGCGCGGGCGGGCAGGATGCGGGCGCCGGCCCCATCGGCCCAGATGGCCGCGAGGTGCGACTTGCCCGACCCCTGCGGTCCCACCAGGGCCAGGCGGGCGTCCGCCCAGGACGACCAGCCGTCCATCAAGGCGACCGCCCGCGCGTTGGAGGCGGTGACCATGTAGTCCTCCCGCCCCCTCGCATCGCGGCGGGGCTGGGGAAAGGCCAGCTGCCGCGCGTTCATTCGGCGGCGTCGCGTGGCCGGGGGGGCGGACGCGGCGTGGGATCGGCCCCCTGGTACAGTTGGCTGTCCTTGTATTCGGCCACGAGGAAGCGGGCGACGACGCCCAGCGCGGCGGCGACGGGCACCGCGATGAGCATGCCGACGAACCCGTAGATCGCCCCGAAGGCCGACAGGGCCAGCAAGAGCCAGACGGGGTGCAGGCCCACGGAACTGCCGACCAGCTTCGGGGTCAGGATGTTGCCTTCGATGAACTGACCGGACACGAAGATGCCAGCGACGAGCGCGATGGACGTCCAGTCGGTGCCCCCGCCCGAATCGCCCCAGAACTGGAACAGCGCCAGGCCGATGGCGAGCGCGCCGCCGACGATGGCGCCGACATAGGGGATGAACGTCACCAGCCCCGCGATCGCGCCGACGACCAGGCCGAACTGAAGCCCGACCAGCATCAGCCCGAGGGAGTAGTACGTCCCCAGGATCAGGCAGACGGTCAGCTGCCCGCGCACGAAGGAGGCCAGCGTGTCGTCGATCTGCCGGGCGAGGCGACGGATCGTGCCGACGTGGTCGCGGGGCAGCAGGTCGTCGATCCGCGCGATCAGGTTGTCCCAGTCCAGAAGCAGGTAGAAGGCGACGACGGGCACGACGACGATGAAGACCAGCGCGTTGACCACGCCGAACACGCCCGCGAGGATCTGCTGAACGAGCGCGCCGCCGCGTTCGCGCACCAGCGCGCCCGCGTCGTCGAGGCCGTTGCGCAGCATGCTCCCCTCCTCCAGCAGGTCGGGAAAGCGGACCTCCAACCAGTCGCGCAGCGCGTCGAGGTATCCGGGCGCGGCCTGGATCAGCGCCGTGCCCTCGCGCACCAGGGTGGGGATGACCAGCAGGACCAGCGCGACCAGGATCAGGACCGCGGCCAGGGTTATGACGGTCGTGGCCGCGGCGCGCGGCAGTCCCACCGCCTCCAACCGATCGGCCAGCGGGTCCAAGATGTAGGCGATGGCCCCCGCCACGACGAAGGGCAGCAGGACGGGGCCGAGATACCACAGCACGATCAGGAAGACCGCCGCGGCGATGCCCCAATAGATCGTCTGCTGGCGGACGGGCAGTGCCATCGGGCGGCTCTCCGGCGGTTGGACGCGCCCGTGATGCCCCGCGCGGGGGTGCGGGGGCAAGGCGGGATGCGGCGTCAGGCCGCCGCCCGCTCCAGCGCCGGGTACCGCGCGCCCAGGCTGACGCCGCGTACCGCGAACGACACCATCAGGGCGGCCCATAGGCCATGGTTGCCCAGGGGCGGCACGAGGATCAGAAGGGCCGCGGCATAGACCGCCAGCGACAGCAGCATCATGTTGCGCATGTCCCGCGACCGCGTCGCGCCTATGAAGATGCCGTCCAGCATCCAGGCATAGACGCCGATCAGGGGGGCGGCGACCATCCAGGGCAGGAAGTCGCGGGCGGTTCGGCGCACATCCGGGTCGGTGGCCATCAGGTCGACGATCGCGGGGCCGCCCAGTGCGAAGGCGAGTGCCAGCGCGGCGGTGAGCGCGACGCTCCACCCGCCGGTCAGCAGGACCGACCGGCGCAGGCGGGGCAGGTCGCGCGCGCCGTAGTACCGTCCGACGAGCGCTTCGACCGCGAAGGCGAAGCCGTCCATCGCATAGGACGTGACGTAGAGGAATTGCAGCAGGACCTGGTTCGCCGCCAGCGCCACGTCCCCGAACGCCCCGCCATAAAGCAGGAACGACGTGAAGATCGCCTGGATGGCGACCGATCGGATCATGATGTCGGTGTTGACCGTGGCCATGTTGCGCAGGCGGGCCGGGTCGAGGACGCGCGCACGGGCGCGCCAGGCGGGGTTGGCAAAGGCGTCCCGGCACAGCCAGAGTCCCAGCGCCGCGCCACCCCATTCGGCGGCGAAGGTGGCCCAGGCGACGCCCGGCACGCCCAGACCAAGCCCCAGGACGAACGCGACGCTGAGCGCGATGTTCGCCCCGTTCATCGCCAGCTGGATCACCAGCACAGCCGCGCTACGTTCCTGCGCGATCAGCCAGCCGGTCAGACCATAGACCGCGATCGCGGCAGGCGCGGACCAGATGCGGATGGCGAGGTAGTCGCGGGCGAGCGCTTCGACCGTGGGGCTGGCGGGGGCCAGGGCGAAGGCCGCCGCGAAGACCAGCGGCTGCAGGAGGATCAGCACGGCCCCCGCCCCGCCCGCGATCAGCAGGGCGCGTGTCAGGAGTGC
>NZ_JARGZA010000011.1 GCF_030973515.1 Jannaschia maritima
GCGGCCGCCTCGATCAGGTCGTGCAGGCCCTTCGCGCCCAACTCGGCGGCGTAGGCGGGGAACGCGTCGTCGTCCCCGTCCCCGGCGGAAGCGCCGACGGCGGCCAGGATCTCGCGCTCCGCATCGTCGGATTCGGTGGCGCGGCGGACGCGCCGGGGCCGGATCGGTCCGTCGCCGTCCGCACGCTGTTCGGATACCAGCATCAGCGTGCCGGCGCGGTCGGGTTCCGCCCGCGGGGCGGTCGCGTCCCCGGCCCCGCCCTCCGGCGCGCCGCCGGGCACGCGGCGCACGACGCGGGCGGCGGCCCGGGGGCGGTCGCCGTCGCCGCCGGGCAGCGTGTCGCCGCCCACGTGGCGAGGCTGGATGCTGTGGCGCAGGTCGTCGCGATAGGATTGCTGTTCCGCGACATGCGCCCCGTCGAGGGACTCGTCGTCGCGCCGGGCGGCGACCACCGCCTTCATGCGCGAATGGCGGTCGCGGGCCTGGGCGTTGTCGTCGCCCGACAGGCGGCTGTCGGTGGCGGCGAAGAGGCGTTCGACGTCGTCCACGGGATCGGCGCCGTCCCCCGCGTCGTCGCCTTCGCCCCCGTCCGCGTCGCGGACCGCGACCGTGCGTGCGTTCGCAGATGTGTCGTCGTCCCAGTCGTCGTCGTCATCGTCCAGGACGTCGAGGATCGCGTCGTCGGCGTCGTCATCGTCATCATCATCATCGCGCGTGGCCCGCGCTTCGTCCTCCTCGTCGTCGTCCAGCGGCCGGCCCAGCACCAGCGTGTCCCCGGCATCCGCGTCCTGCGCGGGGTCGTCGGCGAACTCGATCGTATCGACGGGCTCGCGCAGGGCATCCTGGGGGCGGCCGTCGCGCACGGCGTCCAGCATCTGCCGCTCGCGCGCGGCCTCCGCGTTCCAGCGTTCGATGTCGTCGGCGTCCTCGTCGTCCCAGGCCTCGTCCGGCCGGGGCGCGTCGGGCCGGCTTTCGGTGACGGCGACGGGTCGCGGGGCACCGTCGCCGGTCGGGGCGTCCGCGGCGGGCGTGTCACCGGAGGGTTCCGCATCACGGGCGGCGTCCTCGGCGCGGAAGCGCGACAGGGCGGCGGAGACATCGTCGTCCGTATGGACCCCCGCGCCGGGCAGGGCGCCGAACCGGCGGTCCGCGGCGACGGTGTCGCGGAAGAAGGCCGCGACGCGGATCACCGCCTCCACGGGGTCGTCGTACCCTTCCAGCCTGCAGGTGAACGTCCCGTAGGAGACGGTCAGAACCTTGTTGGATCGTTCGGTCACGTCGCACCACCTTCCCCGTCACGGGGTCTGTTCACCGTTCCACCGATCCGGTTAACAGGGCAAATCCATTCGGATGTTGCCCGAAACGGGACCATTTCGGGAAGCGGAGGCCCCATTCTTGACAGAATCGCCGGGACCGGACCACTCCGCCGCGCCGGGGATCACCCTGGTCGGCGGGGGCCCTGCTGACACGTCCGCCCTTAAAGCGGCGTTAAGCCGCGCCCCCCGCGTGGTGGCCGCCGACGGGGGCGCCGACGCCTGCCTGGCGCACGGCCTGCGGCCCGCCGCGGTGGTGGGCGACATGGACAGCCTGTCCCCGGCGGCGCGGTCGGCCTTCCGGGACGTCCTGGTGCCCGTGGCGGAACAGAACAGCACCGACTTCGCCAAGGCCCTGCGTCACGCCGATGCCGATTTCGTGCTGGCCGTGGGTTTCCTGGGCGGGCGGATCGATCATGCGCTGGCCGTGTTCAGCCACCTCGCCGAGCGCGGGTCCGGGGCGCCCGCCGTCGTGCTGCTGTCGGCCGAGGACTGCGTCTGCCTGGCCCCGCGGCGCCTGGCGCTGGACCTGGCGCCCGGATGCCGCGTGTCGCTGTGGCCGCTGGGCCGGGCGCGGCTGCGATCCACCGGGCTGCGCTGGCCCCTGGACGGCCTGATGCTGGAGCCCGCGGGGCGGGTCGGGACGTCGAACCGCGCGACCGGGCCCGTGACGCTGCGCTGCGACGGACCCTGCCTGCTGATCGTCCCCCTGGATGCGTTGGACGCCCTGGCGTCGGGTCTGGGCATCGGCGCGGGGTTTGCATAGGGTCGCGGCCGAACCGACGATCCTGGACGCGCGACTGCCATGACCACCCCACCCGACCCCATCGACCGCGCGAAGGCCGTCGCCGCCCGGCGGGCCTGCGACTACGTCGAGGCGGGGATGCGCGTGGGTCTGGGCACCGGGTCCACCGCCGCGTGGATGGTCCGCCGCCTGGGCGAGCGCGTCCGCGCCGAGGGGCTGTCGATCACCGCCGTTCCCACCTCCGCCCGCACGGCGGACCTGGCGCGGGACTGCGACGTGCCCCTGACTACCCTGGAGGAGGCCGGCTGGCTGGACCTGACCATCGACGGGGCCGACGAGGTCGACGCCGACATGAACCTCATCAAGGGCGGGGGCGGCGCGCTTCTGCACGAGAAGATCGTCGCCGCCGCGTCCGACCGGATGGTCGTGATCGTGGACGACGCGAAGGTCGTGGACACGCTCGGCGCCTTTCCCCTGCCGGTGGAGGTGATCCCCTTCGGCCATCGCGCCACGCGGCAGCTGATCGAGGAAGGGTTGGAGGGGATGGACGTGGACGGCCACGCCATCGCCCTGCGCATGACGGGCGACGCGCCCTTCCGCACGGACGAGGGGAACCTCGTCCTGGATCTGTCGCTGGGCCGCATCGGCCGTCCCGGCCTCCTGTCGGCGATGCTGAACCGCATTCCCGGCGTGGTTGAGAACGGCCTGTTCCTGGACATGGCGGACGTCGTGGTGTCGGGACGCGACGACGGCACGGTCGAGATCCGCGACCTGAGCGACGGCAGCCTGCGCGAGGAGGGGGGCGACGTCACGGCCGCCGACCTGCTGTACGGCGAGCTGGAAGACTGAACCACGGCTGGACGGCGAGGCGCGCCGCGCGGGAGCATCATAACATGGCATCGTTCGACTACGACCTCTTCGTCATCGGCGGCGGATCGGGGGGCGTGCGCGCCGCGCGGCTGACCGCGCTGGACGGCCACAGGGTCGGCCTGGCCGAAAGCAGCCGGATGGGCGGCACCTGCGTCATCCGCGGCTGCGTGCCCAAGAAGCTGATGGTCTATGCGTCCGAGTACTGCGAATCGGCCGGCCTGGCACGGGAATACGGCTGGGACATGCGGGTCGGGGCGTTCGACTGGGGCCTGTTCCGCGATCACCTCAACGGCGAATTGGACCGGCTGGAGGAGACGTACACCACCAACGCGGAGAAGGCGGGCGTCACGATCCACAAGGCCCGCGCCCGCCTGACGGACCCCCACAGCATCGAGCTGGACGACGGAACGATCGTGACGGCGCGCCACATCCTCCTGGCGCTTGGCGGCCGGCCCAACGTGCCGGACATGACGAACGCCCATCTGGGCATCGTGTCGGACGACATCTTCCACCTCGACGCCCTGCCCCGGAAGATGCTGATCGTGGGCGGGGGCTATATCGGGTGCGAGTTCGCGGGCATCTTCAACGGGCTGGGCGTCGAGGTGCAGCAGTTCGTCCGCAAGGCGCAGATCTTGCGCGGCTTCGACGACGAGGCCCGAGGCCACGTCGCCGACTGCATGACGCAGCGCGGCATCACGATCCACACCGGCTGCTCGCCCACCGCGATCGAGGAACGCGACGGGCGGATCTGGGTGAAGGGCTCGAACGGGCACGAGGACACGTTCGACACGCTGCTCTGGGCCACCGGACGCAATCCGAACACGGTGGACATCGGCCTGGAGGAGGTCGGCGTGAAGCTGGACCGCCGCGGCGCCGTGCGCGTCGACGACCACCTGCAAACGGACGTGCCGTCGATCTTCGCGTTGGGCGACTGCATCGGTCGCGTCGAATTGACGCCGGTCGCCATCCGCGAGGCCATCGCCTTTCACAAGACCGTGTTCGGGGGCGAGCCTACGAAGATGGACTACGACCTGATCCCGTCGGCCACCTTCACCCAGCCGGAGATGGGCACCGTCGGCCTGACGGAGGAGGAGGCGGAGGAGCGCGGCCCCACCCTGGTCTATGCGACCGCGTTCCGCCCCATGCAGATGGCCTTCGCGGGCGGAACCGAGCGGGTGCTGTTCAAGATGCTGGTGGACCGCGACACCGACCGGGTGCTGGGCGTCCACATCGTCGGCCCCCATGCCGCCGAGATGATCCAGTTCGTCGCCGTGGCGTTGAAGATGGGCGCCACGAAGGCGGACTTCGACCGGACCTGCGCCGTGCATCCGACCATGGCCGAGGAGATGGTGACCCTGAGGGAGCCGGTGCGGACCCTCGCTTGAACGAGGGGGCGCCGACGCCATTTGTGGGTCAGAGGGAAGACACATGATTCTGAGAGACGAGGAACGGACCTGATGGCAGGACCCAGTGGCCCCTGGGGGGGTGGCGGCAATTCCAGCGGCGGCGGTGGCGGCGACGAGCGCCCGCCCCGCGGCGGACCGAACGGACCCGGCGGCCCGCGCCGTCCCAACCGGGGCGAGGGGATCCCCGAGATCGACGACCTGGTCCGCAAGGGTCAGGACCGCCTGCGCGTCCTGATGGGCGGCCGCGGCGGCGGCCCGAACCGTCCGAACGGCGGCGGGGGCAACGGCGGGTTCGAGATGAACCGCACCACCTGGGGCCTGCTGGGGGTGGCGGCGCTGGGCCTGTGGCTGTTCGCGTCCTTCTATACCGTGCGTCCGGAAGAACGTTCGGTCGAGCTGTTCCTCGGCGAGTTCTCGGACGTGGGCGATCCCGGTCTGAACTTCGCGCCCTGGCCCATCATCACCAAGGAGGTGATCCCCGTCACGACCGAGCGGTCCATCGACATCGGCGTGAACCGCGGCAACCGCGGCGAGCAGGGCTTGATGCTGACGGGCGACGAGAACGTGGTCGACATCGACTTCCAGGTCGTCTGGAACGTCCGCGATCCCGCACAGTTCCTGTTCAACCTGCGCGACCCGGACGCCACCATCCGCGCCGTGTCCGAATCCGCCATGCGCGAGATCGTGGCCCAGTCGCAGCTGGCCCCCATCCTGAACCGCGACCGCGGCATCATCGCGGAGCGCCTGGACGACCTGATCCAGTCCACGCTCGACAGCTACGACGCGGGCGTGAACATCCTGCGGGTCAACTTCGACCGCGCCGATCCCCCGCGCGAGGTGATCGACGCCTTCCGCGAGGTCCAGGCGGCCGAGCAGCAGCGCGACCGATTGCAGTCCGAGGCCGACGCCTATGCCAACCGCGAACTGGCCGGTGCGCGCGGTACCGCCGCGCAGGCGTTGGAGGAGGCGGAAGCCTACCGCGCCCGCGTGGTGAACGAAGCCCAGGGTGAAGCCAGCCGGTTCTCCGCCGTCCTGACCGAGTATTCGGCGGCCCCGGAAGTGACGCGCAAGCGGCTGTATCTGGAAACCATGGAGCAGGTCTTCGGTGACGTGGACAAGATCATCATCGACGACAACGTCGGCGGCGGCGGTGCGGGCGGCGGACAGGGCGTGATCCCGTTCCTGCCGCTCAACGAGTTGCGCGGCGGCCGATCCGCCCAAGGGGGGACCAACTGATGCGGAAATCCGCTCTCTATCTGATCGTGCCCGTGGTGTTGATCGTCGTCCTGGCGTTCACGTCGCTCTTCGTCGTGGACGAACGCCAGAAGGCGCTGGTCCTGCAGTTCGGGCGCGTGGTGGCGGTGAAGGAGGATCCCGGCCTCGCTGTGAAGATCCCGTTCATCCAGAACGTCGTGTACTACGACGACCGGATCCTGGCACGCGACGTCGAACCCTTGGAGGTCACGCCGTCGGACGACCGGCGCCTGGTGGTGGACGCCTTCGCGCGGTACCGCATCACGGACGTGGAACGCTTCCGTCAGGCCGTCGGCGTGGGCGGCGAGTTCGCGGCCGAGCAGCGGCTCGACTCGATCCTGCGGGCCGAGCTGCGCGAGGTGCTGGGTTCGGTGTCGTCGAACGAGATCCTGTCGGAGGACCGCGCCGCGCTGATGGCGCGGATCGCGGCGGGCGCCCGGGCCGACGCCCAGGCGCTGGGCCTGCAGATCATCGACGTGCGACTGATGCGCACCGACCTGCCGCCCCAGAACCTGGAGGCGACCTTCGCCCGGATGCGTGCCGAGCGCGAACGGGAGGCCGCGGACGAGATCGCGCGGGGCGAGGAGGCCGCCCAGCGGATCCGCGCCCAGGCCGACCGCACGGTGGTGGAACTGACGTCGGAAGCGCAGCGCGAGGCGGAGATCACGCGCGGTGAAGCCGACGCCCAGCGCAACAACATCTTCGCGCAGGCCTTCACGCAGGACCCGGAGTTCTTCGAGTTCTACCGTTCGCTGACGGCGTACCAGCGCGCGCTGCAGGGCAGCAACTCGACCCTGGTGCTCAGCCCGGATTCGGAGTTCTTCGACTACCTGAAGACGGACCGGCTGGACGGGGACCCGCTGAACGCCCGCCCGGTGCCGTCCAGCGTGCCGCAGGCCGCGCCCGCGGCCGCGCCGCCGGCGGACGACGCCGCGTTGCAGGCGCCGGCCGCGGACGGTGACGCGGCGGGCACCGACGATGCCGCGGCGTCGCAGGCGCCGGACTCGTCCGACGCCGGCGCGGCCCCCGCGGCGGTCGCGGCTGACGCATCCGACGGTGGCGCCGATAGCACGGGAACGATCGTTCCGATCGCGCAATAGGAACCCGCGGAGGCCCCCCCGGGGGCCTTCGCCGACCACCCGCGCCCGACGCGATGCGGGCGCCCGTGTGTCACGGCCATGTGAACGCACCCTCCGTTGAATGCCCCCGATCTGCGGCGGATATGCAACGGACGCCCGAACGGGCACGGACCGTCGAAACGACGGCCCCTGAACGAGATTCCTGGAGGGACGAGACTTGTTCGAATCAACCCCGACGATAACCCCGCTCCGCCGCCTCGCGGCGCCGGCCACGCTGGGGCTGGCCCTGGCGCTGACGCCCCTGGCCGCCGACGCGCAGAGCCGCCCCGACACGTTCGCCGACCTGGTGGACCAGGTGGACGACGCGGTCGTCAACATCACCACGACGAACACCGTGGCCGCCGGCGCCCGCGGGCCCAATCGCGGCAACCCCTTGGAGGACTTCTTCGACGAGTTCCGCCGCCGCGGCGTACCCGAGGGCGAGGAGCCCCGCCCCCGCACCCGCCGCGGGTCGGCGCTGGGGTCCGGCTTCGTCATCTCCGCCGACGGCTACATCGTCACGAACAACCACGTGATTGAGAACGCCGACGAGATCCTGATTGAGTTCTGGTCCGGCGAGGAGCTTCCGGCGGAGGTCATCGGCACCGATCCGAACACCGACATCGCGCTGTTGAAGGTCACCACCGATACGGACGACTTGCCCTTCGTGCCGTTCGGCGACAGCGACGACATGCGCACGGGCGACTGGGTCATGGCCATGGGCAACCCCCTGGGCCAGGGCTTCAGCGTCAGCGCGGGCATCGTGTCGGCGCGCGAGCGCGAGCTTCAGGGCGCCTATGACGACTACATCCAGACGGACGCGGCCATCAACCGCGGCAACTCCGGCGGTCCGCTGTTCAACATGGACGGCGAGGTCATCGGCGTGAACACCGCGATCCTGTCGCCCAACGGCGGCTCCATCGGGATTGGCTTCGCCATGGCGTCCAACGTCGTGACGAACGTGGTCGAGCAGTTGGAGGAGTTCGGCGAGACGCGGCGCGGCTGGCTGGGCGTGCGCATCCAGGACGTCGACCCCGAGCTGGCGGAGGCCCTGGGCCTGGTCGAGGCGCGCGGCGCCCTGATCACGGACGTCCCCGACGGACCGGCGCTGGACGCGGGCATCGAGCCGCGCGACGTCATCCTGACCTTCGACGGCGTCGACATCGCGGACACGCGGCAACTGGTCCGCACGGTCGGCAGCGCGCCCGTGGGCGAGGCCGTGCGCGTGGTCATCTTCCGCGACGGCGAGACGCAGACGCTGCGCGTCACCCTGGGCCGCCGCGAGGAGGCGGAGCGCGCGGTGCCCGCATCGTCGAGCCAGGAGGATCCGGCCGAGCAGACGCTTCTGGGCATGACGGTCGCCACGCTGAACGACGAGCTGCGCGAGCAGCTGGGCCTGGACGCGGACGCCGAGGGCCTGGTCGTGTCCGACATCGACGTCGATTCGCCGGCCTACGAGAAGGGCCTGCGCGCCGGCGACCTGATCGAGGAGGCGGGACAGGTCCGCGTCTCGACCATCGGTCAGCTGGAGGATCGGGTCGAGGAGGCCCGCGAGGCCGGCCAGACGTCCTTCCTCCTTCTGATCCGCCGCGGCGGCGACCCGCGCTTCGTCGCGCTGTCGCTGGAGGAAACGGACGCCGAGACGTCGAACGACGACTGATCGTCCCCCGACCGGACGGACCAGAACGGGCGCCCCATCGGGGCGCCCGTTCTTCGTTCGGCGCCCCCGCCCCGCACGGGGGCGTGCCCCGTCACGATGCCAGCCTCTGCCACGCCAGGATCGTTCCCACGATCATGGGTTGATGCACCAGATACACCGCAAGCGAATGACGGCCCGGCCAGCCCAGCCGGTCCCATCCCGGTCCCGCCGGGCGGCCGCGCAGGCGGTCCCACCACCCCGCCGGGTCCATCGCCTTCGCCACCCCCAACCCGAGCAGGAACGGCCCCGTCCAGGGGAACACCGGCTCCCAGTCCATCATCGCCGGCACGTCGCGGCCCAGGCCGATCACGACCTGCAGAACGGTCGGCAGGTCCACGGCGACCGTGGACCCGATCCAGACCATCGCGGCGCCGGCCCCGACGCAGCCCCAAGCGGGCACGCGGAGGAAGGCCAGCCCGATCACCGACGACAGCGCGATGGAATGGAGGATCCCGAACCGCACCCATTGCGCGGGGAACGTGGCCCAGGTCGCCAGCGACACCAGCGCCGCCGCCGCCAGCAGCATGCCCAACCGCCGCAGGAACGGCCCCCGTCGCAGGCCGCGCCCATGCCCCAGCCACAGGCTGACCCCCGCCAGGAACACGAAGCTGCCCGCGATCAGGCGCGCGGACCATTGCCAGGCGGGCGTGAAGCTGGATCCGGGCGCGGTCACGCCCATCACGTCCAGGTCGCGCCCGACGTGGAACACGGCCATCGCCAGCAAGGCGCCCGCGCGGGCCAGGTCGATCGCCGGTATCCGTCCTGCGGCCATGCCGTCCCCGCTGTTGAACCCCGGCCCGCCGGCCGCTACCTCTGCGCGGATCGAAGCCAGATGCCGGAGGCCCGCGATGCCCAAGATCACCTATATCGAGCATGGCGGGAAGGAACACGTCGTCGACGTACCCCTGGGCCTGACCGTGATGGAAGGCGCCCGCGACAACGGCATCCCGGGGATCGAAGCCGATTGCGGCGGGGCCTGTGCCTGTTCGACTTGCCACGTCTACGTGGACCCCGCCTGGACCGACAAGCTGCCGGCTAAGGACGCGATGGAGGAGGACATGCTCGACTTCGCCTACGAGCCCGACCCCGACCGGTCCCGCCTGACGTGTCAGCTGAAGGTGACCGACGACCTGGACGGCCTGAAGGTGCAGATGCCGGAGAAGCAGATCTGACCGCGTTGCGCGCCGTGGTCGTCGGGCTCACGATGATGGCCGGTCCGGCGATGGCCTGCATCGGCCAGGGCGAGGGCAGCCAGACGGGTGGCGTCCAGCTCCAGCCCGGACCAAGCGGTTTCTATGCTGCCTTCTATGGCTCACCTACCGACATCTACGGCCACGACGTGCTGGGCCGTGCACGCGACGGGCTGACATTGCACCTGCGCTTCGTAAGCTACGAAGGAGGATGCCGTGATTGGGTCGTGCAATCGGGAGACGGTCACGTATTCGAGGATACCCGTCCTCGGATCACGGATGTTGATAGCGATGGCCGCCCTGAACTGGTAGCGGTCCGGTCCTCGTTGACCCAGGGGGCACAACTGGTCGTATATCGGATCGACGACGACAGACTAACGCCTCTCGCCGCGACCCCCTACATCGGCACCCGCCATCGCTGGCTGGCCCCCGCCGCCTGGGGCGATCTCGACGGCGACGGTGCGTGGGAGGTCGCTTATGTCGACCGTCCCCACCTGGCGAAGGTGCTCCGGGTCTGGCGGCTGGTGGGCGACGAACTGCGACCGGTCGCAAGCCTCGAGGGCGTGACGAACCACGCCATCGGCCAGCCCTTCATCGAAGGCATCCAGGCGGACTGCCTCGATGGCGTCCGCTTCACCCTGCGCGACGCCGCCCGCACCCGCACGCTGTCCGTCGCCCTGCGCGGCGATGTGCTGGATGTCCGCGACCTGGGCACCGGTACGAATGGCCACGCAACGCTCGGGGACCCATGCGATGCGTAAGGTCGCCGCCCTGATCGCGTTGCTGGCCGCGCCTGCCGCGGCGCAGGAAACGCCGGTATCGCCAGCCGAATTCCTGAACCTGGCGGCGGGCAACACCTTGACCTTCGTGATGGCCGGGTCGGGCGACCTGGTAGGGATCGAGCGGTTCCTATCGCGCGAACGCTCCATCTGGACGCGCGCCGACGGCACCTGCGCCTATGGCGAGATCACGACCGACGACGCGCAGGTCTGCTTCCTCTACGACGACGATCCGCTGCGGCTCCATTGCTGGCTGCCGTTCGAGGCGGACGGCAGCACCTTCGTGCGCTCCACCGCCAACGCGGAGGTCCAGCGCATCGCGGAGGTCGGGCAGTCCCTCCTGGGCTGCGAGGGGGAGCCGATGTCCTAGCGGGCCTCCCGCCGGGTCGCGTCCCACGCCACCGCGAGCGCCAGGCACCCGCCCGCGATCGCCCAGTTCTTCACGAAGATCGACATCTGCCAGGGATCGTCCGGGATCAGGTGGAACACGCTGGTGACCGCGCAATAGGCCGCCAGCGACAGCGCCACGGGCGCGACCCTCCACCCCGCCAGCAACGCCAGGGCCGCCGCCGCGTTGTAGGCGGTCGCGGGCCAGACCAGCCAGTCGGGCAGGCCCCGGTCCGTCAGCAGACCCATCGCCCCGTCCGGGGACAGCGCCTTCTGGAACGTGCCCGCGGCGAACAGGGCCGCGATCAGGATGCGGGCCGCCAGCAGGGCGGTGCGGTGCCACGTCATCCCAGCGCCCGCCATCCGATGTCGCGGCGCACGAAGCCGCCCGGCCAGTCGATCCCGTCCACGATGCCGTAGGCCGCGTCGCGCGCCGCGCGCAGGTCGTCCCCCCGCGCCGCGACACCCAGGGTCCGACCGCCCGCCGACACGTATCCCCCGTCGCGCCGTTCGGTGCCCGCGTGGAACACCATGCGGCGGCTGTCGCCCTCGAACCCGTCCAGGCCGCCGATGGGCTCTCCCGTCGCGTACCGGCCGGGATAGCCGTCCGCCGCCATCACCACGCAGATCGCGTGGTCGTCCGCCCAGCGCACCTGCGCGTCCGCCAGCCGGCCTTCGGTGCAGGCGACGATCAGGTCCAGGACCTGCCCCCCCAGCCGCATCGTCAGGCACTGGCATTCGGGGTCGCCGAAGCGCGCGTTGAACTCGACCAGCGACGGAGCGTCGTCCTCGATCATCAGGCCGGTGAACAGGACCCCGCGGAAGGGCGTCCCCCGCCGGACCATCTCCGTCGCCACGGGCTGCACGATCTCGCGCAGGGCGCGGGCCTCCACTGCGGACGTCATCACGGGGGCGGGGGAATAGGCCCCCATGCCGCCGGTGTTCGGCCCCGTATCGCCCTCGCCCACCCGCTTGTGGTCCTGCGCCGTGCCGATGGGCAGCACCGTCTCCCCGTCGACCAGGCAGAAGAACGACGCCTCCTCGCCCCGCAGGACGGCCTCCAGCACCACCTCCGCCCGGCCGTGCGCACCGGCGAAGACGTCGCGCAGGGCGGCGCGGGCGGTCGATGCGTCCTCGGCCACCGTCACGCCCTTGCCCGCCGCCAGGCCGTCGGCCTTGACCACGATCGGGGCGCCGACGCGGGCGAGATGCGCCAGCGCCGCGTCGAGGGCGTCGAACCGGGCCCAGGCGGCGGTGGGGGCGCCCACGGCATCGCAGATCTCCTTCGTAAACGCCTTCGACGCCTCCAGCCGCGCGGCGGCGGCGGTCGGCCCGAAGCAGGCGATGCCCGCATCCGCCAGCGCGTCGGCCACGCCCGCGGCCAGCGGCGCCTCCGGCCCGATCACCACGAGGTCGATGCTCTCCTCGTCGGCGAAGGCCGCCACCGCCGCGCCGTCGCAGATGTCCAGATCCGCCAGGTCCGCGACGCGCCCGATGCCGCCGTTGCCCGGCGCCACGATCAGGCGGTCGCAGCGGGGGTTCTGCAGGATGGCCCAGGCCAGCGCGTGCTCGCGCCCGCCGGAGCCCAGGATCAGGATGTTCATGGCCACGCCTCCCCCGGTGTCGGCCGGTCCGCGATACGGCGCCGCCCCGCGCCCCGCAACCGCTGGCACCCGCGGAACGCCCGCGCTAGCTGTCGGGCCATGGACGACCTGATCGACGACCCCCGCCCCGGCGCGAACGAGCCGGAGTTCTCCGTGGCCGAGATCTCGGGCGCGGTGAAGAAGACGCTCGAAGGCACGTTCGGCCGCATCCGCGTGCGGGGCGAGGTCGGGCGCGTGTTCCGCGCCCGGTCGGGCCACCTCTACTTCGACGTCAAGGACGACCGCGCCGTCCTCGCCTCCGTCGTGTGGAAGGGCCAGATCCCCGCCCTGTCCGTCGTGCCGGAGGAAGGGCTGGAGGTCGTGGCCACCGGCAAGCTGACCACCTTCGGGTCGCAGTCGAAGTACCAGCTGACCGTGGATGAGGTGCAGGTCGCCGGCGAGGGCGCGCTCCTGGCGATGTTGGAGAAGCGGCGCAGGCAGTTGGGGGCCGAAGGGCTGTTCGACGATGCCCGCAAGAAGCCCCTGCCCTTCCTGCCCGACGTCATCGGCGTCGTGACCAGCCCCCAGGGCGCGGTGATCCGCGACATCCTGCACCGCCTGCGCGACCGCTTCCCCCGCCACGTCCTGATCTGGCCCGTGGCCGTGCAGGGCAAGAACTGCGCGCCGGAGGTGTCGCGCGCCATCCGGGGCTTCGACGCGATCCGGCCCGGCGGCCCCGTGCCCCGGCCCGACCTGGTGATCGTCGCCCGGGGCGGCGGGTCGATCGAGGATCTGTGGGGCTTCAACGAGGAAGCCGTCGTGCGCGCCGCCCACGACTGCACGATCCCCCTGATCTCCGCCGTGGGGCACGAAACGGACACGACGCTGATCGACCACGCCGCCGACCGCCGCGCGCCCACCCCCACCGCGGCGGCCGAGATGGCGGTGCCGGTGCGCGCGGACCTGGCGGCGCACGTGGCGACGCTGGGGATGCGGCAGGGGCGCGCGCTGATCGGCCTGACGCGCGCCCGGCGGCAGCGGCTGGGCGACGTCGCCCGCGCCCTGCCCCGCGCCGACCGCCTGCTGGACCGGCCCCGCACGCGCCTGGACCGATCCGCCGACCGCCTGCCCCAAGCGTTGCGCGCCCGTGCCGGGACCGCGCGCCTGGCGCTGTCGCGGCTGTCGGCGCGGGCCGGGCCGCAGGCGCTGCGGACGCGTCTGGCCCGGGCGCGGGGACGGCTGGACGGGCTGGCCACGCGCCTGGACCGGGCCCCCGCCGCGCGGCTGGACCGCGCGCGCGCGGCGCTGGACCGCCACGCCCTGCCGCGCCCCGCGCAACTGCTGGACCGCCCGCGCTTCCGCTTCCGCCAGACCGCCTCTCGCCTGACGGCGGTTCCCCTGCTGCGCCGGATGGACCGCGACGGCGACCGCTTGCGCGCGGCGCTGGCACGCCTGTCCCGGGCGGCGCGCGTGCGCCAGGACCGCCTGTCCGACCGCCTGGCGGCGCTGGACCGCCTGCGCCGGTCGCTGGGCCACGCCGCCACCCTGGAACGGGGCTATGCGGTCGTGCGCGGCGACGACGCGGTCGTCACCACGGCGAAGGCCGCGGGGGCCGCCGCCACCTTGGAGATCGAGTTCGCGGACGGTCGGGTGAAGGCGGGCGGCCCCGGCGGCGGCGGGGCGCGCAGGGCCGCGACGAAGGCGAAGGCCCCCGAGCAGGGCAGCCTGTTCTAGGGGGCGCGCGCCTTCAGACCCCCAGGTCGGGGGCCGGGCATTCCAGCGCCTCGTCCCCCCAGTCGCGGGCGACCAGGTCGGCTGTGGGATCGGCACCCTCGGCCCGGGCGTGGAACGCGCCGGACGGCATCTCCAGAAAGGTCCAGCATTGCGGCACGGGGTCGGAATCGTACACGAAGCAGATCCGGTCGGATCCGCCCGCGTACCAGATGCCCCGCTCGCACGCGCCGTCGTCGAAGGCCCAGATCACCCGGTTCCCGTCAAGGTACTGCTCGGCCCCATAGGGCGCGCCGAAGCGGTCGAACGTCACCGTGCGCCCCTCCACCATGCGGGCGAACGCGTCCGCGCTGACGGCCCGTTCCGCGGCGGCGGGCGCGGCGGCGACCAGGGCGACCAGGGCGACCGAAAGGCAGGCGGCGGCATGGCGCATGATAGGACCCCACGGATATCCAGCGACGACGCCCGGTATCCGACGCGGGGGCCGGATCGTCCAGCGGGTTTGCGTCCGGCGGGTTTGCATCCGCCGGAACCCGCGTCCGGCCTGCCGGCCCCCGGTCCCTTTTCCCCGTCCGCCGTGCCGGCTAGATGGACCCAAAGGGGTGCCCGATGTCGTTCTTCCGCAAGCTCAAGGACCGCCTGACGCGGTCGTCCTCCCGCCTGGAGGAGGGGTTGGAGGCCATCGTCGAGGATGCGCCCGACGACGCCCCGGACCCCGGCCCGGAAGCGCAGCCCCCCGACCCAGACCCCACGCCCGCGCCCACACCCCAGCCCGTCCCGACCTCGGCCCCCGCGCCGGCCCCGCCCGCGCCCGCCGCGCCCGACCCGGAACCGGCGCCCGCGAAGCCGGGGCTTCTGGGTCGCCTCCTGGGCCGGAAGGCCGACGACGCGCCCCGGCGCGTGCTCGACGACGACATGCTGGAACAGTTGGAGGATCTGCTCGTCGCCTCCGACATGGGGGTGGACGCCGCCACCCGCATCGCGGCCAACCTGGCCGAAGGACGCATGGGCCGCCGCCTGTCCGTGCCCCAGATCCGCGACCTCCTGACCGCCGAGATCGCGCGCGTGATGGAACCCGTCGCCAAGCCGATGCCCCTGTTCCCCCACAAGCCGCAGGTCGTCCTGGTGGTGGGCGTCAACGGGTCGGGCAAGACGACGACGATCGGCAAGCTGGCCAGCCAGTTCAAGGCGGCGGGCAAGACCGTCGTGATCGCGGCGGGCGACACGTTCCGCGCGGCGGCGGTGGAGCAGTTGAAGGTCTGGGGCGACCGCGCGGGCGTGCCCGTGCTGGCCGCCGACCAGGGCACCGACCCGGCCAGCCTGGCCTTCACGGCGCACGAACGCGCCGAACGCGACGGCGCCGACCTCCTGATGATCGACACCGCCGGACGGCTCCAGAACCGCGCCGACCTGATGGAGGAATTGGCCAAGATCGTCCGCGTCCTGCGCAAGCGCGACCCCGACGCGCCGCACAACACTCTGCTGGTCCTGGATGCGACGACGGGCCAGAACGCGCTGGAGCAGGTCAAGGTGTTCCGCCAGATCGCCGACGTCACGGGCCTGGTGATGACCAAGCTGGACGGCACGGCCAAGGGCGGCGTCCTCGTGGCGCTGGCCGACCGCTTCGGCCTGCCCATCCACGCCATCGGCGTGGGCGAGCAGATCGACGACCTGTCCCCCTTCGACCCGGAGGAGTTCGCGGTCGCCCTCACCGGCGCGGAAATCGGCGACCCCCCCGCCTGACGGTCCGAAGATCGCGCTTGGCGGATGTCACGGACGCGTCATACGCTCGTCACGCGATGTTCGTCCGCCGGGCGGACACGAACGCATCGCGACCCTGGGGGAGAGACCTGATGATCCTACGACCGACACTCGCAGTGCTGCTGGGCACCGGCGCCGCGCTGGCCGACGGCCACGCCGCCACGCAGGGCCTGACCTACGGGACGCGCCCCGCCTATCTGATCGACCAGATGGACGACGGCGCGCTGAAGGACACGCTGCAGGCCTGCCTGGGCCAGACGCCGCGCACGTCGAAGTTCTCCATCGGGCACCGCGGCGCGCCGCTGATGTATCCCGAGCACACGCGCATCTCGAACGTGGCCGCCGCGCAGATGGGCGCGGGCATCCTGGAATGCGACGTCACCTTCACCCAGGACCACGAGCTGGTCTGCCGCCACGCGCAGAACGACCTGCACACCACCACCGACATCCTGCTGACCGACCTGGCGGACACCTGCGTCACCCCGTTCACGCCCGCCTCCGGCGACGCGTCCGCGACAGCCGAATGCCGCACGTCCGAGATCACGCTGGACCAGTTCCGCACGCTGACGCCCAAGATGGACGCCGCCGACGGGGACGCCGAAACGGTGGAGGCGTATGTGAACGACGGCGTGGCCGACTGGCGGACGACGCTGTATTCCGCGGACAACGCGGGCCTGCTGACGCACGCGGAAAGCATCGCGCTCTTCGACACGCTGGGCGCCGACTTCACGCCGGAGCTGAAGTCGCCCTCGGTCGAGATGCCGCATGACGGGTTCAGCCAGGAAGACTACGCCCAGAAGCTGGTCGACGAGTACAAGGAGGCGGGGATCGACCCGTCCCGCGTCTGGCTGCAATCGTTCAACTTGGAGGACGTGCGGTACTGGATCGAGGCCGAGCCGGAGTTCGGGGCGCAGGCCGTCTATCTGATGGACGAGTACGACATCGACGGCTACTCGCCCATGGACCCGGACACCTGGCCCGACACGATGGAAGAGTTGGCGGGAATGGGGATCAACTACATCGCGCCGCCGCTCTGGATGCTGGTCACCACCGACGAGGTCGGCGAGATCGTGCCGTCCGTCCTGGCCGAACGGGCGAACGCCGCCGGGCTGGGGATCATCACCTGGACGCTGGAACGCTCCGGCCCGCTGGACGGCGGCGGCGGCTGGTACTTCCAGTCGATCGAGGAGGCGACCGACAACGACGGCGTCTACTTCGAGCTGCTGGACGTCCTGGCGCAGGACGTGGGCGTGGCGGGCGTGTTCAGCGACTGGCCCGCGACGACCACGTTCTACGCCAACTGCCTGGGGCTGGAATGATCGAGGCGCGGCGGGGGGTGCGGTTCCCCCGCCGCGCGACCCGTCAGGCGAAGGCCGCGTTCGCGTGGACCTTCGCCTGCGGCGACCGCCGCTCGATGATCGCAGCGGCGACCAGGGCGAACAGGACGTGGCCCCACAGCGCGACCCAGGTGATGCCGCCGAAGCCCAGGAAGGCGGGCATTCCGGCGACCAGATGCGCCATCACGTAGAGCGCGAAGACCCACAGGCCCACGCCGTAAGCTGCCGCCACCGCGGACCAGTGCAGGAAGGGCGTCACCTTCGCCGCGATCGGGCGCGCCACCAGGAGGTATCCCAGCGGATAGGCGATTGTCCCCGTCAGGATGTGCAGCGTGTCGGCCGCGCCTTTGGGCACGGAGCCGAACACGGTGCTCAACGTCGACTGCGCCAGACCCACCGGCGCCAGCTTGGCGAAGCCCAGCAGGGGCGACAATCCCTGGCCGAACAGGTCGAAGGCGATCGTGGCGAAGGCGCCGGCGGTCAGGACGGTGGCGGCGGTGCGGGCATGGGTCATGGGATGGCTCCGGTGATTGGTGCGGCGGGTCGTGCCGCGGTTGCGTTGCCCCACCCCTAGCCGGGGCCGCACCAGTCCAGGCAGCCCCCCTCACGCAGGGGTCACGCCGCGCGATAGAAGCGCACCGTTCCCGTGATCGACTGAAACAATCGACGGACCGGAAGGGGCATCGTGTTTCAGGCCAAGCGCGATCCGGTGGCCACGCCACCGCCACCAAGGCTCGGACATCGGCAGCGAATCGGGAAACCGTCCGACGCCGCGCAGACACGGAGCAGACGCATCGCAGACACGCCCCGCAAGGCCGCCATCCCGCCCCTGCGCCGCGACGGCGGCCCCCGGACCTCGCCGACGAAGGCCCCGGAACCCCAGGCCCCGTTGACCGAACGCCCCGGCTTGCACGTCCCCCATGCTCCCGGTCACACTATACCCGACGGCGCCTCCCACCGTCCCGACGTCGGAGAAACCATCGCCGCAGCGCAGCGAACGGCCCCCGGTCATCCCGGGGCCACGACGTCCCCCTCGTCGCGGACGAAGACCCGGCTGGGGTGGAGCGACCCGCCGCGATAGGTGCCCAGGGCGACCGCGCGACCGTCCTCGGACGCCCAGGCCTCCGTTCCCTCCGCGACGCCCCGCGTGACGGCGCCGGGGTTGCCGTGGCGCAACCGCGTGGCGCCCTCGGGGGTGCAGGGCAGTTCGGGCAGGCCCCCCAGCGCGACCTCCAACGGTCGCAGCAGCGCGTCCAGGTCGGGCGTTCGGGCCAGCCGCTCGACCGTGTCCAGCGCCACGCCGTGCTCGGCCCGGAACGGCCCCGACCACGTCCGCCGCAGCCAGGCGACGTGTCCCAGGCACCCCAGCGCGCGGCCCAGGTCGCGGGCGATCGACCGGACGTAGCCGCCCTTGCCGCACGCCATGCGCAGATCCGCCCAGTCCGGCCCGACCTCCAGCACCTCCAGCGACGCGACGTGCAGGGGCCGCAGGGCCAGGTCCACCGCGGTCCCGTCCCGCACGACGTCATAGGCCCGCCGCCCGTCGACATGCACCGCGCTGACCTGCGGGGGAACCTGCGCGATGTCGCCCCGGAAGGCGGGCAGCGCCGCCTCGATCGCCGCGCGGTCGGGACGCCCCCGCGACGTCGCGGTCACCGTCCCGGCGGCGTCGTCCGTCGTCGTCTCCGCCCCCCAGGTCACCCGGAAGTCGTAGCCCTTCGTCGCCTCCGCCAGCAGGGGGATCGTCTTCGTGGCCTCCCCCAGGGCCACGGCGAGCAGCCCGGTCGCGTCCGGGTCCAGCGTCCCCGCATGACCCGCCTTCCGAGCGTCGAGCGCCCAGCGGACCTTGCCCACCACGGCGGTGGAGGTGAGGCCGGCGGGCTTGTCCACGATCAGCCAGCCGTGGACCGCCCGCCCCTTCCGCCGCCGCGCCATGGGATCAGCGTTCCGTGACGGCCAGGATCGGCCCCATCGCCCGGCCCGGGTCGGACCGGCCCAGGGCGGGGGCGTGCAGGCGCGACACGCGCCCGTCGAGATACAGCGCGTCCCGCACCCCCAGCACGTCGCGGAACAGAGTCGCCATCTCATGGAACGTGACGCCGCGGTCGCTGATGACGAAGTGGACGATCCGGCCGTCCGGCGTGGCGCCGACCCCGTTGCGCACGTTCCGATACGGGCTGTCGGGGATGAACCGCGGATGCAGCGCCCCGTCGACCACCAGCATCGGACCCGACTGCGTGGCGTCCCGGCAGGCCGGCGGGTCGGCGGCGAAGGCGCGGCTCTCCCTCACGAAGGCCGCGTCGTCGCGGATGCAGAGCACGCCGTTCGGGCGCATCCCGAAGTTGCCCGGCCCCGCCCGCGTCACGACGGGGGTCCGCTGCACCCCGTCGCGCACGAACAGGCCCACGGGCGTGCGGTCGGGATGGTACATCCCCCCGTTCATCGCGAAGCGGACCGGCCCGTCCACCACCGCCTCCAGCCGGGCGAAGTCCCCCAGCACCGCGCCCGCCGGATCGGTCAGGTGCAGCGAGATCCGGTCGCGCGACAGGTCGGCGGTGCAGACCACGAAGCCCTGCCCCCGGTGGTCGACGGGCCGGCAATCGGCCAGGGCCGCCCCCGCCAGGATCGACCAGACCAGGGCCGCCAGACGGATCATCCGTCGGCGTCGTCGCGGCCCGCCTCGACGTCGCGGCGCACGTCGTCCTGGCCGAACAGGCGGCGGGTGGCGTCCATGCGGTCGAACGTCTCGTCGATGCGGAACCGCAGGTCGGGGGCGTATTTCAGCGTCATCTCGCGCGACACGGCGCGGCGCAGCTCGCCCTTGTTGCGGGACAGGGCGGCGATGGCCTCCTGCCGCTTGTCGCCGCCCAGCGGCAGGACCCAGGCGGTGGCGACCTTCAGGTCGGGGCTGACCGTGACCTCGCCCACGGTGATGGACATGGCGTTCAGCTCCGGGTCATGGACCTCGCCTCGGGTCAGGACGTCCGACAGGGTGCGGCGGATCAGTTCGCCCACGCGCAACTGCCGCTGCGACGGGCCGGGGCCGGTGTGACGGGGTCGGGCCATGGGGGGTCCTTCCTTGCGGGAAGGCGGCAGATAGGCCGGGCCGCAAGCGGACGCAAGTTGCGCGGCCCCGCCGATCGGGCCACAGAAGGGCACCGGACGGGAGGGGGGAGCGCGCGCATGAGCATCGGAATCGTCGTGGCGGGGGCGTCGGGCCGGATGGGGCGCATGCTGTGCGAGGTCGTCGCCGCCTCGGACGGCGCGCACCTGGTCGGCGCGACCGAAGGGCCGGGCCACCCTTGGGCGGGACGGGATCTGGCGCAGGTGGCGCCGGGCCTGCCCGCGGGCGTGCCCGTGACCGACGATCCGATCGAGGTCGTGCGCGCGGCCCAGGCCGTGATCGACTTCACCACCCCCGCCGCGACGGTGGCGATGGCGGAACTGACGGCGCAGGCCCGCGCGGTCCACGTGGTCGGCACGACGGGCCTGTCGGAGGCCGACATCGCGGCGCTGGGCCGGACGGCGCACCACGCCCCCGTGATCCGGGCGGGCAACATGTCCCTGGGCGTGAACCTGTTGACCACGCTGGTCCGGCAGGTCGCCGCCGCGCTGGGCGACGACTACGACGTCGAGATCGTGGAAAGCCACCACCGCCACAAGGTCGACGCGCCCTCGGGCACGGCCCTGATGCTGGGCCAGGCGGCGGCGGACGGCCGCGGGGTGGCGCTGGACGACGTGGCCGACCGGGCCCGCGACGGGGCCACGGGCGCGCGCACCCATGGCGCGATCGGCTTCCACGCCATCCGCGGCGGCGACGTGGTGGGCGAGCACGAGGTGATCTTCGCCGCCGAGGGCGAGCGCATCACCCTGGGCCACAAGGCCAGCGACCGCACCGTCTTCGCCCGCGGCGCCCTGCGGGCCGCCCTGTGGGGCCAGGACAAGGGGCCGGGGGCGTACGACATGCTGGACGTGCTGGGCCTGCGGGCCCTGCCGGGCGCCTAGAAGTCGATCGCCAGGCCCTTCAGCTCCCAGTCGCCATAGCGCACGGGTTCCGGCCCGTCGCGGCCACCCAGCTCCACCGGCATGGTGGCTGCCATGGCAGCGGCCTTGCGGGCCTCCGCCTCCTCCAGGGCGCGGCGGGCGACCTCCGGAAGGGCGGCGCGGCGGGCGGCCTCCGCCTCCGGAGACAGGCGCTGGGGGACGGGTCCCGTTCCGCGCGGCGCGGTGGGGCAGCCCGGCGCGTCATCGGCGGCCTGGGCCAGATCGGCGGGGTCGACCGCCATGCGGGGGGGTTGGTTGGTCATCGTCGCACCTTGCCGGTCACACCCCTTGGATATACGCGCACGCGGATGCCGAACAAGCCGCCCCCCCGCACCGAAAGCCTGGACGCGCGCGCCGATGCGCTGCGTCTGATGGCCCAGGTCACGCGCGATGGGCGGATGCTGTCGGACGCGTCTTGGCTTGACGGTCCCCGCGCCGCCCGCGCCTTGCGGCTGGCGGGACTGGCCCTGCGCCATGCGGGCCGGGCCGACGCCGTGCTGAAGCCCCTGGTCGACCGCCAACCCGCGCCGCGCATCCGCGACGTCCTGCGCCTGGCGATGGCCGAGATGTTCGAGGACGGGGCCGCCCCCCACGGCGTCGTCAACGACGCGGTGGCGCTGGCGCGCATGTCGCCCAAGACCGCCAAGCAGGCCGGTCTGGTGAACGCGCTGCTGCGGAAGATCGACGCCGCCGCATGGTCCGCCGCCCCGCCACCGCAACTGCCGAACTGGCTGCGCAAGCATGTGGGCCGGGCCTATGGCCAGGACCGCACCCGCGCCATCGAGGCGGCGCACCTGGCCGGCGCGCCGCTGGACCTGACCGTGGTGGACGACGCGGCGGATTGGGCCGAACGTTTGGGCGGCACGGTCCTGCCCACGGGCAGCGTTCGGCTGGCGGGGGGCCAGGTCAGCGCCCTGCCCGGCTTCGACGACGGCGCGTGGTGGGTCCAGGACGCCGCCGCCGCGGTGCCGGCCCGCCTGCTGGGCGACGTGGCGGGACGGCGCGTCCTGGACCTGTGCGCCGCACCCGGCGGCAAGACGATGCAGCTGGCCGCCGCGGGCGCGCGGGTCACGGCGCTCGATTCGTCGGACAAGCGCCTGCGTCGGCTGCACCAGAACCTCCGACGCACGGGGCTGGAGGCCGAGATCGTCGTCGCGGACGCGCTGGACTGGGACGGGGGGGCCTTCGACGCCGTTCTGCTCGACGCGCCCTGTACGGCCACCGGCACCATCCGCCGCCACCCCGACCTGATCCACCTGCGCGCCGCCCGCGACGTGGAAGCGCTGACGACGCTGCAATACAAGCTGCTGGACCGGGCCCTGACCCACGTCGTCCCGGGCGGCGCGCTGGTCTTTTGCACCTGTTCTCTGCTGCCGGTCGAAGGCGAGCATCAGATCGCCGCCGCGCTGAAGCGCCATCCCGCCGTGGTCGCGGAACCGCTCGACCCCGCCGATCACGGTCTGCCGCCCGAGGCCGCGTCCCCCCACGGCCTGCGCCTGACGTCCGAGATGTGGTCCGACCGGGGCGGGATCGACGGGTTCTTCATGGCCCGCCTGCGCGTGCCCGGCTGACCCTTCCCTTCGCGGCCACGGCACCGTAACCCCGCCCCGTGGCCAGCATGACCCCCGGAGCGACCCCATGCACGTCCCCCTGAAGCGCGCGCTGCTGTCGGTGTCCGACAAGACCGGGCTGGCCGATCTGGGCCGTGCCCTGGCCGCCCGCGGCGTCGCGCTGATCTCCACCGGGGGTACGGCACGCGCCCTGCGCGACGCGGGCCTGGATGTGACGGACGTGGCGGACGTGACCGGCCACCCGGAGATCATGGATGGCCGCGTCAAGACCCTGCATCCCCGCATCCACGGCGCGCTGCTGGGCCTGCGCGACGTCCACGCGGGCGAGATCGCGGAGCTCGGGATCGAGCCGATCGACCTCGCCGTCGTGAACCTCTACCCGTTCGAGGCCGCGGTTGCCCGCGGCGCGGACCCGGCGGAGGTGGTGGAGAACATCGACATAGGCGGCCCTGCCATGATCCGGGCGGCGGCCAAGAACCACCGCTGGACCGCGCTCGTCACCGACCCGCAGGACTACGACGCGCTGCTGGCGGAGCTGGACGCGAACGACGGGGCCACGACGCTGGGCTTCCGGACCACGCTGGCCGCCACGGCCTATGGCCGTACGGCGGCCTACGACGCGGCGGTCGCCGCGTGGATGTCGCGGGACGACCCCGCCCCCCGCCGCGTGGCCACCGCCGCCACCCTGCGCCAGCCGCTGCGCTATGGAGAGAACCCGCACCAGGGGGCGGCCTTCTACAGCGACGGCACCGATGCACCGGGCGTCGCAACGGCCACGCAGCATCAGGGCAAGGCGCTGTCCTACAACAACATCGCCGACACCGATGCCGCCTTCGCCGCGATCGCCGACCTGCCGCGGGACGTGCCCGCCGCCGTGATCGTGAAGCACGCCAACCCGTGCGGCGTGGCGGTGGGCAACACCTTGGCTGGGGCGTACGGGCGGGCCTACGACTGTGACCGGACCTCGGCCTTCGGGGGCATCGTCGCGCTCAACCGCACGCTGGACGCCGAGACCGCAGAAGCCATCGCATCCATCTTCACGGAGGTCGTGATCGTCCCCGACGCGACCGACGACGCACGTGCGGTCTTCGCGGCCAAGCCCAACCTGCGGCTCCTGACCACCGGCGGCCTGCCCGGCGGCGCCCCGGCCGGACGGGCATGGACGCAGGTGTCGGGTGGCTGGCTGGTGGGGGATCCCGACACGGCGAAGCTGTCCGACGACGCCCTGCGCGTCGTCACCAAGCGCCGGCCGGATGCCGCCCAGATGGCCGATCTGCGCTTCGCCTGGACCGTGGCCAAGCACGTCAAGTCGAACGCCATCGTTTATGCCAAGGACGGGGCCACCGTGGGCATCGGCGCCGGACAGATGAACCGACTCGATTCGTCGCGCATCGCAGCCCTCAAGGCCGCCGAGATGGGCGATCTGCTGGGTCTTCCCCATACCGCGGCGCGCGGCTCCGTGCTGGCGTCGGACGCCTTCTTCCCCTTTCCCGACGGCCTCCTCGCGGCGGCGGAAGCGGGCGCGAAGGCCGTGATCCAGCCCGGCGGTTCCATGCGCGACGCCGATGTCATCGCCGCCGCCGATGACGCGGGGCTGGCCATGGTCTTCACCGGCCAGCGGCACTTCCGCCACTGATGGGCCGCCTGTCCGCCGCTGCCCTGGCCGCCTTCGGCCTGGACCAGTTGTCGAAGGTCGTCGTCGTCCACCTGCTGAACCTGCGCGAGGTGCTGTTCCTCGACGTCTGGCCGCCGTTCCTGACCTTCCGCATGGGATGGAACACGGGCATCAACTTCGGCCTGCTGGCGGGGCAGGCCGAGCTGACGCGGTGGATCCTGGTGGCGCTCGCCGTGGCGGTCAGCGCGGGGCTGGCCTGGTGGGCCCGGCGGCTGGTCCGGCCCATCGCGCGGATCTCGGCCGGCTTGGTGATCGGTGGCGCGCTGGCGAACGCGCTGGACCGCGTGATCTATGGCGCGGTGGCCGACTTCCTGAACGTGTCGTGCTGCGGCATCCACAACCCGTTCGCCTTCAACCTGGCGGACGTTTTCATATTCGCGGGCGCAGCCGGCCTCGTGCTGTGGGGGGACGAGGGGCGGGGCGCGAAGGGTCGTGACCCCAAGCGGCGGACACGCTAAGGATGGCGCCGAGACCTTGGGACGCATGAGGGGCGCGATGTTCCGAAACCTGACCGTCGGCGCAGTGGCCGCCACCATCCTGGCGGGCTGCGGGGACGGCGACCCCACGCTGTTCAACCTGCGCAAGTCGGACCGGACGCCGGACGAGTTCTCGATCCTGCCGACCCGCCCGTTGGAACAGCCGCCCTCCTATGCCGCGCTGCCCGCGCCCCTGCCGGGGGCCGCCAGCCGCGCGGACCGACGCCCGGAGGAGGAAGCCATCGTCGCGCTGGGCGGCAACCCGGGCCGCGGCACGGGGGCCGACGGGGCGCTGGTGGCGTCGGCGACCCGCTATGGCGTGGCGGGCGGCATCCGCGAACGGCTGGCCGCCGAGGATCTCGCCTTTCGGCGCGCGAACGACGGCCGGCTGCTGGAGCGGATCGCCAACGTGAACGTCTATTACCGCGCCTACAGGCCGCAATCGCTCGACCAGCACGCGGAGTTGGAGCGTCTGCGCCGCGCAGGCATCCGCACCGTCGCCGCCCCGCCCGATCCCGCCCGGTTCCCCGACGACTGACGGGGGAGCCGCTGCGGGGGCCCGATCCCGACCGATACCGCATACCGGTCGTCCGGTCCTCCGGGCGTTCCGGCCCCGCATCGTGCGGTGAAAGGGGCGGCGCTCCGGATCGCGGGGGCGCCCGGCTTCCGGGGATGCGATGGGAACCACGACTCCCAGGGCTCGTTGGCATGGGCGAATGCAAGGAGCACACCCCCATGAGCGAGCACGACACCTGGCTGAAGAAGACCCTGGCCGACATCCTGGGCGAGGATCGGGGCCTGCCCGACTACACGATCCAGCGCCTGCGGGGCTTCCAGCCGGAGGACCTGGCCGAGCTTCGCTTGAACGAGCGGGACGCCGCGATGGGGGCCCTGAAGCGCGTCGCCCATCAGAGCAGGAACACCCGTCAGGCCACCAAGACCGAGGATGGGCAGCGCGTCCCCCCCTGGGTGGACGGCGACATCGACTGGGGCCTGCGCGCCGCCAAGTCCGCGTTGGAGGCGATCCCCGCGGGAGAACGCTCGCAGAAGGCCAACGAGCTTCTGGCCGCGTGCACATGCCCCGCGGCGACGGGCCCGAACCCGGGCATCGACGGCGGCAGCCACGCCTACGAGGATCCCAAGCCCGCGCTCGACCGGCCAGATCCCTATCGCCCCGAGAACCCCCTGCCCTACTGACCGCTCCCCCCTCCGGCGGGGCCACGGCGCCGTCCCAGCCCGCTTCGCCCGTGATCGCGGGCGGGCATCCGCGCATTGCATGGCGGCCCGCCCCGGGGTTACGAGGCGGGCGGGAGGACGATCCATGGCGCTGCTCCAGACGGTTCCGCCCTGGCTTTGGATCCAGGGGGCGCTGGCCTGCTACCTGTCCGGCTTCCTGTTCCGCGACGAGGTCGCCCTGCGCAGCCTGATCGTCGTCGGCTCGTCCTTCTATCTGATCTACTACGCGACGGTGGGCGACACGCCGCTGTGGGACGCGCTGCTGGCGAGCGTCGCGATCATCTCGGTCAACCTCGCCATGCTCCTGGTGATCGGGCGCGAACGCTCCCTCCTCGGCCTGTCCCCCCTGGGGCGGGAGGTCGTGGCGGCCACGGGCCTGGCCCCCGGGCAGGTCCGGGCCCTGCTCCGGCATGCGATGCCCGTGACGGCCGAGACCGATCTCGACCTGATCCGGGCGGGGCGGATGCCCGAAGCGATCTGGCTGGTGCTCTCGGGGCCGGTTGACGTCCGGCGGGACGGACGCACGATGCCGCTGCGACGGGGGAACTTCGCGGGCGAGCTGGCCTACATGCTGGACCGGCCCGCCACGGCGGACGTCGTGGCGCGTCCGGGCAGCCGCGCCGTCGGCTGGGAGGTCGGCCGCCTGCGCACCCTGTTGCGCCGCAGGCCCGTCCTCGACGCGCGGCTGACGGCGCTGATGGGCACCGACGTTGCCCGCAAGCTGGCCGCGCCCGCAGCGGTGCCGGGTGACGCGCGATGATCCGCGGGGCCGTCTTGGCGGCGATCCTGGGCGCGGCCGTCGCGGGATGCGCCCGCATCGACCGGGGTCCGCCCCTGTCCTGTCCCGCCTTCCTGCCGCCGGGGATGGCCACGACGGTGCTGTCGTCGCAGGGTCCGGCACCGGACGCGGCCGCCCCGCCCGATCCCGTCGCCATGACCGCCCGCATCCGCCGCGACACCGCGGCCCGGATCGAGGACGCGATCCTGCGGGACGCGCGCGCGACGCCGCCCGGCCAGCCCGTGCGCTTCCGCGTCCTCGCCCTGTCCGCGGGGGGCCAGTTCGGCGCCTTCGGCGCGGGCCTGCTTTCGGGCTGGGGCGCGGAGCGGGGCGCGTTCGACTTGGTCACGGGCGTCAGCGCGGGTGCGATCCTCGCGCCGGTGGCCTTCGCGGGGCCGGCGTTCGACGATGCGCTGTCCTTCTACGACGGGCTGGACGACACCGCGATCTATCGCCGCGACCTCCTGGGGGCGCTGACGGGCGCACCCGCCGTGACCGACGCCGCGCCCCTGCGCGCCGCCCTGCGCGCCCGCGTCACGCCCGCGCTGGTGAACGCCGTCGCCGCGCGCGGCGCGCGGGGCGGGCGCCTGCTGGTAGGCGTCACCAACCTGGAAACGACGGGGGGCGAGGTCTTCGACCTGACCGCCGCCGCGACGGGACCGAACGCGCGGGACTGCATCGTCGCCGCGCTGATGGCGTCGGCGGCCATCCCGGGTCTCCTGCCGCCGCAGAACGTGAACGGCTCGCTCTATGCGGACGGGGGGCTGCGTAGCCACGTCTTCCTGCAGGCGATCGACGACGCCCGCCGGGACGCGGCCCGCCGGACGGGGCGGCGCGTGGTGGTGGACGCCCACATCGTCGTCAACGGCGCGCTCGACCCGCCCCGAACCGGCACGGCGGACGCCACCCTCCTGGGGATCGTGGACCGCGCCGTGACCACCCTGGCCGACGAGGTGCTGCGCGATTCCATCGCCGAGGCCGTGACCTTCGCCGCGGACCGCCCCGGCTGGACCCTGCGCGGCATCCGCGCCCGCGCCGACCTGTCCGCCTGCGACGACGCCGACGCCACGGGGGGCTTCGACCCCTGTGTTACGACCCGGCTGTTCCGCCATGGGCAGAGGATCGGCGCGGCCGACCCGATCCCCTGGCTGGACGCCGACGACCTGCGCGCGCTTGCGGACGCGCTGTGATAAGGTGCTAGGATGGGGGTCGAACCGCATGGAAAGGCCGGCCATGACCGAAAGGACACCCTGCCGCACGCCCGCAGGCAAGAGCGCGACGAACATCCCCACCTGGAAGTTCGACGCCTGCCGCGCGGCGCTGCTGGCCGAATTGACCGGGGGCCCCGTCCCCGCGAAGGACATCGCCGCCCGGGCGGGGGAACGGCTGTCCGCCCCGGACCGCGACGCCCTGGGGGCGCTCGGCTGGCACATGACGACCGTGCGCCTGGAGATGGAGGTCCGCCGCGAGCTGGAACGGATCCCGGGCCAGACCCCCGTCACGCTCCGCCGACCCAGGTGACGCAACCGTTGCCCCGCCCCTTCCGTTGGGGTCGCGAACGATCGGACGGCCACGGAGACGACGGATGCTGAGACCCATCGCGATGCGCGCCGCGCGCTTGGTGGAACGCGGGCTGGAACGGATCGGCGACCGCGACGACGACGAGCCCGTCCTCGACCCCTATATCGGCTATGCCACCCCGGACGGCGTCGTCCTGAGGGGGCGCGTCCTGTCCCACCTGCGTCGCGCCGAACCCGACCCCCGGCAGTCGAGATGGACGAACCTGCGCCAGATGGCGAACCTGTTCATCACCGACGAGGTGCAGGGCGTCCGCGTCACCGCCCCGGGGGCGCAGGCCGTGTCGGATGCCGAAGGCTACATCCGTTTGACGGTCGCGGGCACCTTCGACCCCGGCTGGGTGGACGTGCCCGTCGCGATCGAAGGGCAGGCGCCCGTGCGCTTCCCCGCCCTGATCCCCTCGCCCGCTGCCGAATGGATGGTGATCTCGGACATCGACGACACGGTGATCCGGACGGGGGCCCACAACCTGGCCCGGAATCTGTGGACGACGTTCACCGGCTCCGCCCTGACGCGGCAGGCCCATCGCGACGCGGTGGCCCTGATGGACGCGATGGTCGACGGGGGCCGGAACCCCGTCTTCTACGTATCGAGCAGCCCTTGGAACCTGCACGACTTCCTGACCGATCTGTTCCTGAACGAAGGCATCCCCAGGGGTCCGAAGTTCCTTCGCGACCTGGGCGTCACGACGGAAGGCGTGGGCGAAAGCCACCGCACCCACAAGGGGGCGGCCATCGACGCGATCCTGACAGCGAACCCGGACTTGCCCGCTTGGCTGATGGGCGACAGCGGACAGAAGGACGCGCAGGTCTATCGGGCGGCGGTCGAGCGCCACCCGGGCCGGATCAAGGGCGTGGCCCTGCGCGAACCGGCGCCAGGGGCGGGCGCGGACGACGCCCGCTGCATGACCGCCATCGAGGCGCTGGGCGTGCCCTGCTATCACGGTCCGGACTTCGGGGGCGCGCTGGCCCATTGGGGCCTGGAACGCCCATAGGGCGGACATCGTCGTCCCCGCTACGCGGATCGACCGCCCCGCCACGGCGGGCATGGGGTGCCCGCCCTACGGACACTGTCGTCCGGCCGCCCCTCCCGCGGTTCGCCAACCGACGAAGGACCTGCCCTCGAACACCAGGATCAGCCCGCCGCCCGCGTCGAACGCATCGCGCCCGCCACCGCACGCGACCGGGATGGGCCTGCGCCCTGTCACCCGCGCGACGCTGTCGAGCGCGCCGGCGCGGTCGCGTCCGAAGCCAATCTGGCGCCCGCCCGACCCGTCCACGTCGAGCCCGTCCGCGGCGGGCACCAGCGCCAGACCGGGCAGGCCCGGGGGTGCGGTCGCCACGGCGCAACCCGCGACCAGCAGGACCGCCGCGACGATCGGCGCCTTCAACGCGGGGAACGCTTGGCCAGAATCCGCTGCAAGGTGCGCCGATGCATGTTCAGCCGCCGCGCCGTTTCCGACACGTTGCGGTCGCACAGCTCATAGACGCGTTGGATGTGCTCCCATCGCACGCGGTCCGCGCTCATGGGGTTCTCGGGCGGGGGGGGCATCTCCTCGTCGGAGCACAGGAGCGCGTCCATGACGTCGTTGGCGTCCGCGGGCTTCGCGAGATAGTCGGTCGCCCCGATCTTCACGGCGGCCACCGCCGTCGCGATGGCGCCGTACCCCGTCAACACGACGATGCGCGCGTCGGGGCGGCGTTCGCGCAGATGCTCCACCACGTCCAAACCGTTGCCGTCCTCCAGCCGAAGGTCGACCACCGCATAGGCCGCGGGCCTGGCGCCCACCTTCGCCACTCCCTCGGCCACGCTGCTGGCCGCCTGGACGTCGAAGCCGCGCTTCTCCATCGCGCGTTCCAGGCGGCGCAGGAACGGCTCGTCGTCGTCCACCAGCAGCAGGCTGTTGTCAGGTCCGATCTCGCGGCGCGCGCGTTCGCCCATCGTCTCTCTCCCGGTCGGTTCGTCTTTGGAAATGGGGTGCCGCGCCCCTGCGTCAAACCCACGCTTGCGGCACCGGGGCACGGTGCTAAGCCCGACGCCATGCCCGAACGCCTGTCCGAGTCCCTGCTGCCGCCCGGCCACGACCGGAACCACATCCGGCTCCAGACTCTCGTCAACGTCCGCTGGGCCGCCGTCATCGGTCAGACCGTCACCGTCCTGACCGCATGGCTGGTGCTGGGGCTGGACCTGCCGCTGATGGGGTGCTTCGCCATCATCGCCGCGATGGTGGCTGCCAACCTCTGGGCGCAGTTGCGCAACGCCCCCGGCTATCGCCTGCCCCAGCGGGAAGCGATCGTCTTCCTGGCCTTCGACATCGCGCAGCTGGCCGCGCTGCTGTACCTGACGGGCGGACTGAACAACCCCTTCGCCATCCTGATCGTCGGGCCCGTCACCATATCGGCCACGTCGCTGTCGCTGCGCGCCACGCTGGTGCTGGCGGGCTTCGCGCTGGCGCTGACGTCGCTCCTGGGAGGGTACCACGTGCCGCTGCACGCAGACGGGGGGCCCGATCTGAACCTGCCGCGCCTGCACCTTATGGGCTTCTGGGCGGCCATCGTCGTGGCCACCTTGCTGCTGGCCACCTTCGCCCTGCGCCTGACGCAGGAAACGCAGCGCATGTCCAACGCCCTGGTGGCCACCCAGACGGCCCTTGCGCGCGAGCAGAAGCTGCACGACCTGGGCGGGGTCGTCGCCGCTGCCGCCCACGAGCTCGGCACCCCCCTGGCCACGATCAAGCTCGTTTCCGCGGAGCTGGAGGACGAACTGGGCGACCGCCCGGAGCAGGCCGCCGACGCCGCGCTGATCCGCCAGCAGGCGGACCGGTGCCGCGACATCCTGCGGTCGATGGGACAGGCGGGCAAGGACGACCTGCACCTGCATGCCGCCCCCTTCCAGACCGTCGTCGCCGAAGCGGCGGAGCCCCATGCCGGCCGGGCGGCCGCGATCCTCTACGACTTCGCCCCGGAACAGGGCGCCGATCCCGCCCGCCCCCGGATCCGCCGCGCCCCGGAAACGATCCATGCCCTGCGCAACCTGATCCAGAACGCCGTCGACTTCGCGGCGCAGTCCGTTTGGATCGTGGGCCGCTGGGACGACGACGAGATCCGGCTGTCGATCACCGACGACGGCCCCGGCTATCCGCCGGAGATGCTGCGCCACCTGGGCGACCCGTTCCTGCGCACCCGGCCCGACGGGCGCACGGGCTATGCCGGCATGGGGCTGGGCCTGTTCATATCCAAGACCCTGCTGGAGCGTACGGGTGCGCGCATCGCCTTCGCCAACGGCGCGGGCAGGCCGGGGCGGCGGGGTGCCGTGGTCGAGATCGCCTGGCCGCGCGAGCGGATCGAGGACACCGATACGTCCTTGGGGGAAAATAAGCCCTTGATCGCCCTGGGCGCACGCTAGAAACTGCTATACACCTTCTGCGTGCACCGAAGCGCGGGTCGGCGCGCGCCATCCCCCCCTCCGTGCGGAGCCGCCCGTGACCCTGCCCGCCTCGATCGCCGTCGTCGTTGCCGCCGTCGTCGTCACGCTCGCCGTGCTGGCGCTGGTCCTGTGGATGCTGCCCGCCCGTGCCGACCGATCCGTTCCGGTCCCCGAATCGCATCCCAGGCCGCGCAGCTTCCGGTTCCGCCAGGGCTATCTGGTGTCGGCGAACGCGGGCGTGGGGTTCCTGCTGCCCGATCCCGTCGATCCCGTCACGGCCTGGGACGACCTCGCGGCGGCCCTGGCCGAGATGGTCCCCGGCATCGAGGACGCGCTCGACGACCTGAACCGCACCGGCCGGTCCTTCCACCTCGAAGGGCGCTTCGGCCGCGACCGCCTGCACGTCGTTGGGCTGCGCGACCGCGAGATCGTGCATGTCGGCGTCGCCACCGTGGCGCAGGGCGACGACGCCATCGCGCTCGACCGCGAGGCGTTGCTGGCGCTCGAAGGGGAATGCGCGCTCCTGATGGCGTCGCAGGATGCCGCGCCCACGCTGTCCTGGGCCCTGGACGAGGACGGGCGCGTCGTGTGGGGCAACGCGCGCTACAGGGCCACCGTGTCGCGGCATCTGGGCGTGGACCCTTCGGTCGTCTGGCCCCTTCCCGCGCTGTTCCCCTTCCCGGTGGACGCGCCCGCCGGATCGACCCGGCGCGACCTGGACACCGCCGATGGGACGAAGCGGTTCGAGGTCACGCTGGCCGCCCCGCGGGACGGGCTGCGCCACGCCCACGCGCAGCCCCTCGGTCGCCTCCTGGAGGTCGAGACCGCCCTGCGCGGCACCATCGAGACGCTGACCCACGCCTTCGCCGCCATGCCTTTGGGGGTCGCGGTCTTCGACACCGACCGCAGGCTTCTGGCGCACAATCCGGGGCTGACCACGATCACCGGGCTCGACGCGGGCTGGCTGACGGGGCGGCCGGGGCTGGGGCAGGTCCTGGACCGGATGCGCGACGCGGGCCGCCTGCCCGACCTGCACGACCCCGTCGCCTGGCGCGACCGGCTACTGATGACAGGCGAGACCCGCGACGGCAGCGGGGTTGAGCCGTGGTCCGAGACCTGGACCCTGGCCGACGGCCAGAGCCTGCGCATGAACGTGCGCACCCTGCCCGCGGGCGCCATCGTCCTGCTGCTGGAGGACATGACACGCGACGTCGCCCTGGCCCGGACCCGGCGGGACGAGCGCTCGACCCTGGCCGCCGTCCTGGACACCTCCCCCGACGGGGTGGCCGCGTTCGACGCGGACGGGCGCTGCCTGCACGCGAACGGCTCGCTCCGGCGCCTGTGCGGGCTGGACGAGGTCGCGGCGCCCGCCCTGGCCGAGGTGATCGACCGGCTGTCCGAACGCGGCGCCCCCCGCATTGAGGTGACGGACGGCACCGCCCGCGCCTTCGACCGCCGCTTCGCCTGGCCCGGGGCGCACGGGGCCGATGCCAGCCTGCGCCTCCTGCCCTTGGCGGACGGCGCGATGGCGCTGCGGGTGACGCTGCCGCCCAACGCGGGGCCCACCGTGGTGCGCGCGGCGAACTGACCCCGCGCGGTCGCTTGCGCCCCGCCCGGCGACGGGGATAGTCACAGGATGCCCCCGGCACCGGCCCCCCTTCGGATCGACCTTCCGGCGCCCCACGCGACCGACGCGCTTGGCGCCGCGCTCGCGCGCCATCTGGGCGCGGGCGACGCGGTGCTGCTGCACGGGCCCGTGGGGGCGGGCAAGTCGCACCTGGCGCGCGCCGTGATCGGAACGGCCCGGCGGGAAGCGGGGCTGCCGCCCGAGCCCGTCCCGTCGCCGACCTTCACCCTCGTCCAGACCTACCATGCGGGCGGGTTGGAGATCTGGCACGCCGACCTCTACCGTCTGTCGGACCCCGCGGAGCTGGCCGAGTTGGGGCTGGAGGACGCCTTCGCCGCGGCCCTGTGCCTGGTCGAATGGCCCGACCGCCTGGGCGACGCCCGCCCGCCGGACGCCATCGACCTGACGCTCGGGCCGGGCGCGACCGACGACGCCCGCATCGCGACGATCGCGCTGCCCCCGCGGCTGGTCCACCTGGCGGACCACCTGTGACGGATCGCATCGACGCCTTCCTGGCCCGCGCGGGCCTGGCGGACGGGCCGCGGCGCGTGCTGGCCGGCGACATGTCCACCCGCCGCTACCTCCGCGCGGGGGGGCGCATCGTCATGGACGCCGACCCCGCCGTCGCCCCGCCCGTGGAGCCCTTCCTCGACCGGGCCGCGCGGCTGGCCGGGGCGGGCCTGTCCGTGCCCCGGATCGAATGCGCCGACCCCGGGCGCGGCCTGATCGCCATGGAGGATCTGGGCGACGACCTCCTGTCCGCCGTCGCGGCCCGCGACCCGGGGGCGGAGGGGAGGCTCTATGCCGCCGCGGGCCGGGTCCTGGCCCGCCTCCAGGCGGTCCCCGCGGACGACCTGCCCGACCACGCGGACGACATGCCCGAACGCGCCTGCTGGGCGCTCGACTGGTACGCGCCCGAGAACCTGTTCCAACGCGCCCGGGCGAAGGACGCGGTCGCCGCCCTGATGGAAGACCTGCCCGGCCCCCGCGTGATGACGCACCGCGACTGGCACGCCGAGAACCTCGTCTGGCTGCCGCACCGCGACGGCGACGCGCGCATCGGCATCCTCGACTTCCAGGACGCGCAGCGCGGCCCCGCCGACTACGACCTGGCGTCGCTCGTGCGCGACGTGCGCCGCGACGTGTCGCCCGCCGCCGCCGAGGCCGCCCTCGACGCCTATTGCGACGCCTCCGGGCGCGACCGGGCGACGGTGGAGGCCGGCACCGCGCTCTGCGCCGCGCAGCGCAACATGCGCATCTTCGGCAACTTCGCCCGCGCCGCCGTCACCGCGGGCAAGACCCGCTACCTGGACCTCCTGCCGCGCCTCCACGCCCTGTGGTCCGCCGACCTGGCCCACCCCGCCCTCGGCCGCGCGGCGCCGATGCTGCGCGACCTGGTCCCCCCGCCCGACGCCGACCGCATCCGGGCCCTGCGCGCACGGGCTGCGGCATGACCCTGCCCGCCATGGTCTTCGCCGCCGGCCTGGGCACGCGGATGCGGCCCCTGACCGACGACCGCCCCAAGGCGATGGTTCCGGTCGCCGGGCGGCCCCTGATCGACCACGCGCTGGACCAGGTCGCGGGCTGCACGCCGGTGGTCGTCAACGTCCACCACCACCCCGCCCCCCTGCGCGCCCACCTCGCGGATCGCGACGTCACCGTGTCGGAGGAACCGGACCTCCTCGACACCGGGGGCGGCCTGCGCCATGCGCTGCCGCTGCTGGGCGGCGACCCGGTGTTGACGATGAACGCGGACGCCGCCTGGACGGGCCCGCGCGCGGCGGACACCCTGCGCGCGGCCTGGGACCCCGCACGGATGGACGGACTGATGCTGCTGACACGCCTGCCCCGACGGTTGGAGGCCGGACGCCGGGCCTTCGCGATCGCCCCGGACGGGCGGCTGTCGCTGGCCCCCGACGGGTACGACTACACGGGCGCGGGGATCTTCCGCACCGGCGGCCTGGCGGACCTGCCCCCCGGCCCCGTGTCGCTCCTGCGCCTGTGGGAAGGGATGCTGGCGGCGGGCCGCATGTTCGGCGTCGTCCATCCCGGCGGCTGGATGGACGTCGGCCGCCCCGGCAACGTCGCCGCGGCGGAAACGATGCTGGCACGGAACGCATGACCCTGTGGTACGAACCCCTGGGCGTCGACTTCTCGGCCGCCTTCGTGGACGGCGTGCTGGACCGTATGGCCGGCCGTCCGCCCGAAGCGATGGCCGCCCTGACCATCCTGCTGCCCAACCGCCGGATGCTCCGCCGGGTGGAGGAAACGTTCGCCGCCCGCGGTCCCACCCTCCTGCCGCGCCTGGGCACCGTGGCCGACCTGACGCCGCTCTGCCCGCATCGCGCCCTTCCCGCAGCGCGCAGCGCCCTGTCCCTGCGCCTGGAGATGGCGACGCTGATCGAGCGCGTGTTCGACGCCCGCCCCAACCTGCGCCGGTCCGGCGCCGCGTTCGAGTTGGCGGGCACGCTCGGCGCCCTGATCGACGAATTGCGCGAGGAAGCGGTCCCCCCCGGCACCCTCGAAGGGTTGGACGTGACCGACAGCGCGCAGCATTGGCAGGATGCGCTGCGCCTCCTGCGCATCGCCTCCGACCTGGCCGACCAGACCGGGGGCGCGGCGGACGCGCAGATGGACTGCCTGGCGCACCTCGAAGCCACGTGGCCCGACGCCCCACCGGCGGGCGGCGTGATCGTCGCGGGCAGCACGGGGTCGCGGGGGCCGACCCTGCGCCTGATGAAGCTGGTCGCGGCCCTGCCCGGCGGCGACGTCGTCCTGCCCGGCCTCGACACCGACATGCCGGACGACGCCTGGGACCGTTTGGGTCCCGACCAGCAGGACCACCCCCAGACCCGGCACCGCATGGTGCTGGACGCACTGGGACTGACACGCGCGGACGTCGCGCAATGGTCCGACGCGGCACGTCACGCCCCCGCCAACCCGGCCCGCAACCGCCTGGTGTCGCTGGCGCTGCGGCCCGCCCCCATCACGGACATCTGGCCTGCGGAAGGCGGCGACCTCGCGCACACGCTGCACGATGCCTGCGAGGACGTCACCCTGCTGGAAGCCGACACCCCCCTGCAGGAAGCCCAGGTCATCGCCCTGCGGATGCGCGCAGCCCTGCACGACGGTCAGCGCGCGGCGCTCGTGTCGAACGACCGCACCCTGTCGCGCGAGGTGGCCGCCTGCCTCGACCGGTGGGGGATCGTGCCCGACGACAGCGCGGGGCGCCCCCTGGATCTGACGCCGCCGGGCCGGCTGATGGTGCAGACCGCCCGGATGCGCGGCCGCCCGGTCGATACGGCGGCCTTCGTGGCACTGCTCAAGCACCCGCTGGTCCACACCGGATCGGCCCGCAACGAGCATCTGCGCCGGACCCGCGACCTGGAGCTCGGCTGGCTGCGCGGCGGCCCGCCCCGCCCCGATGCGGCGGGCCTGCGCGCCTGGGCCAGGGCCGAAAGGACGCGCGGAAAGGACGATGTCTGGACCGACTGGGTGGCCGACCTGCTGTCCGGCCTGAACGCCCCCGACGCGGAAACCGACTTGGCCACCCGCCTCGCTCGCCATCGCGCGGTGCTCGAGAACCTGTCCCGCGGGTCTGGCCTGGACGCCCATGGCGAATCCGAGCCCGGCCGCCTGTGGGAGGAGAAGGCCGGCGAGGACGCCCGCGCCGCGATGGACGAGCTGGCCGCCGACGCCGAAGGGGCCCGCGGCCTGAAGCTGCGCGCGCCGGACTACGCCCGCCTCGTCGCGTCCGTCCTGAACGGCAGGGACGTCCGCGACCCCATCGCAGCCCATCCCGACCTGATGATCTGGGGCGCGATGGAGGCCCGCGTCCAGGGCGCCGACCTCGTGATCCTGGGCGGGCTCAACGACGGCACCTGGCCCGACCTGCCCCCCGCCGACATGTGGCTGAACCGCCGGATGCGGCGCGACGCGGGCCTGCGCGCGCCCGAACGGACTGTGGGCCTGGCCGCGCACGACTTCCAGCAGGCGGTGGCGGGCCGCAAGGTGTGGCTGACCCGCGCCCGCCGCACGCTCGACACGCCCACCGTGCCGTCGCGCTGGGTCAACCGCCTGGTCAGCCTGCTCGACGGGCTGGGCGATCCGGGCCGGGCCGCCCTGGCCGCCATGCGGGGCCGGGCCGCCGCGTGGTCCGCCCGCGCGGGCGCCCTGTCCGCCCCGGATGCCCGCCATGCCGCCGCTCCGGCCCCGCGCCCCGCGCCCGTCCCGCCGCCCGACGCCCGGCCGCGCGAGCTGCCCGTCACGGGCGTCGAGACGCTGATCCGCGACCCCTATGCGACCTATGCCCGCTATGTGCTCGACCTGCGCGCGCTCGACCCGCTGGCGCCGATCACGGACGCCCGCCTGCGGGGCAACGTCGTCCACGACGCCCTGCGTGGCCTGGGGGAGGCCGAGCTGAACGCCGCCCAGCTGATGGACGCGCTGGAGCGCGAATTGGCCCGCGCCGTGCCCGGCCCCGCCCAGCGAAGCCTTTGGCTGGGCCGCTTCGCGCGCATCGCCGACACCTTCGCGACGCAGGAAGGCGAACGCCGCGCGACCGGCGCCCCCGTCCTGACCGAGCAGCAGGGCCGCCTGGACTTCCCGGATCTGGGCTTCACCCTGACCGCCCGCCCCGACCGCCTGGACCACGGGCCCGGGGGCATCGCGATCTATGACTACAAGACCGGCGAGCCGCCCGGAAAGAAGGACCAGGAGCGTTGGGCCAAGCAGTTGTGGCTGCAGGCCGTGATGGTCGCCGAGGGCGCGTTCGACGACCTGCCGGCCCGCGACGTCGCGGGCGCGTCCTATCTGCAGGTGGGCCGGGAATCGAAGGCGCGCGACGCGGACGGCCTCGACGCAGACGCCATCGCCGCCCATCGCGACGGCCTCGTCCGCTTGGTGGAGGCGTATCGCACGACCGCCCCGTTCTATGCCCGCCTGACGCCCGAATCCTTGAAGTACCCCTCCGACTACGACCACCTGTCGCGGCGCGGCGAATGGGACGACACGGCCCCCGCCGTGCCGCAACCCGTGGGGGCGCATCCGTGAACACCGACCCCTTCCGCAACGGACGCGCCGGGCGGGCGCCCCTGCACGACGATGCCACCCGCGCCCAGATCGGCGCCGCCGACCCGGCCGGATCGGTCTGGCTGCGTGCGAACGCGGGATCGGGCAAGACGCGCGTGCTGACCAACCGCGTGGCGTGGCTGCTGCTGAACGGCACGCCGCCCGACCGCATCCTGTGCCTGACCTTCACGAAGGCCGCCGCGGGCGAGATGCAGAACCGCCTGTTCGGCACTCTGGGGGCCTGGGCGCTCCTGCCCGACGACGCCCTGCGGGCCGAGCTGCGCCGCTTCGGCATCCCCGTGGGCGCGATCTCGACCGACGGGCTGCGCACCGCGCGCACGCTCTTCGCGTCGGCCATCGAGACGCCGGGCGGCCTGAAGATCCAGACGATCCACGCCTTCTGCACCTCGCTCCTGCACGCCTTCCCCCTGGAGGCCGGGGTCAACCCCGCCTTCGGCCTGCTCGACGACGTCGCGGGGGACCGCCTGCTGGCGCAGGTCATGGACGACATGGCCACGGATGCCCGCGACGCGCCCGCCGTGCGCGCCCTGGCGGAAGTGCTGGATCTGGGCGAGCCGAACGAGTTCCTCGCGACGATCGCGAAGAACCGCCGCGCCATGGCCGACCCCGCCGCGGAGGACGCCCTGCGCCACGCCCTGGACGTCCACGACCGCGACTGGCCCGGCATCTGCGAGGACGCGCTGACGGCGGACCACCTGCGCCTGATGGCGGACGTCATGACCCACATGCCGCGCGACAAGGGCGTCAAGGCGCAGGCGATGGTCCTCCACATGCGGGGCTTCGACGCCGCCTCACCGGTGCGGCGGGTCGAGACCCTGCTCGACCACCGCGCGCTCCTGTTCACCCAGAAGGGGGAGTTCGCGGCCAAGCCCTTCACCGCCGGCGTGTTGAAGGCCCTCGGGCTGGACGGGGACGATGCGGGCATCGCCGAGATGCGTGCCCGCCTGGCCGATCGCGCCGATCGCCGCCGGGGCCTGGCACTGCTGGCCCAGGCGCAGGCGGTCCACGCCTTCGCGCCCCGCTTCCTGGATCGGCTGCAGCACGCGAAGGACGCGCAGGGCTGGCTGGACTACGACGACCAGATCCTGCGCGCCCGCGACCTGTTGCAGGTCCGAGAAAGCGCGCAATGGGTCCTCTACAAGCTCGACGGCGGCGTGGACCACATCCTCGTGGACGAGGCGCAGGATACCAGCCCCGTGCAATGGGACGTCGTCCAGACCCTCGCGCGCGAGATGGGGGCCGGCGAGGGCGCGCGCGGCGCGACGGCGCGCACGCTCTTCGTGGTGGGCGACCGCAAGCAGTCGATCTACAGCTTCCAGGGCGCAGACCCCGACCATTACGACGCCATGCGCGGCACGCTGGGCGGCCTGCTGGGGGGCGGCCCGCCCCTGACCGACCACGCCCTGCGCCATTCCTTCCGTTCCGCGCCAAGCATCCTGTCGGTCGTGGACGCCGTCTTCGCCGAACCCTCCGGCGCGGGCGCGGACGTGGAGCACGTGGCGCACGACCCGGCGAAGCCCGGGCGCGTGGACCTGTGGCCCCATGCCTACGATCCCCCGGACGACGACCCGCCCGAATGGCACGCCCCCCGCGCCCGGCGGTCCCGCGACAAGGGCCGCACCGTCCTGGCCCGCCGCATCGCCGACGCGGTCGCCGCGATGATCCGCAACCGGACCCCCATCGCCACCCGCGACGGGCGCCGGCCCGTGCGCGCGGGCGACGTGCTGATCCTGTTCCGCTCCCGCGGGGCGCTGTTCGACGACACCATCGCCGCCTGCCGCGCCCGCGGCCTGCCCATGGCGGGCGCCGACCGGCTGCGGCTGACCGACGACCTGGCCGTCAAGGACCTGCTTGCGCTCCTGCGGGTGGCCGACACGCCGGAGGACGACCTGTCGCTGGCCGCCGTCCTGCGCTCCCCCCTCGGCGGCCTGTCGGAGGCGCAGCTCTTCGACGTGGCCCACGGTCGCGCCCCCCGGACGCTGCTGCGCGCGCTCCGCGACCATCCCGACCACGGCGCGGTCGCCGCGATGGTGGACGACGTGCTGTCGCAGGCCGACTTCCTGCGCCCCTACGAGATGCTGCAGCGCATCCTGATCCGCCACGACGGCCGCCGCCGCCTCCTGGGCCGCCTGGGGCGGGAGGCCGCCGAGCCCGTCGACGGCCTCCTGCACCAGGCCCTGGCCTACGAGACGCAAGCCGTGCCCAGCCTGACGGGCTTCCTCGACTGGATCGACACCGCCGACGTCGAGATCAAGCGCGAGGCCGCGTCGGGCGGAATCCGCATCATGACCATCCACGGCGCCAAGGGCCTGGAATCGCCCGTCGTGATCCTGCCCGATTGTGGCCCCCACAAGCCCAACGAGCGCGGCATCCACCTGCTGCGCGCGGGCACCGACGGTCCGTTCCTTTGGCGCGCCACGAAGGACGCCCGCAACGCCGCCCTCCAGGCCCTCGAGGACGACCGCAGGGCGCGCGAGGAGGCGGAGCGCGACCGCCTCCTCTACGTGGCCCTGACCCGCGCGGAATCCTGGCTCATCTGCGCCAGCGCGGGCGGCGAAGAACCCAAACCAGGCAAGCCCGGCGCCGACGAGGACCCGACCGCCTGGCGCAGCCGCATCCGCACCGCCCTGGACAGGGCGGGCGCCACCGACCTCGACTGCGGCCCCCTGGGCACCGGACTGCGCCTGCAGGACGGCGACTGGTCCCCCGTGCCGGATGCCGCCGCCCGGGACGCGGATCGCCACGCCCTGCCCCCCTGGCTGGAGGATCCGGCCCCCGCCCCGCCGGAGCCCGTTGCCCTGTCCTCCCCCTCCGACCTCGGCGGGTCCAAGGTCATGCCGGGCGAGGCCGGAACGGCGGAGCAGGCCGAAGGCGCCCGCCTGCGCGGCACCCTGATCCACTGCCTCCTGGAACACCTGCCGGGCACGGCGCCCGCCGACCGCGCGGACGTGGCGCGCGCCCTGTGCGACCGCAACGGCTGGTCCCCCCCCACGGAGGCCGAGCTGGCCGAGGTCGGCGCCGTGATCGACGCCCATCCCGACCTCTACGGCCCCGGCAGCCTGGCGGAGGCGCCCTTCGTGCTGCCCCCCGCGAACGGCCGCCCCGGCCTGCGGGGCACGATGGACCGCGTCGTTCCGGGCGCGGACGACGTGCTGGTCGTGGACTACAAGTCGAACCGCGTGGTGCCCGGCGACGTGGACGACCTGCCCGACGGCATCCTGCGCCAGATGGGCGCCTACGGGGCCGCGGCCGCCGCGATCTGGCCCGGCCGCCGCATCCGCTGCGCGGTCCTGTGGACCGCGACCAACGCCTTGATGGAGGTGCCCCACGACCGCGTGACCGCCGCCTGGGACGCCATTGACCCCGCGCCGGGGGGTGCCTAGGTTCGGCCTCCCCGCCCACGACCGGGCGCGAACCGACCATTGGAGGCCATCATGGGCACCGTCGCCGTCACCGACAGCACCTTCGACAAGGAGGTGAAGCAAGCCGACATCCCCGTCATCGTGGATTTCTGGGCGGAATGGTGCGGCCCCTGCAAACAGATCGGCCCCGCGCTGGAGGAACTGGCCGAGGAATACGCCGGCCGGGTCAAGATCGTGAAGGTCAACGTGGACGAGAACCCGCAATCCCCCGGCGCGATGGGCGTGCGCGGCATCCCCGCGCTCTTCATGTTCAAGGGCGGCGAGGCCGTCGACCAGAAGATCGGCGCCGCCCCGAAGGCCGCCCTGAAGGACTGGATCGACGCCGCGGTCTGAGGGGTTCAAGCGGAAGGGAAGAACCCCGCTCCGAGGCTCCGCCGTTCCGAAGACCCGCGCCCCGGGTCCGCTCCGGGGCCGCCCTCCGCAACTCCGGATGGTTCGGCCGGCCCCGTCACGGTCCCGGATCGATTGCGGGATCATGTCGCCCCCTGGGGTGGACATTCACGTCCGCCGTTCCCGGGCACCACCCGCCTTGCGACCTCTTCAAGCTTGGCCCGAGGCGACCTTGTAATTTCCGTCCTCGGCCCGGACGAGGTAACCGTCCGCCTCCATCTCGCCCAAATAAGACATCAGCGTATATCCGTCGTGGAATTCGCTTCGCGGCACGCGAAGCCGATGTTCCAAGGCGTACCACCCCATTGGACCACGCTCGGTCAGAACCTTCAAAATCTCGTCGCAGACAGGGTCGGGGTGATGCATGGTCAAAGGCCCCACGTATCTGGATGGTACAGGGTCGAGTTCTTATCCGCGTCTACTTCAGAAATGCCGTAGTCTTCCAGAGTCGCGGTATGCGCGTTGTTCCACACATCGTACCCGGGGTCCACGTCGTCCGGAACGCCGAGGTTCCTGTACCGCTCCAACTCCCGGCGCTCGTGGGTATAGTATCGCAGATCGTAGTCGGTCGGTTCGAGTTCGCCCCTGGATATGCGTTCCAGTCTTTCGACCATCGCGGCGTTTGGTGGATAGTCTCCGAAACGATCCGTGTGCAGGCGCACGTCGGCTACGCCGTCTCGATCGATCGTCGCAGTACGCCAATCGGATCGCCTGATCGGCCCGCCAGCCGCATCCGGATCGTACCTCCGACCGCTCGCCGTCCCCCTCCCGGAATGGTAGGAAAGGCGCTCGGGGTTCTGCTTGTGCTGCCGCACCACATGCGGATCCGCGTTTCGCGTGACAGCCTGCCGGATCCGCGTCATGCCTGCCGCGATGGTGGCGAACAGACGGCGTTGCAGATCCTCGGCGGCCTCCCGAAGACGGGCCGGGGCCTCGGCGCGGAAGGCGGCGACGTGCTCCAGGCCCTCGTCCAGACGACTGTACCAACCGGTCAATCGGCCTAGCCGCGTCTTCGCGCGGTTCATTCCGGCAACGACGCGATCCATCATGTCGTCCAGCAGGCTCAGCGCAGTATCTAGGTGTCGACCGGTCAGGTCGTGGGCGAAGTTGACCAACCAGCGATGCGCGTTGCCCCGCATGAAGAAGTTGAAGATCCCATAAAGGGCGCGCAGCGCACCGGAATCTGCGACCCGGCGCAGGACCAGCTTCAGGATGCCTTTGGCCAGCGACCCTAGCGTCGGAATTAGTCCGATCAGCGTTATCACCAGAATGATCCAGTGCATCGGCACGTTCCATTCCCGCTTCCAAACGAGGCGGTAGAGTACGTTCACGATGTCCTGCCCATCGGCCAACTGGTCGACACCGGGGATCATGGTCAGGATCATGCGCGCTATGATCTGGCTTGTGGACGGATCCTCCTCGAAATCGCCTTTCAGAACGCCCCAGATCCAGTCGCCTGCATCGGTGATGTTATCCCAGAGCCTGGCGAAGAAGCCGGGGGACGGCTCTCTTAACGGAACGGTCGCCTCGGGATCCTCGTAGGAGTCCGACCCTGGATCATCATGGAAATAGTAGACGACCTGGTCGTGCCCGTCGGGTAGCGAAACATGGGCCTCGCCGTTCTCGTCGGTCACCCCTTCCGCCAGGACGCGGCCCATCGGCTCATCGTCGGTGGGCACCATTCCGACGACGTAGTTCGCGCCACCGACGCCTGTCCCGTCCTCGTACTCGTACCGGATCTTGATCCAGTTGGTCAGGCAGGACGCGCAGACCGTGCCGATGGGCTCCGCGCCTTGGGCCGCTGCCCCGTCGGTCGCAGCCTCGAAGGTCGATGGGTACTGGGGGCTACCCATTAACCGTCCGCCTCGAGATAGATCCGGCGGATGTCCGCAGCCAGCCGCGCGGGCTCCGCCCCGGACGCGACCGCTGCAGCCAGACGAGGATACTGCGGATCGCTCGGCCATTGCGGTCCATGCACCAGGGCGCAGGCCATATAGGCCAGGTGACGTGGCCCGCCGTCGCGGAACGGCGCCGGGGTCACCCTATCCAGCCAATCGAAAAGTTGGTCGTTCTCGGCAGCGGACAGGACACGCCGATGGCCGGGCAACACACGGAGCAGAGTAGACGTCCGTGGCCCCTCGCCACCATCCATTCCATTAGCGAGACGATCCGCGAACCCGCATAGATCGTCGTCGAGCCAAAGCGCGCGCAGCCAAGCCTTCGTCTCGCGGATCATGGCGCCCGCACGCCTGTCCGCCGGCCTGCCCGTCGCCATTGCGGCAGACACGCGGCTGCGAAGCCGGGGGTCTTGCCAGAACCGATGCCCAAGCGCCGCCGCGACGTGGGACAAGCGCATCAGGTCGGCCCCGCCATCGATGCCATGCCGCTCCGCCCACCCGACCGTAGCCTGCACGACGCATAGGAGATTATCCGCCGATGCACCGTGCGCGACGTAGTGCATCCTGTAGGCCCGAAAGAGATCCCGCGCCGCCGAAGCGCACCAACGGTTCCGGGCTCGGCCTTCGAAGACTGCGAACTGTTCAGGAGAAAAACTGACGACCACGCGTCCACCCCAAAGACAGGCCACATGTATCATGGTTCCGGTAAAATGTCTGTACGCCTGCCGACCACACAGGAACTGCCATTCATCGGCCGAACCGGTCTCGGCCCCCGGTGCGGTCGACTCTGGACCAGCGAACGGCGAGGACGTGCGGTCCCTCGGCTCCCCCAGGCAGGGGGAACGCCGTAAGGGTTACCCCTTCTGGCACCCCGTCACTCGAGGCGGCGCGCATTCCGGTTCGGCCTCGGCGGTGCAGACCTCGGGACTTCGACGCAAGACCTTAAGCCGGCACCGCACGGCATCGAACCTTTCTTTCCCCAACCCCCTTTCCACCATCCTGCGCAACATCAACCGCGCGGTGCCGTTGCGCCGCCCGATATTCGGGCATCGTGCCGCCCCCGTCGGGGTACCGGGCGGGCCGCCGACCCGTCGGCGGCGGCCCCGCGTATGCACGGGGGGTGTACGGGGGGTGTACGGGGGGTGCCCCCTCCCCGCCGGAACGAATCGGCCCCGGACGTCTCCGCCCGGGGCCTTCCTTTTCGCGCAGGTCCCCCCCGAGGGAGGACGGGGGGTTCGCCTACCCGCGCGAGAATTCGGGATACGCCTCCATTCCCAGCTCCGCGGTGTCGAGGCCCGTCATCTCGGCCTCCTCGGACACGCGGATGCCCACGGTGGCCCGGAAGATCAACCAGATCACCAGGCTCGCAACGAAGGTGAACACACCATAGGCCGCGATGCCGATCAGCTGCGTGATCAGGTTGGCGTCCGAGTTGTAGAACACCACCGCGATCGTGCCCCAGATGCCCGCGAACAGGTGCACCGGGACGGCGCCGACGACGTCGTCGATCTTGAACTTGTCCAGCATCGGCACCGTGAAGACCACGATCACGCCGCCCACCGCGCCGATCCACAGCGCGCCGAACAGGCTGGGCGCCAGGGGTTCGGCCGTGATCGACACCAGCCCCGCCAGCGCGCCGTTCAGCACCATGGTCAGGTCGGGCTTCTTGTACACGATCTGCGTCAGGATCAGCGCCGTCACGGCACCCGCGGACGCGGCCATGTTGGTGTTGGCGAAGATCCGGCTGACGTCCGACACGTCGCCCACGGTGCCCATGGCCAGCTGCGATCCGCCGTTGAAGCCGAACCAGCCCAGCCACAGGATGAACGTGCCCAGCGTCGCCAGGGCTAGGTTGCTGCCCGGCATCGGCGTGACGCGCCCGTCCTTGGCGTACTTGCCCAGGCGCGGCCCCAGCACGATGGCGCCCGCCAGCGCGGCCCAGCCGCCGACCGAATGGACGACCGTGGACCCCGCGAAGTCCGAGAAGCCCATCTCCGACAGCCAGCCGCCGCCCCACTGCCAGGACCCGCTGATCGGGTACAGCACGCCCGTCAGCAGCACGACGAAGGCTAGGAACGGCCACAGCTTGATCCGCTCCGCCAGGGCGCCCGACACGATGGATGCGGTCGCGGCCACGAAGACCAGCTGGAAGAAGAAGTCCGATCCGACGGACGCGTAGTCCAACGCCGCGTCCGCGGCCGCCACGCCCACGGGGTCCAGCACGGTGGTGTTGAAGAACCCGCCGACATAGCCGTTGAACTCGCCCGGATACATCAGGTTGAAGCCGATCATCCAGTACATGATCGCCGCCACCGAATAGAGCGCGATGTTCTTCGTCATCTGCATCGTGACGTTCTTGGACCGCACCAGCCCGCCTTCGAGCATCGCGAAGCCCGCGGCCATGAAGAAGACCAAGAAGCCCGCCATGCAGAACAGCAGGGTCGTCATGATGTAGGGACCGATCTCGTCGAAGGACGGGGCCGCGGCGGCGGCGTCCTCCACGACGACGACGGTCTCCTGCGCGAAGGCGGGCCCGGCCAGCAGGCCCAGCGCCACGACGGCAGGAAGGAGCTTCGGGTAATGCATTCTCTCGTTCCCCTCTGGTGGATCAGATCGCGTCGTCGTTCAGCTCGCCCGTGCGCACGCGGACGGCCTGGTCCACGTCCAGGACGAACACCTTGCCGTCGCCGATCTTGTCGGTCTTGGCCGTGCTCACGATGGTCTCGACGACCTGGTCGGCCATCGCGGCGGCGACCACGATCTCCAGCTTGACCTTCGGCACGAAGTTCACGGCGTACTCCGCGCCGCGGTAGATCTCGGTGTGGCCCGACTGGCTGCCGAACCCCTTGATCTCCGTCACCATCATGCCGCGCACGCCGATGGCGGTCAGCGCTTCGCGCACCTCCTCCAGCTTGAACGGCTTGATCGCTGCTATGATGAGTTTCACGGCGATTCCCCTTGCTGCGGCGCGAACGCCAGTGGCGGCAGGTCAGGCGGGGGACCCCGCGAACGCAACGCATCGCCACGCCGCGCCGAACGGGCATCGGCGGGTTTGCCGATAATTGTGCCTATTTTTAGGGCGCTGCCTGGAATTTAGCCGTTTGTCGAAGCGTCGATTTCGGGCCGGGGGGCGTGCAAACGCCCCCCGAGAGCGCGTAAGGGTTCGTCGGACCGGATCGGGACGCGGGCAGGACGATGGCGAAGAACACGGCACGACGGCGGCTGGTGGCCGAACGGCGGACGCAGCCGAAGGCCCCCAAGCGCAAGGCGCCCACCCGGCGCCGCAAGGCCGCCCCGCCCAGGCGGCGGGGCCTGGCCTATTGGCTGACCTGGCCGCTCCGGTTCCTCCTGCGCCTGACCTGGTACGCCGCGACCCGGGGCGCGCTGGTGGGCCTGCTGATCCTGGGCGTCGCCGTGGCCTACGACTACCTCCGGATCCCGGACCTGGCGACGCTGGCGGACGGTCGGGCGCGGGGATCGGTGACCTTGCAGGACCGCGAGGGCACCGTCTTCGCCTGGCGCGGGGACCAGTTCGGCGGCCTCGTCACGACCGACAACGTGTCCCCCCGCCTGGTGCAGGCCGTCGTCGCGGCGGAGGACAAGCGCTTCTACCGCCATCCCGGCGTCGACCCGATTGGCATCGCCAGCGCCATCCGCATCAACCTGCGCGAAGGCCGCGGGCCGCTCTCGGGCAACGGCGGCTCGACCATCACCCAGCAGGTCGCCAAGCTGCTGTGCCTGGGCGTCGACTACGACCCGTCGATGGGCATGACCGAAGCCCAGTTCGAGGCCGATTGTCGGCGCGGAACCGTGTGGCGCAAGCTGAAGGAGATCCCCTACGCGCTGGCGCTAGAGCTGAAGTTCACGAAGGACGAGATCCTGTCGATCTATCTGAACCGCGCCTATCTCGGTGCGGGCGCGCGGGGCTTCGCCGCGGCCAGCCAGCGCTACTTCGGCCGGAACGTGGCCGACCTGGACGCCTCGGAGGCCGCGATGCTGGCGGGCCTCCTGCCGGCACCGTCCTACTATGCGCCCACGGGCAACCTGACCCGCGCCCGCGAGCGCGCGGCCACCGTCCTGCGGTTGATGAACGACCAGGGCTATCTGACGGACGCCGCCTTCGCGCAGTCGCTCGACGCGCCCGCGGGCCTGTCGGTCGCCGCGCGCCAGGACGTCGGTGGGTACTTCGCCGATTGGATCGTCACCGACGCCCCCGACTTCCTGGGCGAGGACACGACCGAGGACGTCATCATCGCCACCACCCTCGACCAGAGCATCCAGCGCGCTGCCGAAGACGCGTTGGAGGTCATCTTCGACACGAAGGTCCGCCCGGGATCGGAAGCGCAGGCCGCCATCGTGGTGATGGACGCCGATGGCGCGGTGCGCGCGATGGTGGGGGGCCGCAACACGCGCGGGGCGGGCCTGTTCAACCGGGCCTATCAGGCACGGCGCCAGACCGGCAGCGCGTTCAAGCCCTTCGTCTATGCCGCGGCACTTGACCTTGGATACCGCTGGGACAGTCCCGTCCTCGACGCGCCCCTGTCGATCCAGGTGCCCGGATCGGGAACCTATTCGCCGGAGAACTATTCCCGCGACTATTACGGCGAGGTGACGTTGACGGAATCGCTGGCGCGGTCCCTGAACACGTCCACCGTGCGCCTGTCGGAGGCCGTGGGCCGCGACGTCGTGCGCAACGTGGCGACCGATTTCGGCATCGTCTCCGACCTCGCCGCGGGGCCCGCCCTGGCGCTGGGGGTCAGCGAATCCACCCTGCTGGAGATGACGGGCGCCTATGCCGGCATCCTGAACGGCGGCACTTCCGTCACGCCCTATGGCCTGACGTCCATCACGCTGCGGGGCGACACCGATCCGCTCCTGGACCGCGAGGGCGGTCTGGGCGAGCGCGTGATCTCGGAGGCGGCGGCGCGGCAGCTGACCTACATGATGTCGCGCGTGATCGCGGCGGGCACGGGGCAGCGGGCGCAACTGCCCGGCGGACGCCCGGCCGCGGGCAAGACGGGCACGACGCAGGCCGCCCGCGACGCCTGGTTCGTGGGCTTCACCGGCGACTACGTCGCGGGGGTGTGGATGGGCTACGACGACAACACCCCCCTGTCGGGCGTGACAGGCGGCGGCCTGCCGGCCGAGATCTGGCGCGAGGCGATGGCCCGCATCCACGACGGCCGCCCGGTCACGCCCCTGCCCGACTTCGATCCGGGCGCAGACCGCGTGCGCCGCGAACGCCAGATCGTCGTCCAGGTGCCCGAAGCGGTCCAGCCCGTCCCGCCGCCTTCCGACAACCTGGCGGAGCGGATCCTCACGGACGTGCTGGGCAGCCTGTTCGGCGGTCGCTGAGCCGGCGGTCTTCATCCTTCGTTGTCACCCCGCCCGCTAGGTGGTCGCATCCCCCGACGGGACGGGGTATCACGCCCCCGGGCACGATTGGACGACGCGACATGGCACTCAGGACGGGCAATCCGCACGACGGCGCGGCCGAGGTCGCGGACCTTCGGCGCAAGGGGACCACCCTCCTGGTGATGGCGTTCCTGTTCTCGGTCGTCGTCAACGCGCTGATGCTGACCGGCCCGATCTACATGCTGCAGGTCTATGACCGAGTGCTGTCGTCCCGGTCGGAGGCGACGCTGATCGCCCTGACCGCGCTCGTGACGTTCCTGTTCCTGATGATGGGCGTGATGGACCACCTGCGCGGACGGGTGATGGCCCGCTTCGGGGCGCGGTTCCAGGACGGGTTGGACAGCCGCGTCTTCCAGGCCCACCTGAAGCGCGCCGCCTTCGCGCAGGGCGGTCCCGGCGGGCGCAACCCCCTGCGCGACGTGGAAGCCGTGCAGCGCCTGCTGGCCTCGCCCGTGTTCCTGGCGCTGTTCGACGCACCCTGGACGCCGTTCTTCCTGGCCGCGATCTTCATCTTCCACCCGCTGCTGGGCCTGCTGGCCGTGGGCGGGGGGCTGGTGCTGATCACGGTCGCCATCCTGAACCAATGGCTGACCTCCGGCCCCATGGCGCAGGCCAACCAGGCCAGCGCGCGGGCCGAGCTGACGGCCCAGCAGCTGGCGTCGGATGCCGAGCTGGTCCATTCGCTGGGGATGCGCGGATCGGCCTTCCGACGCTGGCAGACCGCGCGGGGCCAGTCGCTTGAGGACGGGGTGACCTATTCCGACCGCTCCGGGCTGTTCACGGTCACCACGAAGACGCTGCGCCTGTTCCTGCAATCCATGATGCTGGGCTTGGGCGCCTGGCTGGTCCTGCAGGAGCAGCTGACCGCGGGCGCCATGATCGCGGGCTCGATCCTGCTGGGCCGGGCGCTCGCGCCGTTGGAATTGCTGATCGGGCAGTGGCAGCTGGTCCAGGCCGCGCGCAAGGGCCGCTCGGCGGTGGTCGAGCTCCTGTCCGAGATCCCGCCGGAGCGCGAACGCCACCCCCTGCCGCGGCCTCAGGCCCATCTGGTCGCCGAGAACCTGACCGTCTTTCCGCCCGGCGCGCAGCAGGCGACCCTGCGCGGGATCGGCTTCGCGCTGAAGCCCGGTCAGGCGATGGGCGTGATCGGCCCGTCGGGCGCGGGCAAGACGACGCTCGCCAAGGCGCTGACCGGCGTGTGGCCGCCGGCGGGCGGCAAGATCCGGCTCGATACCGCGACGCTGGACCAGTACGACGCCGACGTGCTGGGCGGCTATGTCGGCTATCTGCCGCAGACCGTCACGCTGTTCGACGGCACCATCGCCGAGAACATCGCCCGCCTTTCGACCGACCCCGACCCCGCCGCCGTCGTGGCCGCCGCGAAGAAGGCCGCCGCGCACGAGATGATCACGGCCCAGCCGCAGGGCTACGACACCCCCGTCACCGCGGTGGGCGGGCGGTTGTCGGGCGGCCAGATCCAGCGCATCGGACTGGCGCGCGCGATGTACGGGGATCCGGTCCTTCTGGTCCTGGACGAGCCCAACAGCAACCTCGACAACGAGGGCACGGAAGCGCTGAACCGCGCCATCGCCGCCCACAAGGACCGGGGCGGGGCGGTCATCATCATCGCCCACCGCCCCGCCGCCATCAAGGAATGCGAGGTTCTGCTGATGTTGCGCGGCGGCATGCGCGTGGCCTTCGGCCCGCGCGAGGAGGTGCTGCGCGACATGGTCAAGAACCACGCCGCCATCACGCAGACGCAGGACGCCGGGGGCGTGACATGAACCAGATGCCGATGCAGCCGCCGAAGCCCGAAGCGCCCGTCCCCGCGCCGGCGGGCCGGCCGGTGGCGGTCCAGCCGCCCGCCGCGCCGCCCAAGCGGACCTGGACCGCGAAGCGCCACATCACCATGGGGGTGCTGGCGCTGACCGTCCTGCTGGGGGGCTTCGGCACCTGGGCCGCGACGGCCAACATCTCGGGCGCGATCATCAGCCCGGGCCGCGTGGCGGTGGAAAGCAACCGTCAGGTCGTGCAGCACCCCGACGGCGGCGTGGTGGCCGAGATCCGCGTCCGCGAAGGGTCCCGCGTGGCCGAGGGGGACACCGTCATCGTCCTGGACGACAGCACCCTGCGCGCCGAGAAGACGATCATCGACGACCAGCTGCTCGAGATCGCGGCCCGCACCGCGCGCCTGACCGCGGAACGCGACGAGGCCCTTGCCATCGCCTTCTCCGACGCCCTGCTGCGGGCCGCCGAAACGGAGGCCGAGATCGAGGACGCGGTCGCGGGCCAGCGCAACCTGTTCGCCGCCCGCCGCGAATCCACCGCCACCCAGGTCGAGCAGCTGGAACGCCGCAAGGGCCAGATCGACAGCCAGATCGAGGGGATCACCGCCCAGCAGCAGGCGCTGACCCGTCAGCTGTCCTTCATCGAGGAGGAGCTGACCGCCCAGCAGAGCCTGCTCGACCGCGGCCTGGCGCAGGCCCCCCGCGTCCTCGCCCTGCAGCGGGAGGAGGCCCGCCTGCTGGGCTCCGTGGGCGAGCTGACGGCCTCCGTCGCCGAGTTCGAGGGACGCATCACCGAGATCGACCTGGAGATCGCCCGCCTGCGCGCCCAGATCCGCGAAGCGGCCATCACCGAGCTGCGCGACCTGCGCTTCCGCGAGGTCGAGCTGGCCGAACGGTCGCGCGCCCTGGCCGAACGGCTGTCCCGGTTGGAGATCACGACCCCCGTGTCGGGCGTCGTCTACGACATGCAGGTCTTCGCGCCGCGCGCCGTGATCCGTCCGGCGGAGCCCGTCCTCTACGTCATCCCGCAGGACCGTCCCCTCGTGATCCGCACGGAGGTCGAGCCCATCCACATCGACCAGGTCTTCCCCGGCCAGGAGGTGACGCTGCGCCTGCCCGCCTTCGACGCCCGCACCACGCCCGAGCTGAAGGCCCAGGTGGTCCGCGTGTCGCCCGACGCCTTCACCGACGAGGCGACGCGGCGCACCTACTATGCCGCGGAGGTCCTGCCCAACGAGGGCGAGATCGCGCGGCTGGACGGCCAGCCCCTCCTGCCCGGCATGCCGGTGGAGGCGTTCCTGCGCACGGAGGATCGCACCCCGATCGAGTATCTCGTGAAGCCGCTGTCGGACTACTTCGTGCGCGCCTTCCGCGAATGAGGCGCACCCCGCGTTGCGCTCCGCCCGGGGCTTGGGCAATGTGAGGGCATCGTTAACGGAGTTTCGTCCCATGACCATCGACGCCAAGCTGGCCGAACACGGCATCGACCTGTCCGTGCCGCCCGCCCCCGCCGCCAACTACGTCCCCCATGTCCGCGCGGGCGGCCTGCTGTTCGTGTCGGGCCAGATCAGCCGCGACGACGATGGGCTCATCACGGGCGTGCTGGGCGACGAGATGTCGGTCGAGGACGGGGCCCGCGCCGCGCGCACCTGCGCGATCGCCCTGCTGGCGCAGGTCAAGGACGCCTGCGGCGGGGACCTGTCGAAGCTGCGTCGCGTCGTGAAGCTGACGGGCTTCGTGAACTCGACGAAGGACTTCGCGGACCAGCCGAAGGTCGTCAACGGCGCGTCCGACCTGCTGGTCGAGCTGCTGGGCGATGCGGGGCGCCATTCCCGCTCCGCGGTGTCCGCGGGCGCCCTGCCGCTGGGCGTCGCGGTCGAGATCGAAGGCATCTTCGAGATCGAATGATCCGGCCCGTCCCGCGACGGGGGGCGCGGTGATGCCCCTGCTGCCCCGTACGTTCCTGAACCCGGGCCATATCGCCCATCGCGGCCTGCACGGCCCCGGCATTCCCGAGAACTCCGCATCGGCGTTCCGGGCGGCCATCGCGCGCGGCTATGCGGTCGAGATGGACGTCCAGCCGTCGCGCGACGGGGTGCCGATGGCGTTCCACGACGATGCGCTCGACCGTCTGACCGCACGGGGCGGCCTGGTCGATTCCCTGTCCGCCGCCGAGCTGGCGGACCTGCCCCTGACCGGATCGGACGCCGCGGAAGGGGTGCCGACCCTGCGCGGGGCGCTCGACCTGATCGCGGGCCGCGTCCCCGTGGTCGTCGAGCTGAAGGACCGCGACGGCGACATGGGCGACCGCGTCGGCCCGCTGGAGGACGCCGTGGCGGAGGTCCTGCGCGGCTATCGCGGCGACCTGGCGGTGATGTCCTTCAACCCGCACACTGTGGGACGCCTGGCCGACCTGCTGCCCGAAGTGCCCCGCGGCCTGGTCACGTCCGACTTCCGGGCCGGGCAATGGCCCGGACTGTCCCCCGCCACGCGCGAGCGGCTGGCCGGGATACCGGACTTCGACCGCGTCGGCGCCTCGTTCGTCAGCCATCAGGCGGACGCGCTCGCGATGCCGCGGATCGCCGCGCTGAAGGCGCGGGGCGTGCCGATCCTGTGCTGGACCATCCCCTGCGCGGGCCTGGAGGCGATGGTCCGTCGGGTCGCGGACGCGGTGACGTTCGAAGGCTACTTGCCTTGACGCGAAGCCCCCCCAAGTCGGGGGGATGACGACCGACCTGACGATCGAGCTCCGCGACGGCGTCGCCTCCGTCGACGCGGCGGACTGGGACGCCTGCGCCTGCCCGGAGGCGGCGGAGGGCGGACGTCCGAACGACCCGTTCACGACGCACCGCTTCCTCGCCGCGCTGGAGGACAGCGGATCGGTCGGCCGGGGCACGGGCTGGGGCCCCCAGCCGATGGTGGCGCGCCGGGGCGACACGTTGATCGGGGTGGCGCCGCTCTATGCCAAGGCGCACAGCCAGGGCGAGTACATCTTCGATCACAACTGGGCCCATGCCTGGGAGCGTGCGGGCGGCGACTACTACCCCAAGCTGCAGATCGCGGTGCCGTTCACGCCGGCCACCGGCCGACGTTTCCTGACCCGCCCCGACGACGCCGACGCGTTCGACGCCCTGATCGCCGGCGCCGTCCAGGTCACCGAAACGAACGGCCTGTCGTCCCTGCACGCGACGTTCTGCACACGGGCCGAACGCGATGCGGGCGAGGCGATCGGCCTGTTGGGCCGGTCGTCGCAGCAATACCATTGGCTGAACGACGGCTACGCCGACTTCGACGCCTTCCTGGCCGCCCTGTCGTCGCGCAAGCGCAAGAACATCCGCAAGGAACGCGCGCAGGCCCAGGGCTTTGGCGGCACGATCCACGCCCTGACCGGCGACGCGATCCGGTCCCACCATTGGGACGCGTTCTGGCGGTTCTATCAGGACACGGGCGCGCGCAAGTGGGGCCAGCCGTACCTGACGCGGGCCTTCTTCGACGCCGCGCAGGAATGTCTGCGCGACGACATGCTCTTGGTCCTGGCCGAACGCGACGGAACCTTTGTGGCGGGCGCGCTGAACTTCATCGGGCGGGACACCCTGTTCGGCCGCTATTGGGGATGCACCGAGCACCACCCCGCCCTCCACTTCGAGTTGTGCTATTATCAGGCCATCGACTTCGCCATCGCGCAGGGCCTGTCGCGCGTGGAGGCGGGCGCCCAGGGCGAGCACAAGCTGGCGCGCGGCTATCTGCCCGTGACCTGCCATTCCCTGCACCACATCCCCAACGAATCGTTCCGGGACGCGGTGGCGCAATTCCTGCGCGCCGAATCCCGCGCCGTGGAACGCGACATCGAGGTCCTGACCGGCTATGGCCCCTTCCGGCGGGTCGAAATCGAGGAACAGCAGTGATCCCGGGTTCCATCCCCGATGGCTGGATGCTGGACGGCGACGCGATCGTGCGCCGCTACGTCTTTTCCGGCTTCCCGGCGGCCTGGGCGTTCATGTCCCGTGTCGCGCTGCTGGCCGAACGGCACGACCACCATCCCGACTGGCGCAACTCGTGGAACCGGGTCGAGATCCGCCTGACGACCCACGACACGGGCGGCGTGACGGCTCGCGACCTCGACCTGGCCCGTGCCATCGATGCGATCCCCGCCACTGGATAAGCGTACGTCGCCGGTCTAGTCCCTGGCTGCGGACAACGACGGGACGACGATGCGCGAACTGCTTTCCACCGAGATCTATGCCGGGCGCACGCTGGGCGACTTCCTGAGCCTGGAATTCCTGGCAGGCCTTCTGGGCGACGTCCTCGCGGCCATCCTGATCATCTTCCTGGCCTACGTCATCTCCAGCTGGGTATCGCGGCGCATCAAGCGGTTGGCCGAACAACACGCGCGGCTGGATCAGACGCTGTTCGACTTCCTGTCCAACATCGCCCGCTACGCGATCCTGGCGCTCGCGGTCGTGGTCGTGCTGAACACGTTCGGCATCCAGACCACGTCGATCGTCGCGGTCATCGGTGCCGCGGGCCTGGCGATCGGCCTCGCGCTGCAGGGGACCCTGTCGAACGTGGCGGCGGGCGTGATGATGATCATCTTCCGGCCCATCAAGCTGGGCGACTTCGTGACGATCAACGGCCAGATGGGGACGGTCCGGTCGATCAACCTGAACTTCACCGAACTGGCCAGCATCGGCAACTTCCAGATCATCATTCCCAACAGCCAGGTCTGGGGGAACACCATCGTGAACTATTCCGCCTACGACACGCGGCAGGCGGAATGGATCATCGGCGTGGCCTACGACACGGACCTGCACTTGGCGACGCAGATCATCAGGGACGCGATCACCAGCGATGCGCGCTTCCTGCCCGATCCCGAACCGACCGTCCTGGTCGACAAGCTGAACGACAGCAGCGTGGATTTCCTGGTCCGCGCCTGGGTCAAGCGGACCGATTTCTTTGGATACTGGAAGGACATGAACCGCGACATCAAGATCGCGCTGGAAGGCGCGGGCATCCAGATCCCCTTCCCCAACCGCACCATCACGATCGCACGCGAGGACTGAACCATGCGCGACTTCCACCTGCCCGGCCGGTCCGCCACCTATGCGGCGAACGGCATGTGCGCCACGTCGCATCCCCTCGGCGCGCTGGTCGCGATCGACACCCTGCGCCGCGGGGGCAACGCCGCCGACGCGGCCATCGCGGGCGCGATCGTCCTGGGCCTGTGCGAGCCGCAGATGACGGGACTGGGCGGCGACATGTTCGCGCTGGTCAAGCCGGCCGGATCGGACGACGTCGCGGCGCTGAACGGGTCGGGTCGCGCGCCCGCGGGCGCCGACGCCTCGGACCTCCGGGATGCGGGTCACGCCGTGGTCCCGCCGGATGGTCCCGCCGCCGTCACGATCCCCGGCGCGGTGGACGGCTTCTGCGCCCTGTCGGACCGCCACGGCGCGTTGGGCCTGCAGGACACGCTGGGCCCCGTGATCGCGGCGTTCGACGCGGGCGTCCCGGTCGCGCCCCGCGTGGCCTTCGACTGGGCGGTCGCGGGCGGCACGCCGCAGGGATCGGCGCGCGCCGTCTATCTGAAGGACGGCGCCCCGCCGCGCGCGGGCGACCCGTTCGCCCTGCCCGGGCAGGCGGAGGTGCTGCGCCGGATCGCGAAGGACGGTCGCGACGGGTTCTATGCGGGCGAGGTCGCGGACGACATGACAGCCTCGCTGCGGGCGGCGGGGGGCGTCCACACGGAGGACGACTTCGCCGCCACGCGCGCCGATTGGGCCACGCCCCTGTTCGGGCGCTACGGCGGACACGACCTGATCGAGCATCCGCCGAACGGCCAGGGCGCGACCGCGATCCTGATGGCCGACATCCTGTCCCATACGGACTATGCCGACGCCGACCCCCTGTCCGCCCGTCGCGTCCACCTGGAGGCGGAGGCCGCGCGCTTGGCCTACGACGCGCGCAACCGCTTCGTCGCCGACCCCGACCATGCCGCGGGCGCGGCCGCCATGCTGGACGCGGACGTGGCCCGGCGGCTGGCGGCGCTGATCGATCCGAACCGCGCGAGCGCCACCCTGGTCCAGGGAGCGGAGGCCGTGCACCGCGACACCATCTACATCACCGTGGTGGACCGCGACCGCATGGCCGTTTCGCTGATCTATTCGATCTTCCACAGCTTCGGCAGCGGCATCGCGTCGGACCGCTTCGGCATCCTGTTCCAGAACCGCGGCGCGGGCTTCACGCTGACGCCGGGCCACCCGAACGAGTTGGGACCGGGCAAGCGGCCGATGCACACGATCATCCCCGGCATGCTGGCCCGGGACGGCGTGGTGCATACGTCCTTCGGCGTGATGGGCGGACAATACCAGCCCAACGGTCACGTCCGCTTCCTGTCGAACGTCGCGGATCACGGCATGGACGTGCAGGCGGCCATCGACGCGCCGCGCGCCTTCGCCGACGGGCCGGTCCTGAACGTCGAGCGCGGCTATGGCGACGACGTCCGCTCGGCGCTGTCGGACATGGGCCACGACGTCCGCATCCCCGAGACCGCCATCGGCGGCGCGCAGGCGATCGTGATGGACCCCGCCGGTCACCTGATCGGCGGCAGCGATCCCCGCAAGGACGGCTGCGCGCTGGGATACTGACGCCTGACGGATCGTCCCCGGGGATCCATTCCGCCACCGGCACCGGGACCGGCCGCGCGAGCGGCGGGACGGTCCGGGGGACCGTTCCGAGGTCCGAAGCGCGACCCGCCCCGGGGCGCCGGATCACCCCCCCGTCTCGGAACGCTGCGTTCTGTCAAGACGGCCGCAACGCGCGCTGTCTCATCTGCACTGCGTATGCACGGGGGGTGCACGGGGGGTGTACGGGGGGTGCATGTGTCATATTCGCCGAAACGGACTGCCGACGATTCGACCGACCCGCGCAACACCGTTGTTATCGCTGGAAAATTCTCCGATCGGAACGATCCGAACGATTTCCCCTGCCTCCCAGGCCCCGCTCGGCGTTACCACTCGGCATCACATCTCGAACCGCAAGGGCGACACCGACTGGAACAGGCCCGTCGCCTTCAGCTTGTCCAGCACGGACGCGGGCGGCTGGTCGTCGAGGTACAGCAGCGCGATCGCCTCCTTTCCCCGGTCCGACCGGCCCAGGGTGAAGTTCGCGATGTTCACCCCGTTCTCGCCCATTGTCTGTCCCAGGGCGCCGATGATGCCGGGCATGTCCTCGTTGGTGGTATAGAGCATATGCGCCCCCACCTCGGCGTCGATGTTGATGCCCTTGATCTGGATGAACCGCGGCTTGCCGTCGCTGAACACCGTGCCCGCGACCGACCGTTCGCGCGTGGGCGTGCGGACGATCAACTTGACGTATCCGTCGAACACGCCCGTCTTGTCCTGACGGGTGGTCGAGATCTCGACTCCCCGTTCCCGCGCGATGACGGGGGCTGACACCATGTTCACGTCGGGGTTCACGACCTTCATCAAGCCCGCGATGGCAGCGCAGTTCAACGCCTCCAGGTTCATCGCGGCCACGGACCCGTTGTAGACGATCTCGATCGCCTCGATCGAATCCTGCGTCAGCTGTCCGGCGAAGGCGCCCAGATGCTCGGCCAGCTTCAGCCAGGGACCCATCACCTTGGCCTCCTCGGCGGTGACGGACGGCATGTTCAGCGCGTTCGACACGGCCCCCGTCAGCAGATAGTCGGCCATCTGCTCGGCCACCTGCAGGGCCACGTTCTCCTGCGCCTCGGTCGTGGCGGCCCCCAGATGCGGGGTGCAGACCACGTTCGGCAGACCGAAGAGCGGGCTGTCCGTCGCGGGCTCCTCCGCGAACACGTCGAAGCCCGCACCCGCGACGTGACCGGATCGCAGCAGGTCGGCCAGCGCGGCCTCGTCCACCAGACCGCCCCGCGCGCAGTTGACGATGCGCACGCCCTTCTTCGTCTTGGCCAGGTTCTCGGCCGACAGGATGTTTCGCGTCTGATCGGTCAGCGGCACGTGCAGCGTGATCACGTCCGCCCGCCCCAGCAACTCGTCCAGTTCCACCTTGCGGATGTGCAGTTCCGTCGCGCGCTCCTCGGACAGGAAGGGGTCGTAGGCCACGACCTTCATGCCCAGGCCCACGGCCTTCTGGCAGACGATGCCGCCGATGTTGCCCGCGCCGATCACGCCCAGCGTCTTGCCGGTCAGCTCGACGCCCATGAAGCGCGCCTTCTCCCACTTTCCGGCCTGGGTGCTGGCATCGGCCTCGGGGATCTGACGCGCGACCGCGAACATCAGCGCGATGGCGTGTTCGGCGGTCGTGATCATGTTGCCGTAAGGCGTGTTCATCACGATCACGCCGCGCTTGCTGGCGGCCGGCTTGTCGACGTTGTCCGTGCCGATGCCCGCGCGGCCCACGACCTTCAGATTGGTCGCGCGGTCCAGCAGCTTCTCCGTCACCTTGGTCGCGGACCGGATCGCGAGGCCGTCGTAGTTGGCGATGACGGCGGCCAGCTTCTCCTTGTCCTTGCCCAATCCGGGATCGAAGGTCACGTCGATGCCGCGATCCCGGAAGATCTGCACGGCGGTTTCGGACAGCTTGTCGCTGACCAGCACTTTGGGGGCCATCTCGGGCTCCTTCTGGGAAATGCACGAAGTCCGAAGCGCGGTCTGCACGCTCCGTACGAGAAATCAGGCGGTCGCCAACTCGGACTGATAGGCCCATTCGACCCACGGCATCAGCGCCGCCACGTCGTCAGGCTCGACCGTCGCACCGCACCAGATGCGCAGGCCTTCGGGCGCGTCGCGGTAGGATGCGATGTCGAAGGCCACGCCCTCGGCCTCCAGCCGCTTGGCCATCCGCTTCGCCAGCCCCTCCGGCGCGCCGACCAGCTTCAGGCAGACCGACGTGGTGGACCGGGTCGCCGGGTCATCCGCCAGGTTCGCGATCCAGTCGTGGCGGTCGCAGAAGTCCCAGATGTGCCGGGCGGACACATCGCAGCGCGCGACCAGACCGTCCCGGCCCACGCCCTCGGCCCAGGTCAGCGCCGATAGGCAATCCTCGACGCACAGCATCGACGGGGTGTTGATCGTCTCGCCCCGGAAGATGCCGTCGATCAGCGCGGCAGCCTTCGTCAGGCGGAAGATCTTGGGCAGGGGCCGCGGCGGGGTGTAGGATTCCAGCCGTTCCACCGCGCGGGGCGACAGCACGACGACGCCATGCGCCCCCTCGCCGCCCAGCGCCTTCTGCCAGGAGAACGTGGCAACGTCCAACTTGCCCCAGGGGAGCGGCATGACGAAGGCAGCCGACGTCGCGTCGCACAGGGTCAGGCCCGCACGGTCCGCCGGGATCCAGTCGCCGTCGGGGACCCGCACGCCGGACGTCGTGCCGTTCCAGGTGAAGCAGACGTCGGTGTCCCAATCGATCGATGTCAGGTTCGGCAGGCGGCCATACGGCGCCTGCAGGTCCACCATGTCCAGGTCCAGCAGCTTGGCATCCGTGACCCAGCCCTTGCCGAAGGATTCCCAAGCCAGCATCGTCACGGGACGCGCGCCCAGCATCGTCCACATCGCCATCTCGTAGGCGCCGGTGTCGGAGGCGGGTACGATGCCCAGCCGGTAGTCGTCGGGGATGCCCAGCAGCGCCGCCATGCGGTCGATCGCATCCCGCAGCCTGGCCTTGCCGACCGCTGCGCGGTGCGAGCGGCCCAAGGGGGCGTCGGACAGGGTGTCGAGGGTGAAGCCCGGATGCTTCTTGCACGGCCCGCTGGAGAAGCGGGCATCGCCCGGCCGCACGGCCGGTTGGGTCGGTCCCATCGTGGTATCCTTCCAGATATGTGCGCCCCGTTGGGGGGGCGTGTCCCGCCGGCGGGGCTAGCGGCACCGCGGGGGTCGCGCAAGAACAATCACCGCGCTAAGGGCGCGGGCATGTTCACCACCGTCCTGACCTGCGATCCTGAGCGCCCCGTCCTGGACGAGGCCATCTGCACGGCCCTCCGCAATGCCTGGGGCGGCGGCGACATCCGCTGGCTGGCCGGAGGGGCGGCAGCGGAGTTCGACATGCCGGACCGTCGGGACGTCGCAGCGGCGCGGGACGGATCGAGGGTCCTGGGCGTGGACGTGAACGTCGTTCCCACAGGGGGCAGGCGCAAGCGACTGCTGCTGGCGGACATGGACAGCACGATGATCCAGCAGGAATGCATCGACGAACTGGCCGCCGAAGCCGGCCTGGGCGATCGCGTCGCTGCGATCACGGCCCGCGCCATGAACGGCGAGATCGGGTTCGAGGGCGCCTTGCGCGAACGGGTCGGCCTGCTGGCGGGGCTGCCCGTGGACGTGATCTACCGGGTCATCAGGGACCGCATCACCTTCATGCCCGGCGGCGCGACCCTTGTGGCCACGATGAAGGCGCACGGCGCCACGGCGGTGCTGGTCTCGGGCGGGTTCACCGCCTTCACCGCCCATGTCGCTGCCACGCTCGGTTTCGACCACCACCGCGCGAACACGCTCGCGGTGCGGGACGGGCACCTGACCGGCGAGGTCGGCGAGCCCATCCTGGGCCAGGACGCGAAGGTCGCGGCCCTGCACGACTTGGCGGAGGACGCCATGGATGCCCTGGCGGTAGGCGATGGCGCGAACGACCTGGGGATGCTGCGCGCGGCGGGGATGGGTGTCGCGCTGCACGCCAAACCGGCGGTCCGAGCGAAGGCGGATCTGGTCGTGGATCACGGGGACCTGACGGCGTTGCTGTATCTCCAGGGCTACAGACAGGCGGAGTTCCGCGCGCCCTGACGCGTGGCGGAACCGAAGTGCCGCGCGGACGTCATGGACGTGTCATGCCCGCGGCCTAACTCGCGGGCATCGAACGCCAGAATCAGCCTGCGGAACCATCGCCATGACCGAGTTCGACCCGATTCGTTTCATCCTGGACGTGTTCCTGCCCCGCCGCAGCCGCAAGCTGCGCTGAACGGCGGCTAGCGCGACGCTTCCACCTCGGCCGCGATCCGGGCGCGCGACTTCCGGGCCCGTTCGGTCGCCGACTTCAGCTGGCCGCAGGCGGCCATGATGTCCTCGCCGCGCGGCGTCCGGATCGGGCTGGCATAGCCGGCCTGCATCAGGATCGTCGCGAAGGCCCGGATGCGGTTGTTGCTGCTGCGCCGATACGGCGCCCCAGGCCATTCGTTGAACGGGATCAGGTTCACCTTCGCCGGAATCCCGTCCAGCAAGGACACCAGCCGATGCGCATCGGCGTCGCTGTCGTTGACGCCGTCCAGCATCACGTACTCGAACGTGATCCGCTCCGAGTTGCTGACCTTTGGATAGGTCCGCAGCGCATCGAGCAGGGTCTCGATGTTCCACCGTCGGTTGATCGGGACCAGAACGTCGCGGACGTCGTCCGTCGTCGCGTGGAAGCTGACGGCCAGCAGGCATCCGATCTCGCGCGCCGTGCGCGCGATCTCCGGCACGACGCCCGACGTGGACAGGGTGATCCGCCGTCGACCGAGGGCGATGCCCTCGCCGTCCATGACCACGTTCATCGCGTCGCGGACGTTCTCGAAGTTGTAGAGCGGCTCGCCCATGCCCATCAGCACGATGTTGGACAGAAGCCTCGGCCCGCCCTCCCCCGTGCCGGTCCCGGGTTCGGGCCATTCGCCCAGATCGTCGCGCGCCAGCATGACCTGGCCCACGATCTCGGCGGCGGACAGGTTGCGGACCAGCTTCTGCGTCCCGGTATGGCAGAACGAGCAGGTCAGCGTGCAGCCGACCTGGGACGACACGCACAGGGTCCCGCGGTCCGTTTCGGGGATATAGACCACCTCGACCTCGTGCCCGCCCGCGATGCGGACCAGGTACTTGCGTGTCCCGTCCGCGCCGACCTGCCGCGTCACGACCTCCGGCAGGGCGATGACGAAGTTGTCGCGCAGGGTCGCGCGGAAGGCCTTGGACAGGTTGGTCATCGCATCAAAGTCGCGCACGCCCCAATGGTACAGCCACTGCCAGACCTGCCCGGTGCGCATCTTCGCCTGCCGCTCCGGCACGCCCACGGACAGCAGGGCGTCCCGCAGCCCGTCGCGCGTCAGCCCGATCAGGTTGCGCGGGCCGTCGGCTTCCCGCCGCGGCATCGTCAGGACGTCCTGGGTCACGGGGGCGGTCGGACCGGTCATGGGGGGAACTCCTGGAACGAAAACGGGCGCCCCATATAGGGACGCCCGCGCGGGAATGCCAACGGAACCGGGTCAGCCGGAACAGCGCCCCTCCGCATCCTCGAGCGCGGCGGTGAAACCCAGCAGGCTGAACGTGTCCTCCGTGCGGGTGCCGCGGCCCGACACGCCGACGACGACCGCCTGCGCGCCGCGCCGCATCGCGGCGGCGATGCGGGCGTCCTCCTCCGGGGACGCGGCCCAGGCGAACTCGCCGTCGGTGAACAGCTCGAACGTGTCCGATCCGATGGTCATCGTCACGGTCGATCCGTCCCGATAGGGATAGCCGCCGGTGACGCTGACCTCGCCGGAATCGCTCTCGCCCGGCCAGAAGCTGACATAAAGGCGGATGTCGCCGCGTCGCGCCGTGACCTCCTGCCCGTCGCGGGTGTTGCGGATCTGCTTGGGAGGGGTGACGATCCAGCATTGCGTCGGGTCGTCCTCGACGAAGACGGACCAGTCCGTCTCGATCCCGACGCGATTGTCGCTGTCCTGTGCCAGGACGGGGTGGGCCAGCGCGGCGACGCACAGGGCCAGCACGAATGGGCGCATGTCTTACTGCCTCTGCCTGCGGGCGGCTGTCCGGTTCGATCCGATCATGCCGCGGTTTTCAACGGTGCGATCCTTAGTTAATGCCAAACCGGGTCGGGGCGGAAGGCCGCCGCGGCGCTTTTTCACACGGAGAAAACCATGGCGGGCGATGCCGAACTGGTCCGGGTCATCCGCGGCGACCATATCGAAAGCGTGCATCGCGGCCACGCCGTGATCTGCGATGCGTCCGGCATCCGGGAATCCTGGGGCGATGCGGACGTCGCGATCTTTCCCCGGTCCAGTTGCAAGATGGTGCAGGCCCTGCCCCTGGTCGAAGCGGGGTTGGAGCGCGATCCCCGCCGTCTCGCGCTGGCCTGCGCGTCCCATTCGGGCGAGGCGGCGCATGTCGACCTGGCCCGCGGATGGCTGTCCGAACTCGGGCTGGGAGACGAGGACCTGCGATGCGGCGCCCACTGGTCGACGGAGCGGGAGGCACGCGATGCGATGGTCCGCGACGGCCGCACGCCGTGCCAATGCCACAACAACTGCTCGGGCAAGCATGTGGGGTTCCTGGCCCTGTCCCGCCACCTCGGCGGGGATCCCGACTACGTCGACATCGACCACCCGGTGCAGCGGACCGTGCTGCGGACGTTCGAGGAGGTGACGGACCTCGACAGTCCCGCCCACGGCATCGACGGTTGTTCCGCCCCCAACCCCATGACGCGGCTGAGTGCGCTGGGTCGCGCGATGGCGCGCTTCGCCACCGCCGGGGACGACGCGCGGGGCCGCGCGATGACGGCGCTGCGGGACGCGATGGCCGCCCATCCCCATCTGGTCGCGGGCACCGGTCGCGCCTGCACCGACCTGATGGCCGCCGCGACCGGCGGAGCGGTCGTCAAGACGGGGGCCGAGGGCGTCTATGTCGGCATCCTGCCCGAACGGGGCCTGGGCATCGCGTTGAAGATCACGGACGGCACGACCCGCGCGGCGGAGGCCGTCATCGCGACGCTGCTCGTCCGATCGGGCGCGCTGGAGGAGGGCGCCCCCGTCGCGCGCAGGCTTGCCCACGGTCCGATCCGCAACTGGCGCGGCATCGTAACGGGGCACATGCAGACTATGGTCTGACGCGCGGACGATCGGGGCCTCAGGTCCGGGGCGGAGCGCCATCCATCAGCCGTGCGATGACGGCCAGCAATTCGGGCTTGCGGATGGGCTTGACCAGGACTGCGTCGAACCCGGCCGCGCGGATGTCCGCGACCTCCGCGTCGTCGGCATGGGCCGTCAGGGCGATCAGGGGCACGGCCGCCCCGCCGGGCAGCGCACGGATCTGGCGTGCGGCCTCCCGCCCGTCCATGCGGGGCATGGAGATGTCCAGGAGCACGACGTCCGCGGGGTGGGTGGCGAACATCGCGACGGCATCGTCCCCGTCCTCCGCGACGTCCAGGACGTCCGCGTCGTCTCGCAGCATCTTGGACAGAAGCAGGCGGTTGGTCGACACGTCGTCCGCGCACAGGACGCGGCGGACCCGGACCTCCGGCGGCGGGACGGGTGGAACGTTCCTGCGCCCGAGTGCCGCGATCAGGTCGGCTCCGGCGCAGGGATCGGGCAACACCTCCGCCGCCACGTCGATCAGTCCGGGCACGGCATCGCGCGCGGCGCCCAGAAGGATCGCCCCCGTCGCCGCGCCGCCGTCGCGAAGGGCCATCTGATCGTCCGGGGCCAGATCCAACGGCACGACCAGCGGCGCGGCCGCATCGTCGCCCGGCCTGCCCAAGCTGGACCCGGCGGCGCGCAGGCGGGCGGCCAGGGTGCGACGGCCCAGCGTATCCCCGTCCGGCAAGCGCACCATCCGGGGCACGGACGCCCGCGGACCGGGATCGCCGTCCAGCGCGAGGGAGCAGGACAGGCGGAACCGCGCACCGGGCGCATCCGCCGACGGGTCCAGAAGGCGCACATCGCCGCCCATCAGCCGCGCGAGATCCCGTGCGATCGACAGGCCCAGCCCCGTGCCTTCGACCCCGGTGGCGCCCAGGCGCGCGAACTCGCCGAACAACTCCGCCTGGCGGTCGGGCGGGATGCCCGGGCCGGTGTCGCTGACTTCGATCGCGAGGTTGACCGACGACGCGCCCTCCGGACGCGTCAGGGTCACCGCGACCGTCACGGTGCCACCGGCCGCGAACTTGACGCCGTTGCCCACGAGGTTCGTCACGATCTGCCGCAGGCGATCTGCATCGCCCACGACGCGCGTCGGTCCATCCAGCGGATAGCGCAACGCGATGCCCCGCGCGGCGCCCTTGGATGCCGCCGCCAAGCGCACGACCTGCATCAACGCGGCCTCCAGGTCGAAGGGTGCCACGGTCAGCTCTATCCCGCCCGCCTCCACCTGTGCCGCATCCAGCACGTCGTTCACGATCGTCAGCAGAGACAGGCCGCTGTCGCGGATGGTGCGCGCGTTCTCGTGGCTTTCCGCATCCAGCGGCGCGTCGAGGAGCAGATCCGCCATGCCGATCACGCCGTTCATGGGCGTGCGGAACTCGTGGCTCATGCGGGCCAGGAAGCGGGACTTCGCGGCGCTGGCATCCTCCGCCTTCTGACGCGCGTCGGTCAGGGCCGCCTCGCGCTCCAGGTCGGCGGTCACGTCGAGCGCCAGGCTGACCACGTCGCCGTCCTGCGTGACCGTATCGCGCAGTCGGATCGAGCGCCCGTCGAACAGCCTCAGGATCACGGCCTCCGCATCGGCTTCCGGATCCGCGCGACGGTCCAGCATCGCGTCCACCCATTCCTCGGCATCGGCGTCACCCACATCGATCACGCCTTCGTCCACGGCCGCCGCCAGCAGATCGCCATAGGCGAGGCCCGGTTCGGCATCCACGCATCCGTCGAACATGTCGATATAGGGTGCGTTCGCCTGCACCAGCGTCCCGTCGGGCCCCCACAGGGCGAAGCCGTCGCGGATCGCCTCGATGGCGTGCCACAGGCGCCGATCGGCCCGGTCGGCCCGGTCCACGGCCGCGCGGCGCTCGGCCGCGACATGCGCCGCCCGTCCACTCAGGGTGCGGCGGCGGTCCCGTTCGCGCAGGTAGTCCTGGGTGATCCGCTCCAGATGCTCGGACAGGGAGCGGTGCGCCGCGATCATCTCGGTGCGGACGTGATCCAGCATCCGTTCCGCGGCGAGGCGCAGACGGCGTTCCGCATGGCTCGTTTCCGGCAGGCGCGCCCCATCCATCGCCGACTCCTTCCGAGTCGACGTAATGGGCGCGGTGTCGTGAAGGCGCGGTTAACGCGCGTCCACGCTTCCGTCAGTTCATCGCGAAGTGGAGCGGGTACTGCCGCCCGTCGAACGACCCGAACAGATCCCCCAGGTCGGGATGCTCGATGGGTTCCCCCGTGGCGTCGCGCACGAGGTTCTGCTCGGAAACGTAGGCGACGTAGTAGCTGTGCTCGTTCTCGGCCAGCAGGTGGTAGAACGGCTGGTCCTTGCGCGGACGGGTGTCCGGCGGAAGCGACTGGTACCATTCTTCCGAATTGGAGAACTCGGCGTCGATGTCGAACACGACGCCGCGAAACGGGTGCGACCGATGCCGCACCACTTCCCCCAACCCGAACTTCGCGGCCGTCGCTCGCATCGTCATCGCGTTGCCCTTCCCCATGCCCGTCCCTAGACCACGGAGCGGGGCGGATGTCCATGCGCCCGGCCCCGAATCGTTGGAAACACACCGTGACCCTGGCCCTGACAGTCCTGCAGATCACGGCCCCCGTGTTCCTGCTGGCCGGCATAGGCTTCGTCTGGGTCCGCCTGGGCCACGCCTACGACACGGCCTTCGTCACGCGGCTGGCGATGACCCTCGCGGTGCCCGCCCTGATCCTGACCGCGCTGGCTGGGACCGACCTGGATCCGGCTGCGGTGGGGCGCCTGGCCCTGGCCACTCTGGCCGCCTATGCCGCCGCGCTCGGGCTGTTCCACCTCCTGTGCCGCGCCCTGCGCCTGGAGGTGCGGACCTATCTGGCGCCGCTGGCCTTCGGCAACACCGGAAATCTGGGCCTGCCGCTGTGCCTGTTCGCCTTCGGCGAGGCGGGGCTGGCACTGGGCGTCGTGGTCTTCGCGGTGACGGCGATCGGCAGCTTCACGCTGGGCCTGTGGATCGTGGCGGGCGGCGGATCCCCCCTGCCCGCCCTGCGCGAACCGATGGTCGGCGCGACGATCCTGGGCGGGATCATGCTGGCCCTGGGGTGGGAGCTGCCCGCGGTCGCGGCCAACGCGTTGGGGCTGGTCGGGCAGATGGCGATCCCCTTGATGCTGATCACGCTGGGCGTCGCGGTCGCGCGGCTGCGGCCGTCGGGCATGGGGCGCGTCGCGGGTCTCGCCGCGACGAAGCTGGTCGCGATGACGGCGATGGGCTGGGGCATGGCCCGGGCCTTCGGCCTGGACGACGTGGCGGCGGGCGTCCTGATCCTCCAGATGGCGACGCCGGTCGCAGTCACCTCCTATCTGCTGGCCGCGAAGTACGGCGCCGACGCGGAACGCGTGGCGGGGCTGGTCGTGGTGTCCACGCTGATGGCGATCGCGGCATTGCCGGCACTGCTGACCGTCCTCGTGTGACGGCGGGCTTGGCGGATGGCGCCGGGACGGCTAACCTTCCCCCTACGGTCACCAAGAACCGATTCCGATCGAGCAGGTCAGACATGATGAAGCATCTCTTCGTGGCGGCGGCGCTGGCCGCCCTGGCGTCCTGTGGCGGCGGCGGTTCCGGACAGGCGCCGCGCCTGCTGGACGACGCCTGCGCCATCCTGGACCAGCGCGCGGGCTATCTGTCCGCGTTCCGCGCGACCGAACGCAAGTGGGGCGTGCCCGTCCATGTGCAGATGGCGACGATCCATCAGGAATCGAAGTTCATCTCGGACGCGCGCACGCCGCTGCGCTATGCGCTGGGGGTCATCCCGGTGGGACGGCAATCGTCGGCCTTCGGCTACAGCCAGGCGCTCGACGGGACGTGGAAGGAGTACCTGGTGGAGCAGGGCCGCCTGCGCGCGCGCCGCGACCGCATCCGCGACGCGACCGACTTCATGGGCTGGTACATGACCCAGACCCGCGACGAGTTGGGCATCCCCCTGTCGAACGCCCGCCACCAGTACTTGGCCTATCACGACGGGCGGAACGGTTACCGGCGGGGGACGTGGAAGCGGAAGGGATGGCTGATCGCCGTGTCCGGCCGGGTCGAGCAGCGGGCGGAGATGTACCGCCAGCAACTGCAGCGCTGCAGCTAGGGCCCGCCCCGGAACCACGCGGAGGATAGGCGGGCCGTCCGGTGGACGATCCGTCATGCCGCGCTGCGGCGAAGGATCCTTCCGGTCAGGGCCGGGCCGGACCGTCCCGGTGCCACCAGTCTGCGTCCGAGCGGGGCGCGGTGCAACCGGGGTGATTTCCAAGGAAACAAGGGTCGTGGGTGGGCCCCGGGACGCGGGGGGCGGGCCGGGACGGGCCGATCGGGACGGCGCGGCGCGTGTCTGCGATCCGTCTGCCCCGCGTCGGACGAATTGGTGATTCGGTCAACGGGCGGGGCGCGTCACCGGTCGCCGGCCGCGTCCTTCAGTTCCCGGTAGAGCTGCGCCGCCAGGCTGCCGTCGCCTCGGCCGGCCAGCGCCTCCGCCTGGTGCTTGCGCAGGAAGCTGTCGAACTGCTTGGACGGCCCGTCCTGCGATCCGCCGCCGGCGGGCGACAGGGAGCCCATGCCGGACGCTTCCAACATCTGCTCGAACAGGAGCGACTCCAACTTGACGGCCTGCTGCCAGAGCGGGTCCGCCCGGTCGGGACGCGCGCGGGGCTGCGAGGGGGACGCGGGGTTCGGGGGAATGGGTGCGGTGGGGTCCATGGCAAGTCTCCTTCGCCGCCCCGTTTGAAGGGGACGTCGTAAACATTTCCTCAACGAACGCGCCCTAGGGCTGGCGGCGATGACACCGCTTCCCTTTCCCGATGCCGCGGGCACGACCACGCCCGGGCCCGCCCGCAAGGCGATCCCGGCCGCGTCCGGCACCGTCGAACCGGTCAATGCCCCGACGGCCCCGGACGCGACCCTGGCCTTCGCCCGCGAACTCGCCGCCCTCGCGGGCGATCCGCAGCCCGGCGGGGAGGGCGACCCGGACGCGGATGCGGATTCGGAAGACCCGGACGTGCGGGACGGCACGGAAGCGCCCGCACCGGAGGGGACATCCGAACCGGATGCTCCCGACCCCGCCATCGTCGCAGGGGCCGAGCCGGTCGAGGACCGCGCGGATTTCGACCCCCCGCAGCCGGACGCCGTTCCGGTCGCGCCGGTGCAGCCGGACGTTCCGATCCCCGAGGCGCCCCCTGCCCCGCAGCGAACCGATGCCCCCGAGCCTGCGGCCGTGGCGGACGCACCGTCCCCATCGCCCGAGGGCGGGGTGGGGCCCATGTCGTCCGCGCGGATGCGCCCCCTTTGGGCCGTTCCGGTCGACGACGCGCCCGTCCCCGCAGGGGATCGGGCGGGTGCCGAAATCGCCACGACCGCCGAGCGCGCCACGGCGCAGGCCGCTGCCGCCGCCACCACGACGCCCCCACGGGACGGCGCGCCGGTCCCGCAGGCCGCCCCCGTCGCGCCCGTGCGCGTCGAACCCACGGCCCCCGACCCTACGCGAACCGCGACGGCGCGGATCGACGCGTCGCAGACCCCGTCGGCCGGCACCGCGCCCCCGCCGGACGTGCCGCCGCAGACGTCGCCGGCCCCGACCTGGACCCCGCCGCAGGGTTGGGCCGCCGCGCCGGTGGCCCCGGCCAATGCCAACGCCCCGACATCGCCGCAGCCTGACATCCCCGCCATGCCCGTCGGGTTGGGCGACGTGCAGGTCACCACCCAGCGCGCGGATGCCCCCGCCGCCGCGGCGGCGCCCCCGCCGCAGCCCCCCGTCCCCTTGGCCCAGTTGCCCCAAGCCCTGTCCGCGCGCCTGCAGCAGATGACCGCGCCCCCCGTGACCGAGACCCGGACCGAGATCACCCTGGCGCCCGCCGAGCTGGGACGGGTCACCATCGCCATCGCACGCGACGGCGACGGCATCGCGATCACCCTGACCGCCGATCGACCCGAAACGCTGGACCTGATGCGGCGCCATGCCGATGCGTTGGAACGCAGCGCGTCGGACGGTCCCGTCCGCCTGCGCATGGACCTGTCCGCCGACGGCGGCGCCGGGAACGGCGGCCCCCGCGGCGATCCCGCCGGCGGACAGGATCCGGGAACGACCCCGGCGCAGGGGGGCGAGCCGTCGGACATGGCCCCCCCGTCCCCGCCGCGACCCACGACACCGGGCCGCCTCGACGTCCGCGTCTGACCGCCAGAACCACCGGAGCACCCCATGGAACTGCTGACCCCCAACGAGCCGCCGCAATCCGCGAAGGACGCCGTGCGCCATGCCAACGCCGTGGCCGGCACCGCGAAGGAGGACCGCGGCGATGGCGGGATCTCGCAGGATTTCGACACGTTCCTGAAGCTTCTGACCGCGCAGATGCAGAACCAGGACCCCCTGAACCCCACCGACGGCACGGAATACGCCAGCCAGCTGGCGACGTTCTCGAACGTCGAGCAGGCGGTGCGGACCAACACGCTGCTGGAATCGCTGGTCGCCAAGACCGACCAGGGCCAGTTGGGGCAGCTCGCGTCCTGGATCGGGATGGAGGCGCGCACGACGGAGCCGACCGCCTACGACGGCGGGCCCGTCACGCTGACCGCCCCCATCCCGACCCTCGCCGACACGGCCGAACTGGTGGTGTCCCGCCCCGACGGCACGGTCGTCACGCGCATGGTCCTGGACCCCGACGCGCCCAGCCACACGCTGACGCCGCGCACGGCCGACGGCACCGAACTGGTGCCGGGCACGTACCGGTTCGCCGTGAACTCCGCCTCCGGCGACACGCCGCTCGATCCGGTGGAGGCGGCCCGCTACGTCCCCATCCGGGAGGCGACGATGGATGGCGGCGCCACCACCCTGGTCCTGGAGGGCGGCGTGCGCCTGTCGGCGGACGATGTCACGGGGCTTCGCCCGGGGGCGTGACCCGCATCCGGGGTCCGGTCAGACCACCGCCGCCAGAAGCGCCAGGGCCCCCGCCGTCACGGCGCCCGCGACGAACCACAGCGGTCCCCTCGCGAGGCCACGCTCCAACCGGGGCACGCTGACCTTCAGCGCGGGACGGGCCCCGGGCCGCTGGGCCCGCAGCGCGGCTTCGAGCGCTTCGGGCAGGTGGGGACCGAAGCGGGCCAGGACCCGCGCGGTGCGGATCAGGTCGCGGGCGAAGGCCTTGGGTCCGAGGGATTCACGGACATAGGCCTGCACCTCCGGGCGCGCGGCCTCCCAGATGTTCATGTGGGGGTTCAGCGTTCGCGCGACGCCCTCGACCACGACCATGGTGCGCTGCAGCAGGATCAGCTCGGTGCGGGTCTGCATCCCGAACCGTTCCGTGACCTCGAACAGATAGGTCAGCAGGCGGCCCATCGAGATCCGGCTCGCGTCCATTCCGAAGATCGGCTCGCCCACGGACCGCAGGGCCTGCGCGAACAGGTCCACGTCGCGGTCGGGGGGGACGTATCCAGCCTCGAAGTGGACCTCCGCGACCCGGCGGTAGTCCTTGCGGATGAACCCCATCAGGATCTCGGCATAGACCCGCCGGGTGTACTCGTCCAAGCGACCCATGATGCCGAAGTCCAGGGCGACGATGTCGCCGCCCGGTCCGACCCGCAGGTTCCCCTGGTGCATGTCCGCGTGGAAGTAGCCGTCCCGCAGGGCGTGGCGCAGGAACATCTGCATCAGGCGTTCGGCCAGGGCGGCGCGGTCGTGGCCGGCCGCGTCGATGGCGTCGAGATCGCCCATGGGGATCCCTTCGGCCCAGTCCATGACCATCACCGACCGACCCGACAGGTTCCAGTCGACCGCGGGCACCGCGAAGCCCGCATCCCCCGCCGTGTTGGCCGCGAACTCGCCCGCCGCCGCGGCCTCCGTCCGCAGGTCCAGTTCCTGGGCCACCGTCTCGTCGAAGTGGCGCACCACGTCCATCGGGCGCAGGCGGCGGGTGGCGGGGCTGACCCATTCGATCAGGCGGGCGGCCAGGTAGAAGGCATCGATGTCCTTGCGGAACGCGCGCGCGATGCCCGGGCGCAGCACCTTGACGGCCACGCGCCGTCCGTCCCCGGCCCGCACGGCCCGGTGGACCTGCGCGATGGAGGCCGCGGCCACGGGAGCGGAGAAGTCCTCGAACACGGTGTCGACGGGCAGGCCCAGATCCTTGGCCACCGTCGCGCGCGCCACCTCCGTCGGGAAGGGCGGCAGCTTGTCCTGGAGCACGCGCAGCTGGACCGCCAGGTCGTTGCCGATGAAATCCGGCCGCGTCGACAGGATCTGCCCGAACTTGATGTAGGCGGGGCCCAGCGCCGTGATGGCGCGGGTCACGGGCGGCAGGTCCGGGTCACCCTTGTAGCCCAGCCAGGCGAACGGCTTGCCCAGCGTGCGGGCCAGGAGCCGGAGCGCGGGCGGCGCGTCGATCTGGTCGAGCACGACCTTCATCGCGCCCGTGCGCTCGAACGTCGCCCCGGTGCGGGCGAGGCGCAGGATGTTGTGGGGTCCCCTCACGCGGTCACAGCTTCCAGCCCGAATGCAGCGCCGCGATGCCGAAGCTCAGGTTGCGGTACTTCACGTTCCCGAACCCGGCCGCCTGCACCATCTCCGCGAAGGCGTCCTGGTCGGGAAAGCGCCGGATCGATTCCACGAGATACCGGTAGCTGTCGCGATCGCCCGCGATGGCCTGCCCCATGCGCGGAATCACGTTGAACGAATAGAGGTCATAGGCGCGCTGCATCAGCGGATTGGGGAGCTGGCTGAACTCCAGCACCATCAGCCGCCCGCCGGGGCGCAGGACGCGGTGGGCCTCCACCAGGGCCGCGTCGATCCGCGTGACGTTCCGGATGCCGAACGCGATCGTATAGGCGTCGAACGTGTTCGCCCCGAACGGCAGCGCCATGGCGTCGCCCGCGACCCAGTCCAGCCGATCGGCCAGGTCGGCGGCCTCCGCCCGCGCGCGGCCCGCGACGAGCATCCCTTCGGTCAGGTCGCAGACGGTGGCGGTGGCGTCCGGCGCGCGGTCCAGGAAGCGGAACGCGATATCGCCCGTGCCGCCCGCCACGTCCAGCAGGCGCTGGCCCGGCCGGGGCGCCAGCCAGTCCATCATCGCGTCCTTCCACAGCCGGTGGATGCCCAGCGACATGGCGTCGTTCATGACGTCGTACTTGTTCGCGACGTTCGTGAACACGCCGTGCACCCGGCCCGCCTTCCTGTCCTCGGGAATCTCCTCGAACCCGAAATGGGTGGTGCGGCCGGTGTCGGAAGGCATGGATTCGTCCTGTCGGTGGTTCGGTTGAGGTATAGGGCGCCGCCGGTCGGGCGGAAGGGGCGGCGGCGGGTCCCGTTGCTGCGCCCCGCCCCTTCCGCCGCGCCCCTGGGCGTCCCATATCCCGCCTCATGCCCGAACTGCCCGAAGTCGAGACGGTCCGCCGCGGCCTGGCGCCGGCGCTGCAGGGCGCGCGGCTGGTGCGGGTGGACGTGAACCGCCCCGACCTGCGCTGGCCCTTCCCGGAGCGCATGGCCGAACGATTGACCGGCGCGACCGTGATCGCGCTGGACCGGCGGTCGAAGTACCTGCTGGCGCATCTCGACACCGCCGAAACGCTGATCGTGCATCTGGGCATGTCGGGGCGCATGGTGGTCGACGACGCGCTCCGGCCCGGTGCGTTCCACCGCGACGCGGGCTGGCATCCCCGGCACGACCACGTCGTGCTGCACACGGACGCGCACCGGGTCACCTTCAACGACGCCCGGCGCTTCGGGTTCTGGGACCTGGCGCCCACGGACGCGCTGGACGCCACGCGCCATTTCGCGCGCATGGGGCCGGAACCGCTGAGCGACGGCTTCCACGCGGACCACTTGATCGCCGCGTTCCGCCGCAAGGCCAGCCCGGTCAAGGCGGCCTTGCTGGATCAGCGCGTCGTTGCGGGCTTGGGCAACATCTATGTCTGCGAGGCGCTGCACCGCGCGGGCATCAGCCCCACCCGCAAGGCGGGGCGCATCGCGCCCCGGCGCGTGGCCACCCTGGTCCCCGTCATCCGCGACGTCCTGGCGGAGGCCATCGAGGCGGGCGGATCGTCCCTGCGCGACCACCGGCAGGCGGACGGGTCGCTGGGCTACTTCCAGCACGGGTTCGCCGCCTACGACCGGGAAGGGCAGCCCTGCCCCCGCGACGCCTGCGACGGCACGATCCGGCGCATCGTCCAGGGCGGACGGTCGACGTTCCATTGCCCCGTCTGCCAACGCTGACGTCGCCCCCGGCGCCGCGACAATCCCCCCCTTGCGCGCCCCCGCGTCCCGTTGCACCCCTCTGACTTCGTCCACCCGGAGGGACCGATGGGATACCAGAACCTGAACGTCGAGGTCGCGGACCACGTCGCCCTGATCCGGCTGGACCGGCCCGACGCGATGAACGCCCTGTCCGCCGACCTGCTGGAGGAGCTGGTCCGCGCGCTGGGCAAGGCGCAGGCCGACGACAAGGTGCGCTGCATCGTGCTGACGGGGTCGGACAAGGCGTTCGCCGCGGGCGCCGACATCGCCGAGATGGCTGAGACGTCCTTCGCCGAGGCCTTCATGGGCGATCTGTTCGGGCAGCAGGCGGACGCGATCCTGCGCATCCGCAAGCCCATCGTCGCGGCGGTCGCGGGCTATGCGCTGGGCGGGGGGTGCGAGCTGGCGATGATGTGCGACATCGTCATCGCCGCGGACACCGCCAAGTTCGGCCAGCCGGAGATTAACCTGGGGATCGTCGCGGGCATGGGGGGCACCCAGCGCCTGACCCGCGCGGTGGGCAAGGCCAAGGCCATGGACATGCACCTGACGGGCCGCTTCATGTCCGCCGAGGAGGCCGAGCGGTCGGGCCTCGTCAGCCGCGTCGTGCCCGCGAAGAAGGTGGTCGACGAGGCGCTGGCCGCCGCGGCCAAGATCGCGGAGAAGTCGATGGTCACCGCCACCGCCGTCAAGGAGGCCGTGAACGCCAGCCAGGAGATGCCGCTCGCGCAGGGGTTGCTGTTCGAGCGTCGCCTGTTCCACGCGCTCTTCGCGACGGAGGATCAGGCGGAGGGGATGTCCGCCTTCGTCGACAAGCGCGAGGCGCAGTTCAGGGACCGGTGACGCGACCGGAGGACCGCGGCCTTCCCCGTCGCGTCACAGCGCGCCCTGCGCCCGCAAGGCGTCCAGCTTCCCGCGATCCAGCCACCAGGCTTCCACGTTGCGCATGAAGTCGTAGGGGGCGGGCGCCGGGGGCATGCCGAAGACGTCCCAGACGGCGATGCGGTGCGTGCCGGAATGCCAGTTGGGCACCCAAAGCCGCTTGGACCGCAGCACGCGGTCCAGCGCGCGGGCCGCGACCTCCAGGGTTTCGCGGTCCCGGGCGTCCACGACCGCTTCGATCAGCGCGTCCACCACCGGATCGGCGATGCCGCTGAGGTTGTTCGATCCGTCCGCCCCCGCCGCGTCCGACCCGTAGAACGCGCGCAGCTCCGCCGCCGGGGTGACCGCGACACTCCAGGCGCCGACGATCAGGTCGAAGTCGAACTGGCGCCGCCGCTCGGCCTGGGTGGCCGCATCGGTCTGCGCGATGCGGAGGTCGATGCCCAGCGCCTCCGCGTTCTCCTCGATGGGGGTCAGGACGCGCAGCATGGTCTGGCTGTCCTCCGGCAGGTGCAGCGTCAGGAGCGCGCCATCTGCGTCCCGCCGCATCCCGTCCGCGCCCACGACCCACCCGGCCGCGTCGAGGAGCCGTCCGGCGGCGCGCAGGCCGCGGCGGTCGCGGGCCGTCGCCGCCCCCGCATAGGGAACGTGCGCGGGTTCGGTGAACACCTCCGGCGGGAGTTGGTCGCGAAAGGGCTCCAGCAAGGCCAGCTCGTCGCCGGTGGGCAGCCCTTCCGCCTGCATCGACGTGTTCTCGAAGAAGCTGTCCGTCCGCCTGTAGGCGTCATAGAACAGCGTCGCGTTCGTCCATTCGAAGTTGAACAGGTACTCCAACGCCTCGCGCACCCGGATGTCCTGCAGGTGGGGCCGTCTGGTGTTGATCCAGATGCCCTGCGCGTTGGCGGGCCTGCCGTCCGGCAGCTCGATCTTCCTGACCCAACCGTTCCGCGCGGCCGGAAAGTCGTAGCCCGTGGCCCAGGACGCCGACCGGAACTCGACCCGCATCAGGTACTCGCCGGCGGCGAACGCTTCCAGGCCCACGGTGTCGTCGGTGAAGTACTCGTAGGCGAAGCAGTCGAAGTTGTTCCGGCCCGCGTTCACGGGCAGGTCGGCGCCCCAATAGTCCGGAGCGCGGCAGAACCGGATCGTCCGCGGGGCGTCGATCGTCTCGACGACGTAGGGCCCCGATCCCAGCGGCGCGGCGAGCCACGTCTCGTCGAACGGGTTCTCGTCGTAGAAGTGCTCCGGCAGCACGGGCAGTTGCGCGATGTCGGCGGGCAGCGCGCGCCCCGCCCCCGGCGTCAGGTCGAAGCGCACGCGGTGGGGGCCTTCGGCGACCATCGCCTCCACGTTCCCCAGCAGGTTGCGATAGAACGGGTGCCCCTGCGTTCTGAGCGCCTCCACCGTGAAGATCACGTCGGACGCCTCCACCGGGGAGCCGTCGTGGAAGCGCGCTTCGGGCCGCATCTCGAACGCGACGTAGGACAGGTCTTCGGGATACTCGATCGTCTCCGCGACCAGGCCATAGACGGCGTCGGGCTCGTCGTTGGCCCGCACCATCAGGCTGTCGTAGACGTGGTGCTGGACCTCCGGCGCGGTGTCGCCCTTGATGATGAAGGCGTTGAGGCTGTTGAAGGTCGGCGTGCCGTAGAGCTGCCGCTGGCTCATCGTGCCGCCCTGCGGTGCGTCCGGATCGGCATAGTCGAACCGCGTGAAGTCCGGCCCGTACTTCAGGTCGCCGAAGGCCGAATAGCCGTGGCTGACCGTGACGTCGGCCGAGGCCTGGCCGGCCAGCGCCAGGGCGAGGATGACGGGAAGAAACGGCTTCATGGGACCCTCCGAACGCAGGCCTCCAGGAGGCATCGGTCCGGGCCCGGCCGTCAAGGGTCGAAGGGTCGCGGGGCCGGCGCACCCGCATGGACCGCCGCCGCGGCGGCGGAACGGGACGGGGATTGGTTCCCCCCGCCCGATGCCCTAGTCTGCCGTCCGGGGCGCGCGAGCGCGCGCGGGTTAGGACTTACGCGATGATCACCGACATCTCCGACTTGGCGGGCCACGACGATCCCGTCGCGCAGGTCGTCGTCGTGGGGACGGGCATCGCGGGCGTCACCGTCGCGCTGCACCTGGCGCGCCGGGGTGCCGAGGTGATCCTGCTGGAAAGCGGGCGGGAAGCGTTCGACCCCGCGATCCAGGCGCTGAACGAGCTGGACTTCGCGGGCAAGCCCCACCGCACGGTGGATCCGGACGCCCCGTATCACCGCTATCTCGACCCGGCCCTGCGCGGCATCAGCCGTTTGCGGCGGTTCGGCGGGACCAGCATGGCCTGGACGGGGAAGTGGAAGTACCTTCAGCGCAGCGACTTCGAGCCGCGACCCTGGGTGCCCGACAGCGACTGGCCCATCGATCTGGACGAGCTGCTGCCGCACTACCGCGCCGCCGCGCGCGAATGCGGCTTCGGCGACCTGGAGGCCGCGGAACACCGCCCCGCGGTCGCGGCACTGCGCCGGACCGTGGCGGACCACGGCCTGAAGCTGTCGAGCTTCTATTGGGAGGCGGAGCCGATGCGCACCGCCACCCGCTTCGGCGACGAGATGCGGCGGATGCCGAACCTCCACGTGATCCTGGGGGCGACGGCGACCGAGTTGCTGTGCTCGCCCGACGGGCGCCGGGTCGAGGGGGTGCGCTGTGCCGACCTGGATGGCCACCGCATCACCGTGCGGGGCGATCAGGTCGTCCTGGCCGCCGGCGCCCTGGAGACCGCCCGCCTGATGCTGGCGTCGGACGCGGTGACGGAGGGCGGCGTGGGGAACGCGAACGGGCTGGTGGGCCGGTTCTATACGGACCATCCGAAGCACCATTTCGGCACGCTCTGGCCGGGTCCGGTCCTCGCCGCCAACGCGGCCCTGTTCCAGTACGCCCCCAAGCCGCGCTTCTGCCTGTGCCTTTCGCTCGACGATCGCACGCAAAGGGCCGAGGGGCTGCTGGAGCACGTCATCTACCTGAAGCCGATCTACGAGAACCGGCTGGAGGCGGCGCGCCGCCTGCTGCGCGGGGGGCGTGCCGTGCGCGACGGAAACGGGCGTGCGCCGTTCTATCGCATCAAGTTCGTCACCGAGCAGGCGCCCCACCGCGACAGCCGGGTCCGCCTGGGCGCGGAGGTCGACGCGCTGGGCGTGCGTCGCGCGGTGCTGGACTGGCGGTTCACGGATCTGGACGCCCGATCGATGGCCCGCGTCGTCGCCCTGTCGGAGGATCGGATCGAGGCCTGCGGCCTGGGGCGCGTCGATTGGGGCGACGACCCGCCCCGACTGGACGGCATGACCGACGCGGCCCACCAGATGGGGACGACCCGGATGGCGGCGCGCCCCGAGGACGGCGTCGTCGACCCCCATTGCCGCGTATGGGGGACGGCCAACCTGCATGTCGCCGGGTCCGCCGTGTTCCCGACGGGCCCCTCCTATTCGCCCACCTTCACCATCCTCGCCCTGGCCCGGCGCCTGGGCGACCGCCTCGCGTCGGGGATGGGGCTTCCCGAACGGAGCGGCGATGCGATCCCGGAGCCGATGCCGCGGACCGGCTGATGTCGGACGGCCCGCGCATCGAGTATTTCCACCGCGCCTCCGTGCCGGGGCCGACGGCGGGGGCGATCCAGATCCTGCGGACCGGCGCGGCCCTGGCCGCGGCCGGCGTCCCGTTCCGGTACCACGCGATGGCCCCCGTCGCGGACAGGGATGCGATCGCGGCGGCCTACGACCTCGACCGTCGGCACGACTGGGCGGTCACGGCCCTGTTCCCGCGGCCCGGCTGGACGGGTCGGCCGCGGGGCGTGGCCCTGCCGTTCCGGCTGGCCCGGCTGCGGACCGAAGGCGGGCGTGCCGTGTGGATTGCGCGGGGCGGGGCGGCGGACCCCGTGGTGGACGCCCTGCGACGGGGGGGAGCCCCCGTCACGTTCCTCTACGAGATGCACAACCTCGCCCATGTCCGCGCCGTCGAGCGGGATCTCGGCCGGAGGGCGGACGCCGCCGACCTGGACACCGACCGGGCCCGGACCGCCAAGGCCCGCGAGGCACGGCGCGTGGCGGCGGCGGACGGGTTGGTGTTCCTGTCCGACGGCGTGGCGCGCGCCGCGCGCGATGCCTTCGCCTGTCGGGCGCCGAGCCTGATCCTGCCCAGCGGGACCGACGTCCCGGCCCGGCTGCCCGAGCCATCGGGACCGCCGGTCGACGTGGTGTATGCGGGCAAGCTGGAACGGCGGAAGGGCGTGGGCCTGCTGCTCGACGCGTTGCGCCTGCTGCCGGGCCGGACCGCGGCCCTGGCGGGCGGACCGGATGCGGCCGCGAGCGATCTGCGGGACGCCATCCGGGCGGCGGGCCTGGACGAGCGCGTGCATGTCGCGGGACCCCTTCCCGCCGCGGAGGTGCCCGCCTTCCTGATGCGCGGCGCGGTCGCCTGCTGCCCCCTGCCCGCCGGCGTGGACCGGGTGTCGGACGAGTTCAGCAGCCCCATGAAGCTGCTGCAGGCGATGGGCCTGGGGCGGCCCGTCGTCGCGACGGGGGTCGGGCCGGTCCGGGCCGTCGCCTCGGACGGGGCGGATGCGTTGCTGGTGCCCCCCGACGATCCGCATGCCCTGGCCGCGGGCATCGAGCGTCTGCTGTCCGACGCACCGCTGGCCGCCCGGCTGGGGCGCGCGGCCTGTCGGCGTGCCGGGGACTTCACCTGGGATCGCAGGGCCGCGGCGCTGCTCGACTTCGCCGCATCCCTGTCAGCAGTGCGGACCGGGTCCCGATAGCCGCGCCGCGGTTCAGACCCCCAGCAGCCGCCGCGCCTGCACCAAGAGGGGATGACGCGTGAGCATGGCGCAGACCGACCATCCGGCGGCCGCCGCAGCACCCCCCAGGGCCAGCGTCGCCACGGGCCCGGCCACGCCGCCCGCGGTCAGAACGGCGGGTCCGAGGGCCGCCGCCGCGGCCAACGCCGCCGCCCGGGCCTGGATGCGCCGCATCGCGCCGGGATCGTAGGGGGTCAGGCTCCGCACCGCCCGCGCGATGCGGAACGCCTTGATCCAGGCTGCGGCGACCAGGGCCACGCAGACCGCCTCGATGGAATGGAACGCCGCGCCCGCGACCAGGGCGAAGCCGATGACCTGCTGCACGATCTGGATCCGCAGCATCACGCCCTCCTCCCCGATGGCGGCGAAGAACTTCGTGCTCATGCGGGTGAACGGATAGGCCAGGATCGCCAGCGCCAGGATGCGGACCAGGGGGACCGTGTCCGTCCACCCCGTCCCCAGCAGGACCTCCACCAGGGGTTCGGCCAGGATCGCGATGACGATCGCCGCCGGCCACATCACGGCGACGAGGTGGTCGACCTTCGTCAGATAGACCCGCGCGCCGGTGCCGCCCTCGCGGAGGGCGGCGGCCATGACCGGCAGGACCATCGGCTTGATCCCGTCCACCATCGCCGTGTCCGCCAGCCGCGACAGCGTCTGGGCCCGGTTCAACAGGCCAAGCGCCGCGGGCCCCGCGACGGAGGCCAACAGCATCGTGCGCAGCATCACCGAAGCGCGTGGCAGCAGGCCCGTGGCGGTGTAGGTCCCGCCGAAGCGGAACGCCGCGCGCCATTCGGTCAGGCGCGGCCGCAGGGCGGGACGGTCGGGATGACCCACCAGCAACAGCAGCAGCCGCGCCACCGTGCTGGCGAACAGGCCCCCGATCAGCGCCGCGGCGCCTGCCCCCCAGACCGCGAGCGCGATGGCGCCCGCGACCTGGATGGCCGCGCAGGCCAGGTCGATGCGCACGATCAGCGCCGTCTGCAGGTCGCGGCGCAGGCTCGCCTCCAGGATCAGGATCGGGGGCAGGACGGCGACCGTTCCGGCCACGATCGCCAACAGGGGCGTCAGATCGGAAAGCAGGTCCAGGGACGTGAAGGTCGCCGCCGTTCCCAGCAGGATGGCCACCGCGACCAGGGCCGTGGCGACCGATACGCCCAGCGCGGTGGCGAGGGCGTCGGGCGCGAGGGTGACCGCCCGTCCGCGGATCAGATGGGCGTCCTGGCCGAACTGCACCAGCACGGCGGCGAACTGGAAGACCGTGAAGGCGATGGCGTAGAGGCCGAACGCCTCCGCGGGAAGCAGGCGCGCCGTGACCATCAACCCCGCCACGTTGATCGCCAGGACGCCCTGATGCCAAATCGCCGTCTGCGCCAGCGCCCGGACGGATCGCCCCACCGGGGCCCGATGCGTCGTCACCCGGCGAGGCCCAGCCGGACCTTCGCGTATCCCGCCAGGGCCGCGACGTAGTGCAGGGCATGCCAGGGAACGGCCCGTGCCGCGAAGCCCGGCCCGCGCATGCTCGCCAGATCGGACAGGAAGGGCCAACTCGCTAGAAGGAACACCGACGCCCCCGCCAGGAGAGCGGCCGCCCCCAACGGGAACGCCACGAGCGCGAGGACGACCCCGAGGCAGGCCAGCGCCACGCCGAAGGCCGCGGTTCGATGTCGCGCGTCCGTGTTCAGCCGACCCGCGTGCAGGCGCCCGTCCCGCAGGAGCCGCGTCCATGGAACCGCGCGACCGTCCATGTCGGTTCGGAACAGCGAGCCGGGCGTCCAGACCTTCAGGTGCGTGCCCTGCAACCGCGGATCGAGGACGATCCGGCCCCCGTCCTCGGTCAGGCGAAGCCCGAACTCGACGTCCTCGATGTTCTCCCATTCGGGACGCAACCCGCCCGCCGCCTCGAAGGCGTCGCGGCGGACCGCCCCGATGCCGGTCCAGAACGTGTCCGACGCGCCGGCCCCCCGCTGGTGGACCCAATGGTGCAGCAGGTTCCGATAATCGCTGACGACGCTGCCCCCGTCCGCCCTGTCGTCGTAGCTGCCGATCACCGCGGTCACGTCCGGGTCCGCGAAGTGCCGCGCCAGCGCGCCGCGGACGTCGCCATGGACGACCACGTCGGCGTCGACCATCAGGACGACGTCCGGTGGTTCGGGACCTTCCGACAGCGCGGCCATTCCGCGGTTGCGGGCCCGGGCCGGACGCAGCGGGTCGGGGTTGCACAGGACGCGCACGCCGTGCGCGCGCGCCACGTCCGCCGTGCCATCGGTCGAGCCGTCGTCGACCACCAGGCAGTCGCCCGCCGCGAACCCGGAATCCAGTATCCCCGCGGGGCACGGACCCAACGTATCCTCGGCCTGATGGGCGGGGACGAGCACCGCGATGGCCGGTCGCGACGAAGCGGAGATCTCTTGCGTTCTCAAATCCATACCTCGCCCTATCTGGTCCGGAGCCGCGAAGAATTCCGTCGCATAGCCGTTACAATCCCCAGGGAAATTGTTTAACTTGTCGGTCAGGAGGACAACAGTGTTGAAACGTGTTCTGGTTTCCGGCGGGGCGGGCTTCTTGGGAAGCCATCTCTGCGATTATCTGGTCCGGGAAGGCCACGATGTCCTGTGCGTGGACAACTATTCTTCCGGTGCCAAGAAAAACATCGCCCATCTGCTCGGCCGGCCCAACTTCGAGGCGATCCGTCACGACGTGACCCATCCGCTGCACGTGGAGATCGACCGGATCTACAACCTGGCCTGCCCGGCGTCGCCGCGGGACTATCAGCTGGATCCCGTGCAGACGATGAAGACGAGCGTGATTGGCGCGATCAACATGCTGGGATTGGCCAAGCGGACGGGCGCACGGATCCTGCAGACCTCGACCTCGGAGGTGTATGGCGAGCCGTTGGAGCATCCGCAGACGGAAACATACACGGGCAACGTCGACATCCTGGGGCCGCGCGCGTGCTACGACGAAGGCAAGCGCTGCGCGGAGACGCTGTTCCACGATTATCGCCGCCAGCACGGCGTCGACATCAGGATCGTGCGGCTGTTCAACACATATGGCCCGCGGATGCGGGCGAACGACGGGCGCGTCGTCTCCAACTTCGTGACGCAGGCCCTGGCGGGCGATGCGCTGACGATCCATGGGGATGGAACCCAGACACGGTCCTTCTGTTACGTCGATGACATGATACGGGGGATCGTGGGCGTCATGGAGGCCCCGGACGACGAGGGCGAACCCATCAACCTGGGCAACCCCGAGGAGGTGACGATCGCCGAGCTCGCGCGCCGGGTCGCGGACCTCGCGGGCGTGGCGCTGCGGATGGTCGAGCAGGAACGGCCCGCGAACGACCCGTCCCGGCGGCGACCCCATATCGGGCGTGCCGACGCCCGCATCGGCTGGCGGCCGACGGTCCCCTTGCAGGACGGTCTGACCCGGACCATCGCTTATTTCCGCGGCGACGACGCCGCCAACATCACGCCCCTGTCCGCCACGTCGGGGCTGGCCCATGCGGGGGAATGACATGACGGACACGCAATCGACCGACGTCGCCGTCATAGGCGCGGGACCGGCGGGATTGACGACTGCCTACGAGTTGTCGCGCATCGCGCCCGATCTGGACGTCGCCACGTTCGAAGGATCGTCGGAGATCGGCGGAATCTCCCGCACGGTGGTGTACGATGGATACCGCGTCGACATCGGCGGGCATCGCTTCTTCACCAAGATCGAGGAGGTCAAGCAGGTCTGGCACGAGATCCTGGGCGACGAGTTCCTGCGCCGCCCGCGCAAGAGCCGGATCTTCTATCGCGGCAAGTTCTACGACTATCCGCTGCGCATCTTCAATGCGCTGGGGAACATCGGCGCGTACGAATCCGCGCGCATCATGATCAGCTATCTTAAGTGGCAGGTCCGCCCGCACAAGGTGGAGGACAACTTCGAGGAATGGGTGATGAACCGCTTCGGCGGGCGCCTCTACATGCATTTCTTCCGCTCCTACACGGCGAAGGTGTGGGGGATCGATCCCAAGCACATCCAGGCCGACTGGGCGGCGCAGCGGATCAAGTCGATGACGCTGTGGAGCGTCGCGATGAAGGCGCTGACCGGACGTTCGGAGGAGACCAGCCTGATCGAGGAGTTCGATTATCCCCGTCACGGTCCCGGTCAGATGTGGGAACGCTGCGTCGATATCCTGCGCGAGCGCGGGCAATCCGTCCGCATGGAGGCTTGGGTCGACCGGATCGAGCGGGACGGCGACCGCGTGACGGCCTTGCGCGTGCGCACCCCGGACGGCGACCTGCGCGTGGAGGCGGAGCACTTCGTCAACAGCATGGCCGTGCGCGACCTGATCCATGCCTTCGACCCGCCCCCGCCCCCCGCGGTGGTCGAGGCGGCGGACCGGCTGAAGTACCGCGACTTCCTGATCGTCGCGCTGGTGCTCGATACGCCGGACCCGTTCGACGACAACTGGATCTACATCCATTCCGACGACGTCCGGGTCGGGCGCATCCAGAACTTCCGGTCCTGGTCCGAAGCCATGGTCGCCGATCCCGCGCACAGCTCCATCGGGATGGAGTACTTCTGCAACGAGGGCGAGGACCTGTGGTCGATGGACGACGATGCGCTCGTCGCCGCGGCCGGCCAGGAGCTGGAAGCCCTGGGCCTGGCCCGGTCCGGGTCCATCCTGAAGGGCAAGGTGATCCGCCAGAAGAAGGCCTATCCCGTCTACGACACCGCCTATCGGGACGCGCTGGACGTCGTGTCCGACTGGCTGAAGGGGTTGGAGAACCTCCAGACCGTCGGGCGCAACGGGCTGCACCGCTACAACAACCAGGATCATTCGATGCTGACCGGCCTTTACGCGGCCCGCAACATCACCGGCGCCACGCACGACCTTTGGGACGTCAACGTCGAGCGATCCTACCACGAGGAGATGCAGGTTCCGGACGACAAGGAGTCGTCCGCGCAGGACCTGCCCGACGAACGCGACGAGTCGCATGACGCGAAGGCAGCCTGACGGGGGACGGGTGCCGGACGGCGCCCCGCTCGTGGGCGGTCGCGGTGCCGCCCTCGCCCTCGGTCTGGCGGTGGCGTTGTGCTGGCCGATGTGGCTGACGGGGACGGCGCTGCGGTTCCCGGACACCGATGGCTACCTCAAGGCGGGAGAGGCGATCTGGTCCTATGCCGATGCTCTGTTGCTCACAGCTCAAACCGGCGTCGAACCGGTGGCGGATACCGTCGGGGGATCGGTACGAGACGAGGCTGGCCAAGCGGCGACGGGGCGGAGCCTGACCTATTCAGCCGTGGTCCATGCAATGCGCGAGACCGGCGGCGTCTGGGTGGCTGCAATCGTCCAGACCTGGGTCGTGATCTTCGTCGCGTTGGCCCTGGTAACGTCGGCCGCCCTGGCGCATCCGCGGATGCTCACGACTGGCGCGGTCGCGCTCGGGACCGTCACGCCACTTCCCTTCCACGCCGTCTTCATCATGCCGGATTTGCTGGCGGCGGTGCCGATCCTGTTCGGCGCGATCTTGGCGTGGCGCTGGGACGACCTCACCCGGGGACAGGCCATGCTGATGACGGCATTCGCGATCTTCGCGGCGTCAGCGCATTACGGCAACGTGCCCCTGATGGCCGGCTGCGTAGGTGGGGCCGTCATGCTTCGCCTGCTGACGCGCCGCAGGCTCACGGCGGGACTGGGAGCGGCGGCGTTGGCCGCCGTGGCCGTGGCTCCGCTGACGAATGTCGGCGCATCGAGGGCGGCGCTGGACGAACCGAGCATCGCGCCGCTTCGCCTGCCGATCCTGCTCGCCCGTTCGATCGAGGACGGACCTGCTCGCTGGCATCTGGAGGCCAACTGCCCCGATGCGGCGCCCGCCACCTGCGCCATCCTCGATGGCTATGTCCCCGACGACGTGGGCGAGTTCCTGTGGTCCGGCGATGGCATCGCCCGGATCTCCGCCGAGGAGATGGCCGCGATCCGGTCGGAGGAGGCGCGGATCCTGATCGGCGCGTTCCGGGCCCATCCAATGGCACAGACGACGTCCATTCTGTCGAACGCTGCGCGACAGACCATCACGATCGGAACCGGCAACCTAGTTCCGGCAGACATAATCGACGCGACCGAAGCGCAGGATCCGGACGCCGCGCGGGCGTTGCTCGATCGGTTCGACGCCGTCACGGTCTGGGGCACGTGGATCCTGTCGGGCGCGGCCCTGGTCGGCTTCGCCCTGGCGCGGCCCGGACCCGGTCCCATCCTCGCGGTGGTGGCCATCGCGGGCGGCCTGATCGTGAACGCGGGCATCTTCGGCGGCCTGTCCGCGCCCGTGGAACGGTATCAGTCCCGGGTGATCTGGACGCTTCCCTTCGTCTTGATGGTCGCCGCCACGCATGCGCGTGCGACGACGGTCGCGATCCCGTCTCCGGGGCGTCGTGCCAGGAGCGTGACGTCGTGATGGCCGCCGGGGGATCGGACGCGTTCCGCATGGAGCCTGACACGTGGCGCGTGGGCCTGCTGGTCGACGACTTTCCGAAGCTGTCGGAACGGTTCGTGGCACTTCTGGCATCCGCCCTGGTGGAGCGGGTCGACGACCTCCGCATCCTGACGACCGCGCCGCGGCCCGAGCCTCCGCCCCATCATGCCGTCGTCGCGCAGGCCGGTCTGCTGGACCGTGTGCACAACGCGCGGTGGTCCGGTCGGTTCGATCCCCGCCTCGCCTGGAAACTGGGACGGGGCACGGGGCGCGTCGGACTGCTGGGATTGGCGGCGATGGACGCGGCGCTGCCCCGCAAGCCCATGGCCGTCACGCGCATGATGGCCCGCCAACCGGCCTTCGACGTCTTCCATGCGCAGTTCGGATACATGGGCAAGAAGGCACTCCGCCACCGCCGCTACGGCACGCTTCGGACGCGGGCGCTGGTGACGCATTTCCGGGGGTCGGACATCACCCGACACGTGCGGGACCACGGACCCGACTACTACGCCGATCTCATGCGGGGCGGCGACGGCTTCATCGCGAACTGCGAGCACTTTCGCCAGATCGCCATCGGCCTGGGCTGCCCGCCGGAGCGCATCTCGGTCGTCGGCTCGCCCATCGACACGGACCAGTTCCAGCCGCCCCCCCACCGGGAGCCGTACCGCGACCGGCCCCTGCGCCTGGTGGCGGTCGGTCGGCTGGTGGGCAAGAAGGGCCTGCCTGACGCGGTCGACGCGATGGCGCGCCTGGACGGATTGGACGCGACCCTGGACATCTATGGCGAGGGGCCGTTGCGCGAGGATCTGGAACATCGGATCGCCACGCAGGGGTTGGGGGACCGGGTCGTGCTGCACGGGGCCGCGACGGGCGAGCAGGTGCTGCGCGCGCTTCACGGCGCCGATGCGAAGCTGGCGCCCTCGGTCACGGCGGAGGACGGCGACGCGGACGCGCCCGTGAACACGCTGAAGGAAGCGATGGCCACGGGCCTGCCGGTGATCGCCACACGCCATGGCGGCATTCCCGAACTGGTGGTACCCGGCCGGAACGGATACCTCGTCCCGGAACGCGACCCGTCCGCGCTGGCCGCCGCTATCCGCGAGCTGGCATCCTGCCCGGACGACTGGACCCGCATGGGCGAGGCAGGACGCGCCGACGTGATCGACGCCTATGCGATGACACGCGTGACCGAGAAGACCCTGGCCGTCTATGACGCGGCCATCCGCAGAGCCGAAGGAGGCTGACATGGACGACCAGACCCAAGCGACCTCGACCCCGGAGGCGACGACGCCCGCGGCGGAGCGCTGCACCGTGATCGTGACGCAGCGCGAACGCTTCGGCATGACGGCCGAATCCCTCGACAGCCTGTTCGAGCATACGCCGGGCGTGCGCCTGGTCTATGTGGACGGGAACAGCCCGGACCGATGGCGCACGTACCTGGCCGAACAAGCGGAGGCGCGGGGGTTCACCCTGGTCCGGACGGACCATTTCCTGACCCCGAACCAAGCCCGCAACATCGGCGTGCGCCATGCGGAGACGGAGTTCGTCGCCTTCTGCGACAACGACGTGATCTATTCGGACGGCTGGCTGGACCGCCTGATCGCGTGTGCGGACGAGGAGGGCGCGGACGTCGTCGCACCCCTGACCTGTCAAGGCCTCCCCGCGCATACGGAGATCCACCACGCGGGTGGCGACTATGCCGCGGGGGGGGACATGGCCGGGTTCTTCGCGGGGAACCCCGACCTCGGTCGGGCCTTCGACGAGGTGATGCACGGCCACGGCGACAAGGTCGCGGACTGGCAGGGCAAGCTGACCCGGCAGGAAACCGGGATGTCGGAGTTCCATTGCGCGCTGACCCGGCGCGACGTGTTCGATCGGATCGGCCCCTTGGACGAGGGGATGCTGTCCACCAAGGAGCATATCGACTTCTGCATGATGGTGAAGGCGGCCGGGGGATCGGTGTGGTTCGAGCCGTCCTCGGTGGTCACCTATGTCTTTCCGTGCCGCGCGCGGCCCATGTCGCCGGAGGACTGGCCTTTCTTCTCGCTTCGCTGGTCGAACGCCTATGGTCTGCGATCGCTCAATCACTTCATCGCCAAGTGGAACCTGTCGGTGCCGGACGGCTACGTCGCGCGCAAACGGCAGATCTACGTCCTGCGGCGCCTGCAGGGGATCCTGACGCCGATGATGTTCCGCGTGCCGGGCCTGCGCGCGAAGCCGTCCCTGGCCAAGCGGGCGGCACGTGTCACGATGTTCCCGGAACGCATCGTCAACCGCATCCTGGTGGAACGCCAGGACCGCCGGGCCCGCAAGGTCGGCGCGGCGCCGGTCATGGGACCGCCCCCGATGGCGTCCCGGGGCCACGCGGACGCGTGATGCGGGGGTACGGCGAAGCGGCTGCGGGCGGGCCGACCGTCAGCGTCGTGCTGCCCGCCTACGACGTGGAGCCGTTCGTGGCGGAGGCCGTGGATACGATCCACGCGCAGACCTGGCCCGACATCGAGTTGATCGCCGTCGACGACGGATCGCGCGACGGGACCGCGGGGGTCCTGGACGCGCTGGCCGACGGGTGGACGGAACCCGGACGGCGGATGACCGTCCTGCATCAGGCGAATGCCGGCGCGGGGGCCGCGCGGAACGCGGCGCTGGCGCGGACGACCGGGCCCTTCGTCGCCTTCGCGGACGCGGACGACCGATGGCATCCGGACCTGATCGCCCGGTCGGTCGCCCTGCTGTGGGACGACCCCTCGCTGGCCTATACCTTCCCGCTATGCCGCTACATCGACGCGGATGGCAACGTGACCGGATTGCGGCCGCCCGTGTCGCAAGACCGGTTCGCCGCCATCGACATCCTGGTGGCGAACCCGATCCACACCGGGACGGGCATCGTCGCACGACGATCGGCGGTGGACCGGGTCGACGGATTCGATCCCGACCTGACGTCGTGCATCGACATGGACTATTGGATCGCGCTGGCGGGCGAGGGCGAGGGCCGGGTCGGTTGCGTTGCCGACCATCTGGTCGACTATCGCAGGCGATCGGGGCAGATCACCGCGGACCTGTCCCGCATGCGCCGCGGCCACGATCAGCTCGTCGCGAAATGGGATCGATTGGGCCTGCGGCCCAGCCGGGCGCAGCGGCGGCTGATGCGGGCTCGCTTCGCCCTCTATTGGGCGACGGTGGCCTATCAGACGGGGGACCATCGCGCGGCCCGGCGTCACGTCCTGTCCGCCCTGGCCCACGACCCGCGCGCGATGGCGAAGGACCCGCTGTGGCGCGTCCGTCTGGCCGCCTGCGCCGCGACGCTGCTTCCGCCTCCGCTGCACGACGGCTTGCGGTCCTGGTTCAACGGCCGCGCCACGACGTGACCGAGCCACAGGCGACGATCGTCCTGCCCAGCTTCGGGCGGCCGGCGCATGTCCGCGACTGCCTCGCCGCGCTCGGGGCGCTTGATGGTGGCCCCTACCCCGTCGTGGTGGTGGACGATGGCAGCCCCGAACCCCTTGCGCCCGTCTGCGCGCCCTTCGGCGACGCGGTCCGCTGCATCCGACAGGACAATGCCGGTCCGGGCGTGGCCCGCAACCGGGGCGTGGCGGAAGCCCGGACCCGACTGGTCCTGTTCATCGACGACGATTGCCGCCCCGAGCCGGGCTGGGCCCGCGCGCTGATCGAAACACAGGCGGGCGACCCGGACGCGCTCGTCGGCGGGCTCGTCGTGAACGGGTTGGACCGCAACGTCTGGTCCGACGCGGCCCAGGCGATCCTGACCTACAGCTACGGCGCGTTCGGGGGCTTCGACGGGCGCTTGGCCTTCTTCACGACCAACAACCTGTGCGTGGACCGCGACCGGTTCCTGGACCTCGGGGGGTTCGATGCGTCCTATGCCTTCGCGTCGGAGGATCGGGACCTGTCGTTCCGGTGGAAGGCGGCGGGGGGCCACTTGCGACACGCGCCGGATGCGGTGGTGACCCATCTGCACGCCATGACCGGCGCGGGCTTCCTGCGGCAGCAATACGCCTATGGCCGCGGGGCGCGGCGGTTCCACGGGCGCGTGCGCGACAGCGGGACGGGATCGGTCGAGATGGGCGGCAAGGCGTTCTATGCCGGCCTCCTGCTGCACCCGCTCCGCCGTCCGACGCCACGCGCGGTCGTCCGTTCGGTCCTGATCGGGACGGCGCATGCGGCGATGCTGGCCGGCTACCTGCGCGAACGGCGGGCCGAGGGGTCGGGTGGACCGAGGCGGCCGACGGGTGACGGCCGCGACGCGTGACCGTCAGCCCTTCACCGCGCCGGCCGTCATGCCCGCGATGATCTGGCGGGCCGCGAAGAAGGTGAACAGGAGCGGCGGAATGACGATCAGTGTGCCCATCGCCATGATGCGTCCCCATTCGACCCCCGTGTCGGTGATGTAGCCCGCGGCCGCCACGGGCAGCGTGCGCGTGCGACGGCCCGTCAGCAGCAACGCCAGGATGAACTCGTTCCAGGCGATGCGGAACGTGAAGATGGCGGCGACGGCATAACCCGACTTCATCAGCGGCAGCAGGACGCGGAAGAAGACCTGCAGGGGCGACGCGCCGTCCACGATGGCGGCCTCCTCCAGCTCCACGGGGATCTGCTTGTAGAACCCGAAAAGCAGCCAGATCGCGAAGGGCAGGTTCAGTGCTGTGTAGAGGACGGTCAGCACCACCAGGTCGTTCTCCACCCCCGAGGCCAGGACGAAGGCGAAGGCCGGCACGGCCAGCACGGCGGGCGGCACCATGCGCACCAGCAGCGTCGAGTTCGCCATCAGCTGCCGCCCGCGGAAGCTGGTGCGCGCCAGGGCATAGGCGCAGAACCCCCCCAGCAGCAGCGTCATCGCCGTGGATGCGGTCGCCACGATGGCGGAGTTGGTCAGGTACCGATCGAACCGCCCCCGGTCGAGGATGTGGGCGTAATTGTCGAGCGTGGGCACGAAGAAGAACCACAACGGGGTGGAATCCTGGACCAGCACCTCGTTCTTGAACGACGTGGCGATCATCACCCAGATCGGCGCCAGCGCGAAGGCCGCCAGGATCAGAAGCGCCACGTAATGGCCCAGTTGGCGCAAGGCATCGTCCCGGACCCGGTCAGACATCGGAACGCTCCCGCATGGGGTTGGCCAGCAGCAGGATCGCCGCCGACATGCCGAACACGATCAGGATCAGCAGCACCGATATCGCGGAGGCATAGCCCAGTTGCTGCGTCTCGAACGCGCGGTTGTAGATGTGCAGCGACAGGAGCTCGGTCGACCGCCCCGGGCCGCCGCCCGTCATGATGAGCATGACCTCCAGCCCCCGGAACACGTCGATCAGGCGCATCAACAGCGCGATGACCAGGATCGAGCGGATCATCGGCAGCTTCACGAACAGGATCTGCTGCCACCACGTCGCGCCGTCGATCGTGGATGCCTCCACCACCTCCGACGGCAGGGCCTGCAGGCCGGCCAGCACGATGATGAAGATGAAGGGCGTCCACTGCCAGATGTCCACGAAGACGATGGCGAAGAAGGCCAGTTGCGGGTCGCCTAGCCAGATCTGCGGCTCGATCCCGAACCAGGCGCCAGCGTAGTAGTTGATCCAGCCGACACGCGCGTCGAACAGGTACCGCCAGATCAGCCCCACCACGACAGGCGACACCATCAGGGGCAAGATGAAGATGGTGCGAAAGACCGATGCGCCGCGGATCGGCTTCTCCAGCAACAGCGCCAGGGCGATGCCCAGCGTCATCTCGATGGTGATGGTCCAGAAGCCGAACCGGATCGTGACCCAGAGCACCTCCCAGACCTGGTGGTCGACCAGCATGCGTCCGAAGTTGGTCAGCCCGACGAAGGGCGCGTCCTCCAACTCCAAGCCGATCTGCCAGTCGTAGAAGGACAGGTAGAACGCCATCACGACCGGATAGAGGAGCCCCGCAGCCATCACGACCAGCGCGGGTCCGATGAACGCATAGGGCGTCAGGAACCCCGCTTCGAACCGCGGACGCGGCGTCGGCGCGGGCAACGGGCGCGTCAGCGGATCGGTCGTGCCGTCGGTCATGGGGGTTCCGTTCGCGGAGGGCGCGGGATGGGGGGCCCCGTGACGGCGCCCCCCGGCGGCAGACCGATCAGTCGGCGGACTGCCAGACGTAGTAGCCCTCGCGCTCCATGATCGCGCGGGCCTTCTCGTTGGCGGCGTCCATGATGGGCTGGATCGGACCATCGGTCGTGATGACCTCCGTCAGGGCCTGGCCCAGGACGTCGATGTTCAGCTCGTTCCATTCGGGGATCAGCGGGCGCCAGTCGGGATCCGCGCAGGGCAGCTGCTCCAGCACCACGGGGTACTCGTCGAAACCTTCGGTGTTGGCCTCCAATGTGGACATGCGGATCGGATCGCCCCCCAGTTCGACCATACGCTGATCGCCGGCCTTGTCCGTCATGTACTGGATGAACAGGAACGCGGCCTCCGGGTTGGGCGCGTTGGCGGGGATGCCCAGCGCGAACCCTCCGGTCTCGGCCCCGCAGCGCGACCCTTCGGGATGCAGCGCATAGCCCACGTTGCCGTCGATCTGCGACAGGTCCGGGTCCCGCGACATCGCCGCGATCTTCAGCGTGTCCAGGTGCATCGCCGCCTCGCCCTGCAGGAACGCCGCCGCCGCCTCGCCGAAGCCGAAGGTGGGGATGCCGGTGGGGCCGGTCTGCACGACCTCGCGCAGGACCTCCGCCGCTTCCACGGCCTCCGGCGAGTTGATGACGGGGTTCCACTGGTCGTCGAAGATCTTTCCGCCCAGGGGGGCCAGATGCATCAGCCAGGCCGCCGTGACCTGGTGGCCGGTCGAGCCGCGCGACGTCATCGCGGGGACGCCGGCCGCGTCCAGATCCTGCATCACCTGGCGCAAGGCGTCGTAGGTCTGGGGCACCTCGACGCCCTGCTCCTCGAAAATGTCCGTGCGATAGGCCAGGATCGACGTCTCCGCGCCGAACGGGATGCCGTAGAGCGCGCCGGACACGCCGGGCAGGTATCCCTTGTCGCCACCGACCACGCCGCCGTTCTGCAGGTACGCATCGGCGATGTCGTCGATGTCGTAGTCGGGATCGACCAGTTGCGGGCGGGCGAAGAACTGCGACAGGGGCGTCAGCAGCCCCTTGGAGGCGTATTCCCCCTTCCACATCACCACCCACGACACGACGTCGTACTCGCCCTCGCGCTTGGACATCTCCAGCAATTGGCGGTCGCGCAGGGACAGGTACTGTAGCGCGTCGATCTCGACGTCGATACCCGTCTCCTCCATGAACTCCTCCACCAGCGTTTCTGCCTTCTGGAAGTGGCTGAGCGCGGGCCAGGACACGACGATCGTCTGTCCTTCGTACGGCGCGTACGGATTCGCGAAGGCCGCCGTCGCGGCTAGGATCGCCGTCGTGGCGAGGGGCGTGGTCCTTGTCGTGCACATGCTGTCGTCCTCCCTAGATCGTGGCATGGTCGTGTCGTTCCGCGCGGATCACCCCGCACGGGTCAGGCTGTCCCCCGTCCTGCGGTCGAAGAGGTACAGTCGCTGCGTGTCGAAATGGTACGTGCCGGCGGTCAGGCGGTCGGCCTCGGGGCCCACCTCCACCGCGGCGGTGATGTCATGGGAGCCCATGCGCGCCGCCAGGTACTGGCTTGACCCGATGTATTCGGCGACCTTGACGTCCAGGTGGACCGGCGCGTCGTCCTGGCCGCGCGGCGTGGCGGCGAAGTGCTCCGGCCGCAGGCCCAAGGTCACGCCGCGCGACGCGGCCCGGCGCGCGGCCGCCTTCAGACGGTCCGGCAAGGGCAGCGCGAAGCCGTCCCCGCGCGCGACGACGCGCCCGCCCTCCTCCGACAGGTCGGCGGGCACCAGGGTCATCGCGGGCGACCCGATGAAGGTGGCCACGAACGTGTTGACCGGATCGTTGTAGACCGCCTTCGGGGTGCCGACCTGCTGGATCCGCCCGCCGTCCATGATGACGATGCGGTCGGCCATGGTCATCGCCTCGATCTGATCGTGCGTGACGTAAATCATGGTCCGGTCCAGCCGCTGGTGCAGCAACGCCAGTTCGGTGCGCATCGACGCGCGCAGCTTGGCGTCCAGGTTCGACAGCGGTTCGTCGAACAGGAACACGTAGGCGTCGCGCACGATGGACCGGCCCATGGCGACCCGCTGGCGCTGGCCGCCCGACAGGTCCTTGGGCTTGCGGTCCAGATAGGGTGTCAGCTCCAACATGTCGGCGGCGCGGTGGACGCGGTCCTGGACCTCCGCCTTCGGGGTGCCAGCCAGGCGCAGCGCGAAGGACATGTTCTCGGCCACGTTCATGTGCGGGTAGAGCGCGTAGGACTGGAACACCATCGCGATGTCTCGTTCCTTGGGCCGGGTCCATGTGACGTCCCGCCCGGCGATGGCGATCTGGCCGGAAGACACCTTCTCCAACCCCGCGATCATGCGCAGGGTGGTCGACTTGCCGCAGCCCGACGGACCGACGAGCACCACGAACTCGCCCTCGGCGATGTCGAGGCTGAGATCCGGGATCACCTCCACCGAGCCATAGCTCTTGCGGATATGCGCCAGTTGCACGCCGCTCATTGCGCGGCCTGCGCTGGGCGGGCGAGCGAGGGATCGAAGTAGCTGAATTCCGGCGCGATGCGCAGAGCGTCGTCGAACCAGGCCCGCGCCTCCGCCTCACCCGCGGTCGCCAAGTCGATCGTGTCGTAGAGGAACGCGCGCTCCATCTGATGGCCCATCTCCAGCATCGCGTCGGCCAGGACCATCTGTCGGTCGGACCAGCCGTCCAACGCGGCATCCAGGTCGGATGGCCCGTCGCCCGACAACGCCCGGCCAAGCCCGGTCGCATTCTCGTATCCCTTGAACAGGCCCGCCCCCGTCAAGGGCGGCACCATCGCGCCGGCATCGCCCAGGAGGCACATCCGCCCCTTGCGATAGGCGGGGGGCCGCGCGGTGTAGATCAACTGGATCTGGTTGTCCCGCGACGCGGCGGCCATGTCCGCGAAATAGGTCGGCAGCGCGCGGCGCATCCGGTCCTTGAGGGCGGCATCCTGTTCGGGACGCATGTGCCCGGCCGGGATCGTGCCGGTCCGCGCCCGTCCCGCGGCGTCGATCATGAAGTCGTCCAGTTCCGCCTCCGGCAGGTCCAAATAGACCGCCCAGTTCACCAGCCGCCGCCCGGGATGCAGGCTGCCGTCGCGATCGTGGATCACGTAGGAGATGAAGCTGCCGCGCCCGTCGCGCAGCGAGATGCGGGGATGCTGCTCCAGGATCGGGTCGGTGCCGATGTCGGCTTCGCTGACGACGCCCCGCCAGACCAGATAGTCGCGATAGACGAGCGCCGTCTGCGGGAACATCGCTCGTCGCCCCTGCGAGGCATAGCCGTCCGCGAAGCAGACCAGATCGGCCCGGGCCCGCGTGCCGTCCTCGAAGGACAGCATCACGCTATCGCCCGTATCCTCCGCCCGGTCCAGGGCCATCCCATTGTGATAGGCATCGTCAGGCACGCGTTTGCGGATGTTCTCCCACAGCCCGGACCAATGCAGGCAGTGCATGGCCAGCGGCAGGCGGAGAGGGCATCGGCCATAGCGGTCGTCCGGTCCCACGGCCTTCGACAGAAGGATCTCGGTATAGGGGGCGGACGGGAAGTCACGGTCGATCAGACCTTGGCCCTTCAACCCGTCGAGCACGGCGCGCGACGTCGTGACGCCGCCGCCCCGGCCGACCAGCCCCGCGCGCGAACGCTCGTACACGGTGACGTCGTGCCCGGCCCGGCGCAGAGATACCGCCGCCATGCACCCTGCCAGGGAGCCGCCAACGATCGCGATGTCCAGCCTGCGTGACGGGTTCATGGCCACGACGCTAGACCCGCGGTCCGCGCCAGATCTACTGTTAGATTGTCGGCCGCTAACAATTGGGTGAACGATCCTGACCAAGTCCAGGCGGAACACGTTGCGCGACGTGGCGGAGGCGGCGGGCGTCTCCGAGATGACCGTCAGCCGCGTGCTCAGCGGCAAGGGCGTCGTGTCCGCACGGACGCGGGACCGCGTAATGGCGGTCGTCGCGAGGACGGGATACGTGCGCAACCGGTTGGCCGGCTCTCTGGGGCGATCGCGGTCCGATCAGGTGGCGGTCGTGATCCCGTCCCTGGGGAACGCCATCTTCGACGAGGTCGTGGACGGCATCGGGGTCGAGTTGAGCCGCAAGGACTACAACCCCGTCCTGGGCATCTCGGACTACGACGAGCGGCGCGAGGAATCGCTCTTGCAATCCATGCTATCGTGGCGGCCGGCAGGCGTGATCCTTCCGGCCATCGGCCATACCGCACGGGTCGAGGCGATGCTGCGCAACGCGGACGTGCCGATCGTCGAGATCATGAACACGGGACGCCGCCGAGCCGGGATTGCCGTGGGGATCGATCAGCATGGCGCCGGACGCGCGTCGGCCCGCCATCTGATCGACCGCGGCAGGACGCGCATCGCCTGGATCGGGTGGGACCCGCGCGACCTGTCGGCGGCGGCGCGCCTCGATGGGGCGCGCGCAGTGGCGGCCGAGCGTGACGTCGTGCTCGTCGAGCCACGGGCGCCGTCCGCCGGCGCCGTCACGCTTCTGGACGGACGGCGCGACTTGGCCGCCCTGCTGGCGGCGGACCCGGCGATCGACGCGGCGATCTTTGCGAACGATACCGCCGCGGCGGGCGGCATGATGCATTGCCTGGCGGAAGGCGTCGACGTGCCGGGCCGCGTCGCCCTCATGGGATACGGCGACACGGTCGGCGGCCGCGTCCTCCCCCGCAGGTTGACCACGATCAGCCCGCCCCGCCGCGCGATCGGACGCATTGCGGCCCGCTGCATCTTGGATACGATGAGGGGCGTCGCGGTGGGGCCGGTGATCGACGTTGGATTCGAGTTGGTCACGGGGGAAACCAGTTGAGCGACGGGTGCCCTCCCCGCCGATCGGTACCTACCGTTCCAGGCCGGTCAGACGCCGATGCGGCGCTTCAGTTCCGCCACCAGGGCATCGGGATCGTACAGCATCGGGATCGGTTCCGGGTCGCCCCCGCGATCCAGCAGAAGCGTCGGGAACGCCCGGATCCCCCGTGCCCGCCCTTCCGCGAAGGCCGCATCCTGCGCGGCCGGGTCGTGCAGATCGGGCAGCGTCACGTCCGGCGCGTGTCGGTCCAGCAGCGGCGCGTAGGCGTCGGGATCGTTGGGATCCATTCCATCGACGTAATGTGCTTCCGTGACCGCATGGGCGAAGGGCAGGACCGCGCCGGGCCGGACCCGCCGCACGGCATCCACCGCCACCGCGGGCGGGCCGGACGCGGCGACGGCATCGGGATGCCTCATCCAAGCGTAGAACGCCGGCGATGGGGCCCGGCCCGTCACCGCGCGCAGCCGCTCGGCGGCGCCCCGGACATAGCCTTCCATCGCGGCGGCCGGAGCGACGCGTGGTCCCGTGACCAGTCCCGCCATTACCAGACGGACGGGCATCACCCCCGCGGCGGCGCGAATCGCGGGTGCGGCGCCGAAGCACCACCCGCAGATCGGGTCGTAGCCATAGATCAAGGTCGTCATGGATTGGCCCCACCTTCCCGACCCCTCGATGCCGTGAGTGTGACGGTGCGTCCACCCCATGTTGACCTGTCTGCCACCCTGTCCTAGACGGCGGCCGATCATGCGCGTGAGGCCCGCTTCGGCCGGAACGACCGGTTCGTGAACCCGGTGTCGGCCCGCCCGCGCGCTTTGGCGATTCTCTGCCCATACGGGCACCGGCACGAAGGAACCGACCCATGGCCAACTCCCCCCAGGCGAAGAAACGCGCACGCCAGAACGCGGACCGCTTCACCGTCAATCGCGCCCGCCGCTCGCGCATCCGCACCTATCTGCGCAAGGTCGAGGAGGCGATCGCCGCCGGCGATCAGGACGCGGCCCAGGCTGCCCTGCGGGAGGCTCAGCCTCACCTGATGAAGGGCGTTACGAAGGGCATCGTCCACAAGAACACGGCGGCTCGGAAGATGTCTCGGCTGTCCAGCCGGGTGAAGGGCCTCGGCGCCGGGGCCTGAACGGGAGTCCGGCGCGAAAGCAACAGACGACCAAGCGGCGGCGCGTCCTTTCGGGCGCGCCGCTTTCCATTTGATGCGCCACCGTTTTCTGCGGGTGCGACAGATTCGTGTCACTGCATTTGCGAGTCAACAACGAAGAGTCGTTGAAGCCCCCGCGGCCGGGACGATATCCCCATCCACAGCGAGTCAGATCGCACTTATGGGGACGTTCATGAGCACGAACGACGGACCCGACGTCGACGAGGTGGGGCCTCTCGACGCCTGGGACATCTTGTCGAAAGACGACGGCGTCGTGCTCGTGGATGTCAGGTCCGCCGCGGAATGGGATTTCGTCGGTGGCCCCGATCTGTCGGAGCTCGGTCGGGACGCTGTTCGCGTCCAATGGAAGACCTGGCCCGGCATGTCCCCGAACCCGGCTTTCGCCGGTGAGGTGCTGGACGCGATGCAGGGTCTGCCAACCCGCATCCTGTTCCTGTGCCGATCCGGCGTACGGTCGCTGCATGCCGCGCGAGCGGTCGCCGAACACTCCACTGCCATGGGGTCGCCGGTCAGGTGCACGAACGTCGCCGAAGGGTTCGAGGGCGATCTGGATGTGCTGCGTCACCGTGGGGGCCACAATGGTTGGAAGGCCCGGGGTCTGGCTTGGCACCAGTCCTGACCATGCAGAGCAGATAAGGATATGGGGGCCGCCAGTGACCATCGAGACGTGGGACGCCGTTAAGGGCGAGATCGAGAAATCCGTGGGCGCGAACAACTTCGCGGCCTGGATCAAGCCGCTGGAGTTCCAGTCCTGCGACGACCGCACGCTGGCGTTGAACTCGCCGACCGACTTCATCGGACGCTGGGTCGTGCAGCACTTCGCCGACGTGATCCTGCGGCATGCGGGCGAGGCCGGCGTCGACGCGACGCGTCTGATCTGCTCCGCGCAGATGCCCGGCACCAAGCCCCGCATCCTGACGGGCGATACCGACCTGTCGCCCGCTCAGAAGGCCCGCGCAAAGCCACGCCCGGTAGATGGCCTGGACCCCCGTTTCACCTTCGAGACGTTCGTGGTCGGCAAGTCGAACGAGCTGGCCCACGCCGCCGCGAAGCGCGTGGCCACCGGGGCGGCCGTCACGTTCAACCCGCTGTTCCTGCATGGGGGCGTCGGCCTGGGCAAAACGCACCTGATGCAGGCCATCGCCTGGGAGCTGCGCCAGCGCCGCCCCGATTGCAGCGTCCTGTTCCTGTCGGCCGAGCAGTTCATGTACCGCTTCGTGCAGGCCCTGCGCGACCACAACACGATGTCCTTCAAGGCCATGTTCCGGTCCGTCGACGTCCTGCTGGTCGACGACATGCAGTTCATCGCAGGCAAGGATTCCACGCAGGAGGAGTTCTTCCACACATACAACGCCCTGGTGGACAACGGAAAGCAGGTGGTCCTGTCCGCCGACCGCAGCCCGGCCGAGATCTCGGACGTGTCCGAACGCATCACCTCGCGGTTGCAATCCAGCCTCGTGATCGACCTGCACCCCGCCGACTACGAGCTGAGGCTCGGGATCATGCAGCACCGCTATGCGCAGTACCGTGACATGCAGCCCGACTTCGTTCTGGCCGAAGGCGTGCTGGAGTTCCTCGCCGCCCGCGTGTCGCAGTCGATCCGCGTCCTCGAAGGTGCGATTACGCGGCTGTTCCACTATTGGGAGCTGATCCGCCGGCCCATCCACACGGAACAGGTGGGCGAGGTCCTGACCGATCTCCTGCGCGCGTCGGGGCGCAAGCTGACGATCGACGAGATCATGAAGAAGACCTGCGAGCACTACAACCTGCGGATGTCGGACATGACCTCCGCCCGTCGCACGCGGTCCGTCGCCCGCCCCCGCCAGATGGCCATGTATCTCGCCAAGAAGCTGACCCCGCGATCCTATCCCGAGATCGGGCGCAAGTTCGGCGGCAAGGACCACACCACCGTCCTCTATGCCGTGCGCAAGATCGAGGAGTTGATGCGCACCGACAGCCAGTTGGCCGAGGATGCCCAACTGCTCCAGCGCAAGCTGGAAGGCTAAGGGAACAAGGCTTGCGCGGACCGTCGGGTCGGCTATCCTGCCGGTCCGCAACGGCCCCGGGGGACCCATGAAGTTCAGCATCGAGCGCGCCGCGCTCCTCAAGGCGGTCTCGCAGGCCCAGTCGGTGGTCGAACGCCGGAACACGATCCCGATCCTGGCCAACATCCTGCTGGATGCCGAAGGGGACACGATCCGGTTCCGCGCGACGGACCTGGACATCGAGGTGATCGACCGCGCCCCCGCGAAGGTCGACCGCGCGGGCGGCGCGACCGTCAGCGCGCAGCTGTTCCACGAGATCGTGCGCAAGCTGCCCGACGGCGCCCTCGTCGCCGTCGAGGAGGACGGTGCCAAGGGGCGCGTCAGCATCGCGGCCGGGCGGTCGCGGTTCGAGCTGGCGACGCTGCCCAAGGACGACTTCCCCGCCATGGCGTCCGAGGACTTCGCGGCCACCTTCACCTGTCCCGCACCCACCCTGCGCCGGCTGTTCGACAAGTCGCGCTTCGCCATCTCGACGGAGGAGACGCGTTACTATTTGAACGGTGTCTACCTGCACGTGGCCGAATCGGACGACGGGCGCGTCCTGCGCGCCGTGGCGACCGACGGGCACCGCCTGGCCCGCGTCGACGCCGCCCTGCCCGAGGGGGCGGAGGAACTGCCCGGCGTCATCGTGCCCCGCAAGGCGGTCGTCGAGATCCGCAAGCTGCTCGACGACGACGAGGCGGACATCACCGTGTCCGTGTCGGAAACGAAGATCCGCTTCGCCACCGAGTCCGCAGAGGCAGGAACCGGCATCACCCTGACGTCGAAGGTGATCGACGGGACCTTCCCGGACTACGCCCGCGTGATCCCCGCCGCCAACCCCCGCAAGCTGGAAGTCGACGCGGCCGAGTTCGCCCGCGCGGTGGACCGGGTCGCCACCGTGTCCTCCGAACGCTCCCGCGCGGTGAAGCTGTCGCTGGACGAGGACCGTCTCGTGCTGTCGGTGAACGCCCCCGATTCCGGTGCCGCGGAGGAGGAGCTGGCCGTCGCCTACGCCGACGAGAAGCTGGAGATCGGGTTCAACGCCAAGTACCTGCAGGAGATCGCGCAGCAGGTCGACCGCGAGAACGCGGTCTTCATGTTCAACAACGCGGGCGACCCCACCCTCATGCGCGAGGGCGACGACCCGACCGCGATCTACGTCGTGATGCCGATGCGCGTCTGACGGCGAGGCTGCGTCTTGGCCCACGTCGCGTCGCTGACGCTGTCGCACTTCCGGTCGCACCGTCGCACCCGCCTGGACGTGACCGGCCCCGTGGTGGCGGTCCACGGCGACAACGGCGCGGGCAAGACCAACCTACTCGAAGCCGTGTCGTTGCTGTCACCCGGGCGGGGCATGCGGCGTGCCACCATCGACCAACTGGCCCGCCGTCCCGAAAGCGTCGGCTGGCGCGTGGCCGCCGACGTGATGGGCGAGCGCCCTCACGAGGTCGAGCTTCGGGCCGAACCCGGACAGTCCCGCACCACCCGCATCGACGGGCAGGCCGCCCCGCAGGTGGCCCTGGCGCGCATCATGCGTGTGCTGTGGCTGGTGCCCGCGATGGACCGGCTGTGGCTCGAAGGGCCCGAAGGACGCCGCCGGTTCCTGGACCGCATGACCCTGACCTTCGCGCCCGATCACGCCGATGGCGCGCTGGCCTACGAGCGCGCGATGCGCGATCGCAATCGCCTGCTGAAGGACGGGGTCCGCGACGCGGGCTGGTACGACGCGCTGGAGCATCAGATGGCCCGGGCGGGCGCTGGCATCGCCGCGCGGCGGCGCGACGCCCTGGCGCGATTGCAGGCGGCGCAGGACACGGATGGCCCCTTCCCCGCCGCCCGCCTGTCGCTGATCGGCCCCGATGGGGACGACATGCCCGAAGGGGCGGACAGCTTGCGCGACGCCCTGGCGCGGGGCCGCCGCCGGGACATGGCCGCGGGACGCACGTTGATGGGCCCCCACCGGGTCGATCTGGTGGGGGTTTATGCGACCAAGGCGATGCCTGCGGGGGCGTGCTCGACCGGCGAGCAGAAGGCGTTGCTGATCTCCCTGGTGCTGGCCAACGCCCGCGCGCTGGCCGACAGCCCCGACGGGCCACCCGTCCTGCTGCTGGACGAGGTGGCAGCCCATCTGGATGCGGGCCGCCGCGCCGCGCTCTATGGCGAACTGGGGTCCCTGGGGGCGCAGGCATGGCTGACCGGCACGGGGCCGGAACTGTTCGCCGGGCTTGATGGGGCGCAGCACGTTCGCATCCGGGACGATGCCGGGGAAAGCGTCCTGGAGGACGCCGCTGCGCCATGACGGTCAACGGGTCGCAACCCCCCAAATGTTGTGGCGATCGCGTGACAATCGACGCTCGGATGAGTATATCTTGCGCAAGCGAGAGGACGAGCGAACCATGGCAGACCAAGCCCCCCGGACCGACGAGTACGGTGCCGATTCCATCAAGGTCTTGAAGGGGTTGGAAGCCGTGCGCAAGCGTCCCGGCATGTATATCGGCGACACCGACGATGGGTCCGGCCTGCATCACATGGTCTACGAGGTCGTGGACAACGGCATCGACGAAGCGCTGGCCGGTCATGCCGACCGCGTGACGGTCACGATCCATGCCGATTCCAGCGTGTCGGTGGGCGATAACGGGCGCGGAATCCCCGTGGGCATCCACGAGGAGGAAGGCGTCTCCGCGGCCGAGGTCATCATGACCCAACTGCACGCCGGGGGGAAGTTCGACCAGAACAGCTACAAGGTGTCGGGTGGCTTGCACGGCGTGGGCGTCAGCGTCGTCAACGCGCTGTCGAACTGGTTGGAACTGCGCATCTGGCGGGAGGGCAAGGAGCACGTCGCTCGGTTCGAGCATGGCGACACCGCCGAGCACTTGCGCGTCGTGGGCGATACCGACCGCACCGGTACCGAGGTGCGGTTCCTCGCCTCCACCGACACGTTCAGTAACCTCGACTACAGCTACGAAACGTTGGAACGCCGCCTGCGGGAGCTGGCCTTCCTGAACAGCGGCGTACGCATCGTCCTGCGCGACGAGCGCCCTGCGGAGCCGTTGGAGCGCGAGCTCCATTACGACGGCGGCGTGCGCGAGTTCGTGCGCTGGCTGGACCGGTCCAAGACGTCGGTGATGGACGACCCGATCCACTTCGAGGGCGAACGCGACGGCATCGGGGTCGAGATCGCGATGTGGTGGAACGATGGCTACAACGAAATGGTGCTTCCGTTTACCAACAACATTCCGCAGCGCGACGGTGGCACGCACATGGCCGGCCTCCGGGGCGCCCTGACCCGCACGATCACGCGCTACGCACAGGAGTCCGGCATCGCCAAGCGCGAGAAGATCAGCTTCGCGGGCGACGACGCGCGCGAGGGGTTGACCTGCGTGCTGTCGGTCAAGGTGCCCGACCCGAAGTTCTCCAGCCAGACGAAGGACAAGCTGGTCTCCTCGGAGGTGCGCCCCGCGGTGGAGAACCTGGTGAACGAGAAATTGGCCGAATGGTTCGAGGAGCATCCCCAGGAGGCCCGCACCATCATCGGCAAGATCGTGGAGGCCGCGCTCGCGCGCGAGGCCGCGCGCAAGGCGCGGGAGCTGACGCGCAAGAAGGTCGGCAGCGACGTGGCCAACCTGCCCGGCAAGCTGGCCGAATGCCAGGAGAAGGATCCTGCCAAGCGCGAGCTGTTCCTGGTGGAAGGCGACAGCGCGGGCGGGTCCGCCAAGCAGGGGCGCAGCCGCGCGAACCAAGCCGTGCTTCCGTTGCGGGGCAAGATCCTGAACGTGGAACGCGCGCGTTTCGACCGGATGCTGTCCAGTCAGGAGATCGGGACCCTGATCACCGCGATGGGTACCGGCATCGGACGCGACGAGTTCGACCTGGACAAGCTGCGGTACCATAAGATCGTCATAATGACCGATGCCGACGTGGACGGCGCGCATATCCGCACCCTCCTGCTGACCTTCTTCTATCGTCAGATGCCGCAGATCATCGAGGGCGGGCACCTCTACATCGCGCAGCCGCCCCTGTTCAAAGTGGCACGTGGCAAGTCCGAGGTCTATCTGAAGGACCAGTCCGAGTTGGAGAACTACTTGATCGCACAGGGCACCGAGGGCGCGGTCCTGCGCTTGAAGGGCGGGGAGGAGATCGCGGGACGAGACTTGGACCGCGTGGTGCAGAGCGCGCGCCTCTTCCGCCGCATCCTCGAAGCGTTCCCGACCCATTATCCTCGCCATATCCTCGAACAGGCCGCCCTGGCCGGGGCTTTCGATGCGGGGAACCTGAACGACCTCCAGGGTGTCGCCGATCGCGTGGCCGAACGGCTGGATCAGGTGGCCGTGGAATACGAACGGGGCTGGCAGGGGCGGATCACCCAGGATCACGGCATCCGTCTGGCCCGCGTCCTGCGTGGGGTGGAGGAGGTGCGTACGCTCGACGGCGCCGTTCTGCGGTCGGGCGAAGCGCGGCGCCTGAACGACGTGTCCACCGACACGCGCGACACGTTTCGCGATCCGGCCATGCTGCATCGCCGCGACCGCGAGACGATCATTCACGGTCCGGTCGACCTGCTGGAGGCCATCCTGACGGAGGGTGAGAAGGGGCTCACTTTGCAGCGGTACAAGGGCTTGGGCGAGATGAACCCCGACCAGTTGTGGGAAACGACCCTCGACCCGGAAGCCCGCACGCTCCTGCAAGTCCGCGTCGAGGACGTGACGGAGGCCGACGATACCTTCACCAAGCTGATGGGCGATCTGGTCGAGCCCCGCCGCGAGTTCATCCAAGACAACGCCCTGAACGTCGAGAACCTGTCGGTCTGAACCGCTACCATCTGGACGTTCGGGATCGCTCGGACGTCCCATGGATCGGGATCGCCTACGAGACGCGAGGCGCGCGTCCGGATGGCCCTTCAGAAATGGCCTTCGCGCGTTGTCATGTCGTCCGAGACCAGGCGCGACAGGTCCGAGGCGGCGGCCTGCAAGATGCCCAAATGGCCCAATGCCATGTCCGTGCTCAACCGCATGGTGGGTGCGTGGATCGACAGCGTGGCCAGCAAGCGGCGATGGGGGTCCTGGATCGGCACGGCGACCGCCGTCATGTCGTCCATGAACTCCTCCCGGTCCACCGCATAGCCGTCGGTCCGGATCCGGTCGAGTTCCGCGGACAGGGCCTCGGGCGTGGCGAGGGTGTTGGCCGTCCGCGCGACCAATGAGCTGGCGGCGAGGTACCGTTCCAAATGCACCCGCGACAGGGTCGACAGGTACATCTTGCCGCTCGCCGTACAGTAGAGTGGCACCCGCGTTCCGATGGGCAACTGGATCCGCAGCGGCCATTCCGTTTCCAACCGCTCGATATAGATCATCGCCGTGCTGTCTGGCAGCGCGATGTTGCATGTCTCTCCCACCCGATCGGTCAAGCGCTTCAGGATCGCCCGGCGTGCGGTCCGGATGCGCTGCGACGACAGGACCCCGCCAGCCAGCCGCCGAACCCGACGACCGGGCGCATAGGTCCGGCCGTCCATCTCGCGTTGCAGGAACCCTTCCGCCTCCAGGGTGGCGAACAGGCGGTGGATGGTGGGCTTGGGCAGGCCGAGCTCGATGTTCACCTCCGTGGGCGTGACCGGAACCCCCGCCCGCGCCACCGCCTCCAGCACCAGCAGCAGACGCAGGTTCGTGGGGATGGTCCCGCCGGTGTCGCCGTCGTGCACGGTCCTACCGCTGCGGCAGCAGGAGCGTCGACAGCTCCGGCACCAACGCGATGGCCAGCCAGGAACCGATCAGCGCGATCAGATAGGGCACGATGTAGCGCAGCAGGCGGAAATAGGGCACGCCCGTCACACCCGACGCGACATACAGGTTGAGGCCATAGGGCGGCGTGATGAACCCGATCGACGCGCCCACCAGGAAGATGACCGCGAATTGGATCGGATCGACGCCGACGCTCGCCGCGATGGGGGCCAGGATCGGAGCCAGGATGATCGTCACCGGCAGCGATTCCAGCACCATCCCCGACACGAAGACGATGGCCATCGCGGTGAACAGGACGGCATAATAGCCCCCCATCGACGTGACGAAGTCGGTGATGACTTCCTGCGCGCCCAGGACGGACAGCATCTGCTGCATGACGACCGACACCGCGATCAGCGGGGCCAGGATGCCGGTGATCTGGGCGGATCGCATGGTGATGGACGGCAGCTCCAGCGGTCCGAAGCCGCGGACGACCAGCATGTCGGCGAAGCTGCGCCGTTCGATCGGCGTCTCCTCCTCGTCGCGGCCGCGATGCACGGCGCGATAGAGGGGCAGGCAGACGAAGCCCACGATGATGCAGAAGCCTACCGTGACCCCCGCCGCCTCCGTCGGACTGAACTGACCCGTATAGATGCCCCATAGTACCAGTCCGATCGCGAAGAAGCCCAACCACGCGCCCAGTGCGGTCTTGACGATGCGGGCGGGCGACAGACCGATCAGATGACCCCATCCGTTACGCCAGCAGACCACGAAGCACGCCGTCATCATGGCCAGCGCCATCAGCATGCCGGGCAGGATGCCCGCCACGAACAGGTCGCTGATCGGCAGGTTCAACAGGAATCCATAGACGATGAAGATGATCGACGGCGGGATGATGATGCCCAGCGTGCCGCCCGCCGCGGCCGTGGCGGCGCTGAAGCGTTCGTCGTAGCCGCCCTTCGTCATCTCCGGATGCAGCATCGAACCGATCGTCGCCGTCGTGGCCGAGTTCGATCCCGAGATGGCCGCGAACAGGCCGCACGCCGCGATGGATGCCATTGCCAAGCCGCCCCGGATCCAACCCAGGCAGGCATAGGCGAAGTCCGACAGCCGCCGCGCGATGCCCGACCGGTTGATCAGGTCGCCCGTCAGGATGAACAGGGGCATCGCCAGAAGGGCGAAGCCGTCGGTGAACACGTCGCCCAAAGCCGCGCCGATGTTCACCAGGGGCAAGCCCAGGACGAAGGACATGCCGATGACCCAATAGCCGATCACCAGGAAGACGGGGACGCCCAGCATGAACAGGACCGTCACCCCGATCGAGATCAGCGTGACCCAGGTACCGTCGGTCATGCGTCGCCCCCGATCACGGCTTGGCGGATCAGCGGATCGCCGCGGCGCAGGTTGCCAAGATCCTCGAACAGGTTCTCGAATGCGCGTCCCGCCAGAAGGACGAAGGCCAATGGCACGGCGGCCAGGAACCACCATTGCATGACGTCGTCGGTCCCCAGCATTATGGCGAAGTTCGCCGCGGCGCGGATCGTCTCCTGCGTGGCGGTGACGACGACGACCCAGGCGAAGCCGATCCACAGGACTGCGTCGAGCGTCAGGCAGGCCATCTGCATCGGCCGCGGCATAACGCTGCGGAACTCGTTGAAGGCCAGGTGCGTGCGCAACTTGACGTTGTAGCTGGCGCCGAACCAGGTCATGATCAGGAACAGGAAGGGCGGCAGCGTCGTGGACCAGGACGGCTGGCCGTTCAGAAAGAACCGTTGCACGACGCCCGCGAAGATGATGCCGCCGATGGTCAGATAGGACACCACCATGACGACCGGCTCCAACAGGCGATCGAGGATCGGAACGAAGCGATAGGCGATGGCCACCAGGATGCCGCCGAGGATCGTGGCGGCCAAGCCCAGCGTCCAGGCGGCGGGCGCGCGCATGGCGCTCTGCAGCATCCACAGATCGCCGGACAGCATGGCCTGGATCAGGCTGCCTATTCCATCGAACCAACCCATGACGTCCCCCTCCCAAGGACCGGCGATCCCGGTCGCCGCATGGTCCGGGCGCGGGCGCCCGGACCGGTGCTCGGATGCCTAGACGGCGATCAGGACTTCCACCAGCGCCGCGGCTCGACGTTCTCGGGCAGCGTGTCCGCGGGGATCGTGCGGACCTCGTCGTAGATCGCCTGATAGGTGTCGATGCCGCCGGCCCAGCCGTTGATCCGCTCCCGCCATTGCGCCCAGGGCTCGGGATTGAACTCGGGCGAGCACATCTCCTCCGCCTTGCGGATCTCCTCCGGCGGCAGGTCCGCGACGCGGACGTCGTTCTCCGCGAAGATGGTGCCCGGTAGCTGCGGGTTCGAGAATCCGACCGTCTTGACCAGCGCGGCTTCGTTGGCGGCCTGGACATGCACCTGCGCCAGATAGGCGGACTCCATCACCGCGTCCTGCAACTCTTCCGAGAGACCGTCGAACGCACGGGCGGACATGGCCGTATGCTCCGTGCCGCAGAAGAACCGAAGATCGACCGACTGCGTCACCACGGGCGCCATGTTCGCATAGGCCACGGCGGACGCCCAGGTCTCCGCGCCGTCGATCAGGCCCTGCTTCAAGCCGTCCAGCGTCTCCTCCCAGGCAACGGGGACGGGGTTGAGGTTCAGCAGCTGCATGGCGATGCGTCCGAGCTGCGTGCCCGTGACGCGGTTCTTCGTGCCGAACAGCTCCTCGATCGACGTCACCGTCGGCCTGTCGGCGAACGACGAACCCGTTTGGATGCCGCGAAGCTCCGCATGGGTGAACAGGAACTTGAGGCCGTGCATCCGCTCGAACGGGTCGCGCAGGGTGCGCACCGATTCGGGGCTGTAGAAGTAATGGTACTGGTCCGCGCGCGACCGGAACATGTAGGCATAGTCCAACACGTTCAGATAGGGCGCGCCGCCCGCGCTGTTCTGCGTCGACGCGGCGTACATGTCGACGATGCCCTGCTGCGCCTTCTCCACGCAGTTGAGCTGCCCGCAGATCTGGTTGTCGCCGATGAACTCCACCCGGATCTCGCCATCCGTACGGCTCTCGAGGTCGCGGGCGAACTCCAGCACGCCGGCCCGCTCGATCAGCAGGTTGCGCTCGTTGAAGCCGGCGGCGCCCAGGCGGAACGTGTGCTTTGGCTCGTTGGCGAAGCGCTTCTCGTAGCTGGACTGCGCAGCGCGCGCCAACTCGGGCAGCGTGGCGGCGGCGCCGAACGCGCCCGCGCCCATCAGAACCGAGGACATGCCGTACTGGCTGGACAGCTTGAACAGATCCCGGCGCGAAATCCCGCTTAGGGCTTTCGAAACTTTCATATGACCCTCCCTAGAAGCCATTTTGAGACTTGTGGTCTCGATATTGAGCGATCTATCGTCGAAATAGCAAGCGCAAATCGGGGCGGTGTCCTGTTTCGCCGCCGGGGAGGATCAGGGGCATGGAGGGGCTGGAAGCTGATTACGTCGTCGTAGGGGCCGGATCGGCCGGATGCGTCCTGGCCAACCGCCTGTCCGCCGACCCGTCCGTGCGCGTCCTGCTGTTGGAGGCCGGGCCACGCGACTGGAACCCCTGGATCCATATTCCCGTCGGCTACTTCAAGACGATCCATAACCCGTCCGTCGATTGGTGCTACAGGACCGAACCCGATCCCGGACTGAACGGACGTTCCATCGAATGGCCCCGCGGCAAGGTGCTGGGCGGGTCGTCGTCGCTCAACGGGCTGCTCTACGTCCGGGGTCAGCCGCAGGATTATGACCGGTGGCGGCAGATGGGAAACGCGGGCTGGGGTTGGGACGACATCCTGCCCCTGTTCAAGCGGGCGGAGAACAACGAGCGCGGCGCCGATGAGTACCACGGCGACGGGGGCCCTCTGTCGGTGTCGAACATGCGCATCCAGCGCCCCATCACCGACGCCTGGGTCGCGGCGGCGCAGGCCGCGGGCTACAGGTTCAACCCCGATTACAACGGGGCCGATCAGGAAGGCGTCGGCTACTTCCAGTTGACCACCCGCAACGGTCGGCGCTGCTCGGCGGCGGTCGCCTACCTGAACCCGGTCCGCAAGCGGCCGAACCTGCGGATCGTGACCGGCGCGCAGGCCGACCGCGTGGTGATCCAAGGCAGGCGTGCGACCGGCGTGGCGTTCCGGGGCACGGACGGGATCGAACGCATCGCGCACGCATCCGCCGAGGTCGTGCTGTGCGGGGGCGCGATCAACTCGCCGCAGCTGCTGATGCTGTCGGGCATCGGCGATCCCGACCACCTGTCGGATCATGGCATCGCGCCTCTCCTCGCCCTGCCCGGCGTGGGCCGGAACCTGCAGGACCACCTGCAGGCGCGCCTAGTCTACAAGTGCAACGAGCCCACCTTGAACGACGAAGTGTCGACGCTGATGGGCCAGGCCCGGATCGGACTGAAATATGCGTTGTTCCGATCGGGTCCGATGACCATGGCCGCGAGCCTCGCGACCGGTTTCCTGAAGACCCGGCCGGAGGTGGCGACGCCCGACATCCAGTTCCACGTGCAGCCCCTGTCGGCGGAGAACCCGGGCAAGGGCGCCGACCGGTTCAGCGCCTTCACCATGTCCGTCTGCCAGCTGCGGCCCGAATCGCGCGGCGAGATCCGGCTGGCTTCAGGCGATCCCCGGACCTATCCGAGGATCATCCCCAACTACCTGTCTACCAGGACCGATCGCGACACCGTGGTCGCGGGCGTGAACATCGCGCGGACCATCGCGCGCCACGCCCCCCTGACGTCGAAGATATCCGAGGAGTTCCGCCCAAGGCCGGACCTGCCGATGGACGACTACGAGGCGACGCTGGACTGGGCGCGTGACAACACGGCGTCGATCTATCACCCGACGGGCACGGCCAAGATGGGCCCGACAGACGACCCATCGGCCGTGGTCGACCCCCGCCTGCGCGTCCACGGGATCGAAGGTCTGCGCGTCGCCGACTGCTCGATCATGCCCGAGATCGTGTCCGGCAACACCAACGCCCCCGCCATCATGATCGGCGAGAAATGCGCGGACATGGTGCTGGAGGATCGGCGGGCGGGGGCAGGGCGGATGACCGGGGGCCCCTAAGGGCGCATGGGCGGGGGCCGGGAACGGAATGCGGGATCTCGCCGATCGACAAGTTCTGGGCGCGGTCGACCTTTTGCTTCGACTGCTCCTCGCCATGAGCCCACGCAGTTTCTGGAGGCATTTTCCGATGGTCCGGCTTTCGCGCGAGCAGATGTCCCTTCCCAGCCTGCAGTCGGACCAAGCGTTCGGCGATTGGTACGTCGATGTCTGGATGGCGGCCGAGATGCCGGAACTGTGCTACCGTCAAGACCCGGCTATGCTGAAGGAAATGACCATCAGTGCCCGCGGCTATGCACGTCGGCTGGGCATAGACGACGTCGAGAGCTAAGCCGTCTTCGTGGATTTGTGCTGGGAGGTCGGCCCGGGCTTCTTCCTCTGGCCTGGGTTCAGGGAGATCGCGATCGACCTGAACCTGACGGGCAAGCAGAAGGTCGCGGCCTTCGAGGAGGTCGAGGAAGAACGCGCCGTCGACGCGATCGTCGGGCGTGACAGCTCGCTCTGGTTCGATGCCCCGATCCCGACAGCGGATGATTGGGCGGTCCCCGATGGGTAGGATCGAGAACGAAGCCCTGACGGGCTGGGGCAACGCGAAGGTCAACCGCGCGCAGCAGGAATTGGACGATCTCAACGCTCAGATCGCCGAGGTGGGGACCGACATCGCGCTGACGGCCTGTTCCTCGGTGCCGGGGGTCGGGATCGCCTGTGACTTCGCATCGCTCGGCATATCGGTGTCCCGCGGTGATTGGCTCGGTGCGGCGCTCGACCTCGTCGGCTTCGTTCCCGTCATCGGGGACGGTATCAAGGGGGGCGTCAGGGGCGGACGGATTCTGCAGACGTCCAACGACTTGCGCCGCGCCGTCGGCGTGGCGCAGGATGCGGTCAACGCGTCGCGCCGTGTCGTCGATCAGGGCCTCGGATCCCTGCGGACGGCAGCGCGGCAGGCAGGCATGCTGTCCCCGATCCGTTGTCAATCTGCCAGGCGGTATTGGGCGGCGAACCGGCGCGACAAGCTGGCGAAGCTACGCCGCGAGTTGAGGGAATGCGACACGGAAGCCTGCCGGCAGCGGGCACGGGACGCGATCCAGGATCACTTTCGGAATCCCTGGGGCACCCGTCTTCCAGAAGCCGGACCTGGAAAAGGAGCATGGGGCGGTCAACCCGGCAACAGCCGCTTCGTGCCGGAAGCCGGCACCCCGATGGCGAATGCAATCGCAAGATACAACAGAGCGAATGGGACCAACCATTCAGGCGTGCGGTTCAGGGAGGGCTTCCCGGATTTCGGTCAATATCGCAGCACGAGCGTCGAGATCCCGAACATGCGCGGGAACTACGACGATGGTCGCCGCAGCACTCCGGACGATCTCGGTGATTTCGGACAGGCGCGCCAAGCCATGGCCGACCGCAATGGCGGTCGCTGGACCCGCAGCATGGAGAACGGGCAGACGTGGCACCATCATCAGGATGGCGTTACCATGGAACTGATCGACCAGGACGTGCATGCGGCCGTGGGTCATACGGGCGGCGGCAGCATGATGCGGGACACAGAGACCTTTTAGGGGACCAAACCGTGAAGCAAGCGATACAAACCCTCATCGACGATGAGGCCGCCGAGGTCGACGAGGGCAGCGCATGGACATGCGACGACATCGCAGCGTTCCACGCCCAGATCGAACTGCGATTGCCGGAACGACTGCTGGAATACTTGACGCAGTTCGGAACGGTCTTCTTCGAATCGCCGAGGTTCGCCGTGACGTTCCCCAGCGGCAGCACATTTAAGACTGAACTGGACCGCATCGGGGATCGGCCCGACAAGCTCGTGCACGACACGAAATTCTACCTCGATCAATACAACACCCAGACGGGACAATTCCTGCAGGCCGCACGCATCCCCAAAGGCTACATCATCGTGGGGGAAGCGGAGGGAAAACGCTCGAAGATCCTGATGGATGGCGTGAACGTCGACAGTTCGGCCATCTATCTCTGGGGCATTTCCTACGATCCGTGGGGTGAGGGCGACAACACGATGGGCCTCGGCCACGTGTCGGACGACCTCGCGGATTGGCTCGGGGTGATGGCGGAGGACCCCTACGGGCAATGAGGGCCCCGCGATCCTCGTTCGGACCCAATGATCCCGTCTGGGCACTGGTCCGCGCGGAAAGGCCACCCGAACTGGAGGAGGTGGCCGCGGTCGCCGTCATCACGACCTTAGAGGAGAGCGACGTCCTCGCCATCGCGTCCCATTGTGCGGAGGCGCGGGCCATGTTCGGACCGCCGGTCGCATGGACACCGTCGCGAACGGTCGAGAAGGCGTTCGCGATTGCAGCCAATTCCTTCGGACCCGCCATGTTTCCCTAGATCGGACCGTTCAGCCTGAAGGCGGTGGATCGGCCTGCATCGCGCACGCGGATCGCGATGTTGACGGATCTGGGCGCTATGATGCGCCCGCCCCCCGCGCGCGTGTCCAGGGTTGCAGCGTCCGCCTTGCGCCTCGGCAAGGGCTTGACCTTCGACCTTATGGAATGGCGAGAGGTTGCCCCGTGGATGGAGTTCCGCATCTTCTTCCGGGACGGTGCCCCCGTCGGCATCAGTCAGGCGGATCCGTATCGGCGGCATCCGGAGATCGCGGACAGGGCTGCGGACCTGTCGGGGGCCCTGAACCGCTTCACGCGCCATATCGCCGGAGCCCTCCCCATACCGACCTGCGCCGCCGATGTCGCCATCGGCCACGGGGATCCGGCGGAACCCTGGCTCATTGAGCTCAATCCGTTCGATGCGCGCCTCGACGCCGCCCTCTTCGACGGCGCAGGAACTGGAGCGTTCGACGGTTCGTTCCGCTACGTTCGCTGACAGGTCAGTGACGCCCCCTGGATCGGGACGCTGAACGCAGCGTCCAGACCGAGGCGCGGATCGCCGCCCCCTCGCCCCCTTAGGACACCACCGCCTTCATGAAGCGGTCCCGGATGACGACCGGATCCATCGTGATCACGGGCATCTTCGCGTTCCCGCTTTCGCACTTCACGACCATGACTGTGCAGACCTTCGAATCGATGGCCTTCTGCAGTTCCGCCCCGGTGTCTACGTCCTGTACCACCACGACGTTGTCGCAGCCCGACGCCCGCGCGATGCCCGCCAGGTCCGTCTTCTTGCCGGTATAGGTCGGCTGGTCGCCGGTGGACCCGTACGATCCATTGTCGACGATCATCAGGATGAAGTTGTCGGCCTGGTTGTTCCCGATGGTCGGCAGCGTGCCCATGTTCGTCAGGATCGACCCGTCGCCGTCGATGCTGATGACGGTCTTGGGCTGCGACAGGGCCAGACCCAGCCCGATGCTCGAAGCCAGGCCCATCGTGCCCAGCATGTAGAAGTTGGTCGGCTGGTCGTCGATCGCGTGCAGCTCCTGGCTGGGGATGCCGATGTTGCAGACCACCAGATGGTCGCGCAGGATCGGCGCGATCTCCTTCAGAATCTCGGAACGGATCATTGGTCGCCGTAGCCTCCCCAGAAGTTGGCGTCGGTCAGGATGGCGACGGGCTTGTTGCACATGAAGGTGTATTTCAGGATCATGTCCAACTCGTCCGCGTCCTTCTGCCGATGGAAATGGTAGGTCGGGATGTTCATCTGGGCTAGCAGCGCCTTGGTGTGGACCGCCATCTCGACCTGGCAGGCCACGGGTTCGCGCAACTCGCCGCGATAGCTGATGAGCATGGGCAGCGGCATCCGGTAGTACTGGATCAAGGTGGCCAGCGTGTTGATCGTCACGCCGATGGCGGTGTTCTGCATGATGATGCAGGGCCGCTTGCCGCCCATCCAGGCGCCGGCGCACAGGCCCATCCCCTCGTCCTCCTTGTTGGACGGGATGTGGAAGATCTCGGACCGGTTCTCGACCTCCTCGATGACGCCGGCCAGTTGCTTGCATGGAACGGTGGTCACGAAGCTAATGTCGTTCGCGACCAGATCGTCCACGATCTTCTTGTCGATGCTCAAACCGGATCCTCCCCATGGTCGGGGAAGCTATACGCGGTTCGGTCCGGGGCGGTCCATGGCCGAAGAGGGCGGCGCGGAACCGCGCGCTACAGCACCCCGATCTCCGCGAGGGCGACCTGCAGCTTGGCGGGGATCGGCGCCTCGGCAGCCCGGTCGGCGTCCAGGTCGGCGGGGGCGTCGGCGGCGGACAGGTACCGCCAGCCCTGGAACGCGCGCTTGGCCGTCGGCACCACGGGCACCAGACCCGGCTTCAGAACGATCCCGCAGCGCAGGATGCCGTCCTTGCCGCGCACCTCGTCCAGTCGCAGGACCGGCTGGCGGCACAGGACCACGCCCTTGATGACCCAGAAGATCGAGCCGCCGTCCAACACCTGATCGGCCCGGACGGGGCGGACGCGGGTGACGTGGCGCGGGTTGCCGTCGGGGCCCTTGGCCCGCGCGTTGCGTTGCCACTTGGTCAGTCCGGCGATCGACCCGGTCCCCACGCTGAGCTTGATAAGATGCAACGCCATGTCGTAGTCCCGCCCTTCCCGCCACCCGAACCTAGCGGCCCTGTCGGATCGCACAACGGGGATGCCCGCGCCCATGGTCGATTTCGCCACACCGGAGGGGGACCCGGACGTCGCCGTGATCGGGGCCGGACCCGCGGGGCTTATGGCTGCCGAGGCCGCCGCAGGACACGGCGCCCGGGTCGCGATGTTCGACCACATGCCGTCGCCCGCCCGCAAGCTGCTGATGGCGGGCAAGTCGGGGCTGAACGTCACGAAGGACGAACCCGTGGCCACCGCGCTGACGCGATACGGGATCGCGTCGGACCATCTGGCCCCGATGCTGCGAGCATTCGGTCCGGCGGAAGTGGTGGATTGGATGGCGGGCTTGGGGCAGGACGCCTTCACCGGATCGTCAGGCCGCGTGTTCCCCGCCGCGATGAAGGCGTCGCCCCTGCTGCGCGCATGGTTGGCGCGGCTGGACGGGATGGGCGTCACCCTGCACCGACGGCATCGTTGGACGGGATGGGACGGGGATGCGGCGACCTTCGACACGCCGGACGGGCCGGTGCGGGTCTGCGTCCGCGCCACGGTGCTGGCGATGGGCGGCGCGTCGTGGCGGCGGCTGGGTTCGGACGGAACCTGGGCGGCCGACTCTGGGCTGGCGGAACGGACCACGCCGTTCGCACCCTCGAACGTCGGCCTGCGCGTGGCGTGGTCGCCTCGCATGGCCCGGCATTTCGGTGCGCCGGTGAAGAACGTCGTGCTATCGGCGGGCCCCCTGCGCCAGCGCGGCGAGGTCACGATCGGGCGCGACGGCCTCGAAGGGGGCGGCCTGTATCCGCTGACGCCCGCCCTGCGGAGCGGCCATTCGCTGCTGCTTGATCTGAAACCCGACCTGGATGCGTCCACCGTCGCGGCCCGCATGGCGGGGGGCGGAAAGGACAGCCTGTCGAACCGTCTGCGCAAGTGCCTGAAGCTGTCGCCCGCCGCCATCGCGCTGTTGCGGGAATGGGCGCCGGATGGGGATCCGGCGCGATGGGTCAAGGCCCTGCCCGTCCGTCACGATGGCCTGCGGGACTTGGACGAGGCGATATCGACCGCCGGTGGCCTGCGCTTCGACGCGCTGGACGTGGGTCTGATGCTGCGGGACCGACCCGGTACCTTCGCCTGCGGCGAGATGCTGGACTGGGAGGCGCCGACGGGCGGCTACCTGCTGACGGCCTGCCTGGCGACGGGGCGGTGGGCCGGGGCGGCGGCGGGGCGGTGGGCCACGTCGCGGGATGGGTGAAACCCACCGGATCCCCGTTCGCGCGTCGGGGCGTGGTGGGTTTCACCCACCCTACGGCAGCTCCACCCCGGCCTGCTTCGCATAGATCTTGGCTATGGCGGCATCGTCCTCGCGGCCCAAGCCGGCGGCCGATGCCTCGCGGTAGCGGGCGAGTGCGGCTCGGACTAAGGGCAGCTCGATCCCCGAGGCGTCCGCGATGTCGGTGACGATGCCCAGATCCTTGGGCCAGATGTCGACCGCGGAATGGGGGGTATAGTCCGCGTCGCGAATGTGCGGGCCGCGGTTCTCCAGCATCCAGGACGTTCCGCCGCAACTGGGCAGGATCTCCATGAACCGCTCGGGGCTGATGCCCTGCGTGATGCCGAACACCATCGCCTCGGCCATCGTGGCGATGTTGACGCCCGCCATGATCTGATGCGTGGCCTTCATGGCGCTGCCCAGCCCGGGCGCGTCCCCCATGCGGTGGACGGTCGACGCGCAGGCGTCCAGCACCGGCGCGGCGGCGTCGAAGGCGGCGGGCGATCCCGACGCCATGATCGCCAGGTCGCCCTGCGCCGCCCGCGCCGCACCGCCGGATATGGGGGCGTCCAGGTAGAGCAGGCCCGCGCCGTCGCACCGGGCGGCCATGGCGCGTGCGAAGTCGGGAGGAACGGTCGCGCAGGCCACCACGACGGCGCCTGACTTCATCCGCGGCACGATCTCGTCCATCACGTCTTCCGTCTGCGCGGCGTTCAGCACGCACAGCACGGCGGCATCCATGTCCACGGGCGCCACGTCCATGCCCCCGTCCAGCACGACCCCGCGCAGATCGTGTCCCGCCACGCGGTGTCCCGCCCGCACCAGGGAGGACGCCATGCCCATCCCCATGGAGCCCAGGCCCCAGAACCCAATGTCAGCCATGGTCCATCGCCCTTCCGAAACTGGGACGCGCGCGCATCCGCTTCATGTGATCCAGGACGCGGCCGTCCAGGTCCATCTTCAGCCCCCGCGCCCAGCCGGCGCAATGGGCCAGCAGGATGTCGGGCACCGTGGGCCGCGGCCCCGCGACCCAGTCCCCATCGAATAGGCCCGCCAGATCCCCTGAATGGCGCGCCACCTGCGCCGTTACCGATGCCCGCATCCCGTCCAGGCGCTCCCCCTCGGGCAGGACGAATCCGTGCTTCGCCATCTCCCACAACGGCGCGTCCAACAGTTCCAGCACCGCCTGGGTCATCGCGTCCTGCCGGGCGCGTTCCATCGTCCCCGCGGGATGGGTGAACCGCCCCTCGCGGTCGGCGAGCCAGGTCATGATCGCGACCGAATCGAACAGGACGCCGTCCGGGGTGGTCAGCGCGGGGATCTTGCCCAGGGGCGACACGGCGAACGCCTCCGGGCTGCGCGGATCGACGGGGTCGAAGCGATAGGGGAGGTCCAGCTCCTCCAACAGCCACAGGACGCGCAGGGCTCGGCTCCGGACCTGTCCGTGCAGTACCAGCATGGTCCCCCCTTCCCCGTCAGTCGCGGGCGCCGGCCATTCGGGCCAGGCGGATCAGCGCGCGTTCCATCACCGCCATCTGCGGTGCCGCGGAACCCGAGCGCAAGGTCAGGTCTGTGTCCATCAGCAGTTTAAGGGCGGCATCCAGCCGCGCGTTCCCCCAGGAGCGGGCCTGCCGCTGCATCGCGTCGCGGTTCGGCCCCCAGGCCTGGCCGGTCCCGCAGGCGAGACCGTGCAGGATCTGGAAGTGGCGCGTCGTCAGGATCGCCAGCGTGACGGGGTTCGTGCCCTGCGCCGCTAGGCGCCGCAGGATGGCACCGATGGCGCCGGACTGCCCGTCGGCGGCGGCCAGAACGACGTCGTCGATGTAGGCCTCCGTATCCAGCGGCGCGACGGCGGCCACGGCATCCGCATCGCAGGCTCCGTCGCCCACATAGGTCGCCAGCTTCGCCACCAGCTGCCGGAACGCGCCCGGATCCAGCGACAGCGCCAGCGCGTCGATATGCCGGCGCGCGTCGCTGGTGGGGTCCAGCCCTTCGGCGGCCATGGCCGCGTCCACGTCCCCGCGGGACGGCGGGTCGTCGTAGAAGGCTAGGCACACCGCCTGCTTGTGCGCTTCGAAGGCCTTTCGCAGCTTAGACGTCTTCTTCAGCGCGCCCGCGGTCACGACCAACGCGGCGTCGCCGGATCGCCAGCCGTCCAGGGCCGCCAGCACGGGCTTGGACTGGTTCTCGGCCACGCCGTCCACGTGGACGACGCGAGGGCCGGGGAAGAACCCGACCTCCTTCAGGGCATCCAGGGGGGCCGCGGGATCGTCGCGCAGGGTCGCCGCCTCCATCCGGGTCAGGCGCATCTCGGACTCGGCCTCCGGCCCGGCCAGGGCGCGGATCAGATCCTGCCGCTTCAGCGCCACACGCATCGCGTCCCCCCCATAGAGCAGCGCGCCCGGATGACCCTGCGGCGGCTTGCGCAGGAACGCATCGGCCTGCGCGCCGCGCAGGATCACGTCGCCGGGTCCCCGGCGAGGAGGCGGGCGATCACGCGGTCCGCCAGGATCACCATCAGGCGGCGTTCGGCATCGCGTTCGGATTCCAGCGTCGAGATCGGGCTGCCACTGGCGGAATAGCCCGTGAACGCGGTCTCGCGCCCCGTCTGGACGGCCGCGCCGTCGCGCGACAGCGTCCAGTCGAGCACCCCTTCCAGGTTGAAGCGGGTCACCGCGTTGGACCCGTCGATCGCCAGCCCGACCTCGTCCGTCACCAACGTGTAGGTCAGGTCGTAGGTCGGCACGTCCACGCGGCCCAACCGGTCCTCCAACCGCGCGACGAAGGCGAACTCGACGTCGGTCATCGGTTCGGCGACCGTGATGGTGCCGCGAAAGGCGCCACCCGTCCCGCCGGGCCCGTAGGCGGGCGCGAAGCCGCAGCCGCCCGCCGCCAGCAGGAGGGCGGCGGTCAGGACACGAACGGGATCAGACCACGACATTGACGATCCGGCCCGGCACGACGATCAGCTTCCGGGGCGCGCCCCCGTCTAGGGCGCGCAGCACGGCGGCATCTCGCAGGACCTGTGCCTCCACCACGGCGCGGTCGGCGTCCGCCGCGACCGTGACCTCGGACCTGCGCTTGCCGTTGATCTGGATGGGCAGCGTGACCGTGTCGTCCACCAGCAGCGTGGGATCGGCCTTCGGCCAGGGCGCGCGCATCACGAATCCCTCGCCGCCCAGGCGATGCCAGATCTCCTCCGCCAGGTGGGGGGTCATGGGGGCCATCAACTGGGCCAGCACGCGCATGGCGTGGCGCCGCGCGTCGGCGCCGGCATCGGACTTGTTGATGGCGTTCGTGAATTCGTAGAGCTTGGCCACCGCCTTGTTGAACCCGAACCCGTCCAGCCCTTCGGTCACCTCGGCGACCGCTCGGGCGGTGGCGCGGTCCAGCGCGACGTCGTGATCGTTCGCGGGCCGGTCGGCCCGCGCCACGTCCGCGGCGATGCGCCAAACGCGGGCCAGGTGGCGATGCGCCCCTTCGGCCCCTGCGGCGGTCCACTCGACGTCGCGCTCGGGCGGGCTGTCGGACAGCACGAACCAACGCGCCGTGTCGGCCCCGTACTGGGCGACGATGGCCTGGGGATCGACGACGTTGTTCTTCGACTTGGACATCTTGGCCGACGGGACCACGGTGACGGGTCGCCCGTCGTCCTTCAGAACGTGGACGCCGTCCCGGACCTCCACCTCCGCGGGATAGTGGAACTGATCGCGGCCGTCCCGGTCCCGCACGGTCTTGTAGATCGCGTGCGTGACCATTCCCTGCGTGAACAGCGCGTCGAACGGCTCGCGCGCCGCGGCGGGCAGATGACCGGTGCGGTGCATCGCACGGGCGAAGAACCGGGAATAGAGCAGGTGCAGGATCGCGTGCTCGACGCCCCCGATGTACTGGTCGACGTTCATCCAGTACGCGGCGTCGTCCGTCACCGTGGGGCTGTCCGCGCGAGGCGCGGTGAAGCGGGCGAAGTACCATGACGAATCCACGAACGTGTCCATCGTGTCCGTTTCCCGCCGGGCCGCGGCGCCGCATTTCGGACAGGGCACGTCGCGCCAGGTCGGATGGCGGTCCAGGGGGTTGCCAGGCGTGTCGAACTCCACGTCGTCGGGCAGGCGGACGGGCAGGTTCTCCTTGCGCTCGGGCACCACGCCGCAGGCGTCGCAGTGGACGACGGGGATGGGGCAACCCCAGTACCGCTGCCGCGACAGGCCCCAGTCGCGCAGGCGGTACTGCACCTTCCCCCGTCCCAACCCCCGTGCCTCGGCCCAATCGATCGTGGCCTCGATCCCCTCGTTCCCCGTGGCGCGCGTGACGCCCGCGGGGTTGTCGATATAGTCCACTATCTCGGTCTTCGGGGGCACGAAGGCCTCCGCGCCGACGCGCGCGTCGCTGTCCACCGCCACGAAGGTGTCGATCACGGGCAGGTCGTACTTGCGCGCGAAGTCCAGGTCGCGCTGGTCGTGGGCGGGGCAGCCGAAGATGGCGCCGGTGCCGTACTCCAACAGCACGAAGTTCGCGACCCACACGGGCAGCGTGCCGCCAAGGGGGTTGGCGACCGTCAGGCCGGTGTCGTATCCGCGCTTCTCCGCCGTTTCCAACGCGGCCTCCGTCGTGCCGCCGCGGCGGACGTCGGCGGCGAAGGCCGCCAGGTCCAGGTCGTCGCCCGCCAGCGCGCGGGCCAGCGGATGCTCAGGCGCCACCGCGACGAAGGACGCGCCGCGCAGCGTGTCGGGGCGGGTGGTATAGACCTCGATCCCGTCGACCCCCTCGGGCCAGGACGCGTGCGCCCCCTTGCCGAACGCCGCGCCGAACGCGCCCGCCGCCGTGACCCCGTCCGCCTTGGGAAACGTCATCTGCAATCCGCGCGACCGGCCGATCCAATTGGCCTGCATCAACCGGACCTTGTCGGGCCAGTGGTCCAGGCCGTCCAGCGCGTCCAGCAGCTCGCCCGCCATCTCGGAGATGGCGAAGAACCACTGCACCAACTCGCGGCGCTCCACCGGGGCGCCCGACCGCCAGCCCTTGCCGTCGATGACCTGCTCGTTGGCCAGCACGGTCATGTCGATCGGATCCCAGTTCACCGTCGCCGACTTGCGATAGGCCAGCCCCGCTTCCAGCATGTCCAGGAACAGCGCCTGCTGCTGACCGTAATATTCCGGATCGCAGGTCGCGAACTCGCGCGACCAGTCGAAGGACAGGCCCAGCGACCGGAACTGCGCGCGCATCCGGTCGATATTGCCGTAGGTCCAGTCCTTGGGATGGCCGCCGCTGGCCATGGCCGCGTTCTCGGCGGGCAGGCCGAACGCGTCCCAGCCGATCGGGTGCAGCACGTTGAAGCCGCAGCTCGCCTTGTAGCGCGCGACCACGTCCCCCATCGAATAGTTGCGGACATGTCCGATATGCAGGTTCCCCGACGGATAGGGGAACATCTCCAGCACGTAGTACTTGTCGCGACCGTCGCGGCATGCGCGGAACAGGTCGGCGTCCGCCCAGGCGGACTGCCATCGCGGCTCGATGGCGGCGGGGTCGTAGGAGGTGTCGGCGTGGGCGTCGGCGTCTTGCATCGGGCGGCTCCGGGGGGCGCCCGGGGCGGGGCCCGCGCGGCGCGACTGTGGTGTTACAGGCGGCTGTCCTGGATGCGGAGCTGCCGCGCGCGGGTCAGGATCGCGTCCTCGATGGCGCGAGACGTCTGGCGGTCGACGGCGCCGCCGCGGGTGCGCAGCGCCACGTTCAGGCTGCGCGCGTCCAGCGCGGGGTCCTGGACGTAGACGGTGGCCTGGTACGCACGGCCCCCGCCCGGCGGCGTGCCGTAACCGAACTGGATGATCCCGCTGAACGGGTCCGCGTTGGCGACCGGCATGAAGGACAGCACGTCCAGCGACGCCGCCCAGAGATAGCGGTTCACCTCCAATGTGGTGTTGGGATCGGCCTCGTTGCGGAACAGGTCCAGGAAGGACGATCGGCGCTCCCCCGCGATCAGGTCCCCACGCGAGATGCGCTCCCGCTCGATGATCTCGTCGGCAGACCGCTGGGCGCCGCCCGAGCAGGCGGCGACCATGGCCAGGACGAGGGCCGCCGCGCCGGTGCGCGCGATCCGCGCGCTGCGATACGGTGTGGCCATGGACGTCCCCTTTCCGGTCGTGGGCCCCCGGCCCGCGGCATCCGCATTACCGCGCGCCCGCCCACGTGCCAAGGGCGTTGATCGCCCGGCCCCCGGGCCCGTCCGCGCGGCCTTCGAAATCACTGTGGCACAGATGCACCAAGGACGTCGCATCTTGGTCGGCGTCCGCCCGGCTTCCTTGCAGGACAGGGCCCGATCCACGAAACGAACGGCACGCCCGACGCATTTCCCGAGGTGGGGATAGTGGGGACGGACAGACTTAACTCTGAGGGAAAATCATGAAGAAGATTCTCTTCGCCTCCACCGCTCTGGTGATGACGGCCGGCTTCGCGGCCGCCCAGAACGCCAACGTGGCCATCTCCGGCTCCGCGTCCATGGGTATCGTCAACTCCGACCGCGACGGCACCACGACCGACGCCGCCACGGGCGTCACGAACCGCGTTGCCGGCGACGGCGCCGGCGTGTCCGGCGGCACCGGTGGCGACACCGAGTTCCTGCAGGACGTCGACGTCCGCTTCACCATGACCGGCGAAACGGATGGCGGCCTGGCCTTCGGTGCGACCGTCGACCTCGACGAAGCCCCTAACCTGGGCAACGAGCGTGACGACATGGGCGTCACGGTGTTCATCTCGGGCGCCTTCGGTACCCTGACGATGGGCGACACCGACGGCGCGCTGGACTTCGCGCTGACCGAGGTCGGCTTCAGCAACGGCTCGATCAACGAGGACGAGACTTCGCACGCCGGTTGGAACGGCAACAGCGCGCTGGACGGCACGTTCGGCGGTCAGGTCCTGCGGTACGACTACACGCTCGACGCGTTCAGCTTCGCCATCTCGGCCGAGATCGACGACGATGACGACGACAGCGACGACAGCGACCCCGTCTTGGGCATCGGCGCCCGCTACGAAGGTTCCTTCGGCGGCGGCACCGTCGGCTTCGGCATCGGCTACCAGGCGAGCGAAGTGGGCGACAACGACCGCGACGCGCTGGGCGTCTCGCTGAACGGCAGCTTCGGCGACTTCCAGGCCGGCATCTCCTACCTGGAGGTCGACTTCGACGGTGACGATTCCAGCAGCTACGACCACATCGGCGTCGGCATCGGCTACAACGTCGGGGCGATCTCGCTGTCGGCCAACTACGGTGACTACGACTACGACGATGGCGACGACTCCAGCGGTTACGGTCTGACGGCCGGCTACGACCTGGGCGGCGGCGCCGTGGTCCGCCTCGGCTACGGCAACAGCGACGTCCGTGGCGACGGCGACGACGAGGAAAGCTACTCGTTCGGCGTGTCCATGGCGTTCTGATCCACCCGGATCACCGAGACGTCGGAGAGAGCGGGCCTTGCGCCCGCTCTTTTCTTTTTGCACCCACGGCGCATGACCCTGCCCGCCATCACTGCCCGGCTGGACGCCGCCTGCGCCGCCGCCGACCGGTCCCCGGCCGAGATCACGTTGATCGCGGTGTCCAAGATGCAGCCCCCCGACCGGGTGCAGGCCGTCCTCGATGCCGGCCACCGCGCCTTCGGCGAGAATCGCGTCCAGGAGGCCCAGGGGAAGTGGCCCGCCTGGCGGGACGCCTATGATGGGGTGGACCTGCACCTGATCGGCCCCCTGCAGTCGAACAAGGTGCGCGCCGCCGTGCAACTGTTCGACGCCATCCACAGCGTCGATTCCCTCAAGCTGGCGACCCGCATCGCCGACATCGCCGGACAGGAAGGGCGCAGCCCGGATCTGTTCGTGCAGATCGACACCGGGGAGGAGGCCCAGAAGGCTGGCATTCCCCCCGCGGACGCCGATGCCGCGATCCGGGACATCCGCGCGCTGGACCTGCCCGTGAAGGGCCTGATGTGCATCCCCCCCGCGGACGAGGCTCCCAGCCTGCATTTCGCCCTTCTGACCAGGATAGCGGAACGCAACGGCTTGACGGGCCTGTCCATGGGCATGTCCGCCGACTTCGAGCAGGCGATCGCCTTCGGCGCGACCCATGTCCGCGTCGGATCGGCGATCTTCGGCGACCGGGTGACCGCCTGAGGTGACGCGAGAACGGCGGGCCCGGTCGCTAGCGCACGATCAACCGCGTCCCCGGTCCCGCATGCCGGACCAGCCACCTCAGGTCCCCCGGCGCGACCGCGACGCATCCTTCCGTCGGAATGCCGGGCCGCCGCCAGCGATGCAGGAAGATTGCGCTGCCCCGTCCGGGAACGGCATCGGGCCAGTTCCAGTCTATGACCAGCACCAGGTCGTATAGGCGATCCGCCCGGAACAGCCGTTCGGCCGACGCGGCGAAGGGTGCGCGGACGCGGTGATTGTAACGCGCATGGCCCGGGTCGTCGCACCACAGGTCGCGCGGTCCGATCGGCACGGCCCATGGCGCGGGGCGGGCGATGCGGTCGGCCCGGTACAGCAGGCCCGCCACCCGGTGCGTGCCCGCGGGCGTGCCGCCGTCGCCTTCGCGCTTGGCTGCCACCACCCCGCCCCGCCCGATGGCGCACGGAACGCGGCGCCCCCTGAGCCGCAGCCCCGCCGGCGTCAGCACCATGTCCCCCGGCGTCATTCCAGATGCCCCGACTTCGATCGCTTCACGTCGAGGTATCCGGCGTTCTGCGCCCCGCGGCCCGCGTGCAGCGGCACGCGTTCGACGACCTCGATGCCGCGATCCACCATCCAACGCAGCTTGCGGGGATTGTTCGTCATCAGCCGGACCGTCCCCACGTCCAGCCGCTTCAGCAGGGCCGCGCCCAGGTCGAAGTTCCGCTCGTCGTCCTCGAACCCCAGGCGATGGTTGGCCTCCACGGTGTCGAAGCCCTGATCCTGCAGCGCATAAGCCCGCATCTTGTTCGCCAGGCCGATGCCCCGCCCCTCCTGCATCAGGTACAGCAGCAGGCCCCCGGGCCCGCGCATCGCGCTGAGAGCCGCGTGCAACTGGGGGCCACAATCGCATTTCAGGCTGCCCAGCACGTCGCCCGTGAAGCAGGCCGAATGCAGCCGGACCAGGACGGGCGCGGCGCGGTCCACCTGCCCCACCTCGAAGGCCATGTGCTCCAAGCCGGTCGCGTCGTCGCGAAAGACGTGCAGCCGCCCCGCCCCCGCCAGGGCCGTGGGCAGGCGGGCGGCGGCCACGTCGGCCACGACCCCGTGCGCCGCCACCCCGTCCACGGGCAGGACCGTGACGCCCGGCGGGGGGGCCGCCGCGACGCCCACCACCGCAGGCAGCAGTTGCGCCGCCTTCGCCAGGCCCAACGCCACGCGCCAGGGCCGCGCATCGCCACCGCGGCGCGCGTCGAACGGTCCCTTCATCGGATGCGCCAGGTCCCGGGCCGGATCCGCGACCGCGCGCAGCCAGCCGGGCTCGGCCCCCTCGGGCAGCCCCACGCGCGCCAGATCCCCGTCATACGCACGCATCCGCAGGGTCGCCGCCCGCCGCGCCGTGACGGCGACATCGACGGGGCCCAGCGCCCGCATCGCGTCCACCCGCGCCGGCGACACCGTCTCGACCGCGGCGAACAACGTGCCGCCCACCGCGACGGGCAGCCCGACGCGCAGGTCGGCCACGGCACGCGCGCGAAGCTCCGTCGCGTCGGGGGACAGGGGCATGGGCGCATTTCCCGTGTTTCAATCGCAGGGCCCGGACCGGACCCGGCTCCCCCCATATGAAACAAAGGCCGCCTTGGCGACACGACCCCGTGACCCGCGCGTGAGGTTCCTGCCCGGCCCATTGGCGGACCGCGTTTCCTGGTCCAGACCACTGGGAACGGACGTGGGAGACAACGACATGGCGAACCTGAAGAAGATACTGCTGGTGGACGATGACGACGACCTGCGCGATGCGTTGGCCGAGCAACTGGTCATGACGGAGGAGTTCGACGTCTTCGAAGCCGATTCGGGCGCTGCCGGCATGTCCCGCGCGAAGGAGCAGCTCTACGACCTGATCGTCCTGGACGTGGGCCTGCCCGACAACGACGGTCGCGAATTGTGCCGCCTGATGCGCAAGCAGGGGGTCAAGTGCCCCATCGTCATGCTGACCGGGCACGACACGGACGCCGACACGATCCTGGGGCTCGACGCGGGCGCGAACGACTACATCGCCAAGCCCTTCAAGTTCCCCGTCCTCCTGGCCCGGATCCGCGCGCAACTGCGACAGCACGAGCAGTCGGAGGATGCGGTGTTCAATTTGGGCCCCTATACGTTCAAGCCGTCGACGAAGATGCTCATCACCGAGGACGATCGGAAGATCCGTCTGACGGAGAAGGAGACCAACATCCTGAAGTTCCTGTACCGCGCGGGCGACGGCACGGTGCAGCGCGACGTCCTCCTGCACGAGGTCTGGGGCTACAACGCCGGCGTGACCACCCACACGCTCGAGACCCACATCTATCGACTGCGCCAGAAGATCGAACCCGACCCGTCGAACGCCCGCCTGCTGGTGACGGAATCGGGCGGCTATCGACTGATAGCGTGACATTCCGGCCCCACCTTCTGTCGTATTGAAAAGGACCGGGTGGCCGGGGCTGGATTTACCCCGCGTTAGCGGTTTACCGTTAACACGTAAAGACACCGTGGCGTCTGCGGTCCAGATCAGGCGCACCTCCCTGTTGGACTTGCCCGGGCCTTCGCGCCCGGGTTCTTTTTTGCGCGGCCGCTAAGCCCCCGTCACCCGCCAGGGCGCGTCGAAGCGATGCTCCTGCAGGTTCGCGCCCTCGCCCACCCGGTCCACCACGGCGAACAGCCCCGGCGCGTGCAGGGGCGTCAGGACGCCGTGCCATGTCCCGCGGTAGAACTGGATGCCCGTGCCGGGGGACGTGACGAAGGCCAGGGGCCGGGCCTCCGGCCCGTCCGACACCACCACGAGGAACGGATGGCCTGTTAGCGGCAGGAAGGCCTGGCTGCCCAGCGGATGCCGCTCGATCAGATCCAGGTCGTGGGGCAGCGTCCGCGGCTGCGCCTCGAACACCGACAGCGACACCGCTCCGTCCACGACGTCCGCGCGCGCCTGATCGTGCCAGCGCGTGCACAGCCCCGCGTTGATCGACCGCGCCGCCCCCCGCCCGGCGGCCAGCACTGTGCCGAAGGGCGCGAAGGCGGCCTCGTCCATCGGGCGGGCGCGGACCTCCCTCACCATGCCATCGCGTCCAGCCGCAGGCGGGCGATGCGTTCCACCTGCCGGCAGGCCTCCGCGAACTCGGTTTCCGTATCGTGGGCCACGCGGGCGCGCATGGCATCCAGGATGCCCGCCTTGTCGTGGTCCCGCACGGCGATGATGAACGGAAAGCCGTGGCGCGCAATGTACGCGGCGTTCAGTTGCTCGAACCCTTCGCGTTCGGCGTCGGTCAGCGCGTCCAGCCCCGCGCTGGCCTGCTCGGCGGTGGAGGCGTCGGTCAGCCGCCTCGCCCGCGCCAGCTTGCCCGCCAGGTCGGGATGCGCGTGCAGCACGGCCAATCGATCGTCCCAGGGGGCGGTTCGGAACGCGGCACGCAACACGGCGTGGATCCCCGCGGGACAGTGATGCCCGGCCCCCATCTCCAGGGCCCAGGCCCGTTCCGCGACCCAGGGCGAATGCTCGAACACGCCACCGAACCGCGCCACGAAGGCGTCCCGGTCCAGTTCGTGCGCCATGGGGCCCGCGCCCACCGGCGCATCCGACAGGGCGGCCACGGGCCCGTCCGGGGGCACGTGCGCGTTCCAGTGCCGCGCGATGTCGGCGCGCGTGGCGATCCAGGCGCCGCCCTTCGCGTCCACGTGGTCCAGGAACCGGCGCAGGCCCTCCACCCGCCCGGGGCGCCCCGCCAGCCGGCAATGCAGGCCCACGGTCATCATCCGCCCGCCTTCCCGGTGCAGGCAGTCGAAGCTGTCGCGCAGGTATCGCTCCCACGACGCGGCGTCGGCGTGGCCCGCGGGGATGGCGAAGCGCATGTCGTTTGCATCCAGCGTATAGGGCAGCACCAGTTGCGTCCCCTCCCCGATCCGCACCCGGTAGGGTACGTCGTCCGCATAGCTGTCGCTGACGTAGAGTGGCGTGCAGGCCTCGTGGACCAGCCGCACCGTGTTCTCGGAACACCGCCCGGTGTACCACCCCTCGGGCCGCGCGCCGGTCGCCTGGACGTGCAGGCGCAAGGCCTCGTCGATGGCGACGCGCTCCGCCTCCGGGGGCATCTGCGCGTGCTCCACCCAGGCCAGCCCGTGGCTCGCGATCTCCCATCCGGCGTCCTGCATCGCCTCGACCTGCGCTGGCCCCCGCATCAGCGCGCCCGCCACGCCGTAGCAGGTCACCGCCCGCCCCCGCAGCGTGCGCATCAGGCGCCAGAACCCGGCCCGCGCCCCGTATTCGTAGAGCGACTCCATGTTCCAGTGCCGCCGCCCGGGCCAGGGCTGCGCGGCCGTGATCTCCGACAGGAACGCCTCCGACGCGGGATCGCCGTGCAGGACGTTGTTCTCGGCCCCTTCCTCGTAGTTGACGACCAGCGACAGGGCCACGCGGGCCCCGCCGGGCCATTGGGGGTCGGGGGGCACGGGCCCGTGGCCCAGCAGGTCGCGGCGGTATCGTTCGGGCATCGGCATTCCCCTTCGGTCGGCGCGACGAAACCCCGGCTTGCGCCCGCCCGCAAGCCGGGGTTGAACGCCCCCATGCACGACGTCGCGATCATGTGGGACTGGCTCGCCTTCGCGGTGCGGTGGCTGCACGTCATCGTCGCCATCGCCTGGATCGGGGCCAGCTTCTACTTCATCGCGCTGGACCTGATGCTGCGCAAGCGCCCCGGCATGCCCGAAGGCGCGTCGGGCGAGGAGTGGGAGGTGCATGGCGGCGGCTTCTACCACACCACGAAGTACACCGTGGCCCCCGACCGCCTGCCGGAGCATCTGACCTGGCACAAATGGCAGTCCTACTGGACGTGGCTGTCGGGCGCGGCGCTGCTGATGATCGTCTACTGGGCGGGGGCGGAGCTGTACCTGATCGACCCGGCCAAGGCCGACCTGTCGCTGTGGCAGGCCATCGGGTTGTCCGCGCTGTTCATCACGGCCGGCTGGCTGGGCTACGACGCCTTGTGCCGCTCGCCCCTGCGGACGAACCCCGCCGCGGTGATGCTGGTCCTGTTTGCGGGCATCGTCGCGGCGAGCTGGGCGCTGAACCAGATCTTCACCGGACGCGCGGCGCTGCTGCATCTGGGCGCGATGACGGCCACGATCATGACGGCGAACGTGTTCTTCGTCATCATGCCCAACCAGCGCGTCGTGATCGCCGATCTGAAGGCGGGCCGCCGCCCGGACGCCAAGTACGGCCAGATCGCCAAGCTGCGCAGCCTGCACAACAACTACCTCACGCTGCCGGTCCTGTTCCTTATGCTGTCCAACCACTACCCCCTCGCCTTCGGGGTAGAGACGGCCTGGATCATCGGCGCGGCCATCTTTCTGGTCGGTGTCCTGATCCGGCACTACTTCAACACGCTCCACGCGACGGGGCGACACCTGTGGTGGACCTGGATCGCCACCGCGGTGGCCTTCGTCGGCATCGCCTGGCTGTCCACCGCGCCCCTGCGCTGGGACGACGCCGACCGCCCGCTGCGCCCGGTGGAGGCGCGGTTCGCCGACGCCGCCCAGTTCGCCGACGCCGCGGACGTCGTGCGCGGCCGCTGCTCCATGTGCCACGCGCGCGAGGTGTTCTGGCCCGGCATCCGTTGGGCGCCGAAGGGCGTGCTTCTGGAAACCGACGCCGACATCGCCGCCCACGCCCGCGAAGTCTACCTCCAGGCCGGCGCCACCCACGCCATGCCGCCCGGCAACCTGACCGGCATCGAGCCCGAGGAACGCGCGCTCCTGCGAGCGTGGTATCGGGAGGCGGTGGGAGGCTGAGGCGGCGGGCTGACCGGAAATCGCCGAGATCCGGAAACGACGACATCGCGACCGCTCGTTTCGGGTTCACGGAAGGGCACGAACCTCGGACGCTTCGTTCCCCCGCTCCCACCGTCGGATCAACCTGGGTGGTCGGGTTGCCGCTGCTTGTGGATGACGAACCGGTCCGGGCCCGGTACGGCGAGATGCACGTCCCCCACGATGCAGATATGGGGCACAACCCGAAACCGTTCCGTGAGGATCGCCAGTTCGTCGGCCATGTCGGCGGCCTCCTCTCGATCCTCCTCCACGTCGTGCCTCAGATCGAAGAACATATCGATCCTATCCCCGTCCTGCGCGAACGAGATCATGCGCATGTTGGACGATATCGCCCCGATGCAGGACCGCACCGCGAGCGCGACGAGCAGGTTATCCCTGTTAAGTCTCTGATAATCGATCACTGTGGTGTCCGGTTCGGATTGGCAGGGCGATGCTGGGTTCGGATGTACCCTCGATGGTGAACACCTCCATGGCTTGGTTCGGAGATCCCACAAGCATGTCGATATCGGTTCCAGTCACGGTCGGGCACCTGTCGACAGGGACTCCTTGCGCATGCCTGCCGAGTAACTCGAAGGTTTCCGAATGCCATTCGACGAATACGTAAATTGCGTCATCGATCGAGCGCACGACACCGCCACGACGATGATTGGAGCCGCCTCAAAGATGCCGGTCCTGCCTCCGCCTCGATCGTGTCGCGATTCCCGGAAAGTCCCCTTTCGTCAATCAAGACGGCCGCGCGAACCGCCGACAGATCCGCGTCTTCGCTACGCCACGCAACTAGCACGCCGTCACTCGCCGTGACCGTCCGTACGCCTTGCTTCGATCGGAGCGATGAACGGTTCGATTTGGGTCTAGGTCACCTCATGGCGATGGACCGAAATACTTGAAAGGACCCATGTCGAACGCAAACAGCGCATCACGGAGGTGTTCTGCAAGGATGCACTCTTGGAACAGGCTCGATCTCAGGGCGCCAGTCCTCCGGCGACCGTGATCGTCGTGCCGGACACGAAGGCAGCATTCGGCGATGCGAGCCAGACCGCTGCCTGGGCGATGTCGGACGCCTCGGCGATGCGTCCAAGCGGGGTGGCGGCCGCGACGGTCGCCGGACGGTCCGGGTTGCCCTCGCGCGCGTGCAGGTCGGTCGCGGTCGTGCCGACGCGGATGGCCGCCACGCGGATGCCCAGCGGCCCCAGTTCCTTGGCCGCGCCGATCGTCAAGGTCTCCACAGCGCCCTTCGAGGCCGCGTAATGCACGTATTCGCCCGGCGAGCCGAGCGTCGCCGCAAGCGAAGACATGTTCACGACGGTGCCGCCACCGCCACCGCGGTCGCGCCGCATGCGTTCAGCTGCTTCTTGCAGGCAGTACATGGTGCCGAAGACATTGGTGGCGAAGGTCGCCTGCAAGGCGTCCACAGTAAGATCGGGCAGTGCGCTCGTCCCGCCGATGATGCCCGCGTTGTTGATGAGGACCGCGACGGAGCCGAGTGCCGCATCGCAGGCGGCGAACATCTCGCGCACCGCGCTGCGATCTGAGACGTCCGCGCACGCGACGACCGCACGCGCCCCGGCGCCACCGCAGCGCTCCGCAATCCTCTCAGCTCCTGCGACATCAGACGTGCAGTTCACGCAGACGTCGTAGCCCGCCTCAGCGAAGGCAAGGGCAGTGGCGGCGCCGATGCCCTTCGAGGCGCCAGTGATGAGGGCGACGGGCCGCGAGGTCATGGCTTCTTGTGGCACATTCGCGCTCTCATCACGAGTGACGTCACATAGGTTATAGACCACCGCATCGCCGCCGCTCCAACGCTCACATCCTCCCTCATCCCTCCACCACCACGTCCGCCGCCCGCGATTCGACCCGCATCCGCCGTGCGTTGGGCAGGTCGTTGCCGTCGATCTTCGCCGCCCGCGCCGCCGGGTCCAGCGCGGCCCAGCGATCCTCCAGCCGCGCGCGCAGCACGTCGTCGGGCACGTCCAGCCGGACCGACAGGTCGAACGGCCCCACGTCCCGCCAGCCCGGCGCATCCAGCAGCAGCCAGTTGCCTTCGACCACAACCACCCGCGCCCCGAACGGCACGTGCCGCGCCGCCGCGCGGGACAGTTCCAGCGACCGGTCGAAGACGGGGGCATAGGCGTCCCGACCGGCGCGCAGGGCGTCCAGCAACCGCGACAGCCCTCCGACGTCGTAGGTCTCCGGCGCGCCCTTCACCGGCAGCAGGCCGCGTGGCCCCAGCACCGCGTCGTCCAGGTGGAACCCGTCCATCGGCACCAGCGCCGCGCCGGGCAGCGCATCGACCAAGGCGGCCGCCAACGTGGACTTGCCCGATGCGGGCGGTCCCACGATCGCGACGACGACCCGCGAACCCGGCAGGGCCACGATGCGGTCCGCCAGGCCGGTCGGGATCACGCCGCTTCGGGTTCCTTCGCCCCCGTCATGAACGCCACCGCGTCCGACATCGAATGGGCCTTCGGGTCCAGCACCGTCAGGCGGCGGCCAAGCCGGTGGACGTGGATCCGGTCCGCGACCTCGAACACGTGCGGCATGTTGTGCGAGATCAGGATGATCGGAATCCCCCGCGCGCGCACGTCCTGGATCAGGTCCAGGACCTTGCGCGACTCCTTGACCCCCAGGGCCGCCGTCGGCTCGTCAAGGATGATGACCTTCGACCCGAAGGCCGCGGCCCGCGCCACGGCCACGCCCTGGCGCTGCCCGCCCGACAGCGTCTCCACCGCCTGGTTGATGTTCTGGATCGTCAGCAGGCCAAGGTCGTTCAGCTTCTCGCGGGCGATGGCCTCCATCCGGGACCGGTCCAGCTTGCGGAACACGGTGCCCAGGATGCCGGGCTTCCGCAGCTCGCGCCCCATGAACATGTTGTCCGCGATGGACAGGGCGGGCGACATGGCCAGCGTCTGGTACACCGTCTCGATCCCCGCCTCGCGCGCCTCGATGGGGGACGCGAAGCGCACCGCGCGCCCTTCCAGCGTGACGGTGCCCGCATCGGGAACGACCGCGCCCGACAGCGCCTTGATCAGCGTGGACTTGCCCGCTCCGTTGTCGCCGATCACGGCCAGGACCTCCCCCGCCCGCAGGTCGAAGTCGCACCGGTCCAGCGCCGTCACCCGGCCGTACCGCTTGGTCAGGCCCTCGGCGGTCAGGATGGGCGTGCCGATGGCTCCCGTTCGCGTCTGTGTTTGCGTCTGCTCCGTCATCACGCGCTTACCCGTCGGATCCACTGGTCCACCGCCACCGCCGCGATGATCAGCACGCCGATCAGAAGGTACGTCCACTGCGCGTCGGCCCCCATCAGGCGCAGGCCCAGCGTGAACACGCCGACGATCAGGGCGCCGAAGAACGTCCCCAGGATCGACCCCCGGCCGCCGAACAGGCTGATGCCGCCGATCACGACGGCCGTGATGCTCTCGATGTTCAGCAACTGCCCCGACGTGGGCGACACCGACCCGATGCGCCCGATCAGCGCCCAGCCCGCGATCCCGCAAATCAGCCCCGCCGTGGCATAGACGGAGATCAGCGTGAACCGCACGTTCACGCCCGAAAGCTCCGCCGCCTCCGGGTCGTCCCCCACGGCATAGACGTGGCGCCCCCAGGCGGTGTGCCGCAGAACGTAGGCCAGGACCACGACCAGCACGATCATCACCACGACCCCCAGCGTGAACCGCGCGCTGCCCAGGTTGTAGGTCGTGCCCAGCAGTTGCAGCAGCGGCGCTTGTTCGGCGATGTCCTGGCTGCGTATCGTCTCGTTGGCGGAATACAGGAAGTTGGCCGCCAGCACGATCTGCCACATGCCCAGCGTCACGATGAAGGGCGGCAGCTTCATGACGGCCACGAGCCAGCCGTTCAGCGTCCCGATCGCCGTGCCCAGCGCCAGGCCGCACAGCACCGACACCTCCACCGGCAGGCCGTACCGGAACGTGAACTGCCCCATCACCACGCTCGAGATGACCGCGATGGCGCCCACCGACAGATCGATCCCCGCCGTCAGGATCACGAGCGACTGCGCGGCGGCCACGATGCCTACGATCTGAACCTGCTGCAGGATCAGCGTCAGCGCGAAGGGGCTGAAGAAGCGCGACCCTTCCAGCGCGCCGAAAGCCAGGATCGCCGCCACCAACACCAGCAGGGGCACCAGCGCGGGCGTGGTGTGCAGGGCGTGGTGGAACGCGGCCACTGGCCCGCGGCGCCCGTCCTCGAACCGCGCGACGTCCCCCGACGCGCCGCGCGCCGCCCCTTCGTAATCGTCGGATGTGGACATGGCGTTCCCCCTGCAGACGTATCGCCCCCGGGGGTGCGATGGGTCATCCCCGAACTTGATCCGGGGACCTCCCGCGTCGTGCGACGAGAGGTCCCCGGGTCTCCGCCCGGGGATGACGATGCTTCACCTCGTCGAAGGCGTCAGCCCCAGCACAGGTCCATGCCCTCGGCGACGTCGATGCTGTCCACGCCGTCCTGCGGCTCGTCCGTCACCAACGCCACGCCCGTGTCGAAGAATTCCTTGCCCTCCGTCGCCTCGGGCAGCGTGCCGTCCTCCGCGAACTGGGCGATGGCCTCGATCCCCCGCGACGCCATCTGCAGCGGATACTGCTGCGACGTCGCACCGATCACGCCGTCGGCCACGTTCTGCACGCCGGGACAGCCGCCGTCGACGCTGACGATCAGGACCTCGTCCTCCCGCCCGATCGCGCGCAGCGCCTCGTAGGCGCCGGCCGCGGCGGGCTCGTTGATCGTGTGGACCACGTTGATGTCGCCGTTCTGCGCGAGCAGGTTCTCCATCGCGCGGCGGCCGCCCTCCTCGTTGCCGTTGGTCACGTCGCTGCCCACGATGCGGGGGTCGTCCTCGTCGCCGATGACGTTCGGGTCGCCCAGGTCGATCCCGAAGCCCTGCAGGAAGCCCTGGTTGCGCAGCACGTCCACCGTGGGCTGGCTGACGTTCAGGTCCAGCGTGGCGATCACAGCGTCCTCGGCCGCGTCGCCCATCGCGGCGCGCGCCCATTGCCCGATCAGCTCGCCGGCCAGGAAGTTGTCGGTGGCGAAGGTCATGTCGGCCGCGTCGATGGGCGACAGCGGCGTGTCGAGCGCGATCACCAGGATGCCCGCGTCGCGCGCCTGCTGCACGGCGGGCACGATCGACGAGGTGTCGGACGCCGTGATCAGGATGCCCGACACCCCGTCCAGGATGCAGGTCTCGATTGCCTGCACCTGCGTCTCGTGGTCGCCGTCGACCTGGCCGGCATAGGTGGACAGGGCGATGCCCAGTTCTTCCGCCTTGGCGGCGGCGCCTTCGCGCATCTTCACGAAGAACGGGTTCGTGTCAGTCTTGGTGATCAGGCAGGCGCCGATCCCGTGTCCGTCGGCCAGGGCCACGCCCGTCCATGCCATCGTCGTCAGCGCCGTGGCGGTCAGCAGTCTTCGCATGTGTCTTCCTCCCATGCGGACGGCGTCGCAGGGCCGTCCGGACCGCCAGGATGGCGGCAGGGGGAACGCGCTGTAAAGACCAATCTCGCCGCGGCCCGGCCCCGCGTCCCGGGAACCGGGCCGGCCCGTCACGCCGCCTGGAGGGCGACCTCCGCGTCCGCGCCGCCGTCGAGATAGGCCCAGCCGTTGGGCCCCAGCTCCAGTACCCCGTCCGCCAGCGTGGCGCCGACGGGGCCCACCAGGGCGGCCGCCCCGTCCACGGACACCCGGTGCGTGTCCGTCGACAGGTTGAACACGCAGGTCAGCGCCTGCCCCTCCGCCCGGCGGTGGAACGCCAGCAGGGGTTCGGGCAGGTCCACGAAGGCGGTGCGCCCGGCCCGCAGCGCGGCGGATCCCTGCCGGTAGGCCAGCACCGCGCGGTAATGGTGCAGCACGCTGTCGTTCGCGGCTTCCTGACCATCGACGGCATGGGCCAGCTGCGGCGCCTTGACGGGCAGCCAGGGCTTACCCTTGGTGAAGCCGCCATGGGGGTCCCCGCCCTCCCAGACCATCGGCGTGCGGCAGCCGTCGCGGCCCTTGTTCTCCGGCCAGAAGCGCAGCCCCGGCGGGTCGGTCAGCTCGTGGTACTCCATCTTCGTCTCGGTCTGTCCCAGCTCCTCGCCCTGATAGATCCCGATCGACCCCTCGAAGGCGGACAGCATGGCGATGGCCTGCCGCGCGATCGCGTCGGGCGAGGCCGCGGAATGGGCCCAGCGCGTCGGGTGCCGCACCACGTCGTGGTTGGAGAACGACCAGCACGGCCATCCGTCCGGCGCGCCCTCCTGGAAGCCCTCGATGTTGTGGCGGAAGTGCCGGGCGGTGAAGTGTGGCCCCAGCATCTCGAAGCTGTACGCCATGTGCAGCCGCTTGTCGCCGCGGGTATAGTCAGACATCAACGCGATCGCGGTGTCGCCGTCGTCCCCGATCTCGCCCACCATCATGCGGTCGTCGTACTCGTCCGTCAGCGCGCGCATCCGCTCGACGAAGCGGAGGTTCGCGTCCTGGTTCTTCGAATGGATGTGGTCCTGCATCCCATAGGTCCCGCCGGCGGCGGCGAACTTCTCGGGCGACGCGGGCGGGTTGTCGGCCAGCGACGGGTCGTGGGTGTAGTAGTTCACCGTGTCCAGGCGGAACCCGTCCACGCCCCGGTCGAGCCAGAACCGCATCGCGTCGAGCAGGGCGTCCTGGACCTGGGGGTTGTGGAAGTTCAGGTCCGGCTGGGACGTCAGGAAGTTGTGGAAGTAGTACTTCCGCCGCCGCGGATCGTACTCCCACGCCGCGCCGCCGAAGACCGACTGCCAGTTGTTCGGCGGGCTGCCGTCGGGCTTGGGGTCGGCCCAGATGTACCAGTCGGCCTTCGGGTTGTCCGCGGACGACCGCGATTCCGCGAACCAGGGATGCTGGTCCGAGGTGTGGGACAGCACCTGGTCGATGATGACCTTGAGCCCCAATTCGTGCGCACGCTCCACCATGCCGTCGAAGTCGGCCAGCGTGCCGAACAGCGGATCCACGTCGCAGTAATCGCTGACGTCGTATCCCATGTCGTCCTGGGGGCTGGTGAAGAACGGCGACAGCCAGATCGCGTCGACACCCAGCGAGGCCACGTGCTCCAGCCGCCGGGTAATGCCCGGCAGGTCGCCCACCCCGTCGCCGGTGCTGTCCTGGAAGGACCGGGGATAGATTTGATAGATCGTCGCGCCGCGCCACCACTCGGTCATGGCATCTCTCCGAGGTTCGATTCGCGGGCGTGCCTATACGGATCGGGGGGATGTGCAACGGGGGGTGGCGGGGTGGGACTTGGGTGCGCGCGGCATATCGGATGCAGGTGCTTTCGGAAGGGACGATTACGGGGTCGAGCTGGCTCGACCTGCCATCGGGCCGTTCCCCTCGGCCACGGGCCCGCCCGCGCTCGCCCGCCTGTCACCGGTCCCGCGCGACCGCCGCGGACACGCGGGCCGCCACCAGACGGGCGAAGCGCAGGCGCAGGGGGTCGAGGAAGGCCGGACTGAACCGGCCCATGTAGCCGTTCGGCTGGACGTAGTAGGACGCGCCGAGTCGGTCGCGGTTGTACTCGTCGAGCATGACCCAGGACGGACCGTCCGTGGCGAGCCCCGCACGGCGCAGCTCCGTTTGCGGCACCTCCATCGCGCTCCGCCCTTTCCGCGGGGCCTGCGTGGTGATCGGCAAGAAATAGACGAACGGCCCGCCCTCCTCGGTCGTGACGACGACCGGAACGACGCAGGGGCGGTCCTTGCGGCCCTCGGTCTCCCCATCGGCCGCCTCACGCGACCAGACGAAGGGATAGCGCCAGACATCCCCGACCCGAGGCGCGGTCGGCCGCGCGTCAGACATCCACGCCTTCGGACCGCAGCTGCGCGAGGATGGAATCCGCTTCCGCGGCAGGCATCTCGGAAACCCGGCCGGGAATACGCGTATCGGCCGCGCCGCGCAGGCGGTCGTACTCGTCCTTGGCTAGGACGACGTATTTGGGTTTTCCGTGCTTCGTGATCTCGACGGGGCCGCGCTGTGCGGCTTCCAGGAGGGAGCCGGCATTGCGAGCGAGGTCGGAAGCGGTAAAGGTCTTGGACATGTCTGCAAAATGCATATTTTGCAGATCGTCGCAAGTCACGCCGGCACGCGCCGGTGTCGTTCCCTGCTCGAGGCCCCTTCGTGGCGAGGGATCGTCCGAGGACGGCGATCTGCGACGGGACTCGTCCGGAACCGTCTCATCGCCGCCGAAGGCCGCACGCCCGCCGACCACCCGGCGGTGTCGGCAGGGCATCCCGTCCGAATCCCATCCACGCCCTACTCCCCCGGCACCCGCCCCGTGGGCACCCGCCCCCGGTTCCGCCGGGGCCGGGCGTTGCCCGGGTGGCGCGGGTCGGGGCCCCACAGCGCCACATAGGTGTCGATCACCCGGCCCCGCTTCTGCAGCCACACGAACACCGCCACCAGGATCAGCCACCAGCC
>NZ_JARGZA010000012.1 GCF_030973515.1 Jannaschia maritima
ATCGATGGCCGTCGCCCCCTCGGCCAGTCGCATCGGCGGCTTCAGCGTGGCATGAAAGCCGAAGCGGCGTGGCGTGGCGACCCAGGCCTCCGGCACGGTGGACGGCACGGCGCGTCCGGCGCGCACGTCCCAGCCCAGCCAGGCCGCTCCCAGGTCCCCAAAGTCCCTGTCCGGGACGCAGTAGATGGCATAGCGTGACATGACCGCTCCCTTCGCACCCCTCCGTGACGCCCAGGCGACGGACCGCTCGGGCCACCTCGCCGACGCGACCCTCGTGTTGCCGGATCGCGCCGTCCGAGGCCACATCCGCTGGGAGGACGGCCTGATCGCCGAGATCGAGGAAGGGGGCCACGTCCCCGAAGGAGCGACCCCCTGCGGCGGCGCGATCGTGATGCCGGGCCTCGTGGAACTGCACACCGACAATCTCGAGCGCCACATTCAGCCGCGCCCCGGCGTCGACTGGCCCCATGACGCGGCCCTCGTCGCCCACGACCGCGAGCTGGCCTCGACCGGCATCACCACCGTCTTCGACGCGATGCGCGTCGGGTCGGCGGCGGACGGCAAGGACTACGCGCAATACGCGCGCGGACTGGCCTCCGAGATGCTCAGCTTACGTGCGGCGAACGCGTTCGCCATCGACCACCGACTGCACCTGCGGGCCGAGATCTGCTCCGAGACGCTGCTGGAGGAGTTGGCGCGGTTCTGCCCCGACGACGAGGTCGGGATCGTCAGCCTGATGGATCACACGCCGGGGCAGCGGCAGTTCCGCGACATCGAGAAGCTGCGCGTCTACTACGAAGGCAAGCATGGCGGCGTCCCCTTCGAGGAACACATCGCCATCCTCAAGGCGCGCCGCGCCAAGCATGGCGACGCCCACGAGGCGGGCGCGGTCGCCGAGGCCCGTCGCCTGGGCGCGGTGCTGGCCAGCCATGACGACACCACGGCCGCGCAGGTCGAGGTCTCGGCCGCCCACGGCGTCGCCCTGGCCGAGTTCCCGACCACGCGCGAGGCCGCCGCGGCCTGCCGCGACGCGGGCATCCCCGTGATGATGGGCGCGCCCAACGTGATCCGCGGCGGGTCGCATTCGGGGAACGTGTCGGCGGCCGAGCTGGCCGAGGCGGGGCTGCTCGACATCCTGTCCTCCGACTACGTGCCGGCGGCGCTGCTGCTCGCGGCGCACCACCTCGCGGCGCTTTGGGACGACCTGCCGCGCGCCGTGGCGACCGTCACCTCGGCCCCCGCCGCCGCGTCGGGACTGGCCGATCGCGGGCGGCTCGACGTCGGGATGCGCGCGGACATGATCCGTATCGCGCTCGACGGGCCCACGCCGCTCGTGCAAGGCGTTTGGTCCGCAGGTCACCGAGCGGCCTGAAACCCGGCTGGGCGAGGCGCGGCAGCGTCGGTTGGCTCTGAGCGTGGAACAGTTCCACGTCTATGCCTCATGACCCGTCATGTCTCTGCACGGTAAGCGCGCTAGCATCCCTCCATGGCGCGGGCGGCGGACGATGATGGACAAGCGATGCGGCGGGCCGGCCTGCATGTCGCGGGTCGCGCCTCGTCCGATCTCTCATCCGCGCTGTCGGTCTGGTTGGATCTGCTGCGCGTCCTGGCCGCGCTCTTGGTGGTGCTGGGCCATGCCGGGAACCTGCGCTTCACGGACGGCGATCTCCACTGGGTCCGGGAATGGACGCTCGCGCCCGATGCGGTGATCGTCTTCTTCGTGGTCTCTGGGCTGGTGGTGGGCCGGGCGGCCACGCGGGACGGATCGGGGCGGGCCTACGCCTTCAACCGCCTGACGCGCCTCCTGAGCGTCGTCGGGCCCGCGCTCGCGCTGACTCTCCTCCTCGATGCTGTAGGCCGCGCAGTCGATCCGGGCGCATATCGGCCCGCGCATTACGGCGACCTCGGCCTGGCCGAGTTCCTCAGCCGTGGGCTGACCTTCTCGCAGGAGTGGCGCGGAGTAGGGGCGCCGGTGCAGCTCGGCTCGAACGCGCCGCTATGGTCGCTGAGCTTCGAGGCGGCCTACTACGTCCTTCTCGGCGTGGCCCTGTTCGTCCGGGGATGGTGGCTACGGGCGGCGCTGCTGGCCGCCCTCGGGTGGCTCTTCGGGCTGTCCGTCCTCCTGCTGCTGCCCACCTGGCTCGCGGGGCTCGGCGTCTGGCATCTGATCCGAACCGGACGGGTGCCGCGACGCACCCCCGTCGCCCTCGCGCTCGCCGCGCTGCCCGTCCTCGCCCTCGTGGCGACCAAGCTCGCACAGGTCGACGAGGCGCTGCTGCGGGCCACGCCCGGCTGGCTCGGACCCGTGCGCCACGACCACGTCTTCGACTTCGCGCAGGAGGTGCTCTGGAACGCCCTGATCGCCGCCGCGCTTGCGCTGCACCTCCTCGGCATGGCCCGCGTCGCCCCGGTCCTCGGTGAAGCCGCCACGCGCGCAGTGCGCTGGTGGGCGGGGGCGAGCTTCTCGATCTACGTGGTCCACTACCCCGTGATGCACCTGATGGACGCCGTCCTGCCGGAGGACCTGCCTATCAAAGCTGTCCTCTTCGTCGTCCTCCCCATCCTCGCGGGCTTGGCCTTTGCCGAGGCCTTTGAGCGGACGCTGCCGCGGGTCCGGCGGATGGTCGGAGGATGAGGGTGACCTCGGACGGGGGCCCAGGCGGTACGTCTGAGGCGTTTCAAATGTTTGCTTGAATAACCCATCGTGATGGGTTATTACCGTCCATGGTTACGATCCATCGTGCGCATGGCCTGCGTGTTATCATTTTCACCGACGACCACGAACCGGCCCATGTCCACGTATTCTGCGACGGTCAGGCCAAGATCAATCTGATCGGACCCGATGGCGCCCCAGCTCTCGTCTGGGCGGAAGACATGAAGGCGAACGACCTGCGTCGCGCCATGCGATTGGTTCGCGAACAGCAGGGTGAGTTTCTCGCGAAATGGAGGGCAATCCATGGCTGACCTGACGGACGCCGAGATCGACGCGGCGGAGGAACGCGGCCGGATCGCCCGGCAGACCGAGCCCCGCGCCTCGGCCGCGCGCTATGATGGAAAGAACGACCGGATCATCGTCGATCTGACCAACGGCTGCACCTTCGCCTTCCCGCCCCGCCTTGCGCAGGGGTTAGAGGTGGCCACGGAAGAAGAGCTAGCTTCGGTTGAGATCCTCGGCGCGGGCTACGGCCTGCACTGGGAGGCGCTCGATGCGGACCTCTCCGTGCCGGGTCTCCTGTCGGGACTGTTTGGCACTCGAGCACATATGGCGCGCCTCGCGGGGCGAGCGACGTCGCCCGCCAAGGCTGCGGCGGCGCGAGCGAACGGCGCGAAGGGCGGTCGTCCGAAGAAGCAGGCCAGCTAGGGGGCCATCCTCGCCCGCGTACTCTCGCCAAGGGGTTCAACCGAAGAGGAGAACCCGACGATGAGCATCTCATGGAATGGCGAGAACGCCCCCGTCCCGCCGGGCAGCAGCTACGGCTATGCGAGGGTGTCGACCACCGACCAGGATCTCGACGTGCAGTACGAAGCGCTGGAGAAGGCCGGATGCCGCGTGATCCGCGCCGAGAAGGTCTCCGGGACGTCGGTGCGGGGCAGGGACGAGTTGCGCACGCTGCTCGACTTTATCCGGCCAGGTGATGAGCTCGTGGTGACCCGTGTGGATCGGCTTGCCCGCTCGATGGGCGACCTGCAGGACATCATCCGCGAACTGAAAGCCAAGGGCGAGACGCTCCGCGCTACGGAACAGCCTATCGATACCTCGACGCCCGCGGGCAAAGCGTTCCTCGACATGCTGGGCGTCTTCGCCGAGTTCGAGACGAACCTGCGCCGCGAGCGGCAGATGGAGGGCATCGCGAAGGCGAAGGCCCGCGGCGTCTACAAAGGGCGGAAGGCGTCAATAAACGTCGATGAGGTTCGCCGCCTGCTGACCGAGGGCGTTCGCCCAACCGCGGTCGCGCGGCAGCTCGGGATCAGCCGAACGAGCGTCTGGAGAGTGAGCCGTCCGCCCGAACCCGACGCCGCGACAACAACGGTTTCGCCAGCCTGACGAAGTACCGGGACCGTTCCGCATGGGTCGGTCCCGGCCGTATCACCCGATGGACCCATGAAGAACGCTGGCAGGTCGTTTCAGATGTGCACCCAAGCGGAACACATCATCTGAGCGTCGAAGTCAGCAGCGTGTCTCCGCTATCCCGATGACGTTGCTGAGTTGGGCTCCCAGACCGATGGCTTCGTAGGTCGGCCGAGGGGGGCGCTCGGCGACATCGACGCGGCGGCGGAGCCACGTGTGTTCCTCAAGATCACGCAGCGACGCCGCCAGTGCTCGATCCGAGACGTTGTCGAGCGCGCTTCGGACCTCCCCAAAGCGCCGGGGCCTCTCGGTCACTGCGAGGATGGGAAGCGTCCAGGTCCGTCGGATCAACGCGGCGTCGGCCCTCCCGCTTGCGAGTTCCATGATCCGCACCGCAGTTGCGCCAACGGTCTTACCCGTAGGGGTAAGGCGATACTCCGGACGTAGCGGATGCCCGTGGCCAGGGTTCCGCTCTACCAGTTGCAAGTCGATCAGATGGCGAAGGCTGGCCGCGAGCGCCGTCCGGCCAGCACCCGTGCGGGTCAGCAGCGCGGCTTGCCGCCCAGGTGTGCCCGAGGCGAGCGCTGCGAGGATGGCGAGCGACCATGCACGCGATGAGACGTTGACGAGTGATGCAATGTCCATAAAAGTAAGTTACTAGAAAACCCATAGAAGGAAACCCCGATGGCCGTCGTCTCCCTTGATCGCACGATCACGCTCGCTCTGTCCGTGCGCGACCGCCACCGCAGCGCGCAGTGGTACGGCGACATGCTAGGCTTCACCCTCCTGCACCATATGGACGAGGCAGGCTGGAGCGAGATGGCGACGAACGCCGAGGGCGTCACCCTGGGGCTGGGGGAGCAGGCAGAGCCCGCACCCGGCAACACGGTCCCCGTGTTCGGTGTGAGTGATATCGGCGCGGACCGAGCCAAGCTCGAAGCGGCCGGCGTCCGGTTCGACGGCGAGACCGAGACGATCGAGGGTATGGTCAGTACCGCGACCTTCTACGATCCGGACGGCAACGCGCTCATGATCGCCCAAGACCTAAGCGGCACCTGACGACATCGACGAACCAGACGTCCCTGGAAGGCGCGAACACCTCCTGTTGATGTTGGAGGGTGTGCGTTCCAGCGCGAGCGTTGCAGGCGTATAGTCAGAAGACAAAATTGCTGAGGACTTTTCGACCCCGATCATCTGTATTACCCAACCGCGGTCCATGCCGTTTGACATCAGCTGCGGACCCGCTCGCGTCGGACGCGATCCCTGATAGAACGTTCGCAGACAGAAGCGGGGTTCGGTGATGACGGGGTGGATATCGATAAAGGTTCTAGCCGCGTTCTCCGTGACAATCTTTATTGGCTTGGCCGTCGCGGCCGAACCTCAGTCGGTCACCATTACCGGTGTGGCCAAGGTGTTCGACGGGGACACGCTTGACATCGGTCCGGTCCGTATTCGCTTGCACGGGATCGACGCGCCGGAGAGCAGGCAATCCTGCACGACGTCTGGGGGCGGAACCTGGGCATGCGGTGCGGCGGCCGCGAGCCGTCTTTCCGTCATAGTCGAAGGCGGACCGATCGCATGCGAGGCCCTCGACCGCGATCCCTACGGCCGCATCATCGCCCGATGCCGGGCCGACGGGGCGGACATCGGAGAGACGCTGGTCACGGAAGGCCTTGCATGGGCGTTCCTGGAGTACAGCACGGAGTACGCCGGGATTGAGGCGTCGGCGCGGACGGCTGGGCTTGGCATCTGGCAGGCGCCGACGCAGACCCCCTGGGCGTATCGCGACGACAGGTGGGCCCGTGCGGTCGCGGCGTCGCCGGACGGCTGCCCGATCAAGGGGAACGTCAATGGCAATGAAAGGATCTATCACACGCCGTGGTCGCCGAACTACGACGCGACGAGGATCGATACGGCGAAGGACGAACGCTGGTTCTGCAACGAAGCGGAGGCAACGGCGGCCGGATGGCGCGCCCGAAGGTCGAGATAGGAAGGGACGTCCGGAAGACCACAGCAGGGTGCAGACCAACGGGACGGTCGGCCGAAACGGTTCGAGTGTATTAGATGGCTCGCGTGCAGCGTTTTAAAAGCGTAGGGGCATGCTTAAACCCAAGCGAAACGCTTCCGCAAAATCTGGTTGGCCGACGCCTGTCGATGAAGTGTCAGAGACGGTCACGTGGCCTCGGAACGACCGGTGGAGAACGCGGGCCGAGGCCCGCGCATCGTATCATTCATAGACGACGTTCTCCCGCCGGCCATCCTTCCACATCACACTGACCTGGCCGGTGTTCCACTCGTAGAGCCACCCAACGGTCTTCCGTGTCCTCGGATCCAGAACTCGCTTGATCGCACGCGCTTGCGCCTTCTTCGCGCGCACCGAACCCTGCACGGGCATGTCGAATTCGTGTTTTCGATGAAGTTGTCCCACGTCGCTGTCCCCCATGACGGCATTGAGCGCAGACATGGCAGACGTCTGCGCGAATTAGTCCTCCCTCGGCCGCTCGATAGACTTCCCCCGCACGCTAGATCACGAAACAGGACGAATGGGAGCGCAACAAGACGAAAAGTAGCTGCGTAGAGCCTTGATACTGAATGGAAAATATTTCGTAGCACCCAACGATGACCTGCAGGACTTCAAGTCGTTGTTTCGACGTCTCGCAGCTGTTGGGGCTGGTCGGCCCGTCGATGCTGACGGGCTTCCCGAAGGTCCGTGGACGCCTGATCTTCTGGCGGAGGCGATCACGGCCATCGACGCGAACCGGAAAGGGATCGAGCTTCGCACGGTTCAGCTTTGGTTCCAGGATAACCAGAAGGGCGTCAGCACGGAGAATGTACGTTGGCTGGCGCGCATCTTCGGATGCGGTGATGCCGAGGCTACGGGCGAATGGCAGCACGAACTTCGCGCGTCTCTCAACCTGCTAGCTGAGAGCAGGCGGACTGCGCGACTTCGGGTAGGCGAAGCTGCCGAAATACCTCCTGCTAGCGAGTTGACTGAGGATGCACTGCGTACCGACAGCCGACGCCCGGTGCGCAGCGGAGGGCTTGCAGGCTGGTCGGAGAAACTCTTCGCATCTGGAAGTCCGCTAAACCTTCCTGCGGCGATCTTCGCTGGAGCAGCGGCGCTCCATTTTGGCGCCTTCCTCGTCGGGAACCATAGCATCACCTACATCCGCGCAGACGGGATCGAGAAGCAGGTTGGGTTTCACTGGACGACCAATTGGACCTTCGTGCTACTGCTTCTCATGCCGCTCTTCCTAACTTTCGCGGCCGATCTCGTTCACTTCTGGCGATTTCGGGGGCGCGCGACCCTGCTTCCGGATGAGGTTAGGGCGACTGCGACAAACGAATGGCTTCGGAAGGTCCGAGGGTCCAGTGCGACCTTCTGGGCCGTATTGGTGATCTGTATCGTCTTCGCCGGTCTTATGCAGTGGGTCGGTGCGAGGGTGCTTCCATTGAGGGCGGGCGTCGATAGCGGAGATATCGACTGGGCGTCCATCGCGCTAATCCGCCCCGAGGTGGTATCGGTCATCGAGGCAACCGCATTCAGCGGCATTGCCTATCTTTACATGGCGGTGTGCTTCTACGTGATGTTCGCGGGACTGATCCTGCTCTACACCATTGCGGACGACTACTGGGCGACCGCGAGAGGTAGCGATCTAGGCACATCCCATAAGGGAGATGTGCCTCGGAAAATCCTCCACGGCCTGTTCCGCTGTTCGGTTTTGGGCATGCTGATGGCGATTTGTATGGTCGTTCAGGGCCGCTTCCTCTCGTCTGATGCGTCCGACGTTTGGGTATGGCTGTTCACGGACATCGCCACCCTCTGGCTTGGTCCGCCTCCAACCCCCTCCGAAGTCGGCTATGGGTTCGCCGTACATTATCTGAGCATGATCGTAGCGCTGCCGACATGCGCGGTGATGACCTTCGGAATCATCCGGGTCAGGGTTCCGAATGCCATCGTGTTCCGCATGGCAACTGCTCTTCTCGTGGTTTTTTTAGCATATCTTTTGGTCGGTGCGTTCCCTGGCTTCGCGGTCCTGCTGGCAGTTGCGATGTTTCTGGGCGTCTACGGGCTGGTTGACCCTGACTATAGTATCTTAGGAAAGCAGCGCGCGCCGGAGGAACGGCGTGCTTCATAAGATGCTTGATCTTTGGGACGAGCGCCGCGCAGCACGGGCTGACCCAGCGAAGCGGCCGATGGAACCGATCATTGACGCGAGCTTGCCGTTCCCCAACGTGAAGCCGGCCACGAGCCTCAATGCGTTCTGCGCAATGGCTGAAGACGCAGCGAACGAACCATCCTTCTTTACGCCGGCCCGGGTGAACGAAGCAGACGTGCGATGGAAGGACGATCGGATTAGCTTTCCATCCCCGCTGATCTCAGATCTGGAAGCCAACAACACGGTTCATGCGTCCGTCGAGGCTGGCAAGGATGGGGGACATGCGTTGGTCGTGTTCCACCACTGGAATGCACAAGAGCGCTCGGACCGCCTCGCTCGATACTTTGCGGCGAAGGGCGTTACGGTCGTCCAGATGGCGCTGCCCTACCACATGGAGCGACGGCGGCCCGGAACTGAGAACGTCGATGACATCCTGAGCGCCGACCTCGGACGCACGTTACGATCCATGCGGCAAGCGGTCCTTGATGGCCGCGCGTTGATCGGCATCCTCAAAGACGGTGGGTTCGATCAGATCTCCGTTCTCGGAATGAGCGTCGGATCATGGGTTGCAGGTCTTGTGGCGGCGCATGACGAACGGGTCCATTGCGCGGGCCTCTTTCTGTCTGCGGGAAGCCTCGCGGACGTGGCGTGGACCGGGCGCGCAACGCGGCATATTCACACAAGCTTGGACGGGGTAGTTGAGTTGGATCAGCTCCGCAGGACGTGGGCGCCCCTAGACCTTGCGCAACATACATCGAAGCTGGCGCGACCAGAACTGACGCTGCAATTTGTTCTGGGAAAGCGGGATACGGTGGTTCCACCAGATTTGTCGGAGCGGCTGCTGTCGGCTATCAGGAATGCCGGGGGCGATCCCCGTATCCTCTGGCTCAACTGCGGGCACTACTCGCTTTCTCTTCCCCCCTACATACTCTGGGCCGGGCGCAGCATGGCGGCCGCTCTCACAGGGTCGCGCTGAACGTCATCGCTGGACCGTCGTGATGAACCGGGCGTATTCTTCAGATACCTCGCGAGCCTCGTAAAACGCGCGGGTTCGCTCCTCATCCAAGCACCGGAAGTATGCTTGAACGTCTGACAGGTAGGTCTCGAAGTCCGCCCTGATGAGAGCAGCATATCTCCGCGCATCCGTTGGATCGCTAGGAACGAACGGCCGAGTAGGAGCGAGACACGTCTCAGCTTGGGATACCGCAGGCCAGAGAATCCCAAGGATTATAAGAACGTGCAGTTTTGCCGATATGCGCGGCATACCTGTGTCTCCGTTGATAGGCTTTAGTTTCACGTTCGTCTGACCTATCGATGAGGCAGGGAGCGACACGGCACAACTGCAAATTTTATAACTTGTGCCACGTCAATATAATACGTTAGGATCGAGACACCCGAGAAGGGTGCCCGGTCCTGTTCTTGGGAAGGACCACGGGCCTGGTGATAGACTTACAAAAAGAAGCACCGAATGTGGTTACGGAGCCCAAGTTCAGGGAACTCTTGGCACAAGGCTATCAAGCCGAAGTCCTATGTCGCAGCGACGCCTACTATAAGTCGGCCGTCTGGTACGGTGCCTGGGTCCTCCGGGTCGTCGACAGGGAAGGAACGTTCGAAAGGCTTTTGGTCAACATCCCTCGCCGGGTCACGGGCGAGCCCGAGGTTGCGATCAAGGTCTTCAAGACCATCAACGGTCTCACGACGTTCATGGCTCGAATGGGCTTCACCCACATCCATGTCCCTCTCCTCGAAGGCGGACGATCTTCGCTGGCCCTTCCTACCGAAGTCATGGAGCGCATTCGTAAAGAGATCACCCAGGCGGGAGCTGCATCGGACAACGACGGCTAGCGCGCTCGCGCTCGCGCTGACGGCCTCGGCCATCTCGGCGCAAGGAATGGTCATGGTGATGCAGAGCGACGGATCGCTCTCCGCCTCGACCCCGCAATCGACCTTCACCCGCAACTACAACGACGGCATCGGCCAGGGCTCGGCCGACACGCGGCTGGCGATCCGCAGCGGCGCGGCCGAGGAGGCCGCCGAACCCGGCGAGGGCGACTTCCGGGTCGCGTCGGTGAGCGCGCGCGCACCGCGTGCGCCGCGACCGGAGATCCTGTCGGCCATCGAAGAGACGGCCCTGCGCTACGCAACCCATCCGGGGCTTCGCCGCGCGGGCCTGTCCGTCACGGAATGGCGCCTGCTGTTCCGCTCGAACATCGAGATCGAGAGTGCCTACAACCCGCGTGCGCGCAGCACCGTGGGGGCCATCGGTCTCGGTCAGCTCATGCCAGCAACGGCGAACGACCTCGGGGTCGATCCGCACGACTGGCGACAGAACCTCGATGGGTCTGCCCGGTATCTCGCGATGATGCTCGGCGAATTCGGGGACGCTCGGCTCGCGCTCGCGGCCTACAACGCCGGTCCCGGCGCGGTCGAGCAACACGGGGGCATCCCACCCTATCGGGAAACCCAGAACCACGTCCGCCGCGTCCTGGCGGTCTTCAACAGGCTCGAAGGAGAGAATTCGTGAAACCCAACATCAACATGCTGGTTGCGCTGACCGCGATGCTCGTCGTCGTCGCCTTCCCGGCTATGGCGCAAAGTGTCGACTTGTCGCCGATCCAGAACCTTCTGCAAGGGATCGTGGACGCCATCACCGGCCCGCTGGGCATCGTGATCGGCACCCTCGCCCTGATCGGTATCTTCCTCGGCTGGCTCTTCGGCTTCCTCGATTTCCGTCAGGCCATGTGGGTGCTTGTCGGGATCGCCGGCATCGCCGCCGCGCCGACCATCGTGGCCGCCATCTGGACCACCTGACGGAGCGAAGATCATGGCAGAACAATCCCGGCTGTTCCTCGGCCTCGTGCAACCTCCCAAGCTGGTGGGCCTGCCCATCATGTATGCGATGGTCTGGTTGTTCGGGACTGTCCTGATCTTCCTGTGGATCCAGCACTGGATCCTCATCCCAATCGGCATCACAGCCTACGGCGCGCTCTGGAAGCTGGCCGATTGGGATCCTCACTTCCTCGATGTCGTCGCCACGACGCTCCAGGAAACACCCCCGACCAAGAACCGCTCCATCCACGGAGGGGACAGCTATGCCCCGTGATGAGGCTTTCGATCCGATGACGCTGCTTCCCGAATGGTGGAAGAAGGAGAAGCCGCTGACCCACATGCTTCCCTACGTGAACCTTGCGGACGACGTGACGGTCCGGACGCGGGGCAACGAACTCTTCCAATGCATCCGCCTGGAGGGGGTGAACAGCTCCACCACGGATGACCAATATCTAGATCGCACCCGCGGGCTCTTCGCGTCAATCATCTCGCAAATCGGTCCAGGATTCGCCTTCTACGTCCACAAGGTCTCTAAGGCGATCGACGCGGACCTTCGCCCGATCCCCGGCGAAGACTTTGCCGCCGCCGTCGATCGACGGTGGACGGATGGCCTGCTGCGAAGCGATCTGCGCGACAAGACGCTGACGCTGACGGTAATGCACCGTCCTCCCCTGGGCTCGAAGGTGCCGTTCTCGAACAAGAAGTCGATCCAAGCTCTACGCGACCAGACCGAGAAGCGGCTGCGCCGCCTTGGCGAGGTCGTGGGCTTTCTGCTCTCCACCTTCGCCTCCATGTCGCCGCGTCTCCTGTCGGCGGAGAAGGGTGAGCTGTTGGGCTTCCTGGGGGGGCTGAACACCGGCCAGGAACTCCCTCTCTACAGGCGCAGTAAGTATGGTTATGTAAGTGACGACGTGTCGAACACGCGCGTCACGTTCAAGGGCCGCGTCTTCGAGATCGCGGACGGAGCCGTGGGCCGGCGCTTCGGCACGAGCTTCGCGATCAAGGCGTATCCGCCGAAGACGTCCTGCACAATGTTCGATGAGCTGAACCTGCCCGTCGATATGGTGGTCACGCACAGCTTCACGCCGATCAACTCAAACCTGATGGCGAGCCGGATCAAGCGCGAGCAACGCCTGCGCCGTGCCTCGGACGACGGCGCGCGCTCGCTGGCGGCCGAACTCGAAGACGCGCTGGACGATCTGGAATCCAAGCGCCTGTCGTTCGGCGAACACCACATGAGCGTGACGATCTTCGCCGACACGCTCGAACGGCTGGAAAGCATCGCGGGCGAGGTCCGCAACACGGCCGCGACGGAGGGCGTGAACCTCGTCTCGGAGGCGTTCGCCGCCAAGACGCACTACTTCGCGCAGCATCCCGGCAACGGGTCGAAGCGGAGCCGCAAGGCCGCCGTGACGAACCACAACTTCGCCGACATGGCGGCCTTCCATCGCTCGCAGCTCGGGAAGCGCGGCCCTGAAGTGCCCTGGGGCACCGAAATCACGATGTTCCCGACGCCCGAGATGTCGGCCTACTGGTTCAACTATCACGAACAGGGCTCGCCCAATAAGGAACCGACCAGCGGCCACACCCTGATCCTCGGGCGACCGGGTTCGGGCAAGTCCACCATCTCGGCCTTCCTGATGACGCAGGCCCGCCGCGCGGGCGCGCGCGTCTTCGTCTTCGACTACCGGCTGGCACTGGAAATGGCGGTCCGGGCCAACGGGGGCCGCTACGCCGCCATCGAGGCCGGGTCCGCGACCGGGCTGAACCCGCTTCAGACCGAGACGGACGAACGCGGGCAGGCATGGCTCTCCGACTGGCTCGCGGCGCTGATCCACCGTGCGGACAAGCCGCTCACCCCGGCGCAGACGAACATCATCCAAGAGGTGATCCGGCAGAACGCGATGGCCTCGGCCGACCTGCGGAATTGGTCGGACCTCGCCTCTCTTTTCGTCTCGGCCGACGACGAAGGCGACCTGCACGGACGTCTGCGCGAGTGGACCGCGGACGGGCGCTACGGGTGGATCTTTGGCCAGAACACGCAGGACACCTTCTCGCTCGACGGCGACGTGGTGGGCTTCGACCTGACGGGCATTCTCGACAGCGATAGCGAGAAGGAGCGGATGGCCGTCCTCAGCTACATCTTCCGCCGCGTCGAGCGCGTGATCGAGGACCGCAAGCCCACGATCATCATCATCGACGAGGCGTGGAAGGCGCTGGACAACCCCTACTTCGCGGAACGGCTCTCGAACTGGCTGGTCACGGCCCGGAAGCAGAACGCCGTGGTCGTGATGATGACGCAATATGCGTCCCAGCTCGAACAGACCCGCACCGGCAAGACGATCATCGAAGCGGTGCCCACGCAAATCCTGCTCCCCAACATCCGGGCGAACGCATCCGACTACGCGATGCTGAACCTGCACGGGAAGGAACTGGATGTGCTGCTCAACACCGGCAGCAACTCGCGCCTCGCGCTGGTGCGGGACGACCAGGGCTCCGTCGTCGTCAACACGGACCTCAGCCCCCTCGGGCCGCTCCTGACCGTCCTCGGCGGGATGGAGAAGGGCGAGGAACTGGTGGGGTCCGACTACCGAGAACGCAGCGACTTTTGGAGGGTCCAAGGATGAAGACCGTAGCTCTGCTCACCGTGATCGCGGCCACCCTAGCGGGATGCGCGTCCTATCAGCCCGCGCAGGCGAACTGCTTCAACTTCATCGCTCCGAAAGACGGCCAGGGCTGCGACTTCACGCCGCTCGGGGGGCCTGCCGATGGCTAGGCTCCCGACCCTCACGGCGATGGTCCTCGTGGCCGGGCTCCCCGCGTTCGCGCAGGGCGTGCCGACCGTCGATAACGGCCTCTCCCTGCGGAACGAACTGGCCCTCGAACAGCGGCGTGTGGACGAAGGGCTGCAAGAGGGCCGCATCGGCGTGCAGTCCGAGATTGATGAGATCGAGCGCGACCAGCTCGCGGTCCTCGACCGCATCCTGGCGGCGCAGACCTCCTTCGGCGGGGGCAACATCCCTGCGACGGTGAGCGCACTCGAAGATGGCGACGGGGAACCCGGTGCCGCCGCCGACGCGCTCTACAACCCGGTCGATACGAACCCGGCCGGGACGCAGATGTTCGGCGATGCGGCGCTGAACATCGAACAGCTCATCATCCAAGTCGCCCAGGACACGCACGGCTACGCGGGGGTCTCCGAGGCGGGCCTGTCCGTCGTCCAGTGGCGGTACCTCTTGCAGGCGCTCATCTGGCAGGAGTCCCGCTTCACCATCGGCGCGCGCTCGCCCGTCGGGGCCTTCGGCCTGACGCAGATCATGCCCGGCACGGCCGGCGATCTCGGCATCTACCCCGCCTATTACGACAGCCCCTATCTCCAAGTGGAGGGCGGGGCGCGATACCTCGCGCAGATGCTCGCGATGTTCGACGGGAACATCATCTACGCGCTCGGGGCCTACAATGCCGGGCCGGGCCGGATCATCGAGTATTCGGGCGTGCCGCCGTTCCAAGAGACGCAGCACTACGTCCAAGTCATCCCGCAGAAATACAACGAATACCTCGCGCGGGTCGGCGGGATCGACGCGCTCGGGACCATCGACCCGGCATTGCTGGCGAACTCGAACCTCTCGATGACCGGGGCCGGGGCCATTTTCTACGGCAACAGCTCGATGATGTCGGTGCAGATGGCGGCCCAGCGGGTCCGCAACATCGTGACCCGGATCGGCCAGACGACGACCGTGCAGGAGTCGATGGCGCTCAACACCTACGCGCGGGCCGAACTGGTCCGTCTGATGGCGGCGCGCACGCGCCTTCTCGCTTCGCGGACTAAGCCCTTGAGCGCCGAACAAGTCGCGCTCGCGGCGGCGCAGCTCGCGGAACAGCAATTCATGGACTTCACGCTGGAGGACTTTTGATGACGAACCTGACCACCATCCCTGCCGTCCTTCGCACGACGGCCGCCGCCGCCCTTCTGGGAATGACCGCGCTCGCCGGCCCCGCCGCCGCGCAGGGCGTGCCCACGGTCGATACGCGGAACATCTTCCAAGAGATCGAGCAGCTTCGGGCGATGGCTCGCGACGAGATCCTTCAGAACGAACAGATCACGCAGCTTCTCGCGCAGCTCGACACGCTGCGCGAGCAATACGCCCAGCTTCAGGAAACCTATGCCGCCCTGACCGGGCTGATGGAGCTTCCCGAGGTGATCCGCACCGAAATGGAGGACGAGCTGAACGGCATCCTCGATCAGGAATTTGGGGACATCCTCGGGGCCGTAGACGCGATCAAGCGCGGCGACTGGTCCCGCCTCGCGGGCTCCGGCTCAGGCGAGATCAGGACGCAGATGGAGCGCGTCCTGGCGGAAGCGGGCTTCGATGAGGACACCCTGTCGGAAATGGCGTCGAGCGGCACGCCGGGCGCGGAGCGCACGGCGCAGGCCGCGACGACGGGGGCCGTCACCTCGGCCGCCGCGCAGAACAGCTACTCCGATGCCGGGCAGTCGCTCCAACGGGTGGACCGCCTCGTCGGCATGATCGGGGACATGGAGAAGCTGAAGGACAGCGTGGACCTCAACACCCGCGTCACGGCCGAACTGGCGATCGCGATGGTGGCGATGTGGCAGTTGGAGGCCGTGCAGACGGTGGGCGCCGGGCAGATGGGCGTGATCGACGCCGCGACGATCGCCGAGGAACAGCGGTTCATGGACTTCACCCTGCCGACCCTCTCGGCGGACTGATCCAGAAAGACAGGGGACGGTATCGTGAAGCACGAACAGGAAATCGTTGAAGAGGAGCTGATCTACGGCGCGCGCCGCCGTGAACGGCTCTGGCAGAAGCTCGGCCTCGCCGGACTTCTCTTCGGCGTCGTGGGATGCCTGTCGGCCGCTGCCGTCTCCATCCTCGACGTCGATCCGCCCCCGGTCGTCGTGCCCTACGATCCGGACACGGGCATGGCGTTGCCGAACGCATCCGTGGGGGCCAGCTCCATCACGGCGAACGAAGCGGTCATCGAGTCGATGGTCTTCCGCTACGTGGTGGATCGCGAGACCTACAACCAGCTCGACAACGACGTGAGGGTGTTCAGCATCCTCGAACGCTCGGACGGCGCGGCCGAGGAGTCGATGCGCCGGACCTGGGACAGCGCGAACCCGCAATATCCGCCGACGCTCTATGGCGCGCAGGGACGCCTCGACGTCGAAGTGCTGTCTATCCAGCGGATCAGCGCGAACCGCGCGCAGGCTCGCATCCGCAAGCGCCTGACCTCCCCCCAAGGGGTTCAGAACGGCCTCTTCACCGCGACGATGCTCTTCGAGTTCCGTCCCGAGGAGCGCCGCCGGATTGATGAGGTCTGGACCAACCCGTTCGGCTTCACCGTCACCGAATATTCCATCCGCTCGGATCGTAGGGAGTAACCAGGATGAGGGCACTCGCCACCACAATCGCCGTCGTCCTGGGGCTCGGCACCCTGCCCGCCCTCGCGGAATACGTCCCGCGCGCCGGGGCGAACGACCAGCGCGTCCGCGTCGCCACCTATCAGGAGGGCCAGGTCTATCGCCTGCGGGTGAGCCTGACGCATGTGACCTCCATCGAATTCGGCCAGGGCGAAACCATCCGCTCGATCATCGCGGGCGACACCGAAGGCTTCCAGCTCGACGGCGTGCCCGGCGGGCGGGCCTTCGCGGTCAAGCCGAACGCGCGGGGCGTAGCGACCAACATCACGGTCTATACCAACCGGCGAAGCTACTACTTCCACGTCACGGAATCAGCATCGCCGACCTTCTACGTGGTCCAGTTTCGGTATCCGCAGGAACAGGCCGCGCGGCGCGTGGCGGCGGTCGCGCGGCAGGCCCCGAACTACAACTATTCCGCCTCGGCCAATACCGACTTCACGCCGCTGTCGGTCTGGGACGACGGGACGTTCACCTACTTCCGGTTCGGCCCGAACGCGCCCGTCCCGGCCATCTTCCGCTACCGCAACGGCCGGGAGCGGACGGTAAACAGCCAGCAGGCCGGCGACGGCGTGCTTCGGGTCTCCGGGGTCAACGAGCAATGGGTGCTGCGCCTTGGCGATGAGGTCGTCTGCATCGTCATGGATGGCAGAGGCATCTCCGCGCAGGACTTCGCCGCCGCCACCGGGGGGATCTCCAAATGAGCGACAGCAACAGCGATCAGGACATCGAGCGCCGGCTGCGCGAACTCGAAGCCGGTGGGGCGGGCAACGCCGCTGCTGGCGGGACGAACCGACCGAACCCCTTGGTGGCGATCCTCGGGATCATCGTCATCTGCGGGATCGGCGCGGCGGCCTACCTCGCACTCCAAGAGGAACCGGAAGTGCCGATGCCCACGGCCACGCCCGACGAATTCCAAACGGACGGCAGCGACTTCGGGGCCATCGAACCCTTCGTGCCGCCCCCTGCCCCGGAACCCGAGGTCGTCGTGGTCGAGACGCCCCCGCCGGAGCCGAACGCGGAACTGCTGGCGCAGATCGAAGCCCTACAGGCGCAGATTGAGGCGTTGCAGAACGCGCCGGAACCCGTGGTCGAAGAGGACACGGCGGCGGCCGAGGCCATCGAAGCCCTGACGGCGCAGATCGCCGCTCTTCAAGCCTCGTCCGAAGAGGCGCAATCCGCCTTCCAAGACGAACTGTCGAGCCGGGACCAAGAACTTCGGGAACTTCGCATGGATCTCGAACAGGCGCTTCTCGAAGCCCAGACCCGCGAACCCGCGCCGCTCCCGACCGGCCCCACGGAAGAGGAGCTGGCCGAACGCGAGCGTCAGCGTCTCCTCGCAGCCGAGGAAGCGGATCGCCTGCGCCGCCTGCGCGAGGACGAAGCGCGCCGCATCGCCGAACTGGAACGCCGCCGTGCGGAAGAGGCAGCCTTCCAGCAGGCTCGGATCGAGTCCCCGACCATCGCCTTCGGCGGTGGCGGCGGCAACGAAGGCGAGCTGGCGGAGCGGACCTTCGGAGACGTGACCGACTTCGTGCTGAACGGCGCGCTGCCCACGCAGGTCACGCAGGCGGAGGTCATCGCCAATCCCGGCAACACGGTGGTCCAGGGCACCATGATCCAGGCGGTGACGGAAACGGCGCTCGACAGCTCCCTCCCCGGCCAAATCCGCGCGATCATCTCCGAGGACGTTCATGCCTATGACGGCTCCCGCATCCTGATCCCGCGCGGCTCGCGTCTGATCGGACGCTACCGCTCCGGCCTCGACATCGCGCAGAAGCGCGTGACGATCGCCTGGGACCGGATAATCCTGCCCTCGAACCAGACGGTCGTGATCTCCTCCTTCGGCGGCGACGAACTCAGCCGCTCCGGCGTCTCGGGCTTCGTAGACACCCGGTTCCGCGAACGCTTCGGGTCGGCGGCGCTGATCTCCCTCATCACCGCCGCGCCCGGCGCGGCCGCCGGACAGGTCGATGACGAAAACGCGGCCGACGTGCTGGAGGATGTGGGCGACGATCTCTCGGACGCGACCGACAGCGTGATCGGCGAATACCTGTCCATCGGCCCGGTCATCTACGTGGACCAGGGCTCCCGGGTCACGGTCATGGTGGATCGGGACTTGGAGATCTTCTGATGGCGACCTCCTACCTGCAAGCGTCCCTCGACAAGCTGGGGGACGCGATCACGGACGAAGTGATCGAAATCTGCATCAACCCGGACGGCCGGGTTTGGGGTGAGTATCAGGGGGACCGCTTCATGCGGTCCCTCGACGTTTCTCTGGCCCCCGTCGAAATCAAGGACCTCTGCGGCCAGATCGCGTCGGCGGCCGACACGCGCGTCGGCAAGGAAAAGCCCATCGTCTCAGTCTCGATCGAGTATCGGGGCCGCCCGATCCGCGCGCAGGTCATCATGCCGCCTGCCGTCGCTAAGGGGCACTCCATCGCTCTGCGGTTCTTCTCCACCCTCCCCCTCGACCAGATCGAGTTGAAGTGGCTCTACGGGGCGGAACGCAGCCTCGAAGAGGAACGGCAGGCCCAGAACCGCAAGCTGCGCGAAGTCGTCAGGGGGGGCGACATCTACGAGGCGGTGCGCTTCTGCGTGGACCACAAGCTGAACATGATCGTGTCAGGCGGCACCTCGACGGGCAAGACCGTCGCGGCCCGCAAGGTGCTGTCCTACGTCCCGCCGGAAGAACGGCTCGTCACCATCGAAGAGGCGGCCGAGCTGCTACCCGAACAACCCAACGTCGTGACGCTGGTCTCGAACCGCGACGTGCCCGTCCAGTCGGCCGGCGTCCTCCTGACGTCCACCTTGCGGATGCGCCCGGACCGGATCGTCCTGGGTGAGGTCCGGGGTGCGGAAGCCATGACGTTCCTAGAGGCGATCAACACGGGGCACGGGGGGTCGATGACGACGCTCCATGCCGAGACGCCGCAGCTCGCCGTGCAGCGGCTTGCCATCGCCGCTTTAAAGACGAATGTGCCCATGACCTATCAGGATATGATACGATACATCGAAAGCTCGATCGACGTCATCATCCAGGCGGGCCGGAACCTGGGCGATCGGGGCATCACCGAATTCTACCTGCCCGGCCAAAGCGAGGAAAAGGAAAGGGCATGAAGCGGTTCGAGCATGAGGTTCTCGTCTTCGAGATGAGAACGACAAAACAGGTGGGTAAAATGAGAGACACCCTCCGTGATTGGGGCCAAGCAGGCTTTGAGATCGTAGGTGTCACGCAGTTTGCGGAGGACTCGCCGCTCACTGTATTTCTAAAGCGTGAGGTCCACGCAGACGAGAAGGCGGTGGAGAACGCAGCATGATCAGGTCAATGCGCTATAGCCTCATGGCTGTTATGCTCGCGCCTGCAATCGCAAGTGCTCAAATGGTGGCACCGGCGCCAGAAGCTGTGCCCGATGTTTGTCCTAACCGGCCATCTAACCCTGCGATCATCGAGAATATGGGCGTCAGAGACGCCCATATAACACTGCTCCTGCAAGGCATGTATAAAGCAGTCGCTTACCAGAATATTGTAGAAACGGGATCATGTAGGTGCGATCAGAGATTTCCGTCGTGGGAACCTGTCGTCCAATATTATTTGGAACACTACGCAGGTCAGGATGACCATAATATGGTTCGGGAACGACGTTCCTACTATCGTCAATCGTCAAGCGCGAACAGACCTCAAGTCCGCGACCTCTGTATCGCTGCCGGTAACTGGTGAGGGTCTGACCGATGAGCATCGTCACATTCTTCGTTGAGACGACAGACGGCTACCTTGAAGATGCAGCTGAAACGCAATTCGGAGCGATCGCATCTACCGTCGGGACGATCATGGTCGTGTCGATGACGCTTCTCGTAGTCTTAGTCTTCATCAACATGGTCTTCCAATACCGCTCGATGGACGGGAGGACGGCCTTCTGGCTTGCCGTGAAGCTCGCCTTGGTGGGTCTGTTCGCAACCAACTGGGCGCAATTCAATACCCTCTCGACCGCGATCTTGAACGGCATCGACAGCATTGCGGGGTCGCTCGTCGCTTCTGTCGGCGGGCCAGGCCCAGGACCTTCGGGAACCTTCGCTGAAGAATTTGACGAAATCATTGCTGAATTCTCAGAATACCTGAATGGGATAGGAGAGAACATGAACTGGGTGGCGGGCGGCTTCATGTCCGTCGTCGGCACCGTTCTGCTCTCCCTCCTAGGCGGCCTCGCGGCTTTCTTCCTGATCGCGGCCCGACTGATGATCGCGCTCCTGATCGGCCTTGCCCCGATCATGATCTTCCTGACCCTGTTCGAGGTCACGAAGGACTACTTCGCGCGCTGGCTCTCGGCCCTGATCGCATTCGCGATCTACCCCATCATCATCGCCGGCGTCTTCGCGACGATCATCGGCGTGTCGAACTCGCTGATTGGTCGGCTGGCGGATGCGGATGCCATCGGCACCATCGGGGCCGTCGTCCCGTTCTTCATGATGGTCTTCATGGCGAAAGGCTTCATCCTCGCGACCCCGTTCTTGGTGCGGGCGATCTCTGGCAACATCGTCATGCCTGCCCTATCGAGCGGTTTGGGTGGTGCCTACGATCTTGGTCGTGGGTTTGCTGGAAACGGTCAAGCCGAAGCGCGGCGGCGCATTGGCACAGCCAGCTACCCCGAGCTTATCGGCCTGCGTGGTCGTGCGATGGCGCAGTCGATGTTCTCCCGGCCTGCACCCGTTTCGGAAACCAGCACAGCGCCGAACCCCACCCCACCAGGGGAAGGCGCGGGTGCGAAGGTCCAGCGGATGCAGGATCGCGCCAACCGCCTCCGCCGCTAACGAGAAATGCCCGCCACCGGCGGGCCTTCTTCATCCGGGTATCTCAATTAAGTAGTTGGAACTGCCGTGGCGATCTTCGCCTATCTCCGGTCTGCGGTGGTTGGATCGGTGTGCCTTTAGGTATGGTCTCGTGACTGATGCAGATATCACCGTCTTCGCGGCGCAGGCGGCCTGCGATCTGCTCGGGCGACCATCCCGCCCGCAACCGATCCACCACAGAGACGAGCAGCGCAGGCATCCGCGCCAGCTTGCGCAGCCTGTGCCGCCGGTCCCCCGCGATCCCGTGGGCCACCGAACTGTAGTATCCGTCGAGATACGGGTTCTCCACATCGGTGAACCGGTTCCGCGCCAACTCACGATAGATCGTCGAGCGGTGGCGTCCCAGTCGAGCCGCAATCTCCGCCACGGCCACCCCTGCGTTCGACAACCGCTCGATCACGCGCCGCTCTTCGATCCCCAACTCCACATGCGCCATCGTCCATTCCTCCATCTCAACAGACGGATAGGCCAAATGTCGCAACCGACGTTAGAATGGTCCTCTTTGCGGTCTGCGAAATAGATAAGGACTGTAATGTAATATTTGGACAGAAGCTGACCCGGCCGCATTTTATCAACGCACTGCGCGGCCATCTCGCTGAGTTTGGCGTGCTGTGGCCGGACCATCGCGCGAGCGTCGGTCGCATGTTGATTGCATGCCATGAACTTGGCGACGACGACCTTGCGCCATCAGTGATCGAGATGGTCCGGACCCATACCGACTAGATCGTGCTGCTGACGATGAATGTTGACGCCATCGACACATCCATCCGCGAAGAGGCCATGAAGGACGACGAGAGGGCACCGATCGAGAGACCGTTCCGGGAGCCAGAATAAATCGGGGGCCGCGTGTCGGCTGCCAGTCTGATCCGGAACCGGTTCGCGCATCTCCATAAGGACACACCGCCAGGTTACGTGGCACCACAAGGCGGGACATCTGACCTCACCCAATCCAAGGCACCAAGAAAGACCGATATCCTCCCGAGCCCGGGGCATCCACCCGACTTATGTAATTCACGGACCATCAGATTTGCCGGCGTCCGATCCGAATGGTCGGTCCGCGGGAACCAAGCCTCACGCTGGTCCGAAGCGTCATGGCGTCAACTCACACATCGCGCCCGCGGGCGACCTGTGCGGCTACGGCGGCGCGATCCGACCGCGATGGGGCCATTCGCCCGGACCCTTCAACGGGCTCGTGCGGTCACGGCATCCGGCACGCGGTCGGGGAGCCCTCCGTCGATCCGGTCACGGCGACGCATCCGCAGGCCATCACCAGCAGCAGAAACCGCCATCCACCAGAAGGTCGACACCCGTGCAATACGACGCCGCGTTCGACAACAGGAACACGGCGGGGCCGATCATCTCGTCCACCGCGGCCATGCGGCCCATCGGCGTCTGTTCCTCGAACAGCTTCGTCTGGTGGACCATCTCGGGGCGGGTGTTCATCGGCGTCGCCGTGTAGCCCGGCGAGATGGAGTTCACGCGGATCCCGCGCCCCACCCATTCCATCGCCATGGACTTGGTCATGTGGATGACCCCGGCCTTGGAGGCATTGTAATGCACCTGCTCCAACCCGCGGTTCACGATCACCCCCGACATTGACGCGATGTTCACGATGGACCCGCCCTGCCCGTGCTCGATCATAGCGCGGGCCTCCGCACGGCAGGACAGCCAGACCCCTTTCATGTTGATGTCCATCAATGTCTGGTATTGTTCTTCGGGCATGTCCTCGGCCGGCGCGGCGTTGGCGATCCCGGCCGCATTCAGCGCCAGCGTCAGGGGCCCCAGCTTGGCTTGGGTCCGGGCGACGGCCTCGGTTAGCGCGTCCTGGGACGTGACGTCGGCCTCCAGGGTCAGGGCCGCGCGGCCGGCCGCTTCGACGGCGCGGGCGGTGTCCGCCACGCCGCCATCCGTGCGCCGGTCCAGCAGCGCCACGTCCGCCCCGCATTGCGCCAGGCCTACGGCAATGCGCTGGCCAATCCCGCTGCCGGCACCCGTAACCAGCGCCACCCGTCCGGTCAGGTCGAACAGGGCGGGGGCGTTCTGGGCGGTCTCGTCGGGCATGGCATGTCCTTTCGTCGGAACGTGGGTTGGCATCAGGCGGTCGCGCGTTCCATCACCGCGACGTCGGTGGCGTCGGCATGGTCCAGGATCCCGGTCTGCCGCCCCGCCGCCATGACCATGATCCGGTTCGACACGCCCAGCACCTCCTCCAGGTCGGAGGATACAACGATCACCGCCACGCCTTCGCGGGCGAGGCCGACGATGATCTCGTAGATGGATGACCGCGCGCCGACATCTATGCCGCGAGTCGGTTCATCCAGAACCACGACGCGCGGGTTGCGGGCCAGCCACTTGGCGATGACGACCTTCTGCTGATTGCCGCCCGACAGCTCGCCCGCGTCCTGGCGGCCCTGTCCCTTCACCCCGAAGCGGTTGATTGCCGCGTCGGCGAAGGCGCGGACACGGCCCGCGGTGACGATACCGTGCCGCGCGACGGCATCACGGTTCGCGTAGCCGATATTCTCGGCGATGGAATGGTCCAGGACCAAGCCTTGCTGCTTGCGGTCCTCGGGCACCAGGACGATCCCTTCGGCGATCGCGCGGGCGGGATGCCGGGGGGTGATGTCGCGGCCATCCAACAGGACGCGCCCCCGGGCCACCGAGTCGGCCCCGGCGATGGCGCGGACCAGTTCGGTACGGCCCGCCCCGACCAGGCCCGCGATGCCCAGGATCTCGCCCGCATGGACATCGAAGGACACGTCCGCGAAGCGGCCGTTGGCCCCCGTCAGGCCATCCACCTGCAACACGACCCTATCCGTAGGGTCCGGCAGGGCGGGGAACATCCGTTCCAGGCTGCGGCCGACCATCGCCTCCACGATGGTGCGCACGGGAATGTCGCCGGTCTCGAACTCCTGCACCTTCGCCCCGTCGCGCATGACCACGATGCGGTCAGCGACGCGACGGATCTCCTCCAGGCGGTGGGAGATGTAGACGATGCCGACCCCGTCGTCGCGCAGGCGGTCGATCTGTTCGAAGAGGCGGCGCGTCTCCTCGCCGCCGAGGGCCGCGGTGGGTTCGTCCAGAATCAGAAGGCGCGCGTCCAGCGTCAGCGCCTTAGCGATTTCGATCAACTGCTGGTTCGCTGTCGACAAGCCGTCGACCATCCGGCTGGCGGGAATCTCGAGGCCCAGCCGCGCCAGGCCTTCATGCGCGCGAGCCTCCATCGCGCGGCGGTCGATCCGACCCGCCCGCTTCGGATACCGACCGACGAACACGTTCTCTGCGATGGAGAGATGCGGCAGGAGCAGCAATTCCTGGTGGATCATGCCCATGCCCGCATCGATCGCCTCCCGTGGGGAGGCGGGCGCGAAGGGACGGCCGCGCCAAGTCATCGTGCCCCCGCTGGCGGGCACGGTGCCCGACACGATGTTCGACAGCGTCGACTTGCCCGCCCCGTTCTCACCCAGAAGCGCCACGACCTCGCCGGGCCGGACGTCCAGGTCGATCCCGTGCAGGACTTCCACGGGGCCATAGGATTTGCGGATGCCGCGCAGCGACAGGATGGGGTCGGGTCGGTCGCTCATGACGGGGCCGGATCGCGTCGGCGGCGGGCCCCGAAGGGCCCGCCGCGCATCGCGGATCAGGGATGCTCGTCGACGAATTGCTGCGCGTTCTCGGGCGTCGTCAGAAAGCCCGGCAGCAATTGTTCGGGCGGCAGTTCCTCGCCCGCGACCAGCGCGATGGCGCTGTCGACGGCAAGCCGTCCGATGCCGCGGACCTGCTGCGTCGCGGTCGCGTCGAACCCGCCATCGGCCAGGATCGGTAGCGCGGTGGTGTCGCCGTCGAACCCGCCGATATAGACCCGCTGGTCCACGTTCGACACGCGCACGCCTTGCGCCGCGCCCAGGGCCAGACCGTCGGCCTGCGCGAAGATCAGCGTCACGTCGGGGTTCGCCTGCAGTAGGTTCTGAGTGATATCCAAGCCTTCCGCCTGGGACCATTGCTGCGACCATTGCTGCGCGACCAGTTCCACGCCCGGCGCTTCGTCGATAGCCTGCATGCAGCCGCGCGTGCGCTCGACCTCGGGTGTGGTGCCGCGCTGGCCGTGGATCATGATCATCTGACCTTCGCCGCCCGCGAGCCCGATGATGTGCTGGCACACCTCGTAGGCGGAGGTCGCGTTGTCAGTGGCGATGAACGTATCGCCCGGCTCGCCCTCGGCGTTGCGGTCGACGTTTACCACGGGGATGCCCTGCGCACGCGCCAGCCGGGTCGGGACGGTCGCGGCGGCGGCCCCCGCGGGCAGGTAGATCAGCGCGTCGATGTCCTGGGTGAGCAGATCCTGCACTTGGCTGACCTGCGTGGCCCCGTCGTTCTTGGCATCGACGGTGATGACCTCGATGCCCAGCTCGGCGGCGTATTCCTCGACCCCGATCTTGATCTGGTTGAAGTAGTCGGCCTGCAGGTTGGTCACGGCCAGGCCCAGGCGCTGGACCTCCTGCGCCGTGGCGGCGGTTCCCAGGCTCAGCGCGGCCAGCGACGTGGCGGCCAGCATCGTCTTGATGGTCATGGTCTCTCCTCCATAGGGTGCCGTCCCGCTGGGGGCGCGGCCTTGGCCCGGCCTATCGGTCGGGCGGGTTGTGGCGGCGGCGGTCCTCCCCCGGCGCCCATTCGTGTCTCAGCGCTTCTTGAACGCCTCCGCGGCGACAGCCATGGCGATGACGACGCCAATCACGACCGCCTGCGTGAAGGGCGACACGCCCAGCAGGTTCAGCCCGTTGCGCAGGACGCCAATGATCAGCACGCCGATGATGGTCCCTACGATGCCGCCCTGCCCGCCCGACAGGCTGGTGCCGCCGATAACGACCGCCGCGATCGTGTCCAGCTCGTAGGTGAATCCTGCGGTGGGCTGCACCGAATCGAGCCGCATCGCCAGGACGACGCCCGCCAGCCCGGCCAGGAACCCCGAAGCCACGTAGACCGCGACGGTCAGCCAGTTGACCTTGATCCCCGCTAAGCGCGCGACCTCCGGGTTGCCGCCGATGGCATAGAGGCTACGCCCCGCGCTGGTGTAGCGCAGGACGTACCAGCCCAGGGCGAACACGATGAGCATCACCGCGACCGTGGCGGTTAGGAACCCGCCGTGGCGGATGAAGGACAGCATGCTGAACCAGGCCGGAAAGCCCACGATCTGCTGGCCGTCGGTGATCATGTTCGCCAAGCCCCGGGCGATGGACATCATCGCCAGCGTGGCGATGAAGGACGGGACCTTGAACAGTGTGACCAGCAGACCGGACACCGCGCCCGACAGGCCCGCCACGACCAATGCTATGACGATAGCCAAAGGCAGGGGTACGCCCATGATGTTGGCGAAGTAGCCCATGACCATCATCGCCAATGCAAGAACGGAACCGACGGCGAGATCGATGCCGCCGATCAGGATCACGAAGGTCATGCCCACCGCCATGATGCCCAGCACCGTGATCTGGTCGAACACGTTGAGAAGGTTGCGGACGGTCAGGAAGGAGTCCGTGGCGAAGGACAGAAAGACGCAGAGCAGCACCAGACCGATCAGCGGCCCCGTCGCGCGGCTGAGCGAGAACATCTCGCCCATGGACGTCCGGCGGCTTGGATCGGCAATAGCCATCTATGTCACCCCGTACTGCATATTCATTCAGACTTGATCGCAAATACGACAGGCGGAATCATCTTTGTCAACGATACAGGTTGGCCGGCGGCCATCACGGGTCCGGACGCCGGGTTTGCGGCCCAGTTCAGTTGACGAACGACGGTCAAATGTGTCTTATGCAGAATAGAATATCTATGCAGGATGTACCCATGGACGTCGATGAACTGGAACGTCTGGCGAATCATATCCGCCGCCGCGACCTCCGCGCCGTCTTCGAGGCTGGCGCAGGCCATATTGGCGGAGAGATGTCGGTGATTGACATTCTGACCACGCTCTACTTCGACGTCATGGACGTCGATCCTGCGCGTCCCGATTGGGCGAACCGCGACAGGCTGGTCCTCAGCAAGGGGCATACTGCGCTCGCGTTGTACGTCGTCCTTTCCGAACGCGGCTTCATCCCGAAGGACGAGGTGTCGAGTTTCCTGCAGCACAACTCCAGGCTGAACGGCCATCCCAATCGCGTCAAGGTTCCGGGCGTGGAAACGAATACCGGCCCCCTCGGCCATGGCCTGCCGGTCGGCGTCGGCATGGCGAAGGCCGCGAAGCTGGATGGCGCGTCCTGGCGCACCTTCGTCGTGGTCGGCGACGGCGAGATGCAGGAGGGATCCAACTGGGAAGCCATCATGGCCGCACGACAATTCGGTTTGGATAACCTGACGTTGATCGTGGATCACAACGGTCTGCAACAAGGCGCCGCGCTGGCCGACACGAACGACCTGGCCCCGCTCCTTCCGAAGTTAGAGGCGTTCGGCTGGACCGCGCGGGAGGTCGATGGCCACGATATCGGGGCCTTGCGCGCGGCCCTGTCGCGCGACGCGGTCACGCCGGGACGTCCTACCTGTTTGGTGGCGAAGACGAACAAGGGTCACGGCATCTCGTTCATGTCCGGCAACGTCGCCTGGCATCACAAGGTCCCGAACGCCGACCAATATGCGACTGCGATGGCCGAGCTGGAAGGAGAAGCGGGATGAAGGATCTGCTCTATGCCGATGCGGACCGGTTCGATTGCCGCGATGCCTTCGTCGCAACGCTGGAAGATCTGGGCGCGCAGGACACTGCCATCGTCGCGGTTTGCAACGATTCCGTGGGGTCGTCGAAGCTGGCGGGCTTCCGCGACCGGTTTCCCGAGCGTTTGATCAACGTCGGCATCGCGGAGCAGAACATGGTCGGCGTCGGCGCGGGGTTGGCCAACGGGGGCAAGATCCCGTTCGTCTGCGCCGCCTCGCCCTTCCTGACCGGACGCGCGTTGGAACAGATCAAGGCCGACGTCGCCTATTCGCGCACCAACGTGAAGCTGATCGGCATCAGCAGCGGCATGGCTTACGGCGAACTGGGTCCGACCCACCATTCCATCGAGGACTTCGCCTGGATCCGCGCGCTGCCCGACGTTCCTGTCGTCGCCCCCGCCGACCGGCACGAGACCGCGGCCGCGATCCGCTGGGCGGTCGCCCATGACGGGGGCTGCTTCCTGCGCCTCAGCCGCGTGGGCGTTCCCGACCTGCTGCCGGACGGCCATGTCTTCCGGCTGGGCGTTGCCGACACGCTGCGCGACGGGGGCGACGTGACCTTGATCGCCAACGGCGTGCTGACCCACCGCGTCATGGAGGCCGCATCCCTTCTATCGAACCGCGGCATCGACGCGCGCGTCCTGAACATGGCCAGCGTCCGGCCGATCGACGCGCACGCCATCGTCGCCGCCGCCCGTGAGACCGGGGCCATCCTGACGGCGGAGGAGCACACGACCTTTGGCGGCTTGGGCAGCGCCGTGGCGGAGGTCGTGGTGGATCACGCCCCCGTCCCCATGACGCGTATGGGCGTTCCGGGCGTCTTCGCGCATACCGCGTCGGCCAATCAGCTGTTGGACGATTTCGGCATGACGCCCGACGCGATCGCCGACGCCGCGCAGACCGTGCTGGCTCGGAAGGGCTGACCCCGCATGGCGGACGGCGCGATCCTCGCCATCGACGAGGGCACGACCAACGCAAAGGCCGTGATGGTCGCACTGGACGGGGCGATCCTGGCTACGGGATCCGCCCCGCTGGCCATAACGCATCCCAGGCCGGGTTGGGTCGAGCAGGACGCGGACGCGATATGGGATGCCACCCGCCATGCGGTATCGGACTGCCTGGCACAGGCAGGCGGCGTCCAGCCGGTTGCCATCGGCGTGTCGAACCAGCGGGAATCGGTCCTGATCTGGGACCGCCGGACGGGTCAGCCGCTGGGGCCCGTCATCACGTGGCAATGCCGCCGCACCGCCGACGTCTGTGCCGCCTTGCGGGAGGCGGGGCACGAGCCGGATGTCATCGCCCGCACCGGATTACCGCTCGATCCGCTGTTCCCGGCGACCAAGGCGCGGTGGCTGCTGGACCACCATGCCCCGGCCGGTGGCGAGCCGCTGATCGGCACGGTCGATTCCTGGCTGATCTGGAAGCTGACGGGGGGCGCGGTTCATGCAACCGACTGCTCCAACGCATCGCGGACGCAGCTTCTTGATCTGGCATTGGGGGACTGGGACCGCGACCTGTGCGGCTTGTTCGGCATCGACCCCGCGATGCTGCCCGCCATCCACGATTCGGCACATGTCTATGGTCGGACCGATGGCGTGGACGGCCTGCCCGACGGCGTTCCCGTCGCGTCCGCCATCGGCGATTCGCACGCGGCGCTGTTCGCGCATGGGGCCTTCGCGCCCGGTTCGGCCAAGGCGACCTTCGGGACGGGATCGTCTGTCATGATCCCGCTGGACGCCTTCGCGCCGCCGCCGCCGGGCATCACGACGACCATCGCCTGGTCCCTGGAAGGTCGGTCGACCTACGCGCTTGAGGGCAACATCCTGGTCAGCGCGTCGATCCTGCCCTGGACGGCCGCGCTGCTGGGCTTGGATGACGTCGATGCGGTGCTTGCGTTGGCGGATACCGTATCCGATGCGGGTGGCGTGTCGCTGGTGCCGGCGCATGTCGGCTTGGGCTCCCCCCATTGGGTGCCGGATGCCCGTGGCCTGATCGACGGCCTGACCTTCGGCGTGGGTCCGGCGCAGATCACGCGTGCGGCCGTAGACAGCATCGCCTTGCAGGTCTGCGACGTTCTTGCGGCGATGGAGAATGCAGCACCCCCGGTCGCCCGCCTCTCCGCCGATGGCGGCCCTAGCCGGAACCGTGCGCTGATGGGACGGGTCGCCGATCTGTCGGGGCGCAATGTCGCGCCCTGCGCTGCCGGCGAAGCGTCCGCCATGGGTGCAGCGTACCTGGCGGGACTGGCCATCGGTCTTTGGCCGGACCTGAACGCGATCGCCGCTATGGTCCGCCACGACGACCCCATTCCTCCCGCGATGGGGACCGCGGAACGGACCGCGGCGCTGGATCGGTGGCGGAAAGCGGTTGCCCGGGCGGCCCGACCGTCCTAACGCATAATTATGCATCCCAGGCGGAAGGACGATCGGGAATGTCGCGCCTGAACGAGCTTCGCATGATCGCCCGCGTGGCGCAGATGTACCACGTCGAAGGCCGGCGGCAGGTGGAGATCGCCAAGCACCTGCGCATGTCGCAGGCCACGGTGTCGCGCATGCTCAAGAAGGCAATCGCCGAAGAGATCGTACGCACCACCGTCGTGGCCCCGTCCGGCACCTATTCCGATTTGGAGGGCGCGTTGCGGGACCGGTACGGCCTGTCGGAAGCCATCGTCGCCGAATGCGCTGAGGACCGCGATGCCGCCATCATGGCCCGCATCGGCGAGGCGGCGGCCCATTTCCTGGAAGCGACGCTCCAGCCGGGCGAGGTGATCGGCGTGTCGAGCTGGTCGGAGACGATCCTGCGCATGGTCGACGCGATCCACCCGATGGGACAGGGACGCGCGGGCCACGTGGTGCAGATGCTGGGCGGCATGGGCGATCCGACGGTGCAGGTCCATGCCAACCAGCTCGTCACGCGCCTGGCGAAGCTGACGGGGGCGACGTCGCATCTGTTGAACGCGCCCGGCGTGGCCCAGTCCCGCGACGCGCGACTGGTCCTGGTGGGCGATCCCTATGTGCGCGAGACGATGGACCTGTTCCGCCGCATCACGCTGGCGGTCGTGGGCCTGGGCACCGTCGAGCCGTCGTCGATGCTGGCGCGCAGCGGCAACGTCTTTTCCCCCCGCGAATTGGCGGAAGTCGCGGCGGCGGGCGGCGTAGGCGACATGAGCCTGCGGTTCTTCGACGGCGCGGGGCGGCCGGTCCGCACCGCGCTCGACGACCGCGTTATCGGCATCACCGTGGACGAATTGTCCGGCATCGACCGCGTCGTCGCGCTGGCGGGAGGCCAAACCAAGACCGACGCCATCCGCGGCGCGCTGCTGACGGGCGTGATCGACGTCCTGGTTACCGACCGCTTCACCGCGGAAAGGCTTACACTCAACGACTTCGCTCGGACGCCCGAAGGTAAGGGTCAAGCCATGACAGACTTGCATAGGGCAGGCTGATGGCCTGACGGGCGACCGACCGTAGGAAGCAGCAAACGTCCACTCAGCAATCATTCCTGGTAGCAAAATTAGCTTATCACGAGAACCAGACTGCCCGAGAACGTCTCGCCTCCACTTAGCGTCTCGAACCCATCAGGTAGCGGACGTTCCGTCAGGGTTCCTCCCGACAGAGGCGGCGCGTTGAGAGCCGCGCCGCCTGCCGCTAGGCGTCAGCCGAGCGCGTCGTAGGGCGTCTCCACCCCGTAGAAGACGCCCTTGTCGATTGTGATGTCGTCGTCCGTCACGACGGCGTCGAGCAGCGTCACCGTGCCGAGCGCGTCGCCCTGATGCGCGCCCGCGCCGCCCTGTTCGCTGTAGAAGGTCAGGAGCGTGTCGTCGATCAGGCCGTCGCCATCTGCGTCGATCATCTCCGCGGATTGCAGCGTCACCGTGTGGCCCTCGAAGACCAGCGTGTCGACCTCCGGGTCGTAGTCGGTGACGACGTCGTCGCCGATGGTCTCGACCCAATGGTCATGCACGTCGTCGTTCTCGCCCGCGACCGCTCGGTAGTCGACGTTCCCGTCCTCGTCGCGGTGCTTGTCGAGGATCTCTTCCTTTGCGTCCAAGAGCCAGCGGAAGGTGAACGTGTCCGCCCCGTCGCCGCCGGTGAGGACGTCGTCGTCGCTCAGCGGTTCGTCGGGTTCGACCTTCCCGACGCCCTCCTCAACCTTCTGCGCGATCTCCGGCTCGCCGCCCCATGAGATCGAGAGCAGCGTGTCGTCGCCGTCGCCGCCCTCCATCGCATCGTTGCCGAGCCCGCCTTCGAGCGCGTCGGCCCCGATGCCGCCGATGAGGACGTCGTCGCCGCCCCCGCCCGCAAGGTCGTCATCGCCGCCACGGCCCTGAATGACGTCCTTGCCCTCGCCGCCGACGAACGCGTCGTTCGCTTCGGTCCCCTTGACGACGTTGGCGCCGTTCCCCTTGGCCTTGCCCTTACCTTTGCTCATCCCTGGCATCGGCATCTCCTTGCATTGGTCTTCGACGCCCGGCGAAACTGCCAGGCGGTACGGCTTAGGGAGGCAGGCGTTAACGAAGCCTTACCGATCAGCGTCGGCTGTTCGGCGATGGGCGGGGAACTGCAGGAGTGGTATATGTGAGGGGCTGCGACGCTCCCGCGGCGGCAGGCGAGCCACGACGGGCGAGGTCCGGGTACGTGCAGATCGTGGGCGCGCTCACGGTCGTCCCGGATGGGTGCAGGGTCTGTTGAAATTCTCCCTGTTTCTCTTGGTCTGTTGGGGTTGGCGTGATTCACTTCCTGTAGGTTGAGGGGGGACGGATCATGATGGGACGGCAGGTCGATCAGGGGGCGCTGTTCTACGAGGTCCGGCTGGAGGACCGGGTGCCGGCGGGGCACCTGCTCCGGCGCATCGACGCGATCCTGGACTTGTCGTTCGTGCACGAGGTGATGGCGCCGCATTACGCCCGCGGCGGACGTCCCTCGGTCGATCCCGAGCTGCTCATCTGGATGCTGCTGGTGGGCTATCTCTACGGCGTCCGATCCGAGCGGCGGCTGTGCGAGGAGGTCGACCTGAACCTCGCGTATCGTTGGTTCTGCCGCCTTGGGCTGGACGGGCGCGTACCGGACCACTCGACCTTCACCAAGAACCGGCACGGGCGCTTCCGCGAGAGCGGGCTGATGCGCGAGCTGTTCGAGCGGATCGTGGAGCAGTGCCTCGCCACCGGCTTGGCGGGCACCGACCACGTCGTGGTGGACGGCAGCCATGTGAAGGCGGATGCCAACAAGCAGCGCTGCGTGAAGACCGCCGAGGAACTGCCCCGCGCGGGCGAGGGAGCAACGCGGGCAGTGCGCGAGTACCTGGCCGATCTGGAGACGGCCGCGCCCCAGACCCCGTGGGGGTGACGCGCTGGACCCCGAAGGCGGTCTCGACCACCGACCCCGCGACGGCCTTCAGCGGCAAGTACGGCCGCTACGTCTTCTCCTACGGCATCAACGTGATGGTCGACAGCGCGTCGGGCATCATCCTCGACGCCCGCGCGTCCGCCGCCCGCACCGCCGAGGAGCCGATCGCGGCCTACCGCATGATCGACCGTATCCGCGAGCGGCATGGCGTCCGACCCCGCATCCTCGCCGCCGACACGGGCTACGGGTCAGGCCACTTCCTCGCCTGGCTCGAGCAGCAGGGTATCGAGACGCACGTGCCGGTGATCGACCACCGGGGCCGCAAGAAGCGCTACCTGCCCAAGGAGGCCTTTGCCTACGACGAGGCGAGCGACACCTACACCTGCCCGCAAGGTAAGACGCTGCGCCGATCAGGTGCGAAGCGCGGCCAGCCTACGAGGATCGAGGCTGAGCAGATCCCCTACTACCCGTCGCGCAGCGATTGCGGCCCATGCCCGGTCCGGGCGGACTGCGCCCCATCGGGCCTTCGCAAGATCAGCCGCTCCGTCCACGAGCCGGCCCGGGACCGTGCCAGGGCCCGCGAGGGAACGGACGCCTTCGTCGTCTCCACACGGCTCCGACGCCGCGTCGAGCGCGTCTTCGCCTGCATCAAGCATCACGACGACCTGCATCGTGTCCGCCTCCGAGGCCTGCGCGGCGCCGACGAACAGTTCCTCCTCGCCACCACCGCCCGAAACCTCAAACGAATGGTCCGCCTCGGAGCGGGTCAGCCACCCGCGAAGGCCCCGGTGGCGGCCTGAAGCCGCCCGACCGAGCAGGCGTCGGTCCATGACGCCCAGCGAACCAGGATCACCTAACGATCAAGCCACCATGGCGGCCATCATCCCGGCAGAGCAGCAGACTTCTTCAACAGACCCTGCACGCATGCGGGACGATCACTAGGAACGTCCATCCCGTTCCATCAGGGTCCCTTAAACCGTTCGGAACGCCCGGCGGCGCGGGTCTAAGCTCATACGGAACGGTCGAGACGTGTCATAGGGGGTCGATGATCCTCCCCTCCCCCACGGCCTGGCCTGCCGTGAGCATGGACTTTCCCGATCCGTTGGGACCGGCGACGACGTGAAGCGTCGGACGGCTTCCGTCGTTCACGCCTTCACGCCGCCCGCACGTTCGACCCTAAGATGCGCCTCGGCCGTCACATCGGTCTCCGTGCCGTCCGGCGCGATCTTGATGATGCGCCCATCGTCCCCGAGGACGACGACGTTCATCCCCTCGGCGCGGCGCGCATCGAGGACCTGGCGCTGCCGGTCGATGAACTCCGGGTTCTCCCGAACGACCCTTGGCCGGTCGCGCAGCGGCTCGTGGGCCTTGGAGCGCCCGTGCCGCTCGGTCAGGATCGCCTCCAACTCGGAAAGCTCGACGTTCGCGCGTTCAAGGGCGGCTTCCGCGTCGACCGTCGCCTCGACCTGTCGAAGATCGAGCGATTGCTGAACGGCAAGGTCCATTTCGCGCTGATCGCTGTCGCGGACGGCCGCCGTCACCGTCTTCGTGCCCTTCCGGGTCTTGCGGGACGCAATCGTCACCGTCCCGCCGCCGCTCGGCGTCGCCTGGGCCATCGCGACGGATGCACCCTCGGCGATGACCGGGGTGGCCGGTGCGGCGGGCGGGGCCTTCGGAGCGGGCTCCGGCACGGCATCGAAGTCGAAACCGGGCATCGGTTCGTCCGGGCTGGTCACTGGTGCCGACCGCGACCCGCGATGCTCGACCTCCGGCGTGGCGGCCTGCGCCACCGCAGGCGCCTCTTGATCGACGGACGCCGTGTCGTCGGCCGACTCGGCGGCTGCTTCGACCTCGGCCTCTTCCTCCGGCGTGAGCGTCAGGTTCACGCTCGGGAACGGAAGCTCGCCCTTCTGCGCGCGGTGGAGCTTCTTGAACATCGGATCGTCGTAATACTCGATGCGCTTCGCCCGCACCGGCATCTGCGCGTCCACGACCATGATGATGTCCCCGAGGGGCATCCGCCGCGCGTCATCCTCGGTCAGCAACGCCACCTCTTCCGTGCGCTCGGACATGCTGCGTCCCTCGAACGGGTTCCGGCCGATGGACCTCGACCGGGTGACGACCCGCTTCGTGGTTTTGCCCACTGCCTTCGATAGCTCTTCGACGGTCTTCTCGTCGGACGGCGTGAGGTAGAGCTTCACGCCCGCGTTGCCCTGAAGCGCGCGGCGGGTGTTCTCGCCATAGATTTCGTCCAGCGCCGGGATGGTCTGGGTGATGACCGCGAGGTGGCCGCGATAGGTCCGCAGCGTCTCGATGCTCTCCACGACGATCGGCATCTTCCCGAGGCGGTTGAACTCGTCCAGCAGGATCATCACGGGCCACGGCTCGTCCGGGCCGGGGTTCTTGGTCTGCAAGGACGCGATTAGGTCGGAGAAGAACAGCCGGATCAGCGCGGCCATCGGCCTCACCATGTTCGGGGCCACGACCATGTAGACCGACATGGGTTTCCGGCGGATGTCGCGGAAATCGAAGTCGCTCTCGGCCGTCGCGCGATCAATGGCCGGGTTGGACCACTGATTGAGGCCCGAGGTCATCAGAAGCGACAGGTAGGACGTGAGCGTGTCGTTGTTGGTCGATGCGAGCCGGATGAAGATGCGCCGGGCCGCCTCGTTCTTCACTCGCGCGGCGAGGTTGCGATAGGCCACCTGCTTGTCGCCGCCGTCCGACGCGATCCGGTAGATTTCGCCCAGGGTTGGCGTCTTTCGCTCGAAGGCCAGAAGGCCGGCGGCGACGAACAACTCGATCCCGCCCTCCAAGAGCCCCTTCACCCGGTCGTTGTCGGATTGGAGGAACAGCGTGGCGAGAAGCTGAAGCTCCATCTGCTGCTGCTCGGGATCCTTTAACTGATAGATGCGAAGGAGCGGGTTGTAGCGATGCGACCTCCGGTCGGCCCAATCGGTCGGGGCGAACCGGAATACCTTGTCGCCCGCCGACGCGCGGTGTCGGGCCGTCTCCTCGAACAGCTCCCCCTTCACGTCGAGCGCGACCGTGCTGCCCTTCCATAGAAGGAGGTTCGGGATCGCGAAGCCGGACGTCTTGCCTCGTCCGGTCGGCGCGACGATCAGCGCGTGCGGAAAGACCTTCGACACGGCGCTCAGATACCGGCCCTTCCGCTTCGGGCCGCTCAACTTGCCCAGCACGAAGCCTGTCCCGAGCTTGCCGAAGAAGCCGTTCCGGCGCAGCTCCATTGCCTTCTGGAAGTGGGTCGTCCCGAACCGGGTGAGCGCCTGGCCGGACAGGGCCGCGCTGACGACCAGTCCCAGGAGGGTGAACCCACCGATGATGATGTTGACCATCTGGAAGTCGGACGGGCGGATGAGCCGCCAATCGAGATAGCTCTGCGCGATCCAGAAGAAGTCGAGCTCCGCACGCAGTCCGAAGTCCCGGAACGTGAAGTAGGCGGTCGCGGCGACGTAGCCGAGTGCGGAGAACACAAGGGTCAGGAGGACGACGCCGAGGGTCAGCTTGGCCTTATCCATGAGTGGTGCCCTTCTCGGTATGGGCGTGCCGGATGCGGTGCGCCTCGACCTCCTCCTCGGAAATCTCCAGCGTCACTTCGTCCAGCGCCTCGCTCTGCGCCGTCGCTTCGTCCGATTGCAGGTAGGCTTTGGCCGCGTAGAGACGGTCCAGTCGGTCGTCTATGATCTGGTCCATCGCGTCGGCATCGCCGTCCTTGAGACGTGCCAACTGCTCGTCCGACAGCTCACGCTCGACCGCGCCCCGGAACGCTTCCCGGCTCTCGGCATCGGGCAGCGAGTCGTGGATCGGGTCCGTCTTCTCTCGCAGCACCACGTCGTTGATCGTCTGACGGCGCTCCGCCTGCGCGATGCCCTGGTCTTCGGCAAGCGCCTCGCCAGGCTCCTGGGCCAGCTCCTCGGACACGCGCTCGCGGTAATCCGTATCCGCCGCGCTCTGGTCGATCAGCAGATCGTGCGCGCGCTCGGCCGCGTAGCGGTCGACGGCCTCGTCGTTGCGAACCCCGTCGACCTGGGCATAGGTCTGCCCGAGGCCGCGCGCGAGGTGGTCGGGCATGTCGGGGTAGCGTTCCTTGAAGTCCCGCGCGACGGCATCCTCCACGCTCTCGCGCTCCCCCGCGCGCTCCATGATGCTCTCCGTCTCCTGTGCCACCCGGTCGAAGGCCGCGCGGTCCGTGACGTTCCTCCCGAACGGCTCGTCCGTCAGCACGGCGGACGGGGCGGCGACGATCTCCGGGCGCTCGCGCAGATAGTCGCGCTGTTCCTGCTCGATCCGGGCTTCCGCGCGCGCCTCGATCTCCAAGGCGCGTTCGTTGATCTGCGCCTCCCCTGCCCCGTCGCGGCGCATGTCCTGGCGGATCGCGCGGCTCGCATCCTCGATGCCCTGCCGGTCGTAGTGGAAGTCGCGCCGGTCCTCGACGTCGATCACGCCGTCGTCGCGCAGCACCTCGGCGCGTTCCAAGGCGGTTCCGAGCTTCACATGCACCGCGTCCAGCTTCTCGGACGCGACCCGCACGTCCTCGCGGCGCTCAAGGTTGAGCCCTTCCGTCTTGGCGATCTTCTCCATGTCCTGCGCCAGCCATTCCCGCTCCATCGCGGCGTTTTCGGCGCCGCGCTCCACGCGGGCGATGACCGTCTCGCTGGAAATGCCGGTGCCGCGCAGCGCGGTCTCGATCTGGGCGCGGGTCTCGGGCTCGCGCATCCGGGCCGTCAGCTCCGTGTTGATGTTGGCCTGGCTATAGACGCCCGTGTCGGACGGGGCCTGCGTCAGCGTGGCGGACCGGACGCCCATTGGCTGCAAATGCGCCATGTTCGCGTAGATTTCGTTGAGCTGCGCTTCCGCCTTGGGCCGCTCGGCCTCGGGAAGCTCGCGCACCATCGCCTCGACCCGCTCGGTGCGCTCCGCGAATTCCGACTTCATCTCGTCAAAGCTGGCCATGTAGATGTCTCCTGTCTGTTCGAGTTTGCCCTTCTGCGCGAGGATTTCCCCGGCGCGGAACAAGGCGTTCGCGATGTCTTCCCGGCCCTCGTCCGACGCCTCAGCGGACAGGGCTCCGTAGATCTTCGATGCGACCGCGACCTCGGACGCCGCGCGGGCCAGGTCCTCGCCCACCCGCTCGCGCTCGACCGGCGCACGCGCTTCCGTCTTCGCAGCATACACTTCGCCGGTACGCGCCGGGTAGGTCAGCACGCCGCGATCGACGCGCCGCGTGGCCTCCAGGCGGACGCCCACCTTGTCGGCCTCCTCGACCATCGCCATGCGGAAGTCGTCGTAGTTGAAGCGGTGATCGCGCCCGAGGTAGAAGATTTCCCCCTCCTGCGACCGCCGATTGAGAACGATGTGGGCGTGGGGATGATCGCGGTCCTCGTGGACGGCGATGATGTAGTCGAAGGTGCCCTGCTCGTTGTTGAAGAACCGCTCGGCCACGGCCGCGGTGATGTCCCGCACGTCCTCGCCCTTGGTGCCCACGGGATAGGACATGAGCATGTGGGTGGTGTGCCCCAGCTTCGGATGGAAGCCGGTTCCCCAGTTCTCCGCGAACCGCTCGGAGACGCCCTTGATCTCCTTGGCCATCAAGGTCGCCTTGCCGTCGAGCTGGCCCCGGCTGTCCACGATATGAGACGACTTCGTGGTCAGATAGTCGAGCTGTCGGGCGAGCTGCGCCTTCGTGTGCGTGCCGCCGCCCCGGATCGCCTTGAAGACGGCCGCCCGATGACCGCGCGCGGCCCGGACCATCTGGCGCTGCTTGGACCCGAGGCCCTGGGTCGATCCCCGGACCTTGCTCCACCCCTCGCGGAAGACCTCGCCCGTGACGGCGGTGACGGCATCACTCCGCGCCATCGGCCAGCTCCCTCAATGCGGCATCGACGGTCATCTCGATCCTGGCGCGGCGGCGCTCGGCCAGCGAGTTCACCTGATCGGCGAAGGCGAGGACGAAACCGGCGAGGCTCCTGATCTGCGCGAGACTGGCGACACCGAAGGCCGGCGCGATGCCCTTCTGTTTCGCCTCGTTCAGCCGCTTGGCGATCTGCGTGACGTTGTTCCCGACCCGATTGAGGGACGCGCGGAAGCTGCGAAGCTCGCCTTCCAGCGTCTCGTCGGGCTGAAAGACCCCGTTCGCGGCCTGGATGAGACGGCGCATTCCGTCCGATCTGCTGCTGATCCCCTGCCGTGCGAGGACCGCATCGAAGGCGCGAAGCTCGTCCTCGGTGACGGTGACGCTGACCTGGCGGGTGCGGACGCTGCGCTCGCGGCGGCGCTCTTTGTCAGTCCGAAGGGTGTAGTAGATCGTTCGCTCGGTGACGCCGAACCGATCTGCAAGCGCCTTGTGCGTAACGCCTTTCGCCCGCTCGCGGACGATGGCGAGACGGTCATCACGAGTAAGGCGACGGCGCGTCGGCATACTGAACATACAACCCCTATTTCCTGCCAACCTCTTACCGTTATTTAGGCTCCGACTCAATCGAAGATGGCGTCATGTGTCGGAGCCGTTTAGAATGGCGGTAAGGCAATCGAAGCGGACCCCGACCAGGGGGCCGCGCGTCGAGCCCCACGGGCGAGACCGGCCGGAAGCGGAGCTGAAGGCCCAACGAGAAATCGCCCCAGGACGCCGCTGAGAGGTCGTCCGCACCCTACCCCCCATCGGCATTCGACATGGCGCTGTAGCCCCCCTTCTGGCGGCGCTACGGTCATCCGAAGACAGTGCGCGACCTGCGCCTCCGCCGCACGCGGCTCGTTCCGCGCCTCCAATTTGGCAGACGACGGATGAAGGATAACGGATAAAGGATAACGGATAATAGCTAACAGATGAAAGATGACGGATAACGGATGACGGATGACAGATAACGGATGACGGATAGAAAACGACGCAAGACGGTTGACGACAAACGATGGGCGGATAGCGGAAAACGGTAGGCGGATGGCGGAAAACGGTAGGCGGATGGCGGCAAACGGAGGAAAGATTACGGAAGCAGCGCAACGGACGGCGACGGACGGATGACGGAAGGCGCGTGGCGTAAGAAGCACAGCGGTGAACGCATAGCAGAAAGCGCATGACGAACGACGCAGGGCGCGGTAACGATAGCGAAGAACGGAAGACGCGTCACGCAAAGCGGACAACGGATGACGCGGAACGGATGACGCGAGGCGCATCGGAGGGACGGAAGATGAAGGACACGGCGGCGGAGGAAGCGCGGGTGGCGAATGACGACATGAAGGTCATCACGGTGATGACCCGGAAGGGCGGGGCCGGAAAGACGACCCTGACGCAGGCGCTCCTCAGCGCCGCGATTTCGCAGGGCAAGCGGTGCCTCGCCCTCGACGCCGATCCGCAGCAGGGCCTTCACCGCTGGCTCTACGAGGTCGCCCAAGACGAACCCCTCCTCACCTTCCGCCAGCTCGAATTTGCGGCTGACCTCGGCAAGGCGGCGGACGAAGCCTACGAGTCTGGCGAGGTCGATCTGATCTTCGTGGACACGCAGGGCGCGGCCGAGGCTTGGGCCGACGAACTTGCCGCACAGAGCGACATCCTCGTGGTTCCCATGAAGCTCGGGAAGACCGATTACCTTATCACGACCGATACGGTGAATTGGTATGCCGGTCTCCTCGATCGGGTCGATAAACCCGAGCTTCTGCCCGAGTTGCGGGTCATCGTCTCCGGGGCGACCATGAAGCCCAACAAGACCGAACAGGAATACGAGGCATTGGCCGTTCGGAACTTCCCCGTCCTTCCGACCTACTTCATGTATCGAAAACAGCATCTCGATGCGGGCGCGAATGGCTTCCTTCACAAGCTGGCCGACGCGAAGCGCAACTCGACGTTCGGCCTCGAACGGCGACATGCCCAGCATTTCGATGAGGCGGTGAAGGAAGCCTCCGCCATGCTCGATGAAATCCTGGGAGAAGTGTGATGGGACGCCGCGAACGACCCAAGGTCAGTGGCACGGATCCGGCCTATTCGCACGCCTTCCTGAAGGAACGGCCCAAGCTGCCGAACGGGATGCCCCCGTCCGTGAAGATACCTGGCCTCAACGATGGCGGCGCGCAAGCCGGGCCGTCCACGGAGGAGGAGAAGCCCAAGGCCGGTCCCGCACCCGTGCCGGACGCGGCCGATCTGGCGGCGAAGGTTGCGGAACCGGAAGTCGAGCCGACACCGGAGGCGAAGACGGAAGCGAAGCGACCTGCTGCGAAGCCCAGCAAGCGCGTAAAGGCGAAGCGACCGGCGGACGACGCAGCGCCCCCGAAGGAAAGCGTCACGGCGAACGCTTCTTCGGGGGAGAAGCGAAAGGTCTCGCTCAAGGTCTCGATGACGACGGCGCATGTCGAAGCGATGAAGCCCCTCGTGGCGGCAGGGCTCGCGCAGCGCGACGTCCTCGCGCTGGCGGGCAGGCGGACGATGAAACGGTTCGAGCCGTCTCCCGACTTCGTGCCCGTGCCGGACGGGGACAGGGTGCCGATGACGGTGGCCTACTCCACGACCAAATACGTCTCCGGCCGAATGCTCGATGACATGCGGGACGAACACGACCCGCTGCGCGTGAAGTCGGATGCCGCGATGATCAGGGGGCAATTCGAGACCCTGTTCTGGTCCGTCCTCGATGACGTGATCGCAGAGCTGCGCCAGCAGCGGGGATAGAGCGCACAGCGCGTCGTCCAGCCATACCACAGAGGGGGGAGGAGTTGCGACTTCCTCCCCCCCCGAAGCGAAATAGACAGGGCCGTGTCCTCGCGCGTCGCGCTGCGGGCCGCACCACCCCTGTCGATTTCGCTCCACCCCCCACCTCTCGCGCTCGCCGCAAGGCAGGCGGTCAGGCGGGGCCTGACCGCCGCATCCATGATGACGTGGAGCGGTGTCCGGAGGCCCTGCCGTGCATCGGAGGATGAGGGAAAGCCATGCCGCGCAAGGTGAGAACAGAAGCAAGGGCGATCAAGCGCATCCGGGACGCCCGGACCAGGGCCGTCGTCGGGTGGCTCTACCGCTGGAAGGAAGGCGGGGAGTTTCCAATGTGGAAGGACGGCCCCAGGTCGGACGTGATCTATGAATGAGGGCGGCCTGTTCTGCCTGCGCGCCGAGGATGCCGTCCGCGACCTCGGTGCGGTCTATTCGGCCTCCGAGGAAAGCCTGCGCGTCCTCGGCGCGGCTTATATGCGCGATTTGAAGACCATCGGCTCGCTCGTGCTGCACGGCCCGGACTACGCGGTGATCGCCATCTTCGATGTGTGGACGGACGATTGGCGGGAGGCCGGGTCGGACGGCGAGCCAGCTTCACATGGGCCGCGTCGAATGGTAAGATGAAGGAAGAGCGGAGGCCCGTGATGCGTGCGCTCAACCCTTTGATTCTCGGCGCTTTCCTTGGCGCGTTCCCGATGGCCGCCGCTGCCTGGGACCACAGCATCGAACGCGGGCTCGATCTCTATCAGGCCCGCGACGGCGGTGTTTCGGTCGCGCTCGTCTGCGATCCCAACAGCGTCTACGGCGGGACGTCCCAAAGCGGCGTCCTGCTGAACCTCGTGGGCAATGTCGATGCGTCGCTGCCCGTGACGTTCCGCTTCCCGGACGGCATGGCCGTGCAGGCGGAGCTGGTTCACGGCCGCGTGGGCAAGGCCGAGATGGACGCGGGCGCGTGGGCCTCGCTTCTCGACGGGTTCCGCAGGAACGCCGCCATGACGCTCGAAGTCGGGGACGCGGCGTCCCGGCCGATCGAGCTGGGCGAGCCGGTGATGTTCACCTGTGTCTGACGGGAAGTCGCGGCGGCCTGCGTAAGCCGCCGCCGCGATATGCGTGCCTGTATGCGCCGCCTCTCGGGGTGGTTGCTTCACCTCTCAAGTTCTTCTGACAGAACGCCGAATCGCGGACAACCTCGGGGTTGGCGCCATCCGGCGGGCCGGTCCGGCGCGCGCAGCGTGGCGGACCGGCCCGCCGCGATTCCGCACCTTCCGAAACGAAGGCCCCCGCCGGGGAGGATCGGCGGGGGCCATCGGAGGCGCTGGACGGGGGAGGTCCGGCCTCTGGGGCTATGATCTGGTTATAGGATTCCCAGACGCAACAACCATGACGGGTGCCCATGGCAGCATGTGCCGTCCGGGTCCACGCCCTCGCAACCGTCCGTCGCGATGCAGGCGCGATCGAATAGCATCGCCTCGATCTCGTCGGCCTCGGGCTGCGCCGTGGTCGGCTCGGGATAGGGTTTCCCGGTCAGCAGGTCGAACGGTGTGTCGTTTATAGCGCTGGACAGGTCCGAGGTCATGCCGCGCCCTCCGGCATCGTCAGCTCGGCCAGCCATGCGGGGCCGTGGGTGTTCCGCAGGCGGTGCAGGGCGGGTTCGGCCCGCGCCTCCGTCCAGTCGGCGCGCAGCGCGTCCTTCCAGCCGGGTCCGCGCAGGACCGCGAAGCGGGCGAGGGCGATCCGCTGCGAGGCGGTGAGCGTTCCCGCATGGGGAAGCTCGGCCAGGCGCGCGGCCTGCCGCAGGGCGGTCGTGCCCGCGTCGATCACTTCGGTTGCGGGCAGGTCGTGGAACGGACGCCAGAATGCGGCGCGGTCCTCGATGGTGGGGCCGACGCCCGCGCGCCGTTCCAGTTCGCCAAGGGTCATGGGGGAACCTCTCAAGGTGGTGGGGGTGTCGGGGAAGGGCAGGGGGCCGCTCACGCGGCCGCCCTCCCGATGTCGGCGTCCGCCTCGGCCGAGGTCCGGGCGTTCAGGAAATCGACGGCCTTCTGGGCTTCGGCGGCGGCGCGGAAGATCACGTCGCGGTCCGCCTTCATCGCTTCGATCCAGCCTTCGACATAGGCGGCGGACTGGTCGAATTGCGGCTCGATCCCGAGTTGCATCCCGAGGAAACAGGCCCCGAGTTCGGCCACCAGTTCCTCGAAGGCGTAGGCTTTGCGGTCGGCGAACCGCTTGATCCGGTCCAGCCGCTTTTCCGCGCCGGTCCAGTGGCAAAGCTCGTGGGCGAGGGTGCCGTAATACCCGGCCGCGTCGTGGAAGGTCTCGACGGGCGGCATGTGGATATGATCCGACGACGGGCGGTAGTAGGCGCGCGGCTCGGCGCTGGTCTCGATCCGCGCGCCGGTGGCGGCGAACCATGCGTCCAGTTCCGGGTCGGCCTCCGTCCCGAGGTCGCGGGGCGGGTCCGGGCGGACGTAGTAGGCTTCGGGCAAACCCTCGATCTGGTCGGCGTTGAAGACGTTGTTGACCTTGGCGAAATGGACGCGGCGCTTGCCGTCCTCGGCGGCCTCGTCCTCCTTCTCGACCGACCCGTAATAGACCGACTTCGCGGCCCGCTCGCCCTTGCGGACCATGCCGCCGAGTTCCTTAGCTTGGTTGAAGGTCATCCAGCGGTCGGAGGCGTAGCCTTTCACATGGGCCGCAGCCCATAGGATCAGGATGTTGACGCCCTTGTAGCCCTCGCCGGTATGACGCAACGGGAAGCCCGCGACGGTGCGCGCGCCGGTCCACGGCTGACGCCACGGGGGCGTGCCCGCCTCGATCTGGGCGACGATCTGGTCGGTGACGTGCTGCCGGATGTCGAAACGCTCTTTTGCCATGCTCTCGTTCCTTGTGGTGTTGGTGGGGTCTGTTGCCCCTGTGGGTCGGGTTTGGAGGCACGGCGCGTGGCGCCGCTGTCCTGCAAACCTGGCCTCGCCGAGAGCGGAGGGGGGCGAGACAAGGGGAGAGGGACGGGGGTGGTGCGGCCCGCAGGGCGTCAGCCCGAGGACACGGCCCCGGCCCGACCCCTTGTCCGAGGGGGGAGGCTGCGCCGCCCCCCTGACCGGCGCAGCGGCGTTCGGCTTGCCCGAACCCCAAGCCCAAGAAGGATCCCGGTCGCGCGCGGCCACCGGCCGGGCCGATCCGGGCCGCCCCAGGGATCGTCACCCGCAAGGGCGGAGACGCGGCCCCGCGCCCGACCATGCCCCGCCCGCCAGGACGCGGCTCCGCAGGAGACGGGGCAGGGCGGAAGGGCCGGCGCGTCAGTGCAGGGCCGCCGGGGCAGGGAGGACGGGGGGACGCGGCTTCGGGAGGACCGAAGGGACGACTAGAGCCCGGTGCGCGTCAGCGCAGGGGCACGGTCAGTTTTACTCGAGACGGTTCTCCGACTGGCGGCCTTCCTTCATCGGGACGGTCACGGGCTCGATTCCGAGGTCCGCGATGAAGGAGATGATCCCGTCGATGGTCTTGATGGATCGCACCGTGTCCTGATCGCGGGTCGTGACGAGCTGGCGGGCGGTGCCGTCCGGCATCGCGATGGCGATGGTCCAGCTCCCGCGGATGCCGCTTGTCCTTCGGTGCGGAGGGTCTTCGCAGGTGACGACGACGGTGCCGCCCTCGGCCAGCAAGCCGGGAATCTCTGCTTCGGTGAAGACGTTCTCGGGCATCGGCACGATGAGCGGCTACGGGCGCTGCGCCAGCAGTGCCGTCACCGTCTCCGTCGATCGCAGCCATGCGGCGATGTCCGGCCGTCGCCACTCGACCAGCTTCAGCGCGGCGCGGAGGTCGGCGGCGAGGTCACGGGACAGCAGGGGTTCGTGATGGGCGATCCGGTTGCGGAAGTTGCGGATCGTCTGGATGCGGGCGCGGACCTGGCCGCGCCCGACCTGCACGGTCATCTGCGGGGGTAGTCCGGGGAACGCCTGTCGCAGGTGCGGATTCCACAGCACCGCGTCCTGCGCCGCGACGAAGAGGTGCTGCCAGAAGACGAACTTGATGTCGGCCACGACGCTCCCGGCATGTTGGTGCCGCCGCGCGAGCGACCGAAGGTCGTCTCGCATCCGGTAGTGCCCGACTATTGGGCGAAGGGATTGCTGGAAGGCGGGGCTGCGGTGCCAGTCCGCGCCATAGACGGCCGCGATCGCTTCGACCGCCCCGTTGCGGGCCGCCAGCTCGGCGAATTGGAGCGGGGTGTAGAAGGCCGCCGCGAGGTCGGTGTGCCAGCAGTAGAGGTCCATCGCCTTCACGCGGTCCCCGCCGGCCTGCCTGACATAGGTGGCGAAGCGCGGCGGCGAGAGGACGGCTTCGAGGTCTAGGAGGAGCTGGACGGGCGGGGTACGTGGCAAGGGCGGACGGGTCTCCGTGGACGGTGCGGGGCGGTCCCGAACCTTGACAGACGGGGCTCCGAAATGTAGGTAGGCCGGTGAATGACTGTTGGGGACCGGAGGTGGCGACACCTTCCCCCTTAGTCAACAGATCAAAGCCCGGTGCGAAAGCACCGGGCTTCTTCGTTCGAGCTTTCGTCAGATGAAGAACGCGAGGATGGCGAAGACGAAGAGCGTCGCGCCGCCGGAAACGACGAGGAAGGTCGCAGCGCGCGAGGTCCGCGTCGTCAGGCCGTAATCCTCTATCGCGATCAGCAGGACGGCCAGCGCCGGCGCGAAGGCGGCGAGCGGACCGATGATGGCGGCGAAGATCGAGATGAGCGATCCGAGGGCGGCGGCCTGGCTGATGGCGACGCCGAAGCCGATGATCGCCGCGATGGTCGAGATGGCGCCGGCCTGCCAGAGCAGGCGCGCGCGCGACGTCTCGTGAGCGGGCAGAAGATGGTCGAGCATGGGTCGTGTCCTTTTATGGGGGTCTCCCGAGATGATACGACTGGCCCGTGAATGTCGGAAACGGTTCTCCACAGGGTTCGTGCGACGGATTTCTTGACAGAGAGGGCGGCGCTCGCAGATTAGAACATAAACAGAACATCGGAAGGACTCGGATGCCGCTCTATCGGATCGACACGCCCGTCATCGACCACGGCCAGCCGGTTCGCCTCGTGTCGCTGACCGTGAGTGCAGGGTTTCCGTCCCCGGCGGCCGACGATCTCGAAGACGAAATCGACCCGATCGCCTGGGTGGTGCGGCGGCCCAGCTCGACCTTCTGGTGGCGTGTCTCGGGCGACTGCCTCTGGGACGTGGGCATCCGCGACGGCGATCTGATCGCGGTGGACCGGGACGGCACTCGCCGCATCGGGCGCGCGGTCCTCGCCGTCGTGGACGGGCAGGTGACGGCGAAGATCCTTCGGCGTCGGAATGGGCGCTACTACCTCGCGCCTGCGAATGCGGGCGAGGACTTCCCCGACGTGGAACTGACGCCGGACAGCGAGGTCTGGGGCGTGATCGCGGGCGTGGTCCGGCGCTACGAACTGGAATGAGCCGCCAACCGATCGCGATCTCGGACAGCAAGAACTTCTACGTCAGCGCGGAACGGGTCTTCGATACGTCGCTGGCGAACGTGCCGGTGATCGTGCTGTCGAACAACGACGGCTGCGCCGTGGCGCGCAGCGACGAGGCAAAGGCGCTCGGGATCAAGATGGGCGACCCGCTCCATCTGATCCGCGACAAGGTGGAAGCGCATGGGGTCCGGGTCTTCAGCTCGAACTACACCCTCTATGCGGACCTCTCCCGGCGGGTGGTGGACACCTATGCGGACTTCACGCCCCATGTCGAAATCTACTCGATAGATGAGTGCTTTCTGGACTTCATGGGGTTCAGGGACCGCGAGGCGCACGCGCGCGCCATGCGTGCGGCCGTGCGCCGCCGGGTCGGCATCCCAATCCGGGTCGGCATTGCCAGCTCGAAGACGCTGGCGAAGGCGGCGAACGAACTGGCGAAGAAGAACCCCGTCTTCGACGGCGTGCTGGACCTGATGGATGAGGACCTGGCCCGCTGGCTCCTGCCGCGCGTGCCGGTGGGCGACATTTGGGGGATCGGCCGACGCACGGAAGCGAAGCTGAAGGGCGTCGGCATCGCCACGGCGGCGGAGCTCCGCGACATGCCGTTGCGCCAGGCCCGCAAGCTCGGCACGGTCGTTCTCGAACGGACCGTTCTGGAATTGCAGGGCGAACCCTGCCTGTCGCTCGAAGAGGTGGAGCCGCAGCGCAAGGGCATGGCCGTGACACGCTCGGCGTCCGCGCCGATGACCGACTTCGACACGCTGTTCCAGGCGATCACGGCCCATGCGACCCGGGCGGCCGAGAAGCTGCGCCAGCACGGGCTTGTGGCGGGGACGCTGACGGTGATCTTCCACACCAACAAGCACCGGCAGGACAGGCCGCAATGGTCGGCGGCGCGCTCCACGAAGCTGACGCCCATGTCCTCGGACACGTTCGACCTCGTGGACGCCGCGCGCAGGTGCGCGCGGTCGGGCTGGCCGAAGGACGGGAAACCCTACGGCTTCACCAAGGCCGGCGTCATGCTCGATGATCTGCTGCCGAGCGAGGATCGGCCGAGGACGCTCTTCGACGTCATGCGGCCGAAGTCGGCGCAGCTCATGTCCGCGCTCGATCAGGTGAACGACCGTTTCGGGAAGAAGACGCTCGTGCTGGCGTCGGAAGGCATGAAGCGGCCCTGGGCGCTGCGCGCCGATCATCGGAGCCCGCGCTACACGACGCGCATCGAGGATCTTCCCGTGGTCCGCTGACGCGGACGGGGGACTGTCTGCCCCCCGGCGCTTGCGTGCCGTCCCCCGAGGATATTTCCGGGAAGATGAATGGGAGGGGCTAGCGTTTCTTCGCGGCCCCGATGAGTGCAGCGAAACCGAAAAGGGCGATGAAGAGGGTGGCGACGACCATCCCGCCTCGTCCCGCGCGGTCAAGGCGTGGGCGTGCGGCGATCTGGGCGCTTCGGTGGCATATCCCGAGGATACGCGACGAATGTGAGAGGAAGGCGAAAGCCCCCGAGGGGGCTTCGCCCTGCGGCCGGACCTAGTCCGCCCGGCGCTTCATGGTGAAGGTCAGCTTCAAGAAGATGACGTTGATCTCGATAGCAAGGCTCAGGTCGATCTTGCGGAGCTGGCGGCGGATGGTGCGGAGCCTGCGCGCGGTGCGGCGGCGGAGGCGGATGGATTTCTTGCGAAGGTAGGTCATGGCTGTCTCCTGTTGGTGAATGAACAGGGCTGGCCGACACGGCGATGAAGGGGGGCGGTCAACACGCGCGCAGCGCCCCGAAGGGCTTGATGTTGACGGCCTCCCGCGCCGTGTCAGCTTGCCCGACTGTCGTTCACTGATGGGGACCGCTCTACCTTCGGAGGGGGTCCGTTCGCCGGTGGGGAAACCGTGATCTTCGGACCGTCCGCCCTGGCGGGGTGCGGGGCGTCAGAATGCCATGTTCGGCGTCTATCGATGCTTGACGTCAGACGGAAAAGGACACCGACATGAGCAATGAAGCGACCCGGGACTGGGCGGAGCACCGGCACGAGGCGGAGCGCGAGGTCAAGCTGCGCGAGACGGGTTCGTCCTGCCTTCACTGCGGATGCGCGGTCACGACCACGAACGGCGTAGTGACGCCCGAGGCCGCGATCTGCGACACCTGCAACGGGCGCTGAACGCCCGGCGGATCGTCAGTCGAAGGTGCCGGGGTAGGGGTTGCCCAGCCCGTAGGTGATGCCGTCCTGCTCGAAGCATCCATGCCGGCCCGCGAACCAGGCCCGGTGAAGTACGCTGCGCGCCAGGATGCGGCACACCCCCTTCGGCAAGCTCTTGCCCTGATAGCCGTGCAGATAGAATCGGTGGGCGAGGCCGTCGATCAATGCGTCAATCCGTTCTCGGCGGCACATCATCGTCGCGGAAGGTTCGTTCGCGGGCTCATTGCCGTTTCTTCTTTCGGACCTGCAACGTCTCCCAACCGCTCACGATCAGACATGCCGCACCGATGAAACCAAAGAAGAACGGAAGGAATAGACGGACGAACGACCAATCTGCGACCTGCTCCTTGTTGATGAACAGGTGGTCGATACCGTACATCACCCACCACCACATACCGAAGAACACGCTGAAGCACACCCACATGACGAAGCTGTATATCAGCCATCCCACCATGGAACCGTCGAGAACTTTCCGTTCCGGTTCTGCTTCCGGCTTCATGTTGGAAATCATCGTCCAGCTCCTTCTATCTGGCGTTGACGTGATACGACGCCATCTGGCGTCAGCCCCTCGATCCGATCGGCCGTCCGCCTGGTGATTTCCGCGCCATCGGCCGACACGCAGACCTCGGCACCCTCGGTCAACTGGATGATCGAGCCATCGAACTCCAGGAAGGTGGTGGACGCCCCGTCGTCCGCCTCCCGCTTCACGGTGCCCATCTGGTCGATCGTGATCCAGACATCGCCGACCAGCACGCGGACGCTTTGGTCGTTGATCTCCACGCCCGACCAGCCCCGGCCCGGATCGCGCCGCGCGATGATGGCGTTGGTGCGGAGCTTGAGCTGCACGTCGTCGGCGCGGTCGGTCCCCCGCATGTGGACGAAAGTTTCCTGATCGTCCGTCTCGGCGCGCAGCCCGGCGGCGGCGTCCTTGGGCGGCCACAGGTAGGGCTCGGCCCGCTTCTTCCGGGCCGGATCGCGGTGGAAGGCGATGAACATCTGGGCGCGGTCCCAGATGGAACGGACACGCGATTTCGGGGTGGTGGCGGGGCTCTGGGACATGGTGCAGTCTAGCATTTCAGGTCTCGATTATCCAATGAAATAGGGGTTATCCGGGCTTTTGGATGACGCTGTATCCGGTCGGCACGTTCGTTCCCGAGGCGGCGAAGCTGCCCACGGGAAGGTCGCGCCATTCGCCCAGGTCGAAGCCGTGATCGTAATGGGCCGACGCCGGAAGGATACAGGCCAGCCGTCCGCCGGGGCGCAGGAAGCGCAGGGCGTGATCGACATGCAGCCGGTAGTGCCGACCGTAGAAGGGCGGGTTCATCACCACGGCGTCGAACCACGGATCGGGGGCGACCTGAAGGAAGTTGGCGCGCATGACCGCGTGCCCCTTCGCGCGGGCCTGCTCGGCCCGTCCGCCGTCATACTCGATGCCGGTGAGGCGGAGCGGGTCGCGCGGCCCCTGATACTTGCGGGGTTCATGCCAGCGGGCCAGCACGTCGAGCATCCGACCGTCGCCGCAGGACGGCTCTAGGATCGTCTCGCCCCCGCGCAGCGGCAGGGCGGCGATGACGGTCTCGGCCACGCTGTCGGGCGTCCAGTAGAATTGCAGGTCGCGCGCGACGTCCGTGCTGGGCCGCTTGGCCTCGTCCTCGCTCGGCGCGTCTGGCAGGACCTCGCCGTAGAACTCGGCCAGGGCGCGGTTGATGTCGAGACGCCCTTGCGCGTCGAAGACGATATGCGCGTTCCCGTTCTTGAACCGCTTGATCCGTCCGCCGCAGAAATCGGCCTCGCCGTGCCGCTTGGCCTCGTCCATGACGGCGCGCAGCTCGGCCCACTCGTAGCGGGGTTCTCCCCGGTAGAGGCGGAGCGCATTAAGTGTATCGCGCACCCGTTCGTTGCCCCAGCCCTCGCCGTAATCCGAGACGTGCCCGACGATGATGCGCTTTGGCAGGCCCTCGACGCCGATCTTCACCTTGGAATGGCTACGATAGGCCGGGTCCAAGTCGCAGAAGCATTCCGCCAGCCCTTTGAGGACGTGGAAGCGCGGGGACAGGAGGAAGTCTCCGAAGAGGTCGCGGATCGCCTCGATGGTGAAGGACGGCGGGTTCTCAAGGCGAAGCTCGATGGCCTTCCGGTCCTTCGCGCTGGCGACGTCCTCGATCCGCAAGCCCTCGCGGACGTGCCGCCATGCGGATTTGAGAAGGGCGGCGCGCACGTCGCGTTCGTAGAGGCTGGGCGAGCGCGAGAAGATCTGACCTCCGAACGTGCCGCCGATGCACCCGGCCATGCCGATTGCGGTCTCCGCCTCCTCGAAGGCGGCGATGGCGTCGGGGATCGCCTCCGCCTTGGCGTCGTATTCGGCGACGATCTCCGAGATGCTGCGGCGCAGGGCGGGGGCCGCGTGGACGGCCTCCCCCTCTCCGATCTGGGCGTAGCTGGTCATGCGCCCGCCTCCGTGAAGAGGTCGCGTTGCCCGTCGGACCAATCGCCCGGCGGAAGCGGATCCACGCCGCGGACCTCGATGAGAAAGCGCGACTGACGAATGCGGCGCTGACCGGCATCGGTTCGATAGGTCTCGCCGATGATGACGCGATAGCGGGCGGGATCGCTGCCCATAGGTGCCAGGGCATATCTCTTGATCGAGCGGCGCCGTCCCATCCAGCCGCCGCGCTTCGCTGCGTAGCGCATGAACTCGATGCACCCGAGGATGTTGCTCTTGTCGGCCGCCGTCAGGTGCAGCCCCTCGATCATGGTCACGCTCGGGCGGGTCATGCTGCGACCTCCCGCGCCGTCTCGGGCTGCATCGGGCGTTCGGTCAGGGTGGTGTCGTTCTCGCACGCTTCGCAGGTCGCGGCGTCATAAACGGCGGCCAGCTCCCATTCCTGGGTTTTGGTATTCCACGACGCGAAGGCGTCCCGGTGGACGTTCTCGCTGCCGCAATGGGCGCAATGGATGGTGATGGACATGGGGACGGTCTCCCGTTCGGGGCCGGGGACGGCGCGCGCCGCCCCGGCGGGGATTACTGGAAACTGGCGTTGAGGATGGGAAGCTCGGCGGCGGCGGCCTTCACCGCGTCGAACATCGCACGGTCGGCCATCTGCGCGGTCAGACCCTCGATGGCCTCGGTCAGGCGGACGGGCTGGCCCCACGGGGTCACTTGATCGAGCGCCTTCAGGCTGCGCCCGGACCGGGGGTGGTCGGCGAGATAGCCGCGCGGGCACCGCCGCAAGGCGATGTCGATGGATCGGTAGCCCGACATGGACAGGCGGACGATGTGGCCCATGCGCGGCTCGGGGTCCATCTGGTGACGGGCGATGAAATAGGTCTTCATGGGCATGGGTTCGGCTCCTCTATTGGAAGGCCGGGCGACACGGGGCCGCCCTGGGCCGGGTGTCAGTAGTCGGACGGGAACATGATGGTCAGGACGCGCCGCGTGACCCGCTTGTTGGCTGGGTCGGGGGAGGCCCATTCATAGCCTTCGTCGTAGAGGTCGATCTTCCAGAACAGCCGCTCGCCCTCGACGGTCACGGTTCCAAAGGTGCGATCCTTGTAGGGGTCGTTGTCCTCGGTGAACGTGGTGTCCTGGGCGACGGCGCGGGTCGCGGCCAACTGGAAGTCCGGCCCCCGCGCGGCCACGGCGGCGGTCATCACATGCTTGCCCTTGGGGGTGAGGGAGTCGGCCCCCGCGATCATGGCCTTGCGGAACTGGTCGTTCTGCTGCGCGACGGCCATCGTCTCCATCGCGGCCGCGATTTCGCCCCCGGTCATCTCCATCATGTTCGGCATCCCGGTCTCTCCTTCGTGGTGTTGGTGGGGTCTGTTGCCCCTGTGGGTCGGGTTTGGAGGCACGGCGCGTGGCGCCGCTGTCCTGCAAACCTGGCCTCGCCGAGAGCGGAGGGGGGCGAGACAAGGGGAGAGGGACGGGGGTGGTGCGGCCCGCAGGGCGTCAGCCCGAGGACACGGCCCCGGCCCGACCCCTTGTCCGAGGGGGGAGGCTGCGCCGCCCCCCTGACCGGCGCAGCGGCGTTCGGCTTGCCCGAACCCCAAGCCCAAGAAGGATCCCGGTCGCGCGCGGCCACCGGCCGGGCCGATCCGGGCCGCCCCAGGGATCGTCACCCGCAAGGGCGGAGACGCGGCCCCGCGCCCGACCATGCCCCGCCCGCCAGGACGCGGCTCCGCAGGAGACGGGGCAGGGCGGAAGGGCCGGCGCGTCAGTGCAGGGCCGCCGGGGCAGGGAGGACGGGGGGACGCGGCTTCGGGAGGACCGAAGGGACGACTAGAGCCCGGTGCGCGTCAGCGCAGGGGCCTTGATGTGGGATTCTTCGCGGCCGACTTTCATCCCGAGGCAGGGCCGAACGACGAAGGAACTACCGCATGGACGAAGTGGACATCTATAGGAACGAGGCCGGTATCTACGGCTTCGTGAAAGCCGGGGAGGAACGATCCCTTCCGGCCGTGTCGGGGCCTTGGGCCTATTGGAAGCGCACCAGGTTCGACGGGGTGCGGCCGCTGATCGGAGCCTTGATGTCGAGCCCAGAAATCGCCCGCATCATCGGGCGGAACGGCTACTACCTCGAAGGATCGACGGCGCATATCGTGAAGTCCTATCCCTGATCGTCAGCCGCCTCGCGTATTGGTCGCCTCGGCCCCTTTCGCGAAGGGGATGGCGAGCTGAGTGCAGCCTGCGGCGGCGAGGAGCGAGGCGATGCCGTTCAGCGTCCTGAAGACGCGCGGGTTGTTGAAATCGCGCTGCGTGACGAGCTGCCGCGTGTCGCCGGAGGCGAAGACCAAGCGCACGGTCCATCGCCCGTAATGGATGGATTCCTTCCGGGTCAGCGTTTCCTTGCAGGTTACGACGATCGCCGCGCCTGCGGCGAAGTGGTCGACCAGCTCGGGCTCGAAGACGACGTTCGGCTTGAAGCGGGTGGTCATGGCTGTTTCGCCAGCTCGGCCACGATCAGCCCGACATGGCTGGCATGGACGGTTTCGGGATTGGGTTCTTGGTCGCCCTCGGTCCACAGGCCCGGCTTCTCGGTTTGCGCAAGCGATTTGAGGATCGCGCCGGGGCGGAGCCCGTGCTGGAGGAGGAGGGAGATCAGGACGCAGGCGTCTTGGACCTGAAACTCCAACTGCGACCCGGTGCGGAAGCCGCCCGAGTAGAAGACCTCGCGGGGGCGGTCCGGCTCATCGGGGTCGAAGCCCACGGTCAGGTGGATGGTATGCCCCTCGGGCGTCTGGACGCGCCGCGTCTCGCAGAGACGGCGGGCGGGAAGGTCGTGCCGGGGATCGGGCGTCTTCTTGTAGGCGGTCATCGCGGCCTCCTGCGGCGGGTGATGGGAAGGGCGGGCCATGAGGCCCGCCCGTTCCGTCACTGGTCCTGCTGCGCCTTGCGGGCCTGCCGGCGGCGCTCGTCGTGGCTGAAGTTGTCGAAATCCTCGGCCGCCATCGTGATCCCGTATTCGGTCCCGCCTTCCTTGTTCTCCCAGCTCGTCTGGCGGACGGTGCCGAAGGCCCGGACGATGTCGCCCGGCTGGGTGTTTTCGCGCACCCACTTGGCGACGTTCTCGTTGAAGATCGTGACCTCGTTCCAGTAGGGCTTCGACTGGAATTCGCCCTTGTCGTCCTTGCGGCCGTATTCGGCGGCGACGCTGACCCGGAGGGTGTTGCCGACTTCCTTGTGCTTCCCGACCCGGCCGATGATCTCGAATTGTGCGAAGGTTCTCATGGTGTGTCTCCTCGGTGAGAGTGTTTCGATGAAGAACGGGCACGCCGGGGGGCGATGCGCTCAAGGGAAAAGTCGGAGGATCCGCGCGCTTTATAAAGAAGCGTAGAGATTATAATATTGTGTGGAAACCGTCTTTTTGCTTGGAGGCGGACGAAGGCCGCCGGGCGCAAAGAGCCCCCCGAGCGATGTTCCGTGATGAGAAACACGTCCGGGGAGACGAATGGGAACCGTGCCGCCCAGTATTCGGTGGGCGGGTCTGCACAAGGATGGCGGCGGCACCCGTCAGCGTTCCCGCAGGCCAAAGCGCGAGGACGACAAGGGTGATTGGCGAAGCTGGAACGATGGTCTCTTGATCGGAAACGATCGCCGAGGGGCGCGAGGACGAACGGACGGTCGTGGCTATGCGCTTGGTCGTCCGCAAAATGGGTGAACAAGGAAGGCTGGACCGGATAATGGGATCGACGGCGACGATGATCGGCTTCTACCTCGTGGCCGCTTGCCTTCCGATCGGCGCGGCCGTGGTGGCGGCGGAGCGGGTCAGCGGCCCGGTCGATCATGTGCGCGATGCGGACACAATCATTGTGCAAGGCGTCCCGGTCCGCTTCAACGGCGTGGATGGCGCCGAACGGGGCACCCGTCGGGGCGAGGCCGCACGTGACTGGATGCTAGACGCGGTGCGCGGGCGCGAAGTGCGGTGCGAGCTGAACGGCGAGCGGACCCATGACCGCTGGGTCGGCGTCTGCTTCATCGAGGTCGATGGCGCGTGGACCGACCTCGGCGGACTGGTGATCGCCGCCGGTCTCGCGCTCGACTGCCCGCGCTACTCGGACGGGCGCTATGCCGCGCTGGAAACGGCCCGCGCCCGTCTCGTCCAGTCGCGGGCATCCTACTGTTACCCCCGATGAGCGGTCCGGGCGATGACGGTCGCCTGGCTGGGGTGCGCTGATGCCTGGGCGGCCCGCCTCGGCGTCCATCGCGGCGTGGTCCGCGCGCCAGCCGGGAGGTCGCACGGTGACGATCGCGCACCGCCGCGTCGTCGCCGCGCTGGCGCTGTCCCGGTCCGATGAGCCACCTCTGCGTCATCCCCGCGAAAAGCTCCTGACACTACTCAAGGAAGCGGAGCCGGGGACGGTTTTCGAGCGCGCTTCCGGCCAACTCGAACTGTTCCCGGAGGTTGAGGCGGACGAGCTGTGCCAACTCGATAGGATGGCGTCGCGGGTCGGACTGGAAGACGACGCCCTGCGATCACCACCGTCGTCAGGGTGACGCGATTTCGCGGCGCGCGATCCGAAGGATTTCTTCGTATCCGTCGGAGAAGCACTTCGATTCCATGGCAACAATGTTAGGGGGGAGGCCATGTTCATCCACCGCCTCCAAGGCCGTTCCGATTGACAGAAATGCGCGGTCAAACTCGGGCGACACGATTAGGCGGCTTGCATCGAACGTCTGTTTAGCCGTGCTCCACGCCGCCCATGCAGCGCGGGCGCGCTCGCGGCTCTCCTTCGACCCGTGATAACCCTCGGGTCCGTGTTCATGATTGTAGTATCCATCGGCATCTCGACCTGCCTCAGCGGCGGCCTTCTTCAAGTGCGCGACGATTTCGGAATACTGACTGCGCCGTAGATCCCAGATGCGATCTTCATGGTGGCGTTCCTTGGCAGTCTTCGCGCGGTTTCGCTCGATCACCCACGTTGTCGCCAAAGTCAGACCCGAACCGATGACCAGTGTGAGGATGGTTAGAAGGGGGCCGATCCACGGCGCGGTCGTCTGGTCTTCCATGATGGCCTCCAATCGGATCGCCACGCATAGGTCCGAACATCGTCTCGCGGAAGAAAAAAGGCCCCGCCGGAGCAGGGCCGAGGAATTCCTCACCACAAGGAATAGGGGAAGCGCGGCGGCCTGGCCGTCCGCGCGGTAAGTCTATGTGCCACCCGCGCCGTGGATCGCCAACCAGTTCGGTCCCGGCTCGATCGCGTCGGCTTCGCGTTCTAGGACGGCCAGCCGATTGTTGATCGCCACGATGAGGGTGGTCTGCGGCGCAGCCGCTCGGTGCCCCCGGAGGGGTTGGCACAGCCCGGACGGGCCGCGCAGGAAGAGGTCGCTGACCCTGCGTAGCAGGTCCGCGTCGGTCTCGCGCGCGATCATCGCGACCGGCAGGGCGGCAACGTGGCAGGTCCACGGCTCGACGCGCCGAGTGGCTCGTCTGCGCCCGATGATATGGGTCGCGACCATCCATTCGGTGAGGTCGTGCCAGTCGAGCCGGGTGCCGGGCGTGCGGGTCATATCAGGACTCCTTGGCGGGGATCGGCCTCGGGGCGCGGGCGGATGCCGACGCGGCCTCGCGGATCGATGGTCCAGCCGTCCGCCGTGCGCTCGACGCTCGCGTCCGGCCCATGACGCTTGATGAACACGCGGTCGGCTTCAGCCTTGCGCGCGAGATGCAGGTCCGATGCCCGGTGGCCCGAGGGTCGGGCGCACCACGATCCGGGCCGTGCGCTGCAAACGGGGCAGGCGACGGCGAGGACCGGGTGACGATGGGCGGTGAAATCAGACATGGCAGCGCCCGTCCTCCAGGGAGACGCGCGCCAGCCAGTGCCGCCCGTGCGACACGCGGAGGCTCGTCAGCCATCCGGGCTCGCGATCCGCGTCCCAGAGGGCCGCGACGGCGATCCGCCATGCCGGACCGTGCGCGGCGGCGAAGGCCCGCAAGCGGTCGAGCTGGTCGGTTCGCACCGTGAGCCGGTCGTAGCGCCGTCCCGAGGGGTCCGTCCGGCTCGCATAGAGCGGGTCGGCCAAGTCCACGCGGCCCCGGTCGATCTGGGTCAGGAAGTCGAGAAGATAGCTCGGATCGGCGGGGAAGGGCGCGCGGTCCCACGCGCGGCGGATCAGGGTCCGCTCGCGGAGGGGCCGGGCCGCGATGGCGCGGCGGGCGCGGTGCCAGTTCGCCGCACGCCGGTCGCGATCCTCCTACTGGGTCCGGTCCCAGACGACGGCGCGGCGCCGCATCACCTCGTCCTCGCTCGGTTGCGCGGCTGCGATCTGGGCGCTGAACAGGGGCAGGGCCTCGCGTTCGGCGGCCTGCTTGCGGCGGAGATGCCCGCGCTTGCGGGCCGTGTCGGTGAAGGGGGTTCGGGGGTATCGCTTGCAGCGCATGATCCGGCTCCTCGGGGTTGCTGGGGATCGGGGAGGGGGCGGGCTCACGGCCTGCCCCGCCCTTGTCAGGCCATGCCCTCGGGGAGCCAGTTCGCGATGCGGTCCCGCTGCGCCTTGGTCAGGCCGTGCGCCTCGCGGGTCGCCTCGTCGTTGAACAGGTCGTGCAGCTTCCCGACCTTCTCGCCCTTCTTCAACTTCGCGAAGGTCGTGGCGGTCGGGTGATCCTCCGCGAGGTCGAGCAAGTCCTGCCACAGGGCATTGAGGTAGGGACCGCCCACCCGACCGAAGAAGTTCTCCCCGGTGGGGGCCCACACGTCGCGGGTGCGCCGCCCGGTGGCCTTGTCGATCATCGCGCCCAACTCGGCGTCGGGGACCGTCAACAGGCTGGCGAGGTAGCCGTTCAGGGCCTCCATGACCTTCTTGTCGCCCCGCTTGCGGAAGGCGGCGAAGTCCTTCCCGACCTCCGACCCGAACCCCGCCTCGTAGCGCTCGGCGATGGACGACAGGCGCTTGTCGAGCGTGTAGCCCGTCTCGGTCTCGGGCGCGTTCGCAGGCGGGTTCACGGTCAGGCCGAAGGCATAGCCGTAGCCCATCTTGCCGGACAGGTGGAACGCCAGCAGGTGCAGGGCCAGCTTCGGGTCGGTCAGGAGCGCGGCCTGCCGCGCGCCCTTCTCGATCCGGTCCAAGTCGCCCCGCAGCTTGTCCGAGATAGGCGACTTCGGGGCGGTCTCGCCCGTGGTGCCGTGCTGGGACGCGGCGAGGATGCCCGCCGCCATCGCCTCCTTGCGGTCCTCGGGCTTCACCAGCCCCTCGGCCACCTTGATCGTCCCGCCGCGCGCGACGTAGAGGACGGCCCCCGCCACGGCCTTCTGCTCGTCGGTGAACGCGCCGTCCGCCTTGGCCTGCAACGCCTCCAACTCGGCTTCGCCGTCCTCGTCCAGCACGTCGCCGTTCGCCAGTTCGGCCAACTCGTCATACCGCTCGGACTCGGCCTCCGACAGGTCGCCCTCCACCGGATAGACCCGACCGAATTTGCGGTCCTCGGTGAAGCCGTAGGGCAGGTAATCCTCGGGATGGGTCTCGACCCATTTCCAGCCGTGGGCCTCCGCGAAGTCGTCTGCCGCCTTCGCCAGCTTCGCCGCGAACAACTCGTCCAGAAGGGCGGTGTCATCGAACAGGGTCTCGTCCGCGAACAGGTCGCCCCCAATGCGCCCCCCGGCCTCCTTGTAGGCGTCCACGCCCACGAAGGCCGCGCGCCGGTCGCTCTCCTTGACCGCGCCGGGGCGCAGCATCGCCTTGATTTGGTGATCGGACAGCGCGTAGCGCCCGTTCGCCGCGTCCTCCACGATCCGGGTCAGCACCTCGATCATCAGCTTCTCGTCCTGCCCCACGGTGAAGGCGGCGGCATGGGACAAGCTGATCTGACCGGCCTTCAAGGCGTCCAGCACGGGATCGGGCAGGCCCGCCAGCGCCAGGCGGCGATAGACGTGCTTCTCGGTGACGCCGTAGGCCACGGAAATGTCGGCCACGCTCACGCCGCGCCGATCCATCGCGCCGTAGTCGCGGATTTCGTCGGCGGGGTGCAGAGCCTCGCGTTGGCCGTTCTCCGAGGTCGCCCACAGACGGGCCGTCTCGGCATCCGGCGCGATCTGCACGGCGACGGTCTGGAACCGGGGGTCGTCCTGCAGGAGGGCCAGCGCGCGCAGCCGCCGCCCGCCCGCGACGACGCCCACGCGGGTGCCGTCCTCGTCGCGCAGGCCCCCGAGGTTCTGGATCAGGCCCACCTTGCGGATGTTCTCGGCCAGCACGGCGACGGCGCTTTCGCTGACGACGGTGCGGGGGTTGAGGTCGGACAGGTAGAGGTCCGCGAAGGGCACGGACTCGATGGTGGCGGCGATCTTGGTCTGGTCGGTCATGGGTTTACGTTCCTTGTCGGTGGTGAGGTTGGGGAGTGCCCCGCCCGTGGGGGACGGGGCGCGGGGCTATGCGCCCTCTTGGTCGGTCCAGTCGCTCGCCCAATGGTCCAGCATGGCGACGACGCGCCCTTGCGGATCGGTCAGGGTGAGGTCCGGGACGATCTGCGCCTGCCGGTGGTGATCGCGGCCCAGCATTCGCAGGACGTCCTCGCTCTCGGCATGGACTTCCTCGTTCGTGGTCAGGTCCGGGTGGTCGATGGTGAGCGTCCAAGCGGCCCGCCTCATGCGACCGGCTCCAGCTTGCGGACATGAGCGTTGAACGCCGCCACGGTGGCGAGGAAGTCGGATTGCGACCCGTGGCGGACGGCGAGGCAGAAGGCCCGCTTGCCGACCATGATCCACGCATCCGACAGGTTCTCGGTCGCGGCCTCGGACATGACGAACGCGCTGCCGGTGAAGTTCACCGGGGGCAGGATCGACAGGAAGTAGTCCCACATCTCGGGGGTGGTCTCGAACCACTGGCCCGCGCTGCGCTGGTGCGCTTCGTAGCCACGGTTCAACAGGGCGAAGGTCGCGGTGCGGTCGGCCACGCCCTCCCCTATGTTCTGGAAATCATCCATCTTTCTTCCTTTATGGTGAGCCGCGTTCTCGATCTTGGTGCCGAAAATTGGGGCAGGTGGTCAGGCGAGGATCGCGAAGCGGCCCTCTCCTTACCGCTTGCCCGTCGGCGAGACCGGGAGGGGGGCCCGCGCCAGGTTCCCGACAAGGAAGGGGGGGAGGGGGATCACCCGGCGACGCAGCCCGACCGAAGGGAGGGACCGTCGTTGGGGACACCCTCCCTGACGCCGATCGGGAGCCTTGCGTGGGGGAACCGGCGGTTCCCAGGCGGACGACCCGAAGGGGAGGACCATCAAGGGCAGGGGCGTTCGGCTTGTCCGAATCCCGCTGCCTGTCGCGGACCCCGTTCGCGGGGGCCTCCTAAGCCTCTCCCGCCACGGCGAGGGGGCTGTCTGCCCCCGGGCGCTGATGCGCCTCCCCCGAGGATATTTCGGGGAAGATGAAGCCGCAGGGGATCCGCCCCGGTCATTGGACGTGCCACGTCGTTCTGATACTATGGGGATGCGGAACAGGCAGGGATGCCGATGGCCGTGGAAGGTGAAGGGGCGTGAGCCCGATCACGTGAGAGCCGGGGACGTCGTGCTCTGGTTCCCCTCACCCGAAGGGGAACGACATGGGACAGGATTTGAGCTGGTCGGTGCAGGCCGTTCTCTGACCGCCTGCGACGCGCGAGGCCCTTCGGTCCCGGGTGTCGTTCCGGCGTTGGATCATGCTGACGGTCATTTCCGTCTCGATGGTCGGGATGGTCCTGTTCGCCGGATCCTTCTGGATGTCGTTCTACGCGGCGTCCGGGGGCCAGGCCCTTCCGATCTTCGTCGGCATGGTCGTCGTCGCGATCTACTACGCGGCCGTCACAACGGTCCTCATGTTGGGCATTCGCCCGATCGAATGACTGGCGCAGCCGGACGGCCAGCGGCGGCTTGGGCGAGGATCGTCACCCGGAAGGCGGAGACACGCGCTCTTGGCCGACCATGACCCGCCCGCATCGAGATGGCTCCGCAGGAGACGGCGCGGGGCGGCAGGCCGGCGCCGCAGGCGGCGGACCGCCGGGTCAGGGAGGACGGGGGCGCGGGGCTCCGGGAGGCGGAGCCGACTAGAGCCGGTCCGGCATGGCCGGACGCCCCAACTTCCTCGCCATTACTTACTTGTAGGCAGACCGGCGGTTACGAAAACTGCGGATCGCCATGTTCACAAGAACCACCATCGCGGCGCTGATGTAGAACACCGAGAAGGTCGCGAGGTAGTCGCTCAGCCTAGGAGGTGGATCGTTCGGCCCCCGTGGACTGAAATCGAGAACAGGACCCGATGTCTCCGTCCCTGGGGGAGCGAGGGCGATCCCGACCGAAAAATACACCACAGCCCATAAGAGTAAGATCAGGGATCCGAAGACCGCCAATTTTGGGCGGGACATGAGATATGGAACATAGAAAAACAGGGTGACGGGGGTCAGGCCCATTCCCAACGCCCATAACAACCTGCCTCGGGGGGGCTCGATGAGCCGATCAACCGACGCATAGTGATCGTCATCGAAAGGTTCTTCGCGCCAGTTCACGGTCATTGGAATGGCCCCAATCCCTGATCGTAAGATCTGCGTCCTGAATTAATGTTACACCGATTGCCCGGCGATGTCTCTCGTCGGTTCGGGTCCGCCGGGGCTAATCGCCGGTTCAACAGTCTTTCCTCCGAGAGAGCCCGATCAGGCTGCCGACGAGGTTCAACCTCCCGTCGCGATGCCGCTTCGTCATCGCCCGCAGCGTCCCGCCCGGATTCCGCACGGGCTTCACGGGATGATCCCGGTTCGCGTCCACGATCAGCACGGCCAACGCGGCCCCGCTCTCCCCCATCGCCTCGATCGCCTTCTCCCAGGCGTCGTGGTTGATCCCGAGATAGGGAAGGATCCGAATGGCGGCGTCGATCACATGGACCTCGCGGAACGCGACGTCGGAGCCTCGGCTGTCGCGCATGATCGCTCGCATGTCTTCGCCGGCGATGTCGTAGAGCCGCTTCGCTGTCAGCCGGGAGACGAATTGGGCCTTGCGCACGACCTCTCCCTCGGCACCATTACATTCTTCGCCTTTGGGGCCGTTAGGCCCCGAACCAAAGGGATGATCGTGCGCGGGCTTGCCCGCGCTCCGCTGATCCATGCCGGCATTACATGATACAGGTCGAAGACTTTGGTTGTTCTCTTGTAAATGAGAGTCGCCGAAAACTTCCGACATGGCAGAAGAATCACGACGTCCATCATCGAAGGCGTCGAGTGCTTCGCATAGGCTCTTGGCGGCCTCGACATGGGTTGCGAGGGCGTTGATCTCCATCGTGGCGAGGGACCGGGCGTCCGGCCAGGTATCGAGGGCTGCGGCGGCGGCCTCGATACGGGGATGGGGCGTCTCGCCCGCGTCCCGGATGTAGCGCAGGACGATCCGGCGGAAGGAGCTGCGCCGGTTGCGGAGCGTCCGGCGCTCGCTGCGTTCTTGGCGGAGCTGGTCGACCAGATTGAGAAGGTCGGGGACCAAAGCGATGAGGCGGCTGAAGACGATACCGCATCCGCCGTAGGGGGAGCGGTGGCCGTTGCCCTTCACGCGGCGCTCGATCAGCCCGAGGCGTTCGAGCTGGCGTTCGGTGTCGTAGAGGGCGCGGGGCGTCTTCCCGAGCGCTGCGGCGGTGACGTCCTGGGGGGCGAAGTAGATCGGCTCGCGATTGGGCGACGTCCAGTCGTCCGGCTTGGTGTGCCCGATCATGTGAAGCAGCGCCATCAGGCTCGATGCACGCAGGCCGATATGCACCCCGACCTCGCGGAGGAGCTGTTCGACGGTGAAGCGTTTGTGGCCCTGCGGGAGGGCCGGGAAGGTCTCTTGTGGTGTCATCCGGTTCGTCCTTGCTCGTGTGAGCGAGGCGCGGTCGGCAGACATGACACATCCAGTCGCACGGGTGCGTTTTCTCTTGAATGGCATGTCGGGAGGGCTTAGAACCGGGTCTGAACAGTTGGGACCTTGAGGAACGCCAATTCCTTGGTTCTTTTAGCCCCCCCTCGCGTGGTTCGCCTCGCGGGGGGTTCTGCTTTCTAGGGGTGCTGCTCTCCTTCGACTCTGCCGGTCGTTAACGGGTTTGTTACGCGGACGTGGGGGAGGGGGCAACGATTCACACGTTATCCCCAGGCCCGGCGTCAGTAATCGACCCGCTCCCATCCGTAGTTGCCCTCGTAGTCGCGCCAGTCCACGAAGACGGAGCGAAACCCGACTGACGGGCAGTTCCGCCCCCAGCCTCTCGGGAGGCCGTAGGCGGCAGGGACCGACCCGATGCTGCTGGTCCGCCAGCCGTAGTCACCCTGAACGCCGTAGCTGCCCAGGCGGACGCTGGAGCTGCGGCGGCATTCCTCTTCGCCATCGCGACCCCCTTCGCGTTGACGGCCACGGATCATGTAGACACGGATTGAGCGGACGAAGTTGAACTCGGGCGCGCTGATGTCGATGTCGGCGCGGCCTTCCTCGTTGATGAAGTCCTGGGCCAGTTGCAGTCCGAACCCTTCGGGCAACGGCATCGCAGCGCCGCCGCCCTCGTAGCGGAAAACGGCGGGCTGCGGCGCGAGCGCGGGATCGTCGCTTGTGAGTGGTGCGCTCGGGTAGGATTGAAGCGGGATCTCCATGTCGTCCAGAAGGGCGTTCCAGATCCGCATGGCGGAGCCGTCATCGGGATCGGCCTCGAAGGACGCGCCCATCGGGCAGCGCCAGATTTGCAGGGGCGGCTCGACAGGCCAGGGCGTGATCCTGCGGATGAACTCCGCGCGGGCGCGGGTGCAGGGCACCGAGGCGGGCCAGCCGCCGGACAGGCAAAGCAGGATCGCGCAGTCGATCTGGTAGCTTTGGGCCTGCGCCCGCTGTGGCGCGGCAGTGAGGGCCGCGACGGCGGCGAGGCCCGCGAGGGCCGTGGATCGTAGATATGCACGCATGATGGTCCCCCTTCTACGCACAATTTTATATTTCGTGCTACGAAAATATATCTCGTGTACAGAGTGGTAGGATGGTTTTCGGCAACGTGCCATACAGTTTTGTTGGCAGGCGGCGTTACGAAGACGGTCTAGCTGGACTCGGTGTCAAACGGACAAAGTTCCACGCATCAACATAGATGCCGCAAACCCCTGGTTCCGCTATCCTGGGAAGCTGAAATCCTATCTCGTTAAGGTGAACCGCCCTGTCAGGGTACCAGGAACGCGCCACGCGTGGGACGCCGTGTTATGCCAGCATCCTGAGATGCGGCGTCCGAAAACACCGGTATTCGAAACATCTAATGTGCGCCGCTTTGTATCTCGGGAGCCGTAGTCGCGTGGTCCCACATAGGGCAGACTATTGATCGACGAACGATCATCGAGGCGAAAATGAAGGCGACCGAGGCCAAACTTCTGGAGGTCGTGCGCAAGGCACCGCAGTTCGTAATCCCGATCTACCAACGGACTTACTCCTGGACCGAAAAGGAATGCCGTCAGCTCTGGGACGACGTCATCCGGGCTGGGGGAGACGAAGGCCGTCCTGTCCACTTCCTCGGCTCGGTCGTCTACGTCGAGGACGGGCTATCGAACCAAACCGATCGGCGTCCGCTGCTCGTGATCGACGGTCAGCAGCGCCTTACTACGGTGGCGATCCTGCTCGCCGCATTGCGCGACGCGCTCGGTGAAGGCGGGGAGCCGATCGACGGCTTCTCCGCGCGCAAGATCGAAAATCGCTACCTTCGTGATCCCGACGAGGACGGGGAACGGTCATTCAAGCTCATCTTAACGCAGACGGACAAAGATGCGCTGATCGCCGTCGTGGACGGAAAGCCCGTTCCAGATGGCGGCTCGGCAGCCGTACGCCGCAACCACGAACTGTTCCGGGACTGGATCGTAGGACTCGACGACCTTGCGGGCCTCTGCCGAGGGCTGGCGAAACTAATCGTGGTCGATGTCGCGCTGAGCCGCGAGCACGACAACCCGCAGCTGATCTTCGAGTCGATGAACTCAACGGGGCGCCAGCTTAGCCAGGCCGACCTGATCCGTAACTACGTGCTGATGGGGCTGGAGCCCAAGATCCAGACACGGCTCTACACCGAGTGCTGGCGTCCGATGGAGCAGGCCTTCGGCCAAGAGGCCTACTCGGCGCAGTTCGACGGCTTCGTCCGCCATTTCCTTACCTTCCGGACGGGCGACATCCCGCGGATCGGCGACGTCTACGAGGCGTTCAAGGATTACGCTCGGCACAGCGAGGTCGCCGAGGACGGCATCGAGGCGCTGCTGCAGGACCTGCGCGACCACGCGCGCTTCTTCTGTCGCATGTCCGGCCATGCCGGGGCCGAGCGCGAACCGGACGGTGCCCTGCGCGAGGCCTTCGCCGACTTACACGAGCTGCGGGTAGACACGGCCTTCCCATTGCTGCTGGAGCTCTACGGCGATTACCAGCGCGACCTACTGAGCCGCGAAGATTTTCTCGCCGCCGTGCGCCTGATCGAGACCTACGTTTTCCGTCGCGTGACCTGCGCCATCCCGACGAACACGCTCAACCGGACCTTCGCCGGCTTCGGGCGGCACCTGCGCAAGGACCACTACCTCGAGAGCATCCAGGCGCACCTTCTGTCGCTGAAGACCTATCGACGCTTTCCGCGCGACGACGAGTTCCGCCGCGAACTGAAGACGCGCGACCTCTACAACATGCGCCAGCGCTCGTTCTGGCTACGCCGCTTCGAAAACCACGCCCGCAAGGAGCGGGTGACCGTCGAGGACTATACGATCGAGCACATCATGCCCCAAGCCCCCAACGGGCTACCCGACGCCTGGAAGGAGGAACTGGGCGAGGACTGGGCGCGCGTGCACGAGACCTGGTTGCATACGCTCGGCAATCTCACCCTGACCGGATACAACTCCGAGTATGGGAGCCGCCCTTTCGCGGAGAAGCGCGACAGAGAGGGCGGCTTCCGCGAGAGCCCCCTGCGCGTCAACAGAGGACTGGGCCACGTCGACCGCTGGGACGAGGCAGCGATCAAGGCGCGCGCCGAGCGGCTGGCTGAGGAGGCCACGTCCGTGTGGGCCGCACCACAGCTTAGCGAGGCAACGCTGGCGACCTACCAAGCCAAGGTGGAGGCCGGTGCGGGCTACACGATCGAGGACCACCCGAACCTCACCGGCGGCACGGTACGCAGGGTGTTCGACGCGCTGCGACGCGAGCTTCTCGCGCTCGACGAGGACGTCACCGAGCAGTTCCTCAAGCTCTACGTCGCCTATAAGGCGGAAACGAACTTCGTCGACGTGGAACCCAAGTCGAGCGAACTGCGACTGACCGTCAACCTCCCCTTCGCCGACCTCGTCGATCCGCGTAGCCTGTGCCGGGACGTCTCGAACGTCGGCACGTGGGGCAACGGGGACGTGGAGATCCGGATTTCGCGGCCGGAGGAGGTCGCCTACGCCGTCGGCATCGCGCGGCAGGCGCTGGAACGGCAGATCGGGGGGCAGGAGGAGACGGTAGCAGCCTGAGCAAGTAAGTTGTTTTTCACCTTCGAGGTGATATCTATCTCTCATCGGACTGGGGGTTGTTCCCGGTCGGCGGCTGGCCTCGGGGTTCCTCGGGGCCTTTCGCTTTTCAGGGGAAAATCTTTAGTCCCCAACCTCTTACTCTACCCGCTGGACTGCGACGGAGCTTCGGCTCAATGATGTCCCATGCGCGGTTCGGCTGCGCCGGATCGAGGACATGCCGCCCGATTGGCCGAGCCGTCAGGTCCGCGAGCTGCAAGCCGGCGGAGTTGGTCTTCTTGTCGGCGAACACGATCTCGAAGCCTGGCATCGGCCCCTCGTAGTTCGCCCCGTCGCGAATGCGCCGGAAGGCGAGCTCCAGCTCGTCATCTTCCCGCTTGCCGCGCCGCTCGACCACGATGTGGGTCGTGTGCCTCTCCTGGCCGCGCTCGCGTAAGAACTTGAACGCCCGTTCCATGCAGAAGGTCAGAGCGATCTCGTAGGGGTTGTCCGGCTCGGCGTAGCGCTTGGCCAGTCGCTCTTTGAGGATGGCCGCAGCGACGATGATGACGTCGGCCTCCTCGATCAAACGGTTCAGCCCGTTCATAAAGGCGTTGCGCTTGGTCTGGCTCTTCAGGAAGGCGAAGGGTGGCTTCTGCTTGCGGATCTCATGCTCGTGCAGGACGACGATGTCATGGCCGAAATGCTCGAACTTGAAGGCCTGCACTCGGGGCGCGACGACCTGCGCGTAGTGATCTTTGCGGAAGATGCAGAAATCGAGCACGAACATGGGGTAGTCTGGGTCGATTGAGGTCAGCGAATGGTCACCGCTTTCATCGACGTAAATGACGTAGTCGCTCCAGTTGCGCTTCATTATGCGAACCGCCGCTCCAGCCGATCCTTCCGCGCCCGCCAATCCGGCATCTTCCTTTCAAGCAGCGCGTGGAAGGCAGGCCCGTGATGCGGTTCCAGGATGTGGGCGAGCTCATGGGCGACCACGTAGTCGATCTCGTCGGTCCCGGCCTCCACGAGGCGGGTGTTGAGCAGCATGCGCCGCCCGTCGTTCGACATGCTGCCCCACCGCTTCTCCATCCGACGGACGGTGAGGGCGGGGCGCATGACCCCCTGGGCTGCGAAGAGCGCGAGCCCCGCATCGAGCCGGTCGCTGAGGACGCGCCGCGCCTCCACGCCGTACCAGCGGTTCAGCGCCCGCCGGACGCCGTCGGTATCGTCCCGCCTCCCGCCTACCACGAGGCGGTTGCCATCCCGGCGCACACCGAGGCCGTCGGGGTCAACGACGAGGCGGTGCTCGCGGCCGAGGTAGAGGTGGGTCTCGCCGGAGACGTAGCGGCGGGGCGGGGTGCGTGGCAGGAACCGCTCGAACTCGCGGATGGCGTCCAGCACCCAGCCGCCGCGCCCGGCAATGGCTCGCTCGATGGCGTCGTGCTCGGCACCATGCGGCGCTGTCGCGACCACGCGCGTGTCGGGATGGACGGCGATGCCAAGGGTCTTGCGGTTCGAGCGGACCAGCCGCACCGGCAGCCGCCGCGCTCCCAAAGTCACGACGAGGTCCTCGCCTTCGGGGTCGGTCATGCGGGGACGTGCCGCCGGGCGAGGTCGAGGGCATGACGGGCGATCTCGTCCATGGTCGCCGGGTCGAGGGCGGTCACGCCCATGCGGCCGCGGACCTCGTCGTAGAGGAAGTCGTCGATGTCGTTGCGGATGGCCTTCTCGACGTCGGGGTCGTCCTGCCAGCCGATGCGCCGATGACCGGCGACGATCCGCTGCACGGCCTGTGCGCTCTCGGCCGCGACGTCCGCGGCGGCGCCGTTCGCCACGGGCTCGACGAGGGGGCGGATGCCGCGCCAGAGCGCACTGCCGAAATGGTCGCCGCGTAGGGCCGGCGGCACGTCGTCCTCTGCCCTGCGGTGGACGACCTTCTCGCGCACCTCGGCAACGCGGCGGAGATACTCACTCGCCTCGATCCTCCCCCTGCGGAAGTCCTCGATGGCCTGGCGAACGAGGGCCGAGAAGCTCTCGTAAAGCGCCCGGTCGTCTTCCAGGCGCACGTCGATCTCCTTCGCGGTCGCATGCGCAATGGCGTCGGCCTTCGCGGCGATGGAGCCGCCCCCGTCCTCCTCGACGGCGCGCTGGAACGCGGCCTCGTCGAAGATGTCGACCGGGGCCACGATCTGCGCCACGCCGTCGGTCGAGACGTGCTGGTCCAGGAGCTTGCGGATGCGCGCCTCGTATTCCCGGCGCTCGCGGTCGGAGAAGGCGTCGGCGTAGCGGTGCATCACCGACCGCCGGAGGCTCTCGAACCGTTTTAGGTCATCCTTGTAGCGAGCGACTAGCTCAGGCGGCGTCGTCTCGAAGAAGATCTCCGAGGCGAAGGCGAGAGCCAGTGCCCGGGCGAAGGTGCGCAGTCGGGCGTAAAAGTCCCGGCGGACGAGGTCGTCTGCGAGATGCCGTTCGTAGGCCTCACGGTCGTGAACATTGGCGACGCCGAGGAAGAGCTCCAGGAGGGCCGCATGCGCCTGGGGCAGCGCGTCGATGGCCTCGCGCATGCCCACGAGGGCCTGCGCGACGTCCGCCTCCTCGTAGTCCTCGAACGCGCCGTAGGTCGTCAGCGCGTCGTCGAGGTCGCCCAGAAGACCCACGTAGTCGATGACGCGCCCGTCCTCCTTGCGCCAGGCCTCGCCCGTCTCCCTGTCGTCCGCGTCGAAGAGGCGGTTCACGCGCGCGATGGCCTGCAGGAGGTTGTGCTCCTTGAGCGAGCGGGCGAGGTAGAGCACCCGGTTGCGCGGCGCGTCGAAGCCGGTGAGCAGCTTGTTGACCACCACCAGGATCTCGGGGCCGCCTGCGCCCTTGAACGCAGCCGTGACGCGCTCCTCATAGGTCGCCACGCTGCCCCAGGTGTCGCGCACCTCCTTCCAGAACGCGTCCACCAGGCCCTCGGGGTCGCGGTTCACCGCCTCGTGCCCCTCGCGGTCGTCGTCCTGCGAGATCACGACCACGCTCTCGATCCCTTCGGCGGTGAGGAAGCGGTGGAGCTGCACCGCGGCGGCCTTCGACTCCGCCACGAGCTGCGCCTTGAAGGGCGTGCCGCGCCAGTTCTTGCGGAAGTCGTCGGCCACGTCGGCTGCCACCTCGCGCAGCCAGGGCTTCGAGACCCGCACCTCGCGCATCCGCGCCATCTTCTGCTTGAGGAGCTCCGCCCGCTGCTCGGGGAGCTTCGCGACCTCGCGCTCGAACCAGCGGTCGACCTGCGCGGCCACGTCCGCCTCGACGTGGCGCCCCTCGTAGAGCAGCGGCACCACCGCGCCGTCGGCGACCGCGTCCTCGATGCGGTAGGCGTCGATCAGCCCGCCAAAATCAGTCAATGTGTTGCGCTCGCGCTTGAGGAGCGGCGTGCCGGTGAAGCCGATGTAGCAACCATGCGGGAAGACGCGGCGCATCTGCGCGCGCAGGGACTCGTCATCAGTGATCGTCTGCGAGCGGTGGCTCTCGTCGATCAGCAGGAACACGTCGCGGCTCTCGTCCACGACGCGGCGAGCCTTGAGCCCCGCGCGGAACTTGTCGATCACGGTGGTGATGATGCCCGCCCGCTCCTCGACCAGATCGAGGAGCTGGCGGCCCGTGGTCGCCTGGCGCACCGCGTCGGCCCCAAGCGTGGCCTTGAACGTGTCGCGGATCTGGCGGTCGAGGTCGCTGCGATCCGTCACCAGCACAATGCGCGGATCGGGCACGATCCGCGCCAGCTCGCGCGCCAGCATCACCATGGTCAAGCTCTTACCCGACCCTTGGGTGTGCCAGATCACGCCCCCCCTGCGGCGCCCGTCCTCGCCCACCTCGCGTACTCGTTCCAGCGCGCGGCGGATGCCGAAGAACTGCTGGTGGCGGGCGATCTTCTTCACCCCGTCGTCGAACAGCACGTAGCCGCGTGCGATCTCTAGGAGCCGCTCGGGCGACAGGAGCGAGACGAGCAGGCGGTCGAGCGCCGTGGGCTCCCGGCCCGGGGCCTCGTAGCCCGCCTGCGGCCCTTCCATCATGCCCTCGTAGCGCCGCCAGTGGGGCGCGAAGTCCGCGCGCATCGCGGTCTCGATGGCGCGGGGCAGGGGGGCGTTGACTAAGTGGCGCACCTCGGTCTCGGGAATCTCGCGCTCGCGCCAAGCGGCCCAGAACTCGCGCGGGGTGCCAGCGGTAGCGTAGCGCGGCTCGGACGGGTTCGCGGCCACCAGCACCTGCGCCGTCGAGAACAGGTGCGGGACCTCGTCGCGGCTTTGATTGCGGATCTGCTGGCTGATGCCCTGATCGGTGGAGGTAGCCGACTCCTTCACCTCGATCACCGCGAGCGGCACGCCGTTGACGAAGAGCACGATGTCGGGCCGGCGCGTGCCGTGGGCGCCCGCCCGCTCGACGGCGAACTCGGCCACAGCGTGGAAGCGATTGTTCGCGGGCGCGTCCCAATCGACGAAGCGCAGCGTCCGCTCGCGCGTCTCGCCCTCCACGGTCATGGGTACGGCCAAGCCGAGGAGGAGGGCGTCGGTCGCCCGCTCGGCCGCCGTCATCGTGCCTGAGGTCATGTCAGCGGAGAGCGCCTTGAGGCGGCCTACCGCCTCGGCCACGGCGGCGTCGGTGACGGGGTGGTCGCGCCCCCGCTGCCGCACGGTGTTGAGGGCGTGGAGGCGCTCGTGCAGCACCTCCTCCAGCAGGGTGCCCCCCAGGCGGCCGTGGCGCTGCGCCTCGGCCTCCTGGGTGGTCATCACCTCCCAGCCGAGGCGGGCGAGGGTGGCCAGCGCAGGGAGCTGCGCGCCGCCGGCCTCGGAAAGGTCGAACTCGGGCGAGGTTGTCACGGTCGGGGCTCCGTCGGGCTCGAGTGGCCGAATGGGTCGCCGCCAGCAATGAGATGCCAAGCCGCTTCATCTTCGGATCGAAGGACGCGACGGTAGAGTTGTCCGATACCCCAGCCCAGCCCTCGGCCCTCGCGTAGATAGCAGTCGACGCACATGTCCGCCCAGGTGTTCGCTTCCTCGTACGTCTCGGTACCGGAGACTGGATTGATCCGCTTGATCGTCGATATTCGCGACGTCTGACCGTCGATGAAGAAGGCGTCGTCATTCCAGAAGCTCCCGCAGAGGTCACATCGTTCGGGTGGGTTGGAATGGGCATCGCCAAGCGCGATGACGCCGACGTTGTGCAGTGTCATCGCGGTGGCGAATAACTCTTGACGATACGCTTCGGCGAAGATGGCGCGTTCCGATGTTCCCGGATCGGGGCGACCGAACAGCAGGAGCGTATCGATGAACTCGTGAACCCGGGTCATTCGGCAGCTTCCCGTGGCGGGGCGGGCATCAGCGCGTCGAGGCTCTCGGGCACGCGGACGGCGCCGGTGAGCAGCCGCTGCATCAGCCCACGCTTCTGAGCGCGCAGGAGGTCGGTGCGGGCGGCGATGAGGTCGATCTCGGAGGTGAGGGCGTCGAGGGTGGCGGCGATTTTCTGCTGTTCGTCGAGCGATGGCAGATAAAGGGGTGCCTCGCTCACGCATTCCCAATCGGCACGAGGCATTCGGGAGCCGGTCGGCCGGCTCGCCTCGGCGGAGAACGGGCGGGATTGGACCAGATAGAACAGGTAGCGGGACGCGCAGAGCTTGGGGGTCGCCGTCAGCACCCACATCTCGGTCGAGGCCGCGCCATCATGGTCCGCATGGACGAACTTGCGGAGGTAGGGGCGGAGCTTGGCGAACAGAACGTCGCCCTCTTGGTAGACGGCGCGCATGCCGGACAGCCCATCCGGGGCGCGGGTTCGGAGCAGGCGGCCGGATGCGCTCTCGACGTCCTCTAGTTCGATGACTCGGGCGTCCGACGGCAGGTCGGCGACCTCCGCCTTGGTCTTGCGGAGGGCCACGAAGTCCCCAAGCTCGCGTCGACGGTCCGTCTTGTGGTTGATAAGGCGATCAAGCGCCCCGTCCCGCCGCCGCCGCTTGGCGGCGACGAGGCGCTCGCTCAGGGCGATGGCTGCGTCCCACGCATCCAGCACCGCCGCGATCCGCCGCTGCTCGGAGAGGGGGGGCGTGTTGATGGGCCAGGACAGCCAATCCTCTAGATCGAAGACTAGCTTCTCGACGTGGACGCCGATACTCGAATGAAAGCACGTCTGCTGGAAGTAGATCGAATGCGGCAGATGGCGGAGGTAGTCCGCATTCATCTGCGCCGTCGGACGGAGGGTGGAATACTCGTTCGACACCAACGCACCGTCCAACTCCGGCGGTAGGATCCCACATGCCCCATGTGCGATCTGCCGACGGGATATGACGAAATCGTCGGCCGCGGCACGAAACTGCGTCGGGGTCAGGATGTCCCGGCCGAACTTCCGCTCCCGCTCGACCAGCCCACCCCGGTTCCGCTTGGCTGTGACAAGGAGATACTCCTCGTCGCCGCTTACGTTGACACGCCGGTGAACCGGCTCGAGCAGGTCGCCGATGCGCTGGACATGCCACCCGTTGGGCGTTTCCGCCAGTCGTGGAATGCCGGCCTGCACGCTTGGGGGATAACTGCGATGTTCAAGCGGCGCCTCACCCCCCATAGCCCAGCTCCCGCATGTAGCCCGCCATGCGCCCGCGCACCTCGGCCAGTTGCCGCTCCAGCCCGTCGATTTCCGCCTGCACCGCGTCGAGGTCCACCTCCGGTTCGGGCTCGAACGTGTCCACGTAGCGGGGGGTGTTAAGGTTGTAGCCGTTGGCCGCGATCTCCTCGCGCGTCACCACGGCGGAATAGCGCTCCTGCGCCTCGCCGCTGGCGACGGCCGCCAGCACCCGCTCGATCTGCTCGGCCCCGATCTGGTTCATCCGCCGCCCCGGTGCGAAGTCGCGGCTGGCGTCCACGAAGGTCACGGTGTCCGCATCCGCCCGCGCGCCGCCCTTCTCTCGCGCGCGGTCCAGCACCATGATGCAGACGGGGATGCCCGTGGTGGGGAAAAGCTGCGCAGGCAGGCCGACCACGGCGTCGAGCAGGTTCTCCTCGACGAGCTTGCGCCGGATCACCCCCTCGCGCGCGCCGCGGAACAGCACCCCGTGGGGCGCGATCAGCCCGATGCGCCCCGTGAGCGGCTTGGCCGTCTCGATCATGTGCGAGACGAAGGCGTAGTCGCCCTTGGACGCGGGTGGCAAGCCCCGGTGGAAGCGGTTGTGCCGATCCTTCTCGGCCTCCTCCAGTCCCCACTTCTTGAGGCTGAAGGGCGGGTTGGCGACCACGATGTCAAACCGCGTCAGGCTGTCGTCAGTCAGGAGCGCAGGCGCGGTGATGGTGTTGCCCACCTCGATGCGCGCCGAGTCCTGCCCGTGCAGAAACATGTTCATCTTAGCTAGACCGGCGGTGGAGCGGTTCACCTCCTGGCCCGCCAGAAGCACGTTGCGCCCCTCGTTCTCGGGCAGTCCCTCGCGGCGGGCATACGCGGATACTTCGTCGGCGGCGCGCAGGAGCAGCGTGCCCGACCCGCAGGCCGGATCGCAGACCGTCATGCCGGGGCGGGGCCGGACCAGCCGGACCAGCAGCTCCGACACCGCGCGGGGGGTGTAGAACTCGCCCGCCTTCTTGCCCGCGTCGGCCGCGAAATGCGCGATGGTGGCAATGTAGGCCTCGCCCACGACGTCGCGCACCACCTCGTCGCCGCCGAAGCGGGATGGGCGGAGGTCGAGCGCGGGCTTGGCGAAGTCCTCCAGGAGCTGCTTGAGGCGGCGGTTCTTCTCGCGCGTCTCGCCCAGGTTGGACGAGGCGTTGAAGTCCACCTGCGTGAGGATGCCCCGGAGCTTGAGCTTATTGGCCTCCTCGATCGCCTCCAGCGCGATATTGATCCGCTCGCCGATGTTGTCGGCGTTCCGTTGGGCGTGGATGTCGTGGAAGCTCGTGCCTTCGGGCAGTACGAAGCGTTCGTTCGCCATCCTGCGGGCGACCCGCTCCTCGTCGTCGCCGTAGCGGGCCTTGTGGGCGTCGTAGTGGTCGGCCCAGACGTCCGACATGTAGCGCCAGAACAGCGGGACGAGGATGTAATCCTTGTACTGCGCGGGGTCGATCACGTTGCGAAACGTGTTCGCCGTGTCCCAGACCGCCTGGTTGATGCTGTCTTGGTTGATGCTTGCCATCGTCTTTCCTCCCTGGGGCAGGGGCGGGCGCTTGTCGCGCCCGCCCCGGTCGCCTTCAGCCCTTGGTTCGCCGTGGGTCGTTGCCATGCGAGTCCTTGCGCTGAATGCGGCCATCGCGGCCATGCTCGTAGAACTCGGTCCCCGCCGCGCGGCTCGTCCGGCGCCCGGCGTCGACGGCCGGCTTCTTGGTCTCGTGATGGCTGATCGGCTTCGGTTGCCCGCCACGCTTCACGTCCCAACCCCCGTTCGGGTTCGGGACCACATGCGTGGTGCCGCCGCTGCCCTTGCCAGGGCCCTTCTTGATCGTCATCTTTCAGTCTCCAGTCTTGTCGATTGGTATATGCTCACGGGACCATCGCACGGTCGTCGGGAGTGCTCTTGACCCGTGCCGGGTGGCCACCCGGCACGGGTTCTTCCGCCGGACCCGAAAGGGCATCGGCGAGAAGCGCGTTGATCTGGGTTTCGCGAAGCGCCGCGAGGCGGGATAGCAGCAGCCGTTCGTGAAGCGCCACGTCGAGCAGCTCCGCGACCGCCCTTTGATGGTCGAGGGGCGCGATCGGGATGTCGGCGGCCGCGAGGGCCTGCAGGGGCAAACGGGGCGTGACGTCGCCCGCGCGCGCCCGGGCGAACTCGGCTTGGGTCTTCCGCAGGTTCAGCACCGCAGCGATGTAGTTCGGCAGGAGGTCGGACCGTTCGATGCGGACGATGCCGACATCGAGCGTCGCGAAGCAGGGCCGAGCCGCGATGACGTCGTCGTCGATCACGGCGGCGGGGTTCGTCGCGCCGCGCAGAGCGACGACGACGTCGCCGGTAACGAGGCGGCCGCCCGACGCTGCATCTGAAGGTAGGGCACCGAGCGACAGAGCATCCCCATTTACAGCGTTCGCGGAGATCCCTCGCCCTTGGAGGAACGCAGCTTCGACACCGCCCCCGATAGGCGAGATACCGATGCGAACCGAGGCGACATCTTCCAAGACCAAGTTACTTTCTCCGCTGGATGCGTTGAAAGTGGTATGAAATCACGGGAGAGTCAAGTTTCGGATATCTTGGACTGCGAGATCACCCGCCAGACTGTGCTGCGGCTCACCCCCACCTCCCGCGCGATCGCCACTGCCCCCAGTCCCTGGCGGTGCAGCGCGCGTACCCGGTCCGTGTCCACTACTGGCTTCCTTCCCTTGTATACTCCCCGGGCCTTGGCCTTCGCGATACCCTCCATTTGTCGTTCCCGCCGAAGGTTGGTCTCGAATTCTGCGAAGACGCCCAGCATGTCGAGGAAGGCCTTGCCGGCGGCGGTGGAGGTATCGATCGGCTGCTCGGTCGCGACGAGAGCCACCTCCTTCGCGCGCAGCTCCCGCACGATGTCCTGCAGGTCCCCGATGGACCGGGCGAGCCGGTCCACCCGCGTGACGACCAGCTCGTCACCGGGGCGGAGGAACTCCAGCAGCGTGCGCAGTTCTTCCCGGCCCTGGCGCGACGTGCCCGAGACCTTCTCCTCCCGGATGACAGTGCAACCCGCACGCATCAGCGCCTCGCGCTGAACGGTGAGGTCCTGGTCGGTTGTCGAGACGCGGGCGTAGCCGTAGCGGGGCATGGGAGAGGTTTGGGCCTTCGGTGTTGCGGTAGGTTCTAGACCTGGAACTGTAGACGTCTCACATAGGCAATAACAACCCTACTGCGACGTTGATCCGCTAGGGTGGGACGTTTCACGAAGGCGTCGCAGTAGCCTGCACATGAAGTAAACGCGGCCGGTGCTCTTCCGCCGCCCGCTCCGTAGCTTCGGGGCGGTGATCGAGAGGAGCGAGCGATGGCGAAGTCGAGGAAGGATGACGAGCGGCGTCCGGTCTATGTCGGGCTGGACGTGTCGAAGAACGAGACGCAGCTCTGCGTCGTGGGCGCGGACGGCGCCAAGCTGTTCGAGGCGAAGGTGGCGACCGAGCCCGATGCCATCGTGAGGGCGATCGCGAAGACGGCCGAGAAGCACGAGGCGCGCGTCGAGCTGATCGGTCTGGAGATGGGCGGCATGGCCGGCTGGCTGTGTCGGGAGCTGAGGGCCTGGCGCCTTCCCGTCGTCTGCATCGATGCTCGGCACGCACACGCGGCGCTATCGACGCGGATGAACAAGACCGACCGGGGCGACGCGCGGGGCATAGCCGAGTTGATGCGCACGGGCTGGTTCCGCGAGGTTGCGCTGCGGTCCGAGGAAAGTCAGGCGCTGCGCGCCCTGATGGTCGCCCGGTCCCGACTGGTTCGCATGCGCGCCGATGCTCAGAACCAGGTCCGTGGGCTGCTCAAGAAGCGCGGCATTCGCATGCCCTGCGCCGTGGGGGCGATGTTCCGGCGCCGCGTGCGCGAGGCGATGGAGGGGCGGCTGGCGGAAGGCGATCACCTCAACGTGCTGATCGACACGTTCCTGCGACTGCACGAGCGGCTGTGCGTCGAGCAGGATGGGATCGAGCGGCGCATCCGTCACGAGGCGGCGGCCGACGAGACCACCCGGCGACTGATGACGATCCCCGGCGTCGGCGTGATGACGGCGACGTGCTTCCGCCAGACCATCGACGATCCGCACCGCTTCACCTCCTCCGCGACGGTGGGGGCCTATCTGGGACTGACGCCCCGGCGCCACCAATCGGGCGAGGTGGACTGGACAGGCCGCATCTCGAAGCGCGGTAGCGTGACGATGCGGGCGCTGCTCTACGAAGCCGCGACCGTGATCATGCACCGCGTCCGGCGGAGCTGCGCGATGAAAAGATGGGCCGAAGGGCTTGCCGGGCGCATCGGCCAGAAGCGCGCCAAGGTCGCGCTCGCGCGCAAGCTGGCCGTCATGATGCATGCGATCTGGGTCGATGGGACAGAGTTCGACTGGGGCCAGGACGCCGGCCCGGCGACCGGGTCGACGTGATGCGACCTGCCACGACGCCGAGCGAGGAGGACCGCCAGCGATAGAGACAACCGGTTCCGGTCGGCTCGCCGGCCGGTGCGTCCCTGCCGGGGACGCCGATGGGACGACTTCGCCATTTAGGGTTGGCGCGATGGCCTCCGGGCCGCCGACGCCGCGGTCCACATGGAAGCGTCCGTCGCGAACATCATGATGAGGCCCCGACCTCGGACAGAACCCTGAACCCGGCATACGGCGCGACAGCAGCAACCAAAGCGGTTGACGCACCAGCGTTTACAGAACCCATGGGAACATTTAGACGACTGGGCCCTGATGGGCGGTAGTTGTTACATGCCTGTCACTATTGAACCCTAGAGGCTGCAGCCGAAGAACAGGGGGTTCCACCATGAAGTTCAGACTCGTGTCCACGCTCGCACTGACGGTAGCGCTGCCGGGCCTCGCCTTGGCCGATGCCCATACGGGCGACCTGCCGCAGGCCGGCAACGACTGGTTCACTGCCGCGCAGGAGCGGCTGGAAACCGAGCTTGGCCGCGAGGACAACACCGACCGCGCGCTCAACGTCATCCTGATGATCTCGGACGGCAACGGCGTGGGCACCAACTACGCCTCGCGCCTCTTCGCGGGCCAGGAAGCGGGCGGCTTCGGCGACGAGTTCGTCCAGCACCATGAGGGCTTCCCGAACCTCGCGCTGGTCAAGACGTACAACGTCAACGCCCAGACGCCCGACTCGGCGGGCACGGGCACCGCGATGATGTCGGGCATCAAGACCAAGGCCGGGATCATCGGCGTGACCGAGGCCGTCAACCGCGGCGATTGCGGCACGATCGAGGGCAACACCGTCGCCTCGATGAACGAGATCATGGCCGAGATGGGCAAGGCCACCGGCATCGTCTCGACCGCGCGGATCACGCACGCGACCCCGGCCTCGGCCTACTCGAAGTCCGTGGACCGCAACTTCGAGGCCTCCGTCCCCGAGGGCTGCACCCAGCAGACCGACATCGCCACGCAGCTGATCGACGCGATGGAGGCGGGCACGATCCTCGTCGCCATGGGCGGCGGGCGCCGCAACTTCATCGGCGAGGATATCGAGGTCGAGGAGGGTACGACGGGCCGCCGCGCCGCGGGCGAGAACCTGATCGAGCGCGCCACCGGCCTGGGCGCCCACTACGCCTGGAACTCCGAGACGTTCGGCGCCGCGCCGCTCGACGGCTCGACCCCGATCCTGGGCCTCTTCGAGAGCTCGCACATGCAGTACGAGGCCGACCGCGCCGACGAGCCAAGCCTCGCCGAGATGACCGGCGCGGCCATCGAGGCGCTGCAGGCCGCGGGCGGCGAGAACGGCTTCTTCCTGCAGGTCGAGGCGGGCCGCGTGGACCACGCCAACCACGGCGGCAACCTCGCCCGCGTGGTGCGCGACCAGCAGGCCTTCGCCGAGGCCGTCGCCATGGCCGACGAGATGACCGACGACGCCGACACGCTGATCGTCGTCACCGCCGACCATGAGCACGCCATCGCCTTCCACGGCTATTGCGGGCGGGGGTCGAACATCCTCGGGCTTTGCATGGGCATCAACGGCGAGGGGGTGGAGCATACCGGCGAGCCGGAGCTCGCCGACGACGGCAAGCCCTACACGGTCGCCGGCTACCTGAACGGCCCCGGCTCTGTGCTCACGCCAATCGAGGAGGGGGGGTCCTACGTGGGCGTCCGGTCCATGGTCACTGAGGAGGGCGCGACCGACATCGACTACCTCCAGCAGGCGCTGGTGCCCAAGTCGTCCGAGACCCATGCGGGCGAGGACGTGGCCGTCTACGCCAAGGGTCCGTTCGCGCATCTGTTCGACGGCACGATCGAGCAGAACGTGATCTTCCACGTGATGCACCACGCCGCCACGGCCGAGTGAGCGCGACGCTTCCGTGACACGCCATCGCGGGGCTCTGGGAAACCGGGGCCCCGCATGCCATTTTGAGGACGCCTTGCAGGAGGACACGGACATGCCGACCCGCCGAACGGTCCTGACCGCCGCCGCCGCCCTTCCTTTCGCGACCCCGCTGCGCGCCGCGCAGAGTGATCTCGACCGCGTCCTGAAGGTGCGGGAGTTCTACAACCGGATGCGCGGCTTCTCGGACACCGCGACCGCGCTCGAGGGCGAGCGCATCACGGTCGAGGGCTTCATGGCCCCGCCGCTCAAGGCCGATTCCCGCTTCTTCGTGCTGACCAAGATGCCGATGTCGGTCTGCCCGTTCTGCGAGACGGCGGCCGAATGGCCCGACGACATCATGGCCGTCTATACCAAGCGGACGGTCGACGTGATCCCGTTCAACGTGAAGATCGAGACGCGCGGCGTGCTGGAGCTAGGCGAGTTCCGCGATCCCGACACAGGCTTCGTTAGCCTCGTCCGTCTGGCCGACTCCGTCTACGAGCGATGACCCTCCCGCTGGCCGTGCGGGACCTGCGCGTGGCCTCGGCGGGGGGGCGCGCGCTGCTGGACGTGCCGGCGCTCGACCTGCCGGCCGGCGCGCTGGTCGGGGTGCGCGGGCCGTCCGGGGCGGGCAAGACCACGCTGCTTCACGCGCTGGCCGGTCTGCTGGAGGCGGACGGTACCGTGAGGTGGGGTGAGACGGAGCTGCTGGCCCTCGGAGCCGAGGGCCGCGCCGCCTTCCGCGCCCGAAGCCTCGGCCTCGTCTTCCAGGACTTCCTGCTCTTCGAGGAGCTCGGTGCGCTGGAGAACGCATCCGTCGCGGCCATGTTCGCCGCCCCCGTCGCACGCCAAGCCATCCGAGACCGCGCGGCCGATGGTCTTCGTGGTCTGGGCATCGATCCCGACGATGCGCGCCCCGTCTCCAGCCATTCCGGCGGCGAGCGTCAGCGCATCGCCGTCGCGCGGGCCCTTGCGGGAGGCGCGGGGCTGCTTCTGGCCGACGAGCCCACGGCGAGCCTGCACCGCGATGCGGCCGACCGGCTGGTCGACGATCTGATCCGCCTCGTGCGCGAGACTGGCGCGACGCTGATCGCGGTCAGCCATGACGAGACGCTGATCGCCCGGATGGACCGCGTGCTGACCATCGCGGATGGGCGGATCGAAGGCGGCGCGACGCACGAGGCGGCGGCGTGATCGATCTCTGGCTCGCCCTCCCGGCCTGGGCGCAGGACCTCGCGATCCTCCTGGCCCTAACGATCGTTCCGGCGATCATGGCCCTCCTGGTCCTGCGCGGCTACGCCCCCGGCGCCCTGATCCGCGCGGTCCTCCGCCGCTTCGGCTGGACCAACGCAGCCTTCGTCGCGCTGATCGCGGTCTCCGTCGGCCTCGGCGTCGGCCTCATCGCGCAGGAGCGGGGGCTCAGGCAGGGCACGGCGCAGGCGGCGGACAAGTTCGACCTCATCGTTGCGGCGCCCGGCTCGGAGATGACGATGATGCTCGCCTCCGTCTTCCTTCAGCCGTCGAACGTGGCGCTGATCGACGGCCCTACCTATGCCGAGATCGCGACCCATCCCCAGGTCCGCATCGCCGCGCCGCTCGCCTTCGGCGACAGCTGGGAGGATGCGCCGGTCGTCGGCACGACGGGCGAGTTCGCGAGGCATCTCTCGGACGACCGCATCGAGGGCCGGACATGGCAGGCCTGGGACGAGGCCGTCGCGGGCGCATTCGTGCCGCTCGCCGTCGGCGACCGCTTCCTGCCTGCGCACGGGCTGGGCGACGCCGCCGAGGAGGGCGTCCATGCCGACGAGGCCACGATCGTCGGTCGGATGGCCCCGACCGGGACGCCCTGGGACCGTGCCATCCTGGTGCCCGTCGAGTTCGTCTGGGTCACGCACGGCCTCTATGGCGGCATGCCGCCGGAGCCGTCCGAGATCGGCCCGCCCTTCGATCCCGAACGCTTCCCCGGCACGCCCGCCGTGATCGTCCGCGCCGACGAGCTCTGGGCCAACTACGCCCTGCGCTCCGAGTTCACGCGCGAGGCCGAGACGATGGCGTTCTTCCCGGGCGCGGTGCTGGCTGGGCTCTACCGCGTCATGGGCGACGTGCGGCAGGCGATGTCGATCATGGCGCTCGTCACGCAGGGGCTCGTGGCCGCCTCCGTGCTGCTTGGCCTCGTGATCCTGATGCGCCTGTTCCGCCGCCAGGTCGCGCTGCTGCGCGCGCTCGGCGCGCCCGGGCGCTTCGTGCTCGCGGTGATCTGGTCCTATGGCGCCGCCCTGATCGCCGCCGGCGCGGTTATGGGCCTCGGCGTCGGCTGGGTCGCTGCCGAACTGCTCTCGCGCATCGTGACCGCGCGCACCGACATCCTGGTCGTGGCCCGGCTCGGCTGGCCGGAGCTTCACCTCGTGGCGGGCTTCCTCTGCGCCGCGACGGTCCTGCTGATCGTGCCCGCATTCACCGTCCTGAGACAACCCGTCGTCAAAGGTTTGAGAGCCTGAAGGGAGATCCTGCCCATGCGCCTTGCTACCATCGTCCTCGCCGCCGCCTTGGCACCCCTGGCCGCAACCGCCGAGGACGGCCACGACGACCATCTGGCTGAGCTTGACGGCCTGCGCGCCGTCCATGCCTGGACCCGCGCGACCGACGCCACGGAGACGCTCATCTTCGTGGAGATCCAGAACGAGGGCGAAGTGGCTGTGACGCTCGAGGGGGCGCATGCCGACGGATTGGACGCGACGCTGGTCGGCTTTCGCCTGCAGGATGGATCGCCCGTCTACGAGCCCGTCGACGCCGTCCCCGTCGCCCCCGGCCGCGAGCTGCACCTGGAGCCCGACGGCCTTGCCATCCGCCTGACCGGGCTGTCGACGCCCCTGGCCGAGGGCGAAGAGATGGAGATGGAGCTGGTCACCAGCCTCGGCGAGATCGAGATCCATGTCGAGGTGGAGGCCGCCGACGCGATCGCGCATTCCCACGCAGGACACAATCACTAGGGCCGGGGCCCAAGGCTGGTGCGTGCCCGGATCCTAAGGATCGCCAGAACGAAGACGAGCGCCAGGACCACCACCAATGCGAGCCAGGACCAGGAGATCGTCTGGCGCTCCGTGAGCGGCGGGAACGCGGCACGCTCGGAGAGTTGGCCTTCTACGGCGACCGTCGATAGGGACGAGCCCGGCGCATCGACCACGAGCCAATTGACCACATCGACGCCATCCGGAAGCGCGAGCCCGGACCCCGAGCGGCGCAGGCCCAGCGAACCGGTCCCCGCGGACAGATCGAACCGAATCTCGACGACGGAGTCCGAAAACACGACGTCGAGCGGTGTCGATTCCGTAGCCACCGAAGCTTGGGCGGACGACACGCTCCCGAAGGCCGTGCGGGGCGCGCGAGGATGGAGCCGGAAGGCGGACGCCGCCGCCTCCACGGGCGTGCCACCGCGATCGAAGGCGAAGAGCGCGGAGAGACGGCTGCGGAATGCAGCCTCGTCCGCGTCGATCGCCTCGGCCAGGACGCGATAGCGAGCGGCCGTCCCGGACAACTCGCGGCGGAGATAGGGCGAGGCAAGCGGTCGGCGCGTCTCCCGGGCCGCGGCGATCTCGTCGGCGAAGGCGAAGGGCAGCGGCATGCGCAGGAAAACGGTGCGTCCGTCGGAGGTGGCGACGAAGACGCGCTCCTGGTCGTGGGTCAGGTGCGCCTTCGCACCGGACGCGGCCAGCACCAGGATCACGAGAAGCCGGAGGACGGGCATCCGCACGCGAGGATCGTGGACGGGACGGCGCCGGGGGACGCCGTCCCGAATCGTCTCACTCGTCCTCGAACAGGGCGGCCTGCCAGTTCGGGTCCGGCAGGTCCTCGACGATCTCGAAGGGGTAGTCGCGCGCATAGCTGCGGCCGTGACGGTCGGTCGTCTCGACCGTCAGGACATGCATCCCGATGGGCAGGTCCGCCGGCAGGTCCACGCGCCAGAGATGCGCCGAGTTGTCGGTCAGCATCCAGCTCTGGAACGGCCCGGCGACGCCGACCCATTCGGTGCCCTGCCAGGTCCGGTAGCCGGCAGTGTCGTCGCCGCCTTGCGCCGAGCGCACCGTCATGTCGGACTGCGTCGATTGCTGCGCCAGAGCCAGAGGGTCGGCGAATTCCGGCCCGCGGTTCTTGGCCTCGCCCTCACCCGGTTGCGTCAGCGCGCCCGACATCGCCTCTCCGCCGTTGATCCGGACGGAGACCGTCGAGTCGCGGCTGCCGTTCCAGACGTTGACGGCGACCCAAGTGCCGTCCGCCAAGTCGTCCGACGTCAGCATGTACATGTCGCCTAGGTCGTTGCGCGTCACCGGCGGCAGAACGTCCGACACCCCGTAGAGATCGGCGTAGGCGATGATCTTCTCGGCCCAGTCGCGGAAGCGCGGGGTATTGAAGCTGGCATGCAGCTGCGCGTCCCCGTCGCGCCCGAAGGCGTGGAAGCTGTCGACATAGTCCGAGCCATCGAACTCGATCTGATAATAGCCGCGCGGCGCGCCGAGGCGCTGCGTGGCATGTGGGACGCCCTGGTCGTTGAGGTCGCCCGCCCACCAGGAGCCGGAGACCGCGCCCGTGACGATCTGATGGAACGGTGCCTCCGCGAGGCCGGTATTCTCCTCCCAGCCCTCGTAGCTCACGCCGGGCAGCAGGCTCTCGGTCGTGTGCGTATGTCCCGCCATGGCCAGCGCCGGGCGGTCGCCGACGATCTCGGCGAGGGCCGCGAAGTTGTCGGTCTGGTGCTTGGCGGCGGTGTTGTCGGTGAAGGTCTGCAGTGGAATGTGCTGATTAAGGACGATCAGCTTGTCCTCGGGCACGTTGGCCAGCGCGGCCTCCAGCCAGACGAGCTGCCGCTCCGAGATGACGCCGTTATAGGTCGTGGACGCGTCGGGGGCGCAGAACGGGTGGTCGTCGACGCCGTTGCAGGGATAGCGGACGTTGTCGAGGACGACGAAATGGACGTTCCCGACCTCAAATGCATAGTACTCCGGTCCCCATTCGCGGCGGAACGTGTCGAAGCTGTGCTGGTCGGTCTCGGCATCGAAGTCGAGGTCGTGATTTCCGGCCACGAAGTAGACGGGCGTGTCGCCCACCGCGACGATCCGCTTGAAGCGCGGGAAGAGCGACAGGTCGTCCCCCATCACGTCGCCTTGGAAGATCAGGCATTCGGCGTCCGACATGTCGCGGTTGGCGAGCATGTCGCCCGCGGTGGCGCGGACATAGCCGATCTCCTTGTTGGAGTAGGGCTGGGTGTCACCGAAGGCGAGGCATTCGAAGCCCGCCCGGGCGCTGTCGTCCTCCACGAGCGGGAAGTTGACCTGACCGGGCAAAGGGCCTGTCGCCTCGATCCCACCGAAACGCAGGTCGGGCGAGCCGTCGATCTTGTGGACATAGGCGAATTGCGGGATCAGGTCCTCGTTCACCGGGGTCGCGTAGCCGGCGGGCTTGGTGACGAAGAGGTTCATGTCGTCATAGGCGGGCAGCTCATAGGTGCCGTCCGCGCCGGTGACGACGACTTCGCGCCCGTTGGAGACCATGACGTCAGCAAGGCCTTCTTCGCCCACGTCGAGGCGGCTGTTGCGGTTGGCGTCGACGAAGACCGTGCCGCGCGCGATGCCGTCCTCTGCGGGCGCGCCGGTCGCCTCGACCGAACCGACATAGCTCGTGTCCTTGGCGATGGCCGGGGCGGCCAGGATGGTGGAAAGGATGAGAAATAGTCTCGTGGACATGCCGACCTCCGAGGTTTGGACCCGGGAGCTAGCCTCGACCGGCCGGGTGACAGGCAGGTTTCAGTCCTGTGGCAATCCCATTCCGGCGCGTCGGCCGCGACCAGGCCCGGCGGCGTCGAAGACCGCTCGCGTGATGGTTGATCACGGCAGGCATGCACGACCGTGTCACAGTCACGCGTCATTCGTGCGCGTTTACGTGGATCACGCCCCGTGCTTTTGAGGGCGTCATGAAACCGTTGCAATCGTCGAAGGTCGGAATGCCGGAGAGTCCAATAGTCTATGTCGCCGAGATCGGCGAGTCGGGTGCCATCCAATGGGTATGGGTCCACCGTCCCGGGTCGAAGGGCAGCCGCCCCTTCGATCCGGTGAGGGACCGCGTCGACGCCGTCGGTCCTGTCAAGTTCTCTGGCGCGTCGCCGGACGCCATCAAGGTGTGGCTTTCGACGCACGTCTCGTGACGCGAGGAGCGGCCCGTCGCCTTCGTTGAAACAGGCCGCGCGTGGATGGCGGCGCGAGGGCCGCCATCCTCCTGCCGGGCTTACGGTGCGCCGAGGTTCAGCAGCAGCGTCTCGCCGGAGGAGTCGTCTACGCCGTCATTGTCGGTCACGAGCCACATCTCGCCCTCCAGGAAGGTCAGGCCCTCCGGCTTGTCGACGACGTAGCCCCCGGTCGACGCGAGGTCGGGGATCAGGTCGCGAACCTCTTCGACCTCCAGAAGCGGAGCGGAGCCGCCGAGCGGCGCCGTCCTCAGCCCTTCGAGCGCCACGCGCGTGATCACCTTGCGCCGCGCGGCCTGCCCGATCTGGTTGTCGCGCTCGATGAAGTAGAGGTGCCCGCCATGGGCCACGACCTCGCTGAGCCCGATCCATCCCGGCCCCTCCGGCGCGGCCTTCGGATAAGCCGCGGCCGACCATTCCTCGGTCTCCAGGTCGTAGGCGAGCAGTTTGACGGTGTTCTCAGCGTCGTCCTGCCATTCGCGCTGGAGGATGGCGTAGAGCGTGCCGTCCACCAGCGTGACGCCTTCCATGCCGAAGCGGATCTCGACGTCGAGTAAGTCCTCCGGCAAGGGCACGTAGTCTTGGATCTCGCCCTCGCCGTCGACGTGGTAGAGCGCATGCGGGATCAGCCGGTCGCTCCGCCCCTCGGAGGCCAGCCAGAAGCCGCCCTCGCCATCGGCCGCGATGCCCTCGATGTCGAGAAGCTGCGCGGGCGCGCCGTTCCGGGTGATCCGGGTCACAGCGGTAATGCGGGCCGGGGTCTCAGAGACGTCGATCTCGAAGATCGAGGGCTGCATGCCGTAAAAGCTGTCATTGGCGGCGTAGAGCAGGCCGTTCGCGGTCGTCAGCGCGCCGAGCGCGCCCCAGCCAACAGGGCGCCCGTCCTCGGTGAGTCCGGCGGAGGTCAGATGCGGATAGGACGGCGCGCCGTCCTGCATCTCGAAGACCATCAGATGCGCGCGCGCCCCGCCATCCTCGATCAGGTCCGCCTCGTTGGCCGAGACCAGCAGCCCGCGCTCGGGAAGCGTGGCATAGCCTTCGGGGCCCACGCCCGAGGGCAGCAGTTGCGTGAGCACCGGCGCCGCCGGGTCGGTCACGTCGTAGACGCCCACGACGGAGCCCCGCTCCGAGCCCACGAACAGCATCGGCACGCCGCCGTACTCCGCGAAGGTCACGCTCTCGGGCTCGACGCCCTTGTTGCCCGAGCGCGCCTCCGGGTAGTGGCCGATCTCGGCCACGGCGTATTCGAAGCTCAGTCCGCTTTCGTAGACGACCTCGCCGTCCTGGCTGAAGATCGTCCACCCGCGGGAGCCGCCATCCATGTCGCCCTCGTTGGCGGTGGCGAAATGGGTGTCGTCGATCCAGGTCACGGCGTCGGGCTCGCGCACCACGTCTTCGAGCGTGTCGTCGAAGGTGAGCGCGCCCTCCTCGGCGGTGTCCACGCCCTCCAGCGTGACGCTGCCTGCGGAGAAGTGCGACAGAACCTCGCCCGCGGAGGACAGGACCACGATGTGGTTGTTCTCCTGCAGGGTGACGACGACCTCGCCTTCGGCATTGATGTCGACATATTCAGGCTCGGGGTCTTCCGGGGCGACCTCGGCCAGGCCGGTGATGTCGGCCGTGCGCGCGGTGCCGCAATCGGGGAGACCGTCTGGCGTCAGGTCCACCATCCAGACCGAGCCGCCCGGCATCTGGCCCACGCGGCCGTTGCCCAGATCCTCGTCGCGCTCGTTCTCGATCGCAACCGCGAGGAAGCTCAGGTCCGGGGCCACGGCCACGCTGTCGGGCTGGCCGGGCAGGGGGCAGCGCGCGGCCTCGGACATGCCGTCGATGGTGACGGCGATCAGGTGCCCCGAGGGCTGGGTGAAGCTCTCGGAGGTATTCACTCCGACGAGCGCAAAGCCACCCGCGATGGCGACCGAGGTCGGCTCACCGCCGACCAGCATCATGGCGCCCAGGCCCGCGGGCGCGGCCGGGTCCGCAATGTCGACGAACCCCACGGCACCCAGCGGGCTGTCGGTGTAGACGAGCGTCATGCCGTCGGCCGTGGCCGCGACGATCTCGGGCGAGGTCTCGGTCGCGGAGTCCGTGCCTTCGGGCAGGTTCTCGGTCACCGGAAAGCTCGCGATCCTGTCGAACGCCATGTCCTGCGCCAGCGCGGTCCCGGCGGTCAGCGCGAGGGCGCTCGCGCCCAGAAGAAGCTTGTTCATGTCGTGGCCCCCCTTGTTCACGGCGCGGTCCATGACGCGAGGGCGTGACGTTCCGATGACAGAGGCTGCCTTTGCCCGAAACGAACGGTCGAGGCACAGTCATCCTGCCTTCATCCAAGCGTGGCAGCCAGACGTCGATGCAACCTTCGGAGACGGACATGAAGTCCCCCATCACCCTCGCAATGCCCGCCCTCTTCCTCGCCCTTCCCGCAACGGCGCAGGACGTCACGCTGACGCTCTACACGAGCCAGCCGAATGCCGACGCACAGCAGACCGTCGACGCCTTTTTGGCGGGCAATCCCGACATCGCCGTCGAGTTTGTGCGCGACGGCACGACGCAGATCATGGCGCGCCTGCTGACGGAGATCGAGGCGGGGCAGGCCCAGCCCGACGTCCTGCTCATCGCCGACAACGTCACGATGGAGTCGATGGAGGCCGAGGGGCACCTGCTGGCCTACCCGGAGGCCGACGTGAGCGCCTATCCCGAGGGGCTGCACGACGACGAACGGCACTACTTCTCGACCAAGCTCATCACCACCGGCCTGATCCGCAATACGTCCGCGCCGATGGAGCTCACCTCGTGGATGGACCTGACGAGCGAGATGGCGCGCGGGCAGGTGGCTATGCCGTCGCCCCTGACCTCGGGCGCCGCGCTCATCAACTACGCGACGCTGCGCGGCGTCGACGGACTGGGCCGGGATTACTTCGAGGCGCTGGCCGCGAACGACGCACTGGCGCAGGGCGGCAACGGGGGCGTCTTCCGCGCCGTCGCGGGCGGCGAGAAGATGTACGGCATCGTGGTCGACTTCCTGCCCATCCGCGAGGCCGCCGCCGGCAGCCCGGTCGAGTTCGTCTTCCCCGAGGAGGGCGTGAGCGCGGTCACCGAGCCGGTGGCGATTATGGCTTCGACCGACGCGCCGGACGCGGCCAAGCGCTTCGTCGACTTCCTCCTCTCGATGGAGGGCCAGGAGCTCGCCGCCTCGCAAGGCTACCTTCCCGCGCATCCGGACGTGACGCCGCCGCCGGGCTTCCCGCCGCAGTCCGAGATCACCGTGCTCGGCTACGACGCGGCCGAGGTGCTGCGCATGCAGGAGGACCTCAAGGTCGAGTTCGCCGACACGTTCGGCCAGTAGCGCGCGCGTGCGGCCTAGGCCCCGCGACGGCCGCGGCGCGGGCTTCGCCGCGTCCGTGGGGGCCGGGCGTCTCGCCGGCCTGCTCCGCCACCCGGGTCGAGCGCGAGGCGGGGCAGGAGGGGCGGGCGAGGCCGTCCTCCTCGCGGCGCTCGCGGCCTTCGTCGCCCTAGTCGCCCTTTGGCCTCTGGGGCGATTGTTGTCCCAAGCGCTTCTGCCTGACGGCGTGCCTTCGGCGAATCTCGTCATCGACGCGCTCTCCTCAGGCGCCGCGCGTCGAGCGGCGTGGCATAGTTTCGAATCCTCGGCCGTGGCCGCGGTCGGCGCCGCCCTCCTGGGCGGCGCCTTCGCCGTGCTGGTCGCGCTGACGGACCTGCGCGGCAAGGCCGTCCTCGTCTTCCTCTTCATGCTGCCGACGATGATCCCGCCGCAGGTGACGGCGCTGGCTTGGATCCAACTGACCGGCCCAGCCTCGCCGCTCCTGGCCGCGATGGGCCTCGCGCCGCCGGTGGGCACGACGAACCCGATCTACTCCCGCGAGGGCATCATGGCGCTGCTCGCCATCCAGCACGCCCCACTCGCCTTCCTGGTGCTGCGCGCCGGGCTGCGCGGCGTGCCGCGCGAGGCGGTGGAGGCGGCACGGATCGCGGGTGCGGGCGGGGGCCGCATCGCCCGCCAGATCGTGCTGCCGCTGGTGGCGCCCGCGCTGGTTGCGGCCCTGGGCCTCGCCTTCGTGTCCGCCCTCGGCAATTTCGGCATCCCCGCGATGCTGGGCATCCCGGCGCGCTACCAGACGCTGCCGACGCTGATCTGGCAGCGCCTCGCCTCCTTCGGGCCGGGGATGCTGCCGACGGTGGCGGCGCTGTCGCTCGCGGTGCTGGGCATCGCGGCAGCGGCGCTGATCGCGCAGGGCCTGGCGGCGCGCAGGCTCGCGGTGCGGCAGGTCGCCAAGCCCGGCGCGGCGCTGGCCGTACCGCTCGGGCGCTGGCGGCCGGTGGTCGAGCTCGCGGCCTGGGCCGTGATCGTGCTGATCCTGGTGCTGCCGTTGACCGCGCTCATTGCCGCGTCGCTCGTGCCCGCCTACGGCGTCCGCTTGTTCCTCGGGACGCTGACCTTCGCCGCCTACGAGGAGGTGCTGCTGCGCCAGGAGGCGACGGTGCGCGCCTTCCGCAACTCGGGCCTCCTCGCCGGGTCGGCCGCCGCGCTCCTGGCGATCCTCGCCATCCCGCTCGCCTGGTTGGCGGTCTGGCGGGGGCGGCGGGCGGCGCGGCTCCTCGCCTGGACGGCGGAGATGCCCTACGCGCTGCCCGGTATCGTCCTGTCGATCGCGGTGATCCTGACCTTTCTGCGGCCGCTCCCGCTGCTGGGCGTGTCGATCTATGCGACGCTCTGGATCATCCTTGTGGCCTATCTCGCGCGCTTCTTCGCGCTCGCCCTCGGCCCTGTCACCGCGGGCTTCCGCCAGGCGGACCCGTCGATGGAGGAGGCCGCGCGCGTCGCGGGCGCGGGGCTGGGTATGCGCCTCGCCACCGTCGTCGGGCCGCTGATGGCGCCGGTCGCCGCGGCCGGCGCGATCCTCGTCTTCCTGAGCGCGTTCAACGAGCTGACCGTCAGCGCCCTCCTCTACGCGGCGGGGACGGAGACGGTGGGCGTACAGGTCTTCAACCTGCAGGACGGGGGCTATACGACGCTCGCCTCGGCCATGGCGGTGGCGACGGTGGGGGTGATCCTTGCTCTGATGGGCGCACTGCACGCGCTGGCCCCGCGCCTGCCGCCCGGCACCGTGCCCTGGATCAGCCGGTGAGCGGATGCGCGGCGGCGATGCGGATGCCGCCGGGGTCCGGCGCGCCGCGCGGCAGGTAGCATTCGAGCCTGCCGTCGATGGCGTCGCTGCCCGGGATGTCGAGCGTAGCCAACCAGCGGTCGCCCAGATATGTCCTGCCCGCGACCTGCGCGGGCGCCTCTCCTGGTTGGACATCCTCGGGCCGGATCGCGACGGGGCCGTCGTGGTCTTCCGCCCCCGGTAGCCTGAGGCCCCGCCAGCGCCCCCCTGACGCCTCGACCACGGCGCTCCGCCCGATCAGCCGAGCGACCGCCCGCGTCGCGGGCCGGGCGTAGAGCGTCTCGGGGTCCGCGACCTGAAGGACGGCGCCCGCCTCCATCACCACGACCAGATCGGCGAGCGACAGCGCGTCGGCCTGGTCATGCGTCACTGTCACCATCGTGGCGCCGGTCACGTCATGCAGGCGACGGAACTCGGCCCGCATCCCCTCGCGCAGATGCATGTCGAGGTTGGCCAGCGGCTCGTCCATCAGGATCAGCCCGGGCTCCGCCACCAAGGCACGGGCGAGCGCCGTGCGCTGCTGCTGCCCGCCCGACAACTCGGCCGGTCTGCGCGCGGCATGCGGCGTCAGGCGCACGGAGTCCAGCGCCGCATGCGTGCGCACCGCGTGGTCCGCGGTCCCCGCGACGCGCAACGGGTAGCCCACGTTCTCCGCCACGGTCATGTGCGGCCAGAGCGCGTAGGACTGGAACACCATCGCTAGCGCACGCCCCTCTGGCGGGACGTGCAGGCCCGGCCCCGCGACCGACCGCCCGTCGAGCGCGATGGTCCCCGCGTCGGCCTCCTCCAGCCCCGCGATCAGCCGCAGGAGCGTGGTCTTGCCGCAACCCGACGGACCCAGGATCGCGACGGATGCGCTGGACGGCACGTCGAGGTCGACGCCATGCAGGACGGGGACGCCGCCGAAGGACTTTCGCAGCCCACGGATCGCGATCTCCGTCATGAACGGCCTCCCGAGTCTGGCCGTCGCGTACGCGCCGCCCCCGGCCGGGCAGGCAGCTAACCTGCGGCGATGACTGTTCCGTGACACCATCGGCGCGCCCGGCCGTCAGCCGTCGGGGCAGATCGAACGTCTCGCTCATCGCGGCTGGCAGACCAGAGCGTCGAGCACCGGCTGGCACAGCTCGGGGCGCCCCCCGCAGCAATCCTGCATCAGGAAGGCGATCAGCCCGCGCACACCAAGCCAATCCACGGCATAGCGCACGCTGCGCCCGTCGCGAGCGCTGTGAAGAAGGCCCGCATCGCGCAGGATCGCCAGGTTCGTCGACAGCGTGTTCTGTCGCTGGTCGAGCGCGCGCGCGATCTCGCCTGCGGCTATCCCCTCCGGGCCTGCGCGCACCAGCAGGCGCAAAGCGTCCAGGCGGCTGCGCTGGCCGAGGGCTGCGAACGCGCGAAGGGCGTCGTTCGTATCCATGAATCTTGAAGTATCGAAGTGACGATGTCGGAGTAAGCGCTGGTGACGCCGTTCGTCCCACCGTCACGCAATCGTCGCCATCCCTTTACGAACCGCCTTCATCCCGCGGCCTGTCCGGACCGAGGGGGTGGGATGCTAGAGATCGACGGCGTGACCAAGCGCTTCGGCCAAGCGACGGCCGTGGATGCCGTGTCGCTTCAGGTCCATCGCCCGATGATGATCGGCGTGATCGGCCGCTCCGGCGCTGGCAAGTCGACGCTACTGCGCATGCTCAACCTGCTGGAGCGGCCGACCGAGGGCGCCGTGCGCTTCGAGGGGCACGACGTAACCGCCTTGAAGGGCGCGCAGGCCCGCGCCTGGCAGGCCGATTGCGCGATGATCTTCCAGCAGTTCAACCTCGTGCCGCGCATGGACGTGGTGTCGAACGTGCTGCACGGCATCCTCAACCGCCGCTCCGTCTGGCGCGCCGCGCTCACCCTCTGGGCGCGCGAGGACGTGGACCGCGCCATCGACATCCTGGAGCGGCTCGGCATCGCGGAGCACGCGCCCAAGCGGGCGGAGGCGCTGTCGGGCGGCCAGCAGCAGCGCGTCGCCATCGCCCGCGCGCTGATGCAGGACCCGAAGGTCATCCTGGCCGACGAGCCCATCGCCTCGCTCGACCCGATGAACGCGCAGGTCGTGATGGAGGCGCTGCGCCGCATTCATGAGGAGGACGGCCGCACGGTCGTCTGTAACCTGCACACGCTCGACACTGCGCGGCGCTACTGCGACCGCGTGATCGGGATGCGGGCGGGCCGCGTCGTCTTCGACGGGACGCCCGCGCAGCTGACGACTGGCGTGGCGCGCGACATCTACGGGGCGGGGGCCGATTTCGACGAGGCCGCCACGTCCACCGAGATCAGGAACGTCGAGACGGTGCCACGGCGCCTCGCCCGCGAGGCCGAGGCCACCGTCTGACCCCAGGTCCCCCGGACGGGGGCGCATCATCATCCGTGCTTTTGGAGAGAACGATGACCAAGCTCACCCTCGGCCTGATGGCCACCACCCTCCTGGCCGCGCCCGCCGCCGCGCAGTCGGTCACCGAGTTCCGCATCGGCGTCCTCGGAGGCGAGAACGCGCAGGACCGTCTGACGGCCAATCAGTGCCTCGCGGGCTACATCGCCGAGGCCGTGGGCATCGACGAGAGCGCCGTGTCCATCTTCACCCCCGCCGACTACAACGGCGTAATCCAGGGCCTCCTGGGCGGCACGCTGGACCTGGCCTGGCTGGGCGCGTCGTCCTACGCGGCGATCCACCTCCAGGACGAGGGCGCGGTCGAGCCGGTCCTGGTCAAGACGAACCTCGACGGCTCGTATTCGTACCATTCCATCGGCTTCGCGCGCGCCGACAGCGGCATCACGTCGCTTCAGGACATGCAGGGCAAAGTCTTCGGCTTCGGCGACCCGAACTCCACCTCGGGCTTCCTGATCCCGTCGGTCGAGATCCCGGCCGCCACCGGCGCCACGATGGAGTCGGGCGACTTCTTCGAAGAGGTCAAGTTCACCGGTGGCCACGAGCAGACCATCGTCGCGGTCTCCAACGGCGACGTCGACGGCGGCGTGACCTGGGCCGACGGCCAGGGCGATTGGGAGGACGGGTACAATTCGGGTGCCCTGCGCCGCGCCTCGGACGCTGGCATCGTCGACATGAACGACCTGGTCGAGATCTGGCGCTCCAATCCGATCCCCGAAGGCCCCGTCGTCCTGCGCGAGGCTTTGCCCGACGACGTGAAGGCCGCCGTCACCGAAGTCGTCGAGACCCTGATCGACGTCGATCCCGACTGCGCCTACGGCGTGGCGGCGGGCGACACGGCCGGCTTCCAGCCGATCGCCCACGAGGCCTACGAGACGATCATTGAGGTCCGCCGCCGCGAGATCGGCGGCTGAGGCCCCCGGCGGGAGGGGCGCGCGCCGCCCCTCCCGACCCGTTCGTCATGACCGACGCCTCCCTCCCCTCCACGCCGGCGATCCGCGCCGCCTACCAGGCCGAACTGCGCGCCAAGCGCGTCTGGACGGGCGTCGGCGTCGCGGTCTTCGTCCTGCTGCTGGTCGCCGGCTTCCTGACGGCGAACGACCGCAACGCGGGCGGGTTCTGGAACGGCCTGCCCAACGTGCTCGACTTCCCCGCCGACGTCGTGTCGGAGGCGTGGGAGAACGCGGCCGACATGCCGGGCCTGCTGCTGCGATACCTTCCCTCGCTGCTGGAGACGGTGAACATCGCGGCCGCGGCCACGTTGATCGGCACGCTGTCGGGCGCGATCCTGGCGCTGCTGGCCACGCGGGGCCTCGCGCCGGTCGAATGGCTGGAGATCCCGGTCCGCCGCTTCCTCGACACGCTGCGCGCCGTGCCCGATGTGGTGATCGCGCTCGTGCTGATCTTCGTCCTCGGCGGCGGGCCGGTGCCTGCCATGATCGCCATCGCGCTGCACACGATGGGGGCCATGGGCAAGCTCTTCGGCGAGGTGGCCGAGAACGCCGCGCTGGGTCCGGTCGAGGGCCTGCGCTCGGTCGGCGCATCCTGGCCGCAGCGCATGGTCTTCGGCGTCGTCCCGCAGGTCGCGCCCAACTGGCTGAGCTATGCGCTGCTCCGCTTCGAGATCAACATCCGCGCCTCGGCCATCCTGGGCTTCGTCGGGGCGGGGGGGCTGGGCTACGACCTGCGCAACGCGATGTCCTGGGGGCCCGGCCGCTTCGACGAGGCGGCCGCGATCTTCATCCTGCTCTTCCTGACGATCGTGCTAGTGGACCAGACCGGCGGCACGGTCCGCGAACGCCTGACGAAGGGGGCCGCGCTGTGACGGTCGCCACCGCCGATATCCGCGAGGGCGCGCATCGGCACATGGCCCGTGCCCGGGCCTGGGCCTTGGCCATCCCCGCCGTGATCGCCGCCTACCTAGTCTACGTCTTCTTCGCGTTCGACGGCCCGGCCCTGATCCGCAGCGCCGACGGAGAGAATGCCCGCATCCTCCTGGCAGACATGGTCAGCCACAAGGTCCACGTCACCCGCGACAACCGCGACGGCAGCGTCGAGGTCGCGGTCGAGGGCGAGCGCAAGGGCCGCTACCCGGACGGCGAGGCGCCCGGATGGGTCACGCCTGGCGAGGAGACGGTGGTCGATCTGGGCGGCGGTCACCTCGTGACCTTCGGGGCCGAGAACGCCGTCACCTACGACGTGCCGGGCTACGGGATCATCATCGCGCAGCCCTCCCGGTCGCGGGGCGTGGACGCGACCTTGCCGGACGGCCCCGTGCCCGACTGGATCAGCGCCTCGCGCAACCGCCTGGTGGCCGATACCGAAGCGGGCCGCTTCATCGTCACGCGCAACCGGACCGAGGTGTTCCGGTACTTCGCGGGGTGGGAGCTGTTCTTCTTCACCCTCGACAGCCCCTATAGCGGGCTGGGCCCGGGCGCGCTGATGTCGCTTGCGATCTCGGGCGAGGCGGGCGCGATCCTGTCCGACATCTGGACGAACGACATGTGGCGCCACCGCGAGACGGCCTGGGCGTTGTTCGAGACGATCCTGATGGCGTTCCTGGGGACCGCGGGCGCCGCGCTGGTCGCGCTGCCCGTCAGCTTCGCGGCCGCGCGGGGCTTCGGCCCGCAGCCGTTCCGTTTCCTCGTCCGGCGCGTCTTCGACTTCCTGCGCGGCGTCGACGGGCTGATCTGGACCGTCGTCCTCAGCCGCGCCTACGGTCCCGGACCGTTGACCGGCACGCTCGCGATCCTGCTGACCGACACCGGCACCTTCGGCAAGATGTTCTCGGAGGCGCTGGAGAACCTCGACCGCCGCCAGATCGAGGGCGTGCGCTCCACCGGCGCGGGCGCAGTGCTGCGCGCGCGCTTCGGCGTGATCCCGCAGCTGGTGCCGGTCCTGCTGAGCCAAGTGCTCTACACGCTGGAATCGAATACCCGCTCGGCCACCGTGATCGGTGCGATCACGGGCGGCGGCATCGGCCTCCTTCTGACCCAGGCGATCATCACGCAGAAGGACTGGGAGGAGGTGACGTGGTACATCGTGTTGGTCGTCCTGATGGTCTTCGCGATGGACGCGCTGTCCGGCTGGCTGCGGCGCCGACTGATCAAGGGCTGACATGCCGCGCCTCACCGCCGACGCCCCGTTCCTCCACCCCGAGGTGGACATAACCGAGGACTGCACCTTCGGCCGCTTCGTGGAGATCGGCCGCGGCAGCCGCATCGCGCATTCCCGCCTGGACGACTACAGCTATTGCGACCGCTACGCCGACATCGCCAACGCCGAGATCGGCAAGATGTCGAACATCGCCGCCTTCAGCCGCATCGGCGCGACCGACCATCCGCTGGAGAAGGCATCGCTGCACCACTTCCACTACCGCTCCGCCGACTACTGGGACGACGCGGAGCACGACCACGCCTGGTTCGGCCACCGCCGCACGCGGCGCGCGATGATCGGGCACGAGACGTGGATCGGGGCGCATGCGCAGGTCAGGCCCGAGGTGACCATGGGCGTGGGCTCGGTCGCGGCCTCGGGCGCCGTCGTGACGAAGGACGTGGCCCCGTTCTGGATCGTTGCCGGGGTCCCGGCCGTGCCGCTCCGCCGCCGCTTCCCGGATGCGATCTGCGACGGGTTGCTGGCGCTCGCCTGGTGGGACTGGAGCCACGAAACGCTCCGCGACCGGCTGGAGGACTTCCGAAGGCTCGACGCCGAGGCGTTCCTTACGCGCTACGGGTGATCCAAGACCAGCGTGACGCGCTCGCCTGCAAACCAAGTGCGTCCGCGCTCGACGGGCCGTCCGCTCGGCTCGGCATTGAGCGACGTGACCCGCGCCAGGGGAGCACCTTCGCGAAGTTGGAGATGGCCAGCCTGAACCGCATCGGCGGCGCGCGCGTCGATCCGGCTCTCGACGCGCGCGTAATCCGGCACGCCGCAGGATGCGAGCGCTGCCGTGACCGAGCCGCCGCCCGGCAGCGCCTCGGACAAGCCGCTGATCCAGCCCGGGAAGACCGACGAGAAGAGCGCGATCGGCATGCCGTCCGACAGGCTGAGGCCGTCGTAAGCATGGACCGTCGCGCCTTCGCCGATCTGGAGCGCGATGGCCTCCGCTACCGTGGCCGCGCGCGTCACGAGCGACAGGACCCGTCGTTCCGGCATCCGGCCCGCCAGGTTCTGGGAATATGACGTCCGCCGTCCGAGCGCGTAGTCGACGGGGCGCGCTGCGACGAACGTCCCTGCGCCGCGGCGGGCGCGCAGCAGGCCTTCCTCGGCCAGCGATGCCACGGCGGCGCGCAACGTATGGCGGTGCACCCCGAAGCGCGCCGCGAGCCGGGCCTCGGACGGCAGCTTGTCGCCCGGCGACCAGGCGCCGGACGCGATCTCGTCGCGCAGCTCGGCTGCGATGCGGTCACGAAGCGTCATGGAAGGTTCACGGTCCCGGGATGGACGGGCTCAAGGACGGACGGTATGATTTGTCTAGTTGTATACTAGCTTCCGGAGTTGTCCATCATGGACCGCCGCGACTGGCTCTCGATCCTGGCTCGCGCCCCGCATGACGACCTGATCGCGCGCGCCGCGCCCTTCGCCGCCCCGCACGAAACATTGCGCGCGCCGGAGATCGGGTCGGTCATGGTGCGGGGCAGGGCCTCGGGCACGGGGGCACCGTTCAACCTCGGCGAGATGACGGTGACGCGTTGCTCGGTCGATGTGGGCGGCACGGTGGGTCATGGTTACGTGCAGGGCCGCTCGGTCGAGGCGGCGCGGGCGGCGGCGCTGATCGATGCGGCAATGCAAGGGGGGCGTGCAGCGGAGGCAGAGGCGGCCGTGCTGCGCCCGATCCTCGCCGCGCGTGAGGCGCTGTCCGCGAAGCGTGCTGCCAAGGCCGAGGCGACCTCGGTCGACTTCTTCACCCTCGTCCGGGGCGAGGATTGATGCAGGCGGCCCAGCTTTCCGGCGGCTTCGCCGACCCGGCCCGGGACGGCGCGCGCGCCTTCCGCGCGATCCTGGACGCGATGGCGCGTCCGGGTCGGATCGTATCGGTCGCGGGCGCGTCGGCGCCGGGCCTGTCGGATGCGGCGGCGGCGGTTCTGCTGACGCTCTGCGATGCTGACACGCCGGTGCATCTGGCGGTGCCCGAGGCCGCAGCTTGGCTGGCCTTCCATTGCGGGGCGCCGCATGCGGACAAGGCGGGATGCGCCTTCGCGGTCGGGCAATGGGACGCGCTCGCGCCGCTCGACCCTTATCCGGTCGGCACGCCCGACTACCCCGACCGCTCGGCTACGCTGGTCGTCGAGATGGCGTCGCTGACCGCCGAGGGGTCGGCGTTGACGGGCCCGGGCATCGACGGCACGGCCAATCTCTCGCTGCCCGACCCCGATGCCCTGCGCGCCAATGCCGTACGGTTCCCGCTGGGCCTCGACCTCATCCTCTGCGCGGGCGACCGTCTGGCCTGCCTGCCGCGCTCGACCCGGATCGGAGGCGCCTGATGTACGTCGCGACCAAGGGCGGCGAGGTCGCCATCGACGCGGCCCATGCCTGGCTGGCCGAAGAGCGGCGGGGCGATGCGGCGACCCCCGCGCTGACCGATGCTCAAGTCACCGGGCAGCTGACGCTCTCCGTCGCCCGCGTCATGGTGGAGGGCGCGCTCTACGACCCTGACCTTGCCGCATTGGCGATCCGGCAGGCGCGGGGCGACCTGATCGAGGCGGTGTTCCTGATCCGCGCCTATCGCACGACGCTCCCACGGCTGGGCTACACCGACCCAATCGACACAGGCGCGATGCAATGCGAGCGGCGCATTAGCGCGACCTTCAAGGACCTGCCCGGCGGGCAGGTGCTCGGGCCCACCTTCGACTACACGCACCGCCTGCTGGACTTCGCGCTGGCCGCGGAGGGGTTGGAGCCCACCACGACCCGCGAGGGTCCGGTTCCGCCCAAGCCGCGCGTCTCGGGCCTCTTGGACCGCGAGGGGCTGATGGAGCCGGCCGAGGAAGGGGGCGTCCCCGGCGACGTCACCCGCACGCCGCTCAGCCTGCCCGCCGACCGGGCGACGCGGCTGCAGGTGCTGGCGCGCGCCGACGAAGGGTTCCTTCTGTCGATGGCCTACTCGACGCAGCGCGGCTTCGGGCGCACCCACGCCTTCGTGGGCGAGCTGCGCATCGGCGCCGTGGTGGTCGAGATGGAGATCCCCGAGTTGGGGTTCGGCATCGAGATCGGCGAGATGGTCGTGACGGAATGCGAGACGGTGAACCAGTTCACCGGCTCGGGCGTCGCGCCGCCCCAATTCACGCGCGGCTACGGCCTGACGCTCGGCCGGTGCGAGCGCAAGGCGATTTCGATGTCCCTAGTGGACCGCGCGCTGCGCGCCGAAGAACTGGGCGAGGAGACGGGCGCGCCTGCGCAGGACCAGGAGTTCGTGCTGATGCATTCCGACAACGTGCAGGCCACGGGGTTCCTGGAGCACATAAAACTGCCTCATTACGTGGACTTCCAGGCCGAACTTGAACTGATCCGTCGCCTGCGCCGCGAGGCGGGCGAGCGTCGGGAAGCTGCGGAATGACCCGCGCCGTCGTCTGGGACATCGGCGGCGTGCTGGTCGACTGGCAGCCGCACTTGGCTTGGTCGCCGGAGATGGGCGAGGCCGAGGCGCGCGCCTTCCTGTCCCGCATCGACTTTCCCGCGCGCAACCTGCGTGCCGATGGCGGGACGACCTTCGCCGACCTTGCCACCGAGTTGGACGATCCGGAGGACGCGGCGCGTCTCGCTGCCTACCCGTCGCTCTACGCCCGCACCATCCAGAACCGCGTGACGGGCAGCTGGGAGATCCTGGATGACCTGATCGCCGCCGGGACTCCCGTCCACGCGATCACCAACTGGTCGGCGGAGACCTGGCCGGAAGGCGTCAAGGTCCATCCCCGGCTGGACGAGGTCTTCGGGACCTTGGTGGTTTCGGGGCGCGAAGGTGTTGTGAAGCCCGATCCAGCGATCTTCCGGCTGCTCTGCGACCGCGCCGGGCTCGCGCCGGATGAGTGCATCTTCATCGACGACGGCCTGCACAACGTCGAGGGCGCGAGGGCCGTGGGCATGGCGGGCCATCACTTCCGGGGCGCGGACGACCTGCGCGCCGATCTGACGGAACGGGGCCTGCTATGACCGAATACGGCTTCGCATATCTCGACGAGCCCACAAAGCGCATGATCCGCCGCGCGCTGCTGAAGGCGCTCGCCGTGCCGGGCTACCAAGTCCCCTTCGCGAGCCGCGAGATGCCGATGCCCTATGGCTGGGGAACGGGCGGGGTGCAGGTGACGGCGGCGATCCTGATGCCCGAGGATCGCTTGAAGGTCATCGACCAAGGTGCTGACGATACGACGAATGCCGTCTCGATCCGCCGCTTCTTCGCGCGTGTGGCAGGGGTCGAGACGACGACGGCGACGGAGGACGCGACCGTCATCCAGACCCGCCACCGCATCCCCGAGACGCCGCTGTCGGAGGGCCAGATCCTCGTCTACCAGGTCCCCATCCCCGAGCCGCTGCGCTTCCTGGAGCCGCGCGAGCCCGAGACGCGGCGCATGCACGCGCTGGAGGAATACGGCCTGATGCACGTCAAGCTCTACGAGGACATCGCGCGCCACGGGCGGGTCACGACCTCCTACGCCTATCCGGTGCGGGTCGAAGGGCACTACGTCATGGACCCGTCGCCAATCCCTGCCTTCGACAATCCCAAGATGGAGATGGACGCGATCCAGCTGTTCGGGGCCGGGCGGGAGCAGCGCATCTACGCGATCCCGCCGCATACTAAGGTCGTCAGCCTCGACTTCGACGACCACCCGTTCGAGCCGGGCCGGGCGCCGCAGACCTGCGCGCTCTGCGGCGCCGCCGACAGCTATCTGGACGAGGTCGTCACCGACGACGCGGGGGGGCGGATGTTCGTCTGCTCGGACACGGATTTCTGCGGGGGGCGGCGGGCGCGGGGGCTGCGCGGCCCGGGCCTTTCGGTAGCGGCGGGGGACGTGGCGTGACGCGGGTCGTCTTCCTCACCCATGCCGAGGTCGAGATCGACCCGGGCGTGGCCGTCCCCGATTGGGGCTTGAGCGAAGTCGGCCGCGCGCGGCATTCGGCCTTCGCGGTCGGAGCGCCCGCCTTCGGCGCCGTCTTCTCGAGCACCGAACGCAAGGCCAAAGAGGGCGCGGCCCCGGTCGCTGAGCGCCTCGGGCTCGAAGTCCGGACCGGCGCGGCACTGGGCGAGAACGACCGCTCCGCCACCGGCTACCTACCGAAGCCCGAGTTCGAGGCCACGGCCGACCGCTTCTTCGCGCAGCCCGACGCCTCCGTCCGCGGGTGGGAGCGGGCGCACGATGCCCAGGCGCGGATCGTCTCCGCGGTCCGCGACGCGGTCGCGGAGACCAGACCCGAAGGAGACGTCCTGATCGTCGCCCATGGCGGGGTCGGCGCGCTGCTGCGCTGCCATCTGCTCGACCGCGACATCACTCGCGCCGAGGATCAGCCGCATCCCGGTGGCGGCTGTTGGTACGCCTTCCCCGCGTCGATGGATGTGGGCCCCACACCCTGGAGGGCCATATGACCGCCTTGGCAGATATCGCGGCCGCGCCGCTCCTCGCGGTCGAAGGCCTGACCGTCCGCTACGGCGACCGGATCGGCTGCGCCGACGTCTCACTCGACCTGGCGCCAGGCGAGGTGCTGGGCGTCGTGGGCGAGAGCGGGTCGGGCAAGACGACGATGCTGAACGCCGTCGCGGGGCGGCTGCCGGTCGCCGAGGGGCGGCTGAGCTACGAGGGCCGCGACCTGCGCGCCATGGCCGAGCCGGAGCGGCGGCGCCTGATGCGGACGGACTGGGCCTTCGTCCATCAGCATGCGCGCGACGGGCTGCGCATGGGCGTCAGCGCCGGCGGCAACGTGGGCGAGCGGCTGATGGAGGGTGGCGCCCGGCATTACGGGAACATCCGCCGGGCGGCGCTCGACTGGCTGGCCCGCGTCGAGATCGACCCCGCGCGCATCGACGACCGGCCGACCCAGTTCTCCGGCGGGATGCAGCAGCGGCTGCAGATCGCGCGGGCGCTGGTGACGGAGCCTCGGATCGTCTTGATGGACGAGCCGACCGGCGGGCTGGACGTCAGCGTCCAGGCGCGCCTCCTGGATTTGATGCGCGGTCTCGTGCGCGAGATGGGGCTGGCGGCGATCGTGGTGACGCACGACATCGGCGTCGTGCGCCTGCTGGCCGACCGGCTCATGGTGATGAAGGACGGGCGCGTGGTCGAGACGGGGCTGACCGACCAAGTGCTCGACGATCCCCAGCACGGCTATACGCAGCTGCTGACCTCCTCGGTGCTGAGCGCATGAGCGCCGCCATCGAGGTCCGCGGCCTGTCGAAGGCCTTCGTGCTGCACAACCAGGGCGCGGCGCGCATCAACGTGCTGGAGCGGGCGGACCTGACGGTCGCGCCGGGCGAATGCATCGCGCTGACGGGGTCGTCGGGCTCCGGCAAGTCGACGCTGCTTCGGATGCTCGCGGGCAACTATCTTGGGCTCGACGGCTCCATCCGCATCGCCGGCACCGAGATCGTCGGCGCGCCGCCGCGGACCGTCTCGGGACTACGCCGATCCACGCTGGGACATGTCTCGCAATTCCTGCGCGTCGTTCCCCGCGTGCCCGCCCGTGACGTCGTCGCCGAACCGCTTCGCATGCAGGGCGCCGACCCCGCCGAGGCTCGTGCTACAGCCGAGGCGATGCTCGCGCGGCTCAACCTGCCCGAGCGCCTCTGGGGCCTGTCGCCCACCACCTTCTCGGGCGGAGAGCAGCAGCGCGTGAACGTCGCACGCGGCTTCGTGCATCGCTATCGGGTGCTCCTGCTCGACGAGCCGACGGCCTCGCTCGACCCCGTCAACCGCGACGTGGTCCTGTCCCTGATCGAGGAGGCGAAGGCGAGGGGCGCCGCCGTGGTCGGCATCTTCCACGACGCCGAGGCGCGGGCCCGGGTCTGCGACCGCGAGGTCGACGTCTCGGCCATGACGCCGTGAGCGGCCTTTTGATCGCGGTCGTCGGTCCCTCGGGCGTCGGCAAGGACAGCGTGATCCGGGGCCTGGTCGACGCCCGCCCCGAGATCGGTTGGGTCCGGCGGGCGATCACGCGGCCGCCCTCCGACACGGAGCCGTTCGAGAGCGTGTCGGAGGCCGAGTTCGACCGTCGCGCCGCCAGTGGCGCCTTCGGCCTCCATTGGAAGGCGCACGGCCTGCGCTACGGCGTCCCCACCGCCGAGATCGAAGCGGCGCGCGCGGGCGCGTGGCGCGTCGTCAACCTGTCGCGCGGGGTCCTCGCCGAGGCGGACGCGCTCGCACCGCTCAAGGTCCTGTCGGTGACGGCCCGCCCCGAGACCATCGCGGCGCGGCTGTCGGATCGCGGGCGGGAAGGTGCGCAGGAAATCGCCCGCCGCCTCGCCCGCCGTCGTCCGCTGCCTGCGGGCCTGGACGTGACCCTTCTGCCCAATGACGGTCCGCTCGACGAGACCGTCGCCGCGGTACTCGCGGCACTGCCTCAGCCGGTCAGGGGGTAGCGGTGGATCTGGCGGAACCCTTCGGGCGTCTCCTCGCAGAGCGCCAGCGCATCGAGCGCGAAAGGCGCGGGCAGGGCGCCGAAATACGCGCGCGCGGCACGGGCCACGGGCGCGGGCTCGTCTTTCCGGCCCGACAGCGTGACGTGGAAGCGGAATTCGTCGAGCACATAGGGATAGCCCCAGCGGGTCAGCAGCGCCTCCTGCGCGTCCGTCAGCTCGGGGGCCCGGCGGCGCGCGACCTCCTCCGGCGGGGCGGGCGCGCGGAAGCCGTCCAGCCCCTCGACGCAGGCCGCAGCCACCCGGCCGAGATCGTGCTCCCCTACCGGGCGGAGCGCGACGAACCCGCCGAGCGCGGCCACCTCCAGCCCGTCCGCCCGCGCGGGCGCGGTGCGCGCGGCAAGTGCGGCAACGGCGTCAGTCAGATCGATGGCCGTCGCCCCCTCGGCCAGTCGCATCGGCGGCTTCAGCGTGGCATGA
>NZ_JARGZA010000013.1 GCF_030973515.1 Jannaschia maritima
GGCCAGGGCGAACATCGCCGGCCCCGACACGGTGCCGCCCGGGCGCAGGTGGCGGTCGTCCGGCATCAGCCGCACGCGGACGCCATCGTCGGTGACCGCGTCGATCGCGAATTCCGGCCCGATCTGATCGAAGTCGCGTCGCAAGAAGGCGCGCAGCGCATCCACGTCCATCGCCGGCATCGTCATCGAATCCCCCCCCGCGTCGCCACCCCCGTCTGGACGCGCCCGCGCGCGCGGTCTAGGGCGCGGTCATGCGCATCCTCATCACGAACGACGACGGCATCGGCGCACCCGGGCTGGCCGTCCTGACCGAAATCGCGGGCGACATCGCCGGCCCCGACGGGGAGGTCTGGACCGTCGCCCCCGCCTTCGAGCAGTCGGGCGTAGGCCATTGCATCAACTACGTCCGCCCGACCCTGATCTCGTCGATCGGGGAGCGGCGCATCGCGGTGGAAGGGTCGCCCGCCGATTGCGTCCTGGCGGGGTTGGGCCACGTCGTCGACGGACCCGTGGACCTGGTCCTGTCGGGCGTGAACCGCGGCAACAATTCCGGCGAGAACACCGTTTATTCGGGCACGATCGGCGCGGCGATGGAGGCCGCGTTGCAGGGCGTGCCAGCCATCGCGCTGTCGCAGTTCTACGGGCCCGGCAACGTGTCCCTGGACGACCCCTTCGAATCGGCGCGCGCCCATGGCGGCGATGCGGTCCGCAGGTTGCTGGCGGACGCGCCCTGGGGCGGCGACACGTACCAGTTGTTCTACAACGTCAACTTCCCGCCCCTGTCCGCCGACAAGACGCGCGGCCTGGCCGCCGTGGCGCAGGGCTATCGCGGGCACGGGCGCATGGGGGTGACCGCGCAGACGTCGCCGTCGGGGCGCGAGTACCTTTGGGTCGGCGGTTCGGCGCAGGGCGAGCCCACGGCGCCCGGCACGGACGTGGCGGCCAACGTGGACGGCTGGATCAGCGTGACGCCCATGCGATGCGACCTGACGGACCGCGCGGCCCTGGACGGGCTGTCGGGCGTGCTGGACGCCTGAGATGGAAGCGGGGGCCGTGCCGATTGGGGCGGGGGCCGTGCCGATGGGGGCGAGGGCCGCTTCGATGGGGATCTCGGCGTGACGCCCGAGCAGACCATGCGCCTCCTGGTCGCGCTGCGGTCGGCGGGCGTCACCGACGCCCGCGTCCTGGGCGCGTTCGAGCGGATCGACCGTTCGATCTTCGTGTCCGACACGTTCGCGGACGCGGCCTTCGACGACACCGCGCTGCCCATCGCGGCGGGCCAGACGATCAGCCAGCCGTCGGTCGTGGGCCTGATGACGCAGGCCGCGCGGGTGGGGCCGCGCCATGTCGTGCTGGAGGTCGGGTCGGGGACGGGCTACCAGTCCGCGATCCTGTCGCAACTGGCGCGACGTGTCTATTCGGTGGAGCGTCACCGGTCGCTGGTCCGCATGGCGCGCGCCAACCACGCGGCGCTGGGCCTGACCAACGTCACGGTGATCTCGGGCGACGGCAGCTTCGGCCTGCCCGACCAGGGGCCGTTCGACCGCATCCTGGTGACGGCCGCGGCGGAGGACCCGCCCGGCCCGCTGTTGAGCCAGCTTCGCGACGGGGGTAGCATGGTCGTGCCGGTCGGCGTGTCGGACCACATTCAGACGCTGATCAAGGTCACGCGGGACGGGGACGGCTTCGACTACGAGGAGCTGATGCCGGTGCGCTTCGTCCCGTTGATCGAAGGCATCGAGCAGGAATAGACGTCCGCCATGGCCGGAACGGCCGGGGGCGCGTCGCAGGGGGGTCGTGATGACCGAACGAACGTATCGCCGGGCCGGTCGGGTCGCGGTGCTGGGATGCGGGGCGCTGCTGTTGGCGGCCTGCGCGGACGGGTTGGACGTGGATCTGCGCGAAGGTCTGCCGGGCGGGCTGGACACGACCGACGCGGCGCTGGGCGCCACGGCGGACCGCCCCACGCCGGACGCCCGGGGTCTGATCACCTATCCGAACTATCAAGTCGCCGTCGCGCGGCGGGGCGACACGGTCGCGGACGTGGCGGGGCGCATCGGCGTCGACGCGGCGCAGCTGGCGCGGTTCAACGGCCTGGCCGCGGATGCGGGGCTGAACGCGGGCGCCGTGCTGGCCCTGCAGAGCCGCGCGGGCGCGGCCGGCGGCGGACGCGACATCGCCAGCATCGCGGGCGCGGCCATCGACCGCGCATCGGGCGCGGCCCCCGGCACCGCGACCGCCAGCGGGCCGGAGCCCGTGCGCCACCGCGTCGCGCGCGGCGAGACCGCGTTCTCGATCGCGCGGCTCTACGGCGTCACGCCGCGTGCGCTGGCCGACTGGAACGGGCTGGGCGCGGATCTGGCCGTGCGGGAAGGGCAGTTCCTTTTGATCCCGCTGGTGCTGCCCGGCACGACGGCGGGGGTCGTGGACGCGTCCGTCGAGCCGGGGCGCGGCACCGCCACGCCGGTCCCGCCATCGGCGTCGTCCGCCCTGCCGGAGACGATCCAGGCCGAGGCGCTGCCCCCCAGCCCCAACCTCGACCAGTTCCGCACGGATGCCGCGCCGCCGCCGCCCCCGGAGGCGGCCCCCGCCGCGCCAGCTCGGTCGGAGGCCGCGTCGGGCGGCATCCGCCTGCGCGCGCCGGTGTCGGGCAGCATCCGCCGGGGCTATTCCGCGTCGAACGAGGGGCTGGACTATGCCGCGGGTGCGGGCGCCGCGGTGTCGGCGGCGGCGGACGGCACGGTGGCCGCGATCACGCGCGACACCGACCAGGTCCCGATCCTGGTTTTGCGTCACGACGGGGGCTTGCTGACCGTCTACGCCAACATCGACCAGATCGTGGTGTCCAAGGGCGACAGCGTGCGCGCGGGCCAGCGCATCGCGTCCGTGGGACCGGGCGAGCCGCCCTTCCTGCACTTCGAGCTGCGGCGCGGCCTGGACCCGATCGACCCGACGCCGTTCCTGCGCTGATGGCGCGCGGGGGCGCACAAATCGCCGCCCCCGTCTTTCAACCGGGATCGGATGCGATTAGGTTCCCGACGGGATACGCGCCCATCGTGGCGCCGGAGGGAGTCGAACAATGCTGAACAACATCGGCCTGCCTGGCCTTCTGCTGATCGCCGTCGTCGTGCTGGTCCTGTTCGGGCGGGGCAAGATCTCGTCCCTGATGGGCGAGGTCGGCAAGGGGATCACCGCGTTCAAGAAGGGCGTCAAGGACGGCTCGGAGAACGACGACGCGGCCATCGCCGCGGACGGTCCCGTGGACACGGCCGCCACGCGCGACGTGACGCCCGAGGCCGAGGACAAGAAGGTCTGAGGCCGGGGCCGGGCCGGGGAGCGGGGCCGTGACGCAGCCCATGGTCTTCGACCTGGGACTGGCGGAGATGCTGGTCATCGGCGTGGTCGCGCTGATCGTCGTCGGCCCCAAGGACCTGCCGATCATGTTTCGCAAGATCGGCGAGGTGACGGGCAAGGCCCGCCGGATGGCGCGCGAGTTCCAGAACGCGATGAACGACGCCGCCCGCGACAGCGGCGTGGACGACGTCGCGGGCGACCTGCGCAAGCTGTCGAACCCCAAGCGGTACGGCATCGACACCCTGAAGGACGCGACGAAGGACCTGACCGCATGGCGCCCGGACGAGGACGCGCCGGCGCCGCCCCGGACCGGTGACGCCGATCGCGCCGCGGCGCGCAAGGCCGCCGCCGAAACGGCCAAGCCCGCAGCGGACGCGCCCGTGCCGGACCCCGCGGCGCCCGAACCGGCGGACCGATCGGCATGAGCGCCGTGGACGATCGCGACGCGCATATCGACGCGAGCGCCGCGCCTCTGATCGAGCATCTGGCCGAGTTGCGGACCCGCCTGATCCGCGCCGTGGCGGCGTTCCTCGTGGGCATGGTGATCTGCTTCGCCTTCGCGCAGGACCTGCTGGCCTTCCTCCTGGGTCCGATCGAGGACACGATGCGGTCCCTGGGCGACCCGAACCCCAGCATGCAGTACACCGCGCCGCAGGAATACTTCTTCACGCAGATCCGCGTGTCGGTCGTGGCGGGGCTGATGGTGTCGTTCCCTGTGATCGCGCACCAGTTGTGGCGGTTCGTGGCGCCCGGCCTCTACAGGACCGAGCAGTCGGCCTTCCTGCCGTTCCTGCTGGCCTCGCCGCTGCTGTTCCTGTTGGGCGCCGCCTTCGCGCATTACGTCGTGGTGCCGCTGGCGATGCAGTTCTTCCTGGGCTTCGCCGACGTGCGCGAGGTCATCGTCGGCGTCATCCCGACGGAGGTGCCCGAAGGCGTGGTCATCACCGAGCCCGTGGCGCCGGCGGACGATGGCGGAATCGACATCGTGTTCGACGGCAAGGTGAACGAGTCCCTGGACATCACACTGAAGATGATCGTGGCGTTCGGCCTGTGCTTCCAGTTGCCCGTCCTGCTGACCCTGATGGGCAAGGCGGGCCTGGTCAGCGCCGACGGGCTGGGTCATGTGCGCAAGTACGCCGTCGTGGGCATCCTGCTGCTGGCCGCGCTGGTCACGCCGCCCGACGTCATCACGCAGATCATCCTGTTCGTCGTCGTCTATGGCCTCTACGAGGTGTCGATCCAGTTGGTGCGGATCGTGGAGCGCAAGCGCGACGCACGCCTGCGGGCCGAAGGACTGCTGGACGGCGACGACGAATGACGGACGACCCCCTGGTCCGCATCGCGGATGCGCTGGACCGGCTGGCGCCCGCGCGGACGGTGCTGCCGGACGACTGGTCGGCCCCCGTCTTCCTGTGGACCGCCGATCCCGACGCGCTGCGGCCGGTGCCGCATCCCAGCCGGATCGACCTGGACCTGCTGGTCGGCATCGACCGGCAGCGGGACACCTTGCTGGCGAACACCCGTCGGTTCGCCGAAGGGCTGCCCGCCAACAACGCGCTCCTGTGGGGCGCGCGGGGGATGGGGAAGTCGAGCCTCGTGAAGGCGGTGCATGGCCGGCTGGAGGGGACGGGGCTGAAGCTGGTCGAGATCCCGCGCGAGGATCTGGCCAGCATCCCCCGCCTGCTTGCGGTCCTGTCCGGGCGGCCGGAGCGGTTCGTGCTGTATTGCGACGACCTGTCGTTCGAGCAGGGAGACGCCGCGTACAAGTCGCTGAAGGCCGTCCTGGACGGTGGGGTGGCGGGGCGGCCCGGGAACGTCCTGTTCTATGCCACGTCGAACCGCCGTCACCTGATGGCGCGCGACATGATCGAGAACGAACGCTCCACCGCGATCACCCCGTCCGAGGCGGTGGAGGAGAAGGTCAGCCTGTCGGACCGCTTCGGCCTGTGGCTGGGCTTCCACGCCTGCGACCAGGACGCGTTCCTGGCGATGATACGGGGCTATTGCGCGGCCTGGGGCGTGGACGTGCCCGCCGAACGCCTGCGCGCGGAGGCGGTGGAATGGCAGGCGACGCGGGGCTCCCGTTCGGGCCGCGTCGCCTGGCAGTTCTTCGTGGACCTCGCGGGGCGGGAGGGCGTGGCCCTTCAGACCCTCCGATAGCGGGTGGCGAAACCGAGGGCGCCCATGCCCGCGATCAGGAGCCATGCTCCCGCGGGCAGGGGCATCGACGCCAGAAGAAGCGATCCCTGGTCGTTGCGGAAAAGACTGTACTGTTCGGTAAGCCCGTTACCGCTGAAGGTGAACGTCAGACGTGTCCGGGGATCCTCCATCGCCGAGACGAGATCGGAGAACGAGACGGCGTCGTAATAAGAGAAATTCCGGCCGGCGGGATTCCAGATTTGATGCGACACCTCTATTTCGCCGTCCTCGCCGAACACCGAGGTGAATTCGTCGGTGAACCCTTCGTGGACCGATCCTGTCATGGATGCATAGGAACCGTATATGTACCCGGTGCCACGCTCGTACGCTACGCCGGCGCTGCCGAAGAAGTACGCATCGTCGAGATCTGGTTCGAAGCGGTCCAGGGACCGGCCCACGTTCACCGATACGATGCCCTCGATCGAAAGGGCGAAATAGCCATCGTGATAGGCGAAACCGGTGACGTTATCCGTGTCGTTGTAGCTGTCGCGGGCCAGCCTGATATCCATCTTCCGGCCGATGAGATCGAGCGATTGGGGTTGGTCGGGCGAAACGATCACGACCGTCGCGGCCGACGCAGCGGGTACCGAGACCGAAAATGCCGCAATCAGGATGGCTGACAGGATATTGAGTTTCATTCGTGCGGTCCGATCCGAGCGGAGTTTCGTATAAAGAAATGGTTAATGATCCGAAGGATTACCGGGCAAGCGGAATCGAGGACCCGTCACCGGCACCCGCATTTGCATGTCAGGGGATCGAGGCGGGCCGCGAGGTCAGCCGCATGTGTGGCCGACCTGCGCCCGTCACGATCCGCGCCGCCCGAGTCGCCGGGACGATCGCGCTTGCCTCATTCGTCCATCAAGTTCAGCACCGCGCAAGCGATCCGGTCGCCCGCGGCTCCGCCGGGCTGGCTGACGAAGTCGTCGGCCTCCGAATGGACGATCAACGCGGCCCCGTCGGCGTCGCGCAGGTGATCCTCGACGGAGATGCGTTCGTTCAGCGCCTCCATCGCCAGTTCCCCGTCCTCGCCGACATAGGCGTTGGGCAGGTCGCCGGGATGGGGCCCGCCCTCCACCAGCCCGTGGTTCATGCCGTCCCCGATGTGGTCCCCGGCGGAGGAGAAGTCGCCCACGCATTCGCCCACCTCGTGCAGGTGGACGCCATGGGTGCCGGGCGGGATGTCGATGGCCTGCACGATGATGCGCGTGACGCCCGACGCCGTCTCGAAGACCGAGACGGAGCCGATGTTCTCGCCCGCGCGGTTCTGGATGTCGCCGGTGACGCGGGCGCCGACATGGCCGTCCGCCGCGGCGGACCCCGCCGCCAGGATCACGGCCGTCGCCAGGATGTGGGTTCGCATGGGTTTCCTCCCGTCTGTTGCTCGACGGGAAGCTAGCGCCGCGGGCCGTACGGCCCAGGGCGTCAGGCGCGCATGTTGTGGCGGCGGGCCACGAACTCCTTCGCCGTCTCCACCGCGACGGCTGCGTCCCGGCAATAGGCGTCCGCCCCGATGGCGCGCCCGAACTCCTCGTTCAGGGGCGCGCCGCCCACCAGGACGATGTAGTCGTCGCGGATCCGGCGTTCGACCATCGTGTCGATCACGGTCTTCATGTACGGCATCGTGGTCGTCAGCAGCGCGGACATGCCCAGGATGTCCGGCTTCTCCGCGTCCAGCGCGGCCATGTACTTGTCCACGTCGTTGTTGATGCCCAGGTCGATGACCTCGAAGCCGGCACCTTCCATCATCATCGACACCAGGTTCTTGCCGATGTCGTGGATGTCGCCCTTCACGGTGCCGATCACCATCTTGCCGACCTGCGGCGCGCCCGTCTCGACCAGCAGCGGCTTCAGGATGGCCATGCCGCCCTTCATCGCGTTGGCGGCCAGCAGCACCTCCGGCACGAACAGGATCCCGTCGCGGAAGTCGTGGCCCACGATGGTCATGCCGCCGACCAGGGCCTTCGTCAGGATGTCGTAGGGGGTCCATCCGCGTTCCAGCAGGATGTTCACGCCCTCCTCGATCTCCTCCCTCAGGCCGTCGTAGAGATCGTCGAACATCTGCTGCACGAGGTCGTCGTCGGACAGCTCGCTCAGGACGATGTCGTCGCCGTCTTCCGCCATGATGCCGGTCCTTCCGTGCCTCGTGTGCCGCCCGCCTTGCCGCCAAACCGCCGGCGGGTCGCAGCGGATTGCGACCTAGGCCCGTCTGCCAACGACACGCAGGCTCCCCACGGCGCCCAGTCCGGCCATCAGCAGCGCGATCGTCGCCGGCAGCGGCACCGGGGTCGGACCGTCGATCGCGTCGATCGCCACGTCCGAGATGATGGCGTGCACCTGCGTCGTGGGATGCAGTGCATCGAAGAACAGGAAGCCGGTGGAATCCGGGCAGGCTTCGACGACCTCCAGGTTCTGATCCTGGATCACGCAGGGCAGAAAGGGCTGGGTGATGTCGAAGGCCAGCGGATCGGCCAACAGCGCGTCGAAGATGCCGGCGATATCCACTTCGAAGACGGTCGCGCCCGCATCGCGCAGGACGTCCGCCTGATCGGCGATGGCGACGTTGAACGCCTGCGTCGCCAGGGTCGCCTCCGCCGCGAGGTCCGGGTTCGCCAGCGCGTAGAGGGGGATGCGCCCTAGATCGGGCAGGTTGAACAGCAGGATGTCGTCGAACCCTTCGTTCAGCAGGACCAGGCCGGCATCGCCGATCGCCTCCGCCGTCCGCTCGGCCAGGATCACTTCGTCCGGCCCTCCGATGAACGCGCGCAGATCGTTGCCGCCGAACCAGAGCGCGAGCAGGGGGTTGTCGCCGATCAGGGCGCGGACTTCTGCGTCGCCGAGCAGTTCCTCGGTCTGGATGTCCAGATCGGGCAGGAAGTCCCCATTGTCGACGGCCGTCGCCCCGCCGACCGCGAAGCTGAAGCCCGGTTCGGACGCGGTGAGCGCGTCGCTCGCGAAGTAGTCGACCCAGATCGGCCCGTCCGAAAAGCGCCCTTCGAAGTAGGGCGGGTCGGACGCCAGCGCCCCGTTCGATATCGCATTTGCCCGACCCAGGTCGGACAGGCTATCGCCCAGCACGACCAGACCGGTGAAGTCGTCCACGGATGCACCGGATGCCGTCGTTGCGCACAGCGTCGCGGCGATCCCAAATGCGCGGATTGACAGCTTCGACATTCGGATTCTCCCAAGCCAATGTGGTTCGACCGTTAACCTTTGTCGGGACTTCCACAACGGCTACATCGCGTCTTGCCTTGATGTTCCGTTTTTGTTCTAACGTGGCCATGTCCATGATAAACGATATCGAACGCATCGTGCCGACCCCCACCCGGGGGGCGGTCACGAATGCCACGGGCCGCTACGAACGTCACACCCGGTCCCGGGTGGCGGACGGCTGGACACCCGCCGAGGCGACCGTCCTGCGGACGGAGGTTCGGGACGAAGGCGTGCGCAGGGTGATCTCGTCAAACGCGTCGCCGGATCTCGGCTTCGACCGTTCGATCAACCCCTATCGCGGGTGCGAGCATGGGTGCGTCTACTGCTATGCCCGGCCCACCCACGCCTGGCTGGGCCTGTCGCCCGGCCTGGACTTCGAAACGCGGATCACCGCCAAGCCCGGGGCCGCGGACGCCCTGCGCCGGGAGCTTTCGGGCCGATCCTACGTCCCCCGCCTGATCGCGCTGGGCGCCAATACCGACCCCTACCAGCCGGCCGAACGCGATCGTCGCATCACCCGCGGCGTGTTGGAGGTCCTGCGCGACTTCCGCCACCCGGTCGCCGTGACGACGAAGGGCACCATGGTCGAGCGGGACGCCGACGTCCTGGCCGAACTGGGCACGGATCTGTGCCGCGTCGGCCTCAGCGTCACGACGCTGAACGCGGACCTGGCGCGCAAGCTGGAACCGCGCGTCCCGTCCCCCGCGCGCCGCCTGCGGGCGATCGAGGTGCTGGCCCGCGCGGGGGTCCACGTGCGCGTGATGGTGTCGCCCGTGATCCCCGGCCTGACCGACCACGAGGTGGAGGCGGTGATCCGCGCCGCGTCCGATGCGGGTGCGGTGGCCGCCAGCATGATCCCCCTCCGCCTCCCGCGCGAGGTGGCGCCGCTGTTCGAGGAATGGCTTCGCGTCCACTATCCGGAACGCGCCCGCAAGGTCCTGAACCGCATCCGGTCCTTCCACGACGGCAAGCTCTACGATGCGGGGTTCGGCCAGCGGATGCGGGGCAGGGGGGTGCACGCCGACCTGCTGCAGGCCCGCTTCAAGCGCGCCTGCGCCGAGGCGGGCGTCGCGTTGCGGATGCCGCCCTTGCGGACCGACCTGTTCCGCGTGCCGCAGGTCGAGACGGGGCAGATGTCGCTGTTCTGACGGCAGCCGTGCCCGGCTTCCTGGGGCACGATCCGGTCGCGCGGCGCGGGGATCGATGCCGGGGAACCGAGCCCGCGACCGTAACCCGGGCCGCCGCCCTAGGCGCGCGCGCGCCTGCGGCGTCCGCTCCGGTCCCGGGCGGGCTTGGCCGCGACGCCGTCCCCGTCCGACGAAAATCCCCCAAGGGCCGCCTCGATCGCGTCCAACGTGGGCCGTGGCCCCTTCGGACGCTCCTCCAACGCCGTTCGCATCGCACGCAGATGCGCGGGCGTGGTCCCGCAGCATCCCCCGACGATGCGCGCACCCGCGTCGCGGGCCAGGCACGCGTAATCCGCCATCAGGTCCGGCGTGCCGTCGTAATGGATGTGGCCGTCGACGTATTTCGGGATGCCGGCATTGCCCTTCGCGATCAGCGGCCGGTCGACCGTCCCGAAGCCCAGCAAGGTGCGGACCAGGTCGGACGCCCCGACGCCGCAATTCGCCCCAAACGCCACGGGCGGATGGTTCAGCTTGCCGACCATGCGCGCCATCCCCGGCGCGTTCGTACCCATCATCGTCCGGCCCGCTGTGTCGAAGCTCATGGTCACGCACCAGGGCATCCCCGCCAGGGCGGCGGCCTCCGACGCGGCGCGCAGCTCCTCGGGCGCGCTGATCGTCTCGACCCATAGGACGTCCGCGCCGCCCTCCTTCAGGCCCTCGGCCTGTTCGTGGAAGATGGCCACCGCATCCGAATGGGTCAGGGGGCCCATCGGCTCCATGATCTCGCCGGTCGGTCCCATCGAACCGGCGACGACCACGTCGCGCCCGGCGGCATCGGCGACCTCGCGCCCCAGGGCGGCGCCCAGGCGGGACAGATCGCGCGCCCGATCCTGCGCGCCGTGCAGCTTCAGCCGCGCGGCGTTCGATCCGAACGTGTTGGTCAGGAACAGGTCCGAACCCGCCTCCACCGCCCCGCGATAAAGGGCGCGCACGTCGCCCGGACGGTCGGCGTTCCACAATTCCGGCGGATCGCCGGATTCGAGCCCCGCGTTGAACAGGTTCGTCCCCGTCGCCCCGTCGGCCAGCAGCCAGTCCCGGGTCGCGAGCAGGGCGGTCAATCGATCGGTCATCGAACCCTCGGCAAGCTGCGCGTCACGTTCGCCATGACCGCGCGCGGGGCCGCGCGCAATCGCCGATGCCTCAAGAAGATCCTGAGCGGTTCGAAAGTCGGGTGCGGGCGGGGCCCGATCAGCCCTCCACCTCCTCCATGACCTGACGCTTCGCGTCGCCCTTCAGCGCGGTCATCTTCGCGCGCAGGTCCGCCTCCGACACCTTGTCCCCCAGGTCGCCGTGGACCTTGCGGAACACGTCCTCGTCGCCCGCCTCCTCGAAGTCGGACTTCACCACCTCGCGGGCATAGTCCTTCAGCGCGTCGCCGGACTTGCCCAGGATGCCCCCGGCCCATTCGCCCAGCAGCCGGTTGCGCCGCGCCTCCACCTTGAACTGAAGCTCCGCGTCGTGCGCGAACTTGCTTTCGAAGCTCTTCTGGCGGTCGTCGAAGCTGCCTGCCATGGCGTATCCCTCTCCTCTGGTCCAGTCCGGGATATGCGGGTCGGCGCGCTTGCGGACAAGGGGGCCTTTGCCTATGTGGGCCAGGCACGGCCAACCCTGGGGCACCCGACATGGCGAGACGGAAGAAGGTCTACGAAGGCAAGGCCAAGATCCTCTATGAAGGTCCCGAACCCGGCACGCTGGTCCAGTACTTCAAGGACGACGCCACCGCCTTCAACGCGGAGAAGCGGGACGTCATCGACGGCAAGGGCGTCCTGAACAACCGCCTGTCGGAATTCTTCATGCAGGGCCTGAACGGGGTCGGCGTGCCGACCCACTTCATGCGCCGCCTCAACATGCGCGAGCAGTTGATCCGCGCGGCCGAGATCATCCCGTTGGAGGTGGTCGTCCGCAACGTCGCTGCCGGGTCGCTGTCCAAGCGCCTGGGGATCGAGGAAGGGACCGCCCTGCCGCGCCCCATCATCGAGTTCTGCTACAAGGACGACAAGCTGGGCGACCCCCTCGTCACGGAGGAGCACATCATCGCCTTCGGCTGGGCCAGCCAGCAGGATCTGGACGACATCGTGGCGCTCGCGCTGCGGGTCAACGATTTCCTGTCGGGCTGCATGATGGCCGTCGGCATCAAGCTGGTGGACTTCAAGATCGAGGTCGGGCGCGTCTGGGACGGAGACTTCCAGCGCCTGATCCTGGCCGACGAGATCAGCCCCGATTCCTGCCGCCTGTGGGACATCGAGACGGGCAAGAAGCTGGACAAAGACGTGTTCCGCCAGGATCTGGGGTCGCTGTCCGACGCCTACACGGAGGTCGCGCGCCGCCTGGGCGTGATCCCCCACAATTCGGGGCCCGTGGCCCGGCCCACGCTGATCAACTGACATGCGGGTCCGCGTCACGGTCATGCTGAAGGACGGCGTCCTCGACCCCCAGGGGGAGGCCGTCCGCCGCGCGCTGGGAACCATGGGCTTCGACGGCGTGCAGGGCGTCCGGCAAGGCAAGCTGCTGGAGCTGGACCTCGCGGACGGGACCTCGCGGGACGAGGTCCGCGCGATGTGCGACCGCCTGCTGGCGAACACGGTGATCGAAAGCTACGCGATCGAGATGCCCGCCGGTTGACAGCCGCGCACGGGATCGGCCCCATCGGCTCGTTCCGTTCCACGACCCGGAGGGCACCATGCGCGCCGCCGTCATCCGCGAGTTCCACGCCGACCTGTCCATCGAGGACGTCCCCCATCCGGACTGCCCGACCGATGGCGTGATCCTGCGGGTCATCGCCTGCGGCGTGTGCCGGTCGGACTGGCACGGCTGGACGGGTCACCATCCGCGCATCGCGCTGGGCCATGTCGGCGGCCACGAATATTGCGGCGAGGTGGTGGAGGCCGGGCCGGACGCGACCTTCGCCGTGGGCGACCGGCTGATCGCGCCGTTCATCCTGGCCTGCGGCACCTGCCCGCAATGCCGGATGGGCGCGCAGAACACCTGCCTGGACCAGCGCCTGCCCGGCTTCACGCAGCCGGGCGCGTTCGCCGAGTACCTCGCGGTGCCGCGCGACCACAATCTCGCCCGCCTGCCCGACGATCTCGATCCCGCCCTCGCCGCCGCCCTGGGCTGCCGGGTCACGACGGCGTGGCACGCGCTGACGGGCCGGGCCGCCCTGGCGGGGGGCGAATGGCTGGCCGTCCACGGCACGGGCGGCATCGGCCTGTCCGCCGCCCTGCTGGGGCGGGCGCTGGGCGCGCGCGTGGTCGCCGTGGACGTGGTGCCCGAGAAGCTGGACCACGCGCGGTCCCTGGGGGTCGATGCCGTGGTCCTGGCGGGCGACGACACCGCCGCGCGGATCCGGGACATCACCGATGGCGGCGCGCACGTTTCCGTGGAAGCGCTGGGCATCCCCGTGACGGTCGATGCGTCGGTCAAGTGCCTGCGTCCGCTTGGCCGTCACGTGCAGGTCGGCATGCCGTCCGTCGAGCACGCCACCATGCCCCTCGACATGGCATCGGTCTATGCCGGCAACCTCGCGCTGTTCGGCACGCGGGGGATGCCGTCCTGGCGCTATCCCTCCTTGCTCGCGCTGATCGAGGCGGGGCAGGTGGACCTGTCGCCCCTGATCGCCCGGAGGGTCGGCCTGTCGGACGTGGGCGCGGAGCTGGCCGCTTTCGACGGACCCACGCCGCCGGGCGTCGCCGTCGTCACCGACTTCGCCGCCTGACCCACCGGGCGGCGACCGTCCCCCGCACGAATGCCCCGCCCCGGGCGAATCACGCGATCCGTCCGACACCGCGCAGACGCGGGGCAGACGGAACGCAGACACCCGCCGGACCGGCCCGATCGGCCCGTCCAACCAAGCCGCTGGTCCTTTGCGGCATGCGTGGGGCCGTTGTTTCCCTGACGATCGCCCCCGGTTGCATCGCCACCCGCTCGGACGCACACTGACCGTGCCGACCCGTCCCGCCCACCCGCGGAACGCATGAATACTCGCCGCACCGCAGCATGACGGGCGGCGCCACCGCCCCCCGAACGGGATGCCCTCCACCCTCGCCAAGCCGCCGCGGCCATGCGATGGGGGCGCATCGCGACCCCAGGCGGAGTGGACGGATGAAGGCGGCGGTACTGGTCTTTCCCGGCTCGAACTGCGACCGCGACCTGGCCGTCGCGTTCCGCCAGGCGGGGTTCGACGTGGACATGGTCTGGCACCGCGACGCGGCGCTGCCCATCGGCACGGACGTGGTGGGCGTGCCGGGGGGGTTCAGCTATGGCGACTACCTGCGCTGCGGGGCCATCGCCGCGCGGTCGCCCATCGCGGCGGCGCTGCGGTCGCACGCGGACCGCGGCGGCTACGTGCTGGCGCCCTGCAACGGGTTCCAGATCGTCACCGAGATGGGGCTCCTGCCCGGCGCGCTGCTGCGCAACGCGGGCCTGAAGTACATCTGCGACACCGTTCCGTTGCGGGTGGAAACGGCAAGCAGCGCCTTCACCGCGCGCTGGGGCGTGGGCGCCGAGATCGCGCTTCCGATCGCCCACCACGAGGGTAACTATGCCGTGGACGCCGACACGCTGCGGATGTTGGAGGCCGAGGACCGGATCGCCCTGCGCTACCTCGCCAACCCCAACGGAGCGGCGGACGACATCGCCGGGGTGCTGTCCGCCAACCGCCGGGTGCTGGGGCTGATGCCCCACCCGGAACGGGCCTGCGAGACGGCGCATGGGCGGATCGACGGGGCGGCGCTGTTCCGCGGGCTGGCGGAGGGGATGCTGGCCCGCGCTTGATGGGGCAGGGCCGCTCTGTCAGGACGGGCGGAATGCTCGGCCGCCCCGACATCTCGCCGCCGACCACCGAGGATCGGCCCCGCCTGCGCCTGCCCTGGCTGGTTCGCGTCCTCCTGCTGCTGCTGCTCGCCGGCCTCGTCGCCGCGATCGCGGCGGCCAACATCGTCCTCACCGACCGCTTCGTCGAATCCACCCGCGAACGGGCGGAGTTGCGCCAGTCGCTGTACAGCGGGGCGATCCTGTCGGAGCTGCAGCGCAACTCCGTGGTGCCGCTTCTCCTGTCGCGGGATCCCACGCTGATCGCCGCGTTGAAGGCCCGCGACTTCTCCGCGTCGAGCCAGCGGCTGATCTCGCTCGTGGACGAGATCGGGGCCGCCTCCATCACGCTTCTGGACATGGACGGGCGCACCGTCGCGGCCACCACGCGCGAGGATCTGGGCGCCAGCTACGTCGACGCGCCGTTCTTCCTCGACGCCATCGCGGGCAACGACACGGTCTTCACCCTGTCCCCGACGGAGGCGGGCACCTTCCGGGCCTCCTTCAGCCGCCAGGTCCGCGACGGCACGGAGGCGCTGGGCGTCCTGCAGGTCGAGGTGGACATGGTCCAGTTCGAACGGCGCTGGCGCGGCACGACGGCGGCGGTGGTTGTGACGGACGCGCAGGGCCGCGTGATCGTGTCGACCGAACCGCGCTGGCGGGGCCGCTCGCTGGACGATGCGCTGGCGACCTTGTCGGTGCCGTCCGCGCTCGACCGCGCGCTGTCGCGCACCACGCCCTTCGGCGGACCGGGGGGCGAGACGTTGGAGGACGGCGCTCTCCTGCAGCTGGAGACGCGCATCCCGTTCCGGGGCTGGCGCCTGATCAGCTTCACGTCCTACGAATCGGTACGCGACCGGGTGAACGGGATCATCCTGCTGATCGTCACCGGCTTCGCGCTGACCCTGGCGCTGGGGTTCTACCTGCTAAACCGCCGGACCGCCCTGCGCTCGTTGCTGTTCCAGCAGGAATCCGAAGCCCTGCGCCGTTTAAACGACCGCCTGTCGCGTGAGGTCGCGGAGCGCGAGCGCGTGCAGGAGGAACTGAAGGAAACGGAGCAGAGCCTGGCGCAGTCCTCGAAGCTGGCCGTCCTGGGCGAGATGTCCGCCGCCGTCAGCCACGAGCTGAACCAGCCCCTGGCGGCGATGAAGACGTACCTCGCGGGCGCCAAGCTGTTGATGCAGCGCCGGCGTCCGGACGAGGCGTTGTCCAGCTTCCAGCGCATCGACGACCTGATAGACCGCATGGGCGCCATCACCCGGCAACTGAAGTCCTATGCCCGCAAGGGCGGCGAGGGGTTCGAACGGTTCGACCTGCGCGCCGCCATCGGATCGGCGCTGACCTTGATGGAGCCGCAGTTGCGCCAGCAGGAGGTGCGTCTGACCCAGGTCCTGCCGCCCGAGCCCGTGATCGTGGAGGCCGACCGCCTGCGGATGGAGCAGGTGGTCATCAACCTCGTGCGCAACGCCATCGACGCGATGCGCGGCCGCGACCGCCGCGAGTTGGAGATCCTGCTCTTCGCGGCGGAGGACGCGACCCTGTCCGTGCGCGACAGCGGGCACGGCATCGTCGAGCCGGACCAGTTGTTCGAGCCGTTCTACACGACCAAGACGGCGGGCGAGGGGGTCGGGCTGGGCCTGGCGATCAGCTCGAACATCGTGAAGGAATTCGGTGGGCGGCTGACCGCCCGGAACGCGCGGTCCGGTGGTGCGGTCTTTGAAGTTCGCCTGCCGCGGTTAGATATCCCTTCGGAAGCAGCCGAATGAATGGTGGACGCATGACCGAACAGACGCGCATCGCGATCGTCGACGACGAGCAGGACATGCGACAGTCCATCAGCCAGTGGCTGGCCCTGTCGGGCTTCCGCACGGAAACCTACGGTTCCGGCGAGGAGGCTTTGAAGAACCTCGGCTCCGAGTATCCCGGCGTCGTCATCACCGACATCCGCATGCCCGGCATGGATGGCATGACGCTGCTCCGCCGTCTCCTGTCGCAGGACAGCAGCCTGCCGGTCATCATGATCACGGGGCACGGCGACGTCCCCATGGCGGTGGAGGCGATGCAGCTGGGCGCCTACGACTTCATGGAGAAGCCGTTCAATCCGGACCGGCTGACCGAACTGGCTCGTCGGGCCGCCGCGACGCGCAAGCTGGCGCTGGACAACCGCGCCCTGCGGCGCGAGTTGTCCGACGGCAGCGTCTTGATGCGGAAGCTGATCGGCACCTCGCCCCCCATGGAACGCCTGCGCGAGGACATCCTCGATCTGGGACAGGCCGATGGCCACGTCCTGATCGACGGCGAGACGGGGACCGGCAAGACACTGGTCGCCCACGCCCTCCACGCGGTCGGCCCCCGCGCGGGCCGGACCTTCGCCCTGCTGTCCTGCGCGGCCCTGACCGAATCCGACCTCGGCACGAAGCTGTTCGGCCCGACCGAGGACGGCCTGCCTCTGGTGGAGGAGGCGCGCGGCGGAACCCTCGTGCTCGAGGACATCGAAGCGCTGCCGATCAGCCAGCAAGCCCGCCTGCTGACCTTCATCAACGACCAGGGCACGCCGGCCGAAACGCGCATCGTCGCCATCTGCAACGGCTCCGACCCGTCCAAGTCCTGCGAGCAGGCGCTGCGGTCCGACCTGTACTATCGCCTCGCGGCGATGAAGCTGACGCTGCCGCCTCTGCGGGCGCGGGGCGAGGACGTGCTGACGCTGTTCACCCACTTCGCCGAAGGCTACGGCGAGGAATACGGCGCCCAGCCCCCGCAGCTCGCCGCGCAGGAGGCGGCCCAGCTGCTGCAGGCCCCCTGGCCTGGCAACGTGCGGCAACTTATGAACCTAGCGGAACGTGCGGTTCTCCAGCAGCGCCGCGGCACGGGGTCCATCGCGTCCCTCCTGATGGCCGACACGGAGGAACAGGCGCAGACCCCGCAGGTCACGACCGAAGGCAAGCCCCTGAAGGAATACGTCGAAGCGTTCGAGCGGATGCTGATCGACAACACGATGCGCCGTCACCGCGGATCGATCCAATCGGTGATGGACGAGCTGTCACTGCCCCGGCGGACCCTGAACGAGAAGATGGCGAAGTATTCGCTGAGCCGTTCGAACTACCTCTAGGTCGGGTCGCGCCCGGTGATCGTCCATCGGCGGCGCGCATCCCGTGGGTCTTCCTCATGCGATGGTGTGGGGGAACCAGTACGGATGCACGCAGCCCGCGATCTCGACGAAGGTCGCCCCGGGCTCGTCGAGACGGGGATAGAGCGCAGGCAGGTCGTCCAGGGCGACCGGCGCATCCACGGGCGGGTCGCGGTACAGGTGCAGCATCGACACGCCGTTGCGGTCGAGGACATCTATGCCCAGCGGGCGGAACGGCGCGTCGGACGGCAGGGCCGCGTCGCTTTCCATGGCCCCGACGATCCCCCCCAACGGACCGTCCTCGCCCGAGTGGGCGTCGAGCGGCCAGCGAAGGACGTAGCGGTGCAGCCCGACGCCCGGGGGGGCGGGGTCGGCAAGGCAGCTGAGCGCGTCCTCGACGCTGCGGAACAACCCGAACGTCTGCCAGAAGGGATCGGCCCAGACGGTATCCGGCACAACGCGTTGCCAATCGTAGTCCTGCGCCCCCTGCGGCACGAACAGTTCCGGCGTGGCGGCGCGGTCGAAGGAGACGGGGACAAGGTCGGGGCGGTGCGGGATGCCATGGGCATGGGCGAACCGTGACAGGTGATCGCCCTCCAGCCGGACGTCGTAGCCCAGCAGCCACCTCCCGAACGCGCCGCTCATGTCCCTGCGCCGGGAATGACGTTCGGGCCCAGGTCGGACGGGTCGAAGTCGCCCGGCCCGACATCGTCGGGCAGGCACAGGACCTTCCTTCGGTCCTTGTTCCAGAAGCACGCGCAGGTGGTCGGGTTCTGGATGCGCACCTCGAAATGGACGTGGCTGCCCTCGCACGGCCAGTGGGGGCGGCTCGGGGGCACCCAATCAACGCGGTAGCGGACGGTGCCCTTCGGCGGAACGCATTCCCCGCAATCGCAGTTGCGGCACTCGCGCGCGCGCTCGATGACCTCCGACAGTTCCCGGGCGATGTAGTCGCCGATCAGTTCGGCCACCTTGCTGAGCAGGATGATCCCACCGATGATCACCGCGCCCGCGATGATGCCATCGACGATCAGCTTGCCTATCGGGATCGCGATCGCGCCCATCAGCGACGGTCCCCGATGGCCAGCATCCGCGCGATCTGGTCGAAGGACCAGTGCCGCAACTCGTCGATGCGCGTCAGGGTGCGGGCGAAGGCCGGATGGGTGTCGCCCAGATGCGTCAGCAGGACCAACCATGCCAGGCCGTTCGGCGTGCGCACGTTCAAAGCCTTCCGCCTGTCGAAGGCGCGCGCGACGGACGCGTCCAGCCGATCGCGGTCGGTGCCCGCGAAGAACGGCAGGGTCGTCAGATAGTCGACCAGCTTCTGTCGGTCCCGCTCGTCCAGACGGTCGCGCACCACCTGCCGTTGCGCGTTCGTGATGGTGAAACCCATCCTGCCGGCCCCTTCGTCCTTCGGTCCATCCCAAGGATAGCGTGCTCGGGGGAATTGCGAAGATCCGTTCGCCACGGACAGGGAAAATGGGCGGTGTCCCTCCACCCCGCCGATTCCGATTGCCCTTCCGGAGGTTTTGCCCATAAGTTGCCCGACGGGTCCGCGGGCGCCTTCGGGCGGCGGGACCGGTGGAATTCTTCTTCATGACGGCAGGCTGACGAAGGGCCGCCACGTGACTGAAGCATGGAAGGGGCGCGGTTCCGTGAACGCCCCTTTGGTTCGCTCGGACAGCTACGTCCGGGTCGTAGGATGGCCCGGCGGCGTGCGATCACGCCGGGGGGTCGAGGTGAAGCGCGATGATGCACGCGACGCAAGCGCAAGCGCGACGGCGGTCCGACCGCCGGGTGCCGCTGCGTCCCGCATCCGCAATCGTTGGACAGGCCAGACCGTCGGCGCCCCCCGGGGCGATCCGAAGGCGTGCCTGCGTTGGGATACATGGCGAAGAAAATGCTTATCGATGCCACCCACCCGGAAGAGACCCGGGTCGTGGTGGCGGACGGAAACAAGGTCGAGGAATTCGACTTTGAAAGCCTGAACAAGCGGCAGCTTGCGGGCAACATCTATCTGGCGAAGGTGACGCGGGTCGAACCGTCGCTCCAGGCGGCGTTCATCGACTATGGCGGGAATCGGCACGGCTTCCTCGCCTTCTCGGAGATTCATCCAGACTATTACCAGATCCCGAAGGCCGATCGCGACGCGCTCCTGGCCGAGGAACGCGCTTACGCCGAGGCCCTCGCCGCGCGCGAGTCGGCGATGGGCGACGAGGAAGCCGACGACGAGGACGCGGCGTCCGACGACGACGATGCCCCCGCGGCGGAGGACAAGCCCAAGCGCAAGTCCCGCACCCGGTCCCGCCGGAAGAAGAAGGACGCCCCGGAGGAGGCTTCGCCCGACGCGCCCGACGCCACCGATGCGGAGGGGGCCGGGGACGCCTCGCAAGACGCGTCGCCCGTCGGCGACGAAGACGCGACCGCGGCGGACGCCTCGGACGAGGCGTCGGACGGTCCCGACGTCGAGACCGTGATCCGCGAGGAGGCCGCCACCGAGACCGGGATCGTGTCCGGCGGGGCGGCGGACGTGTCCGAGGCGGCGGAGGCCGAAGGATCCGACCGGCCCGATTCGGATCCCGAGGCGGATCCTGACCGCACGATCGCGGAAAGCGCGGGCCTGGAGGACAAGACCCTGTCGGAGGGTGACGATCCAGAGGACGACGGTGCCGCGACGGATGACGTCGCGGGGGGCGACGCACCGGCCGACGCCGCGTCTGGGGAGGACGCCACACCTCATTCCGACGCCCCGGCACAGGATGCGAGCAACGACGTGTCCGAGGCGCCGGACGGTGCCGCGGAGGAACCGTCCGGTCCGTCCGGCATGGACGTCGTGGATTTGGACGGTGGCGCGCAGGACGATGCCGCCCCCGTCGAGGATCCGACGCCCCGCAAGCGGTCCCGCCGCCGGTCCCGCAAGGACGCGGCCGACAAGGACAGCGCCGTGCAGACGGTGGCCGACGACGACGAGACCGACGATATCCGCGTGCCGCCCAAGCCGCGGGCCCGGAAGTACAAGATCCAGGAGGTCGTGAAGGTCCGGCAGATCATGCTGGTGCAGGTCGTCAAGGAGGAACGGGGCAACAAGGGCGCCGCGCTGACGACCTACCTTTCGCTGGCGGGCCGCTATTGCGTCCTGATGCCCAACACCGCCCGTGGCGGCGGCATCAGCCGCAAGATCACCAACGCCGCCGACCGCAAGAAGCTCAAGGAGATCGCGCAGGAGATCGACGTCCCGCAGGGCGCCGGTCTCATCGTGCGGACCGCGGGCGCCAAGCGGACCAAGTCCGAGATCAAGCGCGACTACGAATACCTGCAGCGCCAGTGGGAGCAGGTGCGCGAACTGACGCTGAACTCCATCGCGCCGGCGCCGATCTACGAGGAAGGCAATCTGATCCACCGATCGATCCGCGACCTCTACAACCGCGACATCGACGAGGTGGTCGTGGCGGGCGAGGCCGGGTTCCTGCAGGCGCGCGACTACATGACCCTGATCATGCCGACGCACGCGAAGAACGTGCGCCAACACGACGATCCGCTGCCCCTGTTCGCGAAGCACGGGGTCGAGAACTACCTCGATTCCATGTTCAATCCGACGGTCCAGTTGAAGTCGGGCGGCTACATCGTCATCGGCATCACGGAGGCGCTGGTCGCGATCGACGTCAACTCGGGCAAGGCCACGAAGGAAGGCTCCATCGAGGATACGGCGACCAAGACCAACCTCGAAGCCGCCGAGGAGGTCGCGCGCCAATTCCGCCTGCGCGACCTGGCCGGCCTCATCGTGATCGACTTCATCGACATGGACGAGCGGAAGAACAACGCCGCCGTCGAGAAGCGCTTGAAGGACAGCCTGAAGAACGACCGCGCCCGCATCCAGATGGGCCGCATCAGCGGCTTCGGCCTGCTGGAGATGTCACGCCAGCGCTTGCGTCCCGGCATGTTGGAGGCGACGACCCAGCCCTGCGCCCATTGCCATGGCACGGGCCTGATCCGGTCGAACGACAGCCTTGCGTTGCAGGTGCTGCGCGCCCTGGAGGAGGAGGGCACGCGCAAGCGATCGCGCGAAGTCCTGGTCAAGCTGCCCGTCCAGGTCGCCAACTACCTCATGAACGAGAAGCGCGAGCATCTCGCCCTGATCGAGACGCGCTATGCCATGGCCGTCCGGGTCGAAGCCGACCCCGCCCTGTCGGGCGAGGATCACCAGATCGAGAAGTTCAAGACCGCGACCCGCCAGGTGCCCAAGGCGCCGGCGAACGTCGTCCAGACCGACACCTCCTGGACGTCCACCGCGGAGGAGGGCGACGAGGCCGGAGCCGAGGCCATCGAGGGCACTGCGGAAGACGTGACCGAGGATACGCCCACCGAACCAGAGGCGGAAACGGAGGCGGACGCGACGGCGGAGGACGACCGCCCGAAGAAGAAGCGTCGCCGCCGGTCGCGCCGGCGCAAGGGCGGCGGCAATGGTGACGACCTGCCGTCCGCGGACGGCGACGGGGACGCGTCGGCCACCGCGGAGGGCGAGGCGACGCCGACGGAATCCGGTGACGACGAGGGCGACGCCGATGCCCAGTCCGGTGGCGACGCGGAGGATAAGCCCCGTGGCCGCGGCCGCTCCCGGACGCGGTCCCGTCGCAAGACCGAACCGGATGCCGACCAGGACATCGTTGCCGACGCCCCCGCGGCGGAAGCCGCGCCATCCGACGCGCCAGCGGGGTCGTCGGCTTCCGATACCGTGGAAACGCCTTCGATGGCGGAGGATCGGACCGGATCCGATGCGTCTATTCCGTCCGACCCCCAGCCGGAACCGGAAGCCCCGGCCGAGGCCGAGTCAGCGAAGCCCAAGCGCCGCACCCGAACCCGAGCCAAGGCGCCCGCGCCCTCGCCCGAGGTGGTGGAGGCCGCGAACGCGGCCGATGCCGCGGCCGATGCCCCGGCGGACGAGGGGGACGATGCCTCCGCGACCGCGATGCGTTCCGAGGCCCCGGAGAAGCCGACGGACGCCGCGCCCGATGCGGCGGGGTCCGACGACGCGCAGCCGGACGATGCAGGGGACGCATCGGACGAGGCAGCCAAGCCGAAGCGGCGGGGCTGGTGGTCCGCCCTTCGCGGCTGATCCTGCATATGGCGTCGCCGGGTGGACCTCCACGCGGCGACGTCCTTCAATCGAGGGCGACGACGGCCTCCACCTCGAACAGCATGGCGTCCTGGGCGAGGGACGGGACGGGCACCAGCGTTTGGGCGGGCAGGCGGTCCCCGAACAGGTCCACCACGGCCCGCGTCAACGTTTCCAGCTTCGCCACCTCGTGGTCCACGACGAACGTCATCAGCTTGACCACGCGGTCCGGGGCGGCGTCCAGTCCGTCCAGTGCCACCGCGAGGTTCGCATAGGCCTGCCGCACCTGGGTGGCGAAGTCGGGGGCTAGTCCGCCCGCCGCATCCTGTCCCCTCAGGCCCGACACGAACGCCAGCCGCGCCCCCGGGGGCGCCACGACCACGGCGCTGTATCCGTGCGGCGTCGGATCCCACGATCCGGCGGGGGTCACGATCTCCGGCGTGGCGGTTGTGGTCCGTTGCGTCGTCATGGTCCGTCTCCTGCAGGATTGATGGTGATGGTGCCCTAAGCGCATATGGTGACACCCCCTGTCACCGTATGCGATATCGGGCAGCATGGATGTCCGGGACAGGCAGGACGCGTTGGTCCGCCGTCTGCGCCGCGGGGCGGATGCGACGGTGGCGCAGTTGGCGCGCGAGGTCGGTGCATCCCGGCGCACGATCCTGCGCGACATCGCGGCCCTGCGCGACCGCGGCTTCCTCGTGGTGACGGAGCCCGGGCGCGGCGGCGGGGTCCGCCTCGATCCGGGATCGGTTCAGACCACGCCGCGGCTGACCGTGGCGGAGGTGTTCGCCCTGTTGCTCGGGGTGGCGGCGATGCGTATGGCACGGAACCTTCCCTTCGGGGACCTGGCCGATGCAGGTCTGACCAAGATCGAGGCCGCGCTTCCGCCGGACCGCCTGCGCGACCTGCACGCGCTTCTGGCCCGGCTCTATGTCGGCGCGCTGTCCCCGCGGCAGGATCTGTCCGCGATGGGGCCGATGGACCCGGTGCTGCTGCCCGCGTTCGAGGCCGCGTTCCTCCGTAGGATGCCGCTTCGCTTCGCCTACCGCGATGCTAACGGGTGCAGGTCGACCCGAATCGTCGAGCCCCAGGCGATGCTGGTCCTGCCGCCCTTATGGTATCTCGTCGCCTGGGACCCGGACCGGGGCGACTTCCGTCGCTTCCGCATGGACCGCATCACGGGGCCCGCAATCGTCGATGGACCCCCCTTCCATGTGCGCCATGTTCCGTTCGACGACGACGTCTGCCCGTTCCGCCCCCCGGACGGACCCTGACGGACGCCGCATCCCGTGTTGACCCCGGCCCCCACGACCTTATCCCCGGGGGCGAACAGGCGGAGGGGCGGATGACGGACGCGCGGGGCGTATCGGGCAGGGGTCAGGTCGATCCCTTCATCGTGATGGACGTGATGGAACGGGCCCGCCGGGCGGAAGCCGCGGGCCGCCGCGTGATCCACATGGAGGTCGGCCAACCCGGCACGCCCGCCCCCGCCGCCGCCCGCCGGGCGCTGGCAGATGCGATGGAGCGCGGACCCTTGGGCTACACAGTGGCGCTGGGCCTGCCGGACCTGCGATCGCGGATCGCGCGACACTATGCGGACTGGTACGGCGTCGATCTGGATCCCGCCCGCGTGATCGTGACGGCGGGGGCATCGGGCGCCTTCGTCCTGGCCTTCACCGCCCTCTTCGACGCGGGCGACCGGGTCGGGCTGGGACTGCCCGGCTATCCGTCCTATCGCCAGATCCTGCGGGCCCTGTCCCTCGTTCCCGTCGGAGTGCAGGCACAGGCCGCGAACGGATTGCAACCGGTTGCAAGCGACGTGTCCGACGATCTGGCCGGGTTCATCGTCGCGTCGCCCGCCAACCCCACCGGCACCATGCTGGACTGCACCGCCTTGCAAGCGGTCGCGGACCGATGCTCAGCGATCGGCGCGCACTTCGTCAGCGACGAGATCTATCACGGGGTCGAGTTCGGACGGCGTGCCGTCACGGCGCTGGAGGTGTCCGAAGACGCGACGGTCATGAATTCCTTTTCGAAGTACTTCTCGATGACGGGGTGGCGCGTGGGCTGGATGGTCGTGCCGGGCCGGCACGTTCGGACGTACGAACGCCTGGCCCAGAACATGTTCATCTGTCCGCCCCATGCCAGCCAGGTCGCCGCGCTGCATGCGCTCGACGCGGCCGAGGAACTCGACGCCAACGTCCGCGTCTATGCGGCGAACCGCGACCTGATGTTGGACCGGCTACCGGACTTGGGGCTTACGCCCGTCGCGCCGCCGGACGGTGCCTTCTACGTCTATGCGGACGTGTCCCACCTGACGGATGACAGCGTGGCCTTGGCGGCGGACATCCTGGACCGCACCGGCGTCGCGGTGACGCCGGGGGTCGACTTCGATCCCGATCGGGGCCGGCGGACCCTGCGCCTGTCCTATGCCCGCACCACCGCCGAGGTGGAGGAGGGACTGGACCGCCTGCGCGGGATGCGCGGATGATACGTCGGACGGCGCTCCTGCTCGTGATCTTGTGGCCCCATGCGATCTGGGCCGACGTGATCGTCCGAAGGGTGGACACGACCTTGGACGGACCCGATGGAACCGTGACCGTGACCCTATCCGAACCGGCGCCCTGGACCGTCCGCATGTTGGGCGCGCCGCCCGCCCTCGCGGTCGGCCTGCCGCCTGGCGCCGCGGCGGATGCGGCGCTCGATCTGCGGACGGGACCGGACGGAAGCATGGTCCTGCGCGTGCCGCTGCCCGTGGCGGCGACGGTCGCGTCCGCCGAGATGCGGACCGGCACCGACGCTGCCGTCATCGCCATCGACATCAGGATGAACCCACAACCCGTTGAAGACGTTCTGGGTGATGCTGGAACGGGGGCGGTCACCATCGCCTTGGATCCCGGGCACGGCGGCGTCGATCCCGGCGCCCTGCGCGGGACGGCGAACGAGGCAGATCTCATGCTGTCCTTCGCCCGCGAGGTCGCGGAGGTGTTGCGGCGCGCGGGCTTCCGCGTCGTCCTGACCCGCGAGGACGACGCCTTCGTCAGCCTGCCCGGCCGGGTCAGCGCCGCGCGCGCCGCCGGGGCCGACGTCCTCCTGTCGCTCCACGCGGACGCGGTCGCGGGGGGCGGGGCGTCGGGGGCCACGATCTATGCGCTGTCGACCGACGATCCCGACGCCCTGACGGCCGAGTTGCTGACGCGGCACGGGCAGGGCGACAGGCTCGCCGGGGTCGAGCTGGATGCCCCTGGCGACGAAGTGGCGGGCGTGCTGATGGACCTCGCACGGCAGGACACCGGCCCACGGGCCGAAGCGCTGGCCGACGACCTGCTGGACGCGTTCCGGGATGCGGGCATCGACCTGCACAAGCGACCCCTCCAGGGGGCGGCCTTCACCGTCCTGAAGGCGCCCGAGATTCCGTCCCTCCTGCTGGAACTGGGGTTCATGTCGGACCCGCGCGATCTGCGCAACATCCAGGACCCGGTCTGGCGCGCGATCATGGCACAGGCCATCGCGGATGGGATCGCGGCCTGGACCCTCGACGATGCGGTCGCCGCGGGCCGCCGCATGCGCTGAACCCTGCCGACGTGCCGTCGTTTCGTGAACGAACCTGGCCTTCCGGGTCCGCGGTGGGGGTGCTAGGTCTGATCCATCGGGTACCGGGGAAGCAGGCATGATCCAGACCGCGAATCGCGCGCTGACGGGCGCGACCATGTTCGTCCTGTCCACCATCGGGGGCATCTTCTCGGCGGTGACGCTGGGCATCGTCGCGGCGGCCATCGCCATCGGCGGCGTCTTGTGGATGTATGGCCGCGATCTGCCCAACCACGAGCAGTTGGCTCAGTACGCACCGCCCACGATCAGCCGCATCTATTCGGGCGAGGGTCGCCTGATGGACGAGTTCGCGCGCGAGCGTCGCCTCTTCGCTCCGGCGGAGGAGATCCCCGATCTCGTCAAGCAGGCCTTCATCAGCGCGGAGGACAAGAACTTCTACCTTCATGCCGGGTACGACCCGCGCGCCATCGTCGCCGCCGCCGTGGAGGCCGTGGCCTCCCGGGGGCAGGAGGTGCGCGGCGCGTCGACGATCCCGCAGCAGGTGGTGAAGAACTTCCTCCTGAACGCCGACCGTCGGGCCGAGCGCAAGATTAAGGAGATCATCCTCGCCTCCCGGATCGAGGGGACGCTGAGCAAGGAGGAGATCCTGGAGCTGTACCTCAACGAGATCTTCCTGGGGCAGAACAGCTATGGCGTCGCGTCGGCGGCGCAGACCTATTTCAACAAGGTCCTGGGCGAGCTGTCCCTGGAGGAGGTGGCCTATCTGGCCACGCTGCCCAAGCGGCCATCGACCCTGCACCCGGTCCGCAACATGGAGTACGCGATTGAGCGGCGGAACTACGTCCTGCGCGAGATGTTCCAGAACGGCTACATCACGCGGGGCGAGATGCAGACGGCGCAGGCCAAGCCGCTGCTGACGGTCCAGTCGGGCCACATCGCGCCGTTCCGGGCTGGCCTGCCGCCCCGCGACTACTTCACCGACGAGATCCGGCGCCAGTTGACCGAGCAGTTCGGCGAGGACGAGTTCTTCACGCAGGGCTTCAGCGTGCGCGCTACCATCGACGCGGAGCTTCAAGCCACCGCCGCCCGCGCGCTGCGCACGGCGTTGCAGGACTACGACCGCAACCGCGGCGAATGGCGCGGCACGGGGCAGACCATCGACACCGCCCTGCTGGACGGCGACGGATGGCGCGCCGCCCTGGACGCGACGAAGGTGCCGCGCGACATCGACCTCGGGGGGGCATGGCGTCCGGCCGTGGTGCTCGACGTCGCGGACCAGGCTTTGACCGTGGGCGTGGAAGGGGTGGAGGCGGCCGGCACCGTGCCGCGGTCCGACATCCAATGGCTGCGCGGCGACTTCTTCGACAACTTCGACCCGGGCGACGTCGTCCTGGTGCGCGCCGAAGGCGATGCCTGGTCGCTCCGTCAGGTGCCGGAGGTGCAGGGCGGCTTCATGGCGATGGACGTCAACACCGGCCGCGTCCTGGCGATGCAGGGCGGCTTCAGCTATCAGCATTCGGTCTTCAACCGGGCCACGCAGGCGACGCGGCAGCCCGGGTCAAGCTTCAAGCCGTTCGTCTATGCCGCGGCGCTGGACAGCGGGTACCAGCCCAACACCATCGTCGTGGACGCCCCCATCGAGATCGACCAGGGCAACGGCGAGATCTGGCGTCCGAAGAACGCGTCCAACAAGTTCTACGGCCCCTCGCCATTACGGACGGGGATCGAACGGTCGCGGAATCTAATGACGGTGCGCTTGGCGCAGGATGTCGGCATGGATACGGTCGCGCGCTACGCCGAGAAGTTCGGCGTCTACGACCGCATGCCGGAGCTTCTGGCCAACAGCCTGGGGTCGCAGGAGACGACGCTCTACAAGATGGTGGCGGCCTATGCGATGTTCGCCAACGGCGGCGAGCGTGTCGAGCCGACGCTGGTGGACCGCATCCAGGACCGCGACGGGCAGACCGTGTACGCGCACGACCGCCGGGTCTGCCTGGACTGCGACCGCTTCGCCAGCTTGCCGGACGGGCAGGCGCCGCGGATCGAGTCCCGGCGCGAGCGTGTGATGGACCCGATCACGGCCTATCAGCTGACCAGCATGATGAAGGGCGTGGTCGACCGGGGCACCGCGTCGCGGACCGTCAACCTGTCCGTGCCGATCGCGGGCAAGACGGGCACGACCAACGACAGCAAGGACGTCTGGTTCGTGGGCTTCTCGTCCACCATCGTCGCGGGCTGCTATATCGGCTTCGACCGGCCGCGGAACCTGGGGCGCGGGGCGTCGGGCGGCGGGACCTGCGGGCCGGTGTTCGACGACTTCATGGAGGAGGCGATCGCCAAATACGGCGGCGGTCCGTTCGAGGTGCCGCCGGGCGGCTACTTCCAGAACATCGACCGGTACAGCGGTGCGCGACTCCCGGCGGACGCGTCGGGCGACCATGTCGTGGCCGAGTACTTCCGCGAGGGCGCGGACCTGTTCGCCGGACTGGGCGCGGGACTGGTGATCGACGGCGGCTTCGCGATGGCGGGCGATCTGCCGCTCTATGGCCGGGGCGAGGACGCCGCCGACGAGGGGACGCAGGTCCAGACATCGACGGGGGACAGGGTCGTGGTGCCGCCGCGCGCGACGTTCGGCACGCTGTCCTCCGGCGGGCTCTACTGACGGCGTGAGGGCGTCGCGGTCGGGGTGCGCGGGCCGCGTCAGGCGTCCGCGACCACCCGCGCCAGGGCGCACCACCCTTCCAGGGGCACGACTTCCGCCCGGTCGGTGGGGCGCAGGCCGGCCGCGCGCAGCCGGTCCTCCACATCCGGGCCCAGCCCCTTCAATGCCGCGCGCAGCATCTTGCGGCGCTGGTTGAACCCTATCGCGACCACCCGCTGCAATACGACTGGATCGGCGGGGAAGCGGGGCGCGGGCAGGGCGGCCAGGTGGACGACGGCGGAATGGACCTTGGGCGGCGGAAGGAACGCCTCCGGCGGCAGGGACATCACGATCCGCGGCTCGGCCCGCCATTGCGCCAGGACGGCCAAGCGGCCATAGGCCTTCGATCCCGGCATCGCCGTGATGCGCTGCGCGACCTCGCGCTGGAACATCAGCGTCAGCGACGACCAGGGCGGCGGCCAATCGGGCGGCGTCAGCCAGCGGACCAGCAGCTCGGTCCCCACGTTGTAGGGCAGGTTCGCGATCACCTTCCACGGCGCCGTCAGGTGGGCCGTGGGGTCCACCGCCAGGGCGTCGCCCTCCAACGCCGTCAGCCGCCCGGGATAGGCCGCCGCGATCTCGGCCAGGGCGGGCAGGGCGCGGGGGTCCTTCTCGACCGCCAGGACGTGGGCGGCCCCCTCGGCCAGCAGGCCGCGGGTCAAGCCGCCGGGACCCGGCCCGACCTCCAGCACCTGCGCGCCCGCCGCGCCGCCCAGGCGGGCGATGCGCGCGGTCAGGTTCAGATCGAGCAGGAAGTTCTGACCCAGCGCCTTGCGGGCGCGTAGTTCGTGGGCTGCGATCACCGCCCGCAGGGGGGGCAGCCCGTCGTTGGCGGTCATCCGCGCCGGGCCGCCATGTCCCGCGCCAGCCGCAGGGCGGCGACCATCGAGGTCGGGTCGGCCCGGCCGGTGCCCGCGATGTCGAACGCCGTCCCGTGGTCGGGCGAGGTGCGGATGAACGGCAAACCCAGCGTAACGTTGACTCCACCCGCGAAGTCGATCGTCTTGATGGGGATCAGCGCCTGGTCGTGATACATGCAGACGGCCGCGTCGAAGCCGGCCCGGGCGGCGGGGTGGAACATCGTGTCGGCGGGCAGGGGGCCGAAGCAGCCCAATTCGGGGGCCAGCCGTTCGATCAGGGGGGCGATCCAGTCCCGCTCCTGCCGCCCCATCGTGCCTCCCTCGCCCGCATGGGGGTTCAGGCCGGCCACCGCGATGCGCGGCCGCTCGATGCCGAAATCCCGCCGCAGGCCGCGATGGGTGATCCGCAGCGTCCGGTCCAGCAGGGCGGGGGTCAGCGCGTCGGCGACCCTGTCCAGCGGGATGTGGATGGTCGCGGGCACGACGCGCAGGGCGTCGCAGGCCAGCATCATCACCACGTCCGCATCCCCCGCCAGGGCGGCCAGGTACTCCGTGTGGCCCGGATGGGCGAAGTCCGCGCCGTCCGTCAGTGCCTTCTTGTTGATCGGCGCCGTGCAGACCGCGCCCGCCACCCCGCGCCGGGTCAGGTCCACCGCCCGGGCGATGACGTCGATCACGCCGGACGCGTGCCGCGGATCGGGGCGCCCGGGCGTGGCGGGGCCCGGGATGTCGTGGGGCAGAACGCACAGGGCGTCCGGCCCGACCTCCCCCGGATCGGCAATGACGCGGATGGGCACGCCGTGGCCTGCGAAGTGATCGGGGTTGCCGATGGCGAAGAACGGCACGTCGGGCGCCAGCGGATGCGCGCTCGCCACGACCTCCAGCCCGATCCCCGCCGGCTCGCCGCAGGTGACGGCGATTGGCGGTGCGGCCCCGTCAGGGGCGGGTGATGACGGCATCGGCGCGCAGTGAATCGAGGTATCCGCGGGCATAGTCCGTCAAGCGCTGCGTCAGCAGCTGCTGCCCGACCCGCTGGAACAGATCCTCCGACGCGTCCGTCACGCGCTCGCACAGCATCACGAAGCGCAGGGCGCCGGCATCGGACAGCACCGTCGTGACCTCGTTCTCGTCCAGCGCAGCCAAGACCTGGCGCAGATCGGCGGGCAGTTGCGAGACGGGGAACGTCTCGCGTGCGACGGTCTGCCCCGCCACGGCGGCATAGAGGTCGTCGCAGGTATCGATCCGATCGCGGATCCGCTGCGCGCGGGCCAGGGTCTCGGGGGTGCGGCCACCGGGCAATCGCAGTTCGGCATAGTCCACCGACAGCGTGTCCGCGGTGACCGGCAGACCCTCGTCGATGGCCCGCAACAGATAGATCCCCACGAAGGCCCCCAGGTTCAGCGGGCGCGTCCGCTGGCCGGGCGCCAGCGCCAGGATCTCGCGCGACAGGGCAGGGGCAAGGCCCGCCACGGGGATCCAGTCCAGGCGTCCCCCCCGTTCCGCCGAAGGCGCACGCGAGAAGCGGCGCGCCGCTTCCTCGAACGCGGCCGGCCCGTCGATGGACGCGGCCAGCTCCTCGGTCGCGCGCAGGAATTCGTCCACGCGTTCGGGGGGCAGGGGCAGGGCGATCTCGGACAGAAGCACGCGCGTGCCCGACGTGGTCGTGCCCTGTGCCAAGGCCCGGCGCACCGTCTCCTCGGACGGGCGCGCGCGGGGGCCGAACCGGGCCTGGACCAGTTCGCGCCAAAGCAAGCCGTTGCGGACGAAGTCGCGGAACGTCTCCGGAGCGACGCCGTTGCGCTCCAACTCGGCGACGAACCGGTCGGGCGCCAGGTTCGCCCGGCCCGCGAACTCGACCATCGCGGCGTCCAGATCCTCCGCCGACACGTCGATCCCCTCCGCCCTGGCCGCTTGGACCTGCACCGCCTCCTCGATCAGGCGGTCCAGCGCGCTTTCGAAATCGGCGTCGGGCGCGCGCAGCAGCCCCAGGAAGCGGGCGCGTTGCTGGACCTGATATTGGTTGATGACGGTTCCGTTGACCGTGGCCACCGGCGCAAACAGCGACTGCGCCGCGGCGGGCCTGGGCATCAAGCAAAGGGCGCAGGCCACCAGCACCAGGAGGGTCGAGAGCGTCTTCATCGATGGGTCCTTACGTGCCGCAGCGGTTCCGCCGCTTCCTTGCATCATCCGCGCCGAATCCCGCAAGCTCGACGCTCAGCCCGAACAGCGTCGTCGATTGCAGGACCGACCCGGAGGTGAACCGCCGCTCGACGTCGAAATCGACCGTCACGCAATCGGAGCGATAGGTCAGACCGATCCCCGCGCGGCTGGCGTCGTTCGTCACGAAGTCATAGCGCCAGTTGACGCGGCCCGTCCAGTCGGCGGTCAGGTCCACGCCCGCGTCCAGGCCCCACTCGGACGTGTCGATCGGCCGCCCCGCCGCGGCGTCCGCTTCCAGAAAGGTATAGCGTGTCTCCAGCCGCGCATCCGCGTCGCGCCACCGCAGGATCGTCTCGGACCGCGACACGTCCAGGCGGTCGTCGAACAAGGTCCGCGACAGCACCGAGATGCGCTCGCCCGTGCCCGCGGCCAGCGACACCAGCCAATCCGAAGCCTTCGAATCCAGACCCGTCCCCGTCGGGAACTGCGTCAAGTCGCGGGTGCGGAAGGTGCGACCGACGAAGGCGTCCACCGACCAGCCCTCCAACGGTTCGCGCGCATAGGACAGGCCCAGGTTCACCCGGCGACCCAACTCGCGCACGTCACGGCCGGGAAAGCGCGAGGTGGCGGTCAGGTTGCCCTCGTCGAACTCCGGCGTGATGCTGTCCTCGTTGGGGACCGCGGGGCGGCGGTCGGGCGCCAGGACGATCTGGGCGATCGACTGCAGGACGTGCCGCACGGTGCCGTCGTGGCGCACGAGGGGCAGGCGCGCCTCCAGCCCGGCATACGGGACGAAGCGCGTGACCATCCGGTCCGCGAAGGTCGGGTCCTGCGCCACTTGGTAGACGTCCAAATGCCCTTCGGCGAAGGCGGTCGTCACCAGGCCCGGTCCCAGGACCCAATGCCGCCGCCACCCGGCCGAGGCCGACAGCCGCGCCACGTCCCGCGCGGAGGACGGGGGGAAGCCCGGGGGGGCGACGCTGACCGGCCGTTCCCGTCCGTGCGCCTCGATCTGCCAACTTCTGATGCCGCCCCACAGGTCGCGGCGCTGCTCGCGGGTCAACGTCACCACGCGGGACGGCAGCGTGTCGCTACGCTCGCCGTCGCGCAGGGTGCGGAAGGCGATGACCTCCGCCAGGATCCGGTTGTCGCGTTCCACCCGCGACAGGGCGATGCGGCTGTCCAGGCGGTCCTTCTCGGTGATCGCATAGTCCAGCAGGTACGTGTCGTCCGTGACGGCCTCCAGGTCGAAGTCGAGCCGGTAGTTTAGCGGAAGCACGAACGACCCGTCCGCGAAGACATAGCCACGGGTGGATCCGCGGCGGGTGTCGTCGCGACCGAACGCCCCTTCGATGGCGAAGGCGCCCGCGTCGAACGCCTGACGGTACCGCAGGTTCAGCGCCGTAGCGCCCCGGTTCGTGGCGAACGGCGCCACGGTCAGATCCCGCGACGGCCCCAGCGCGACGAAGTAGGGGACCGTTACGCCGGTCCCCAGGATGTCGTCCGACCGGAACCGCGGAGCTAGGAACCCGGTCGACCGCGCGAGCCCGGGTCCCGGCAGTCGTAGGGTCGGGAACCAGGCAACGGGCACGCCGGCGACCTCGAAGCGCGCGCCTTCGAAGTAGAGTTGTCGCTCGACCTCGTCGCGGACGATCCGGCGGGCACGGATCTGCCACAGCGGCGTGGGTCGGTCGGCGCAGACCTCGCAGGAGGACGCCACCGTCTCGTAGAGTTGCGTGTAGCGTCCCGCCTCGTCGCGTACGACCTCGTTGGCGGCGATCTGCAGGCGGCGGTCCAGGACCAGCCTGGCCCCGCGCAGCACGGAGCCGCGCAGGTCGCGCGATAGCGACGCGAAGTCGGCGACCAGGATCGATCGGTCCCCGTCGACCAGCGTCAACGGCCCCTCGACCAGCAGGCGATCCTCCTCGCGCAGATAGGTCAGCCGGCGCGCGCGCAGGACGCGTCCATCGGCGAATATCTCGACCGCGCCGCTGGCTGTCAGGCTGCCCTGGTCGAAGGCGATGTCGTCGGCGACCAGCGTCGCGGGACCCGTCTGTGCCCGCGCCGCAGGGGCGGTCGCGATCAGCATGGCGACCAGGAGATAGGCGAATCCCTTCCCCATCAGCCGTCCTCCAGTCGCAGGATGATCCCGAGCGCCAGCAGGATCGCCGCCAGGGGCGGGGTCCAGGCCGCCAGGGCGACCGGGATCTGGCCCGACTCGCCCAGCACCTGCGCGAAGTCCCGAAGGAAGAACATGCCGAAGCCCAGCACCAGCGCTAGCAGAACCAGGGGCCCGGTCCCGCCCGCCCGCACGTGTCCCATGGTAAAGGCCGCGCCGATCAGCACCATGGCGGCCAGCATCAACGGTGAGGCCAGTTCCATCTGTAGCCACATGCGGTGCGCCAGCGCGGAGAACCCCGCCGCCTCCAGCCGGGCGACGAAGCGCGGCAGCTCGAAGATGGGGATGGCAGACGGCACGCCGAAGCTGTCGCGGATCTGGTCCTCCGTCAGGGTGGACGGGATCGTCAACAGGGGCACGGTCTCCGCGTCCCGCTCGGGGTTCTCCGACGCCGCCAGCGGCCAGCGCTTGGCGGAACGCAACGACCAGTCGCCGTCGCGCAGTTCGGCCCGTGATGCGTCGATCCGCTCGACCGGGGTGCCGTCCTGCGCGAAGGATGTGAATGTCGCATCGAACAGGACCGTGCCCGCCAGCGACGAGCGCAGCGCCTGGATCACCGTCTGCCCATCATCGTCACCCTGACGCAGCCAGACCCCCTCGTCGTCGACCGACAGCACGGAAGTTGAGTCGTTCGCGAAGCGCGCCGCTTCGCGTTCGTACGTCGCCTGCGTGGCTGCGACGATCGGGTTCACGACTGCCAGCCCCGCAATCCCCAGGACCAGCGCCGCCGCGGCGGGGGCCGAAACGGCCCGCAAGCCCGATTGACCGGCGGCTCGGACGACAACCAATTCCGAAGAGCGCGCGAGCGAAAGGAACAGAGCCAGCGTCGCCAGGATCACGATCAGCGGCAGAATCTGGTTAAGTGCCCCGGGCAGGTTCAGCGCGGCCAACCGCGCGGCGTCGCCCAAGGTGGCGCCGTCGTCGCCGAACCGGCGCAGCTGTTCGGCCAGGTCGATGGGCAGCATCAGGCCGGTGAAGACCAATGTGACCAGCGCGGTCAGGAACGCGAAGCGCCGCGCTAGGTACAGCGACAGGGTCATGCCGCCCGCCCTCGGCGGAACGGAGCCCGGGACGCCGTGCCGCGCCAGAGCAGTCCCGCGGCCAGCGCCGCCCCGATCAGGACGGCCAGATACGTCATCCATAGCGCGCCGTCCTCCACCGCCGCCTTCTCCCCCACGTTGGCGAGCAGGTGCAGGATGATGGCGACCAGCACGGCGGCGCCGATCTGCCGCCACAGCCCCATTCGGGAATAGCCGCCGAGCAAGAGGAACCCCAACGCTACCAGCGGCAGGACCGCGGTCAACAGGGGCTCCGCGATGCGGGCATGGCCCAGGTACCGCAATTCCGCGGCGCTGCGTCCGGTGGTGCCCCGCAGGGCCGGGCTGGCCGACAGCAGCGCACGGGTCCCCATCTCGCGCGCGTCGCGTCGCCTGACCTCGTCGCCCCCGGCCAGCCCCGCCAGGTCATAGGCGAAGTCCGCGAACGTCGTGGTGATCAGGTTCCGGGACGCGCGGTCCAGGGTTTGGGCCATTCCGTCGAGCATCACCAGCCGCGGGCCGGTCGATCCGGGCCGTCCTTCCAGCAGATAGGCGCGCGCGGCCGTATAGGTCGTGTTCGACCGCCACCCCCGACGGTCCTGCAGGAACAGGCCCAACAGCTCGCCCTCCGGCGTGACGTAGCGAACATAGACGGTGACGCCCGTGCCGGGGTGCAGGAACTCGCCCGCGCGCAGGAAGCGGGCCGTGACGTCGCGGTTCAGTGCCTCCCCCCGCTCGGCCAGGACCGTGCGCGCGGCGGGCACCAGCGCATTGCCCAGGATCGCGGCCGCCAGCCCCGCCGCGAGCCCGAAGACCAGAACGGGTCGAGCCAGGCGCCAGGGGCCCAGCCCGGTGGTCTGCGCCACGATCAGTTCGCTGTCCGACGCCAGCCGGTTGACGCCATAGAGCGTCGCGATCAATGCGGCGAAGGGCAGCGTCAGATAGATGACGTAGGGCAGGCCCAGGGCCGTGAACTCCAGGAATACCCGGAGGTTCGAGCCCCCGGCAATCAGCCGGTCGAACAGGCCGATGGCCCGGTTCACCCAATACACCGCCGCCAGCACGGAAGCGAAGAAGGCGAAATAGACCAGCAGGCGGCCCGTCAGGTATCGGTCGAACGTGCTCACGGGCGGGGCGGCTCCGGCGGGGGTCGGCTTCTTCCTAGCCGCGGCGCGCGACCGGGCCAAGGGCGTCGCCCCCGTCCGTCACGACGACGGGCCGACGCCCGGGATGTCGACCGTCCCGAACACGCGGCCCGACGGCGAGCCGGTGGGCGACCCGCCGGGCGGTTCCTCCGACACGCCCAGCGTAAGGGTGCCCCGCACGGCGGCGATCTCGGGCGGCAGCGGCAACCGCACGGTCTCGCCGGCGGGCCACAGGCCCACGGACTGCGCTGGCTCGTCCGGCCCATGCGCCCAGACCTGCAGGACCCGGCCCGGCGGCGCGGCCCCAGCGGTCCGCGTCAGGACGACCTCGTCGCGGGTCTTGTCCACGACCGCGATCACGCGGAAGTCCCCCGCCTCGGACGCGATCTCGGCCGGATAGAGCGGCCCGCCGCCGCCGTTCCGATCGAAGGATACCAGCAGAAGGACCGCCACGGCCAGGGCCAGCGCCGCCCCGGCCAAGACCTGCCACGGGCCGGCCCGCCGCCAGAACGGCTTGGGCGCCGCGTCCGGGAACAGGCGGGCGTGCAGGGCCGCGCGGGCGGCGGCGGGCGGCGGGACCGGCGCAAGATTCCCCAGCGGGGCCAGCCGCGCCTCCCACGCCAGCACGCGCGCGGCGAAGTCAGGCTCAGCACCCGCCCGGCGCCGCGCCGCGTCGCGCTCCGCGTCCTCCAGCAGGCCCAGAGCATATTCCGCCGCCAGCACGTCGTCCCGCTCGTCCTCGGGGATGGGGTCCAATTCGTCCGTCATCGCGCCATGCACGCCCGCAGCGCGATCAGGCCGCGCCGCAGCCACGTCCGCATCGTGTTGAGGGGGACGCCCGCCTCCGCCGCCAGCCAGGCATAGCTGCGCCCGTCCAGATACGCCCCCGTGATGGCCGCGCGGCGATCCGCAGGCAGCTCGTCCAGGCAGGCCACCAGGCGTCCGGCCTCGGACGCGGCCACGGCCGATTGCTCCGGCGTCGCGCCGGGCGCGGCCAACGCGGCGTCGTAATCGGCTACGTCCGCATCCCCGCGACGCGCGCGCAGGCGGTCGATGGCGGTGTTGCGCGCGATCGTGATCAGCCAGGTCATCGGCGAATGGCCCGTCGCGCGATAGCGCCCCGCGTTGCGCCAAACCTTTACATAGGCGTCTTGCATCGCGTCCTCTGCATCCCGCCCTGCACCCAACACACGGATGCACACCGCGTGGAGTTTCCCGCTCGTGGCATCATAGAGCGCGGTGAACGCCGCCCGCTCCCCCAAGGCCGCGCGTGCGATGTACCCTTCGATCGCCGCGCGATCCGCCGCGACGTCCCCCGACGGCGCCGCGGGCCGGTCCCGCCGACCGGACCGTCCGTCCGTGGCGCTCACAGCGCCCATCCGCAAAAAACCGACCCGACCGAAACTTCCAACCCTCGCCCCCCGTGGCTCCGACGATTGGTCCCGAAACGCGGGGCCAGCACAAGGGAAAAGGCACACGACATGGACACGACACGGATCGCACTCGCCACGGCGTTCGCGCTCGCGACCGCCGGCCCGGCCCTCGCCATGGGCCATGCGGGCACGATGGGTTATGCCCTCGCCGGGGACGGCGCGACCCTCGTGACCATGTCCGACATCGCGTCGCCGGGCGACGCGCGGACCTTCGACCTTGATGCGCCGCTGCGCGCCATCGCCTATCGTCCCGTGACCGGGCAGCTCCTGGGCTACGCCGACGGCGCGATGTACGAGATCGACCCCGCGACCGGCACGCTGACCGACCTGGGCGCGACCTTCGCGGACGACGCGTCCATCGGCGCGGGGGCAGTCGCCTTCGACTTCAATAATCAGATCGACGCCGTGCGCGCGGTGGGCGCGGACGGCGCGAACCTCGTCTATTTCCCGGAAGGGTTCGGCGACGGGGACGAGCGGGCGAACTCGGTGCGCCGCTTCACGGATGCGTTCTACGTCGACGGCGACGCGTCTGCCGGCGCGGACCCGTTGATCTTCGCCAATGCCTATACCAACGCGATAGACGGGCGTACGGCCTCCGCCACGGCGCAATACGCACTCGATGCGCGGGCCAACGCCCTCGTGACGCTGGCCAACAACGCGGGCGAGCTGGCGACGGTCGGCCTTCTGACGATCGATGGGGATGCCGTCGACGTCCTCGACACCGGCGGCTTCGACATCGTGTCGGAGGCGGAAGGATCGGACCTCGCCTATGCGGTCTTGCAGATCGACGCTGAGGACACCGCCGGCCTCTATCTCGTCGACCTGAGCTCTGGCGCCCTTACGCTCCTGGGCGAGCTGGGCTTGGGCGGCATCACGGGCTTCGCGGCCTCGCACGGCGGAATGTAACGCGGATACGAGTAGGGGCCGGCTTGGCCCGCCACCCCCGCCGCGCATGTGCTGCGAGGGACGCCCCGGCCGAAAGGCCGGGGCGTTCTAGTTTCAGGGGTCCGGCACCACAGGACAGGGTCGCTCTCCGGTGCATCGATGACCGCCTAGCGCGGCATCGGGCTCGCGATCCCGTCCAACAGGAAGTCCATTCCGGCCAGGGATCCGTCGTCGGCCACCGCCCCGTCGGCCAACCAGACGGACCCGTCCTGCCGCCGCAGGGGCCCGGTGAACGGATGCACGGCCCCCGATGCGATGTCCGCAGCCAGCGCCCCGGCGCTTTCGCGCACCTCCGGCGGCATCGCGTCCGAGAAGTCGCCCACCAAGACCATCCCATGGGCCAAGCCGTCCCACCGGTTCCCGCTGGTCCAGGTGCCATCCAGCAGCGCGCCGATCCGTTCGGCGTAGTAGGGGGTCCAGTTGGTGATCACCGACGACAGCCGCGGGTACGGCGCGTATTCGACCATGTCCGACGTGAACCCGAACCCCCATCCGGTCCCATGCGCTTCGATCGCGGCCAGGGGCGCGGTCGAATCCGTCAACGACAGCACGAAGTCGGCCCCCTGTTCCAGCAGGGCCCGCGTCGCGTCCGCCTCCCTTGCGGGATCGAACCACGTGTTGATCCACACGATGTTCATCTCGACGTCCGGGGCCTGCTGCCGGGCATGGGCGAAGATCGAGTTGATCCCCCGGAACACCAGCGGGATCGGATAGGGCGCGACGATCCCGATCTTCTTCGTCTCCGTCATCCGGCCCGCGATATGACCCATCACCGCCAGCCCTTCGTAGAAACGGGGGTTGTAGACGGCCACGTTCGGCGCGGTCTTGAACCCGGTGGCATGCTCGAACCGCACGTCCGGGAACCGGGATGCTACCGCGATGGTCGGGTCCATGTAGCCGAACGACGCCGCAAAGATCAGGTCCGCGCCCCGCAGCGCCATCTGCGTCAGCGCGCGTTCGGCGTCCGCGCCCTCCGGCACGCTCTCCTGGACCATCATATCGACCCGTCCGTCGAACCGATCGATGGCTTCCTGCATGCTTTCGTGATGGTGCTGCGACCAGCCGCCATCCGTCTTGGGTCCCACAAGCAGCAGGCCCACGGTCGCCGTTTCCGTGGTGGCCGATGCGATGCGCGGCGTCATCAGCCCGGCGCTCGCGGCGAGGAACGTCCTGCGATCCATGATCGATCCTTTTCCTAGGGATGAGGGGGCGCCGTCAGGCGGTCGCGGAGGCGTAGGCGTCCAGTTCGCGCAAGAACCCGTTCCGCAGATCCGCATCCACCCATGCGGCCTCGAAGGCATGGCGGCTGACGGTGATCAGATCGTTCCGCGTGAGGCCGGCCTCCGCCTGCGTGATCTCGAACGTCCCGTTCATGTAGTCGCGTCCGAAATAGGCCGGGTCATCGGAGTTGAGCGAGAAGTGCAGGCCATGCTCCATCGACCGCCGCACCACGTCCTGCTCGTGCGGACCTCGGATCATGGTATTGGCGGTGGGGCAGATCGTGAAGTGCAGGTTCCGTGCCTTCGTCTTCTCGATCAGGTCGGGCCTCTCCAGGATGTTGGCGCCGTGGTCGATGCGGTCGACCTCGATGTCCTCGATCACCTGCCGGATGTGTTCGTGCGTGCCGGGGATATCCAGGTCGCAATGCATGGTCAGGTGGAAGCCCTCCGCGCGGGCCCGGGCGAAGTGGTCGGCGAACTTCGACGGCGGGTTGCCGTTCTCGTCGGAATCAAGGCCCAGGCCCACGATCCGGTCCCGGTGCGGGATCGCCCATTCGAGCGTCTGCATGGCCGAGTCCGCGCTGCGTTCGCGAACGAAGCACAGGATCAGCGCCGACTTGATGCCGAACGCGTCCTCGGCCCGCTTCCGCCCGTCGGTCAGCCCTTCGATCACCACCTCGAAGGGGACGCCCCGGTCGGTATGCTGTTGCGGGTCGAAGAACATCTCGGAATACAGCACGTTCTGTGCCGCCACCCGTTCGAGGTATGCGTAGCACAGGTCCGAGAAGTCCTGCGCCTTCAGCATCACGAACGCGCCGTCATAGAACACCTGCAAGAAGCTCGGCAGGTCGTGGAAGACATAGCTTTCGCGCAGTGCCTCGATCGTGTCGAACCCCGTATCGACCCCGTTCCGTTCGGCCAGCGCGAAGCGCATCTCCGCCTCCAGCGTGCCTTCCAGATGGACGTGCAACTCGGCCTTCGGCAATCCGTGGATGAAGCGTTCCATCTCGGTCGTCATAGGCATCCCCCCCCCGTCGGTCGCGCCCGTGACGCGGGTCGCAGGCCGATGGTGCGGCGGCTGTGGGGCGCCAGGCAACGGTAACGGCACAGCGCCACGTCGGCTGGGGCGGGGTCTGCCGGAACTTTGGGCGGTTCGGTCAGCCGCGCGCCGATGCGTGTTCCCGCCCCTCTGGCCTTCGCACCGGCCCCCGCCTAGGTTTCGCGCGACACCCGCTGCCCGGAGCCCGCGCCATGACACGACCCGCCCCCGTCACCTTCACGGCGTTCGACGCGGACGCCGCCGCCGCCCATGACGGCATCCTGGCTGTGATCGTGCCGGCCGATGGCAAGCTGTCGCAGGTCGCGCGTCGGGTGAACCGCCTAACTCGGGGTGCGGTGGAACGCGCGACGGCCAGCCCCGCGTGGGAGAAGCTGTCTGACGGGGATCTGATGGACTTGGCCTTCCCGGCAAACGCGGCTGCCTCCGCCGTCGCGGTCCTGCGCCTGCCCGATCGCCCCGACCGCGACGTGGCGATGAGGGCGGGTGCGGCGCTCGCCCGCCTGCGCGGCACCCGCGCCGTCCTGCTGGCGGCGGGCAAGCACCGCGCCGCTGCCGACGTGACGCTGGGCCTGGTGTTGCGCGACTACGACTTCACCGACCACAAGACCGGCGACAAGCCAGGCGACCCCGCCGCCGTGACCGTGGCCGTGTCGAAGCCCGACGAGGCCACCACCACCTTCGACGCCCATCGAGCCGCTGCCGAAGGCGTGTTCCTGACCCGCGACCTGGTCAACGCGCCCGCCAACGTCCTGACCCCCGTGACCTTCGCCGAACGCTTGGACTCGCTCCGCGACCTCGGCGTGGACGTCGAGGTGTTGGAGGAGGATGAACTCGAACGGCTGGGCATGCACACGCTCCTGGCCGTGGGGCAGGGATCGGCCATGCCGTCGAAGGTCGTGGTCATGCAGTGGAACGGCGGCGGGGACGAGAAGCCCCTGGCCCTGATCGGCAAGGGCGTGACCTTCGACACCGGCGGCATCAGCCTCAAACCCGGCGCGGGGATGGAGGACATGACCATGGACATGGGCGGCGCGGGCACCGTGGCGGGCGCCATGCACGCGGTCGCCACCCGCCGGGCCCGTGCCAACGTCGTGGCCCTGGTGGGCCTGGTCGAGAACATGCCCGATGGTCTGGCGCAGCGCCCCGGCGACGTGGTCACGTCCATGAAGGGCGACACGGTGGAGGTCATCAATACCGACGCCGAAGGCCGTTTGGTCCTGTGCGACGTCATGTGGTACGCACAGGACCGGTTCGCGCCTGCGGGCATGATCGACCTCGCCACCCTGACCGGCGCCATCATCGTAGGCCTGGGGCACGAGAACGCGGGCGTCTTCTCCAACGACGACGCGCTCTGCGATGCGTTCCTGGCCGCCGCGAAGGCCGAAGGGGAAGGCGCATGGCGGATGCCGCTGGGCGCGGCCTACGACAAGCTGCTCAAGTCCCGCGTGGCCGACATGAAGAACGTCGGTGGACGGGCTGCGGGATCCATCACTGCCGCGCAGTTCCTGCAACGCTTCGTGAAGGACGACACGCCCTGGATCCATCTCGACATCGCGGGCGTGGCCAGCGTGGCGAAGGGCACCGACCTATCGCCCGCGGGCGCCACCGGTTGGGGCGTCCGCGCGCTGGACCGCCTGATCGCCGACCGGTTCGAGAATGCCGGCTGAGGTCTATTTCTACCACCTCACCCGCCGCTCCGTCGCCGAAGGTCTGGCGATGCTGCTGGACCGCGCCCTGGCGCAGGGCTGGCGTGTCGCCGTACGCGGCAGAGACCTCGCGCGCCTCGAACGGCTCGACGCGGATCTGTGGGGCGGCCCGCCCGACGCGTTCCTCCCCCACGGGCTGGCGGGGGGCACGCACGACGACCGACAACCCGTCCTCTTGACGACCGCCGCCACCGCGACCGGCCGGGACTGCGTCATGACCATCGACGGGGCCGACCTGGACGCGGGCGAGCTGTCCGACCTCCGGCGCGCCTGCATCGTCTTCGACGGCATGGACGACGACGCGGTCCAGCACGCCCGCGGCCAATGGGCGGCGCTCAAGCGCGCCGGGATCGGCGCCCGCTACTGGTCGGAGGAATCCGGCAAGTGGGCGCAGAAGGCGACTGCGAACGTGGACTGACCCTCCGCCAGCGGGCATCGGATAGGCGATCCGCCCGGGCGGGACCCCGCTGCCCTCCATTGGAACGATCATGCATCACGCAAGATCATCCCCAGACGGTGCCTTTGCGTATGTACGGGGGGTGTACGGGGGGTGCCCCCCACCATACGGCGTCCCTCAGCGGGTCAGGCGCAGGACGTCGTTCTCGATCTCGATGCGTCCGAACGTCTGCAGGTACGACATCCCCAGCAGGCTCTGGCTCATCTCCCCGCCGTTCACGACGGCCCGCACGTTTCGGTCCACCGCATCCCCCAGCCGCACCTCGTCCAGCACGACGTCTGCGGTCCGGACCTCGCCGTTCGCGGTCCGCGCCCTGCCGGAAAAGCGCAGCGATTCCAGATCGATGCCGGCACGTTCGGCGTCGTCGCGGGTCAGCACCATGTCGGTCGCGCCGGTGTCCACGACGAAGCGCACCGGCTCCCCCTCGACCCCCATTACCATGTGGTAATGCCCATCCCGCGACCGCGGCACCTCGATCGCCAGGCCCCCGTCGCCATCCACGACCACGGCTTGCCGCGGTGGCGCCATGAGTGACTGATCCTCCAGAAATATCCCCACCAACAGGGTAACCCCCGCGAAGATCGCGGCCCAGGTCAGCGCCATCCGAACCATCGCGCCCATCCGGTGTCTGTTCGCGAACAGGAACCCGAACGCGATCACCCCGCCCAGGAGCAGCCAATAGACTAGTTGCATGCCGTCGTCGGAACTCATGTCCCCCTAGATAGGGGAGGGGGCGGCGATCACCAGATGGCCAGCACGCCGTCCAAGACGAACTGGACCGACAGCGCCGCCAGCAGCATCCCCAGCAAGCGCGTGACGACGTTGATGCCCACGCGTCCCAACGCCCGCTCCATCGGCGCGGCCAACTGGAACAGCACCAGGCAGACGCCGAGCACGGCCAGCATGACCCCCACCGCGGACGCGACGTTCATCGCGTCGCCCCCGTCCGTTAGGAGGATCATCGTGGCGATGGCCCCGGGCCCCGCGATCAGCGGCAGCGCCAGGGGGAACACGGACGGGTCGTCCACGACCACGTCGCGGTTGCCGTCCCGCCGTTCCTGGCGCCGCTCGAACAGCATCTCCAGGGCAGTCAGGAACAAAAGCAAACCGCCCGCGATGCGGAACGCGGGCATCGAGATGCCGAGGAATCCGAGCAGTGATTCCCCCGACACGGCGAACACCACGAGGATCAGCGCGGACAGGCCGAGCGCACGAAACGCGATGGCGTTGCGCGCACGTGCGGACAGGCCCGCGGTCAGCGCCGCGAAGATGGGCGTCAGGCCGATCGGGTCGATGACCACGAACAGGGCCGTGAATGCCGTCAATGCTTCCGCCGCGCTCATGCCTCGGCCCGCTCCAGCGCCTCCGCCGCACGAATCCACAGGGCTTCCGCCCGGTCGGAGGCGTCCATCACCTCCGCGTATTTCTTGTTCCAAACCTCCAACTGACCGGCATTGCCATCCTCGTACAGGACGGGGTCGGCCAGCTTCTTCGCAAGCTTGTCACGCATTCCCTCGATCTTCTCGACGCGAGCTTCGCAGCGACGGACCTCGGCGCGCAACTCCAGGATCTCGTCGCGCGAAGCCTTCCGCCGATCGGCTTTCGGCTTGGCGGGCCTGCTGGGTTTTCCATCCGACAGCAGCATCGCGCGATAGGTTTCGAGATCCCCGTCGTAGGGCTTCACCGTGCCCTCGCCGACCAGCCACAGACGGTCCGCGACCATCGACAGCAGATGCATGTCGTGACTGACGAGCACGACCGCACCGTCATAGGTCGTCAGCGCCTCCACCAACGCTTCCCTGGATTCGATGTCCAAGTGATTGGTCGGCTCGTCGAGGATCAGAAGGTGCGGCGCGTCCAGCGTGGCCAGCAGGAGCGACAGCCGCGCCTTCTGCCCGCCCGACAGGCGCGCGACTTCGACCTCCGCTTGGTCGGCACCCAGGCCAAACCCAGCCAAGCGCGCACGTAAGCGGGCGGGTGTCTCGTTCGGACGTTCCCGCTGGATATGCTGGAGTGGCGTTTCGTCCAGGTGCAGTTCGTCAACCTGATGCTGGGCGAAGTAGCCGATCCTTAGCTTGCCGCTGGCATGGCGCTGCCCGCTGGCGGGATAAAGCTTGTTCGACAACAGCTTGGAAAGCGTGGATTTTCCTTCTCCGTTCCGACCCAGCAAGGCGATGCGATCGTCCTGATCGAGACGCAGGTCAAGCCGTCGGAGCACGGGATCGCCGCCGTAGCCCACGGCCGCCCCCTCCAACCGCAGGATGGGAGGCGACAGTTCGTCGGGCGCCGGGAAGGTGAAGACCGTTCGGGCCGCATCCTCGGGCGCGCGGATCGTCTCCATCCGTTCGATGGCCTTCAGCCGGGATTGCGCTTGCTTCGCCTTGCTGGCCTTCGCGCGGAACCGGTCCACGAAGGCCTGCATGTGCGCCTTCGCGGCCTCCTGCTTCGCGGCCGCCGCCGCTTGCTGCATCCGGCGTTCCCGCCGCTGCCGGGCGAACTGGTCGTAGGGACCGGCATAGGTGGTGAGGGTCCGATCCTCCAGATGCAGGATCGTGTCGACGGCGCGGTTCAACAGGCCGCGATCGTGGCTGATGATGATGACGGTGTGGGGGTAGGCGGCGAGATAGCGTTCCAGCCACAGCGCGCCTTCCAGGTCGAGGTAATTGGTCGGCTCGTCCAGCAGCAGGAGGTCGGGCTGTGCGAACAGGACGCCCGCCAGGGCGACCCGCATACGCCAGCCCCCTGAAAAGTCCCCCGTGGGTTGCGCCTGCGCCGCCTCGTCGAAGCCCAGGCCCTTCAGGATCGTCGCGGCCCGCGCTTCGGCCGACCAGGCGTCTATGTCGGTCAGACGAGTCTGCACGGCCGCGATGCGGGCAGGATCCGTCGCGATTTCGGCCTCGGCCATCAGTTCGGCCCGTTCCGCATGGGCCTCCAGCACGGTGTCTATCAGGTTCTTGTCCGATGCCGGTGCCTCCTGCGCGACGCCGCCGATCCGCGCGCGGACGGGCAGGTCGATGCGGCCCCCATCCAGCGTCAGCTCCCCTCGGATCAGACGGAACAGGGTCGTCTTGCCGGTGCCGTTGCGGCCGACCAGCCCAACCTTGTGCCCGTCGGGAATGGTCGCGGACGCTCCTTCGAACAGGGGCCGCCCCGCCACGGAATAGGAGATATCGGTGATCTGAAGCATGGCCGTGCCACTGCGCCGGGGCGCGCGCGGCGTCAACACCGGCGCGGGCGGTTCCCTTCGTCCGACACGGGTGCTAGGCGCCCGCGCGAACTCACCCTTTATTCGGAGCGAAGCCCATGGCCGTCCAACGCACCTTTTCCATCATCAAGCCCGACGCGACGAAGCGGAACCTGACGGGCGCCATCATCGAGAAGTTCGAGGAAGCCGGCCTGCGGGTCGTCGCGTCCAAGCGGATCAAATTGTCCAAGGAGCAGGCGGGCCAATTCTATGCCGTGCACAAGGAACGCCCCTTCTTCGACGAGCTGACGACGTTCATGGCGTCCGAGCCGATCGTGGTGCAGGTGCTGGAAGGCGAGGACGCCATCGCGAAGAACCGCGAAGTGATGGGTGCGACCAATCCGGCGGAGGCCGCCGACGGCACCATCCGCAAGGAGTACGCGCTGTCGATCGGGGAGAACTCCGTTCACGGCTCCGACGCTCCGGAAACGGCGGCGGAGGAGATCCAGTTCTTCTTCTCCGACCTCGAAATCGTAGGCTGATCCGGCTGGCCTGCGTGCCGGGCCAAACCCGGTACCATGCAGGTCTCATGAATGCAGTCCGACATGCGCGCCGCGGGCGGCCCCTCGTGCCGCTCGCCTCGTTTCGGGCCGTGCCGGTGTTGCCCGTCGCGACCACCGGGCGTAGCGGCGTCCCATGATCCCGCTTCGCATCCACATGACCCGGACGCTCACGCTTGGATTGCCACTCGTGGGCAGTCAGGTCGCGCAGATGTTGATCGGCTTGACCGACACGCTGATGCTGGGCCGCTATTCCGTGCCCGCGCTGGCTGCGGGAACCCTAGGCGCGACGTTCTTCTTCACGTTGTTCTTGCTGACTTCGGGCTTCGCCTATGGGATCATAGGTCTGTCGTCGGACGCGGCGGGGCGGGGCGACGAACGCGGCGTGCGACGCGCGGCGCGGATGGGCCTGTGGCTGGCCGTGCTCGCCGGACTGGCCGCGATGCCGATCATGTTCCTGTCCGGTCCGATCCTCACGGCGCTCGGGCAGCCGGCCGACGTGGTGATTCAGGCGGAGGCCTATCTCCGCATCGTCGCCCTCGGCCTCGTCCCAGCACTGTTCACGGTGACGATCCGATCGCATCTCTCCGCGCTCGAACGCACCCGGATCGTGTTATGGGTCACGCTGGCGGGCGTCGCGTTGAACGTGGGGCTGAACGCGATCCTGATCTTCGGCGCCGGTCCGTTCCCCGAACTGGGCGTGCGTGGCGCGGCATGGGCCAGCGTGGGCGTCAACGTCGCGATGGGCGCGATGCTCGCCCTCTATGCGGCACGGGGTCCCGGCATGGCCCGGTGGGAACTGTTCCGCAACCCGCTGCGGCCCGACTGGCAGGCGTTCGGCCAAGTGTTCCGCCTGGGTTGGCCGATCGGTCTGACGCATGTATCGGAGTCGGGACTGTTCGCGGCCTCGGCCCTGATGATGGGCAATCTGGGCACTCGTGAATTGGCCGCGCACGGCATCGCGATCCAGATCGCGGGGGCGACGTTCATGGTGCATCTCGGCCTGTCGCAGGCCGCGACCGTCCGGGTCGGCCGCTATGCCGGACAAGGCGATCGGGGCGGGCTGCGCGATGCGGCGGTGGCCGCGTTCGCGCTATCGGGCATCGCGGTGGCGCTTGCCATGGCCCTCTATTGGTTCGCGGGCGGGACGATGGTGGGGGCGTTCCTGGATCCGGGGGACCCGCAGGCGGCGACGATCCTGTCGCTCGGCGTGGGGCTGTTGCTGGTCGCGGGCCTGTTCCAACTGGTCGATGCGGGTCAGGTCATGGCCCTGGGCTGCCTGCGTGGATTGCAGGACACAAAGCGGCCGATGATCTATGCGGTGCTCGCCTATTGGGGGTGCGGGATCCCGGTCAGCTATCTGTTCGGCTTCCACACCGCGTTGGGTGCCTATGGGGTATGGTTGGGACTATGCGTCGGATTGGCCGTCGCGGCGATCCTGCTGACGGTCCGGTTCTGGCGCCTCGTCGCGGACCGGGATGCTCGTCCCATCCGGCTGGGAAGCGTCTGAGTCTCCGTCTCCCACAATGTCGGCATGAACGCCTCCGCGGACTGCCGATGGTCGCCCGTCCGCCCCATCGCGGGCCCGTCAGGTCAGCCCTTCGCAGAACCGCTTGATCCGGACGCACGCTTCGGTCAGCGCGTCCTCCGACGTGGCATAGCTGACCCGGAAATGGGGGCTGAGGCCGAAGGCCGCGCCGAAGACGACCGCCACGTCGCCTTCGTCCAACAGCGTCTTGGCGAACGTCTCGTCATCCTCGATCAGGGTCCCTCCGGCGCTGGTCTTGCCGATGCAGCCTGCGATGGACGGATAGACGTAGAACGCGCCTTCGGGCGTGGGGCATTCGACGCCTGGGCACTCGTTCAATCCGGCCACCACCAGGTCACGGCGCTTCTTGAACAATTGCTGGTTGGGCCGAATGAACTCCTGTGTGCCTTCCAATGCTTCGACGCTGGCCCACTGGCTGATACTGCAGGGGTTCGAGGTCGATTGCGACTGCACCTTGCGCATCGCGGCGATCAGATGTTCTGGCCCCGCGGCGTACCCGATGCGCCAACCGGTCATGGCATAGGCCTTGCTGACCCCGTTCATGGTCAGCGTCCGATCGAGCAGCTTCGGTTCGACCTGCGCGGGCGTGGCGAAGACGAAGTTGTCGAAGACGAGGTGTTCGTACATGTCGTCCGTGAGAATCCAGACGTGCGGGTGGCGCAACAGGACGTCGGTCAGGGTCTTCAGTTCGTCCGCGGAATAGGCAGCCCCGGTGGGGTTGGACGGGCTGTTGAAGATCAGCCACTTGGTCTCAGGGGTGATGGCGGCTTCCAGCGCCTCGGCCGTCAGCTTGAACTTCGTCTCGATCCCGGCTTCCACCACGACCGGGGTGCCCCCCGCCAGCAGGACCATGTCGGGATAGCTGACCCAATAGGGGGCGGGGATCACGACCTCGTCGCCCGGGTTCAGGGTTGCCGCCATCGCGTTGTAGATCGTGTGCTTGCCGCCCGCGTTCACGGTGACCTGTGCGGGGGAATAGTCCAAACCGTTGTCACGCTTGAACTTCGCGCAGATGGCTCGCTTCAGCTCCGGTATGCCGTCCACTGCGGTGTACTTCGTCTTGCCGTCCCGGATGGCTTGGATGCCGGCGTCCTTGATGTTGTCGGGCGTGTCGAAGTCCGGCTCCCCCGCGCCCAGGCCGATGACGTCGCGGCCTTCAGCCCGAAGCTCACGGGCCCGGTTGGTCACGGCGATGGTGGGCGACGGCTTCACCCGGTCCAGCGTGTCGGAGAGGAAGGCCATTGGGTCGGTCCCTGCGTTTGCGGCGGCGGCGCGCCCGTCCTAGGGTGCCCCCGACCCAGGATCAAGGAGCGTGAGCGATGCCGGACCAGGCCGCGGATGACGATTGGTACGATCCCGAAGCCACGACGTTCGGCGATCGGCTGACGGGCGCGCGCGAGGCGGCGGGCCTGACCCAAGCCGAGTTGGCCGACCGGCTCGGCGTCTCGTCGGAGACCGTTGGGGCATGGGAATCCGATCGCGCCGAGCCGCGCGCCGATCGCGTGTCGCGCTTGGCGGGCATGCTGAACGTGTCCTTGATGTGGCTGCTGACGGGCGTGGGCGAGGGGACGGTCGCGGGGACGGACGATGCCAGCCTGCTGGAAGCCGTCATCAGGGCGCACAAGGACGCCGCGCTCTTGTCCGACCGCCTGAGAGTTTTGGAAGATCGGCTCCGCGAACGCCTGGGGGTCGAATGACCGACGATCGAGAGGATCGCGCCACGCGCCTGCGCCGCCTGCGCCTGCGATCCTGGCGGCGGGGCATCCGCGAGATGGATCTGATCCTGGGGGGCTACGCGGACGAGCACCTCGACGGGATGGTACCGGACGAGGTCGACGTGTACGAAGCGGCCTTGGGCGAAGCCGATCACGACCTTCTGAACTGGGTCACCGGGCGCGACGCGCCACCTCCGCGATACGCGCAGCTGATGGCCGCGCTGAACCGACGCGCGGCACGATCCCGCTGACTTTACGCTTTGTTGGGATTTTTCTGCGACGACATGCGCCAACGTCGCCGCGAAAGGTCTGCCACCCATGAGCCGCTTGGACAACATTCAACCGAGGAACGCGCCGGACTTCATGTCCGGATACCTCGATTCCCTCCAATTAGTGGAGCGCCTGCATCGCCTGCTGCTGGACGTCATCAAGGACGAGTTCGAACGCTTGTCCATCCTCGAGATCAACGCCGTCCAGGGGCTGTTGCTGTTCAACATCGCCGACAACGAGGTGACGGCGGGCGAGCTGAAGAGCCGTGGCTACTACCAAGGTTCGAACGTCAGCTACAACCTGAAGAAGCTCGTCGATCTGGGATACATGCACCACCAGCGTTGCGAGATCGACCGCCGTGCCGTGCGCGTCCGCCTGACGGAGAAGGGGCGCGACGTCCGCGACGCGGTCGCCGACCTGTTCCAGCGCCACGCCGACGGGATCCGCCACACCGGCGTCCTGTCCGATGCCGGTCTCGTCGAGATCGTATCCACCCTTCGTCGCGTGGAACGGTATTGGAGCGATCAGATACGGTACATCTACTGAACCCAGAACGGTAGTGGCTGGTGAAGATTGGACTGACTGTTGTCTCTGAACTGCGAGCGGGCCTCCTGTAAATGACGTCGTGACCAAGGAGAAGCTTCGGCGTAGGCGGGAGCGTCACGAGATCGAGGTGGAGGAACTGCGCACCGATACCGTGCCGGTGCTGCGCGAAGCGCGATCTCCTTCGACGATGCCCGCAGCCCTCGTGATCGCGTTCGTCGGGCTCTGGTCGCCGTCGCCGTCGAACTGACGCCGCTTCGCAGGCTTTCCTCGGCGCCGCTTGCACCCCCAACCAACGATCCCTAGAAGGGCGCGGATTTCATCGCCCGGGCCGGGTCCTACCGGCGATCCCCCGGGCGGCCATACGCCCCCGAGGATGCTCTACATGCAAGTCACCGAGACGCTGAACGAAGGCCTCAAGCGCGCCTATTCCATTACCGTGCCCGCCTCCGAGCTCGACGCGAAGGTGGACGCGAAGCTGGCAGAAGCGCAGCCCACCGTCGAGATGAAGGGATTTCGCAAGGGTAAAGTGCCGATGGCGCTACTGAAGAAGCAGTTCGGTCTGCGCCTGATGGGCGAGGCGATGCAGGAGAGCATCGACGGCGCCATGTCCAAGCATTTCGAGGAGACGGGCGACCGCCCCGCGATGCAGCCCAAGGTCGAAATGGCGAACCAGGACTGGAAGCCTGGCGATGACGTCGCGGTCGCCCTGTCCTACGAGGCGCTGCCCGACGTGCCGGAGGTCGACTTCTCCGACGTGGCGATCGAACGCCTGGTGGTCAAGCCAGCCGAGTCCGATCTGGACGAGGCTTTGAAGTCACTAGCATCCTCTGCCCAGACCTTCGAGGCAAAGGACGGTGCAGCGGAGGACGGCGATCAGGTCGTGATCGACTTCAAGGGGTCGGTCGACGGCGAGTACTTCGAAGGCGGCACCGCCGAGGATTATCCCCTGGTCCTGGGATCGAACAGCTTCATCCCTGGCTTCGAGGCACAGCTCGCCGGCGCAACGGCCGGCGACGAGAAGGTCGTCGAAGTCACCTTCCCGGAGGATTATCAAGCGGAGAACCTGGCTGGGAAGCAGGCCAGGTTCGAATGCAAAGTGAAGGAGGTGAAGGCCCCCGCGGAGGCCGCGTTGGACGACGAGTTGGCGAAGCGCTTCGGTGCCGAGGATCTGAATGCGTTGAAGGGTCAGATCGCCGAACGTCTGAAGGCCGAGTACGCCGGCGCGGCGCGCCAAGTCGTCAAGCGTCGTCTGCTCGACCAACTCGACGGGAAGGTCGATTTCGATCTGCCCCCGAGCCTGCTGCAGGCGGAGGCCGATCAGATCGCTCATCAGTTGTGGCATGAGGAGAACCCCGACGTTCAGGGCCACGACCACGACAAGATCGAGCCGACGGAGGAACACACCAAGCTGGCCGAACGCCGCGTCCGATTGGGTCTACTGCTGGCCGAACTGGGTCAGAAGGCGGAAGTCACGGTCTCCGATCAAGAGATGACGCAAGCGATCATGCAGCAGGCGCGACAGTATCCCGGCCAGGAGCGGGAGTTCTTCGAGTTCATTCAGAAGAATCCCCAGGCCGCCCAACAAGTCCGCGCGCCATTGTTCGAGGACAAGGTCATCGACCACATCCTCGATCAGGCTGAGGTCACCGACAGGACCGTCAGCAAGGAGGAGCTGCAGGCCGAGTTGGAGAAGCTCGAAGAGGACGCTTAGCTGGCACTTTGATTAGCAGGGGAAGCCCCCTCGCGCAAAGCGGGGGGAATTACGGTCGCCAGATCGTTCGCGCGACGTTCGGGCGGATCCGGCTCGAGCTAGTCCGACGCCTCGGTCACTTGCAGGATCGCGCCATTGTCGAAATCGGTCAGCATCAGGAAGCTTCCATCGTCCAGCACCTCGACATCACGAATGCGGCCCTGGTCGCGTAGAAGGCGCTCCTCCTCCACCACGACCCCTTCCTCCAGGGACAGGCGCACGACGCCGCCGGGATAGAGCGAACCGATCAGCAGATCGCCGTTCCAGTCGCCGAACTGGGTCCCGGAATGGAACTGCATTCCCCCTGGCGCGATCACCGGATCCCAGAAGTAGACGGGCTGCTCCATGCCTTCCATCGCCGCCCGACCCGACCCGACCTCGTCGCCGTTGTAGTTCTCGCCATAGCTGATGACCGGCCAGCCGTAGTTCAGGCCGGCCTCCGGTCGGTTCAGCTCGTCCCCGCCGGCGGGTCCGTGCTCGATCGTCCATAGGGTGCCATCGGCGTCCACGGCGGCGCCCTGCACGTTGCGATGGCCATAGGACCAGATGCCCGGAACGGCGTCGGCGGCGTCGAAGGACGGGTTGCCGTCCGGGACGGTGCCATCGGGGTTCAGACGCATGACCTTGCCGTAGGTCTTGTCCAGATCCTGCGCGAAGACCCGTTCGCGGCGCGAGGAATGCTCGCCCGTCGTGATCGCGACCGTGCCGTCGTCCAGGAAGACGATGCGCGATCCGTAATGCATGGGCGTCGGAGACGGCGGCCCCTGGACGAAGATGTCCTCCACCTCCGTGAGTTGGGCCAGGTCGTCCGACAGCGTAGCCCGCGCGGCCGCGGTGACGCTGCCGCCGTCGACGGGCTTGGCATAGGTCAGGTAGATCCTTCGATCGTCGGCGAATTCCGGACCGACCGCAACGTCCAGGAGGCCGCCCTGGTTCTGGGCCAACACGGCGGGCACGCCGCCGATGGGGGCGGACAGGTTGCCGTCCGCCGTGACGTGGCGCAATTGCCCCGAGCGTTCGGTGACGAGATAGCCGCCTCCGTCGGGCAGGACGGCGATCCCCCAGGGGTGGACCAGGCCACCGACCACCGTCTCCACGTTCAGATCGACGTCGGACTCCTCGAGGTTCGCGCGGAACTGCTCCGCGAAGGCGGGTTGGAAATCGGTGTTGCGCTCACCCCAGGTGAAGCCCTGCGAGGCGGCGGGCTGGATCAGGAGGAACGCCAGGGGCGGGGCAGCAGTAAGGGCACGGATGGGCATGTCGGGTCTCCCGGATAATCGGTTCGATCGCACAGCTAGCGCGGCGGCGAAGGGGGTCACATCACGATCGGATGGGCGGCTTGTGCCCGGACCGCTCGTCGACCGCGATCCGCTCGGCGCCGTCCCACCATAAGGACAGACCCGGGGCTCAGCCCCCGGGGCCGTTTGCGATCGTCACAGCGGCATGCGGTATCGCTGGAAGCCGTCTTCCGTGATCTCGGCCGGTTCCAAGGTACGACCTGGTACTTCGTCCGCGTAAGCCGCGCCGCCGGGCCCTGTATCGAACAGCACCACGGTCCCGTCCATCGGAACGAAGGACCAGTTCCCGTCGGCCGAGGGGCTGATCGTGCCCTGTTCCACGATATAGCGGACGATGACGTCGCGGTTGGTGTCGGGCGCGTCCAGGATCGTCGTGTCGCCCGTGCCGGGGAAGCTGCCGCCTCCGCCCGCGCGGTAATTATTGGTGGCGATCACGAACTCCGCGTTCATGTCCAGCGGCGCGCCATCGTACTCCAGATCCACGATGCGGTTCGCATCCGGGTTCACGACCTCGCCCTCCGCGTCGAAACGGGACGGCTGGGACAGGTCGATACGGTAGGTCACGCCGTCGATCACGTCGAAGTTGTATGACGGGAAGTCGGGGTTCAGCAGCACCTGCTCACCCCCGCCCGGTTCGATCCGATTGAACATGCCCGCGCTGCGCTCCAGCCAGTCCTTCACCTGCTGACCCGTCACGCGTACCGCCCGCACGGTGTTCGGATAGAGGTACAGGTCCGCCACGTTCCGGATGGCCACGTCGCCCGCCGGCACGTCGGTGTAGTAGTCGGCGCCACCGCGACCGCCCGCCTTGAAGGGGGCCGCTGCGGACAGGATCGGCAGACCTTCGTGTTCCGTGCCCTGCAATAACTGATCGACGTACCACCGTTGCGCTTGACTGACAATCTGGACGGATGGGTCGTCGGCGACCAATGCGAAATAGGAATGCAGTGGTGCGTCGGTCTCGCCCACCGCGCGGCGGACGTATTCCAGCGTGGCCTCGTGGTCGGTTCGCGTCGCGTTCAGTACGGCGTCCACGCTCTCGACCTGGGGCGTCCAGGACCGATCCTCGCCGCGGATGGCGATGGGCCGCAGCGATTGCTCGCTGGCTACGATGCGCCAGCCGGACCCATCGCGTTCGAGCATCAGGTCGACCAGCCCCATGTGGCTGCCCCAGTATCCGGGCATCACGGCAGGCTTTCCGTGAATCGTTCCGGCCGCCGCGTCGACGTTCGCCACGTCGGCATAGGCATCGGACGGGAACTCCCGGTGATGGTGGCCGGTCAGGACGACGTCGATGCCGGGCACGGCGGCGAGGGGAACGGAGGCGTTCTCCATCATCTCCTCGTACTCCGCCGGGCCGATACCGGAATGGGACAGGGCGATGACGATGTCCGTGCCCTGTTCCTTCATTTCGGGAACCAGACGCTCCGCCGTGCGTACGATGTCCTGGACGGACACGTTGCCCTCCAGGTGGCGACGGTCCCAGACCATGATCTGCGGTGGCGTGAATCCGATCACGCCGATCCGGATGGGCGCGGTTCCGCCCGCTCCGTCCGCGATCTCGCGATCCAGGATGACGTATGGGGCGAACAAGGGATCGGACCCTGTGCCGCGGGTGACGTTCGACAGCACGACGGGGAAGTCCGCCCCTGCGACGGCGGTTTCGAGGAAGGATAGGCCATAGTTGAATTCGTGATTGCCGATCGTGGCGGCGTCGAAGCCGACCGTGTTCATGGCCGCGATGACGGGATGCACGTTGCCGGGCTGCAGGCCGCGTTCGTATGCGATGAAGTCGCCCATCGGGTTGCCCTGCAGGAAGTCGCCGTTGTCCAGGACGAGGGTGTTGCCGGCCTCGGCCCTCACGTCCTCGATCAGCGCGGCGGTGCGGGCCAGACCGACAGTGTCGACAGGCCTGTCGCCGTAGTAGTCGTATGGCCAGACATGGACGTGGAGATCCGTCGTCTCGGCGATCCGAAGATGCGCCTGCCCGGCCTGCGCGCGGGCGGCGAACGGATGGACCGCGATCAGCGAAGTCGCGGCAGTCGTCTGTAGGAACGTGCGGCGTGTCAGCGTCATGGCGGGGGTTCCTTTCCTTGGATCGTCGGGTTCTCACTGGACTATGCCCCGCTTCGCGACGGCGTGGGATGAAAATGCGCGATCCATTCGGAATGATGCTCGGATCCTGCCGGTCCGCTCGTCCGACACCCGCTCCGCCCTTCCTGCGGGCGTTCCGTGCCCCAGGAACGGGGACATCCTGGGGGCGTTACCTCGATACACGAAACAGGAGGAACCGATGTCCATTCAAAAGATGATCGCAGAGCATCCCGACGTGGCGGGACATCTGAACGAAACCCTGGGGCAGGCGGTCCGCCATGCGATGTATTGCGCGGCGATCTGCAACTCCTGCGCCGATGCCTGCGCCGCGGAAGAGGATGACAGGGGCGAGTGCATTCGGCTGTGCAGCGATTGCTCCGACATCTGCACGGCGACCCACCGTGTCGCATCGCGTCGGACGGGCAGCAACGAGGCGGTCCTGCGGGCTATGCTGGAACTATGCGTCCAGGCCTGCGAGACGTGTGCAGAGATGTGCGCGCGACATGACGACGACCACTGCCGGCGCTGCGCCGAGATGTGCCGCGAATGCGCCAGCGATTGCCGGAAGGCCGCCCAGAACCTGTGATGCAGGGTCGGAAGGAACGAAAAGGGCCGCTTCGGGAAGCGGCCCTCCTCCGCAGTAAGGGTCCTCGTCAGCGCAGGTCCGGCTGATCGTCGTCGGAGCCGGATTCGGATTCGGGCGTCGTCACCAGATCGCTGTCGTCAGCCGCCGCGGAACCGATGTCGTCGAACAACTCGGCGATCTCGAACTCGGCCTGGGCTTCCTCTTCGGCCGCAAGATCTTGAATCGACTTGCCTTCGGCCTGCAGCTCCGCCTCTTCCTGCGAGCGGGCGACGTTCAGAACGATCGACACCTCCACCTCCGGGTGCAGGTTCACGGTCACGTCGTGAAGCCCGAGTTCCTTGATCGGCGCGGTAAGCGCGATCTGACGGCGCTCGACCGTGAACCCCGCCTCGGTCGCGGCCTCGGCGGCATCGCGCGTGGTGACCGAACCGTAGAGCGCGCCGGAATCGGACGCTTGACGGATGATGACGAACTGCTGCCCGTCCAGCCGCCCGGCCATCGCGTCCGCGTCCTTCTTCGATTCCAGATTGTCGGCTTCGAGTTGAGACTTGCGGCCCTCGAAGGCAGCGACGTTCGCATCGGAGGCCGTCAGCGCCTTGCCCTGCGGCAGCAGATAGTTGCGCGCGTATCCGGGCTTGACGTCGACGACGTCGCCCATCTGGCCCAGCTTGGCCACGCGTTCCAGAAGGATCAGTTGCATGTCGTAACTCTCCTCACTTCACGGCGTAGGGCAGCAGGGCTAGAAACCGCGCCCGCTTGATGGCGCGAGCCAGCTTACGCTGGTTCTTCGCGGACACGGCGGTGATGCGCGACGGCACGATCTTGCCGCGTTCGCTGACGTAGCGCTGCAGCAGACGCGTGTCCTTGTAATCGATGGTGGGCGCGTTGGCGCCCGAGAACGGGTCCGACTTGCGGCGGCGGAAGAACGGTTTGGTGGCCATGATCTACTCCCCTCTCAACGGCGTTCGCGGCGGCGATCGTCACGGTCGTCGCGCTTTTGCATCTGGACGCTCGGCCCTTCCCCGTGCGCGTCGACCTTGATCGTCAGCACGCGCATCACGTCGTCGTGGAGGCGGGCTAAGCGCTCCATCTCCTGTACGGCGGCGGCGGGCGCGTCCGTGCGGAAGAAGCTGTAATGCCCCTTGCGGTTCTTGTTGATCTTGTAGGCCATCGTCTTGACGCCCCAGTACTCGACGTCGACGACGGAGCCGCCGTTATCGGTCAGGACAGCGCCGAAATGGTCGTTCAGACCTTCGGCCTGCGCGTTGGACAGGTCCTGGCGCGCTATCATCACATGCTCGTAGAGCGGCATGGGATCCCCTTCGTATGACAGGCTTCAAAGCCCGGGCATGGATCCCGCCGCCCGGGCACGAGAGGCCGTGCGTTCAATTACATGGCGGGACGAGGCGTCATACAGGATGCGCATCGGGGTGCAACCCGCAGGCACGAAAAGGGGCCCCGATAAGGGCCCCGTCCGATCGATGGAAGGCGCGGTCGCCGTGGATCAGTCGAAGAAGCCTTCGTCCACCGACGGCAACTCTTCCAGTTGCTCCTCGGTCAGCCGGGTGACGTAGCTGTAGCTGACGTCGTCCACCGCGGTCAGACGCAGATCTTCGACGGGAACCATCACGTGCTTGTCACCGATGTCCAGAAAGCCGCCGACCTCGGCCACGATGCCGATCATCTGGCCGGACTGATCGAGCACGATATCCTCGATCTCGCCGATCTGACGAAGGTCGGTGCCGTAGTTCTGGGATTGATACCCATAGGCATCGCGGTCGTCGAGATCCATCCAGGTCGCTTCGTCGTAACGTTCGGCGACCGAGTACATCGGGCCGCCCGTGATGTCGCGGGTGCGGATCAAATCGTCCATGTTCATCACATGGCCGTCAGACAGGGCGGGGCCGGCTGCCAACATCAGGGGGGCGGCGACGATCGCGCCAAGCGCGGTGGCATTCAGGGTGCGCAGCATGGTGTGCTCCTTCGTTTATCCGTTCGACCGGTCAACGCGGACCCCCCCGGTATGAGTTTCATTCGATCGTCAGGTAGTGCGCCGCTGCACACGTCTTGTTGACGCTGCAGGGCTTCCCTCCGACCGGCGAAACCCGCAACTGTGCGCCGCAGGTAACCCAACGGGAGAAATCCGATGTTCCGCACCATGCTCGTCGCTACCGCCGCCGCCACCACGCTGGCCGGCGCCCCCGCCTTCGCCGACCCCGAGGCCTACGTCCTCGACTCCAGCCACAGTCAGATCGTCTTCAGCTACGATCACCTCGGCTTCTCGACGACCTACGGCATGTTCTCCGGGTTCGAGGGCGAGATCATGTTCGACGTCGACGATCCGGCGAACTCTTCGGTCAACGTCTCGATGCCGCTCGAGATGATGTTCACCGGGTGGGAGCAGCGCGACGCGCACTTCCAGTCGCCAGACTTCCTGGACGCCGCGGCGAACCAGACGGTCAGCTTCACCTCCACCTCCATCGAGGTGACCGGCGAGGACACCGCCTTGATCACCGGCGACCTGTCCCTGGGCGGGGTGACGCAGGAGGTGGTCCTCGATGCGAAGCTGAACCAAGCGGCCGATCATCCGATGCAGAACACCCCTTGGCTGGGCTTCGACGCCACCACGACGCTGCTGCGTTCGGATTTCGACGCCGGTAACTTCGCGCCCTTCGTCAGCGACGAGGTGGAGGTCATCATTTCGATCGAAGCGCAAAAGGTCGAAGCTTGAACGATTCGTCGGGGCGGGATTCGGACTGACGGTCTGGTCCCCCGCCCCGACGGTTATCGGATAACGCGGCGTCCGTTGGAACGGCTCCGCGACGGCGCGTGTTTTCCGGGTATCGATTCCCAACGCCCGTCGGAGCCATCATGAAACTTCGTGCCGCAACCGCCCTCGCATCCTCGCTCGCACTGATCCTGCCCCCGATGCCCGTCCTCGCCCAGGACGGTTCATCCGTCGTCCTGACGGAGGAAGATCAACAACGCTGCATCGACGCGGGCGTCGCGCTGGACGATCCGGCCGCGCTGGAACGCTGCGCCGCCGCCATCGCGGGCGGGGCCGAGGACCTGGAAACCGCCTTGCAAGCCGGGATCGAAGTCGAGGCCGAAGACGTCGAGGTCACCACGGAGGAGGTCGTCCCGAGCGACGTGGTGGAGGACACCGCGGTGGAGGACGTGACTGACCAGCTCGCCGACAGCCCCGTGGAGGAGCTGGTCGATGGGGACGCGGCGACGGAGGTCGCCGATCCCGCCGTGCCGACGGACGGCGCCGGCGAAGCAGTGACGGTTCAGGCCGACGACGGCGCGACCACTCTGCAAGATGCGGAGACGGCGGACGGTGACGCGCCATCCGATGAGCCCGTGTTGGTCGAGACGGTGGACGACACGGAAGCACCGGCGACCGAGCCCGTGACCGATGCTGCCGACGCGACTGACGGCGCCGACGCGAACGACGGCGACGCCATGGCCGAAACGGTGGACGACGCCCAGGCCCCGGTAGCGGAGGCCACGACCGATGCCGCCGGCGACACCGATGCCGGCGGGGATGCCTTGGTCGAGACCGTCGACGATACCGCGGCGCCCGCGACGGAGCCTACGACCGATGCCGCCGCCATTCCGGAGGCGCAGGAGGACCTGCAGAGCGACGTGGCCGATCAGATCGCCTCGCAGGGCGAGCCCGAGCTGACCGAAGCGGGGGAGACCGCGCGCGACCAGATCGGTGCGGCCTTCGACATCCTGGACAACAGCCTGGGCGAGGGCACATCGGACGCGATCGCGGACTCGGTCCCCGGCCTCGCCGCCGCGCTTGACCTCGACACGACGGAGGAGGCGCCCGACGCCGAGGTGATCGAGCAGACCGTAACGGAGGAGGACGTCCGCACTTCGACGGAGGATTTCACGACATCCGCGATCGAGACGGGGTCGCGTGACGAAGGGGGTCTGTCCCGCAATCAGCGACTGGCTCTGGGGGCTCTGGGCGCGTTGGCGGTGGGCACGGTCCTGGCCAACAACGCTCGCGTCGTGTCCAACAGCGGCGACCGCGTGGTCGTGCAGCGCGACAACGGTGACCTGCAGTTGTTCCGCGACGACGATACGTTGCTGCGACAGGCCGGATCGAACGTCCGCACGCAGCAGTTCGACGACGGCTCGACCCGGACGATCGTGACGCGCGAGGATGGAAGTCAGATCGTCACGGTTCGCGATGCGTCGCTGCGCGTCCTGCGCCGCGTCCTCGTGGAGGCGGACGGCACCGAATACACGTTGATCGACGACACCCAACCCGTCGAGCGCGTGGACGTGTCGGAGCTTCCGCGCCGCGCTTTGGTGACGACGCAATCGACCGCGAACGACCCGCTGCGCGCGGCGTTGGAGAACCAAGTCGCCCTCGATCGGCGCTTCACGTTGGCGCAGGTCCGCCAGATCCCCGAAGTGCGCGCGCTCGCTCCGGCCGTGGAGCTCGACACCGTCACCTTCCCTAGCGGATCGGCCGCGATTGAACCCGACCAGGCCGACGAGTTGACCGGATTGGCCTCCAGCATGCTGGAACGGATCGAAGCGGATCCCCGCACGGTGTACCTGATTGAAGGGCATACCGATGCGGTGGGGGACGCGGCGTACAACTTGGCGCTGTCGGATCGCCGGGCCGAGACCCTCGCCCTGGCGTTGAACGAATACTTCGGCGTCCCGGTCGAAAACATGGTCGTCCAAGGCTATGGCGAGCAGTTCCTGAAGGTGCAAACGCAGGCGGACGAACGCGCGAACCGCCGCGCCGTCGCGCGCGAGATCACGCAGCTGTTGCGCACGGCCGCGGCCAACTGATCGCCTGGAACGTCACGCCCCGCCCCCGGTGATCGGGGGCGGGGTGTCTTCCTAGATTGCAATTTCAGGTTGTTACGACCAATCCGCTTCGTTTAACTTCGCGTCATGGATCGAAAGACATCTTTCCAGCCCGGCGACGTGTCCGAGGAAGACGCCAATGCGATCTTCCGGTCGGCCGACATCGCGATGGTGCTGACGAACCCGAACCTCGACGACAACCCGATCGTCTATGTGAACCGCGCGTTCGAGACGCTGACTGGCTATACCGCCGAAATGGCCCTCGGGCGCAACTGCCGCTTCCTGCAGACGGACCAAACCTCGCCGGAGGAGGTGGCCGAACTGCACGAGGCGATCGAGAAGCGCGAGCATACCGCCGTGGTCCTGCTGAACGAACGCGCCAATGGCGAAACGTTCCTGAACGCGTTGATCGTGTCGCCCATATTCGATGAGCAGACGGGGCAGGCCAACTATTTCGTCGGCCTCCAATCCGAGATCCCCAGGGATGCACGCGACGAAAAGCTGAAGTCGTTCGAGAACCTCGTCTCCGAGATCCAGCACCGGGTGAAGAACCACCTGACGATGATCCTAGGGCTGATCCGCCTGAAGGCGCGGCAGTCGGACGATGGGCAGACCTTCGATGACCTGTCGCGCCGGATCGAAGGCCTGCAACTCCTGTACGAGGAGATGACGGCGGCCAGGGCCAACACGAACGAGGACAGGGTCCAGCTCGGGTCCTATCTCGGGCGGGTGGCCAGCGCCATCGCGCATCTCGACGGTCGCAGCGGCGTACGCATGAACATCCAGGTGGAAGCCGTTCTGGCCGAAACGGACATAGCGGTGCGCATCGGGCTGATCGTGTCCGAGATCCTGACGAATGCGATGCAGCATGCGTTCAAGGACCAGCCGACGGGTTTGGTGGACCTTCGCGTGACGCGCACCGACGACCAGGGGATCCGCGTGGTGGTCACTGACGACGGCGTCGGCCTGCCGGACGATGTGGATTGGCCGGGCGACGATGGGTTGGGCGGGCGGATCGTCGAAGGGCTATGCAAGGGATTGAACGCGACGTTGCACGTGTCCCGCGGCGCGGTCGGAACCGTGATCGTGCTGGACGTGCCGTCGGTCCTTTGACGATCCCCCCGGTGCGTTCGCGACGGACCCTCCGCGATCGCGGTCCCACCCCATGACCGACGATCCCATTGATGCTGCCCTGACCTTGCATCGCGGTGGACGATCGGGGGCATTGGCGACCGTCGTCCGGACCTGGGGCAGCGCGCCTCGGCCTGTGGGCTCCATGATGGCGGTGACGGGGCAGGGGGACATGGTCGGCTCCGTTTCCGGCGGATGCGTCGAGGGGGCGGTGGTCGCGGAGGCCGCTGCCCTGGCCGAGGGGGGCGGAACGCACCGGACGCTGACCTATGGCGTGGCCGACGCGGACGCGTTCGCCGTGGGCCTCGCATGTGGCGGCACCATCGAGATCCTCCTGCAGGCGGTGGACGACGACCTCGCGGGCGTGCTGGATCAGGTGCAGGCGGCGCGCGGCCAACGGCGGTTCGTGGCGATGGCGACCGACCTGGGAACCGGTGCCGCCGCGCTGGCGGATGCCGATGCCGCCCCGGATGATGGGACGTTCGTCGCGACGTTCCCCCCGCCGCTCCGGTTGGCCGTCGTCGGCGGCGTCCACATCGCGCAGGCCCTCGTCCCCATGGCGCGGCTCGCGGGCTATGCGGTCTCGGTGCTGGATCCGCGCACGGCCTTCGCCTCCCCCGCGCGGTTCCCGGATACCGATCTGATCCACGACTGGCCCGACGAAGCGATGGCCGCCTTCGCACCAGACGCACGATCCGCGATCGTGACGTTGACCCACGATCCGAAGCTGGACGATCCCGCCTTGGCCGCGGCGCTGCCGACGCAGGCGTTCTATGTCGGGGCGCTGGGCTCGACCCGGACGCATGCCAAGCGGGTCGAACGGCTGCGGGCACTAGGGGTCGGGGCCGACGCCATCGCCCGCCTGGATGCACCCGTCGGGCTGGACATCGGAGCGAAGACACCGGCCGAGATCGCCGTCGCTACCTTGGCCGCCATGACGCGGGCGCTGCGGATGCCGCGGTGACACCGCGGCGGGCGCGTGCTTAGCTGGACGCTCACACCCGGAGGACGTGCATGATCGACACCACCCTGGTCGTCAACGGAACCGAGCGGACCGTTCCCACGGAGGCGCGGACCCTGCTGGTCGACGCCCTGCGCGAGGGGATGGGCCTGACGGGAACCCATGTGGGGTGCGACACGTCGCAATGCGGTGCCTGCCTGGTCCATCTGGACGGTGCGCCGGTGAAGGCCTGTACCATCCTCGCGCGGGAATGCGAAGGGGCGGCGATCACGACCATAGAGGGCGTGGCCGATCCGGACGGGACGCTGTCATCCGTGCAGCAGGCGTTCCAGGATCACCATGGCCTGCAATGCGGGTTCTGCACGCCCGGCATGATCATGGCGGCCATCGCGCTCCTGCGCGACGTGCCCCGCCCGACCGAGGCGCAGGTCCGTCATTACTTCGAGGGGAACATCTGCCGGTGCACGGGCTACCACAACATCGTCAAGGCGGTGATGGCGGCCAGCGGGCAGGTCGTCGAACCGGTGGGGGCCTAACGCGTGTACGACTTCGATCTGCAACGCCCGAAGGACTTGGACGCGGCGATCGCCGCCCTGGCGGACGAAGGGGCGCAGCCCTTGTCCGGCGGTCAGACCCTGTTGCCCACGATGAAGGCCAGGCTGGCCGCGCCCGAACGCCTGGTGTCCCTGATGGGGATCGACGCCCTCCGCCAGGTCCGCCGTGATGGCGACGTCGTCCGCATCGGGGGGGCCGCCACGCATGGCCGCATCGCGGATGCCCTGGCCGACCTGCTGCCCGGTCTTGCGGACCTGTCCGCGCGCATCGGCGATCCGGCGGTCCGCACGCGCGGCACGATCGGGGGAAGCGTCGCGAACAACGATCCCGCCGCGTGCTGGCCTGCGGGCCTGCTGGCCTGCGACGCCACGATCGTGACAGCAGGACCCGACGGAACGACGGAGCATGCGGCGGATGCGTTCTTCAAGGGCATGTTCGAGACCGCGCTCGAACCCGGCCACATCGTCAGCGAAGTCCAGGTCCCCCTGGGCCAGGCGGTCCGATACGAGAAGATGATCCAGCCGGCGTCGCGGTTCGCGCTGACCGCCGTGTGCGTCGCGCGGCGGGACGGGACGGTCCGGGTCGCGGTCACGGGGGCGGGGGGGGACGGCGTGTTCCGGTGGACGGCGGCGGAGGACGTGCTGACGGATCGGTTCGACGCGGCAGCCCTCGAGGACGCGTCCGTTCCGGCGGCGGACGCGCTGCTGTCGGACATCCATGGGTCTGGGGCCTATCGGGCCGATCTCGTCGCCGTCCTGACCCGCCGCGCCGTCGCGGCCCTCGCGAAGGATTAGATCGCCCCGGGATAGGGCGTGAAGTTTTCGATCCGGCCGGGGAACCATACGGTCGGGGCGCTGTTGGGGACGTGACGAAGCGGCGACGCACCGAAGTCACCCCGTTCCCCCCTCCCTCAGGGGACTTCGGCGGCCGCATCGGACGAACATGGATCGGCTTCCCCCCTCCGCCTTGATCCGTGTCACGATCAGGGCGCGTGTTCCCCCGGAACATGCGCCCTTTTCCATTCCGTGGAGACATCGATCAGCGTCGGCCTACGAAGAAGGGCGCCCGAAGGCGCCCCGACGTCGATCCCGGTGGGTCGTCAGCGCTGCGACGGTCCGATCATCATCACCATCTGCCGGCCTTCCATCTTCGGGAAGTTCTCGACCTTGCCGATCTCCTTGGTGTCTTCGGCCACCCGTTCCAGCAACTCGCGGCCAAGGTTCTGATGCGCCATCTCGCGGCCGCGGAAGCGCAGTGTGACCTTCACCTTGTCGCCGCCCTCCAGGAACTTGAAGACATTGCGCATCTTGACGTCGTAGTCGTGCGTGTCGGTGTTGGGGCGGAACTTCACCTCCTTCACCTCGATCGTCTTCTGGTTCTTGCGCGCTTCGGCCTCGCGCTTCTGCTGCTCGTACTTGAACTTGCCCAGATCCATGATCTTGCAGACGGGCGGGTTCGCGTTGGGCGAGATCTCGACCAGGTCCAGGCTAGCATCCTCTGCCAGACCACGGGCGCGGGAGGGGCTCATGACGCCCAGGTTCTCGCCTTCGGCACCGATCAGCCGTATCTCGGTGGCACGGATCTTGTCGTTGGCGCGGGGGCCGGTGTCGCGCACGGGCGGCGCGTGATGGGGTCTGCGGGCGATGGTCGTCGCTCCCTGTGTGGTTCACGGACAGGTCGGCAAGGTAACGTCCGCGGGCACGGGCTTCAAGCGCAAGCGTCGTGGAACCCCCGGGGGGGCCGGGCATTAATCCACGAAGGCAGGCCGCACGGCCCCGCCATCCGTTGCAGGAGCCTGTTCATGTCCCGAGCCGTCATCGTCGGTTTGACCGTAATCGTCGTCGCCGTCCTGGCGTTCCTGGCGATCTCCACCTTCCAGGCGGGGGAGGAGTTGCCGGACGCGCAGGCGTCCGACGCGCTGGGCACGACGCCCGATGGCGAGGTCGTGGTGTCCACCGACGGCGACACCCCCAATACCAATGTCGAGGAGGCCGCCGAAAGCGAGGCTTTGACCGATCCGGAAAGCCCCGTGGGCGCGGACCTGACGGTCGACACGGAGATACCGGCCGAAGCGACCGATGCCGAAGCAGAGCCGATCACCGGCCCGTCGGCCGTGGAGGAGGGCGAGGAGCCGATCAACCGATAGGGCCCATCCACGAGCCGTATATCGCAAACGAAACGTCATCCTTCGGTCTGGTCGAAAACGCCGAGCCTCGGTGGTCTGCAAGTTGATCGAGGTCCCCGGGGCAAGCCCGGGGTAGACGGCGGGAGGGGATCGCGACGAACGTCGTCAGCCCACGAACGCCTTCTCGACGACGTAATGCTTGGGGTCGCTGTTCGCGCCCTCCCGAAGGCCGAAACCCTCGAGGATCTCCTTCAGGTCGGTGTTCAGCCCCATCGACCCGCAGACCATCGCCCGGTCCGTATCCGCGCGGATCGCATCGACACCTAGGTCGCGCAGGACGGTCCCATCGCGCAGCAGATCGGTGATGCGCCCCATCTTGGGTGACGCCTCGCGCGTCGTAGTCGGGTAATAGGTCAGCTTCGCCAAGGCATCCTCGCCCAGTAGCTCCACCATCAACTCGTCCGTCTTGAACGATGCGATGAGCTGCCGTCCGTATTCCAGTTCCGCCACGTCGCGGCAGGTGTGGGTGACGATGACGCGGTCGAAGCGTTCATAGGTTTCCGGGTCGCGCAGCAGGGACGCGAAGGGGGCGAAGCCCGTGCCGGTGGCGAAGAACCACAACCGGTCGCCCGGCAGCAACGCATCGTGGACTAGGGTGCCCACGGGCTTGGGCCGCAGGATGATCTGATCGCCCGGCTGGATATGTTGCAGGCGCGACGTCAGTGGACCGTCGGGCACCTTGATGGAATAGAATTCCAGCTCTTCGTCCCAGGATGGGGACGCGATGGAATAAGCCCGCAGCAGCGGCTTCTGGCGTCCCGTTCTAGGATCTGGATCGCCCATCAGGCCGATCATCACGAACTCGCCGGACCGGAAGCGCAGGGACGCGGGCCGCGTGACGCGGAAGCTGAACAGGCGGTCGGTCCAGTGGGTCACGGACGTCACGGTCTGGGCGTCGGGCAAGGCGGGCGTCGCCGCGCGGGGGGCGGTGGTCATCTGGTTCATGTCGGATGTTACGGCTGTCGCCGCACCTCTAAGGTCTCGGGGTGATGGGGTCTAGCCGCGCAGGCGCGACTGGTAGTCGTGGGCCCGCCAGTCGGCGCGGGCCGACCACTGACCTTCCGGCTGTCGGGCCGCCAGGGCGTCGTCGATCTCGACCTCGTCGAAGCCCATGCGGCGGGCCATGGCGTACTGATCGGCCAGGACGTGTCCTGCCGCGCGCAACCGGCCCCGGTAGCCGGCCCGGCGCAGGATGCCCGCGACCGTGAAGCCCCGTCCGTCCGCGAAGGACGGAAAGGTCACGCGAACCGCCGTCACGTCCGACAGCCGTTCCAGCAACGGGGCTAGATCCGCGTCGGGCGGCACGTCCACGGCGAACGGGCCGTTGGCTGGCATGTCGTCCAGCGCCATGAAGCCTGTGTTCAGATCCTCGGGCCCGAAGCCCGCATCGGTCACGATGGGCATGGCGTCAGGCCCCTCCGGTCGCGGGCCAGATTCGGGCACCGTCGAAATGAATGCCGCATTCGGCCTTGTCGCTGTCCCGCCAGCGGCCCGCGCGTGGTTCCTCGCCCGGCAGGGTGGCGGTCGTGCATGGCGCGCACCCGACCGACGCGAAGCCCTTCGCGACGAGCGGATGCCGGGGCAGGTCGTGCGCGTCCATGTGCGCCGCCAGATCGGTGCCGGTCCAGCCGGCCAGAGGGTTGATCTTGATATGACCGCCCGCCGCCTCGAACACGGGAAGGGCCGCGCGGTCGCCTCCGTGGATGCGCTTACGCCCCGTGATCCAGGCGTCGAAGCCAAGCAGCGCCAAGTCGAGCGGCTTGACCTTGCGGATCGCGCAGCAGGCCGTCGGGTGCGCATCGTGCAGATCGCCGTTCGGGTCGTGGACGAACAGGTCCGCCGGGTCGGGGCGGATGACGCGGATGTCGGTCAGGCCCAGCCGGTCCGCGACCCGGCGCTGATAGGCCAGCGTTTCGGGGAACAGCATTTCCGTGTCCAGGAACAGGACGGGCCGGGACGGGTCGATCCGCGACAGCAGGTGCAGCAGTACCACGGAATCGGCGCCGAAGGACGACACCATCGCGACCTTGCTCAGATCCGCGCCGCGCAGTGCATAATCCAAGATACGCTCCGCCGTCGCATCGGCCAATCGCGCGTTCAGCTGCGCCGCGCGAGCGGACAGCAGGGCATGGGCATCAAGCGGCATCGGCGGCCTCCTGCGGATAAAGGGCGGCCTTGAACGGCGCCACGCCCAGGCGGTGATAGGTCCCGAGGAAGGTCTCGTCCGCGTTCGCGCGAAGGTCCAGATAAGCCAGGATCAGGCGTTCCACGGCGGGCACGATCCCGTCATAGGCGAAGCCGGGACCGGCGCGTTCGCCCACGGCCATGGTTTCCGTCCCGTCGCCGCCCAACGTGATCTGATAATTCTCGACGCCTGCGCGATCCAGGCCCAGGATGCCGATATGGCCGACATGGTGATGCCCGCAGGCGTTGATGCAGCCGGATATCTTGATCTTCAGGTGGCCCACGTCATGCTCGATCTTCAACTCGTCCAGTCGCGTGGCGATCCCCTGGGCCACGGGGATGCTGCGTGCCGTCGCCAGCGCGCAGTAATCCATGCCTGGGCAGGCGATGATGTCGGATGCCAGACCGACGTTCGCCGTTCCCAAACCCGCGCCCGCGAGGGCGGCGTGCAAGGCGGGCAGGGCGTCGCGGGGGACGTGGGGAAGAATGACGTTCTGTTCGTGGCTGATCCGAAGCTCGCCATAGGCGTGGGCATCGGCAAGGTCCGCCATCAGGCGCATCTGATCCGCACTGGCATCGCCCGGCGTCTCGCCGTGCTTCTTCAGCGATATCGTGACGATTGCATGGTCGGATCGCTTGTGATCCGCCACGTTCGTGCGGATCCAGGCTGCCAGCGCATCGTCCAGCACGGGCGCGGGGTCCGCGGCGCGGAAGGCGGGCGGAGCGAACTGCGCCTCGATCCCGGCCAGCATCGCCTGATCCACGCCGGTGAAGGCGGGGCGGATCTCGGCGAAGCGCTCCTCCACTGCCGCGGCGAACTGGTCCAGCCCGTTCTCGTAGACGGTGATCTTGATGCGTGCCTTGTACTTGTTGTCACGCCGGCCCATCCGATTGTAGACGCTGACGATCGCCTCCGCGTACGGCAGCAGGTCGGCCTTCGGCAGGAAGGCGCGGATCGTCTTGCCGATCATCGGCGTGCGGCCCAGGCCGCCACCGACGATGACCTCGAACCCCTGCTCGCCGTCGCGTTCCGTCATCACCAGCCCGATGTCGTGCGCGCGGGTCACGGCGCGGTCGTTGGGTGACCCGGTGACGGCGATCTTGAACTTGCGGGGCAGGAACTGGAACTCCGGGTGGTCGGTGGACCATTGACGCAGCAGCTCCGCCACGGGACGGGGATCCGCGATCTCGTCGGCCGCGGCGCCCGCGAAATGGTCGGCGGTGACGTTGCGGATCGTGTTGCCCGACGTCTGGATGGCATGCAGGCCGACGGTCTCCAGGTGGTCCAGCATGTCGGGGATGTCCGCGAGGCGGGGCCAGTTGTACTGGATGTTCTGGCGCGTGGTGAAGTGGCCGTAGCCCTTGTCCCAGCGTTCCGCCAGATCGGCCAGCGCCCGCATCTGCATCGAAGACAGCGTGCCATAGGGGATGGCGACGCGCAGCATATAGGCGTGCAGTTGCAGGTAGACGCCGTTCATCAGGCGCAGAGGCTTGAACTCGTCCTCGGTTAGGGATCCGTCCAGGCGGCGTTCGACCTGGGCGCGGAACTGCGCGTTGCGTTCCGCCAGGAAGGCGCGGTCGAAGTCGTTGTAATGATACATGGCTTACACCTCCGGTCCGGGACGTTGGCCGTGGGCCTTCCCGTGGTCGTAGTTGGTGGGCCCGCCCGCGCGGAACGCTTCGCGGAAGTGCTGGGGCCGGGGGCCGTTGGGCGTGTCGATGACGTCGGCGAGATAGACGCCGACCACGGTGCCGGTTTGGGCGGAGGCGTCGATCAGGCGGGCCTCGGCGTCGGCCTCGTCCGTCAGGATCGCGGCTTGTGCCAGGTCGCGGACCCATTCGTCCGCGTCGGATAGATACACGACGTCGCCTTCGATCAGGTGGTTCGCGGTGACGACCTTGGGGGTGAAGGGGCGGCGGCGGCTCATAGCGCGACCTCCTGCGGTTGGCGGACGAACTGCGCTGCGGCGCGGGGGGCCAGGCCGAACAGGATCAGGGCGGGGCCGGCGATCCCGGACAGGGCGTCGGGCAGGTTCGCTAGGGACGCGCTGCGGACTGTCTGATCCGGTCGGCTGGCGTTCTCGACGACCGTGACGGGGGTGTCGCCGTCCGCCCCGTGCATCAGCAGGCGACCTTGCATCCACCGCGCGGCGCGCTTGCCCATGTAGATCGCCGCGATCTCGCCCCGACGGGCCAGGGCGCGCCAGTCGTGTTCGGCGAACCCCTTCATGTCGTGGCCCGTCATAAGGCGTACCGCGCCGTTGCGGCCGCGCTTGGTCAGACTCTGACCCACGGTGGCGACGGCGGCGGAGGCGGCGGTGATGCCGGGCACGACCGACCAGCCGATGCCGGCCTCGTCCAGCGCCTCCACCTCCTCGTCCAGGCGGCCGAAGACCGTCGGGTCGCCGGATTTCAGGCGCACGACGTAGGACCCTTGAGTGGCGTGGCGGATCATCAATTCGTTGATGGTTTGTTGATCCGTGGCGGCACCGAAGCCTTCCTTGCCGACGTCGATCAGCAGCGCCTCGCGCCGGGCCAATTCAAGAACATCGTTCGTCACGAGGCGGTCGTGGATGACGACGTCGGCCCGGTCGAGCGCCTTGCGTGCCTTCAAGGTCAGCAGTTCGGGATCGCCCGGACCGGCGCCCACCAGATCGACATGCCCAGGAGCGTCGCGTGCGATCAGGTGTTCGTCCAGCAGGTCCCGCAACGCGTCAACCGGGTCCACCCCGTCCGCGACGGCGCGGGGGCCGGTGGTGGTGTAGTAGTCGGACCAGAAGGCGCGGCGGGGGGCGCCGCGGGCCAGGGTTTCAACCCTTTTTCGGAACGTCTTCCCGGCGCGGGCCAGCAGGCCGGTCACGGGGGACAGGCGGGCTTCCAGGTCGGCCTTGATCGAACGGGCCAGCACGGGGGCCGCGCCCTCGGTGCCGATGGCCACGACGACGGGGTCGCGGTCCACGATGGCGGGGGTGATGAACTGGCTGTTGGCGAGGTCGTCCACCACGTTGACCAGTGCGCCGTCGGCGGCGGCCATGCGCAGCGCGGCGGCGTCCTCGTCCGCGTCCTCGTGCGCGGCATAGGCGATGGGGCAGCACAGGGCGTCGCCGGGGGCCTGTTCGCGGCGGTGTAGGGTCAGGCGCCCCTCGTCCGCCCACCGCACGATCCGCGGGTCGGGATCGGGCGTCACGACGTTGACGTGGCTGGTCGTCTTCAACAGCAGGCGCAGCTTGGCGACGGCGGCCTCCGTCCCGCCGAAGACGACCGTGCGCCGACCTTCGAGGGCGAGGAAGATGGGATAGTGGTTCATGTCGTGCGCTCCGCCGTCGTTCCCTTGCTACATAGAACATCGTCCCATTGCGTTGCATCCCAGGCCGAGTAACAAGGACGTCGGGGTCGCGTGGGGGCCCTATGGCAGGAAAGGGTTCCCCTTGACGGAAGAGAGTGGGAAGGCTGTGCGGATCGATGCGCTGGACCGGAAGATCCTACGCGTGCTGCAGCGGGATTCGGGGCTGTCGCTGGACGCCATTGCCGCGGAGGTCGGATCGTCCAAGACGCCCGTGTGGAACCGGATCCGCAAGATGCGCGGGGCAAGCGTGATCGGCCCGCCGACGGTGATCGTGGACCCCGTCGCCATGGGCTTGGAGGCGTGCTTCTTCGTTCTGATCCGCACGTCCGAGCACGAGGCCGAATGGCAGCGCAAGTTCCTGCAGACGCTGAAGGATCGCCCGGAGGTGCAGGAAGCGCACCGCCTGGCCGGTGAGATCGACTACATCCTGAAGGTGCGGGTGGCGAATGCCCGGGCCTACGACGACTTCTATCAGGCGATGATCGCGGAGGTGCGGGTGTTCAACGTCACCGCCCTGCTGTCGATGGAGGAGATCAAGGCGGAGACCGCGATCCCGGTCTGACCCCCGCCGCTGGGCGATTCGGACAGGGCAGAGCGCGCGGAACGTGGTCCTTTTCTCGTGCCGGGAGGTGCTGTGCACCCCCCGTACACCCCCTGTACACCCCCCGTACATACGCAGAGGCACCATTCCTGGTTGAGGTGGCGGTATGCAGAACCGTTCCGGACAGGGGGTGGTGTTCGGCGGTCCACCAAGGTGGACCGCGCTGCGGACCTCGGATCGATCCACTGGATCGACCCGTCCCTGCGGGACCGGCCCTTCGCCCCCCTGTACACCCCCCGCACATGCGCGAGGTCGCCGTTTTGGAGTCGACGTGGTGGCCTGCAGAACCGTTCCGACACAGGGGGTGGTACCCGGCGATCCGCTCGGGCGGACCGCGCTTCGGCGTCCGTGTAACCCCACCCCGGCCCTTCCCCAGAGAGGGGAGGGGGTTCGGTGGCGGCAGGTGGTGGGGTCGGCGGACATGCGCTGCGGGTTCGTGGCGCATCGTCGTCTTGCCGGGGGCGGGTACGGATGGTGCCTTTGTCGGGGGAGGGTGCAGCGCAGGACCCAGTTCAGGCCTTCACTCCCATCAGGGCGGCGGCGCGCTGTTCGCGTGTCAGGACGTGGGGCGGGACCGCGGGGGCGCCGTCGTCCGCGAAGAAGGGGGTGTCGCGCCACGACCCCGACAGGTTGCCCGAAAGCATCCGGGGCACCATGCGCCCGACCATCCGGGCCGCGCCCTTGTGGCGGGTGCCGCCCTTGCCGTCGGGGACGTACCCTTCCGCCTGGACCCGTCCCGGATCGTCATCGTCGGACAGGACGTCGGCGTTGACGCCGACATGCACCAGCCGGGCCTTCAGGGGCGTGTAGAACAAGGGCGTATCGCAACAGGTCGCGTACCAGCGCAGCGCACCACGGGGCGAATGGCGGAAGACGCGCAGGTTCTCGCCCCCCCGGTCGATGGAGACCCTGTCCTGTGAGGTCTGCAGGATGCCGACCGCGTCCGGATCCGCATGCCCCAGATGCGTATAGGCCGCGCGGCAATCGCGGCAATGGCAGCGGATATGCGTGAAGGCCGACGGCTCCATGTCGCGCAGCGTGCCCGCCAGCGCCCCGCAGCGGCAGGCGAAGTGCATGTCCCGTGCCATGGCGGCGTCCTCCCGGTGCCGTGGTCGTGGTCGAAAGCTAGCGCCGGGGCGCGGGGGAGGGAAGTGGGTGGCGCCGGGTCGCGACCCGTCGGTGTGGGGCGTGCCTCCACGGGGGGCACGCCCCACACCGGCCCTCCGCCCTGGGGTCGGCGGGCGTGGCGGTGGTCGGGGTCAGGCGATGCCGGTCAGGCCCGCGGCCTCGACGCCGGCCAGGCCCGCCTCGGCGTCGTTGTCGGAAGTGTCGCCGGTCACGCCAACGGCGCCCACCGTCGCGCCGTCGGCGTCGCGGACCAGGATGCCGCCCGGGACGGGGACAACCTGACCGCCGAAGACCCCGTTCACGGCGGCCATGAAATAGGCCTGCCCCTCCGCCCGCTCCATCTGCGCGGAGCCGGGCATGCCCAGCATCACCGCGCCGAACGCCTTGCCCTGCGCGATGGCGAACCGCCCCGGCGCGGCGCCGTCCTCCCGCTCGAAGGCGATCACGTGGCCGCCCGCGTCGAGCACGACGACGGAAAGCGGCTTGAGCCCCATCTCGCGCCCCTTCGTGCGGGTCGCGTCGATGATCGTGCGGGCGTGGTCGAGGGTGAAGTCGGTCATTGAGGAATCCCTTCCCGTTGGAGTCGCAGCAGTTCCTGTACCGCGTTGTGGTTGTGGTGGCGGGCGTGCAGGGATCTCGCCCCGGCGTCGCGCATTCCCAGAAGCCTGTCGTACCAATAGGCGATCAAGCCGCGGCGCATCATCGGCAGATCGAAGATTTCGTACGAGTCCGTCAGGGTCGCGTGCCACCGCAGGCAAAGTCCGCGTGGCGAGCGCGATGCATAGATCGTCGTGCGGTCCATCCCTCCCCCGTGACGTTCGAACCAGCCACGCACATCCCCTTCGTTCCAAACGAGTTCGTCCACGAACAGCATCGTCTCGCATCGCCCGTCCGCGTCCGGAACCTTAGCGAAGGCGACCTCGTGCGTTCCCACGTTCAAGGTGAACAATCGCCCGCCGGATCGCCCCCGCGTGGGCGTCGAGGTGAACACCGACAAGGTCCAGGCTTCCTGCAGGTCGAGGAATTGCGACAGACCCGTTTCGCGGAAGAGGCGCAGGAGATAGCGGGCCAGGTCCCCCTCCCACCGAAGGCGGCCGACGACGTCGCCCTTCACCAGATCGGCGGCCGAGACCGCAATCAGCGTTTCCCTGGCCCGATCGACCGGAACGTCGAACAGCTCCCGCGCGGGGCCGAACGTGGTCCGGCATCCGTCATAGTGGCGGTGCAGGGTGGCCTCGGTCTCGTACATGTCGATCACGTGGCGATAATCGACGACCTCCCACGGCCCCAACTGCCCATAGACGGCGTCGTTCGTCAGTTCCTTCGCCCGGAAGTGCGGCGCCCGCTCGCTTCGACCGATCTTCGACCACGTCACCGACGGCGAGCGCATGACGTAGACGAAGCCCTTGCGATCCGCCGTCACCACCGCCGCGTCCCTGCGATATAGGCGTCCGCTTCCGCCCCGAACGCCGCGCGCAGGGCGCGTTCTTCCGGAATGGCGAAGCGACGGGTGATGACGATGGGGAACAGGGCCGTGACCATCACCGCGGACAGGGCACCGCCGTTCAGGGCGGTGCCCAGGAGGATGACGGTCAGCGCCGTATAGATGGGGTTGCGGTTCAGGCGGTACGGGCCTTCGACGATCAGGGCGCGGGGCGCGTGATGCGGCTCGATCGGGGTGCGCTTGCGGAAGAACCACAGGGCGGCCCATCCGATGACCGCGAGGCCGAGGACGACGAGCGCGAAGCCCAGGAGGCGCGCATCGAAGCGCCAAAGGGGCAGCCATGCGGCGAGGGCCTTCTGCAGGAGCCATACACCCAACGCCCAGACGGGGGGCAGGTCGGGGAAGCCCTTCAGGTGGGACATGGATGGCGGATGGTGTCAGGGAGTCCAGGCAGACGGGTCGGCGCGACGACGGCGCGCGATCGCGGGGACCCGTTCGGCTCGGCCGTGCGTCGTTCGTCGGGGCCGATAGGTGGGGCGCGGCGGGTCACCCCGCCTTCGCCTCCAACCGGCGGCGGTGCAGGACGGGCTCGGTGTAGCCCGACGGCTGTTCGCGTCCTTCGAACACGAGGTCGCAGGCCGCCTGGAAGGCCGTGCCGTCGTAGGCGGGGGCCATCGGGACATAGGACGGGTCGTCCGCGTTCTGAGCGTCCACCTTCGCGGCCATGCGCTTCATGGCGTCCATCGTAGCGTCGCGGTCGATGATCCCGTGATGCAGCCAGTTCGCCAGCGCCTGCGACGAGATCCGGCAGGTGGCGCGGTCCTCCATCAGGCCGACGTCGTGGATGTCGGGCACCTTGGAGCAGCCCACGCCCGCATCGACCCAGCGCACGACGTAGCCCAGGATGCCCTGGCAGTTGTTCTCCACCTCCGCGGCGACCTGGTCCTCGGACAGGTTGCGGCCCCGCATCACGGGGATGGTCAGGAGGTCGTCCAGCGTGCCGCGCGCACCCTCGGCCGCGATCTCGTCCTGGCGGGCCAGGACGTCGACCGCGTGGTAATGCGTGGCGTGCAGCGTGGCCGCCGTGGGCGAGGGGACCCAGGCGCAGGTGGCGCCCGCCTTCGGGTGGCCGATCTTCTGGTCCAGCATGTCGCCCATCCGGTCGGGCATGGCCCACATGCCCTTGCCGATCTGCGCGCGGCCCTTCAGCCCGCAGACCAGCCCGATATCGACGTTGCGATCCTCGTAGGCCGCGATCCAGGGGGTCGACTTCATCTCGCCCTTGGGCAGCATCGGGCCGGCTTCCATCGAGGTGTGGATCTCGTCCCCCGTGCGGTCGAGGAAGCCCGTGTTGATGAAGGCGACGCGATGCCTAGCGGCGCGGATGCATTCGGCCAAGTTGGCGGAGGTGCGGCGCTCCTCGTCCATGATGCCCAGCTTGACGGTGTGGCGGGGCAGGCGCAGCAACGCCTCCACCCGGTCGAAGATCGCATCCGCGAACGCGACCTCGTCGGGGCCGTGCATCTTCGGCTTGACCACGTAGACGCTGCCCGTCTCGGAGTTGCGGGGGGCCCTGGTCTTGTTGAGGTCGTGCATGGCGCACAGCACGGTCAGAACGGCGTCCATCAACCCTTCGGGCGCGTCCGACCCGTCGGGCAGGCGGATGGCGGGGGTGGTCATCAGGTGGCCCACGTTGCGCACCAGCATCAGCGCGCGGCCCTTCACGGCGACGACGTCGCCCGCGGGGCCGTGGAACTGCATGTCGGGGTTCAGCGTGCGGGTGATCGTCCGGCCGCCCTTGTCCACCGACGCGGACAGGTCGCCCTTCATCAGGCCCAGCCAGTTGCCATAGGCCAGGACCTTGTCCTCCGCGTCGACGCAGGCGACCGAATCCTCGCAGTCCATGATCGCGGAGACCGCGGATTCCAGATAGAGGGCGTCGAGGCCCATTCGGTCGGTGGCGCCGATGCGGCCGTCCGGCGCGAGCACGAGGATGATGCCCAGGCCATTGTGGCGCAAGAGGACGCGGAGGGTCCCGTCGTCCTGGAGGTGGCCGTCGAAGCTGGCCCCCCGGTCCAGGCGCGTGGGCTCCGCGCCGTCGCGATCGGCGTAGAGGTTGGCCCCTTCGACGCGCAGGCCGGTGACGTCGGACCACGACCTGTCCCGCAGGGGCACGGTGCGGTCCAGCCAGTCCTTCGCCCAGGCGATGACGCGCGCACCGCGTTCCGCGTCGTAGCCGCCGCCCGCGGGCGCGTCGCCCAGCGCGTCCGTGCCGTAGAGGGCGTCGAACAGGTTGCCCCAGCGCGCGTTGGCCGCGTTCAGCGCATAGCGCGCGTTCGTGACGGGCACGACCAGTTGCGGGCCGGGGATGGACGCGATCTCCGGGTCGACGCCGTCGGTGTCGATCGAGAACGGCTCGCCCTCCGGGACGAGGTATCCGATGCCGCGCAGGAAGTCGGTGTATTCCGCCATGTCGTGCGGCTTGCCCGCGCGGTCGCGGTGCCAGGCGTCGATTTCGGCCTGCATGTCCGCGCGCACGGCCAGCAGTTCGGCGTTGCGCGGGGCGAGGTCCGTCAGGATCGCGGCGAAGCCCGTCCAGAACGAATCCGTGTCGAGCCCCGTGTCCGGCAGGGCCCGTTCCTCGACGAACTCCACCAGGCGGCCGTCGACCTCCAATCCTGCGCGCGAGATGTGGGTCATGGAGGCCTCTTCGGGTGAATGCGTCAGGGCGGGGACCTAGGGCACGATCCGGCGGGCGTCCACCGGATTGGTCAGTTCTTCTTACCAGTTCGGCGCGCGTCCGACCGGCAGCGGTCGGAGCAGTAGCGGACCTCGTCCCAGACCTTCGCCCACTTCCTGCGCCACGCGAAGGGGCGGCCGCAGGCGGCGCAGTCCTTGTGCGGCAGGTCGCCCTTGCGCCGCATCCTCACAGCCGCAGCTCCCCCTGGTCCGTCGTCCGCGCCTTGCGGCGGCGTCGCGCGATCTGGCGCATCCCGGACTTGCGGCTGCCATGCTTCTCGGCCACCCGGTCGGCCTGTTCGCGGAACCCCGGTCGGCTTCGGAACGCCTGCACCTGTTCGCGCGCGTCCCGCGCCGCGCCCGCCACGTCCACGATGGGGGAGGGATAGCCCGCGGGCGGGGCGGGGGCCTTCCACGGCTCCTGCAGGTATCGGGGGTCGAGGTCGCGCAGCTCCGGCACCCATTTGCGGGTGAAGGCGCCGGTCGGGTCCTGGTCGTGGCCCTGCTTGACGGGGTTGTAGATCCGAAGGGTGTTGATGCCCGTCACGCCCGATTGCATCTGCGACTGGGCATAGTGGATGCCCGGCGCGTAGTCGGTCCAGAGCCGTGCGAGCAGGGGGCCGGAATGGCGCCAGTCGAGCCACAGGTGATAGCTGGCCACGCATTGCACCATTGCGCGCATGCGGAAGTTCAGCCAGCCCGTCGCCCGGGCGAAGCGCATGCAGGCATCCACGAAGGGCAGGCCGGTGGTGCCCTCGAACCAGCGCTCCAGGCGCTCCGCGTCGGGCCGGTCGGGGCGCATCCCCTCGAAGCCCGGGTGGATGCAGCGGCGATCCAGTTCGGGGAAGTCCTCCAGCTTCTGGGTGAAGTGATCGCGCCAGGCCAGGCGGGACTTGAAGGACGCCATGGATTTCGGCCAGCCGGTGCCGGTGCCCTTCGTGTCCGCCAGGCGGGCCATCGCGGCCTGGTGGGCTTCGCGCACAGACAGGGTGCCCCAGGCCAGGTGCGGCGACAGGCGCGAGCAGGCGTCGCGCCCTTCGAGCGGGGTCGACATGGCGGTGCGGTAATCCTCGCCCCGCTCGAACAGGAAGGAACGGAGGCAGCGTTCCCCGTTCGCTCGTCCCCCCGGCTGGCGTTCGGGGCAGGGATCGGGGGGCAGGCGCAGCGCCGCCGCGTCCGGGATGTCGCCGGGTTCGAGGTTCGTGCCGCGCAGGCCGTCCGGGGGCGGGACGAGGGGCCGGCGCATCAGCCGTTCGCGCCGCGCGGCCCAACCGTCGCGGGACGCCAGGCGGCGCACCACGCCGCTGTCCACGTGCTCCGTCCAGGCGATCCCGTGGGACGCGCACCATTCCACTACGCGCTTGTCGCGGTCCCAGGACCACAGGAGGCCCGTTTCCTCGTGGCTGACCAGGCGGGCGACGGGGACCCGCGCGCGGATCGCTTCGAGGACCGCGACCGCCTCGCCGTGGCGGACGAGGAGAGGGGCGCCGAGGCGGCCCAGATCGGCGCGCAATTCGCGCAGGGATTCGGCGACGAAGGCCCATTGGCGCCCGCTGGCATCCGGGTGGGACCACATCTCCGGCTCCGCGACGTAGAGGGGGACGAGGGGGCCGCCGCCCGCCGCCGCGTCCGCCAGGGCGGGGTGGTCGCGGACGCGCAGGTCGCGCTTGAACCAGAGGATCGTCGCGGGTCGGGGCATGGAACGGCTCGGCGGTTGCTCGGGGGACCAACCCGTCGGGGTGGGGTCGGGGTTCCGGGGGCCTGTGCATCCGCGCAAGGTGGCGCCTGCCCCCGTGCGACTGGGCAGGCGTCGTCGGGTCGGCTATCCCTGGTCCGAACCGGAGGACGGACATGCGCGCACGCGTCGGCATCATCTCGAACCATTACCTCATCAACGACGAGTATCCCGCCCACGCGAACGGGACGATGAACACCGACGCGGTGCATCACGTCTCGGATTGCATGGCGCTGACCTTTCCCGCGGATCCGGCCGTGTCGGTCCTGGACGAGCTGCTGGAAACGTTCGACGGGTTCCTGTTCACGGGCGGGCGTCCCAACGTCCACCCGGAGGAGTACGGCCAGGCCGCCACGGACGCCCATGGCGCGTTCGACCGCGACCGCGACCGCGTGGCCCTGCCGCTGATCCGCGCCGCCGTCGAACGGGGCCAGCCGATCCTTGGCCTGTGCCGGGGCTTCCAGGAGGTGGCGGTCGCGTTCGGGTCCACCCTGCACCCGGAGATCCGCGACCTGCCGGGGCGCAGCAACCACCGGATGCCCCCCGACGGCACCATCCCGGAGAAGTTCGCCCTGCGCCACGACGTCCACCTGACGCCGGACGGTCCCTTCGCGCGGCTGTTCGGGGCCCGCGTGGTGCGCACCAACACCTTGCACGGGCAGGGGATCGACGTGGCGGGCCCGCGCGTCCGCATCGACGGCCGCGCGCCCGACGGCACGGCGGAGGCGATCGCGATCGACGGTGCGCCGGGCTTCGCGCTGGCGGTCCAGTGGCACCCCGAATGGAACGCCGCCGCCGACCCGGTGTCGCGCCCGCTGTTCCGGGCGTTCGGCGATGCCTGTCGTGCGTGGCGGGCCGGGCGGCGGCCGGCGGTGCGCGCCGCGGAATAGCCCCCGCAGGGTTGCATCCCACACCCCCCTCCGTCAGCAGGGGCAGGTGCAGGAGGGCCCGCCATGACCGACGCCACCGACCTTCGCGACCGCGCCCTCGTCGTGCGCGAACGGGCGCACGCGCCCTATTCCGGGTTCAAGGTCGGCGCCGCGATCCGCGACGAGGATGGGGCCGTCCACCTGGGCTGCAACGTCGAGAACGTGGCTTATCCCGAAGGGACCTGCGCTGAGGCGGGGGCCATCGCGGCGATGGTGGCGGCGGGCGGGCGACGGATCGCCGCGGCCTATGTCGTAGCGGACGCGCCGGATCCGGTGCCGCCCTGCGGCGGGTGCCGGCAGAAGCTGGCGGAGTTCGCGGATGCCGACACGCCCGTCGTCATGGCGACCACGGACGGGGCGGAACGCCGCGTGACCGTGGCCGACCTGCTGCCGGGCGCGTTCGCGGCGGACCACATGGGTCGCGCATGAGCGGGATCCGCGCGACCCTGGCCGCCCTGCGCGCCGGCCGCGTGCCCGACCACGCCGACCTGCGGCGCTTCGCGGACGGGCTGGCCGACGGGCAGGTGTCGGACGCGCAGGCGGGGGCCTTCGCGATGGGGGTCTGCCACACGCCCCTGGGGCGCGACGCGCGCGCGGTGCTGACCCGCGCGATGCGCGACGGGGGCGCCACGCTGGAATGGCGGCTGGACGGCCCCGTCGCCGACAAGCATTCGACCGGGGGCGTGGGCGACTGCGTGTCGCTGATCCTGGCGCCCGCCCTGGCCGCCTGCGGGGTGTTCGTGCCCATGATCTCGGGCCGGGGGCTGGGGCATACGGGCGGCACGCTGGACAAGCTGGCCGCCATTCCGGGCCTGCGGACCGCGTTCGGCGTGGACGCGATGCAGCGCATCGTGGCGGAGGTCGGGTGCGCCATCGTGGGTGCCACCGAAGGCATCGCGCCCGCCGACCGACGCTTGTACGCGGTGCGCGACGTGACAGGTACGGTGGACAGCATCGACCTGATCGTGGCGTCGATCCTGTCGAAGAAGCTGGCCGAGCGCCCCGAAGCCCTGGTCCTGGACGTCAAGACGGGCCCCGGCGCGTTCCTGGCCGATCCGGCGGAGGCCCGCGCCCTGGCGCGCGCCCTGGTCGAGACGGCGCAGGCCGACGGCGTGATGACGTCGGCCATCCTGTCGGACATGAGCCAGCCGCTGATCCCGTCCGTGGGCAACGCCCTGGAGGTGATCGCCGCGATGGAGGCGCTGAGCGATCCCACCCGCCGCGCCACCGCGCGTCTGGTCGCCGTGACGGAGGCGCTGGGCGGCGAATGCCTGGCGCTGTGCGGGCTGGCGTCGGATTCGGACGACGGGGCGGGGCGCGTCCGCGACGCGTTGACGTCCGGCAACGCGATGGAGGTGTTCGGCCGCATGGTCGCGGCCCAGGGCGGGCCCGCCGACTTCCCCGACCGGTGGCGCGACCGCCTGCCCGCGGCCCCCGCCGTGGCGGAGCTGCGCGCCGACCGGCCCGGCACGGTGGCCGCCCTGGACGCCCGCGCATTGGGCGAGGTCGTGGTCAAGCTGGGCGGCGGACGGATGCGGGAGGACGACGCGATCGACCCCGCCGTGGGCCTGTCCCACATCGCCCCCGTGGGCGCGACCCTTACGGAAGGCCAGCCGATCGCGCGCGTCCACGCCGCCGACGGCGAGGAAGCGCAGGAGGCCGCCGAAGCCGTGGCCGCGGCCATCACCTTCGCCGCCGGCCCCGTCACCCCGCCCACCCTGGTGCAGGAGGTCATCCGTTGACCCGCGCCTTCGTCGTCGTGCTCGATTCGGTCGGCATCGGCGGCGCGCCGGACGCGGCCGCCTTCGGGGACGCGGGCGCGAACACGATGCTGCACATCGCGCGCCACTGCGCGCGGGTCCGGGCGGACGGGCCGTTGCGGATGCCCGTGCTGGACGGGTTGGGACTGGGCGCGGCGATCCGCCTGGCATCGGGCGCGGAGGCGCCGGGGCTTGGGGCCGAGCCCCGGGGCCTGTGGGGCGCCGCGACGGAGGTGAGCCCCGGAAAGGACACGCCGTCGGGGCATTGGGAGCTTGCGGGCCTGCCCGTGCCCTGGGACTGGCATTACTTCCCCGAAGGTGGCGACGCCTTTCCCCCCGACCTGGTTGCGCGGGTCTGCGAGGCGGCGGGGACGGACGGAATCCTGGGCAACTGCCACGCCTCCGGCACCGACATCATCGAACGCCACGGGGCGGCGCACATGCGCTCGGGCCGGCCCATCTGCTATACCTCCGCCGACAGCGTGTTCCAGATCGCGGCCCACGAGGAGACGTTCGGGCTGGACCGCCTGCTGGACCTGTGTGCCGCGCTGGCCCCCGACCTGCACGCGATGAAGGTCGGGCGGGTCATCGCCCGGCCCTTCGTCGGCGACGGACCGTGGCGGCGCACGGCGAACCGCAAGGATTACGCGGTCGCACCGCCGGGCCCCACGATGATGAACGCGGTGCGGGACGCGGGCGGGCGCGTCCACGCCATCGGCAAGATCGGCGACATCTTCAGCATGGACGGGATCGACACGGTCACGAAGGGGACCGATGCCGCGTTGATGGGGCATCTGGCGGACGCAGTGCGGGATCTGCCGGACGGCGGCCTGTGCTTCGCGAACTTCGTCGAGTTCGACAGCCTGTATGGGCATCGCCGCGACCCGGACGGCTATGCCGCGCATCTGGAATGGTTCGACGGCGCGGTCGCGCCCGTGCTGGACGCGCTGCAGCCCGGCGACCTGATGATCCTGACCGCCGATCACGGCAATGACCCCACCTGGCGCGGCACCGACCACACGCGCGAGCGCGTGCCGGTCCTGTGCGCGGGCGCAGGCGCCCATGCGGCGGGACCCCTGGCCTTCGCCGACGTGGCCGCCACCGTCTGCGCGCATCTGGGCGTGCCCGGCGTGGGGCCGGGCCGCAGCTTCCTTCCCGCTCCATGAGGATCCGCCGATGGACCACCTGACCGTCGTCCGCCACCCGCTGGTGCAGCACAAGCTGACCCTGATGCGCCGCAAGGACACGCCGACCGCCGTGTTCCGGCAATTGCTGCGCGAGATCAGCCAATTGCTGGCCTACGAGGTCACGCGCGAGCTGCCGATGCGGGAGGTCGAGATCGAGACGCCGGTCGCGCCCATGCGGTCGCCCGAGCTGGACGGCCGGAAGCTGGCGCTGGTGTCGATCCTGCGGGCGGGCAACGGGTTGCTGGACGGCATCCTGGAGCTGGTGCCCTCGGCGCGCGTGGGGTTCGTGGGCCTCTACCGCGACGAGGACACGCTGGAGCCGGTGCAGTATTACTTCAAGGTGCCCGACCATCTGGACGACCGGCTGGTCATCGCCGTCGATCCGATGCTGGCGACGGGCAACTCGTCCGCCGCGGCGGTCGACCTGCTGAAGCGGCAGGGGGCCACCGACATCCGCTTCCTGTGCCTCCTGGCTGCGCCGGAGGGGGTCGATCGGATGCGGCAGGCCCATCCGGACGTCCCCATCGTCACCGCCGCCGTGGACGAACGGCTGAACGAGAAGGGATACATCGTGCCGGGCCTGGGCGATGCGGGCGACCGGATGTTCGGCACGAAATAGGGGCGCGGAGCCGGTCAGCCGTCGCAGATCGCGCGCAGGTTCTGCCAGTCGGTATCGTCGAGCACGGCGTTCGCCAGGGGTTCGGGCGCGGGCCCTTCGTCCAGACGCAGGACGGACTGGACGTGACGGCCGAAGGCTGCATCGGGCAGTTCGCCCCCCGTCAGCAGGCGCGTCAGGTCGGCCACCGACAGATCGGCCAGGAACCGGTCGAGCGGCGATCGGTCGTCCCCCATGGCCGCGCGGACGCGGGCGCCGGTCGGGCCGGGGTCGTCGATGCCCCGTAGCAGATCGTTCGATACGATCAGCAGATCGCCGGGCAGGCGCAGCGCGTCGCGCGGCATGTCCTGAACGACGCGCAGGCGCAGCCGGCTCGCCGGATCCAGGTTGTCCCGCAGGGTCGTCAGCGCCTCCGTCCCCAGGGGGGTGGCGCAGGGGGGGCCGGTGACGCGCGTCAGCTCGACCAGCAGCCGCTCGCCGATATCGGTGCGCTGGGCGGGGGGCAGGATCCGGGAGGCGTGGTCCCGCATCGCGCCGGGCAGCCACCACGCCAGGGCGACCGCCGCGACCGCGACGGCGGTCGCCGTGGCGATCCAGCGCAGTCGGCCCGCCGCGCCCCGAGGGTCCCGGGGCACGGCGGCCAGGATGCGCTCCAGCGTGGCGACCATGTCGGGGTCCTCCACCTCGATCGTCTCCTCCGCCTGACGGCCGGGGGCATAGAGCGCGGGCAAGGCACCCGGGTTCAGGCGCCGCATGGCGGGCAGCGCCCAGTGCGACAGCACCATCTCATCCCCGTCCAGGACGACGAGCTCCGCCTCGCCGATGGAGACGTAGACGGGGTGCCCGGGCGCGTCCGGCCCCGGACGCCACAGCGCGGGCGTCTCGAACCGGTCGAGTCCGTCGATGGCGGTCATGGGCGTGCGTCGGTCGGCATCGTGGCGCGACCCTTTCACCCCGCGTCGCGGAAGGGAAGCGGCGGCCTGGACGATCACGCGGCGGCCGCATGGCGAGAAACCGCCCATGCACGCACGGGCATAGGCGAAGCGGAAAAAGCACGTAGAACGGTATGCGTTAACCGCGTTTCGGGACGCCTCCTCCCCGCCGGATCACCTGCGATCCGGCGATCGGATCGGCGTGTCCGGCGCATGGGAAGGACGGAACGGATGCTCGGACGAGTCTCGATCGCGGCGGCGGCGACGCTCGCCTGGACCACGATGGCCGCGGCGGTGCCGCTAACGCTGGACATGGCGGCGTATCACGACGAGGGCGTGGCCCCCCCGGGAATGGTCGTCCGCAGCGCCCGGGGCACCGCGAACTTCGACACCGGCGCATACGTACCGGAAGCGGTCGGGCGGAACAGTGGTTCGCTCGAATTGCTCGACACGACGTTCAGCGGATCGGTCACGCTGCGCGGCGTGGGCAGTGGTCGGCTGTCGATCATCGGCGAGGATGGGAACGAGCTGTTCTCAGATGTCTTCGGCATGGGACGGCGGGATTGGACATGCCTGTCGGAGTTCTGCGAGCACGATCCGTTGCGGGGACAATACGGCGAGATCGTGTTCTACTTCGAGGACGGATCACATCGCGTCGACTTCGATGGGATGGCGACGTCCATGCGTTGGGACGCGACCTACTGCTGCACCGGAAGCTACAGCGCGACCAACCTCTATCTCACGTCGATCACCATCGACGCCGACGTCGATCTGGACGTCGTGCCGACGCCCTTGCCCGCCTCCGCGCTCCTGCTGCTGGCGGGCCTCGGCGGGCTGGCCGCCTGGGGCCGTCGGGGGGTCTGACCGCCCGGTCCGTCCCTGGCGGCGGGGCGCGCCGGCGCATAGTGGGTCCTCGTTTCGATCGAGACGGGGACCGCCTATGGACGACACGCGCCGCGCCGCCGCGATGGTCCTGGCGGCCATGGGGATCATCGGGTTCATCGACCAGTTCGTCGTGCTGATCGCGCAGGGCACGTCGCTGTGGACGTTCCACGTCCTGCGGTCCGCGATGATGTGGGCGCTGGCCCTGGGATGGCTGGCTTGGCGGGGGCGGGGCGTGCGGATCGTGTCGCTGCCGCGGATCGCCGCGCGCGCGGCGTTCATGGCGACGGGCATGGTCGTCTATTTCGGCGCGTTGGGCTTCATGCCCGTGGCGCAGGCCGCCGCGGGGCTGTTCACGGCGCCGATCTGGGTCCTGCTCTATTCCGCTCTGCTGTTCGGCCACCGCGTCGGGATCGTCCGGATCCTGGCGGTGCTGGCGGGCTTCGGGGGCGTGCTGCTGGTGCTGTCGCCCGATCCGGCCACCCTGCGCTGGGCGGCGGTCGTGCCGGTCGCGGCGGGGGTCTTCTATGGCATGGCGGCGATCCTGACGCGGGAATGGTGCGCGGCCGAGGACCCCGTCGCGCTGGCGCTGGGGGTGTTCGCCGCGCTGGCCGCCTACGGGGTCGCGGCGATGGTGCTGCTTCCGGCGGGCGGGACCGGGTTCCTCGACCGCGGCTGGGTCCCGCCCGATGCGGGCGTCTGGGGATGGATCGCGGTGCAGGCGATCGGAAGCCTCGTCGCCGTCGTGCTGCTGACGCGGGCCTACCAGACGGCGGAGACCGCGCGCGTGGCGGTGGTGGAGTATTCGGTGCTCGGCTATTCGGTGCTGTTCGGCTGGCTGATCTGGGCGGAGGGGCCGGGCGCCGTCGGGCTGGCAGGCCTGGCGATGATCGTGGCCTCCGGCGCGGTCGTCACCCTGCGCGCGGACCGCTAGGCCAGGGCGGCGCGTGCCTCGGCTTCCGTGTCGAACGTTTCCGCGTCGACGGGGATCACGGCGTCCATCGCGCGGATCATCGCCTCCGCCCCGTCGGGCGCCTGCGCCACGGCATAGCGGCGCACGGACCACAGCGACTGGGTGCGCGACTTGATCGACGGCCAGGACAGGCCCGCCAAGGGTTCGGCCCCCTCGTAGCCGTCGAAGATCAGCAGCATGTCGACCTTGTCGTCGGACGCGTCGAACACGTCAGCCATGCGCGTCCCCATCGCCGCCATGTCGTCACGGGTCACGGTGCCCGTGATGCGGAACGCGAACAGGTCCGGTCGCGGGGACGGCACCTCGCGGATGGTCGAAGTCGTAAGCATGGCGGAGCCTCCGGGATGGGGGGCGCGGGCGGGTGCGGCCCCGCCCGCAGGGATCGTCAGGCGTCGGCCGCGATCATGTCGAGCATCGCCAGATGGCTGGCGATCCCGGCCTCCGCCAGGGTGGCGGTGACGACGGGAACCGTCATCTCGCCGCGCGCGACCATGGCCTGCTGCAGCTCCAGCGCCTTCAGATGGCCGGCCCGCTGCTCCTGCAGGTAAGGCTGGTCGAAGCCTGCGCCCTGCTGCAGCGCCATCTCCTCCATCAGGACGACGGTCTCGGGGTCGGGCTCCGGCAGGACGGCGCCGCCCGCGGTCAGCACCTTCGCGATGGCGTCCTGCTCCTGGATCTCCAGCAGGGCGAAGACGCGGACGGCCTGCGTTTCCGTCCGCTCGCGGGCCAGTTCGGACAGGGCCTTCAGCTTGGCGCCGTCGCGCAGCATCGTGGTGACGTATTCGGACGCCATGTCGGCCGCCGCGGGTCCGGTCAGCAAGGGCGCGGCCCCGATCAGGGCCAGTCCGCCCAGGGCGGCGCGTCTCGTGGGGATCATGTCGGGTCTCCTGGGGTTGCGGGATCGCACGCGCCGGTCCATCGCCGGGCGTCCGGGGGTTATCCACAACCTAGGAGGGGCCTGCCGATGGCAAGCCCCCGACATGATTTGTCTATTCCGCGCAGCCCCCGTCAGGCCGCCGCGCGCGCGGCCGACCCGTCGCCGAACGCGCCGTAGAAGGTCGACCCATCCCGTGCCATCCGCGCCAGCAGGGTGGGCGTGGCGAAGCGGGGGCCGTGGCGTCGTGCCAAATCCTCCGTCCGCTCCGCCGCCCAGGGCGCGCCCACCATGTCCAGCCACGAGAACGGGCCGCCGGACCACGGCGCGAAGCCCCAGCCCAGGATCGCGCCGACGTCGCCTTCCCGGATGTCCGTCAAGACGCCGTCCTCGAAGGCGCGCACGGCCTCCAGCACCTGCGCGAACAGCAGGCGGTTCTGCACCTCGTGCAGGTCGGGCTGATCCTCGGCGACGGGGAACTTCGCGGACAGGCCGTCCCACAGCATCCCGCGCTTGCCCGCCTCGTCGTACTCGTAGAAGCCCGCATTCGCCTTGCGTCCAAGGCGACCCTCGTCGGCCATCCAGAACAGGACCGCATCCGTCGCGTCGTCGTAGCCCTCCGGGTCCGCGGCCTTCGTCGCCTTGGCGATCTTGACGCCCAGGTCGATCGACGTCTCGTCGGTCAGCTGCAGGGGACCCAGCGGCATGCCGACCAGCTTGGCCGCGTTCTCGATCAGCGCGGGCTCCACCCCTTCGGCGACCATGCGGATGCCCTCGTTGATGTAGGGGATGATGCACCGGTTCGCATAGAAGAAGCGCGCGTCGTTCACCACGATCGGGGTCTTGCGGATCTGGCGCACGAAATCGAGCGCCTTGGCCACGGCGACGTCCCCCGTCTCGCGCCCCTTGATGATCTCGACCAGTAGCATCTTGTCGACGGGGCTGAAGAAGTGGATGCCGATGAACCGCTCGGGGCGCTGCGACGCCTTCGCCAATTCGGTGATCGGCAGCGTGGAGGTGTTGGTCGCGAACACCGCGTCCGATCCGATCACCGCTTCCACCTTCTTCGTCATCTCGGCCTTGACGCCGACATCCTCGAAGACGGCTTCCACGATCAGGTCGCACTCCTTCAGCGCGTCCAGGTCGGCGGTGGCCTGAACGCGGCCCAGGACCTCCGCCTTCTTCTCCTCCGTCACCTTCCGGCGCTTGATCCCCTTATCCAGGATCCCCGCGCCATAGGACCTGCCACGGTCGGCCGCCTCCTGGTCGCGGTCGATCAGGACGACGTCGATGCCCGCGTTCGCCGCGACATAGGCGATGCCCCCGCCCATCATGCCCGCGCCGAGGATCCCGACCCTCCGAACCGTCTGGTCCGGGACGTCGGGCCGGTTGGCGCCCTTTTCCAGGGCTTCCTTGTTGATGAACAGCGACCGGATCATCGCCGCCGACGACGGGTTCATCAGGACGTGGGTGAACCACCGCGCCTCGATCTTCAGGGCGGTGTCGAAGGGGACCAGCGCCCCTTCGTAGACGGCCGCCAACAGCGCCTTGGCCGCCGGATAGACGCCCTTCGTCTTTCCGTTCACCATGGCCGACGCGCCCACGAAGGTCATGAAGCCCGCCGGATGGTACGGCGCGCCGCCGGGCATCTTGTATCTCTTCTCGTCCCAGGGCTTCACGATGTCCTTGTCACCCGCCTGCAGCACCCACGCCTTCGCCGCCGCGAGGGGATCGTCCACGACCTCGTCGATCAGGCCGGCGGCCTTCGCCTTCCGCGGATCGCTCAGCTTGCCTTCCAGCAGGAAGGGGCTGGCGGCCATGGCACCCATCTTGCGGACCAGTCGCGTGGTGCCGCCCAGGCCGGGGAAGATGCCGACCATGATCTCCGGCAGGCCGATCTTGGCCTTGGGATCGTCGGCGCAGAAGATGCGGTGGCAGACCAGCGGGATCTCGAACCCGATGCCCAGCGCCGTGCCGGGCAGGGCGCAGGCGACCGGCTTGCCGCCCTTCAGCGTCTTGGGGTCCATGCCGGCGCGCTCGATCTTCCGCAGGATGCGGTGACAGTCCATCACGCCGTCGAACAGGCCCTTCGCCGGATCGTCGCCCGCCGAGTCCTTCATCTTGGCGATGACGTTCAGATCCATGCCGCCCGCGAAGGAGGACTTGCCGGACGTGATGACGATCCCCTTGACCGCGTCGTCGGCCAACGCGTCGTCGATCAACCCGTCCAGCACGGGCCATGCCTCCAAGGACATGACGTTCATCGACTTGCCGGGCACGTCCCAGGTGATGGTGGCGACGCCATCGGCGTCCGTCTGCATGGTGAAGTCGGTCATTTGGTTGTTCCGTATATGTTGGTAACGGTGGAGGCGGCCCCCACCCTAGCCCTCCCCCCGTGGGGGAGGGGATTGCGTCGCGCGTGACGCGGATGTGGCGGCGAAGATAGTCTCGAGGACGCCGCCCAGGTTCTCGGCTACTTCGGAGTTCCAGAATCGGACGATGCGATGACCATTGGCTGCAAGCCAGGCATCCCGCCTGCGATCATCCGGCCCACCATGCTGGCCGCCATCGATCTCGATCACCAACCGTTCCTTCAGAATGGCGAAGTCGACGATGAACGGCCCGATGGGAACCTGACGACGCACATGCAGGCCGAACGCGGTTCGCCACGTCCGTAACGGCTGCCAGAGCCGCTTCTCCATCTCGGTCGCGTTCGCCCGCAACGCCCGAGCACGGGCGACACGCCCGGACTCCCTCCCCCCTCGGGGGAGGGTCGGGGTGGGGGTCGTCGGCCCCGTCATTCCTAAACCCGTTCGATGATCGTCGCCGCACCCATGCCCGACGCCACGCACAGGGTCGCCAGCCCGACCTCGCGGTCGGCGCGCTCCATCTCGTCCAGCAGGGTGCCGATGATGATCGCGCCCGATGCGCCCAGCGGGTGGCCCATGGCGATCGCGCCGCCGTTCACGTTCAGCTTGCCGTGATCTACGTCGAAGGCCTGTATGAACCGCAGGACCACGCTGCTGAACGCCTCGTTCACCTCGAACAGGTCGATGTCGCCGACGGACATGCCGGCGTCGGACAGGATCTTCTCCGTCACGGGGACGGGGCCGGTCAGCATGATGGTCGGATCGGTGCCGATCTTGGCGGTGGCCCTGATCCGCGCGCGGGGCGTCAGGCCCCAGCGTTCGCCGAACGCCTTCGACCCGACCAGGATGCCAGCCGCGCCGTCCACGATGCCCGACGAGTTGCCCGCGGTGTGGACGTGGCGGATGCGCTCCAGGTGGGGGTACTTCATCAGCGCGACCTGATCGAAGCCGGGCATGACCTCGCCCATCGCCTCGAAGGCGGGATTCAGGCCGCCCAGAGACTGCATGTCGGTGCCGGGGCGGATGTATTCGTCGTGGTCCAGGATGGTCAGGCCGTTGACGTCGCGCACGGGAAGGATCGACCGCGCGAACCGGTCGTCGGCCCAGGCCGCCGCGGCGCGCTTCTGGCTTTCCACGGCGAAGGCGTCCGCGTCGTCCCGGCTGAACCCGTATTCCGTGGCGATGATGTCCGCGCTGATTCCCTGCGGCACGAAGTACGTCTCGAGCGCATAGGAGGGGTCGACCGCGATGGCCGCCCCGTCGGAGCCCATGGGCACTCGGCTCATGCATTCGACCCCGCCCGCGATGTAGCCTTCGCCCGCACCGCCCCGGATCTGGTTGGCGGCGAGGTTCACCGCTTCCATGCCGGATGCGCAGAAGCGGTTGATCGACAGGCCGGGGATCCGCTCGTCCAGGCCGCTGCCCAGCACGGCCGTGCGCGCGAGGCATCCGCCCTGCTCGGCGACCTGCGTGGCGTTGCCCCAGATCACGTCCTCGACCGCGTGGCCCTCCAGCCCGTTGCGGTCCTTCAGGGCGTCCAGGACGTTCGACGACAGGCGGGCGGCGGTGACCTCGTGCAGCGATCCGTCCTTGCGGCCCTTGCCGCGCGGCGTGCGGATGCTGTCGTAGATATAGGCGTCTTGCATGGTGGTGGGCCTCCGTTGGGCGTCAGGCGGCGGGTCCAGGCAGGGCCCGGGGCATCAGGTCGTAGGGGTGCTTCCAACCGGGCAGGGCGGCGATGCGGTCCAGCCAGGCGTCGATATGGGGCCAATCGGTCCGGTCGAAGCCGAACGGTTCGGGGTAGTAGAGATACGAGCAGCAGGACAGGTCGGCGTTCGTCGGGCCGCCGCCCACGATCCAGTCGCGCCCTGCCAGGTGGTCGTTCAGCACGCCGTAGGCCGCCTTCAGCCGACCCTGCGTGAACGCGATCACGGCGTCGGGGCGCTTGTCGGCGGGCAGGAAGTTCACCAGGAACCGCGTCATCCCGGCTTGCGACGACAGCTTGTGGTTGTCCCACAGCACCCAGCGCAGCACCTCGTACCGCTCGTCGCCCGCGCCGCCGAACGTTCCCGTCCGGTCGGTGATCCATTGCTGGATGGCGCCCGACTGGGACAGGCGGAACGCGCCGTCGACCAGGACCGGCGCTTCGCCCATCGGGTTCTCCGTCCGCCACGCATCGCTCCGGGCCTCGCCCGCGAAGAAGTCGACCTTCACCGGCTCCCAGTCCAGGCCGGACAGCTCCAGCGCGAGCGCCGCCTTGTAGCTGTTCCCCGATTCCCCGAAGCAGTGCAGGCGGATCGTCATTCCACGATCTCGGTCGTGCCCAGTTGCAGCGGCACCTCGGCCAGATCGGGATAGACCTCGCGCACCAGGGCGATCTGCTGGGGCTGGTCGATCCGCAGCATGTACCACGCCCCGTCCTCCTCCAGCATCAGCGTGGTGTTCTCGCTGCGCATGGTGCCCACGTCCGGCACGGTCATCTCGGACATCGTCGGCACGAGCGCATAGGCGCGACCCTCCGCCGTTTCGCCGAAGGTCGCCGCCTCCACGTCCATGCCGAACGCGTTCAGCTCGACCTCCGCCATCGCCCCCTCGACCGCCTGCGCCATGGCGGTGCGCAACATGTCGGGCTCCATCCCGAACTGGTCCGCCATCGCTTGCAGAAGGGACGGGGGCATCACGTCGAGGACGCCTGCCATGTCCCCTTCGGCGAAGTCGGCCTCGAAGGCGGCGATCCGGTCGGTCACGGCCTGGCGGTCGCCCTCCGACTGGGCCAGGGCGGGCGCGGCCAGAAGGAAGACGATGGCCGCGGCGATGCGTGCGAGTGTCATGGTAGCGGTCCTCCCCGACCGGATGGTGCAGCGCGCCCGCGATGGGCGCGCGCGAGACGTTCAGAACGCGGTCGCGTCCAGGCCCATGATGACGTCGGGACCCGTCTGGATCCGGCCCAGATGCATCTTCGTCGCCGGAAGCTGCCGCTGCATGTAGTAGCGGCCCGTCGCGATCTTGGCTTCCAGGAAGTCGCGGTCGGCGCCGTCCTCCTTCAGACCCAGCTGCGCGGCCTTGGCCATGCGGGCCCACATCAGGCCCAGGCAGACATGCCCCATCATGTGCATGAAGTCGTAGGATCCCGACAGCGCCGCGTTGGGGTTCTTGGGGCCTTCCTGCATGAAGTACATCCCCGCCGCCTGCAGGTCCTTGCTGGCATCCTTCAGCGGCTCGACGAAGCCCTTCATGTCCGGGTCGTCGCCGTGTTCCTTGCAGAACGCCTTCACCATCTCGAAGAAGGCCATCACGTGCTTGCCGCCGTCCTGCGCCAGCTTGCGGCCGACGAGGTCCAGCGCCTGCACGCCGTTCGCGCCCTCGTAGATCATCGCGATCCGGGCGTCGCGCGCGAACTGCGACATGCCCCATTCCTCGATGTAGCCGTGCCCGCCATAGATCTGCTGCGCGGCGGTCGCGTACTCGAACCCCTTGTCGGTCAGGAACCCCTTAATGACCGGCGTCAGCAGGCTGATCAGCCCGTCGGCGTCCTTGTCCTGCATGCGGTGCGCCCGGTCGATCATCGTGGCGCCCCAGAACGTGAACGCCCGCGCGCCCTCCACGAAGGACTTCTGGTCCATCAGGTTGCGGCGGATGTCGGGGTGCACGATCAGCGGGTCGGCCGGCCCGTCGGGGTTCTTCGTCCCCGTCACGTCGCGCCCCTGCAAACGGTCCACCGCATAGGCCAGGGCGTTCTGATACGCGATCTCCGCCTGCGCATACCCTTGCAGGCCCACGCCCAGCCGCGCCTCGTTCATCATGGTGAACATGGCGCGCATGCCCTTGTGCTCCTGCCCCAGCAGGTAGCCCGTCGCCTCGTCGTAGTTCATCACGCAGGTGGAGTTCCCGTGAATCCCCATCTTCTCCTCGATCTTGCCGACCGACACGCCGTTGCGCGCGCCCACGGTGCCGTCGTCGTCGACCAGGAACTTGGGCACGATGAACAGGCTGACGCCCTTGATCCCCTCCGGCCCGTCCTTGATCTTGGCCAGCACCAGGTGGACGATGTTGTCCGCCATGTCGTGGTCGCCGGCGGAGATGAAGATCTTCTGCCCCGTGATCTTGAAGGTCCCGTCGTCCTGCGGCTCGGCCTTCGTGCGCATCATGCCCAGATCCGTGCCGGCATGGGGCTCCGTCAGGTTCATCGTGCCGGTCCATTCGCACGACACCATCTTGGGCAGCCACTTCGCCTTCTGCGCGTCCGTGCCGTGCACGTGGATCGCCGAATAGGCCCCGTGCGTCAGGCCGGAATACATGTTGAACGCCATGTTGGCCGCCGACATGATCTCGCCCACGGCCGTGTTCACGACATAGGGCAGGCCCTGGCCGCCATACGCCTCGTCGGCGTCCAGCGCCGTCCAGCCGCCCTCGCGCACCTGGTCGAAGGCCTCCCTGAACCCGTCCGGCGTGCGCACGATCCCGTTCTCCAGCGTGCAACCCTGCGTGTCGCCGACGACGTTCAGCGGATGCAGCACCTCGGTCGCGAGCTGGCCCGCGGCCTCCAGGATCGCGCCGGTGAAGTCGCGGTCCAGGTCGTCGTAGCCGGGCACGTCCTGATCGGCGATCGACAGGACGTCGTGCAGCACGAACTGCATGTCCTTCGTGGGGGCCGTATAGGTGGGCATCTCGTCTCCTCCGGGTGGTGGGGGCGCGGTCCGGCGCGTGCCGTCAGCCCGCGCGCTTGTCGGGTTGCATCTCGGCCAGCATCGCGTCGCCGGAGGACAGCTGGTCCTCCAACTCGGCGATGGCGGCGTCCAGATCGGCCCGCTGCTGGCGCAGTCCGTCCAATCGCTCGCGACCCAGCTTCATCGCCCGGGTCAGTTGCGTGAAACGGCCGTCCCCCAGATCGTACAGATCCAGAAGCTCGCGGATCTCCTCCAACGAGAAGCCGAAGCGCTTGCCGCGCAGGATCAGGGTCAGGCGGCCCCGGTCGCGGCGGGTGAACAGCCGCTTCTGGCCGCGGCGGATCGGGGCCAGAAGCTCCTTCGCCTCGTAGAAGCGCAACGTCCGCGGCGTCACGTCGTAGAGGTCGCACATCTGGCGGATGGTCATCAGTTCGTCTGCCATATCACTCGTCCCAAGTGTCACAGGTCGCAGGTTTGTTTGCGTGGCACATGAGGACACCGCCGGTCGTCTACAAGACGGGCTGACGTTGACGTAATACCGACGCTGCGTCATCAGATGTCACGACGTCGCGTCGTTTTGAAGGGGAGGGGCCTCGCTCTGCGGTCAGGTGCCGCGCCCCGTGGCCACCTCGTCGCGCAACGCGCGCAATTCCGCGATCGCGACGTCCAGATGACGGCGGCGATCCGCCAGTTCGGCCAACTGCGCGTCCGCCAGTTCGATCCAGCGGCTCATCTGCACCTTGCCCTCCGGGTCGGCGTCGTACAGCTCCAGCCACTGCCGGATCTCCTCCAGCCCGAAGCCGAAGCGACGACCGCGCAGGATCAGCGTCATGCGCGCGATCTCGCGCGGGCCGTAATGGCGGGCGCGCCCTTCCCGATCGGGCCGAAGAAGCTCGACGTACTCGTAATGACGCAGGGTCCGGGGCGTCACGTCGAAGCGCGCGCACATCTGCTTGAAGTCCAGCCGTTCCGCCATCGTCTTCCCGGGCCCCCCGCGTCAGCCTGACACGCCCGGGCCCGTCCTGTCCACCGCCGCGACCTTGCGGCGGGGGGCGGGGGGTGCAAAGCCGGATGCGATGACTTCGAACGATCCCCGCGCCGCCGCCGCCCGCGCCTTCATCGCGGCGCTGCCCCATTGCCGCGCGCTGGGCATGGCGGTGCGCGACGTGTCGGACGGGCGGGCCGTCGTCGCGATGCCCTGGTCCGCCGACCTCGTGGGCGATCCGCGCACGGGCGTGATCCACGGCGGCGCCGTGTCGGCGCTGATGGACACGTCGGGGGGCGCCGCGGTCCTGTGCTATCCGTCCGGCCCCCTGGGCACCGCGACGATGGACCTGCGCA
>NZ_JARGZA010000014.1 GCF_030973515.1 Jannaschia maritima
CGCCAGGGCCCGCGTCGCCGCCAGGCGCCGCCCGACCGCGGGACCGTCCATGTCGCGGGCCAGACGGTCCCCGTCCAGTCCCAGGTCGCGGGCCACCTGCGCCAGGTGGGCGGGCGTGGGCCGGAAGGCCGATCCCATCACGCGGCGATGGAACGGCAGGTACGCGCCCTGCAGGGCCGCAGCCAGGGCGGCGCGGGCGGCCAGGACCGACGATTCGCCCAGGAGCGGCAGTTCGTGCCACGTGGCGTCGATGGCGGCGTCGGGCCCCTCCGCCCGGGCGGCCAGCTCCCGCGTCTCCACCCGGCAGACGGCGCAGTTGTAGTCGGTGAAGATCGCCACCGGCACGCGGCCCGGTGCCGGTCCGGGGTCGAAGAGCGCGGCGCAGGGGTCGCGGCGCAGGGCGTCCACCAGGGTCGGGTCCGGGCGCGGGGCGCCATCGTCGGCGATGCCCACGAACGGATCGAACGCGGCCGCCGTCAGGGCCCCGCCCCGCAACCGCCGGAAGCCCGCGGGCGCGTCCATCGGCTCGAACCGCGGCCCCCCGTCCTCGCCCGCGATCCAGTCCGACGCGCCGCGCAGGACGGCATAGCCCCCGCCCACGGCCAGAACGGCGGCCAGGAGGTCGCGGCGGCGCGTGGGCATGGTCGGACCCCTTTCCCCGGGCGCGGCACGGCGCGGGGTTCAGCCCCCGCCCGGCAACGGTTCGACCGGGGTCAGCCGGTCCGCGCCACCGAAGGCGCCGTGCGCGGTCTTGTTCCAATGGAACGGCCGGGTCAGCAAGTCCCAAGCGGCCCGGTACGCGGCCAGGGCCCCCAGAACGTAGTAGAACGGCATGACGACGACCCACAGCCGCAACCGGCGATGCGCGCGGCCGCGGCACCCGGCCGCGTTCAGGCCCATGTCGGTCAGGGTCATCGCGACCAGCCCCGCGCCCAGGGCCCAGCCGCCCCAGGGCGGCAGGCCCGACAGGGCCGGATGGGGCACGCCGAAGGGCACCACGGCCAGCGACCAGGTCAGCGGCAGCAGCAGCGGTCCCAGGATCGCGGTCAGGAACAGCGCGTGGAACCCGATCGTCCGCCGCCACCCCAGATCGGCCAGCAGCGCGCCGGGGCGGGCGGCGTGGACGGCCCAGGTCATGACGTAGCCCTTCGCCCAGCGCGCCCGCTGCGCGATCCAGGGACCGATGGCGGCGTTCGCCTCCTCGCGCGTGGTGGTTTCGATGACCTCCACCCGGTATCCGGCGCGCGCCAGGCGCACGCCGAGGTCGGCGTCCTCCGTCACGTTCCAGGCGTCCCAGGCGCCCACGTCCTCCAACGCGGCGCGGCGGAAGAACAGGGTCGTGCCGCCCAGGGGGATGACGAGGCCCATGCGTTCCAGGCCGGGCAGCAGCGTGCGGAACCAGTTCGCGTACTCGATCGCGAAGCAGCGGGACAGGACGTTGCGGTCGGCGTTGTAGAAGTCCAGCCGCCCCTGCAGGCAGGCCAGGCGGTCGTCGGCCGCGGCGAAGCGTTCGGCCACGCGGCGCAGCTGGTCGGCGTCGGGCGCGTCCTCCGCGTCGTAGATGCCGACGACGTCGCCGCGCGCGAAGTCGAGCGCGTAGTTCATGGCGCGCGGCTTCGTGCGCGGCCGGCCCGGGGGGACGCGGATCACGCGCATGCGGTGCGGCAGGTCGATCGCGTCCAGCGCGGCCAGCGTGCGCGCGTCGCCCGCCTCCAGGATCAGCATGACCTCCAGCAGGGGGCCGGGATAGTCCAGGTCGGACATGCGTTCGACCAGGCGCGGCACGATCGCGGGCTCGTCGTTCAGCGGGACCAGGATGGACATGCGGGGCAGCGCGGCATCCCGCAGCACGGGGCGGGCCGCGCGGCGGGCGCCCACGGCGCGCCGGGCCGCCAGGCGCAGGACGAGGCCCGTCAGGATGCACAGCAGGCCGGCGGCCAGGCCCGCGCGCAGGACGGCCACGGGCCAGGCCCAGGCCGCCAGGGCCACCACCGCCACCGCGACCAGGACGCCCGCCGTCACGCGCCGTCCGTTCCAGCGACGGCAACTGCTGTGGAACGCCACGCGGCGCTGCGCCCTGCGGGCCAGGTCCGGGCCGTAGGTCCGCGCCATGCGCGCTTCCAGTTCGGTGCGCGCGGTCAGCACCAGGCGATGGGGGCCGATGTCGTCGGGCAGGCCCGCGGCCACGGCGTCGATCCGTTCGGGCGTGTCGGTCGCGATCAGGAGGACGCCACCGCCCGTGCGGCGCACCGGTACCGCGCGCAGGCGCAGCGCGACCTCCGCGGGCAGGGCCCCCGCCAGGTCGCCGTCGCCGGGCGGCAGGGGGTGGAGCCATTCGGAGCCCAGCTGCGCGGCCAGCGCGCGGCCCAGGACGTCCTGCGGCAGGCGGCCCGCGTCGCGCAGGACCTCGCCCAGGCGGACGCCGAGGCGTTTCTGCTCGGCCAGGGCGCGGGACAGGACGTGGCGGTCAATGGCGCCCTCGGCCAGCAGCAGGCCGCCCAGGCGCCGGTGGCCCGGTCGCGCGCCCGCCCCGGTACCGCCGTCGGGCCAGGACAGTTCCCGATCGTGTCGAACCACGCCACCCTCCGATTCCGTGACCGGGCGAGGGTTGGTCCGCGGGCCTTAAGGAAGCCTTAACGGGGCGTCGATGGGAGGGGCGTCACCCGATCAGGGCGAGGAGCGCGCGCTCGCCCAGGCGCAGGCCGTCGGGTCCGTCGGGGGCGGCGACGTCGCGCCATTCCTCCGCCAAGGCGATCACGGCGGGGTGGATGTAGCTGCCCCGCGCGATGGCGGGGGTGTTGTGCAGGCGGTCCGCCGCCGCCTCCGCCATGACCTTGATCGTCACGCCCGCGCCGGCCCTCCGCGCCGCGTCCAGGGCGGCCACCGACCCGTTCCAGGTTCGGAACGTCTTGGCGGTCGCCCCCGCCAGGCCGGCCGCATCGCGCAGCCAGTCGTTGACGTGATCGGCCTGCACGGCATGCGCCTCGTCCCCGTCGCGCCAGGTGAAGACGGGCGCGCCCGGCAGATCCGCCAGGGCGTGCAGCGCGCGGGCCAGCGTCCGGTCGGACACCTGCCGCCGCACGCGCTTGCCGCCCTTGGCGCGCACGTCCAGGCGCAGCCGGTCGCGGTCCAGGCGGAGGTTGCGGTTGCGCAGGGTGGTGGCGCCCTCGGTCCCGTTCTCGCGGCGGTAATCCTCCGACCCGACGCGCAGGCTGGTCCGGTCGATCAGGCGCAAGACGGCGGCGATGGCGAAGTCCCGCTCGCCCGCTTCGCCCCCCAGGGCGGCGTGGATGCGGCGGCGGATGCGGGGCAGGGCCTCGCCGAAGGCGGGCAGGGCGTCGTACTTCTTCGCGTCCCGCCAGGCGGACCAGTCGGGGTGGTAGCGGTACTGCTTGCGCGACCGATCGTCCACGCCCGTTGCCTGCAGGTGGCCCCGGCGCTCCGGGCTGATCCAGACGTCGGCATAGGCGGGGGGCACGGCCAGCGCCTCGATCCGGCGGCGTTCCGCGATGTCGTCGATCGTGGTCCCGTCGGGTGCGCGGTACGACCAGCCCCGGCCCGCGCGGCGGCGGGTGATGCCGGGCCTGTCGTCGGCGTAGTAGATCAGGTCGGGCCGCTCCATGCCGCCCAACGACGTGGCGTCCGCGGTGGTTGCACCCTCCCCCGGCCCGTGACACCTTGCGCCATGACGCCCCGAGACCTTCCCGCCTGGGCCGCGTGCGCCGCCGACCTGATCGCCGTCGCGGCGGGCCGCGCCCCCGCCGACACCGTCATCCGCAACGTCCGCCTGGCCAACGTCCACACGCGCGAGGTGCTGGACTGGCAGGTCGCCGTCGCCCGCGGGCGGTTCGCCTATGTCGGGCCGGACGCGTCCCATTGCACGGGCCCGGACACGGAGGTGATCGACGGCGGGGGGGCGATGCTGGTCCCCGGCCTGTGCGACGCGCACATGCACGTGGAATCGGGCATGCTGACCCCGGCGCGGTTCGCCGAGGCCGTGATCCCCCACGGAACGACGGCGATGTTCGCCGACCCGCACGAGATCGCCAACGTCCTGGGCCTGCCCGGCGTGCGGATGATGCACGACGAGGCCCGCGGCCTGCCCTGCAGCCTGTTCACCCAGATGCCGTCCTGCGCCCCGTCCGCCCCGGGGCTGGAAACGACGGGCCACGAGATCGGGCCGGACGACGTGACGGAGGCGATGGGCTGGCCCGGCATCGTGGGCCTGGGCGAGATGATGAACTTCCCCGGCGTGATCGCCGGCGACCCGAAGATGCTGGCCGAGATGGCGGCCACCGCGGGGGCGGGCCGCACGATCGGCGGGCATTACGCCAGCCCCGACCTGGGCCCCCCGTTCCATGCCTATGCCGCCGGCGGGCCCGCCGACGACCACGAGGGCACGGGTGAGGCCGACGCGGTGGCCCGCGTGCGCCAGGGGATGCGCGCGATGATGCGGCTGGGCAGCGCGTGGTACGACGTCGAGTCCCAGATCACCGCCATCACGGAACGCGGCCTCGATCCGCGCAACTTCGTGCTGTGCACCGACGACTGCATGGCGGGCACCTTGGTGGAGGACGGGCACATGGACCGGGTCCTCCGGCACGCGGTCGCCTGCGGCTGCGACCCGATGGTCGCGCTGCAGATGTGCACGATCAACACCGCCACCCATTTCGGGCTGGAGCGGGAGCTGGGCTCGATCGCGCCCGGGCGGCGCGCGGACTGCGTGCTGACGCCGTCGATCGAGGCGTTCGAGGCCCTGCGCGTCGTGGCCCTGGGCCGGACGGTCGCGCGGGACGGGGCGATGACGGTGGATTGCCCACGGCTGGACTGGCCCGACGCGGCGCGGGGCAGCATCCGGATGGCGCGCGACCTGCGGGCGGCGGACTTCGCGGTGCCCGCCCCCGCGGGCGCGAGCCACGTCACGGCCCGCGTCATCGGCGTGATCGAGAACCAGGCCCCGACGAAGGCGCTGCGCCGCACCCTGCCGGTCGCGGACGGCCGTGTCGGAATCGAGGGCGACACCTGCCGCATCGCCCTGGTGGAGCGTCACCGCGCGACCGGCGGCGTCGTCAACGGCTTCGTCGCGGGCTTCGGGTATCGCGGGCGGGTCGCGATGGCCTCCACCGTGGCGCATGACAGCCACCACATGATCGTGGTGGGCACCGACGGGGACGCCATGGCGCGGGCGGCCAACCACCTGCGCGCGATCGGGGGCGGCGTGACCTTCTGGGCGGACGGGGCGGAGGTGGCGACCGTGCCTCTGCCGATCGCGGGCCTGATGTCGGACGCCCCCCCGGCGGAGGTCGCGGCCCGCGCGGGCGACCTGATGCGGGCCATGCGCGACGCGGGCTGCACGCTGAACAACGCCTACATGCAGCACTCGCTCCTGGCCCTGGTGGTGATCCCCGAACTGCGGATCGGCGACAGGGGGCTGGTGGACGTGACGCGCTTCGAACTGACGGACCTTCTGATACCCTCATGAACGCCACCCCCACCCCCGTCCGCACCCCGGATCCCGTCACGCCCGCGCCGCACGGCGACGGCGCGTCCGCCGTGGCGGACCTGCAGCGGCTGTACGCCATCGCCACCGACTTCCTGCGGGAACGGTTCCAGGCGGCCATCGCGGACGGCGGCACGCCGGACGTCCGGTTCCGCGCCTTCTATCCGGAGCTGCGCATCGCCCCCACCAGCTTCGGGCGCAACGACAGCCGCCTGTCCTTCGGCCACGTGCCCGAGCCCGGGCGCTATGCCGCGACGATCACGCGGCCCGACCTGTTCCGGGACTACCTGACGCAGCAGATCGACCTGCTGATCCGCAGCCACGACGTGCCCGTCACGGTGGGCTGGTCGACAACGCCGATGCCCATACACTTCGCGGTCCTGAACGATACGGACCTGACCGTGCCGCAGGACGGCGTACTGCCCTTCCTGATGCGCGACGTGTTCGACGTGCCCGACCTGGCATCGACCAACGACGACATCGTCAACGGCACCGGGTTCACCTTCGACGACGGCGCGCGCCCCCTGGCGCCGTTCACGGCGCAGCGGGTGGATTATTCGCTGGCGCGGCTGGCGCACTATACCGCGACGGACCCGTCGCACTTCCAGAACCACGTGCTGTTCACCAACTACCAGTTCTACGTGGACGAGTTCGTGGCCTATGGGCGGCAGGCCCTGGCCGACCCGGATTCGGGGTACGACGCGCTGATCGGTCCCTTGAACCAGACCGTGACGCCGGAGGATCCCGACGCCCCCATCGTCGAACCCGCGAAGCTGCCGCAGATGCCGACCTATCACCTGACACGGCCGGGCAACGGGGGGATCACGCTGGTCAACATCGGGGTGGGCCCCAGCAACGCGAAGACCGCGACCGACCACATCGCGGTCCTGCGCCCCCATGCCTGGCTGATGGTCGGGCACTGCGCGGGGCTGCGCAACAGCCAGTCGCTGGGCGACTTCGTGCTGGCCCACGCCTATCTGCGCGAGGACCACGTGCTGGACGACGACCTGCCGGTCTGGGTCCCCATCCCCGCCCTGGCGGAGGTCCAGACCTCGTTGGAGCGCGCAGTGGCCGAGGTCACGGAACTGGACGGGTTCGAGCTGAAGCGCATCATGCGCACCGGCACCGTCGCCACGATCGACAACCGCAACTGGGAATTGCGGGAGCATACGGGCCCCGTTCAGCGCCTGTCGCAGTCCCGCGCCGTGGCGCTCGACATGGAATCGGCGACCATCGCCGCGAACGGCTTTCGGTTCCGCGTGCCCTACGGCACGCTGCTCTGCGTCAGCGACAAGCCGCTGCACGGCGAGCTGAAGCTGCCCGGCATGGCGTCGGAATTCTATCGCACCCAGGTCGCGCGCCACCTGCTGATCGGCGTCCGCGCCATGGAGGCCCTGCGGGAGATGCCGTTGGAGCGGTTGCACAGCCGCAAGTTGCGTTCCTTCGAGGAGACGGCCTTCCTGTAGGGGAAAACACCCCCTTCTGCCTTCGATTCGGGCACGGAGGGTGTTGTTTTGTTGGAAACCGTCGGGTTAGCATCCGTCGAATCCCGCGAAAGCACTCGCGGCATCACGGAGGGGCCAGATGGCGCAGAAACCGATGACCAAGACGCAGCTGATCGCCGCGATCGCCGAGAAGATGGATGCGGACAAGAAGACCGCAACCGCCGCGCTGGACGCGATCACCGACGTCATCACCGAGGAGGTGTCGAACGGCGGCGCGGTGACCCTGCCCAACATCGGCAAGATCATGTGCCGCGAGCGGCCGGAGCGGATGGTGCGCAACCCCGCCACGGGCGAGCAGCTGAAGAAGGACGCCGACAAGGTGGTCAAGATGACCATCGCCAAGGCCCTGAAGGAAAGCGTCAACGAATAACCGGGGATCGGGGCGACCCGATACCGGATGCCGCGGGCTCGATCGCGGCACGTTCGAGGGGGTCGTCCATAAGGGGCGGCCCCCTTCTCCATCGAGGATGGCCCCCGCCATGGATCTCCGCGCCGTCCTGATGGGCCTCGCCTTCGCGCTGATGTGGTCGTCGGCCTTCACGTCGGCGCGGATCATCGTGGCGGAGGCGCCGCCCATCCTGTCGCTGGCCCTGCGCTTCGCCCTGTCGGGCGCGCTCGGGGTGGGACTGGCCGTCCTGCTGGGGCAGTCGCTGCGCCTGACGGGGTCGCAATGGCGCGCGGTGATCGTGTTCGGCCTGTGTCAGAACGCCCTGTACCTGGGGCTGAACTTCGTGGCGATGCAGTCGGTCCAGGCCAGCGTCGCGTCGATCATCGCGTCGGCCCTGCCGCTGCTGGTGGCCCTGGCGAACCGCGGCCTGTTCGGCCTGCGCATCCGCCCCCTGGGCGTCGCGGGACTGATCGCGGGCAGCGTCGGCGTCCTTCTGATCATGGGCAGCCGCCTGGGCGCGGGCACCGACCCCACGGGCATCGCGCTGTGCGTCCTGGGCGTCGTCGCGCTGACGGTCGCCACCCTGTCCATGCGCGGCACCGGCACGGGGTCGAACCTGTGGGCCGTGGTGGGGCTGCAGATGCTGGTGGGCGCGGCCGCGCTGCTGCCCGTGGGCCTGGCGGTGGAGACGTGGGACGTCACCTGGTCGCCCCGCCTGGTCGCGGCCCTGGCCTATACGACGCTGGTGCCGGGGTTGCTGGCCACGTGGGTCTGGTTCGCCCTGGTCGGCCGCATCGGCGCGACCCCGGCGGCCACGTTCCACTTCCTGAACCCCTTCTTCGGCGTCCTCGTGGCCTGGGCGCTGCTGGGCGAACGCCTGGGCGCCGTGGACCTGCTGGGCGTCGCGGTCATCGGTGCGGGGATCCTGGCCGTGCAGGTGTCGAAGGTGCGGGGCGCGTTCTAGCCGATCGCGCCCCGCGCGCCGCCCGTCTGGCCCCGGTCCAACAGCAGGTGGTCCAGGATCACGCAGGCCATCATCGCTTCGGCCACGGGCACGGCGCGGATGCCCACGCAGGGGTCGTGGCGGCCCTTCGTCACCAGGGTCGCGTCCTGCCCGTCCTTCGTGATCGTGCGGCGTTCCGACAGGATCGAGCTGGTGGGCTTCACCGCGAAGCGCACCACGACGTCCTGCCCCGTGCTGATGCCGCCAAGGATCCCACCCGCATGGTTCGACGAATAGACGGGGCCGTCCGGGCCCATCGCGATCTCGTCGGCGTTGTCGCGCCCCGTCAGCCGCGCGGCGGCCATGCCCTCGCCCACCTCCACGCCCTTGACCGCGTTGATCGACATCATGGCCGCGGCCAGGTCGGTGTCGAGCTTCGCATAGATGGGGGCGCCCAGGCCCGGAGGCACGCCGCGCGCCGTGCATTCCACGACCGCACCGACGGAGTTGTGGTCGTCCTTCCTGAGCCAGTCCAGGTGGTCCGCGAACCGTTCGGCCGCGACCGGGTCGGGGCACCAGAAGTCGTTGCGCCCGATCTCGTCCCAGTCGAACCGGGCGCGGTCGATGTCGAGCGGGCCCATCGCCGTCATGTACCCGGTGATCGTCAGGTCCGGTGCCAAAGCGGTAAGGGCTGCCCGCGCCACGCCGCCCGCCGCCACCCGCGCCGCGGTTTCCCGGGCGCTGGACCGGCCGCCGCCGCGATGGTCGCGGATGCCGTATTTCCGCCAGTACGTGATGTCGGCATGGCCCGGACGGAACTTCTGCGCGATGTCGCCGTAATCCTTGGACCGCTGGTCGGTGTTTCGGATCAGCAGCTGGATCGGCGTGCCGGTGCTGCGGCCTTCGAACGTGCCCGACAGGATCTCGACCGCGTCGGGTTCCCGGCGCTGGGTCGTGTGCTTGGATTGCCCCGGCCTGCGCTTGTCCAGCCAGCGCTGGATCGCGGCCGCGTCCACGGGCACGCCGGGGGGGCAGCCGTCCACCGTGGCGCCCAGGGCCGGGCCGTGGGATTCGCCCCAGGTGGTGACGCGGAACAGGTGGCCGAACGTGTTCATGGACATGGCCGGCGGCATAGCCTTGCCCCCCGCCCCCGGCAAGGCTAGGTCCGATGTCACCTCGGGGGGCCTGGCGACAGGCTGAGATGCGAAAGCGGACCCGTCGAACCTGAACCGGTTAGCACCGGCGGAGGGAAGGTGAACCATCACCCCGCCCCCGCCCGTCGCAATGGGAGCCTTGTGATGAAGACCACCTCGATCACCATCGCCGCGGGACTGATCGCCACGGGCCCCGCCTGGGCCGAGCCGTTGACGGTCTATGCCCCCGACTACTTCGCGTCCGAATGGGGTCCGGGCCCGGCCATCGAGGCCGCCTTCGAGGCACAGTGCGGCTGCGAGATGGAATACGTCACCGGCGACGTCCTGCCCCGCCTGCGGCTGGAAGGGGCGCGCACGAACGCGGACGTGGTGATCGGGCTGAACACCGACACGGCCCAGCCCGCACGGGACACGGGGCTCTTCGCGCCGCACGGGGTGGACACGACGGACCTGTCCCTGCCGATGGCGTGGACCGACGACACATTCCTGCCGTTCAACTGGTCGCACACGGCGTTCGTCTACGACGCGACGCGCCTGGCGGACCCGCCGGCCAGCTTCGACGCGCTGCGCCGCGCCCCGGACGACCTGACGCTGGTGGTGCAGGACCCGCGCAGCAGCGTCAGCGGACTGGCCCTGGCCCTGTGGATCGACGCGATCTACGGCGACGCCGCGGAGGAGGTCTGGGCCGACCTGGCCGACAACATCGTGACCGTGACCGCCGGCTGGTCCGAATCCTATGGCATGTTCACCGAGGGCGAGGTCGACATGGTCCTGTCCTACACGACCAGTCCCGCCTATCACATCGTGGCCGAAGGCGACGACACAAAGCGGGCGGCGATCTTCCCGGAAGGCCATTACGTGATGGTCGAGACGGCGGCACAGCTGGCGGGCACGGACCAGCCGGACCTTGCGCAGGCGTTCATGGACTTCGTGCTGACGCCGGCGTTCCAGTCGATCGTGCCGGAGGGCAACTGGTCCTTTCCCGCGCGCCGGGCGGGCGACCTGCCGGACGGATTCGACGCGCTGGCCCTGCCGGACAAGGCCATCGCCTACTCCCCGGAGGAGGCGGACGCGAAGCGCCGGGCCGTCGTGGCCGCGTTCGAGGCCGGGATGCGCCGCTGACCCGCTCCGCCGGCCCGGGTCCCGGGATCCGCATCGGAGTCGCTGCCGCCGCCCTGGTGGCGGTCTTGCTGCTGGCGCCGCTGATCGCCACCCTGACGCGGGCGGAGGGGTGGACGGGATTGCGGCCATCGGACGGATCGGCCCTGTGGTTCACGCTGTGGCAGGCGGCCGTGTCGGCGGCGCTGTCGGTCCTGCTGGCCATCCCGGTCGCGCGTGCGCTGGCGCGGCGGCGGTTCCCGGGGCGGGGTGCGGTGGTCCTGGTCCTGGGGGCGCCGTTCATCCTGCCCACCATCGTGGCCGTGCTAGGGCTGGTGGCGGTGTTCGGACGGTCCGGCCTGGTCGCGGACCTGACCGGTTGGTCGCCGCCGCTCTACGGTCCACAAGGGGTGATCCTGGCGCATGTGTTCTTCAACATGCCGCTGGCCGTCCGATTGATCGTGCAGGGCTGGGCCACCGTGCCGGGGGAGCGTCTGCGTCTCGCGGCCTCGTTGGGGTTCGGTCCGGGCGATACGTTCCGCGTGCTGGAATGGCCGATGCTGCGGGCGGTGGTCCCCGGCGTGTTCCTGGTCGTGTTCCTGATCTGCACGACCTCCTTCGCGATCGCGCTGGCCCTGGGTGGGGGACCGCGGGCCACGACGGTGGAATTGGCGATATACGCGGCGTTCCGGTTCGACTTCGACCTGGGCCGCGCGGCGGCGCTTGCGGGGATGCAACTGGCCATCGGCGTCGTCGCGGCCACGGCCACGCTGCGGTTGTCGCTGCCGTCGGGGTTCGGGGCGGGGCTGGACCGGCCGGTGCGGCGGTGGGATTCGCAGGGCGCGATCCTGCGCCTGCAGGACGTGGCCTGCATCGCGGCCGCCTGCCTGTTCCTGCTGACGCCCCTGACGATGGTCCTGGCGGGCGGCGCGACCCATCTGCCCGATATCGAGGCATCGGTCTGGCGGGCCGCGCTTCGGTCGCTGGTCATCGCCGTGGGTGCGGCACTGGCGACGGCGGCGGTGGCCTTCCCGATGGCCCTGGCCGTGGCGTCCGGGCGTCGCTGGGTGGACGTGGTGGCGGTGCTGACGATCACGGCGTCGCCCCTGGTGCTGGGGATCGGGACCTACGTGCTGCTGCTTCCGGTGACGAACCCCTTGGTTTGGGCGCTGCCCGTCACGGCGGCGGTGAACGTGCTGCTGGCCCTGCCCTTCGCGATGCGCGCCCTGGTGCCCGCCCTGCGCGACCTGACCGCGGATTACGGACGGCTGTCGGCCTCGCTGGGGCTGACGGGCGCGGCGTGGCTGCGCGTGGTCGCCCTGCCCCGCCTGCGGGGGCCGCTGGGCTATGCGATGGGGTTGACCGCGGCGCTGTCGGCCGGGGACCTGGGCGTCATCGCCCTGTTCGCCCGGCCGGAGGACGCGACTCTGCCGTTGAAGCTGTACCAGTTGATGGGGGCCTATCGCATGGCGGACGCGCAGGCCGCGGGCGTCCTGCTGGTCGTCATTGCGCTGGGGCTGTTCTGGGCGTTCGAACGGGCGGGGCGCGATGCTGACGCTGGCTGACGTGACCGTGCGGCTGGGGGGGTTCACCCTGCGCGCCGATCTCGACGTGCCGCCGGGCGGCATCACCGCGGTGATCGGGCCCAGCGGATCGGGGAAGTCCACGGTCCTGAACGCGATCGCGGGCTTCGTGGCCCTGTCCGCGGGACGGGTGTCCATCGCGGGGCGGGACGTCACCGATGCGGCGCCCGGCGCGCGGCCCGTGTCGATCATCTTCCAGGACCAGAACCTGTTCCCCCACCTGACGGTCGCGCGCAACGTGGGTCTGGGCCTGCGGACGCGCGGTCGCCCGACGCCGGAGGAACGCGACTCGGTGGACGCGGTCCTGGCGCGGGTCGGCCTGGAGGGCACCGGCGATCGCCGCCCCGCCGACCTGTCGGGCGGTCAGCAGAGCCGTGCCGCCCTGGCCCGTGCCCTGCTACGCCGCCGTCCCTGGCTGCTGCTGGACGAGGCGTTCGGGGCGCTGGGACCCGCCCTGCGGCACGAGATGCTCGACCTGCTGTCCGAAACGGCGGCGGAGGCCGGTTTGTCGGCCTTGATGGTGACGCACGATCCGAACGACGTCCGCCGCGCGGCCGGGCGGACCATCCTCGTGGCCGATGGGGTGGCCCACCCGCCCGTGCGGACGGAAGCCCTGTTCGCCGACCCGCCGGAGGCGCTGAAAGCCTATCTGGGACCACGCGCGGGGACCTGACGAGCACTGCCCTCCGCGATCCGGGCGATCGGGGATCGCGTGGGGATGCCGACCGGATGGTCGCATGTCCGGGGACGGGGACGTGCGCCATGGTGATCTCGCCGGGGACATCCCGGACCCCGAACGGAAAAGGGCGCCCCGCGGGGACGCCCTTCGCCTGTCTCACCGATGGGGGACCGTCACTCGGCCGGCCCCTTCACCGGCTTGACGTTCGTCCCGTACCGCTGATGGCCCTTCACCCCGGCCCACAGGCGCTTGTTCGTGAAGTACAGCAGCACCGCCAGGATGCCGAGCATCAGCACCGCGACCAGGCCCATCTGCTTGCGGTTCGCCAGCTTCGGCTCGGCGGTCCACATCAGGAAGGCCGCGACGTCCTGGGCCGTCGACTCGATGTCCGTGGGCGCCCCGTCGTCGAACACGACGTCGTCGCCATACAGCACCGGCGCCATGCTGATCCAGCCGCCGGGGAAGGCCGTGTTCTCGTAAAGGACGGTGCCCGCCACCTCCTGCTCCTCGCCGGTATAGCCGGCCAGCAGCGACGCGATGTACTCGGGACCGCCCATCCCGTTGATCAGCTGGCTGATCCCGGTGCTGTACGGTCCATGGAACCCTGCCCGGGCCTTCGCCATCAACGACAGGTCGGGGGCGCCGACGCTGTTGTTCGCCGGGAACTTGTCGTTCAGCGCCGCCTCGCGGAAGTCGCCCATTCCGTCGTTCAGGGTGGTGTCGAACACCTCGAACTGCTCGGTATAGGCCTGGGCCTGCGCTTCGGTGAAGCCGACGCCGCCCGGATCGGTCAGGTTCCGGAACGCCACGTACCGGATGCCGTGGCAGGCGGAGCAGACCTCCGTATAGACCTTCAGGCCCCGCTGCAACTGGTTCTGATCGTACGTCCCGAACACGCCCTCGAACGGGAAGTCGTAGTCGGTGACGTAGCCCGCGGCACCCGCGGCGAACGCCGCGGGGGTGGACAGGGCCAGGATGGTCGCGGCCCGTCGTAGGGTCTTCATCATCATGGCGGACCTCATTCGGCAGGCGTGGTGGCGCCGCGCTCGCCCGGCAGGCGCATGCCCGTGCCGGAGGAACCGTCGTCGCCGGGACCGTAATGCGCCGCGAAGTCAGCCTCGATCGTCGCCGGACGGGCCAGCGGCTTCTCGATGACGCCCAGCAGCGGCAGGATCACCAGGAAGTAGGCGAACCAATAGGTCGTGAAGATCAGCGACCAGGTGCCCGCCTCGACCCCAAGGATGGTGGCGTCCGCAGCCATCGCGCCGAACCACATCAGCATGAAGAACGTGAACACCAGACCCCAGAACCACCACTTGAACATGGGGCGGTAGCGGCCCGACCGGACGGACGAGGTGTCCAGCCAGGGCGCCAGCGCCATGACGGCGATGGCCGCGAACATCGCGACGACGCCGAAGAAGGCCGCGTCGATGATGCCGCCCGACACCCAGTTCAGCGCGATGACCAGCCAGACGTCCGACGTGAAGGCCCGCAGGATCGCGTAGAACGGCAGGAAGTACCATTCGGGGACGATGTGGGCCGGCGTCGCCAGGGGGTTCGCCTCGATGTAGTTGTCGGGGTGGCCCAGGTAGTTGGGCATGAAGCCGACGATGGCGAAGAACACCAAGAGGATGATCGCCAGGGCGAACAGGTCCTTGATGACGAAGTAGGGCCAGAACGGCAGCGTGTCGCGCTGCGCCTCCTCCTTCGACGTGCGCCGCACCTCCACGCCCGTCGGGTTGTTGTTGCCCGTGGAATGGAACGACCAGATCTTCACGATCGACAGGCCGAGGATCATGAACGGCATCAGGTAGTGCAGGCTGAAGAAGCGGTTCAGCGTGGCGTTGTCCACCGCCGGTCCGCCCAGCAGCCAGGTCTGGATCGGCTCGCCGACGAAGGGGATCGCGCCGAACAGGCCGGTGATCACCGTGGCGCCCCAGAAGGACATCTGACCCCAGGGCAGCACGTAGCCCATGAAGGCGGTGCCCATCATCAGCAGGTAGATCAGGATGCCCAGGATCCACGTGATCTCGCGCGGGGCCTTGTAGGACCCGTAGTAGAGGTTGCGGAAGATGTGGGCATAGACGGCCACGAAGAACAGCGACGCGCCGTTCTGGTGGATGTAGCGCATGGCCCAGCCGCCGTTCACGTCGCGCATGATGTGCTCGACGCTCGCGAAGGCGTTGTCGACATGCGGGGTGTAGTGCATCGCCAGGATGATGCCCGTCACGATCTGCAGGACCAGCGTGAAGGTCAGGATGATGCCCCAGATCCACATCCAGTTCAGGTTCTTGGGCGTGGGGATCATCAGGGTGTCGTAGAGCAGGCCGATCACGGGGATGCGGCGCTCGACCCACTTCTCGGCCGTCGTCTTCGGCTCGTAGTGGTCGTGGGGAATTCCGGCCATCGTCGTCCTCCTCAGCCTAGCAGGATCGTGGTGGGGTCAGTGAACTGCGCGGGGGGGACCGGCAGGTTGCGGGGGGCGGGGCCGCGGCGGATGCGCCCCGACGTGTCGTAGTGCGAGCCGTGGCAGGGACAGAACCAGCCGCCGAAATCGCCCGCGCCGTCGCCCAGGGGCACGCAGCCCAGATGGGTGCACACGCCCATCATCACCAGCCACTCGCCCGAGTTCTCGCCCTCGAAGTTGGCCAGCGACCGGTTGCCGTCGTCGGCGGCGATGTTCGCGTCCAGGTTCTCGTTGTTGGCCAGCGGATCGGGCAGCGAGGACACGTCGACGTCCTGCGCGGCGGCGATCTCCTCCTCCGTGCGGCGGCGCAGGAACACGGGCTTGCCCAGCCACATGGCGGTGATCTGCGTCCCCGGCTCCAACCCGGAAACGTCGACCGGGACGGAGGCCAGCGCCAGCACGTCGGCGGACGGGTTCATCTGGTTGACGAGGGGCCAGACCGCCGCGCCCGCCACCACCACGCCCGCGCCGGCGGTCGCGTAGTAAAGGAAATCGCGGCGGGTGGCCGAGGAATGGTCGTCTGCGTGCGACACGGCAATTCTCTCCCGAGCTTCCGATGCGAATGGCCCATGCACGGAATGGTTCCGCCCACGGGATTCGCGTGGCTATAGCGCGCCGGACCGCCGGGGCGCCAGCGGACAATACGGCGCAGCCCTGGGGGACCTAGCGCGACCGTCCCGCCGCGGCAAATCGCCCGCCGTCACGCCAGCGCGGCCCACATGTCCCGGTGCGGGATCCCCGCGTCATCGTAGGCCGGTCCTTCCGCGACGAAGCCCAGCCCCTCGTACCATGGGATCACCGCCTCCTGCGCCGACAGGTACGCCCGCCGCGCCCCCTCCGCCCGGCCGCGCGCCATGGCCTCCGCCATCAGCCGTCGGGCGTGGCCCCGGCCCCGGTGATCGGCCAGCGTGGCGACGCGCCCGACCTTCAGCACGCCGTCCCGCACCCGGCTGCGCAGGGTCGCGGCGGGCCTGCCACCCTCCGACAGAACCCAGTGCAGATAACCGTCGTCGGTCCCGTCCAGCTCCAACGCCTCCGGGACACTCTGCTCCTCGATGAAGACGGCCCGCCGGATCGCCTCGGCCGCCGGGGGCAGGACGTCGAACACCTCGACCACCGGGTCCGTCATGCCGGACGGGTCTCCGCCATCGCGTCGCGCATCGCGAACGCCGCCTCCCAAGCGGCCAGGGCGGGCCGCGCGCCGCGCCAGTCGCGGTCGCCCAGGCGGAAGTCCAGATAGCCCAGGGCGCAGCCCACCGCGATGGACGCGATCGACGTCCGGCCCTGGAGGATCGGCATGGCCCGCGCGTCCCAGGAGTCGAGCGTCCGCTCCACCCGGCCCCATTGCGCGTCGAGCCAGGGCTCGAACACCATGTCGTCGGGCCGCAGCCGACGCTCGTACACCATCAGCAGCGCGGCCTCCATCACCGCGTCGGCCCCGGCCTCCAGGGTCAGCACGTCCCAGCCGCCGGGCGGGTACAGCCCGCCCTTCGCCCGGTCGTCGAGGAACCGGCAGATCACGCGGCTGTCGAACAGGGCGGGCGCGTCGTCGCGGATCAGGACGGGGATCTTGCCCACCGGGTTGGCCGCGCGGAGCGTGTCGTCCGACCCCGCGGGCGAGGCGTGGACCCCGCGCACCGTCACGTCCGTCTGCGCCGTCTCGATCAGGACGACGCGGCACTTGCGCGCGAAGGGCGAGGCGGGAGAGGACAGAAGGTGCATGGCGGACGCTCCGGGGGCGGTGACGGGACTCCGCCCGGACCCTGGACCGGACGGGGGCGGAGCGCAAACCCGCCCCCGCGCTTGCCAGCGAAAGTCCGGCGCGCGCATGGTCCCGCCCATGGCGCCCCTGTCCGACGTCCGCCCCCGGCCCGACCGGATCGGGTCCGCGATCGCCCTGCGAATCCTGGCGGCCGCCTTCGCCACGGGCATCGGCATCTGCATCCACGGCGCGTCGAAGGCGGGGGCCACCACGGGGCAGGTCGTGCTGATGCGGGCCTGCCTGTCGATCCCCGTCCTGCTGCTCTGGGCCGCCGTGGCCGGCCCCGCGCGCGACATGCTGCCTCGGGCACCATCCAAGCACGTGCTGCGCGGCCTGATCGGCGGCACCGTGATGATACTGAACTTCTACGCGCTGGGCGTGCTGCCCGTGGCGCACGCCCAGACGCTGTCCTACCTGACGCCCGTCCTCGCCGTGCCTGCCGCCGTCGTGCTGCTGGGCGAACGCCTGTCCACCCGCACCGTCCTGGGCGTGGCCTTGGGCTTCTGCGGGATGCTTTCGATGCTGTGGACCACGGCCGCGAACCCCGAATGGGGCTGGGTCGAGCTGTCGGGCATGGCCGCGGGCATCGCGTCCGCCGTTCTGATGGCGCTCCTGCGGGTCATCATCCGCGCCATGACCGCGACCGAGACGACGGCCTCCATCGCGCTGAGCTTCGCGGTGATCGCGTCCTGCGTGGGGCTTGGGGCGACCGCCGTCACGGGCTGGACCCCGATGACGCCGGTGCTGTGGTCGTGGCTGCTGGGGGCGGGCCTGTTCGGCGCCATCACCCACGTCGCCGCCACGGAGGCGGCGGCCCGCGCGCCGGTCAGCACGCTCGCGGCCTACGACTATACCGGGCTGGCCTTCGCGGTCGCGCTGGACTTCGTCCTCTTCCGCCACGTGCCGGGGCCGTTCGCGTGGCTGGGGATCGTCCTGATCGCCGCCGCGGGCCTCATGACGGCGTGGCGCACGCCTCGGCCCGAAGGAACGTTCCTCCGGCTGAAGTGATCCGCGCGTCCACCACCCGCCCCACGGGCTGATCGGCGTCGAAGCGCACGGGCGCGAAATGCGGCGTCCGCCCCATGCGCGGGTCCTCCAGCAGGACCGGGTGCGCGCATCCCACCTGTGCCGCCAGGTGCCGGGCGACCGCCGCGTCGCCCGCGGCGCGCAGCCGCGCCGCGCGATCCTTCGCCACCCGCCCGTCCACCTGCGGCATCCGGGCCGCGGGCGTGCCCTCGCGCGGCGAGAACGGGAAGACGTGCAGCCAGGTCAGCCCGCACGCCTCCACCAGCGACAGGCTGTCGGCGAAATGGGCGTCCGTTTCCGTGGGAAACCCCGCGATGATGTCGGCGCCGAACGTCATGTCGGGGCGCAGCGCGCGGGCGGTCTCGCAGAAGCGGACCGCGTCGTCCCGGCCGTGGCGCCGCTTCATGCGCTTCAGGATCAGGTCCGACCCGTGCTGCAGCGACAGGTGCAGGTGCGGCATGAGCCGGGGCTGGTCCGCGATCGCCGCCAGCAAGGCGTCGTCCACCTCGATGCTGTCGATGCTGCTGATGCGCAGGCGCGCCACGTCCGTCAGCCGCAGGATGCGGGCCACCAGGTCCCCCAGCCGCGGCGCGCCCGGCAGGTCCGCCCCCCAGGAGGTCAGGTCCACGCCCGTCAGCACCACCTCCCGGAAGCCGCGGTCCACCAGGCGGTTCACCTGATCGACGACGACGCCCGCGGGCACCGACCGGCTGTTCCCCCGGCCATAGGGGATGATGCAGAACGTGCAGCGGTGGTCGCATCCGTTCTGCACCTGGACATAGGCCCGCGACCGCGTCCCGAACCCGTCGATCAGGTGGCCGGCGGTTTCGCGCACGGACATGATGTCGTCCACCTGCACGGGCTCCGTCCCCCCGGTAGACAGGCCGGTCCAGGTGGCGGGGCGCATCTTGTCGGCGTTGCCCAGCACGGCATCGACCTCCACCATGGCGGCGAAGGCGTCGGGGTCGATCTGCGCGGCGCAGCCCGTGACGACGATGCGCCGGTCGGGATGGTCGCGGCGCAGGCGGCGGATGTCCTGGCGGGCCTTGCGCACCGCTTCGGCCGTGACGGCGCATGTGTTGACGATCACCGCGTCCGACCCGGCGTCGGTCGCCATCGCCTCCATCGCGTGCGCCTCGAAGGCGTTCAGGCGGCAGCCGTGGTTCGACAGGATGGGGGCCCGTCCCCCGGCGGCGCCGTCAGCCATGCCACACCCCGTCGAAGACGTGCGCCGTGGGACCCGCCATCCACACCCCGTCGTCGCGCCAGTCGATCGTCAACGTGCCCCCGTCCAGGTCGATCCGCACCGCCCGCCCCGTCAGCCCGCGCCGCGCGGCGGCCACCGCCACGGCGCAGGACGACGAACCCGACGCCAGCGTCGGGCCGACGCCCCGTTCCCATACCTTGACCCGCAACCGGTCGGGCGCGGTCAGGCTGGCGACCTGCACGTTGGTCCGTTCGGGAAACAGCGGGTGCGCTTCGGCCACGGCGTTCAGGTAGCCCATATACGCCGCCTCCGCGTCGGCGACGAAGAACGTGCAGTGGGGGTTGCCCATGCCGGTGGCGACGGGATCGCCCGCGATGGGCAGGTGCAGCGTGTCGCACGGTTCCGACAACGGCACGTCCGTCCAGTCCAGCAACGGCGCGCCCATGTTGACCGACACCGCGCCCCCGTCCCGCACGGCCCGCAACGCGCCGCGTTCGGTGTGCAGCACGATCGCATCCACGCCCCGGCGCGCCATCTCCCATGCGGCGACGCAGCGGGTCGCGTTGCCGCACGCCCCCGCGGTCGATCCGTCGGCGTTCCAGAACCGCAGCGTCAGGTCGTCGCCGCGCGCCCCGATCAGGGCCAGTTGGTCGAAGCCCACGCCCCGGTGCCGGTCGCCCATCGCGCGCGCCAGTCCCGCATCCACGGTCGCGCCCTCGCGTCCGTCGATCACGGCGAAGTCGTTGCCCAGCCCGTGCATCTTCATGAACGGCAGGCCGGTATGGCGGGTCCACGGCATGGCCGCGCCCTATAGCGCCGCGTCCCGCCGGTTGGAACCCGGCCCCGGATGCGCTTGACGCATCTGGCGACCGGGTCTAGGTGCGCCCTGCGTGGGCCGGTAGCTCAGTTGGTTAGAGCAACTGACTTTTAATCAGTAGGTCCTCGGTTCGAATCCGAGCCGGCTCACCACTTATAACGTGCCATCCAAATTGTGGTGAGAAGCCGCGAGATCGTGGTTTATTGTCAGAAGCGATCGGCGTTCATTCAGAACGTAAGAGTTGCTGACAGACACCTTCGTCAGCTGCGCCTTGTTCTTCGGCTCGCGAAGATGGCGGGATTGCTGCTCTTCTGGAATCTTAGCAATGCGTTCGGTTCTGGTAGATTCTAGACTCGGCTTATCGAACGTACCGCAGACCTCAGATGAGCGGGGCCACCTCTGAGTACCTCGTTCAAGTGCTCCTTGGCCGTGTCGATCTTCTTCTGCAGTTCCTCCTCGAACGGAATCGGCGGAAGAACGGCCGGATTGGTCCGTATGGCGCCGGCGATCAACGGCTTCGGCGCGAGGTAGGTCGATGCGGGGAGGTATCCCGCCGCCGTACCGCGGGGCCCATCGCCATCGGGCGTGAAGGTCTGCGGCGAGCGCAGCGCCGTCTCGCCATCGCCGAGGCCCATGACGCCGCCCTCCAGGGAGGGCGCGCTCGATCGTGCTCATGGCCCGTCCTCCCTTAGCGTCGCAGTCGCAGGATCGGCGGCCCACCTTACGAGCAGGTGACGGGGCACCTTCGGTCGCGCCACATGCCACGGCGCCCGCGTGTCGAGGCACGCGAGACATTCCCTTGGTTCGCAGCCGGTAAGGCTGCCGAAAGGAGGGCGACGCCCCATTCCGCTACAAAGAAAGGAGTCAGCCGATGTCCGGAAGTTTTTTCGAGCCGTTCGACACGAGCGTCCCCGATCGACGAACGTTCGGGTTCGGGTCCCAGGACGAGACGACGAACGCCGCGACGACGCAAAAGCCGGAGCCGGAGCCAGAGCCGGGTGGCGAACGCCAAGATCCCTATCAGGTGAGTTCCACCTACACGGCCGGTACCTACGGCACGCTGTTGGGGTTGGGCAGCACGGAAACATACCCCCTACCGGACGATGTGACGGATTCGGCCGACGTCTCGCCATCGGATGAGGGCGGTGAAATACTGCTGGCCGGCAGCCTCAATCCCCTGAACCTCTTCCGGCGTGGCGGGGCTCCGGTCTCCAGGCAGCCCTGGCCGGAGGTCGATGGACTCTATTCCGATCCGACGGTCGAGTTCTTCGACTATACCGACATCGTCTCGGGCTTCTTCGGCGTGGTCGGAGAGCTCGACGAGTTCGGGAACCGCCTCTTCACGACGACGCTCTCTCTGCCGCCGGGCCTGGACATCGACTACCTCGACTTCGTCGACGACATCGAGGTGGGAAAGTTCTACGAGAAGGGCGAGATCATCGGATATGCCGGCAGCACCGACATGGATCAGGCGCTGGCCGAGGCCAGAACCGACTTGGAGAATGCGCGGGTCATCTTCGAGGGATCGGCGATCCAGGAGCGCGGCAGGCTGATCGACGAGGGCGAACGTCTCGCGCAACGGATCGGTGAGATCGAGGCGGACATCGGAAGACTGGAGACGGGCGACGAGCCGGGATACGGCCTGCTCCACAACATCGAGCTCCAAAAGAAGATCATCGCCGAAAGCGCGGCAAACCTCGGTCTGGAGGTCGCGACGGACCTCTATGGCAACAGGATTTCCTACGAGGACTGGCTGGCTATCACCACGCGGGAACTCCGCGAGCGTCGGCAGACGGACGTGAACGATGCCGAGATCGCCTTGCTCCAGGCGGAGCAGAAGCTCTCGGACCTGCAAGCTGATCTTGCGGCGGCCCGCAGCGCCGTGGATTCGCTCCGCCGGACCGGCAGCTCCGATCGTCAGCTGCTCGAGGCACTCGACACGATCTACGATCCTGAGACGCAGACGTTCGACTACGACGAGCTCCGCCGTCGGCGAGAAGAGGAAACCCTCGGTGCGATGCCCCCGGCGATCACCCAGCTGATCAACGCCGTCGCCTCGGCCAAATCCAAGATCGAGCAGTTCGAGATCGAGCGCGAAAGACGGGCTATCCGCGCGCCCATCACCGGCTACGTCAACTATTACGATCCGAACGGCCAAATCGATGCGCGCGCCGGTGCCTTCATCCGGTTCAACGACCCCGGCGAGGCGGAGAACTACATCAGCGCGTTCTACATGACCCCGTCGAGGAGCGAGGGGACCGGCACCGCGATCAAGGTTCCAGCGTCGCTCGCGGACGAATACTTCGTCGGCGAGACCGTGAAGGTGCGCGACAACGATGGCGGCGAGGGACAGGGCGTCGTCAAGTCGAAGATCCTGGGTCGCGACGACGGGTACGTGCGCATCATCATCGGCGATCTCCAGCCCGCCGCCGGCTCGACCGGCCAGCCATCGAGCGTGCTGCGGCCTGGGGATTTCAACCCTCAGGATCGCGAGCGCTTGCTGGTCTACACCGATCTCAACTCTGGACCCACCGAACGCACTGGCGGCTCGACGGACAACGTCACGTTCCGCTCGGTGGTGTCCAGCATCGACGAGGCCACGGGCTACCCCGTGCAGACGATTCAGTTCGAGACCGAGACCGACATCATCGTGGAAGCCGAGCAGGTCCAGAAGACCCTCCTCTTCTTCGATCACAAGACGAAGAAGGACGTCTACGTCGGCAAACTCAGGATATCGGGGTCGATCATCACCGATGGCCGAACGATCCTGGGCTTCGGCGACGACGTGAAGGCCGTCCTGGACGCGGGAGACGGCCAGTCGCTCGTACTCGATTCGTCGGTCTTGAAGCAGTTGCTCCCAACGGGCTCCAACATCGCGGGCCGCGTCGGCGTGATGAACAGCGGGGCGCAGTTGAGCGTGAAGCTGGACATCAACCCACTCAACGAGTCGGTGACGGACAATACGTCCGTCAGCGGAGGCGGCAACATCGGTGGCAAGGGGACCTTGCCGATCAAGATTCCCGGCCTCGGTTGGCTGGGGATCAGTCCATCGGTGGACGTCGGCGTCAACGCCGGCGTTGGCCGTAGCGTGGGCTCCTTCAACAACTCGGGGAACAATCAGCAGGAGGTGCTCGTCAACTTCGTGGTGAATGGCCAACTGCCCCTGAAGAGCCCGAACGCCCCGATCATCGACATCATCGCCCCGAGCGAGGCCGAAACCGAGATCGCCATCCCGAGCAGCTAGACAGGGAATCGAGCGCCGGTGCCGGGTCTAGGCCGAGCACCGCGGCGAAACGCCTGAGTTCAACGAAACCTGCACGAAATGCTTTCGTAAGGGTGCGAACAGAAACTCCTTCGATGAATCCCATCAGGAGGGTTCACTATGGAAACATCGAGCATGCAGGGCATCGACGGCCGGGACGCGACCGAGAACCGGCCGCCATCGGACGAGCCCATTCGCCGTCCTGATGTCCAGGACGCGAGTTCGCTGCCGTCGGCCGGAGGGTCCGACCAGGGATACTTCGTCCCACAGCTGGAAACGGCATCGGGCTACGAACCCGCCGCGCCGAAGTGGGGCTTCGAACCTAGATCGACGGTTTCGCTGGCCTCACTCCTGCAGAGGAAACCCCCGCCGGTCGACCTCGAGTCGATCTATGAGAGGATCGGGATCCTTGGCGAGAACGTCGACGAGGTGCGTGCGCGCTTCCCCATCGCCACCGCGAACATGATCCAGTTCCTTTTGAACGAGGACGACGTGATCCTGATCGGGGATGCGCGCGTTGCGGAGACCGGCGAAGTGAACGCCGCGCAGGACGAGAACAACGAACGCTTCGTGACGGAATCGTTGAATGCCCACAGGAGCGAGATCGAGAAGCTGAAGGCCGGCGAGACCTTCGTCATCAAGGATCGATGGGATGTCCGAACCGATGGCGGCAGGAGAAATCTCGACCTCGCCTATGCGTTCGGGTCCTTCGTTACGAACTCGCACGCGCGGATCGAGGTTACGCGTACCCAGAAGGGGTACGACGTCGCGGCCGAGGTGTCGCATCTCACCGTCGACTACTACGACTGGCAGGGCGATACGAAGCTCGGGGCGGAATTCCGGCTCAAGGACGGAAGGGTGATTCCCCTGAAGGACCGGGAACTGCACGCGCTGGCGAATGCAGGTCAGGCATCGTCCTTCCACTTCGCCGTGCTGGAGGAGCAGACCATCGAGGCGAAGGTCGCCTTCGCTATCCCGGTGCCGCATCCCAGCGAACCGTGGAGGGCCGCGTTCGACGCGGGGTTCGTAGTCACCGGCAGGGGGATCGAGATCACCGATAAGACGATCGTGACGGACCCGAAGGAAGTGATCGGGCGCACGCGCGTTGCCATCGAGGACAACACCGGAGGCTCTTCGGATCGAGAGATCCCGTCCTTACCCGAGAATTTCACGGTCAAGAGCTATCACGATCTCGACGACGAAGGTCTCGGACAGTCTATGATCTGAAGGCGACGTGGCACCCAAGGACGTTCGATCCCGCATCGCCGTCCGCCCCTCCGGTAGTGCCCCATTGCGTGGTGTAGGAGTTTGGGCCTTCGGGAAGGCCTGGGCTCTTCGGGACGCCACGGCGGGCAGCCTGATGTTCTGCGTATCGGCGATGCGGGCGAGCGCTTCCAGTACCATGTAGCGGCGCGCGATGGCCCACCCGTCGTTCTGCTCGATCATCAGGGCGCCGACGAGGCGCACGTTGGCATCGTCGTTCGGGAATATGCCGACGACGTGGGAGCGGCGCTCGATCTCCTAGTTTACGCGCTCAAGGGGGTTTTGGACTCGATCTGCGTTCACTGATTGGTAAGCGCGGCTTGAGGGGCGGCTTGGGAAATCTGGACGGGTTTGTCGATTGGATGCTTCGCGCGGGATCGGCATGATGCCGGGAGCGGGGAGTGAGCATGACGAGACGACCGAGACGCAACCACAGCGCGGCGTTCGAGGCGCGCGTGGCGCTGGAGGCGGTGAAGGGCGAGCGGACGCTGGCCGACCTAGCGCAGCAATATGACGTGCACCCCAACCAGATCACGACATGGTGGGCGCGGCTCCTGGAGAGCGCGAGCGAGGGGTTCGAGAAGGGGGCGGAGAAGGCGACCGAGCCGGTCGTGGACGTGAAGGAGCTGCACGCGAAGATCGGAGAGCTGACGCTTGCGAACGATTTCTTGGAAGGCGCGCTCGGGAGGGCCGGTCTGTTGCGGAAGCTGCAGAGTGATGATCGACCGTGACCATGAGCCGAGCGTCGTCCGGCAGGCGAAGGCGCTCGGGATCAGCCGGGGCAGCGTGTGCTACCAGGCGCGGCCTGCATGGGATGGACGAGCTGCACCTCGAGTATCCCTCCGCAGGCAGCCGAGTGCCGAAGGGCCTGTTGAACGCCAAAGGCCACGAGGTGGGCCGTCGCCATGTCGCCGCGCTGACGAAGCGGATGGGAATCAAGGCGCTGTACCGGCGCCCGAACACATCGGCGCGCGCGCCGGGGCACAAGGTCCACCCCTACCCGACTCGCGCAAGCCGGACACCTTCGACACCGACCAGGGCAGCCAGTTCACCGGCACGGTCTCCACCGCCGCGCTCCACGAGGCCCGTGTCCAGATCAACATGGACGGCAAGGGCGCGTGGCGCGACGACGTCTTCGTCGAGCGGCTCTTGCGGTCGATGAAGTACGAGGAGGTCTACCTGCACGCCTACGACAGCGTCTCGGAGGCCAAGACGTCGATTGGGCGACACCTAACCTTCTACAACGAGACGCGCCCGCATTCGACGCAAGGCGGGCGGTCGCCCGACCAGGCATACTTCAACCCGCCAAGACCAATCCCGGCCGCGGCATGACCAACGCCGAGATCCACTTGGCGACGGGCCCCAAGCTGTTCAGATGAGCAGGACCACCTCCGAGGTTACGGCCGGGCTCTTCTCACCGGACCCGTACCCGTCCGCTCATGCGACGGAGTGGGTCGATCGTGTCTCGTATTCTGGAATGCCCTCGGACCGCCTCCTGCTCACGGTGATCCGAAAACTGATCGACAGGGGGGCGCTCGCCGAGCTCGACCCGGGCGACGGCGCTCGCCGGGATTGCTCGCAAGTCCATCGTTCCGTTCACGGGAGGCCCTCCTGCCGCGAGAAGGCCGAGCGTTCTTCCTTACCCAGACATAACTGCGGCCGTCCGGTCGGTCCGAAAGGTAAGCGCAAGGCGGGTGACGGAGGTTGCGGGTACCAGCGTGGTCCATGCCGCCCACGACGTGGAGGGCTTGCAAATGCGGATTGAGGAGCGCGGTCTCGACGCCGCCGGGATCGCCATGCCGCCTGACGACGACCGGATCGCGACGAACACTCCGCAGCCCGGCCGCTCGGCAAGCTACGTCCCGGCGGAGGGCTACGCCGCATCCGGGAGTTACGCTGCGTCTGAAGGCGAATCGTCTGCAGAGACGGCCCCGCCGCCGCCCCGCGTCGCCCGTACGCCTCCGCCCGCCATCGCAACGACCGACGCGGATCCGGCTTGGGCGCGCGTGGTGCTCAACGGGCGCGCGCTGTCGGAGGAGGGGCTCGAGGGGATGACGGCCGAAGACTTCCCCGAAGCCTTGGCGCTACTGGCCGACTGGCTGGCGACGGGGGTCATCTCGCAGGAGGCGCACGACCGCTACCTGTCCGACCCGATGGTGCTGCAAGGCGTGCGCGCGCTCGCGCGGGACGGCGGCGGCAAGCTCGAGGTCAACAGCATCGAGGAGCTGCGCCTGCGCGAGATCACGTCGCAGAGCGAGGCGGAGATCCGCGCCGTCCTGGCCGAGGGATTCGACCTGTCCACCGGCCCGAGCGCCGAGCAGTTCGCCGCAATCAACATCCTCGCGAGCGGTAACGACGCGCAGTTCATGGAGATCCTTCTAAACTGGACACTGTCGAAGCATAGCGGACTGGAGTTGCTTTTCGATCCGTCGAAAGGAAAGCGAGGCGCGGTCGAGTTTAGCCTGGACGGCGGGCCCGCCGAGGACTCGGACTATCTCGACTGGATGGCGTCGTTCATCAAGCCGGGCGACATGGGCCGCAAGATGGAGTTGCGTAGGGGTACGAACGCGAACCGTCAGCGCGGGGGTAGACGGGCGCCTGACGAGGCCGAGGCGAAGGTCGCGGTCACCTTCGGGATGGAATGGGTTGGGCATAACGCGACTCTCGAACGGACCCAACTAATCGCGGAGGTCGTCGGCCTCGGTAAGGATGGGCGCGTGGACGAGGACATGCCGCGACATCCGGGCAAAGAGATGGTTTGGCTTGACGGTCGCAAGGCGCGCACGTTCGATATGGACGACAACTTCGACCATGGCGAAGCGAAGAAGGAAGGGTACTTCAACGGGCATGGTAGCGGCATGCTGCGCGGCGCGCTGGAGGCGCTGCGCCCCGAACTGGTGGCCGGCGGGTCGGACGTGCTGGTCTTCAACGTCGAGGGCGCCGTCGTCGACAACGTTTCGGACGTGGGCAACCTACGCATTGCCGACGTGGGCACGGCCGGCACGCGCATCGACATCGACGCGGGCGACGCGCAGGTGGTGACGGCTGCGTCACGGGGCACCAGCATCGGCGCGGGGCGCGGCGCCGTCGAGATCCAGGCGCGCGACACGTTCGACCTGTTCATCCAAGACTTCCAAGCCGCCGCCAGCAACGCCACCCTGATCGCGTTGATGGGCGAGACCGCGTCGGCCGAGATCGAGACCGACGAGGGCGAGGACACCACCGTCGTCTTCGCGCCGGGCACGGCGCGGGATGTCGAGTTGCGTGGGCGCGGCGGCGCCAGGGTCGACATCGGGGCGAGGGCACGGCTAGAGGGCGGGCTCATCGACTTCGACGACGCCGACGCCAAGCTGTTCGCACGCGAGGGGTCGCTGTTGTCCTCGACCCGGATCGAGGGCGGCGACGGAGAGGACAGCTTCGCGCTGGCCGGCCACGCGGTCGACACGACGCTGGACCTCGGCCGCGGCAACGACGGTTTGGAGGTGCTCGAGACGTTCACCGGCGAGCTCGCGCTCGACGATGCGGCATCCGCCTGGATGTGGGCGGCGGACATCAAGAAGGGTAAGGTCCGCGAATACGACCGCGTGATCCTGCACGAGGGCCTCAGGACCGCCGGCTGGGACCTCGTGGATACCGACGACGGCGCGTCGCTCGTCGCGCGCGGCGCCGACGGGGCGGTCCTGAGCCGGATCGACCTCCTCGGCGATGCCGACCAACTGGAATCGATCCGGACCATGCGCACCGACGGGACCGGGACGGTCCTGCAGGAGATTGCCCCCGAGGTCCGCTACAAGAACGCCTGGATGGGGATCGTCAGCACCGTTCTGCTCGCGGCCGGCGTCGTGTTCCCGCCCGCCGCGATCGCGGGCGCCGCGATGCGGGCTTGGTACGACGCCTCGAACGGCCAGCTCTCGGTGCGCAACGCGCTGCTGACTGCGGCCGAGGTGGCGGGGGCCTACGGCGCGTCGACCGCGGTGACGACGGCGATCAGGGTCGCGGCGACCGAGGGGGATCTCGGGTCGGCTGCGGGGCTGGTGGCCAGTCTCGCGGGCCTGTCCGCGCCGATGCAAACCGTGGTGTCCAACGTCACGCGCGACGTCGCTGCGGGCGAGCTGTCCTTGCAGGGCGCGCTGCGGACGGCGATCCAGGTTGGCGTGGACACGGGTGACCTGTCCGACGGCGTGGCCACGATCGGCCGCGGCCTCGTGGACGCGACCGAGACCGGCTTCTCACTCGAGAGGGCGGTGTTCACGGCGTTGCGGGCGGCCAGCGAGGAGGAGGTGATCTCACCCGAGCTGGCCCAGGGGCTGGGCTCGGTCCTCGCGACGGTCCAGGCGGGCGGCGACTGGCGCTCCGTCCTGTCGGGCGTGCTGGCCTCCGCGCCAGCGCTCGAGGCGGAGATCCGCGGCGTAGCGGTGGACGAGACCGAGGCGGGGCGGATCGCGCCCGTCACCACGTCGATCGCGCGGATCGTGTCAGGCCTCGAGACCGGATCGGTCGCCGAGGCGCTCCTAGGGATCACCGGCGTCGTTGAGGGGCTGGGGACCACCCGGCGCGAGCCGAAGCCGCCCACGCCGCCGGAGCGGCAGGCCCGCTCCCCGCTATGGGCGGAGGGGGACCGCTGAGCGGCCCCGCGTTCAGGCCGCCGCGCCGGCAGTCAGCGCACCTGACGCACTCAGCGCGGCAGCCACGTCGGCGAAAGCGTCCTGCGGCACCTGTCGGCCGACGACGCCGTTGCGCACAAGCCGCCGGGTGAGCTTCTCGCTGTCGTAGAGCCGGACGCCGCCGGCCATCGCCTGGTCGAGCAGCGCGCGTGCGTGGTCGGCGTCTCGCGACTTGGCCACGACGATCGGGACCGGCGTCTCGCCCTTCACGTAGCGGATGCCGGCGGCGCAGCCGCGGCCGAACACCATCACCGTCGCTGCCTGGGGGCCTCGCTTTCCTTCGCTCCGCGCGGCCTCCTGCCGGAGGCGCTTCTGCGCGGATTTGATCTGAGGGTTGCCGCCGGTATCCTTCATTTCCTGCTTCTGCTCCGTCTTCGTCATCCGCATGTCGCGCTCGAAGAGCCAAGCCTGCAGGCGCAGGTCGGGCACCGCGAAGGCCAGCGCCAGCGCTAGCACGGCGCCCAGTACGATCTGGACTAGAAGCACGCCCAACTCGAGCGCGCAGCCGAGCCCACAATCGGGCAGCCGGACGAGCGCGGCGGGGAAGGTCGCAGCAACGTAGGCGAAGGCCGCGGCCGCCGCCACGAGCTTGACGAAGGCTTTCGCGAACTCGATGGCCGAACGCAAGCCGAAGATGCGTTTGAAGCCCGCTACGGGATCGAGAGGCGAGAGCTTCGGCGCGAGCGGGGCGAGCGAGAAGATTACCCCGCCATGGGCCACGATGCAGACCGCGACGATGGTCAGGATGATGCCGCCGAGGGCGAGCGAAAGAGTCGAGGCAATCTCGGCGCGCGCCAGGTTCACGATGCCCGATGCTGCGGCGACCAGCGAATCACGCTCCGACAGGGGCGTGGCGAGATGGGCCAGGCCTAGGTCCAGGCCGCGTCCGAAGGCGGCGACGGTCGCGGGCACGGCCATGGCGGTGCCGCCGATCCCTGCGATGAAGGCCGCCACCGTGGTCAGGTCCCGGAGCTGTTTGGCCTGCCCCTTCTGACGCGCCTGGCGCAGCTTGCGCTGGCTCGGCGCGATGTCCTTCTCCTCGGCACTCATGGCGTTGCACCCCGCAAAGTCGCGCCGACGAGGCCGATCTCGGCGATCGCTGCGCCCATGAAGTGCGACAGCGGGCCTACGTAGAGCAGCGCGAAGCCGCAGAAGGCGAGGTTCTTGACGAGCGGCAGGAGGCTGTCGAGTGGGATGCGCCCGGCGAGCCGGCCGATGCCGGCCAGCGCGACATCGATTACGAGGAACAGGATGACGAAGGGCGCCGCAAGCAGCAGCGCCGCCATCAGGATGCCACCGAGCGCGGCCACCAGCGCATCGCGCGCGGCGATGTCGAGGCGTGGCACGAGCTGGGCGAGCGGCCAGGCCGCATAGCTGTCGTAGATTGTCCCACTGACCGTTGCGAGCCCGTCCTGGCGCAGGAACACCACGAAAGCCGCGAAGGACAGCAGCGATGCCGTGACGGAAGCCTGCGACTTCGTTGCCGGATCCTCGAGCCCCGCCGCCGCGATGGACCGTTGGTTGTCGATGAGTTCCCCACCGGCCGCGATGGCCCAGAACGGCAACGCGACGAGGCCGCCGATCACCGCCCCGATCGCTACTTCCTTGACCGCCAGCGCCGCGAGCAGCCGTGTATCGGTCAGGTCGAGCGCGGCAATCGACGGCGCCGCGCCGACCGCGATCGGCAAGCCTAGTCCGAAGGAGAAGGCTGCCGACAGCAGCAGGCCCAGCTCGGCGCGCTGGAACAGAGGCATCACGAGGATCATCCCGGCCATCCGCGCGCTCGACAGCCCGAACACCACGAGCACGCTCTTGACCGGGCCCATCAGCGTGAACAAACCCTGAATCATGAGGATGGCATCGTCGCTCATCGCACAAGCAAGTGGAACCCGCCGAAGATCGTCTCGGTGTAGCCCACGAGTGGACCAACCAGCGCTCCGAAGAGCCCGGCGAAGAGACCGACCACGACGATCAGCTTCAGGGTCTGGGGCAAGGTCTGGTCCTGAATCTGCGTGGCGGCCTGAAGCATCGCGACCGACAGCCCCGCGACCATCGCCGCCAGCAGCACGGGAAGTGAGATCAGCAGGAAGATCTGCAGCGCGCCCGACAGGGCCTCGGCGACGGAAAGCTGCATCCGATCGCCCCTCAGCCCGCATAGCTCAGGATCAGACCCTCGACGAGGCGCGTCCACCCGTCGACGGTCACGAACAGGAACAGCTTCATCGGCGTCGCGATGATTGTCGGCGTCACCATCGACATGCCCATCGCCATCAGGATCGTCGTGACCACGAGGTCGATCACGATGAACGGCAGGTAGAGCAGGAAGCCGATCTCGAAGGCGCGCTGCAACTCGGAGGTCAGAAAGGCGGGGATCAGCAGATGCACCGCGTCGTCGGCGGGCGCGGCTTCGGGTGGTTCGGGCCACATCGCCACCGACGCCTCCAGGAAAAACACCCGCTTCTCTGGGGTCGTCAACCGCACGAGGAACTCGCGCACGGGCTCGATGCCGACCTCGATCGCACGCCGGATGCCCTCGACGGTCGCCATGTCGAGCCGGATCGCCGCCAGGCGGTCGGCCATCTCGCTGGCCACGGGCGTCATCACGAACACCGTAAGTGCAAGCGATATGCCGTAGAGTACGATGTTGGGCGGCGTCTGCTGCACGCCGATGGCGTTGCGCACGATGAAGAGCACGACCGCGATCTTAATGAAGGACGTGCTCATCACCACCGCGAAGGTGACGAGGCCGAGACCTAGCATCACCGTCAGCGTCGGCAGCAGCGGCGCTTCAGTTCCCATCGGCCCGCTCGAGGATCTGGACCGCGAGCCGGTCGCCAACTGCGACGATCTCGCCCACGCCCCACGGCACGCCAGCCACGCGAATCTCGACACGCGGCCGCGCTACGTCGATCTCTAGCGGCACGACGCACCCGGGTCCCAGGGCGGACAGCTCCGCGAGCGTCGCGGGCCGTCCCGGCAAGTGGAACTCGAAGTCGAGAGCGCCGCCCGTCGCGGACGGCGGCCGCGACGGCTCCGACAGTTCGGTCATGACGTCCTCCATTGTTGCTAGGTCTCCTTCGATCGTGACGACGCCTGCGCGTCGCCCCAGCGTGAGCTGACCGCGCCGCATCTCGAGCGAACCTGATGCAGGAAGCAGGACGCTGCCCGCGCCCAGCCGGACCAGGCGCGCCGCCGGTACGCGGATCGCGCCAATTCGGACGGTGGGGCGGACCGTCGGCCCCGTCATCGCGGCTCGGGGCAGCATCGCCATGGCCTTCGCCAGGAGCGGCAAGCCTTCCGCCTCCGCGTAGACCTCGACCCGGTGGACGAGCGGGCCCTCGCGGACCTCGAAGGCGCGCGTCGCCTGCCTGGCGTCTCCTACCGGGGACAGTGCGACGACGAGCTCCAGCCGCCCCGGCACGCCCTCGTCGAGCTTCGTTAGGGCCGCCTCGAAGAGCAGCTCGAGCGCGAGCGCCACCGGGTCTGCGCCCGACGCCGCTACGCCCGGAAGGACCGCGCCTGGGACATCCACGGCGAGCGCCGCGGGCATCTCGATGCGCAGGCCTGCCGCCACCCCGTCGCGCAGGACCGCGACCGCGACGCGATCCCGGGCCGGGACCCCGCCCGCGCGCACCGGCCGCACGGTCACCTCCCGTCCGCCGAGCGTCAGCCCAGCCGGAGCGACGGGAACGAGCGCCGCGTTCAGCGCCGCGACGCCGCCCTCGTCGGTCACCGGCCCGTCGGCGGGCGGGGGCACGAAGGGCCGAGGCGCGATCATCGCGGCCCCCGCGGCGCAAGCTCCTCGAAGGCAGCGGACTCGCGGCGCGCGCAGGCTCGGCGCGCACACTTCGCCTCGGCCTCCGCTACCTCCCGCGCGGCCTCCGCCTTCGCCGCCGTCGCGCGGTGGCGTGCCGCCTCCTGCACGAGGCGGTTGGCGGCTGCGTCGCGGGCCTGGCATGCCTGTTCGACGGCTGCCCGAGCGCCTTGCACATCCGACATGGCGGTGTCGAAGGCCTGGTCGGCAACCTCGAAGCGTGCCGCCCCCCTCCCGCCCCCCGTCAGTAAGCGCGCATAGATGCGGCGGTTTAGCTCCGCCATGCGCATCTCGAACGCGCCGACGGATCCTTCTGCGGCCGCGACACGCATGGTCGCCGCGCGCTCCGCACGTACGGCCGCCCCGAGATCGGCCTCCGCGCCCTGCAACCGGGTCAGCCGTAGCCGCAAGAGCCGGTCAACGCGATCCTGCTCCGCTCTCATCTCACGAGGCCTTCGAGAGCCACGACTGTCTCTTCGAAGTCCGACGCTTCATGGAGCGGTTGGCGTAGGAAGGCGTCGATACCGGGCATCCTCTCCAACGCGCGGTCTGCGGTGGGGTCGCGGCCAGGTTGCAGCTCGCCCACGCGGCGCAGGAACTCCAGCTCCTCGCGCATGGCGAGATCGGCGGCGATCTCACCCGCGGCGGCGGCATGCCCCGGTGCCGCGACCTCCGCCATGAGCCGACTCTTGGAGCGGGTCACGTCGATGGCCGGGTAGTGGCCTCTGCGTGCGAGTTCGGGCGAGAGTTGGAGGTGGCCGTCGAGGATGCCGCGAACCTCGTCGGCGATCGGATCGTCGTCCCCGTCGCCCTCGGTCAGCACGGTGTAGATAGCCGTTATGCTACCGGATCCCGACAGCCCGGCCCGTTCCAGAAGGCAGGGCAACCCGGCGAAGACTGAGGGCGGGAAGCCGCGGCGGACGGGCGTCTCGCCCGCCGAAAGGCCGACGTCGCGCTGCGCGCGCGCGTGCCGCGTCAGACTGTCCACTACCAGCAGGACGTGATGCCCGCAGGAACGAAAATGCTCGGCGATGGCGGTGGCGCATTCAGCAGCGCGGATGCGCTCCATCGCGGGGCGGTCCGAGGTGGCCGCGACGACAACGCTGCTGGCCATTGCCTCGGGTCCCAGGGTCCGAGCAACGAACTCCCCGACCTCGCGGCCCCGTTCGCCCACGAGCGCCACGACGCAGATCTCAGCCGAACTGCCGCGCACGAGTGCGCCTAGCAAAGATGACTTTCCCGCCCCCGCCTCCCCGAAGATGCCGATCCGCTGGCCACGCGCAAGTGTCAAGCAGCCGTCGATCACCCTGATGCCGGTGGCGAAGGGCTCCGAGACAAGCGGCCGCTCCATCGGTGGCGGCGCGCTCCGCCTGAGCGGGACCTGGACCGTCGATCCTTCGAGGGGTCCCGCGCCGTCGAGCAGTCGCCCGCAGCCGTCGATTACGCGCCCCACGAGGCCCGGGCCCGCGCCAACCATGGCGCGCCGACGCGCGCGCCGGATCTCGGCGCATTCCGAGAGGCCGGCCACATCGCCCAACACCGAGAGTACGACGCCCTCGGGTCTCAGCGCGACGACCTCCGCCTCCAGCGTCGCGTCCCGGTCGCGCACCTCGCAGACCTCGCCCACGAAGGCGCCCGGCAGGGATGCCACGAGACGGGCGTCCGACACGGCGCGAAGGCGGCCCGATGGCGCGTAGAGCTCGCTTGCCAGGACCGTCATAGGTCCGCCTTCGCGCGCTGCGCCGCGACGACCTCTGCCGATGCGATTTCGATGGCGGCCGCCTCGATCCGGCCCCTGTCCACGACGATGCGGCCCCGCTCGGTTTCGATCTCCGCGGTTCCGGACACGAGCTGCGCATCGACGGTCGCGGGCACGGCATCGGAGCCTAGGGCGGCGTCTGCGGCGTGGCGGGCGTCGTCGTCGGCGACGCGGATCGCGCGCAGCTCGGGAAGCGCGTTGAGCGAGACGGCCCGGGCGACCGCCGCACCGACGAAGCCTGCGTCGTCGATCCGCTCGAAGACCGTCCGCAGCGCCGCATCGACTGCGCCGCGCGCGAAGGTCTCCTGCTCGGCGAGATGAGCGTCGAGGGAGGCCCGCATCAGGGCGACCTCCGACGCGGCCTGTCTCATGCCCTCCGCCCGACCCGCCAGCCGGGCGGCGTCGCGGGCGGTGCGGAACTCGCCACGGGCGTGCTCGGTCCAGCGCGCGGCAGCCTTGCGCGCGCGATCCATCACCGCACCGGCCGCGGTGCAGGCTTCGAGCTGGTGCGGCTCGAGCGTTGTCGCTCCTTGGCGCGCCAGCCACGATGCGATCTCCGGTGTCACCTCAATCCGTCGCATCCTCCGCCTCCTTCAACCAACGCAGCGCGGCCGCGTCCTCGGCCGGCTCGGGCAACGGTGCGAAGCGCAGCGCGAGCCAGCCGCATTCGGCGGCTTCCGACCCCAAGGCACGGTGCACCAGCGACAGGCCGCGCCGTAGCGCATCAGCCCGATCGACCGGGAGCGGCCCACTCCCCCGACCGGGCGGCACGGACCGAACGGCCATGAGACAGGCGTCGGGACCCAGCACCGCGAAGGCCTCGCGCCGTGCCTCGGCCCCGATCCGGACCCGGATCGCATCTGCCGCGTCGGCGGCGCAGCAAAGCAGCAGATGCCGTTCGGCCGCCTCCGCGTCCCCGGTCAGGAGTGGCAGGACGACTGTTGGGACCGGGCCGTTCAGCGCGAGTGCATATCCGCTCCGCGCGGCAAGCTCGCGCGCCAGACGCGCCCGCAGGCGCGGGCTGCCCGACAGGCGCGGCGCGCAGGCGGCGAGCCCAGCCTCGTCCAATCCGAGCCCGGCGCACGCCCAGATCTCGCCTGGCAGGTGACGCAAGAACGCGCCCAGTGTCAGCGCATCGGCCGGGATCCCCGCGCTCATTGCGGCGCCGTGATGCGGATGTCGGACCCCTTGCGCCGCGCGAGGCTGACCAGGCTGTGGCCGCCGAGTGCGAGGATCGGCAGGAAGCCCAGCACGGCCACCAGCGTGTAGGCCGCCGGGGGCTCCGCCGACGCCTCCGCAGGTCGGTCCGGGGTCCGATCCTCGGACACGGCAGCGACCGGAAGGAACACGACTGACACGTTCTCGTAACGCAAGCCCTCGATGCTGTTGGCGACGACCATCTTCATTTGCGACATCAGCCGCGCTACTGGGGCATCGGCGACGTGGCGGATCACCACGGAGGCGGAGGACGGCGTCGCGCGCCGAGACAAGGGGTCCGAGGTCGGCAGGACGATGTGGACACGCGCTGAAACAACGTCGTCTATTTCCGAGAGGGTGCGCGACAGTTCCTGGCTCATCGCAAAGACGAAGCGCGCGCGCTGTTCCATCTGCGACGGGACGAAGCCGCCGCCGCCGAAGACGTCGCCTAGCGTGTCGTAGCGCTCCTTGGGAAGCCCACGCGTCCGCAACAACGCGACCGCACGGGCGAAGTCGGTCCGGTCAACCAAGACCGAGATCGCGTCCCCGGTGCTGCGGCGCTCGACGTCGATGCTAGCCTGCGAGAGCACGGCGACGATCTCGTTGGCCTCCTGCTCGTCGAGCGCGCCGTAGAGCTCCTGCCGGCAGCCGCCGAGCAGCATCAGCGCCAACATGGCAATCGCACATGGACTAGGGCGCATATCAGTTCCCCGACATAAGTTTATTAAGTGACTTCGTCATCCCGGTCAGGCCGCTGCTGAGCACCGAGACCTGGACGGCGTGGGAGTAGGCACTGTTGAAGTTGCTCATCATGTCCGAAAAGGAGGGCGGCGTCGGTTTCTCCTCCTCGATGGCCGTGACGTCTTCGGGGGCACCGCGCTCGAAGACGGACACGTCGCCGCCGATGCCGGACAGCCGGCCCGCCTCGTAGCCCAGCGAGTTACGCCCGAGGGTCTCGGCACGCATCGCGAGGCGGTCGCTTAGGGACGGCTCGGCCGACGGCGCACGTGCAATCTCGGCGTCCCACCCGGTGGTGCCAGCATCATTCCCCGCTGGGGATGCTTGCGCGGGAATCAGGTCGGGCTGGGGTGGGATTGGTCCGACGCTGTCGATCATGGGTGCTTTCTCGCCGTCCGCGCGGCCCTCGCGGCCGCCCGATACCGATGAGGCCGGGACCTTGCGCGAAGCTTACCGGGGAGCGGTTAGATCAGCCGGCGCAGGAAGGCCCTGAGCGCGAGGTTCGAAGGCACGTCCAGCCGCTTCCGGAGGCCGCGCAGCCGCTTGCGCGCGATGGCGTCGAGCGGCGCATCCTCCAGCAACGATGCCAGGGCGGCGCGGTCGTCCGCGGGGAAATCGGACGCGAAGGCCGTCAGCCGGTCCACGTCGCGCCCCGCCCGACCCAGGGGGAGCAGCTCGATCCGGGTCGCTATGCGGCAGGGCGTGTCGGCTAATGCGTCCCGTATGAAGCAGGGCACGACGGTGACGCGCGCCGTCGGTGCGCCGTCGCGCATCAGCAGCTCGGACCCGCCTACCCCCCTGCGCCAGTTCACACAAGCCGCTAGTGTACCCATTCCGGCCGCGATGGCAGGGGGCCCGGCGGGGCGCAGGAGCTCCAGGTCGCGCAGTTCCATCATCTCAACGCCATGGGCATCCTCGAGCTGACCGCCGGGTCCGACAAGAAGGACCGATCCAGGCCGCAGCCCTTGAATCAGGCGCGCTTCGGCCGCCAGGCGCCGGCGTGCAGTGAGGTCGCGGGCCGCCATAGCATCGAGTAGCTCCTCCCCAAGGATGGCCGCCTGCCCCGCTAATACGTTCTCGGACGCGGGTACAACGCGCAGCTCCCGCCGCGTCCCGTCGGGAGCCTCGCGGCGCGCGGCGACGGCGCCGGCGTGACCGAGCACGCCGTAGACCGCAACGTGGTAGGACCCGGCCGTGCCTGGCGCGAAACACTCCACCGAGAAGGCTCCGACCAGCTGACCCAGCGCGGCTGCCAGCTCGCGCTCGACCTCGGGAGGCATCTCAGCCAAAGATGGCGGCGACGTCGGACCAGTCCGCCCCGCAGGCGGCAGCCTTTTCGCGAATCGTAGCGATGGTGCCGCGCAGCGTCGCGGGCGCACAGCCCTCCATGAGGCATATCTCGTTCGAGTCGTGTCCCTGCGCGATCGCTATGGCAACGCGCGTCTCCTTAGCGGTCAGGCCGAACGGGTCGATCGGCCGAGGGCCCGCCCGGGCCGCGTCGAGTGCACGTGACACGACCTGCCGGCGGTCGTAGGTATTCGGGTCGGGCAGGACGCGCGCGACATGGCGCGGTCGACCAGCGGCATCCCGGATCAAGACCAGGTCGGGTTGGGGCGGCGGGCCGATCGGCGCGTGAGGGTCGGTGGGGCGTGTTAGCATCGCGGGTTGTGGGGCCGGCCCATGCAGGAAGGCCTGCAGAAAGCGGTCCGAGATGATGTCGCGAGCGTGCAAGTGCCCGCCACGCGTCTCGAAAGCGTCGCCGGCCCGAAGAGTAGCCCGCGCTGCTTCGTTCGTTTCCCGCAGACGGCCTTGCCCATCTGTCACGAAGACGCTGACTTCCTCGATCTCGAGCAGGTCGGACGACCTGTAGAGGTCCGCGTCAGCACCGACCAGATCGAGCACCCGTCGCCGCGCCGCGACCGAGGACGCGACGATCTCGAAGCGTCGCAGCGTCGCCATATCCTCGGCGGATGGCCGCCAGCCGCCCAGGAAGCTTACGTAAGTAAGCAGCAGCGCTCCCCCTCCGAGAGAGCGCACGTGAGCGACGAACCGCGTGGCGTCCAGCGGGCGGAGGAACTCGTTGTAGATTGGGTCCGTGCGGCGGGCCTCCTCGTCGAACACGTCCTCATCGTCGATCCAACCGGACCGCGCGCCCGTAGCCGCGGCGAGAAGCCGCCGGTCCGACCCGCGGAAGCTCCGCAGGTACTGATGATCGGGGGGCAGCAGATCGGGGTTGCCCGGGAAGTGGTGCCAGGCGGCGCGGTCCAAGACAGGATCGACGGCAATCGCGTGGGCAATCGTATTGGGCAGGACGGTCCCGATCTCGTCGAAGAGCGATCGCAACACCTCGCTGGGCTCGATCTCGATCGGCGGCATCGCACCCCGGCCGAGGCTTCCGATGCCCTCCGCCTCAAACATGGCAAGAATTCACCGGAGGGAGACCAAGTTTTACATAATGCAAAAGAAGTGCGGGTTTCATCGGTGGTCCCTTCTGGTCTCACGGGTCGCAGCTGCCAGTCCGGCGGTCCTGGCGGATCGGACGAGGAGAGACGTCCGATCCGTCAACGTAACCGTCTGCCATCCTAGGACCCTTACGTTTAGCGCGTTTCGGACAGATAGCACATCGCCTGCCGCGCACCGGCGGCATCGCCATGGCGTAGGCCGCTGCCCGGCACCTCCGGGACGCCCTCCACCAGCGCAACCCAAAGCGCGTCCCACGCCATGTCGCGTGATAGGCCATCGCACCGGAATCCCTTCAGCACCTCGAGCGCGGGGACCGCGACATCGCATTCCATCCCGAACTCGTGCAAGCTCGCCTGCGTCACCGGCTCCGGCCGAGTGGCGGGAACGCGCTGCATGAGGTCCTCAACCAGCCGACCCATGTCCTCGCGCGCGACCAGTTCGGCCACGCGCGCGGCCTCCTCCTCCGTGAGTGCCTCGGTGATCTCCAGCATCCTGGTATAGCTCCGGACCAGAAGGTCTCCCTGCGGCCCATCGCACCCATCGCAACACATGACGTTTCGAATCCATTCCTCGCTTGGCCCCGGGCGGAGGCCCGGAGCATGCGGTCCGCGCCGCCGTCCCGGCGATCGCGACCCCAATCCCCGGAAGCGATCGTCGCCCTACCTCTCAGTTACCTTACCGAGAAAGCGCAGTCCGAAGGAAGGCTGTCCGTGCGGTCACGCCTCGAGCGCGTAGCCCACCCCGCGGATCGTGACGAGCCGGGTGCGTACGCACGCGCGCCGGAGCTCGGCGCGCAGTCGATGGATGGCCACGTCGATCGCGTTGGCGCTCACCTCATCGCCGAAGCCGTAGAGCCCCTCCTCCAACCGACGCCGGACGACGACGCGCCCGTTCGCGCGCATCAGGCACTCGAGCATCCCGAGCTCGCGGCGAGCGAGGCGTAGGTCCCTGCCGTTGACGCTGGCGGTCCGATAGACGGCGTCGAACGCAAGATCGCCGAACCACGTCACGTCCTGCTCGCGCGTGGGCGGGCGCCGCAGGATCGCCCTGACGCGCGCGAGCAGTTCGCGCTCGTGAACGCAAGGGCCGACCACGTCGTCGGCCCCGCCGTCGAGCGCGGAAACCCGTCTCTCGCGCGCGTCCTCGGGCACGTCGAGCAGGACGATGGGCTTGTCTGGACGCCGATGCCGCGCATCTTTGATGTAGGAAACCGAATCCCGGCAGGGCAGCTTGTCTCGGACGAAGATGAGATCGTAATCGACCGTTGCCATCGCGGCGTCCGCCTCCGCGCCATCGGCGACGTCGATGGCGAAGCCGTCGTTCTGCAAGGTCGTCCCGAAGCGTTCGGACGCCCTGAACGGACGTCCCTCCACGAATAGAAGTCTCATCTGTCTTTCCCCCAGTTCTTCCGCCGGCAGTTAGGCGGCCGCACGATGGGTCGAGCCCTCGCGCTATTCCATGCTATCGGCCGGGGAGAGAACCAGCGTCGAGCAAGCGGAAAGGTTCCCGCTCGAACGAATTCAATCAAGCCTAGATTCGCTGATGGTCTCCGGCATCAGCGGATTTCCGCAAAGTAAGTTTCGCGAAAGGTTCGCCCTTCCTCGTCGTGACGAACGAGGCGGAGGTCGGACATGACGAACGACGAAGCCGGCGCCCCGGTCGGGCGCCGTCCGGGCGAGGCAGCGACGGTGCCCAAGGCGCAAGACCGCGATCCCGACTGGGACCGCGCGCTCCTCGAGGCGCCCGGTGAGGCCGTCCAGGCCAAGACCTTCCGACCCGGGCGCGGCTACGTGCTCGCCAAGCGGCCCGCCCGCGAACCAGCCCCGGCGCACGAGCGTCGCGCGGTCGCTGGCGAAGGGTCGCAGAAATGAGCGGGGGGCATTGGCTGTCGGCGCTAGCGGCGGCGGCGGCACTTGCGACGGCGACGCGAGCCGCCGACTTGAGCGAGCGGATCGGGCGGGGTGCGGTCCCCTATGCGATCACGCAGGCCCCGTTGCGCGACGTTCTGCGCGACTTCGGGGGCAACTTCGATCTTCCGGTGACGACCGATCCGGGCGTCGAGGGGATGGTGCTGTCGCTGCGCGGCGCATTCACGCCGTCCGCGTTCCTGGACGCGCTCGCGACGCGGCACGGTCTGGTGTGGTACTTCGATGGAAGCTCCATCCATGTGTCGCCGGCCGCCTCCATGCGCTCGATCCTGGTCGATACGTCGGGGATGGACCTCGAGACGATGGTGGCCGGGCTCGAAGAGCTGGGGGTCTGGGACGCGCGCTATCCGGTCGTGCGCACCGAGATGACCGACATCGGCATGCTGACCGGCCCGCCCCGCTACGTGGACCTGGTCGAGAACGCGTTCTCGATGATGACGGCGGAGCCCGAGGAGCCGCCAACCTCCCGGACGGTACCGGGAATCGTGGTGATGCGCGGCCGGGCCGTCTCGGTCTGGCGCGGCGCCGCCGAGGTCACGCCAGATTCTGCGCCCGAGGCGGCCGCCGAAGAAACTTCGACTTCGACAGATTGACGAAAGACCCACGCCCGAACCTCCAAGTATAGCCTACGGGAGCAAGACCATGAGCGCCATCGCCGCCGGCATCGTCGCCGCAGTCCAGAGGGGACGACAGACCTTCGAGGATGCGAAGAAAGACGGCAACATCTCGGGTGGCGAGATCTTCGACATCGTCGCCAACTCCGTCGCCGCCGGCTTCGCCGCATACGGGAATGTGAAGGCTGGGCGCCCGCCCGACCTGCCGACTCCATCGGCGACCGAGGGCTTCTCGCGGGACGGCGACTACGGGTTCGGCGCTGCGACTTACGCGCCCACCGAGTACACGGAGGCCGACAGCTACGAGGTCGCGCGCGACGTGGCGCTGCCGACCTACGGGCAGGAGGCGACGGGCTACGACCGGCCCGAGACATCCTCGCCGCCGCCCCCCGCGCCGGATCGCGTCGCGGTCCAGCGCGACGAGGGCGGCGTCATCGCCGACATTCCCCGCGGCCGGCCGCCCGCGACCTTCGGCCTGCCAGGCCAGGTCCTGCGCGCCTACGACCCCACGCGCGAGGACGACGAGGACGGCGGCCGTGCGATCCCGACGTGGCGCGTCCCCGACGCGACCACCGGCATCGAGGGGGTCGAGCGATGAATCTGGAGCCCGCGCAGGCCCCGACCGACCCGTCCGCCGCCGCGGACGCATCCGATGACACCGATCCCAAGACCGCCGAGGAACTGATGGAGGAGGCGTTCAACTCGCTTCTCACCAACGCGATGTTCACGGTCCTGCGGGGCGCCGTCTCGACCTTCGAGGAGGGGCTCGAGGACTAAGCCCCGGGGTCTGGAACGACTACAGAAATCCGTCCGTCGCAACATACAAGGAGACCCGGAGATGACGATACAATCCGTCGGCGAAGCCGATCCGACCCTGACGATCGAGTTCAGGAACGACGCGAAAGACCAATTCGAGGTCGATATCAGCAAGGCGAGCGTGCTCAACGGGTTGTTCGAGACCATCGATGCCGCCGTCGACCGCCAGCAGGCCGAGGGCGACACGCTCTTCGAGAAGGGCGACCCGGCCTACATCGCGCTCAACAACCTGCGCGCAGAGGTCCGCGACCTGATCAGGGGGGAGCAACGCGAGAACGACTTCTTCGACGAGGACGGCGAAAAATATCTCTACGCCCTGAATAACGAGCTACTCCAGCTCAAGAACAACGGAATTAGCGGGGACGGCTCGCTGCAGCGCCTCGAGAACGTGGCCGAGAGCTTCATGGCGGCCTACGGGCGCGCGACGGCTCCCGTGGAGGTCGTGCCGGAGGCGGTACCCACCCCCGCCGATCCTGCGCCGATCGACCCCATGCCGACGCTCCCCGAGGAGCCTGAGGCGGATTTCCCGGAGACGGGCTCGCTGGCCGATCAAGCCGGCTACTTCCTGGACCGCTCCCTCGGCAGCCAGTCGGTCGAGGCCAAGAGCGAGTTCCTCAGCGCCGGGATCGACCTTCTGATCGCGGAGTTGGAAGGTCGGTCGGGGGGCGACGCGGTCGAGGTCCCCGACGTCGCGCCCGTCACCCCGTCGCCCGACGGCTTCCGAGGCGCGGAGGAACGTCTCGACGACGCCCTTGAAGCGTTCACGGCCGTGACCGACGACGCGCTTGCCAAGATCGAGGACGTCCTTGAGGGAGACGCGGCCCGCAACTTCCCGATCCCTGGCCTCACGGATCTGGTGCGCGAGATGCGCGCGTCCTACGACGACGACGCCCTTTTCCTCTTCATCGAGGAGATGAGCCCGTCCGATCTCATCGAGGAGGTCCAGTCCCACGCGCAGAACGCCCTGGAGAAGTCGGCAGGCGACCTTACCCCGCAGGCCGCGGCCGATCTCATCGAGGCGGCCATCGTCAAGATCGAGGAGGGCCTCCCGGAGCTTCTCGACCGCATCGAAGGGCCGACGGACGGCGACATCAGCGTCAGGAGAGACATCGATGCCCTCGACGGCGCCTTGACGTTCTTCGAGCAGGCGATCGAAGGCACGCTGGCCGAGATCTCGGAATATGCCGGCCGCGGGACACCCGAGATGTTCGTCCTGCCGAAGGTGTTCGACCTCGTCGAGGACCTGCGCGCGGCGGCAGGCGTCGAGGGCGAGCCGCCCTCGCAGATGACGATGCGCGAGATCGTGGACGAGGTGAAGGACATCCTCGGTCGCGAAATGGGCGACGAGGCGGGCGGCCTGACGATCGAGCGGGCGGCCGAGCTGATCGGCGCCGCGGCCGCCGAGATCGACGGCCTCCTGCGCCCCGAGTTCCGGGTCGGGGAGGGGCCGGAGACGCCTCCGGAGGTGTCGCCGGACCCCGTCCCCGACCTGTGGGACTTCGACGCGGGCGCGCTGATTCCGCTGCTGCGAGCGATGGACGAGGCGAATCGGCTCGTGTTCGACCTATCGGAGGACGGGCGGATCGAGATCGGCGAGATCGACCCGCTTGCCAAGCTCACCGCGGCCACGGGGGCTATCTCGGAGGCCCTGCTCGACAACCTGGAGGATGGCGGGGAAGTCAGCGCCGGAGAGCTTCAGAAGATCCTCGTGCAGATCAACGGCGCGCAGCAGGCGTTGGCCGACACGGCCGCCGCGATGCGCGGCGACGGGACGTCCGTTCAAGTCGACGCGGACCCGTCCAAGATCGCCGCGATCATGGACCGCATCAATCACGCCGTGCAGGAGATCGAACTCCAGCTCGGCGACCCCGGCGACGAATGATCGCCACAACCCAGTGGGCGCGTCCCACGAATCCAAGGAGAGAAGACGATGAGCGATGGCGTCAAAGCGACCGAAGAGACCGGGACCAGCGGCATGCCAACCGAAGAGGACGGGAGCGTCGATCCCAAGAAGTTCCAGGATCAGCTCGATCAGTTCGAGTTGACCTACGCGCAGATCACCGATCAGGCGCAGCAGTTCCAGGTGCTCGCTGCCGAGCTCAAGAACATCAAGAAGGTCGCCGACGCGACGATCTCGTGACGGCACGCGGCGGCCCCCTCCTCCCTGGGGGCCGCCGCACCACCCGACATTCCGGAAGCCCGCCATGCCCGCCAATCTCCGCATCCTCGACGGCCTCCATGCCGGTGCCCGCGCCGACCTGCCGCCCGGCTCGCATATGGTGGGCAGCGCGGACGGGGACGACGTCGTCCTGCTGGACGACGGCATCCTACCCGGCCATCTGCGCGTCGTCGTTGCCGGGGACGGGATGCGGATCGAGGCCGCGGGCGAGGCCTGCACCTTCGAGGCCGGGCCCCAGCTACCCGAGGGCAACGTGGCTTCGACGACCACCCCCTGCGTGCTCGAAGCGGGCGGCATCCGCATCGCGTTCGACCCCGGCATGCCCGATCCCCGCAGAACCGGGCCCGCGCTGTGGCTCGCCGCCAGCCTCGCCGCAGCGACCGCGATCTGGACCATCTTTCCCACGGAGCCAGAAGCCGGGTGCCGGATGCTCGGCTCCTGCGCCGGGAACCCGATCGAGACCGCGCCCCGCCGGGAGGCGCGAAGTCTCGACGCGCCGAAGCGGGCCCCGATCGACCCGATCCCCATCCTCTTCGACGCCGCCATCGCGCCCGCGCGGCCCGCCCCGCAGGGCCCGGCCCACGCAGAGGCCGAGCTCGCCTCCGGGTTGGCCCAGGCGATCGCCCGGCACGATCTGAACGCGCTCGACTATACGCTCGCCCCGGGGCTGGTGCGCTTCTCCGGCGAGCTCGGACTCGAGGCGATGGGACGCTTCCGCGCGCTGCAGCGCCGGCTCGACGAGGATCATCCCGGCCTGGTCCTCGACTCCTCGGACGTCGTGGCCGTCGCCGAGCGCGCGAAGACCCCACCCCTGCCCCGCATCAGCGCGCTGTGGCATATCAAGGACCCTTACGCGCTGATCGAGGGCCAGCGTTTCACGATCGGCGAGACGCTCGCGGATGGCTGGGTCGTCGAGGCGATCGGCGCTTACGACTTGACGCTGCGCTTCGACGATCACCGCGTCACCGTCCGGATGGACTGAGGGAGCGCCTGTATGGTCAAGATCACCGCCCGAAAGCCGCCCATCGACCGGGTCGAGCGCGCCGACGAGGTGGCGCTCGCTCGGGTGGAGGCGCACAAGCCCGTCAGCCATCCCGAGAAGCCCGCGGCGATCACGGTGACGGCGGCCGATCCGCTCGAGGCGGCCTTGTGGTCCGAGATCGGGCGCCACCGCTATGGGCCAGGTACGTTCCGCCAGGAGCTCGAGGCGATCACCGCGCTCTACCGAGCGGCGCGTGCGGTGACCTGCGAGCGCGAGCTGCGGCGCGCGCACTGGGTCCTGAAGGGCGAGCTGCAGAAGTTCGAGGCGCTGGACGCCTTCCTGTCCGGCGTCGTGAAGGGATGAGCATGGGCCGCCCGCGACGCTCCGGCCCCGCGCTCTCGCCACGTCAGTGCGAGATCCTCGTGCTGCTGGCCGACGTGTACCACCGGCTGGGCTGCCAGCGCCGCGCGATCGTGCTGGCCGAGCTCGTCCAGCGTCACGCCCCGTCCGACCCCCTGCCCGCTCGAATCCTCGTGCGCGCGCACCTTTCGGAGGGGGACGCCGAAGCGGCCCTCGCGCAGCTCGACGTCCTGCTCGAGCATGAATACGAGACGGCCGAGTTGGCCTTTGCGCTGCGCGCGCGCTGCCGGGCCTTCGCCCAACTCGGACGGCGCGATAACGCCCGCATGGCCTGGGCGGAGTACCAGGGCCTCGTCGACGCCGCGGGCGTGGGCGAGACGCCCCTGTCGGCTGTCGCATGAGGGCCATCGCCGCACGCCTGCCCGAGGGGCGCGACCTGCTGATCGCGGGGCTGCTGGCTGGGATCGTCGGGCTGATGATCCTACCAATGCCGACGGTCTTGGTCGACGCGCTGATAGGGCTGAACTTCGGCGTAGCGTTCCTTCTGCTGATGACGGCAGTCTACCTCGTCACGCCGCTCGCGCTGTCGTCGCTGCCGGGCATCATCCTGATCGCCACGACGTTCCGGCTGGCACTGTCGATCTCGACCACGCGCCTGATCCTGGCGGAGGGCGACGCGGGCCGCATCGTCGAGACGTTCGGGCGCGTGGTCATTGCCGGGAACGTGGTCGTGGGCCTCGTGATCTTCTTCATCGTCACGATCGTGCAGTTCGTGGTCATCGCCAAGGGCTCGGAGCGCATCGCCGAGGTTAGCGCGCGCTTCACGCTCGATGCGTTGCCCGGCAAGCAGATGGCGATCGATGCGGAGCTGCGCTCGGGGGACCTGACCAACGCCGAGGCCGCCGAGCGGCGCAGCGTGCTCGAGCGTGAGAATCAGTTCTTCGGGGCGATGGACGGGGCGATGAAGTTCGTGAAGGGCGACGCCATCGCGGGCATCGTCATCATCCTCATCAACCTGGTCGGCGGACTGCTGATCGGCATAACCCAGTTCGGCATGACCTTCGCTGAGGCATCGCGCCGGTTCGTCCTCTTGACGGTGGGCGACGCGCTCATCTCCCAGATCCCCGCGCTCCTGGTTTCGATCACGGCCGCGGTGATCGTCACCCGGGTCAAGGGCGACGGGCCGCGCAACCTCGGGGCGGATATCTTCGGCCAGATCGGCGCCGACCCGCGCGCGACGGGGATCGCCGCCGTGGGGCTCGCGGGACTGGCGTTGATCCCAGGCTTTCCCACGGCGACCTTGTTGCTATTGGCAGGGTGCTTCGCAGCCGGCTCGGTGCTGATGCACCGCGGCAAAGCGGCGGCCACGCCCGATGCCCCGCCCGAGGCGGACGCGGGTTCGGAACGGGGCGCCGTGCCCGACCCGCTGGCGCCCGACGACGACACGCGCGCGATCCTGGAGTTGTCGCCCGCCCTCTTCGAGGCACTGGGCCCGACGCGCGCTGCCGAGGGCTTGGTCGAGATGGCCGCGCAGGTGGGCGACGCGACGGGCGTCGCGCCTTGTACGATGGGCCTGCGGCCCGTCGATGGGCTCGAGGATGCACAGTTCAGGGTCTTGATCGACGGCGCCCCCCATGTCTGGGGCACCGTCCGGGCGGCGCATCTCTACGCGGCCGACATGCCTACCGTCCTCGAGGTCCACGACATTCCCTTCGAGCCGCGCAAGGTCGGCCCCTGGCGCCGCGACCTCGAGGTTCCCGAGATCCACGGCCCGCGCCTCTCGGAGCTGGGCGTGCCCCATTCCGACATGCCTTTGACACTTTTCGCGGACGCGGCCCGCGGCGTCGTCGCCCATTACCCGATGCTGATCGGCATCCAGGAGGCCAAGAACGTCCTGGCACGCGTCGAGGCGGACTACCCCTTCCTCGTGGGAGAATGCGCTCGTCTGGTCCCGCTGCCCAAGCTCGCCAACGTGTTCCGCCGGCTCCTCGACGAAGGCGTCTCGCTATCGAATGTGCGTAAGATCCTCGAGACTTTGGTGGAATGGGCGGCAGCCGAGAAGGATCCACTCGTCCTCGCCGAACACTGCCGCGTGGCGCTCCGCCAGCAGCTCTGCCAACAGGTCGCCGACCGCAGCCGCGTGATCTCGACCATCGTTATCGAGCGGGCCTCCGAAGAGCTGCTGCGCGCGGGGCTGCGCGGGACGGACCAGGGTACGTTCCTCGTGCTCGCCGAAAACATGTCGGCGGAGCTCCTGCGCGTGGTGAACGCGCAAATCTCACAGCTCGACCCTATCGAGGCGCGACCGGTGATCCTGACCTCCATGGACGTCAGGCGTCACGTAAAGGCCTTCCTGAACCGCAACCTCGTGGAGATCGACGTGCTGTCTTTCCAAGAACTCAGCGACGACTACACGGTCGTCCCTTGCGCCACCGTCCGGCTGGGCGAGGCCGCCGCCCGCGACGGGCGGATGCCGCTGCGCGAGCAGACTGCGCTCGCAGTCACGACCTCGGAGCGAGCGGCATGACCGGTCGTGCCGCCCTGCGCGCGACCGCCGCCGCGGCGCTCCTGGCCGTCGCCTGGCCGTCGAGCGCGCAGCAGCCCCGGGAGGTCGAGCTTGCTTCGAGCGAAGGCTGGATGCAGATCATGCAGTCGGAGGGACGGCTTCTACGGCTCGACCGGCCCGCGGCCACCGTGCTCTTGGCGAACCCAGCCGTCGCGGATGTCCAGATCGTCTCGGAGCGCACGATGTTCGTGCTCGGAAGTTCGGCGGGGCGCACGCAGCTCATCATCCTGGACGCGGAGGAAGAAGTGATCGGCAGCGTCACGCTCAGCGTCACGCGATCGCTGGCGGCGTTGCACGCGGGCTCTTGAGCCTGCGCGGGCGGCCGACGGGCACGAGGCCCGTCGGCCGGACTCATTCTTCGTCGGGCCGCTCGAAGTTCGGCAGGGACGCCAGGCCAGCCGCGATCCAGTCGAGCCTGGACACAGCCTGCCCCTCCACGAGGAGCCGGCGGCGCGCGACGATGCGGTCAACCTCCGAAGCCCCGACGCCGAGCGACGCCTCGGTGGCGATCGACGTCTCGGCGCCGCGCGCGAGATGAACGCCCGTCTCGTCCCGCGTCGTTCCACCCGCGTCGGTATCGTTCGATGCCGCGGTCTCGGGTGCCACGGTCCCCTCGTAGGCCGGGACTGTCGCCTCCTCAGCGAAGTCGAGACGATCCGCGCCTACATCATCATAAGGCGAGGAGGGCACCTCGTTCGGGACCGCGATGCCGAGCTCATCGTCGTCGATGATTGGGGCGAGCAATCCCGTGGCTTCCTTGAACGCGTCCTCGAGATTCGTGAGCGCAATCTTGGGAAGCGGAGCGACGTAGGGCCCGAGCGGCTCGATCTCGGGAAGCCCGCCCAGCGTCCAGGAGTCCTCCGGCTCGGGCACCACGTAGCGCGTCGGCCGGGGGTACCCTCTGGGATCGACCCCGCCGGGGTTAGGCGCCTCGAGTTTCTCGAACGAGAGGTCGTCCGAGGATGGGTCCGTGCGGACGAGGTCGACGAGTGGCGCGCGGGGCACCGCCTCCGCGGGCAGGACGATCTCTGGCATTGGGGATGCCTCCTCTGTTTGTGGCCCCGTCACCCCGCCACTCCCGCCTTTCGGCAAGATGACGGCGCACCGGGCCTATCAGGGCCCTGAGCCCGAAAGGCTGCGGCCAGGTTCGTGCTGCTTGGTCGCTATGGCCGAAAGGAGAGACCATGACGCAGGCCGACAAGACGGACAGCTCTCGCATCTAGCCGTGGACAGGGAACCGGAACCAGGTGCTGACGGCGGACCTGCTTGGCGGCGCGGAAGAGCCCGCCCATCCGGCCCTGCACTTGGCGAGCGAACTGAAGGAGAAGGTCGTCGATCAACTGTCCGGCCTGCTCGGCGCGGCGGGGGAGGTCCTCAGGAACACGCCTCCCGACGCGCTGGTCTTCGGCGGCGTCATCAATATGCCGATCGGCAGGGCGAAGATGTCGTCGGGACCCCGAACACCGACCTCGTCGCGACGGTGAACCTCAACCACAGGGAGGTCGAGGTCGGGCTCGGCGGGTCGATCCCGATCGCGCCGGGCACGTCCGTCTCCTACAACACCAGGACCTATGCAGATGCCGAACTCGATGCCGCCCAATCCGCGAACTTCGAGATCATCAACCTGGCCGTAACGGACCCTGCAATCGACGCAATCGTTAGCGTCGCGATCAACGCCGGCGTCAGAGTTAAGCAGGCAGGGGCGATCGTGATCGACGCGGCAACGTTCCCTTTAGGCAAAGGCGCGCTGCTCGCCACCGGGCTGGACGCCTTGGGCGAGACCGCGACGGGGCTGGCGACGAAGAACGTCACCTGGTACGGCGGCATTGCCTGGCGCGGCGCGGAGCTCCGCGTCTCGCCCGAGGAGAACGAGGTCAGCATCTCCCTGTCGGGCGCCACCTTCGAGTTCCCGAACGCCATCCGCTGAGCGCCCCCTGTCACGGACTCGCACGTCGGATCCCCGCCTCGGCGAGGCAGTAGGACTTGGACCTAAGTCCGCGACCGCCCGGCCACCAGCGATCGGTGGTGACACCGCGTTTACCGCCCACGCGACGCACTCATCCATGCCCCGACCAAAAATCGTCCGGCGGTCGCAGCCATGCTCCAAGACCATCTCTGCCCAGGAGGTGATGGTTGACAGCAAGCTCAGTGAGACACCGTCGCCGGCCTGCTGCGCGAAAAGTAACCTGCCTGGCCGAAATCATGGACGACAGCCACGAGGACGTGTCCCCCTATATGGCCCCCCCTGCGAGCATTGAGCATAGATCAGCTTCACCGGCCGGCTCGATCGCGTGAACGAGGAAGTGAAGTACCGCTCCGGCGTCGTCGGAGGGAAGTCGGTGCGGGTCAAGCCTGGGGCCTAGTTCAGCACGACACCTTCGGCAACCCGAACCACGAACGACACTGGATTGCCTTGCGCATCCGTCGCGCCTTCGAACGCCGCACCGATCTCCAGCTTGATATCGCGGGAACGGTTATCGGGGATGGTCGCCTTTCCTATGTCTGCACGAATGCTGATCGGAAGCTTCTTGAACAGCTCCTTCAGATCGAGCGTCCCGCCGAGGCTCCAACTGACGCTGTCGTTGTTCTTCGTCGCGACTAGCGCGACCTCAACGGAGCCCCCGCTGCCCGGCAGAGCCTGCTCGCCGCCGATCGAGCCGCCGAACGATGTAAGGGTTTGCTCCCTTATGGGGACTTCAGCGCTTTGGTTGCCCTCGACCTCGAAGGTCGCAATCACGGAGTCCTCGACGAACCGGGCGTACCGGCCATCGGTTTCTCCGATCGCGTTGATGACGATGTACCCGATCGGATTGTCGTCGCCCTCGTTGAGATAGACAGGAACGCGCACCTGGATGCGTTGGTGGACGATGGGGAACGCGTAGTCCGAGATCTGCTGAACCGGCTCCCCGAGGTATGTCACCACTTCCGAGACCTTCGTATCGCGGGACTTGAGATTTTCCAGGGCGAACACCGTCACGGGGTTCTGCTGCTCGATCGGCTGAAGGGGGACGGCTGCGCCGTTGCGGACGACGACCGGCTCCGTGAATGTCAGCCGCCAGCCGATGTTTTGCGCGACCTGCGTAACCTCCTCCAGCTTCGCCGTTCCCATCTCGCCGCTCGCAGTGCGGAACTGGAAGGTCTCGCCCAGCCGGTCTTCGTAGAGTTCGGCGGTGACTTGATCCACGACTACCTCGATCGCGTTCTCCGTGTCGTCTCGCACGTTCGCCTTCGGTATGATGACAGGGGTAAAGTCATTGACGTCCGGCAAGCCTTGGACGGTGGGGGTATTCGGTTCCGGTCGGCCGCTTCTCGACAGGAACGGCTTCCCGGCACCTTGGGAGAAGTTGTACGCGATATGCTCCAGCAGGCTGCGGGTGAGTTGCCCCGACACGCGCGCGCGGATGATGTTCTCGTCCCTTTGCGTCTCGAGGGTCTCGAGGGTCCCCTGGAGGCTGCGATATTGCGCGATCGCGTCCGCGACCTCGGAGGTGAGCCCACCCACGCTGCCACTTTCGAGGAGCGCCTGGATCTGCTCTACGTCTATCTCGTCGCCCGACAATGTGGTCTCGATGGCGCTGATGCGCGACCTCTCGACTGTCAGGACCCTCAGTTCGGTTCTGTTCCGCGTCGCCTCGTTCTCCAGGTTGAGGAAGTCCAGCTCGGCGCGGATCAGAGCTTCGTTGCCGAGATCTTCTGCCAGGAGCGTGCCGAGGCGGTCGACGGCGTCGGTGAAGCGCGCCTCGATCGGCGCGAGGTCGGGCTGTAGCGTGTCCTCGATGTACTCCTGGTAGTAAAGGTCTGCGAGGAAGGGATCGTCCGACTGGAACTCCTCCGGAAGGGTGTCCTTCGGGACAACGCCTTCGAAGTTGTTCGGCTTCTCCACGATGCCGAGCCGTATCGCTAGGTTCTTCGCCGAGCCTGCCTCGTAGATGCGTTCGATCTCCTCCTCGTTTAGCCCACGGAGCGACAGGATCTCACGAAAGCTGCGGAAGCCGTCCGCTTTCCAGACCGCATAGGCCGCGTCGGCGATCTCGACGTACTGGTTGGCGACCTGAAGGGCATTCGAGCGTTCCCGCAGCGTGAGTCTGTCTCGCACCGCGGCGATGGCCTTTCGCTGTTCGTCGAGTCGATCCGGGTCACGCCGGACCAGTTCCTCGGAGCCCGCGATCCGTTCGTCCAGTTGCTCCGCTTGGTTCCTCGCGTCGGCGAAGGAGGCTTGGATCACCTGGCGACTGGCCGAGAGGTCCTCGCGTGTACTGTCGATGCGCGCATCGAGGTCGGGGTCGACCAGGCGGAAGATCGGATCCCCCTTCTCGACGATCGCGTTCTGCTTGACGAGCGGTTCGTAGTATTGGCGTGGGTTGTCCACCGGAGGAAGCTGGACCGGCACAACGGCGGCGTTCACACCGGACTGAAGGCGGACGACGGAGATGCCGAGCGATCCGGTGTTATGGTCGAACGGATCGAGGAACACGTTGCCATTCGCGTCTTTTAGATAGAAGACGCCATCACCGACTTCTTCGACATCCCCACGGACGCCGATTGGGGAGGACTGCGCGGGCCGCGCCCCCGACCGCCCCCGGACCTGCGCGATCTCCACATAGGAAGTAGGTTCGCCCCATCCTTCGACTGGAGTGCCGTTCAGAACGGCAGTGTTCCGCGCGAGGATGTCCGAGACGTCGTACGGGTTGCGCGACGCAGACGCGTTAGCCTCCGGGTCGACGGTATAGCCATTCGCGATCTGATACGAGGTCACCGTCCCGGCGGTTGTCGTGAGAGAAGTGGTTGTCGTGCGAGCTTCGTCTTCCGTGATGGGGCGGCTCGAATCCTCCCCTGTAGACGGAATGGAACCAATGAGGGTGGGGAGCTGTGTCATCTGGGGGTCCTCGATCTGCGCCGCCTCGGTCTTGTCCCGGCATCTTTCGGCTGCCTTACCGGCGTCGTCGGGATCGATGCTGGAGGACCCGTGCTGCGATGCTCGGTCCGGCATGCGCGGCCTGGGTTCGTCAGGACGAAGACGAGCGACGCGTTCTTGATCGGAACCTCGGGAGATCGCGTGCCTCGTTGACGGGACGCCGTGCGCGTAGATCATCCGCCCCCGGGCTCGTCTTGGGGGCTTTCTCGTTCCCGACTTCCCTCGCCGCCCGAGCCTGCCCTGCCGCCCTGCCGAACCCCGTACCTCGCCACATCGATCCTGTCGAACGGCCCCTCGGTCCTTGCGCCCGACATGGTCCCACCCGCCCGGGCGGAGACCGAGGAGCGGCGGCTGCACTATGACGCCCGCCCCGGGGGGCGACCCGCCCTGAGCGCCGTCATAGGACTGCCTGCTTGCGGCGCAGGGTTCCCCGGTCCGTGTCGACATGAGCGACCGACCAATGATGCCGTTGGGGAACGCGGGCGTCGGAGCGATGCGGCAGAGCCTCGCCGCTCTCTCGGTCGGCACAGGCGAGCCCGCAACGGCCCCCATGGGGCCTCGCCTGCGCATCGGCAATGGCAGACTCAACGGCCCGGAGATCTGCCCGAGACATGGGACTACGGAAAGATCAAACGAATAGCGGAACCTGCCTAACGGGTGCGGGAGAACGGAAGGTCGACGATCATCGTCGTCCTTCCGGGTACGGAGCGGATATGGTGGCGATCCAGTCCCGAAGTATGGCGGCTGATCGACGAGTATGATGCCGGCCTACTCGGCAAGATTACGTGCAGGCCGAATGGAACGATGGACCGTGAACAAAGCAAGATCATGGCACGAAGCCACAGAGTGGAGGACCACACTTCAGCTAACTCGTTGTTAACGTTGAACCTGAATACACAAAGTCGGTGGCACGTCATACACCTCCCTCCATCCCTCGCCCACATCCTACCGACCGCGGTCCCGTGGGCCCGTTAACGTAGCGTCCATTCCGGCCGTGTACGGCGGCGGCTGCGCCCGCTACGGAACGACCATGCCCGCCCCGACGCCCGATCCATCGACCACCGCGCCCGCCGATGCCGCCTCGCCCCGCCCCCGCGGCACCGATGCGGCCTGCGTGACCGCGGCGTTCGGGAAGGGGCCGTCCGCGGTGGTGGTCGTGTCCAGCGCGATCGCGCGGCGCGACGGGCTCTGCCGGGCGCGGGCCGCGCTGACGGCGGGCGCGGACGGGATGACCCTGCGCGACCTCATGGCGACGATGGCGGAGATGGGCCTCGCCCTGCGCGCCGTGCCCGTGGACGGACCAGACGGACCAGGGCCCGTCGCCGGACGCCCCGCCGCCCCGCTTCCGGAGCGCCGTCCGATCTAGGGCTCGGACGCGTCCCGCGTCGCCACGGGCGGCCAGGGGCGCAGCGCGTCGGCCTCCGCCCAGGCAGCGACCCAGTCGGGCAGGACGGGCGCGGGCGCAGTGCGGCCCAGGGCGGCCAGGACGCGGTCGGTGGGAACGGCGCGCCGGTCCCCCGTCACCGCGGTCCGCAGCACGGCTTGGCACGCGCATTCGCCGCGGACCCACATCTCCTGCACGATATAAACGAAGCGCGCGTCCCACCCCACGGTGCGGGTGCGCATCTCGATGCGGGCGAAGGCCGTGATGCGGCGGCGATAGCGGACCGATCCGCCCGCTACGGCCAGGCCCCACCCTTCCCGCCGCAACGTCGTCAACAGGCCGATCCGCGTGCCCGCGGTGAACCGGCCCAGATCCATCAGGGTCAGGATGCGGCCGTTGTTCATCTCGCCGAAGCCGTCCAGATCCCAGGGCAGGCACAGGTGGCGGGACACGTGGACGTCGGTCAGGTCCATGGGCGGGTCGCCGCGGTGGCGCAGCAGCTGCCAGGCGAGTCGGACGAACGGGTACATGGCCGGCATGGGTGACGTGCCGGCCCCGCACGTCAACCGCGACCCGGCGTCAACTCCGCCCGCGCTTGCCCCCCGCCCCCCGCCTGCCTAGATCGGAGCCGACTCCCGACGCGGAAGGCCCACGCTCCATGTGCTCGCTGCTGCAGATCGCCTCCACCATCCTGTCGGTGGTCCAGACGATCATCATCGTCCACATCATCATGTCCTGGCTGATCACCTTCGGCGTGCTGAACATGCGCCAGCCCATCGTGGGCCAGATCTACGACGGCCTCGCCCGCCTGCTGGAGCCGATGTACGGCCCCATCCGGCGCATCCTGCCGCAGACGGGCGGCCTGGACCTGGCGCCCTTGGTGGTGATCCTGGGCATCTTCATCCTGCAAACGGTGATCCGCAACAACCTGCCCTCCGCCTGCGGCTTCGGGGCGTTCTGATGATCGTCGAATACCTCCGCTACACCGTGCCCGCGGACCGGGCGGACGCGTTCGTCGCGGCCTATGCGGCGGCGAGGGACCCGCTTCTGGACTCGGGGTACTGCACGGTCTTCGACCTGTGCCGCTGCGTCGAGGATCCGACCCGCTTCATCCTGCGGCTCGAATGGACGAGCGCGGAGGACCACATGAAGCGGTTCCGCGGCAGCGACGCGTTCCGCCGCTTCTTCGCGCATGTCCGCCCCTTCGTCGACCTCATCGACGAGATGCGGCACTACGATCGGATCATGGTGGCGCGGCCCGGTTGAGCCGCGGCGTCAGGACTGGTCGACGGCCTTGCCGTGATGGCACCGGTCGTCGCAGCCCTCGGCCACGTGCGACCACGTGCCGGTATGCAGGGCCAGCCCCGCCAGGATGGTGGCGGCCAGGACCGCCAGCCGGATCTCGTGCGTCATGGTCATGGCGATGCCCCCGCTCCGAACCGCTCGGTTCACTTTGCGTCACCGATACGACGGGCGCAAGTCACGCGCCCGTGACCGGCTTGCCACCACCCCTGCCGTCCCCCAAACCGGCGCCATGACGCAGACCGACCACGCCACCACCCACGACGCCCGCCCCGATCCGCGCAACGCCGACATCCTGATCTGGGTGGACGGGGCGCTGGTCCCCCGCCGCGACGCGAAGGTCAGCGTGTACGACAGCGGGTTCCTCCTGGGCGACGGCGTGTGGGAGGGGCTGCGCCTCTACGGCGGACGCTGGGCCTTCCTCGACGCCCACATGGACCGCCTGGCCGAAGGGGCCGCGGCCCTCGACATCGCCCTGCCGCCGCGCGCCGACATCCTCGCCGCGCTGGAGGCCACGCGCGACGCGAACGGCATGACGGGCGACGCCCATGCCCGCCTGATGGTCACGCGCGGCCGCAAGCGCCTGCCGTTCCAGCATCCCGGCCTGACGGAGACCGGACCCACCCTCGTCATCATCATGGAGCATTCGGTCCCTTCCGCCCCCCGCCCCGTGCGGCTGGCCACCGTGCCCCACATCCGCGGCCTGCCCATGACGCAGGACCCCAAGCTGAACACCCATTCGAAGCTGAACTGCGTCCTGGCCTGCATCGCCGCCGAGAAGGCCGGCGCGGACGAGGCCCTTATGCTGGACGTCCATGGCTTCGTGGCCACCACGAACGCCTGCAACTTCTTCCTGGTCAGGCGCGGCGCGCTGTGGACCAGCACGGGGGATTACTGCTTCAACGGCATCACCCGGGGGGCCGTGATCGGCTTGGCGCGCGCGGACGGCATTCCGGTCCACGAACGCAACTTCACCCTCGTCGACTGCTATTCCGCGGAGGAAGCGTTCCTGACCGGCACCTTCGGCGCGCAGACGCCCGTGGGCGCCATCGACGGGCGCGCCCTGCCCCACGCACCGGGCCCGGTGACGCTGCGGTTGCGGCGGCTCTACAAGGATCTGGTCACGCCATGAGGGTCGCGGCCTGGTCCGGTCCCCGCAACCTGTCCACCGCGATGATGTACGCCTTCGCCCAGCGCCCCGGCTGGCGGGTCCTGGACGAGCCGTTCTACGCCGCCTTCCTCCACCGCACCGGCCTGGACCATCCGATGCGCGACGCGGTGCTGGCGGCGCAGCCGACCGATCCCGCCGCCGTCGCCGCCGCCCTGCGGGACGCCCCCGCCCGGACCTACGCCAAGCTGATGGTGCACCACATGGACGGCGTGCCGCTCGGCTGGGCCGAAGGCTGGACCCACCTGCACCTGATCCGCCACCCCGCCCGCGTGATCGCGTCCTACGGGGCGAAGCGGGGCGCGATGACCGAAGGCGATATCGGCTTCGCCGCCCAGGCCGCGCTCTACGACCGCCTGGGGGGCGTCGTCCTGGACACGGCGGACATGGCGCGCGACCCCGCCGGCGCGACCGCGGCGCTGTGCGCGGCGCTGGGGTTGGACCCGGACGACGCCATGCTGTCCTGGCCCGCCGGTCCGAAGCCCTATGACGGGGCCTGGGCGCCGCATTGGTACGACGCGGCCCACCGCTCCACCGGCCTGCGCCCCCGTGCGGACGATCCGTTGCCCCGCGTCGCGGATGCGCGGCTGCTGCGATCCGCCCTGCCGTTCTATGACGCGATGCGCGCCCACGCGATCCGCGTCTAGGCCAGCTGCTGCGCCGCCAGCCGGGTGTACAGGCCCCCCGCCGCGACCAGCTCGGCATGGGTGCCGCGCTCCACGATGCGCCCGGCCTCCATCACCAGGATGCGGTCGGCGTCGCGGACGGTGGACAGGCGGTGGGCGATCACCAGGGTCGTGCGGTCCCGCGACAGGCGGTTCAGGGCCTCCTGGACCAACGCCTCCGACTGGGTGTCCAGCGCCGACGTCGCCTCGTCCAGCAGCAGGATCGGCGCATCGCGCAGAAGCGCGCGCGCGATGGCGATGCGCTGGCGCTGGCCGCCCGACAGGTTGCCCCCCCGCGGCCCCGCGGGGCTGTCCAGCCCGTCCGGCAGGCGGTCCACGAAATCGCTCACATGCGCGGCGTCCAGCGCCGCCCGCAGCCGGTCCGGGGGCACGTCCCGGCCCAGGGTCACGTTCTCGTGCAGCGTCTCGTCGAACAGCAGCGTCTCCTGGGTGACGACGGCGAACAGGCCCCGCAGGTCGCCCAGCGCCATGGCGCGGATGTCCGTGCCCCCGATCGTCACCCGCCCCGCATCGGGGTCCACCAGCCGGGTGGCCAGGTTGAACACGGTCGTCTTGCCCGCCCCCGACGGCCCCACCAGCGCGGTGGTCGTGCCCTGCGCGGCGGTGAAGTCGATGCCCCGCAGGACCGCCGTGTCCCCATAGGACAGCGCGACCCCCTCGAAGGCCAGGTCCATGCGCGCGGGCCGCGCGGCAGGGGGCGTGGCGGGCGCCGTGATGACGGGCACCGTGTCGCGCAGGGCATAGATCCGCTCCAGCGACGCCATCAGCATCTGCCACAGGCCCGACAGCGCGGCCAGGCGGCGCAGGGGCTGGAAGGTCAGCGTCATGGCGGTGAAGAAGGACATGAACTCGCCCACCGACTTCTCGCCCGACACGATCTGCGGACCGCCATACAGCAGCACGGCGAAGAAGCCGAAGCCCACCGCCAGGTCCAGCAGCGCGGGCGCGGTCGCGGCCCCCGCCTGCGTGCGGATCGACGCGCGGACCATGCGGTCGGTCGCCTCCTCGAAGCGGCCCGCCTGGTACGCTTCCATGGCGTTCAGCTTGATGGGCGTGATCCCGTGGAAGATCTCGTCCAGCCGCGTCGTGCGCCGCTCGGCGATGTCGCGCAGGCGGACCGACTTGCGCTTGATATAGCGCTGCACGATCAGGCTGGGCGCGATCAGCAGGGGCGCCCCCACCCCCGCCACCAGGGTCCAGACCGGATCGACGCTGATCGCCACGACCAGCAGCGACACCAGCGCGACCAGGTCCCGCCCCGCCCCCATCAGCAGCACCGTCCAGGCCGACTGAACCTGCCGGACGTCGCCCTGCACCCGCTCGATCAGCAGCCCCGGGGCGGAGCGCGCGAAATACGCGTTGTCCAGCCCGACCACGTGGCGCAGCAGGTCGGTCTGGAGGCGCCCGGACGATTCGAACGCGGCCTTCGACAACAGGATCCGCTGGCCCACCCCCGCCACGGCGCGCAGCGCGAACAGCCCGAAGATGCCCAGGCCCACCAGCACGATCATCTCGGAGCGCCGCTCGACGAAGACCAGGTCGAAGAGCGGCTCCAGCATCCAGGCCAGCACGCCGACGGCGGCCCCTTCCAGGGTCATCAGGACCGCGGCCGCGATCAACAGCGGCCAATAGCGGCGGATATAGTCGCGCCAGAGCCGCGCAAAGGGGTGTCCGGGGTCCGACATCGCGCCCCGCCCGTAGCCCGGGGGGCTTTCCCGGACAAGCCGCGTGGGGCAGGCTCCCGCCCATGCCCTTCGCGGACGACAGCCTGTTCACCCTGACCCTTCCCCAGATCGCCGGCCTGGTCGCGGTGTCGGCGGCGATGGCGGGCATGGCCGCATGCATCGCCTTCGCCGCCGGGGGCGCGCGCCGCCCCTGGCGCGTCCTCGCCGCGGTCCTGGCGTTCTGGCTGTTCGCTTGGCTGTCGCCGCAGGGGCACTACGCCTATTACCGGATCGTCTTGGACGACCTGCCCGCGCAATGGGTGATCGGCGCGCCGCCCGGCCCCGGCGCGGTGCTGCGGGCGCTATTCTTCGGGAACGGCACGCTCGCGGGGATCGGGCGGGGCCTCTTGGGCTGGGCGCTGATCGGCTGGGCCGTGCTCGGCGGCGGACGACACGGGGCCGCCCCCCGGACCTGACCCGGCATCACCGGGCGTCCGACCCCTCCGCCCGCTCGCCCGCCCGGGGGGCCAGGCCATACGGCGCGGCAAGGGCCCAGACGTGGTCGGGCACCATGTGGCGCATCCGCCCCGGCGCGGCGCGGCGCAGGTGCACGATCGCCTCGATGGCCTTCATCTCCAGCCGGGCGCGGGCGAACTCGGTCCCCCGGGGGCCGATGCGCGGCTGCAGCCAGGACACCACGGGCCGCAGCCAGCGCGGCATCCGGCGCAGGGGCAGCCCGCCCGCCGCGCGTTCGGTGTTCGCCAGGAAGCCCGCCACCGCGCCCCGGCGCGACCCCTTCGAGGCGGGCGCCGACAGGACCACCGCGTCCCCCAGCCCGTCCAGCATCGCCGCGCCCCGGTCGTTGCGCACGATCACCCACTGGTCCCCGTCGCCGCCCATATAGCCCACCACCACGTCCGCCAGGCGGTTGGCATAGTCGGTGCAGGTCCGGCAGGTCAGCGGAAAGAAGTCGTCCGGCAGGTCCGACAGCGGCAGGTCCAGGAACGGAACCGTGCGCACCGCCCCGTCCCGGAACCGGATCTCGACGCGGTAATCGGCCCGGAACTCCAGATAGGTGACGTCGCCGGGCCGGTCGGTCAGGCGCGACAGGAAGTGGTGGAAGTTGCTCAGCGTGGTGTTGTCCGAGCACGGCGTGCCGATCACGAACAGCGCGTCCAGCCCCAGCTCCGCCTCCACCGCGCGCAGGGCGTGGACCTGGCAGGGCACGCCGATCACCGCGATGCGCCGGTGCCCCGCCGCGGCGGCAGGGCCCAGCAGCGCCAGCAGCGGCGCGAACCCCATCCGCATCCCCCGCGCCTGGGCCATGTCGGCGGGGTCGGTCACGATCACGGGCACGCCCCGGAACGGGTCGTCCGGATGCGCGGCCAGCGTCAGCACGGCGTCCACCACCCCCCGCCGCAACAGGTCGGCCCCCAGCGCGCTGACAAGGCCCGTCCATTGCGCGCCCGGAAGCGGATCGCGCATCCGCGCCCGGTGGATCGCCACGCGCGGCCCGAAGAACGGATCGTCCTCGCCCGTCCCGTGCACCCGCCGTTGCGCGGCCGGATAGTCCGGCACCGTGAACTGGCACGCCGTCCCGCATCGCCGTGCCAGACCTTCCAGCCGAGACAGCCCGCAATCGGTGCACATCGCGCCACGAGGCGCGGCGGGCGGCAGCGTGGGCGCGGAGGGGGCGGACCGATCGAGCATCCCCCGACCCTGCGCCGCGGGGGGGTGGGTGTCCAGGTGGGTGGGGGGCACGAGGGCGCGGAACGGGGCCGTTTCGAGATCAGGCAGGCCACGCGTAAGGCCGTTGAAAGGCAAGGGCGGCGTAGCTTACGGTGCATTCGCCGTCTCGGTCTCCTGACCCGGTGTAAGCAACTCGTTTGGCGGAGAGCGGAGGTTCGCTGCGGGCGCGCAATCTCCGCAGCGCGTCCACCAGAGCAGACGTTCTTTGTTGCACGGAGAGGGATCGTATAAGCGTAAAGCCTCAAGACTGGCTTGACGCGTGGTTCGCTCACCCGATGGGACGTTGCCGGGTCTAGCGTGCCTCATTGGGTTTGGCTTTCCATGCCCAAGTTTAGCCGTTGAGTAGCCGACGCAAATTCATCCAACGCGTCAGTTTCGTAATAGGTGTAACGAGCATCATCACCGCCACTTATGCCGTATTTGAAGTAGAGGTCCCTGCCTGTAAGGAAGATGACTGGCCGCTCGTAGCTGCCATACTGCAACTTGCCCGCATGTTGCCTCAAGAACGTCGCGGCTAAAGATTTCTCATTGTCAGAAAACTCCTCTTTCAATACCGAAAACACAAGCGCCGCCTCTGGAAACTGCTTGCCAAGGGCAGCCATGCGCGCAAAATCTATTGACTTGAGCGCTTCAGTCGCAAACGATTTGCATTCGGCGAACACCAGTTTTGGATCAGCCAGTACGTCAAATCGCCCAACCTCACGCAGCCAACAAACCAAATCCGCTTCGTATCTTTCTTCAGCAGAGGTTAGTTCCAAGCCGGTACAAAATGTGAGTTGATCGTCGCGCCCGCCGACCTCACTTAGAATCCGAGCCGTCAGCAAGGATGCATAAGAACCTCTGGCATAGTCAGGCGTAGCAAACGGTCCAACCAACCGATATTTCCAGTTTCCGGATCGCCCGTCGATGTCGTCTTGAGGAAACTCGAAGTCTTGTCGGCATAGCTCGCACTTTAAGGCATATTTGATTGCCTCAAGATCATACCAGTTGACACTGAAGCAATGTGGACATTTCACTTCAACACCCAGTTGGAGAACATTGTAGCCGATCAGCCGAGACACAAGCGATTTTCTGGTCACCCCTTCCTGTCCAACCACTTTGACGTGTTTGTCCAAATCTGTCAGTGAAATCGAACGTGTTGGAAAACTCTCCTCTTTCACTTCATCGCCGCTGGCACGGATGCGTTGGCCCATCGCATATTTATTAAAGAATCTGAGGCGCTCGGCGGAGCCGAAAATTCCGACTGCGTACAAAGCAGAAGCCTCACGGGAGAGGGATGAAAACATCTGTTGAGCTATCCGGCCAGCCTCAGACTGGCCTGTCGAAAACCCTGCGGCTTCGAAATACTTCGAGAAATAGTGGATGGGCGGGTTTTTCTTAATCGTTTCGCCGCTACCCGAGAAACGTTGTGGAAAGCACCATCCCTCACTATTCACGATGGTCTTGCAGTCAACTGAAAGCCGCCAACGCAATCTTCTGTCCACATTGAATGGAAGCGTGGTTGCTAGCCCATAACGATGGTAGTTGTCGGAGACCGTTAACACATTGACCCAACTGTAGTCGTTATGTGAATGCCCAGCATCGTCGCCGAACCCAGGGTCAAGTGTGTCAAACCGGAAATACTCGTCATCATCTTGCTCGATGATTTTGGACTGTTCGACAGCATAGGGCCGTGAGACCTCGACACCTACTGAAGAACGGTTGTTCGAGTGACCTTGCCACACCCTGTCTCGCCGACTTTTGATTGAGATTATTCCCGGCTTCCAATCGGAAATGTCCGCTTGAAGGTTCTGGACCATCTCTTCTGAAGAGATGGATCGCGCGAGCTCAAGTGTTGCATTGCGTCCAAACCTGTTTCCACTCACAGGTCGATGGTAGCGTTCGGCAAGCTTTGCCAATTCCTCTTTGGCCTCAAGCCAAAAATCAATAGGAATTGGGTGGACTCGACCGAGAGCTTGCGCTCTCAAGTTCCAAAAATCGATCAGATCGTAATTCGATTTGGGATCGAACAGGAAGAATGTCGGATCCCTTACGCCATATTGGCTCGGTTCGAGGTTGAAGGCAGTAAGGGCGATCTCGCTGGCAAACTGCTCAAACGTTCGATTGCGCCAAGCAGTTGAAAATTCTTCGACTTCGGTAGGGTCAAACACATAGCGATAATCCTGGCTTAAGTATGCAGAAGAACCCTCGTCCAGGAACTTTCCATACATCGCGGCAGCGGCTAAAGAATGTCCCGCGCCTGTATAGGTTTGAAAGTGGTCTCTGTGATCTTCCCGCAGAACGAATTTCCGCTCTTTCTGGTAGCTTTCTTGAAGAACGGCGGAAACTCCCAAACCCATTTTTGGCCCGCTGGCTCCCCACTGTTTGTTGTCCCAGAAGTTCTCGAGCGGAACAACCTTGGATCGATAACCTTCAAGGAACTCTGGCGGCAAACCGATCTTTTCGGCCAAACCGCTCGTCGCTTCAACGAACACATCGGGTTCGAAGTATTTGAGGTATCCCTTGGACGGGAAATACGAACGGCTCGTCTTGTGATCATTGGACCAGCAGTTGGGCGGTTTCGAGAATACTGGGAGTATGGGGTTAAATACACCACCCCAGAGGGACGTATTTGTTCGAAAAATCTTCTTCAGAGAAGCAGTATCAGATGGGTGGACCAGAAAACCTATTCGTGTTGGCCGCAGTTTTATTCGAATATAAATTTTCTACCCCCCCGAGCTGATTTATAAGGAAATCTTCTTGTGGGGGAATTGCCCCCCCCGGTTCACCATCCATGCTCATTCAGTGGACGGTAGACAGTCGAGCGGTCAAGTGCCAGTTGCCTTTCTACCTCTTTTGCTATTGTAGAGTATCCATTATCAGTTTGGTCCGCACGGCGGTCCCTCATCTACACAAGGTGAATGTTCTGTTTGGGTGAACAGTAGTCATCCGGAGCGATCATCGTGAACGGCAACTCTGGGCCGTTACCGGCTCCTCGAATCAATACTCCCTAAACGCCCCGTCGCAGTCCGTCACCCATCCCCCCCACAAGTCTCACAACCCGGATGCGAACGGCCCCCTGTCAACCACTCCGCTGCCCCCGGCCCCGCACCAGCGTTCGATCAATGTCGCGGCATCCACCGCCCAATCCAAAGCTCCCAGCTTGCATCGGAACAGATGGCGCCGTGCGGGACGGCGGCGCAACCGGAACGGCCGTAACGGCGGCGTTGCGGACTTGGTCGACCGGGCGTCCACCCTCCGGCAACCGTTCCGTGCCGCCGCCCCGATCCCGTGCGGAATGCGCCGAACGTATGCACGGGGGGTGTACGGGGGGTGTACGGGGGGTGCACGCCCTGTTTCGGTTGTTCCGGGGTGATTCGGGGTGTAGGCCCGCGGGCGGTTCCCACCCCATCGGAGAGATCAATTGGGCTACAAGGTCGTCGTGTGCGGCGCCACGGGAAACGTGGGCCGCGAAATGCTGAACATCCTGGCCGAACGCCAGTTCCCCGTGGACGAGATCGCCGCCCTGGCCTCCCGCCGTTCCATGGGCACGGAGGTCAGCTTCGGCGACAAGACGTTGAAAACGAAGGACTTGGAGCAGTTCGACTTCACGGGCTGGGACATCGCGTTCTTTGCCGTGGGCTCCGACGCGACCAAGGCCCACGCCCCCCGCGCGGCCAAGGCGGGCTGCATCGTGATCGACAATTCCAGCCTCTACCGCTACGACCCCGACGTGCCCCTCGTGGTGCCGGAGGTGAACCCCCAGGCCCTCGACGGGTACGCGCGCAGGAACATCGTCGCCAACCCCAACTGCTCCACCGCGCAGATGGTCGTGGCCCTGAAGCCCCTGCACGACCGCGCCCGGATAAAGCGTGTTGTGGTAAGCACTTACCAGTCGGTCAGCGGCACGGGCAAGGACGCCATCGACGAGTTGTGGGACCAGACCAAGGGCATGTATGTCCCCGGCCAGGAACGCGCGCCGCAGGTCTATACCAAGCAGATCGCGTTCAACGTCATCCCCCATATCGACAGCTTCATGGAGGACGGATCGACGCGCGAGGAATGGAAGATGGTCGCGGAAACGAAGAAGATCGTCGATCCCGCCATTAAGGTCACCGCAACCTGCGTGCGCGTACCCGTCTTCGTGGGCCATTCGGAGGCCATCAACATCGAGTTCGAGGATTTCCTGGACGAGGACGAGGCCCGCGACATCCTGCGCACCGCGCCGGGCGTCCTGGTCGTCGACAAGCGCGAGGACGGCGGCTACGTCACGCCGGTCGAATGCGTGGGCGACTTCGCCACCTTCGTCAGCCGGATCCGGCAGGATTCCACGATCGAGAACGGCCTGAACCTGTGGGTGGTCAGCGACAACCTCCGCAAGGGGGCGGCCCTGAACGCCGTCCAGATCGCGGAAACGCTGGACGCGCGGATCCTTAAGAAAGGGTGAATGCCCGCCGCGGTTATGCGATGACCGCCGCCCGTGCTTGACCGCGCGGGCGGCGGACGCACACTGGCACCGACCCCATCCGGAGCGCGCGCCATGCGGACCCTCATCCCCTTGATTCTGTTGTCGTTGCCCGGCATCGCACGGGCCGCCGACATCCCCCTGCGCGCCGATATCGGGGCGGCCACGATCTACCAGTCGGGCGCCGCGCTGACCCGCACCGCCCGGGCGGAGGTCGAGGCCGGGACCCACCGCCTGCTGATCCCCCTGCCGGGCGGTTCCCGGATGCCGGAGGTGACGCTGGACGGCGCGGTGCTGACCGGCCTGTCGCTGATCCCCGAGGCCGGGCTGGACCTGCAAACGCTCGACACGCCCGCGCAGGCCCGGGCCCGCGCCGCCCTGGACGAGGCGACCGACGCGGTCCAGGCCGCGCGCGAGGACCTGGCCCGCGCGCGGGCGGGCCTGCGGGACGCCACGACCCGGCTGGACTGGATCGACACCCTGACCGGTGGCGGCGAGGGCGCCCTGCCCCCGCCCGTCGACGGCGCCGCCATCGCCTCGCTCCTGGGCACGCTGGGGGACGCCGCCGGCGCGGCCGCCGCCGACCGCGTGACCGCGCAGGCCCGCGTCGACGCCGCCCAACGCACGTTGGAGGACGCGCAGGAGGCCCGGGACGACGCCCAGGCCGCGCTGGACCGCCTGACCCCCCTGCCCGACGACACCGCCATCCTGTCCGTCGCCATCGACGCCCCCGCCCCCGGCCCCGTCGACGTGACGGTAGAGCGGTTCGACTACGGCACGCGGTGGGCGCCGCTCTACACCCTCGCGCTCGACACGATGGCCGGGACCGTGTCCCTGGAACGCCGCGCCGCGATCATGGGCGAGCGGGACGAGGCCTGGACCGACGTCGCCGTCACGCTGACCACCGCGGACCCGTCCGACGCCACCGCCCCGGACCTCCCGCCGCCCGACGTCGTCCGGGCGGGGCCGGAGGTCGTGTTCGGCGTGCAGGCCGAGGCGATGGCCCTGGATGGGGACGGGGCCGTCGATCGCCGGGCCGCGTCCGCGCCGGCGGCGGCGCCCCGCATCACCGGCCTGACCGTCAGCTACGACGTGCCCGAACCCGTGACCCTGCCGCCCGGCACGATCGGCCAGGTGCGGCTGGGAACCCTGGACCTGCCCGCGGCGCTGTCGCTGTTGGCCGTCCCGCGCACCGACGACCGGGCCTATCTGGTGGCCGACCTGACGAACCCCACGCCCGAGCCGATCCTGGAGGGACAGGCCGTGCTGATGCGCGACGGCGCCCGCCTGGGCGAGACGATGCTGCCGCGGATCCCCGCGGGCGCGTCGCGCGAGGTGGGCCTCGGATTCCTGGACACGGTGCAGCTGACCTGGACGCGCCTGGAACGGGGCGAGGGCGAGACGGGCGTCTTCCGCCGCGCCGACACCCTGCGCGAGCGCGTGGCCTTCACGGTGGCGAACACCGGCGACACCGCCCGGGACGTGCGGGTCCTCTATGCCCTGCCCGTGTCGGAGCAGGAGGACGTGACCGTCGACGTGACGGCCAGTCCCGCGCCCGACGCCCGTCAGTGGCGCGACCGCCGCGGCGTGGCGGTCTGGGACATGACCCTCGCCCCGGACGCGGAGCGGCGGGTGGAGCTGACCTTCGAGATCGACTGGCCCGACGACCAGTCCCTGTTCTGGGAACCCTGAGGCGACGATTGCAGGGCGGCGATCAGGGGTCGGGCACCCCGCCGCCCAGCAGGACCGCGAAGCGGTCGGCATCCACGTTGCCGCCGCACAGGATCACGGCGCAGGTCCGGCCCCGCATGGCGTCGCGCTCCCGCATCAGGCCGGCCAGCGGGGCCGCGCCCGCGCCTTCCGCCGCGTTGTGCGTGGCGCGCCAATAGAGGCGGATGGCGTCCGCGATCTCCCGCTCCGACAGGGACAGGATGCGGGCGGCGCCGGTGGCATAGACATCGAAGGCGGCCTGCACGGGGACGCGCACGGCCATGCCGTCGGCGAAGGTCGCGGCGCTGTTCGTCTCGACCAGACGGCCCGCCTCGACCGACAGCTTCGCGCCGGCGGCATGCTCCGACACCACGCCCACGATCTCCGCCCCGTGGCCCAGGGCGTCACGCGCGGCGATGCACCCGCAGATGCCCGATCCGCAGCCGATGGGAACGTACAGCGTCTGCACCTCCGGGTGGGCCGACAGCAACTCGTAGGCATAGGTCGCCACGCCGCGCACGATCTCGCGGTGGAACGACGGCACGAGGAACAGCCCCTCGGCGGCGGCCGCGCGCTCCGCCTCCCCCCGCGCCTCGTCGAAGTCGTCGCCGTGGACGCGCAGGTCGGCCCCCCAGGCGCGCATCGCGTCGTTCTTCTCCGCGCTGTTGCCGTGGGGGACGTAGATGACCGAACGCAGGCCGGCCGCCACCGCGGCGCGGGTCTGCGACTGTCCGTGGTTGCCGCGGGTCGCGGTGCAGATGCCGGGGGTGTCGGGATGGGCGCGGACCAGCCAGTCCATGAACGTGACGCCGCCACGGACCTTGAAGGCCCCGGTCGGAAGATGGTTCTCGTGCTTGACGATCACGTCCGCGCCCACGGCCTGCGACAGGAGGGGCCAGCGGATCGCGGGGGAGGCGCCGACCTGTCCCTGGACGAGGGCGGCGGCGTCGCGGAGTTCGGATTCGGCAAACATGCGCCCGGGTCTAGCGCGGTGGTGAGCGGGCCGATACCACTTGGGTCATGGTTCGGATGTCGACGATGGGACGCGCCGTCGCCCTCGGGATGATGATGGCGGGCGTGATGCCGGTCCATGCGGCCTGCATCCGGCCCGTGCAGGGGTCCGCTCCTGTCAATGCCATCGAGCGGGAGCAGCCCTACAGGCTGGCGACGAACCCGGTGGTCGTGCCGGGATACGATCGCCTGATCGTGCAGGCCGGAAACCGATACGACACGCATCCCACGCTTTATCGGATCGAGGGGGACCGGTTCCTGCCGCTGGACCGCGCCCTGCCCGGTGCGCCGCATTACGATGCGGTCGATCCGGTCCCGTTGCGGGACGGCAGCACGGGCTTCATCGAGGTCACGCCGCCGATCCTGTGGCATCTGCCGGGCGACGGATCGGGGTGGCGGACGCTGCCCTGGGCGCGGGACTTCGCCTGGGCTGTCCACGACGCGGGGACGGGGGTGGTCACGGTTGCGACGCGCGACGGGCGGGTGTGGGACTGGGACGGGACGTCGCGCACGCCCGCGGACCCGTCGCCGCCGCTCGCGCCGATGTCCGACCGGGGGCGCGTGACCGACCTGCGGACCCTGCCCGCCGGCCTGGGTCGGCTGGCGACCACTTACGACGGTGGGAACGGCACGATCCTGTGGCACCGGACCCATCCGGGGACGGCCTGAGCGCGTGTCATGGACAGAACGCACGACCTGCTCGCGTCGGACGGATGGTCGCCCCCGCGCGGCCTGGACGACGTCGCGGTCTCGGACGCTGGCCGGGTGACCGCCTTCGCCGAGAACGAATGGCATCGAGCGACCGTGGTCTTGGACGTGAGGTTGAACGCGGCCGTGCCCATCGCCGCCTTCGCGGTCGGGCGTTGGATGACCCATGCGGCTAGCGGCGATCGGCTGGCCTGGATCGCGCCGCCACGCCCGCGGCGGTCTTGGCTCGGCGCATTGCTCGCCCGTCTCCACGGGGGAGGTCCGCCGCCTCCGCCCGAACTGTACGTCCTCCGGCGGGGGGCGGCGGCTTTGGAGCCGTTGGACGGGATCGAACCGGACATGGCGGGCGATCCCATGGACCCCTTCATCCTGGACTTCGACTTCTCCGCCCCCGACCTGTCCGCCCTCCTGTTGCAGGGTGCGGCGGGGTGGTTCGCCTATGACGGCGGTGTTCTGGATCCGGTTCCCGTCGTTCCGGAGGCGGACCTGCCATCCGCATCCCTGCGCCGATGGGGTCCGCATGCGGTCGTCCTGTCGCCTGCGGGACCGTTCCGCCTCCGACCCGACCTGACGCTGGAACGGCTCCCCGCCTTCCCGATTGCCGAGCCGTGGGGCTTCGTGGCGGACACCGCCTTCCTGGAGTAAGCGGGGCTCCACGTCCTGGTGGACACCCGGCGCCACGTCGTCTTCGCGGGATCCGCGCCGGACGCTTTGAAGTCCGTTCCCCAGCCCGTGCCAATCCACCGCGTCGTGGCACGCCTGCCGGACCGCCCGGCGGTTCTGCTGGTAAGATCCGACGGCCTCCATACCCTGGAGGTACGGTGCCCGTGAAAAGGGCCGGGGCTGACATGCCCCGGCCCGATCGTTCGACGCGCCTCGGCGCCGTGGGGGTCAGGCGCGGCGGCGGATCGCGGCCAGGCCGCCCAGGCCGGCCAGCAGCAGCAGCGCGGAGGCGGGCAGCGGGATCGGCGCCAGCACCGTCACGTCGGTGGACGTCTGCCCATAGGTGACGGGAATACCGGCGAAGTTGGCGTCCGCGAAGAAGGCGAAGCTCTGATCGAGGTCGAACGACCCGGTGCCCACCGCATCCGCGCTGAACGTCAGCGTGGCGAACGAGAAGGCCGATTGCTGCAGGGTGTCCAGCGTCGATTCGTCCGTCGTGGACGATACGAGGAGCTGGAGGAAGCCGGTCTGATCGGCGATGTCGTTCGTGCCGGCGATGTCCCCAAGGGAGTTCGAGAAGGAACCGCCGACGAAGGAGAATAGAGAATTGTCGTAATCGACATCGATGCCGAATTCCGCCAACGGCGCGTCCCCGGCGTCGCGGTCGAAGACCAGTTCGACGTCGAACGTATCACCCAACTGGACAGCCGACACGGCGGAGCGGATCTCGACGGTCGCGGCCTGGGCCGCCAGGGGCAGACCGAGGACGAGGCCAATCGCGGTCGCTGTGAATATCTTCATGGGAACAATTCCTCTGTTTCGCGTGAAAAGGTTAACGCATGCCGGATCGGGGCGGAAGATCGATTCCCCTCCGCCCCCGCTGACGTTTCGGAACGCTGCGTTTCGCTCAGCCCATCATCAGGAAATCGGTGTCGATGCTGATCGTGACGGACGCGCCATTCAACTCCAACGTCAGGCCTTCCGAGTCCATCGACGTGATCGAACCGCGGTTGTCCAGGATGTCCTGCTGGGTGGAGATGTCGGTCCCACCGAAGCGCAGGATGTCGGTTCCGACCACGAAGTCGGTGACCTCGTCGTCACCGCCGGAGAAGACGAACGTGTCCGCACCGCCGCCGCCCGTCAGCAGATCGTCACCGGCGCCCGCGACGATCAGGTCGTCGCCGTCGCCGCCGGTCAGCTCGTCGTTCCCGTCGCCGCCCTCGATCTCGTCATCGCCGTTGCCGCCGTCGATGATGTCGTCACCCGCGCCGCCGGTCAGGATGTCGACGCCGCCGCCGCCGTCGATTTCGTCGTTACCGTCGCCGCCGCTGACCTCGTCGTCGCCCGCGTTGCCGTTCAGCACGTCGTCGCCCACGCCGCCATCGATCACGTCGTCGCCGGCCTCGCCATCGATCTCATCGTCGCCGTCGTTGCCGGTGATCGTGTCGTTGCCGGTGCCCGTCCGCAGCACGTCGTCGCCCTGGCTGCCGATGAACTCGAGGTCCTGGCTGGCCGAGTTGAAGCTGGTCAACTCGACGCCGCCCGTGTTCTCCGACGCGTCGAGACGCGAGAAGACGTCCGAGACGACGTCGAGGAGGACGCCGTTCTCGCCTGTGACGGTCAGTTCCTGCAGGCTGGTGAACGCGGAGATGTCGACGTCCTCGGCCGCGTCCTCCGTGCCGATGGCGGCCAGCTCGATCCGCTCGATGCCGCTGTTCTGCTGGTCGCTGCCCGCCTTGAACGCCAGGTTCGCGTCGTCGGACAGCAGGCTGAGGGTGTCGCCGCCGCCCGACAGGTCCGACCGGAAGTCGATCGTGACCGTCCCCGATGCGACGTCACGCGCGCCATAGGTGACGCCGAGGCCCGCGTCCCGCAGGAACAGATCGCTCCCGTTCGCAATCACTTCCTCCACGCCGCGCACGCCGCGCAGGGACAGCTCGCCCCCCTGGCCGTTGATGAGCAGACGCTCGACGAAGGAGATGCGGGGCGTCTCGGGTCCGGACAGGTCGGCGGCCAGGTCGGCGATCAGGGTGTCGAACCCGCCACCGCCGGAAATGCGGTCTTCGCGCGACAGCGTGCCGCCGCTGAACGTGTCGTCGGATCCGGTACCGCGCAAACGATCGGCGCCGTCGGTCAAGGAAAAATCGGCCATGTGATGAAACTCCACTCGCGTTGTGCCGGGCGTTAACCTTTCACCGAAGCGATCGTTCCCCCACCTCCCCCTGAGTCACCCCGCCGGGTCAGGCCCGGCCTTCGCGCAGCCAAGCGCCCGTCATCAAGCCGGCGGCCAGCAGCAGGAACAGCCAGGGCGGGACCAGCGACAACAACCTGATGTCGGCGGTCAGGTACGCGTCGCGCGGCGTGTAGCCCAGCCAACCGCGACCCACGGCGGACCGCCCCTCCCGCACGGCGCGCAGGTCCGGCGTCCCGTCCACCGCGGCAACGCTGCCCCCGTTCGTGGCGTCCATGACAGGTTGGAGCACGTCGTCGGTGGCGATGGTCTGCACGAACTCCCGCGGGGCGGCGGGCCCCAGCCCGATCACCGCGGTCCGGTCGCCTTCCGCGATGCGATAGAGGCCCTGCTGCTCGCCCGCCATGCGCCCCACGAAGCGGCCCGGGGCCTCCTCCTCCAGCGCCACGATGCGTTCGGTGCCGTCCGGGGCGGTGACGGTGGTGGTGGCGGCGCCCTCGCCCAGGGTGCGGCGGGTGATCGTGATCTCGGACCCCAGGGCGGCGGCGGTCAGCGCCTCCTCCTCCAATTCCGGCTCCTGCATCAGCCAATGGGCCAGGCGCCGCAGAAGCTCGGCCTGCGGCCCCCCGCCCTCGTAGCCGCGGTCCCACAGCCAGGCCTGGTCGGAGCCCAGGAACGCCACCCGTCCTTCGCCGGCCCGGTCCAGGACCAGGAGCGGTTCGTCGTCGGTCCCCGTCATGGCGACCTGCGCGTCGCCGCGCACGTCCACCTGCACCTGGCGGAACCACCTGCCCCATGGCGCCTCGTCCGTGCCGTATCCGGCGGGCAGATCCGTGGTCACGGGATGGCGTTCGCCCAACTCGGACACGGTGGGGGTGTACCCCCCGTCCAGCACCCGTGCCGTGGGTTCGGCCGGCAGGAGCGATGCGAGGGGGGAGCGATAGATCGAATCCGCGGTGGCGTAGTCCGGGCCCGCCGCGATCAGCAGCGCGCCTCCGTCCTCGACGTATTGGCGGACGTTGTCGAGGTAGATGGACGGCAGGATGCCCCGCCGCTGGTACCGGTCGAACACGATCAGGTCGAACTCGTCGATCTTGTCGAAGAACAGTTCGCGCGTCGGGAACGCGATCAGGGACAGCTCGGTGACGGGCACGCCGTCCTGCTTTCCAGGCGGACGCAGGATCGTGAAATGGACCAAGTCCACCGCAGCGTCCGCCTTCAGCAGGTTGCGCCACGTCCGCTGGCCCGGATGCGGCTCGCCCGACACCAGCAGCACCCGCAGGCGGTCGCGCACGCCGTTGATCTGGACGATGGCGGCGTTATTGCGGTCGGTCAGCTCGTCCGGCGCATCGGCCAGGCGGAATTCCATGACGTTCAGACCGCCATGGGGCAGGATGACGGGCAGCTCCAGATCGACGCCCACGGGGATGCGATAGGGACGCGCCGGCCCGCCGTCGATGGACAGGGTGATGTCCGCCGTGTCGCCGATGCCGTCGGGCACCGCGCCCTGGTCGTCCACGCGAAGGGTGATCGTGAACTCCTCGTCCAGGATGGCGAAGGCGGGGGCGTTCGACACGACCAGGCGGCGGTCCCAATCGTCGGGCCGCCCGGTGCGCAGCAGGTGGAGGGGGGCGGGCAGGTCGGGGGCGAGGTCGGCATCGTGGATGCGGCCGTCCGATATCAGCACCGCGCCGGCCACGCGGCTGCGCGGCACTTCGGCCAGCGCCTGTGACAGCGCCGTCATGGCCTGCGTGCCGGAATCGCCGTCCCCGTCGGGGATGCGCACGACGCGGGTGTCGAGCCCCTCCGCCTCCGCCTCGCGCAGCAGGTCGGCCAGGACGGCCTCGGTCTGGGCGGCCCGGTCGGACAGGGTCTGGGACGCGCTGCCGTCCACGCCGATCAGCAGGATGTCGGACAGCCGCTCCCGATCCTCCGATTGCAGGGACGGGTCGAGCAGGGCGGCGACCAGCGCCGCGGTCGCCAGCAGGCGCAGCCACCAGCCGGGCAGGCCGCGCGCGGCGGCGAGCGCGACCCCTGCCAATGCCACGGCGGCGACCCCCGCTATCAGCCAGAGCGGCAGGGACGGGTCGAAGACGATCTCGCGGGTCATGGGCTCAGTTCCCCAGCCGGTCCAGCAGGGCGGGCACGTGGACCTGATCGGATTTGTAGTTCCCCGACAGGACGTGCATCACCAGGTTCACCCCGAAGCGGAACGCGATCTCGCGTTGGCGCTCGCCCGCGAAGCCGCCGCCCAGGGGCAGCAGGGGCTGGCCGCCCTCGTCCAGCGCCCAGGCCGCGGCCCAGTCGTTCGCGCCGATCAGGACGGGGGTGACGCCGTCATTGAGGTTGCGGAACGGCATCCCCTCCACGACGTCCACGTCCGGGCTGGCCTCCACCCAAAGGTCGCGGCTAGCGTAGCGGCCGGGGAAGTCCTGCAGAAGATAGAAGCTGCGCGTCAGCACGTGGTCGGCGGGCAGGGGTTCCAGGGGCGGGATGTCCAGGGGGGCCGCGATGTCGCGGAGGCGGCGCGACGCGGGCGAGGACGACCCGAAGCCCCCGATATCCGCGTCGCGCGTGTCGAAGACGATCATGCCGCCGCCCCGCAGATAGGCGTTCAGCTTGGCATAGGCGTCCGCCGACGGCAGCGGCTGGTCTTCGACCACGGGCCAGTAGAGCATGGGGAAGAAGGCCAGCTCGTCGGCCTCCAGGTCCACGCCGCGGGGGGGGTCGGGCTCCACCGACGTGCGGGCGGTCAGGATCTCCGACAGGCCGCGCAGGCCCGCCAGCGACACCTCGTCGGTGCGGGCGTCGCCCGTGACGACATAGGCGAGCGCCACCTCGGACGGGATGGCGGGGGGTTCCTCCTGAGCATGGGCGGCGGGCGGCTGCGCCACGCTCAGCGCCAGCGCCAGGACGGCCACCGCACCGCCGCGCAAACGGCCACCCAACCAAAGGGTCGCCAGCACGTCGGCGGAGACGAGTAGGAGCGCCAGGGTCAGCAGATAGGGGGTCAGGTCCGTTTCCTCCTGCAGAGCCATGGGCTGCACGTCCGTCCCCGGGGGATAGGCGGCGGGGGCCAGCGCATCGTCCGCGGCCAGCACGTTGACCGCCAGCGACTGTGCCGGTCCGTCGTACAGGCCCGGCGGCAGGTCGGGACCGGGGGTGGCATCGGCCAGCACCTCGCCCGCGACGCCGGCGCGGTCGCCCGCATCGCGTTCGACCCCGAAGCCGTCCAGCACGACGCGGGGCGTCCACACCGTTCCGTCCAGCGCGTCGGCATCGGGCCGCGCGGGGCGGGTGGCGATCGCCAGGCGTTCCAGCATCCGCACGAACAGGCCGGACAGGGGCAGGTTGGACCATTCGGCGTTGGCGGTGACGTGGAACAGGACGACCTGCCCCTGCCCCAGCGCCTTGCGCGTGACCAGCGGCGTTCCGTCCGCCAGGGCGGCGATGGCGCGGGTCGCCAGGGTCGGGTCGGGCTGCGCGACCACGTGTGAGGTCACGGTGACGTCCTCCGGCACGGGCAGGCCGGCGAAGGGGCTGTCCTCGTCGAAGGGCCGCAGGGTCTTGGGCTCGCCCCACGACAGGGCACCGCCGACGCTGCGCCCGCCATCGCGCAGGCGCACGGGCAGGAGCGGATCCTCCGCCGCGCGGCCCGCATCGGACCCGGCCAGGCGGGGTCCCGCAAAGCGCAGCAGCAGGCCGCCCTCGGCCACCCAGTCCTCCACCCGGTCGGCCTCCGCCGGGGACAGGCGGGCGACGTCGGCCAGGACCAGCACGTCGGGATTGGCCGGCAGGATGGTGTCCAGGTCCCCTTCGATCACGTCCGCGGACGGGGCCAAGGCGCGGCGGAGATAGAACAGCGGGTCGAGCAGATCCTCGCCCTCGCCCCGGGCCACGGTCAGGAGCGCGACCTCCCGCCGGGCGAGGCTGTCGTCGGCCAGGGCCACCGCGCCCGCGGACCGGGTGCCGTCCACCTCGAACCGGGCGATGCGGTTGCGCAGCTCGGACGGCAGGTCGAACTCGACCGTCGCCTCCCCCGCGCCGTCCGGAAAGGCCGCCTCCGCGCGGGCCAGCTCCACGATGCCGCCGTTGGGGCCGGGGCCCAGCGCGCGGACGGGAACCGCGACGGGCCCGGCGGCGGGGCTGCGCAGGGCCGGCAGCGAAACGATCCCGTCCTCGTAGGTGGCGGGCGTCAGGCCCAGCACGGGGCGCAGCCCTTCGATCACGGTGGCATCCAGCGCGTCGCGGCCCGGACGGTCCAACCCATCGGACAGCCACACGATCGTGGCCCCCCCGACGTCCAGATCCGCCAGCCCGGCGTAGTCGGGCGCCCACGGGCGGGGGCGGATCGACGGCAGGCGTTCGACCCAGGCCTCCGCGCCCTGCCATTCGATCGCGTCCGGCAGCGGGTCGGTCAGGGGCAGCACGGCGGCGGTCCGGCCCGCCCGGGCGGCGTCGCGCAGCAGCCCCTCCACCCGCTCGATCCGCTGCGGCCAATCGCGCGCCGAGGCCCAGGACGCGTCCATCACGACCAGGAGCGGGCCCTGCCCCTCGCCCGCCTGGCGGGGGTTCAGGATCGGTCCCGCGAAGCCCACGATCGCCGCGGCGACGGCCAGCATCCGCAGGGCCAGCAGCCACCAAGGCGTCGTCGCGGTCTGGGACTCGTCGTCTCGCAATCCCAGAAGCAGCACGATGCCGGGGAACCGGCGCCGGATGGGCGCGGGCGGCACGGCACGCAGCAGCCACCACAGGATCGGCAGGAGGATCAGGCCCAGCAGCAGCAGGGGCGTGGTGAAGGCCAGACCGCTCAACGCACCGGTCCCAGCGCGGCGTGCAGCGTCAGAAGCGCGGACGCCGCCGACGCGTCGGTGTGGTGGGCCACGAACCGCCAGCCCGTGCGCGCGCACAGGTCGCGCAACAGCGCGCGGCGGTCGCGCAGGCGTGTAAGATAGTCGTTGCGCAAGGTCGCGGCCTTCAGGGTTTCGAACCGGATGGCGCCGGACATGGACTCGAAGATCGTGCGTCCGTCATAGGGGAACGCCTCCTCCTCGGGGTCGAGGATCTGGACCAGCACGCCGCCCACGCCGCGGTCGGCGGCGGCGCCCATGGCATCCGTCAGGGGCGCGGGGTCGCCCAGGAAGTCCGACAGGAACACCGCCCGCGCGCCCATCGGCATGACCCGGGGGCGGGGGGCGCCGTAATCGGGCGCATCGCCCCCGTCCATCAGCGCGTCCGCCATGCGGATCAGCTGTGCCCGCCCCGACCGTGGGGGTTCGGCCAGGTTGGCCAGCGCGGTGCGCTCGCCCGCGCGCACGGCCAGCACGGCCAGGGCCAGGGCCAGCGTCTGCGCGCGGCGCAGCTTGGACGGGCGGTCCGCGGCAGCGAAGCGCATGGAGGCCGCGTCGTCCACCCACAGCATCAGGGTCTGCGCGGCCTGCCATTCGGTTTCCCGCACGAACTGCCCATCGGACCGGGCCGATTGCCGCCAGTCGATGGACCGGCGCGCATCGCCCGGCAGGGCCGCGCGGTACTGCCAGAACGCATCGCCCGGGCCGGCGCGCTTGCGCCCGTGCTCGCCCATCAGGACGGTCGCCGCCAGCCGTTCGGCCTGCAGCAGCAGGGGCGGCAGGCTGGCCGCCGCGCCCTCGGCCCGCGCCCGGAGGCTCGCGGGCGTATGCAGCGCCTCGTTCACGCGGCCCGCGCGGGCGTGACGACGCGGGACGCGGTCTCGTCGATCAGATCCTCCAAGCGGACGCCTTCCGCGCGGGCCGCGAAGGACAGGGCCATGCGGTGCATCAGGACGGGCCGCGCCAGGCGGGCCACGTCCTCGGGCCCCGGGGCCAGGCGGCCGTCCAGCAGGGCCTGCGCGCGCACGGTCAGCATCAGCGCCTGCGCCGCGCGGGGCCCGGGCCCCCAGGCGACGTGGCGGCGCACCGCCTCGCTCGCCGCGGGCTCGTCCGGCCGGCAGCCGCGCACCAGATCGAGGATCAGGTCCACCACGCCGTCGCCCACGGGCATGCGGCGCACGACGTCCTGCGCATCCACCAGCATGCCTGGATCGAAGACCTGGGCCGCGGGTGCCTCCGCCGCGCCGGTGGTCGCCAGCACGATGGCCCGCTCGGTCGCGCGGTCCGGGTATTCGACGTCGATGCGCACGAGGAACCGGTCCAACTGCGCTTCGGGCAGCGGATAGGTGCCTTCCTGCTCCAGCGGGTTCTGGGTCGCGAGCACATGGAAGGGCAGCGGCAGGCTGCGCGTCTGGCCGCTGATCGTCACCTCCCGCTCCTGCATGGCCTGCAACAGCGCGGATTGCGTGCGGGGCGAGGCGCGGTTGATCTCGTCGGCCATCAGCAGCTGCGCGAAGATCGGTCCCTCGACGTAGCGGAACGCGCGGCTGCCGTCCTGCGCCGTTTCCAGCACCTCGGAGCCCAGGATGTCGGCGGGCATCAGGTCGGGCGTGAACTGGATGCGGTTGCCCGACAGCCCCATCACCGTGGCCAGGGTCTCGACCAGCCGGGTCTTTCCCAGGCCCGGCAGGCCCATCAGCAGGGCGTGCCCGCCCGACAGCATGGCGGCCAGGGTCAGGTCGACCACACGCTCCTGCCCGATGATGCGGGTGGCCACGGCCTCCCGGGCCAGGGCCAGGCGTGGTCCCAGGGCGTCGATCCGTTCCAGAAGCGCGTCGGCCATGCCTTCCCCTCGTCGGCTGTGGTCGTCAGGACTACGTAAGGTGCGCGCATGTGGGAGCAAAGGGCAATGGCGGAACACGGCGGCGTGAACGCGGAGGCGGGCGACCTGATCGCCGCGGCGAAGCGGGCTGGCAGGGGCGGCAAGCCCCCGGTGCATCTGTGGGATCCCCCCTATTGCGGCGAGATCGACATCGTCATCCGCCGTGACGGGACGTGGTTCCACGAAGGCACGCCCATCGGACGGCAGGGCCTGGTGCGTCTATTCGCCTCCATCCTCAAGCGCGAAGGGGACAGGCACTTCCTGGTCACCCCGGTCGAGAAGGTCGGCATCCGGGTGGAGGACGCGCCCTTCGTGGCGGTGGACTTCACGGAGCGGGACGGGACGATCACCTTTACCACGAACGTGGGCGACACCGTGGCCGCCGGACCGGACCACCCGATGCGCTTCCCCCTCGCCCCGGACGGCGAACCGTCCCCCTACGTGGAGGTCCGCGCGGGGCTGGAGGCGCTGATCGACCGCAAGAGCTTCTATCGCTTGGTCGATCTGGGGGAGGAGCGCGACGGCCTGTTCGGCATCGCGTCGAACGGGGCGTTCTTCCCGATCATGGAGGCGGCGGACCTGTTGTGACGTGTGTCGTTTCGACGAGGGTCGTCCCCGGGCTCGACCCGGGGACGCCGCCGTCCTCCTGCGTCACTCCCCGATGGCGACCCCTTCCCGCCGCGGATCCGCACCGCCGACAAGCCCCTGATCGGTGACGGCGACGACGTGCAGGCCGCTGGTCAGGTCGCGGACGTTGGTCTCGAACCCCATCTCGCCCAGGGGACCGGCCAGATCCTCGGCGGTCGTACCCTCCTCCAGGTCGTAGGTGCCGAAGCGGTTCACCAGATGCGGCAGGGCCACGGCCTCCTGCGGATCCAGGCCCCAATCCATGTAGGCGACGATCGTCTTGGCGACGTAGCCGATGATGCGGCTGCCGCCGGGGCTGCCCACGACCAGTTCGGGCGTGCCGTTGCGCATCACGATGGTGGGCGACATGGACGACCGGGGCCGCTTGCCGGGTTCGACGCGGTTGGCCACGGGGCGGCCGTCGTCGTGGGTGGCGAAGGAGAAGTCCGTCAGCTCGTTGTTGAGAAGGAACCCGCCCGGCGCCATGACGCGGCTGCCGAACCCGTTCTCGATCGTCGTGGTCATCGACAGGGCGTTGCCGTCCGCGTCGACGATCGAGATGTGGGAGGTCGACGGCATCGAAGGCGACCAGCCGGGGGCCAGGTCCAGCGCGGCATGGTCCCAGGGCGGGTTGCCCGCCGACACCTCCGGCAGGGCGTCGTCGCCGAAGAGCAGCGCCGCACGACCCGCCATGTAGCCCGCATCAAGCAGGCGCGGCATCGGCACGAAGTCGCTGTCCGCCATGTAGAGGCCGCGATCCGCGAAGGCCAAGCGGCTGGCATCCCCGATCAGGCGCCAGGCGTCGGGGTCGTCGGGGCCCATCGCGGCCAGGTCGTGGGGTTCCAGCATCATCAGGATCTGGCCCACGGTCAGCGCGCCCGACGACGGTGGCCCCATGCCGCAGACCTCCGCTCCTCGATACGGCGCGCAGACGGCCGGGCGCTCGACCACGTCGTAGGCCGCCATGTCCTCCATCGACAGAAGGCCCTCGACGCCCGTCACGCCCGTGTTGGCGCGCACGGCGGCGACGATGCCCTCCGCGATCTCACCCGAATAGAACGCGTCCGTTCCATGCGCGGCGATGGCCCGCAGGGTGTCGGCATAGGCCTGGTTGGTCAGGGTGTCGCCTTCGGCGATGGGCTCGCCGTCCGGGTAGAAGTAGGCGGCGGTGTCGGCGAACGTTTCCAATCGGTCGCGGCCGTCGGCCACCAGCATGGCCAGGCGGGGGGACACGGCGAACCCGTCCTCCGCGTGGGCGATGGCATCTTCGAACAGGCCGCCCCAATTGGCCGTGCCCCAGCGCCTGTGCGCTTCCTCCATCAGCATGGGCGTGCCCGGGGTGCCGACCGACAGGCCGCCGACCACGGCGTCCCAGAAGCCCATCGTGTCGCCGTCCACCTGGAACAGGGTCGGGGTGGCGGCCAGGGGTGCCTTCTCGCGCCCGTCGAGGGTCGTCATCTCGCCCGTTTCGGCGTCGTAGTAGACGAGGAACGCGCCCCCGCCCAAGCCCGACGATTGCGGCTCCACAAGGCCCAGCACGGCCTGCACGGCGACCATGGCGTCCGCGGCACTACCACCTTCGCGCAGGACGCGGGCGCCCGCCTCGGAGGCCAGGGGGTTGGCCGCGGCGACCATCCAGTCCTGCGACGTGACGGGGGCGGGGGCGTCCTGGACTAGCCCGGTGGCCGCTTCCGGGTCGACGGCGTCGGCGGCCTGCTGCGCCACGGCGGGCGATGCGGCGAGCGCCGCGATGAGAAGGTATCGCATGGTGGGTCCCCCAGATGGATCGAGGTTCAGCATGGCATGGATTTGCGTTGCGGCAACCCCTCGGCGTCCGAGGCGTGGGGGTGACTCAGGCAACCTCACCGGTCGCGGCCGCGCCCTAAGCTACCGCCCGACGCTCCAACCGCTGGCCCAGGGGCACCTCCCGCACGGGCAGGTGGACGATGGCGGACAGGGCGCCCACGCCGACGCCCACCCACCAGACGGCCACGTAGCTCCCCGTGCTGTCGTAGAGGGTGCCGCCCAGCCACACGCCCAGGAAGCTGCCCAACTGGTGGCTGAAGAAGATGATGCCGTAGAGCGTGCCCATGTAGCGCAGCCCGTAGATGTGGGCGATCAGCCCGCTCGTCAGCGGCACGGTCGCCAGCCACAGCGCGCCCATCGCGACCGAGAACAGCACGACGGTCAGGGGCGTGATCGGGAACAGGATGAAGGCCGCGGCCGCCAGGGTCCGACCGACGTAGATGCCCGCGAGCAGGTACTTCTTCGGGAACCGCTTGCCCAGGTATCCGGCATAGAGCGTGCCCGCGATGTTCGCCAAGCCGATCAGCGATATCGCCACCGCGCCCAGGGTGGACGTGCTGGTGATGCCCATGGACCACAGCACCCCGTTCGGATCGATGGGGCCGCACATCTCGGTCACGAGGGCGGGGAAGTGCGCGGTCACGAAGGCCAACTGGTACCCGCACGAGAAGAAGCCCACGAAGATCAGCGAATAGGACGGGTCCTTGAACGCCTTGAGGAGGATGGCGCCCATGCTGTCCTGCAGTTCCGCCTTCGTGGCCGACGGGGCGGGGCTGCGCATCATCGGCAGGGCGAAGATCGTGGCGGTGACGATGCCTGCGAAGATCAGGAACACGGTCTGCCACGTGTAGAAGCCCAATAACCATTCGGCCAGGGGCGCGCCGAAGACCTGACCCGCCGATCCGGCGGCGGTGGCGATGCCCAACGCCATGGACCGGTTGTCGTCCGACGCGGCGCGCCCCACGATGGCCAGGATCACCCCGAACCCCATGCCCGCGATGCCGAAGCCCACCAGGATCTCCAACGTCTGGTGCGCGCCCGGGGTGACCGCGAAGGACGACAGGACCAGCCCGGCCGCATAGCACACGATGCCCAGGACGATGGCCTTCCGGTCGCCGAAGCGTTCGGCGATGGCTCCGAAGATCGGCTGGCCGATGCCCCAGGCAAGATTTTGTATGGCGATGGCCAGGCTGAACTCCGCCCGGGGCCAGCCGAACTCCGTGGCGATGGGGATCTGGAAGACCCCGAAGCTGGCGCGGATGGCGAAGCCCACCATCAGCACGAGGCAGCCCCCGATCAGGATGGGCGAGATCAGCGGTGCGGCTCGGGCGCGGTCCATGATCCGTCTGATGGCCCCTGACGGCGGCCCTGTCCAATCAGATGTGCTGGGGGTGACGTATCGCGGATTTTGATCGTCAGACCGGCAGGGCGGTGGTGTCCTTGATGTCGTCCATCACGAAGCTGGCGGAGATGTCGGACAGGGGGACCCGCGCGATCAGACGCTGATAGAACCGGTCGTAGTCCGCGACCGACCCCACGCGCACCCGCAGGACGTAGTCGAGGTCGCCGGCCATGCGGTGCGCGCCCACGATCTCGGGCAGGTCGCGGACCGTGCGCTCGAACAGGGTCAGCCAGTCGCGGTCGTGGCGGTTGGTGCGCACCATCACGAAGACCGACAGGCCCAGCCCCACGGCGGCCGGGTCCACGATGGCGACGCGGCGCGCGATGGTGCCCGCCCCCTCCAGGAGCTTGACGCGCCGCCAGCAGGCGTTGCGCGACAGGCCCACGGCGTCGGCGAGGGCGTCCGTCCCGATCGCGGCGTCGCGTTGTAGCTGTCGCAGGATGCGGCGGTCGATCTCGTCCAAGGTATCCGCCATCCGTGGGATGCCATCCCAACATTCGGGTCGAGGAAGTAATAATTGGGACCATGTCGCCCCGTCAAGCGGCGAGGATGGACCCTGCCCCAGCCCGGAGGACCCGATGCCCAGCGACACGACCGACCCCCACGCCCCCGCCCGCCCGACGGCTTTCCTGCGGGGGTTCCGCGACCACCCCGCCAGCGTCGGCGAAAGCTATGGGCAGCACGCGCGCTTCGCCCTGGGCTTCGCGGGGCAGCTGGCCCTGGCCGCGGGGGCAGCACTAGTCCACGCCGCGATCCCGCCCCTGTTCGAAACGACGGCCAGCCGGATCGTGCGCCGCCTGCACGCCCGCATCGAAGCCCGCCACTGAGGGCCGCCGCCGCTGGACACGCGGCCGCACTTGGACAACATGCGCGGCGATGACGCGGACGCTGCACGACCTCTATGCCGCGCGGGTGGCCGATGGCGCGCTGACCCGCGACCCCGCCCAGGAGGCGGCGTTGGAGCCGTTGGAGCGGATCCGCGCCAAGCTGGCGGAACCCCCTGCGCGCAAAGGGTTCTTCGGCCGACCGAAGGCGCCGGAAGGGCCGATGGGCGTTTACCTGTGGGGGGGCGTGGGGACGGGCAAGTCGATGCTGATGGACCTGTTCCACGAGGCCGCGCCGGTGCCGTCGCGGCGCGTCCACTTCCACGCCTTCATGCAGGCCGCCCACGACGCGATGCACGAAGCGCGGACCACGGGCACGGCGGACGCCATCGCCCCCTTCGCCGCCCGCGTCACGCGCGAGGCGCGGGTGCTGTGCTTCGACGAGATGCAGATCACCGACATCACCGACGCGATGGTCGTGGGCCGCCTGTTCGAGAAGCTGTTCGCGGGCGGCGTCCATGTCGTGACCACGTCGAACCGGGTCCCCGACGACCTGTACAAGGACGGGCTGAACCGGCAGCTGTTCCTGCCGTTCATCGACATGCTGAAGAACCGGATGGTCGTGCATCACCTGGATGCGGGGCGCGACTACAGGCGGGAAAGGCTCGCGGGATCAAGGACATACTTCACCCCCGGCGACACGGACGACACCGCGCTGGACGGGGTCTGGGCGGACCTGTCGGGCGGGCGGTCGGAGGGGCTGACGCTGCGGGTGAAGGGGCGCGACCTGGTGCTGGACGACTATGCCGCGGGGGTCGCGCGGGCGTCGTTCGCGACCTTGTGCGGGCGGCCCCTGGGGGCGGGCGACTACCTGGCGCTGGCGCAGGCGGTGCGGGTGCTGATCCTGACGCATGTCCCCGTCCTGGAAGGCAGGCATCACAACGAGGCGCGGCGCTTCGTGACGTTGATCGACGCGCTCTACGAGGCGAGGACGCGCCTGATCGTCAGCGCGGAGGCCCCGCCGGAAGGGCTGTACCCGTCCGGCGAGGGGCGGTTCGAGTTCGACCGAACGGCGTCCCGACTGGTCGAGATGCAGTCCGACGGCTGGGGCGGCTGATACAAAAATTCTTGTCCGAAAGGGCGTGCACCCCCCGTACACCCCCCGTGCACCCCCCGTACATACGAATTGGCCGACACGCACCGCGCGTTGCGTCGGGGTTGCGTCCCGGCGGCGTTCCGTGCGGGGGGTGGTCCGGCGGGCCGCCGGTGCGGCCCGCGCTGCGGACCTCGGGACGGTCCCCCGGACCGTCCCGTCCCTGCGGGACCGGTCCTTTGCCCCCGTGCATACGTTTCTGCACACCTGCACCGCGCGTTGCGCCGGTCTTGCGTCACGGGGCCGTTCCGTGCGGGGGGTGGTCCGGCGGGGTGCCGAGACGCGGTCACGAGCGCCCATCCCCACCCTAGCGGGCGGGTTCGATCGCCTCGATCGCATCCGCGGCGTGGGGGACGGGGCCGCGGACCGTGACCTCCTTCGCGCGGTCGAGGGCCCTGGTCGGCCGGGCGCGGCGCCAGGCGTCCCAGTCGAGGGTCGCCAGGGGGGCGAAGGTGGCGCGGCCCCGGCGGGCGGCGGCCCGCAGGGTGGCGCCGGTGTTGATGGGCGCGACCTCCGCCCGGTCCCAGACGGGGGCGAGCAGGCGGGCGGTGTCGAAGACGTGCCATTCGCTGCGGTAGCCCAGCCGCAGGCGTGCCGCCAGGTTCCCAGCCCCCAGCGCCCGGTCCGGCCAGAAGAAGACGCGGGCATTCAGCATCGCCATCCAGTCGGCGGGCGCGAGGCCGTCGTCCAGGATGCCGCCCAAGGCGCGCATGGACAGGGGCGCGTTGTCGGTGATCGTGACGGGCGTGCCATCCGGGAGGGTCAGGCGCAGGGCGGCCGCGCGACGTTCGGGGGGCAGCGGATGCCCCGCCAGCCGGGCCAGGTCGGCGGCGGGCAGCAGGCCGTGGCGCCGGATCGAGTCCAGGCTGCCCCGTTCGGCCAAACGGTAGAGGCGGGGGTGGAGGGCGGCGAAGGCGGCGGGGGTCATTGGCGTCCTGCGCACCGCGTCATGGTCAGAGGGTCCTGAACGTCCGATCGAAGTCGCCACCATCGAGGCCACCACCCCACCGGAACAGACCCGGACCCGTGCGGCGAACGAAGGGGTTCAGTTCCAGCAACAGGGCCTGTCGATCGAGGGCGGGCGGCACGGCGAAGTCGGCCACGATGTCGTCCACATGCAGCACCTTCAGCAGATCGTCCACCGCCGCCCTCAGGACATCGGCGATGCGCGGCTTGTCGGCCACGATCTCGGGAAAGCGGCGGTCGGTGTGATACTGGCTCGCTCCGACGACGACGCCGGCCCGGATGAAGACCCGGAACTCGCACCAGCGCGGTATGTCCCGCCAGGGTCTGAAATAGAGAGCGTCCTCCCGCCCCTCCGCCAGCACGGCTCGGGCGACCTGCGCCACCCTTTCGTTCCGGGCCGCCATGGTCGTCATGACCTGCCTGCCGTCGAAGACGGGCAGAAGACGGCCCGGACCGCGCTTGAAGCTGCACAGGCCGAGGCGAAAATGCGCGCCGGTCGCAGCGAAGGGGTCGACCGCCTCGTCCAGGTGATGGGCCAGGAATTCGGAAGGCGCGTCTGCCTGGCGGGCGAGCCAGAGGAGGTCGGCGTGATCCAGCGGCATCACCTCCATCGGCCCCATCAGCGCGAGGACGCCTTCCGGATAGGCCCCGAACTCCGCCGCCCAGACCCGCGGTCCGAAGCCCGGACGGGGGTTCAAAGGTTCTCCCGCTCCGTCAGGCCGTTCATGAAGCCGGTGAAGCTGTCGGCGACGTGGCCGAGGCCGTGGGTGTTGTCGCCGGTCATCCACGGATCGTTCGCGCGGATCCAAGCGTAGATCTTGCCGTAGTCGGGATCGCCCTTCTGGACATTCATCACGATGTCAGCACCTTCTGGATTCACCGGGTCCGCAAATCCGATGAAGACATGCTTGAGCGGCAAAAGATGGGTATCCGGATCAAGGTGACGATAATAGCTTCGTGTCGTCAAATCCAAATTTCGGGTGTTTCCCAACCATTCGACTTGCAGAAGAACGACGCCTTCATCGAAGCGCGCCATAAACCAAGAGCCCGTATCACGAAGTCCTGCGCCGTTGGAACGCTGCATAAACTCAATATAGTCTCTTGTGAGGAAAACATCGTTCAAAGGATCTCGGAGGGTGATCGACCCATCAGGATTAAAGTCGAACTCACTAGGTTCGCTAAGCTGCCAATCCGGATTCCAATTGATTCCGCTCACGGGATAACTCCTAGAATTCAGGCGTTTGGTTTATCGACGCATCACCGATGTGAGACAAGGGGCCGTGGATGTCACGGTCCACATACATCATCGAAGCCCCGTCACCGGCGTGGTGCCAATGTCCGTTGCGTGGTTCTGAGTGTGTCGAGCCATACCGCTCCCGCCATGCACCCCATGACGCGTTTCGATCCGCTGCGCGATCACCGGTGAGGCTCTGCTCAATGTCGACGCGCCACGCACGTCCGTCGGGCGCCGAAGATCCGGGCGGAGGGAATCCAGAAAGGTCTGGACGCCCAGCTGAGTAGGGAATGCCGACTGCTCCGTGGTTTTGAAGTGCCTCGTGAAGATCCGATCCAGTTCGATCATTTGGATCCGGCACGAAAACCCCTTCGCCTACCGGTGCGGGAGAGCCGTCGGCGTTCCGGAAGCTGCCGGTGCCGGGGGCGGGCAGGTTGCCGGGGCCGTAGAGTTCGCGCAACTCGGCGTCGCGGTCGGCGCGGCAGCGGGCCATGTCGCAGCCGCGGTAGCGTTCGAGGATCTCGTCGCGGCGACGCCGCATCCGCCGGGTCAGCGTGCGCGCGGCCACGCGGCGGCGGGCGATCGTGCCGACCTGCTGCATGTTCTGTCGCGCGAGGCGCAACGCCTCGTCGGCCCGGGTGACCGCGCGCGCGATGCGCCGTCCGCGGAAGAAGCCCTTGAAGATGTCGCCCAGCACCGGGACCATGCCGACGCCGTCCACCACGGCCGCGCCGTAATTGCCCGCCGCCACGTTGCGGGACAGCGAGATTCCGTCGGCGATCTGCCCGCCCGTCGGGTTCAGCGACGCGACGAAGAGGCCCGCATCGACGCCGACCTCGATCCATTGCCGCGTCACGGCGTCCAGTTCCCGCTGCGCGGCCTGGACGCGCCGGGCATCGAGCTGCTCGACGATCACCGCGCCGTAGAGGTTGGGCGGGGCAGGGTCAGGCGCAGGCGCGGGGCGGCCGCGCGGCGTTCGGGGGGCAGCGGGAGCCCCGCCAGCCGGGCCAGGTCGGCGGCGGGCAGCAGGCCGTGGCGGCAGGTCGGGGTCCAGTCGCGCCCTGGGCTAGCGGCGTTCCCCGTCCAGGCGCATCCAGCGATAGCCGTTGGGCGGGAGCGCGATCGTCTCGGACGGCGCGCGATCGGAGCAGTCGTCGTCGCTGGACAGCAGCGTCACGAGGCGGCGGGCGTCGAGGTCGAGGGCGAGCTCGGCCCCGTCCCCGCCGATGTCGTGCAGCGTGACGACGGCCCCCCCGTTCCAGTCGCAGCGCAGCGCGAGCACGCCGTCGGGCGCGTCCAGCACGGTCCATCCGCCCCAGCCGATCTCCGGGCAGGCGCGCCGCACGCGGATCATGGCGCCGACCCGGTCGAGGAGGGAGCCCCGTTCCGCCCGTTGCCGCGCCACGTTGACGGCGCCGTAGCCGAGCGGGCCGTCCGCCACGACGGGGCGCACCAGGTCGCCCCGCGTGCGGCTGAAGCCGCCATGGCGCTCGTCGGCCCATTGCATCGGCGTGCGCACCGGCAGGCGTTCGGGCAGGTCCAGATCCTCGCCCATCCCGATCTCGTCGCCGTACCACATGACCGGCGTGCCCGGCAGCGCGAACAGGAGCGAATGGGCCAGCGCCAGCCGGTCCATGTCGCCCCCCAGCATCGGCGCCAGGCGCCGCCGGACGCCCCGGTCGTAGACGCGCATCGAATCCTCCGGCGCGAGCGCCGCGAAGGCTTCCTCCCGCTCCGCGTCCGTGAGCTTGTCGAGGCTGAGCTCGTCGTGGTTGCGCAGGAACACGCCGAACTGCGCCTGCTGCCCCATCTCCTTCGGCCGCGTGTCGAGCGCCCGCGCGATCGGCTCCGCCGAGCCGCGGATCAGGCCCAGCCACAGGTACTGGTTCAGCGGGAAGTCGAACGCCATGTGCATCCGCTCGTCGGCGCCGAACGCCCGCCCGCCGAAATAGTCGGGGATCGTTTCGCGCTCCACGTTGGCCTCCGCCAGCATGATCGCGCCGGCCTTCCGCCAGGACAGGAAGTCCCGCATCTCGGACAGCAGCAGGAGCGGGTCGCGGTCGGGTTCGTCCTCCAGCCCCTTGTACTCGATCAGGAAGGGCACCGCGTCGATGCGGAACCCCTCGACCCCCATCTCCAGCCAGAAGCCCATGATCCGCAGGATCTCCGCCCGCACCGCAGGGTTCGAGATGTCGAGATCGGCCTGGTGCGCGTAGAAGCGGTGCATGTACCAGGCGTCCGCCTCCTCGTCGTGGGTCCACACGGCATCCTGCACGCCGGGGAAGATGATGCCCTCGGTGATGTCGGCGGGCTTCTCCTTCGACCAGACGTACCAGTCGCGATAGGGGCTGTCCGGCGAGGACCGGGCCGATCGGAACCAGGGATGGTCGATGGAGGTGTGGTTGCAGACAAGGTCCACCATCACCCGCATCCCCCGGTCGCGCGCCGCGCGGCTGAACTCCACGAAGCGGCCCAGCGTGCCCAGCCGGGGGTGCACGCCGTAGAAGTCGGTGATGTCGTAGCCGTTGTCGCGCATCGGCGAGGGGTAGAACGGGTTGAGCCACAGGCAGGTGACGCCCAGCGCCTCCAGGTGGTCCAGCCGGTCGGTCAGGCCCTGGAAGTCGCCCGACCCGTCGCCGTCGGCATCCATGAAGGTCTCGACGTCGAGGCAGTAGACGATGGCGTTCTTGTACCAGAGGTCGAGCAAACTGATCAGCCCGTGAAGAAGCGGAGCATGGTGAACATCGCGGCGACGATGCCGATGGACGTGATCCAATTCATGCGAACGAGTTCACTCTTCATCGCAGCCATGTCGGTGCGGACGGCGGCGATGTCGGTCTTCAACTCGCCCCTGAGTCCCGCGATCTCGGTCTTCAACTCCGCCTTCACCCCTGCGATCTCGGTCTTCAGTTCAGCGACATCCGTCTTCGTAGAGAACTGACTCGTATCCGCACCGGCGACGCCTTCGGCGATAGCTTCCGCAAGCCGGTCATCCGCACCGGCCGCCTTGAGGCTCCGGGCGAACTTCAGCGTGTCAATGTTGAGCGCGTTCATCGACGTTCCTCAGACTTCTTCCTCACCCTCTACCACGCCCGCGCTGCGTTTCCATTAGCTTAAGGCATCCATCCTTATCCCTACCCCAGTTCCGGCAGGACCTTCGCCCCGAACGTGTCGATGAACGCTTCCTGGTTCTCGCAGACGTTGTGGATCATCACCTCCGTCGCGCCCATGGCGGCGAAGCCGCGGATGTGCTCGGCCTGGGCGCCCAGGTCGTCGGACACGAAGACGGCCGTGGCCACGTCCTCGGGCGTGACGTAGCGCGTGGCCTCCTCGAACTGCCTAGGCGTGCGGATGACCCAGGGCACCTCGCCCGGCAGGACGTTGGTGCGCCATTCCTTCCATGCGTTCTCCATCGCCCAGGCGCGGTCCTCGCCCCAGCCGATCTTGGCCTGCACGGCGACGGGCTTGCCCTCGCCCCCGCCCTCGCGGAACGCGTCGATCACGGCCTTCGTGCGCGACCGGTCCGCCGCGCCCACGGTGATCAGCGCGTCGGCCCAGCCGCCGACCCAGCGCGCCGTGTCCTCGCTGACGGCGGCGCCGATCACCTTCGGCGGCACGTCGGGACGGGAATAGAGCTTCGCGGCCTCGACGGTGATGCGCCCGCGATGCGTCACCTCCTCGCCCGCCCAGAGCGCGCGCATCACGTCCACGCATTCCTTCAGATGCGCGTTGCGTTCGCGCTTCTCGGGCCAGTTGACGCCGGCCACGCCTTCGTTGAGCAACTGGCCGGAGCCCAGCGCCATCCAGAGCCGTTCGGGATACATGGCGCTGATCGTGGCCCCCGCCTGCGCCAGGATCGCGGGATGGTAGCGCCAGCCGGGGCAGGACACGGTGCGGAAGCGGATCGACGTCGCCTCCATCGCGGCGCCCAGCCAGGACCAGACGAAGCCGGACTGCCCCTGCTCCGCCTCGCTCCAAGGGTGGAAGTGATCGGAGGCGGAGGCGACGCGGAACCCCGCCGCATCCGCCCGCTTGGCCACGTCGAGGAGCCGCGCGGGCGCGAACTGCTCGTGGCTGTTGTGGTATCCGTATTCCGTCATGGAGGGGGACATAGGGTGCCCGGCCGGCAAGTCCGCCTCCCGGGGCGTGGCGACGGGTCGGGCCCGGCGCACGCGCGGCCCGTCAGTCCCGCAGCAGGTCGTTGATCGCGGTCTTGCTGCGCGTCCGGGCGTCCACCTGCTTGACGATCACCGCGCAGTAGAGATTGGGGGCGGCGGCGCCGTTGCCCATGGTGCCGGCCCCGGGCATCGAGCCCGCGACGACGACCGAATAGGGCGGCACCTCGCCATAGGTGATCTCGCCGGTCAGGCGGTTCACGATCTTCGTCGATTTGCCGATGAAGACGCCCATGCCGAGGACGGAGCCCCGTCGGACGATGCACCCCTCCACCACCTCGGAGCGGGCGCCGATGAAGCAGTCGTCCTCGATGATGGTGGGGCCGGCCTGCATGGGTTCCAGCACGCCGCCGATGCCGACGCCGCCCGACAGATGCACGTTGCGGCCGATCTGGGCGCACGATCCCACGGTAGCCCAGGTGTCGACCATGGTGCCCGCGTCCACGTAGGCGCCGAGGTTCACGAAGGACGGCATCAAGACGACGCCGGGAGCCACGTAGGCCGACCGCCGGACGACGCAGCCCGGCACGGCGCGGAAGCCCGCGCGGTCCCAGGCGGCGGCGTTCCAGCCCGCGAACTTGCTGTCCGCCTTGTCCCACCAGGTGCCGCCCTGCGGGCCGCCTTCCATCGGGGTCATGTCGCGCAGGCGGAAGGACAGGAGCACCGCCTTCTTGGCCCATTGATTGACGTGCCATTGGCCGTCGCCCCGCGGTTCGGCCACGCGCAGGGTGCCCCCGTCGAGCGCGTCGAGCGTCGCCTCCACCGCGTCACGGACGGCGCCGGTTGTCTGCGGGGTGACGGTGTCGCGCGCGTCCCACGCGGCCTCGATCGTCCGTTCCAGGGCTTCGTTCGACATGGGGCTCCCCCGCGCTCGCGTTGACTGGCGGGGGCTTAGCGGGCAGGCCGGTGCGGCACAACCGAGAGCCCGCGCCCATGTCCCTGCTGTCCCCCGCCGTGCTGGTGCCCGTCGCCGTGGTGTTCCTCGTCGGTATAGGATTCGGAGTGCAGGCACCGCTGAACGCCGCCCTGGGAAAGGGGATCGGCAGCGGGGTGGCGGCGGCGGCGATCTCGTTCGGGGTGGGGTTCGCGGCGCTTCTGGCGGTGACGGCGCTGCGGGGCGACCTGGGGGCGTTCGCGCGGGCGGGGTCCGTGCCGTGGGTGCTGTGGCTGGGCGGGTTCCTGGGCGCGGCGGTGGTCTGGGCGATGCTGTGGGCGGTGCCGACGATCGGGATCCTGACCGCGTTCGCCGCGCTGCTGCTGGGGCAGTTGGGGGCGGCGCTGGTGATGGACGCGATGGGGGCCTTCGCGGCGCCCGTGCATCCGATCACCCCCACGCGGGTCCTAGCCCTGGTGCTGGTGGCGGGGGGGTTGGTGCTGTCGCGGCTGTAGGGGGCGGTTCGGCCGCTCCCGGGACATTCCGCTTCGCGGAATACCCTGCCGCTGGTTCGTCGCCCGATGGCATCGGCGGGCCATCCGCTGCGCGGAGGCCCGCGAGATCACCCCCACGCGGGTCCTAGCCCTGGTGCTGGTGGCGGGGGGGTTGGTGCTGTCGCGGCTGTAGGGGGCGGTTCGGCCGCTCCCGGGACATTCCGCTTCGCGGAATACCCTGCCGCTGGTTCGTCGCCCGATGGCATCGGCGGGCCATCCGCTGCGCGGAGGCCCGCGAGATCACCCCCACGCGGGTCCTGGCCTTGGTGCTGGTGGCGGGGGGCTGGTGCTGTCGCGGGTTTGAGGTGTCGCGACGGATGCGGGAGGTCCCCGGGTCGAGCCTGGGGATGACGGTCTTTCGCTCGATGGCCCGCCTAGTCGGCGGCGGACAGGTCGAAGTTCTCGCCCGGGAAGAACTTGGCCAAGCGGATGTCGGCGGCGCGGGCGTGGGCTTCCATGCCTTCGAGGCGGCTGATGCGGGCGGTGGCGAGCGCCACGTCGCGCGCGGCCTCGCGGGTGGAGCGCTGCCAGGTGACGATCTTCATGTACTTGTGGACCGACAGCCCGCCCGTATAGGTCGCGGCCCGGCCCGTGGGCAGGACGTGGTTGGGGCCCGCGGCCTTGTCGCCGAAGCTGACCGTCGTCTCCTCGCCCAAGAAGAGCGAGCCGTAGCAGCGCAGCCGGTAGCGCCACCAATCCAGGTCCCGGGCCAACACGGTCAGGTGCTCGGGGGCGTATTCGTCGGAGGTCGCGGCCATCTCGTCGCGGTCAGCGCACAGGATGACCTCCGCATAGTCGGCCCAGGCGGCGCGGGCGTTGTCGCGGTTGGTTTCAGGCAGATCCTCGATCAGCTGGGGGACGCGGGCCATCGCCGTCTCCGCCAAATCGCGGTCGTCGGTGACGAGCCAGACGGGGGAGTTGTACCCGTGCTCCGCCTGACTGACGAGGTCGACGGCCACGATCTCCGGGTCCGCGCTGCGGTCCGCCAGGATCAGGCTGTCGGTGGGGCCCGCGACCATGTCGATGCCCACGCGGCCGAACAGGATGCGCTTGGCTTCGGCCACGAACTGGTTGCCGGGCCCGACCAGGATGTTGGCGGGCGGCAGGCCGAACAGGCCGAACGTCATCGCGGCCACGCCCTGCACGCCGCCCATGGCGAGGATCCGGTCCGCCCCGCACAGGTGGGCGGCGTAGACGATGGCGGGGGCTATGCCCACGCCGGGGCGGGGGGGCGAGGCCACGGCGATGTGACCGCAGCCCGCGACCTTGGCGGTGGTCACGGTCATGATCGCGCTGGCCACGTGGCTGTAGCGGCCGCCCGGAACGTAGCAGCCCGCCGCCTCGACGGGGATGGTCTTCTGGCCGGCGACGAGACCGGGGATCACCTCCACCTCGATGTCCTGGAGCGTGCCCTTCTGGGCTTCGGCGAAGGTCCGCACGTTGCGGTGGGCGAACTGGATGTCCCGCTTGAGCGTGTCAGGGACCTGCGCGACCGCGGCCTGGATCGCGGCGTCGGTCAGGACCGTGTCGCCGTCGTAGCGGTCGAACCGCGCGGCGTATTCGAGCGCCTTGGCGTCGCCGCCCGCCTCGATGTCGTCCAGGATCGCCTGCACGGTGGCGCGGACGTCCGCGGCATCGGAGGTCGCGGTCTTCTTCGCCTTCTTCAGGTAGTCGCGCGTCATGCCCTGTCCTCCCCCGAGCTGCCGGACGAGCCTAGGGAGCCCCGCGGCCCGCGCCAAGCGGCGATGCGTTGGGGCGGCCGCGGGGACGTGCCATAAGCGCCGAAACGGGAGGATTCGACATGAGCTTCAAGCAACGCATGGCATCGGGGGAGATCCTGGTCGGGACCTTCGTGAAGACGCCCGCCCACGAGATGATCGAGGTGCTGGCCCAGTCGCGGCTGGACTTCCTGTGCCTGGACGCGGAGCATTCGCCGTTCGACCGGGCGCGGCTGGACGTCTGCCTGGCCCTGGCCCGAGCGCTGGACGTCCCCTGCCTGGTCCGGGTGCCGACGGGCACGCCGGTCGAGATCCTGAAGGCCCTGGACAGCGGGGCCACGGGCATCGTGGTGCCGCACGTCGATTCGGCGGCCAAGGCGGCGGAGATCGCGCGCGCCGGACGGTTCGGCCACGGGGGCCGCGGCTATGCCGGATCGACCCGCTGGGCTGGCTTCGCCACGCGGCCGATGGGCGACGTGCTGCAGCAATCGCGCGACGAGACGGTCATCATCGCGCAGATCGAGGAGCCGGAAGGCGTGGAGGCGGCCGGCGCCATCGCCGCGACGGACGGCATCGACGGCCTGTTCGTGGGGCCCGCCGACCTGGCCGTCTGCTATGGCACCACCGACATGGCGGACCCGAAGGTCCAGGAC
>NZ_JARGZA010000015.1 GCF_030973515.1 Jannaschia maritima
GGACGCGCGCGAACAGCTTGAGGTTCTCGGCCAGGGTGGGGGCGATCTCGCGCGCCGGGGCCTCGCCCGGGACCGCCTTGGGCACGCCGTGCGGGGAGAAGATGACCGGTCGGTCGGGGGGGCACTCGTCCAGCTCCTCCACGAACACGGCGCCCTTCTCGCGCAGACCGTCCACGACGTAGCGGTTGTGGACGATCTCGTGTCGCACGTAGACCGGTGCGCCCCACTTCTCGATCGCCATCTCGACGATCTTGATCGCCCGGTCCACGCCCGCGCAGAAGCCCCGCGGCGCGGCCATGTGGATCGTCAGAGGCGGCTTCGTCGTCGTGTTCATGGCGTCCCCCGTGCTCGCCCGACAGGTAAGGGGGATGGCCCTCGGCGTCCAGGGACCGCGGGGGCGGCGTCATGGCCGCGACGGGGAACCAATGGTCGCGCCACGCTTTGATGTGCGACAGGGCGTTGACCACGCTCGCACATTTCGCGTCACACGCCGGAGGCACGCCCATGGACCAGCCGCACCCCACCGCGACCGCGGACCCGGCCGTCCACCGGACCCCCGCCCCCGCCGTCCGCCCGGACGATCCGGACGCCGCGCGCGAGGTCGTGGCCGCGCGCCGCGCCACGCTGGCGGGCAGCCTGGACCGGCTTCTGGGGCGGGTCGACGCCACCGTGGACCGCGTGCGCGCCGTCGCCTCGCCCGAAGGCGCGCGCCGCATGGCCGAGGCCCGGGCGGAAGACTTCCGCGATGCGGTGATCGCCCGCGCGCGACGCAACCCGGTAGCCGCCGCGATGATGGCCGCCGGGGTGGCGCTGCCGGCCTGGCGCCTGTTGCGCAAGCTGCCGCCATCCCTCCTGCTGGCCGGTGGCGGCGCGGCCCTCCTCGCGCGCGAGGACCGCCCGGATGCGCCCGAACGCCCCCGTGCCCGGTTCCACAGCGCCCGCAGCACCGCCACCCCCTCGCGCCGCCTGCCCCCTCCGGCCCCCGAACCGTCGGTGGACGCTCCCCCGCCCGCCATGCGGGACGTCGCCCCGCGACCGCGCCCTCTGACCGCACCGCCCGCCACCTATCCGGCCGCCGCGCTCCGCCGGAGGCGGCGCCCCGCGCGCCGCGACGGGACGCTGAACCGCGCAGCCCGCATGGCCAACGACAACCCCGTCGCGGTGGGCCTGCTGGGCCTCGCGCTGGGGATCGGGGCGCTCGCGCTGTCCCCTGGGGTGCGCCGCACGGCGGGGGCCGCAACCGACCGCGCCGCCGGCGCCGCCCGCGCCGCGGGACGGCGGCTGACGGAAGGCCCCGCCACCGTTCCGGGCGCCGATGCGCCGACGAACGGCCGGCGCCCGGGTGCGCGGAAGATGCTGCGTCGTTCCATCGCCGGGGGACCGCCCAAGAAGGTGGAGACGCCCAGCCAGCCCAAGAAGGCGATGGGCCCGCCCCCGACCACCGCCCTGCCCCGAACGTCCCACGCCGACACGGGACCAGGCGCCGCGCCGGGACCGGCGGCGACGTCGGACGCGCGCGGCGGCGGGTCGTCGGCGGCGGGTCGTCGTCCCGCCAAGGCAGCCGGCGCCGCGTCCGCCAAGTCCGACGGCGCGGCAAAGGCGCCCCGCCGGACCCGCGCCAAGTCCACGGGCCGCAAGACCACGCGCGCGCGTCCCGCCCGCAAGGCGGACGACGGGAACTGACATCACGGGGACCACCCCCAGAATCGAGGATCGCATCCATGGCCGATACCAGACACAAGCGGACGAGCCGCCAGGCCGCCTCCGACGCGGTCGATTCCGTCCGCTCCTCCGCCCGCGAACTGACCGCGGAGGCCCGCGCGCAGATCGAGGACGCGGCGGAAGAGCGCAAGCGCGCGGCCGCCGAACGGATCTCGCGCGTGGCGGACGCCGTCCACGATGCCGCCGACGCCCTGGATGGCGAGCTGGGCGTCGTCGCCGACTACGTCCACGCGGGCGCCGACCGGCTCAGCGCCGTGGCCTACGACGTCCACGACCGCGGCATCGGGGAGTTGACGGACTCGGCCCGCCGCTTCGCCCGGCGCCAGCCGCTGGCCGTCGCGGGCCTGGCCGCCCTGGTCGGCTTCGCCGCCATCCGCCTGGTCACCGCGCCGGCGTCCGACGCCTACGACGACGGGTACGACGGTCACGACGACTACGATGAGTACGACGAGTACGATCACGACGACGGTGTCCGGCGCGATGCCGTTCCCGCCGCGGCGTTCGAGGATGCGGGCAACGCGTCGGGCGATCCCGGGGGCGTGGCGCCCGAGGCCCCGGGTTTCGGCGAGGACGACGAGGGGGAGCCCGAGGCGGACGGAACGGCCTCCACGCGGACCGGTGGCGCGACCTCCGCCGGCGGCGACGCGGGCGCCTCGCAGGCCAAGCCCTCGTGATGGACGGACGCGACCATCCCGCCGCGACGTCGCTGGGGCACGCGGCGCGCGACGCCCTCGGCGACGCGGTCGCGCTGGCACGGGCGGAGTTGGACCTCCTTCGCGCGGAACTGCGCGGCAACGTCCGGGCGGCGGGCCGCGGGGCCGCGCTGCTGGCGGGCGCCGCGGTGGTGGCCCTGGCCGTCGCCGTGATGGTTCTGGTGACGATCATGGCGGTGCTGGCGGCGCTGGGGCTGCCCGCCTGGGCGGCGGCCCTGCTGAGCACCCTGCTCGGTGCCGCCCTCGCCGGGGGCCTCGCCTTCGCGGGACTGAAGGAAATCAAGCGGAACGCCGTGCCGCAGCGCACGGTCCGGGAACTCGAACGGGACCGCGACATGGTCCGGGAGCGGATGAAATGACCGAACAGCGCACCGAGTGGCACGACGATCCCAGGGGCGTCCCCTCCCAGGTGGAGGTGGATGCCGTGGTGGTCGAGGTCCACGACGACGACATCCTGGAGGACGAGTCCCTCGTCGAGCACCTCGCCCGCTCCGCGCGGGAAAACCCGGTGCCCGCCGCGATCATCGGCGCATCGCTGGCCTGGATGATGTTCGGGGGCCGCCGTCCCACGGCCCGCGCCATCGAACGCGTGTCCCAGGCCCAGCCGATCCGCCGCGCCTCCGACGCGGTGGCGGAGGCGGGCGGCGCGGTCGCCCGCTCGGCCGAGGCGGCGTCGGACGCCGTGGGCGACGCCGCGCGACGCACCGCCGACACGGTGGGCGCGGCCGCGCGCTCCGTGTCCGAGGGCGTGGGCGCCCTGGTCGGCACCGCCGAGGCGGACGTGGAGAAGGGCGCCGCCGAGGCGCGCGCACGGGGCCACCGGGCGGCGGTCCGGACCTCCGCCGCGACCGACCGCATCCGCCACCGGGCGTCGACCGCCGCGGACGACGTGTCCCGGCGGGCGGCCCTCGCGGGACGGCGGGCCTCCGACGCGGCGCGGCGCGGCGTGGACGCGGCGTCGGATTCCCCGACCACCGCCGCGCTGATCGGCCTGGCCGCGGGCGCGGCCCTGGCCGCCGTGCTGCCGCGCAGCCGGGCGGAACGGGAGTTCGTGTCCGAACGGCGCGAAGCCATCCTGGAAGCGGCGCGCGAGCGGGCGGCCCTTCTGGTCACGGAAGGGGTCGACACCGCCCGTCAGGAAACCGCGCGCTGGGTCGAGGCCGCCGCCCAGAAGGCCGCGCGCGAGGCGACGGAGCAGGTCATCGACCGCGCGGATGCTGTGGGCGAGGCCGTGAAGGACGCGGTCGATCCCGAGGGCAAAGCCACGAAGGCCGCCGCGGACGACGCCTCCGGCAAAGAAAAGGGCCAGACGAAGGACGATCGTGCCGCGAAGGGCGACGGGTCCGGGAAGGGCGACGGGTCTGGGAAGGACGACGGCGGGGAAACGAAGGGCGACGGCGCCACGAGGGGCGGCGGCTCCGCCAAGGGCGGCAAGGACGCCGCAGGTGGGTCCGACGCCAAGAAGTGACCCGCCGCGCGGGGGCGTTCCGGCCTCAGGTCAGGGCGTCCCCGTCCCCCAGCCGCGCGCCCCGGCGCCAGACCGCCGCCGGCATGGGCCCTCTGCCGGCGGGCTGCACTTCCAGGACCTCCACCGCGCCGTCGCCGGCGGCGACGACCAGCCCGCCCTCCCCCAGCACCGTTCCCGCCGCACCGGTCCCGTCCACCGCCCGCGCGCGCAGCAGCTTCAGCCGCGCGCCGTCCCGCAAGACGAAGGCGCCCGGAAACGGCGACAAGCCGTTGACCTGCCGTGCCACCGCCGCGGCCGGGCGCGACCAGTCCACCGCCGCCTCCGCCTTGTCGATCTTGGCGGCATAGGTCACGCCGTCCTCCGGCTGCGGGTCCGCCACCACGTCCGGCAGCCGGTCCAGCACCTCCACCATCGCCCCCGCCCCCAGGGCCGACAGACGGTCATGCAGGTCGCCCGTCGTGTCCGTGGGGCCGATGGGCACCGCGCGGCGCAGCAGGACCGGGCCGGTGTCCAGCCCCGCCTCCATGCGCATGACGCACACGCCCGTTTCCCCGTCGCCGGCCATCACCGCGCGGTGGATCGGCGCGGCGCCCCGCCAGCGCGGCAACAGCGAGGCGTGGACGTTCAGGCATCCCTGCCGCGGCGCGTCCAGCACGGGGGTAGGCAGCAGCAGGCCATAGGCGACGACCACCGCAACGTCGGCGTCCAGGCGCGCCAACCCGGCCTGGATCTCCGACCCCTTCAGCGACGCGGGCGACCGCACGGGGATGCCCAGCCCTTCGGCCGCCACCTCCACGGGCGACGGGCGGTCCCGCTTCCCCCGCCCCGCCGGACGCGGCGGCTGGGTATAGGCGCACACGACCTCGTGCGCGCCCGCCACCGCCCGCAGGACGGGCACCGCGAAGTCGGGCGTCCCCATGAAGATCACGCGCATTTCGCGGCCTTCCGCAGCAGCATGTCCCGCTTGGTGCGCGACAGGCGGTCGAAGAACATGCCCCCGTCCAGATGGTCGATCTGATGCTGCACGCTGGTCGCCTCCAACATCACGAAGTTCCGTTCCACCCGTGCGCCCGCGACGTCCAGGAACCGCACGGTCACCGCGCGGGGCCGCTTCACCACGGCCGATACGCCCGGCAGGTTGGGCGACGCCTCCTCGTGGGCGCGCAGCACCGCGGACGCGGACACCACCTCCGGGTCGGCCAGCCGGATCGGCCCCTGCCCCGCATCGACCACCGCCAGCCGCAGCGGCACGCCGATCTGCGGTGCGGCCAGCCCCACGCCCGGCATCGCGTACATCGCGTCCAGCATCCGGTCCCAGATGCGCCGGTGCTCGTCCGTCACCGCGCCCACCGGCGCGGCGGCGGTCCTCAGCACGGGATGCGGCCAGCGCAGGAACGGATCAGGCGTCACCCCGGCGGGGTGCATCAATCGGTCCCCCGCGCGCGCTCGCGCTTCAGCTTCTGCATCTTGCGCGTGATCAGCTGCCGCTTCAGCGGCGTCAGGTAGTCGATGAACAACCGCCCGTCCAAATGGTCCACCTCGTGCTGCACGCAGGTCGCCCACAGACCGTCCATGTCCCGCGTCACCTCGCGCCCGTCGCGGTCGATCCAGCGGACGGTGACCTCCGCCGGACGCTCCACGTCGGCGAAGTGCTCGGGGATCGAAAGGCACCCTTCCTCGTAGGTGCTGCGATCGTCGCTCGACGCCAGCACCTCGGGGTTGAACATGATCGTGGGCTGCGGCGCGGCGCCCTCCTCCTTGACGCAGTCGAGCACGATCAGCCGCTGCCCCACGCCCACCTGCGGCGCGGCCAACCCGATCCCGGGCGCGTCGTACATCGTTTCCAGCATGTCGTCGGCCAGGGCGCGCAACTCGTCGGACAGGTCGTCCACCGGGGTGGCCACCTTCTTCAGACGGGGGTCGGGATGCAACAGGATCGGGCGCTTCATCGCACACGCAGATAGGGTCCGCACGGGGCGGGGGCAATCGTCGTTTCGATGTAACCTTGACGTTACTTCCGACGCGCGATAAGTCACCCACAGGTTACATCATCCGATCCGGAGGATCCCGTCGTGCCCCTGACCGTCGCCCGCATCGAGACGATCCGCACCGCCTGCTACGCCGCGCTCGGCCTGACCTTCCTGACCACCGCGGTCTGGACCCTCGCCACGCAGAGCATCCCGCCCGTCCCCTCGCCCGTCTATGCGGTGCTGGGCCTCGCCGTGGCCGCCATCCTGTTCGCCGTCTCCGCCTTCGCGCCCCGCCGCGCGGTGGACGCGGCCTACGACGAGGGGGCGGACCGGGCGTGGCTTCGGGCGACCGCCTTCGGGTACTGGGTCGGCATCGGCGCAACGGTCGTCCTCGGCAACCTGATCGCGCTGGGGCGGATCCCGCCCGGCCCGGCCTTCATGGGCGCCGCGATGCTGATGGCCGCCGCCCCGTTCGCGCACTTCCTCCTGGCGGAGGCCCGGCGCGGACGGTGAGGCTGGTGGTCCACCTTCGCGCCCACCGTGAACGCCTCGGCCTGACCCAGGCCGCCCTGGCGGAGGCCGTGGGCGTCAGCCGCAAGACGGTCAACACCGTCGAGAACGGCGTCTTCGTGCCGTCGACCGAACTGGCCCTGCGCTTCGCCCGCGTGCTGGGCACCCCGGTGGAGGTCCTGTTCCAACTGCCGGATTGACGCCATGCCGTCCGCGTCGCATCCCCCTTCCAGCCGAACGGAGGGACCATGCCCAAGGACACCGACACCCGCTTCGACCCGGTGATCGACCGCCGGGACACCCACTGCATGAAGTGGGACATGATGGAGCCGATCTACGGCGTGCCCAAGGACGACGGCCTCGCGATGTGGGTGGCCGATATGGACTTCCGCCCGCCCCAGGCCGTGCTGGACGCCGTGACGGGCATGGTGGACCACGGAGTCATCGGCTACTTCGGGAACGACGGCCCCTACCGCGACGCGATCCGCTGGTGGATGCGCGAACGCCACGGCTGGGACGTGGAGCGTGACGAGATCTTCACCACGCACGGGCTGGTCAACGGCACCGCGCTGTGCGTGGATACGTGGACCGAACCGGGCGACGGCGTGGTCCTGTTCACCCCCGTCTATCACGCCTTCGCCAAGGTCATCCGCGCCAATGGCCGCCGCGTCGTGGAATGCGAGCTGGCCTATGACGGCACGCGCTACGCCCCCGACTTCGACGCCTGGGACGCCACCATCGAACGCGAAGGCGCCCGCATGGCCATCCTGTGCAGCCCGCACAACCCCAACGGCCGGGTCTGGACGCGGGCCGAACTGGACGGCTTCGCCGCCCTGGCCAAGCGCCACGGCCTGATCCTGGTGTCCGACGAGATCCACCACGACCTCGTCTATCCCGGCCAGACCCACATCCCGATGTCCCACGTGATGGACGACGGCCTGGTGATGATGACCGCGCCCACCAAAACGTTCAACATCGCGGGCGCGCATACCGGCAACGTCATCGTGCAGGATCCCGCCCTGCGCGACGCCTTCGCCACCCGGATGCTGGCGCTCGGCCACAGCCCCAACAGCTTCGGCCTCTTCATGACGCAAGCCGCCTATTCCCCCGAGGGCGCGGAATGGGTGGACGCGCTGATGGCGTATCTCGACGGTAACCGCCGCGTCTTCGACGACGCCGTGAACGCCATCCCAGGCCTGCGATCGGTCCCGCTGGAGGCGACCTACCTGTCCTGGGTGGACTTCTCCGGCACCGGCATGTCGCGGGAGGAGTTCACGCGCCGCGTCGAAGCCGACGCCCGCATCGCCGTCAACCACGGCCCCACCTTCGGCAAGGGCGGCGACGACTTCCTGCGCTTCAACATCGCCACGCCGCGCGCGAACGTGGAGGCGGCGGTGGAGCGGCTGGCGCGGGCGTTCGGGGATTTGCAATAGGGTATCGGAAAACGTCGCGTGGATCCAAACCGGCTGCGGCACGTCTTCCATCCAAAGCACCGCATGGAGCCGTTGATCGAACGGTTCGGGTCGCAAGCCAACGCCTATCGGGCCGTCCTGTCCGCCGCACAGGCTGCCTTGGACGAAGGACGTCTGAACCGGACCTCACGCGGACACGTTGACGAAACGTTGCTGAACGTCGACGGTATCGACGTGTACACCATCGGCGGCCTCGTCAGGGACGGCCGCCTGACATCGATCAACGCGAGCCGAAGGAAGGTGTCCGATCCATGACCTTGACCGACTTCGAGACCCGCGTTCTCGACGCCGTCCTACAGGCCAGCAGGTCACCACATGGACGACGGATCGACCGCCTCTCCGTGACTGGGCGAGACGAGACGGGCGTAGGATTCCTGGTCGACCTACACGATCCCGGCCGAGCCGACGGCAGCGGCGCGCAGCGTCTGGGCGGGGACGTCATCGGATTGATCGACGGACAAGACGCGGTGCTTCGGTTCAACCTGCACGTCACGAACGGCCGATTGACCGATATCGAGATGTGGAACGACACGGGCGATTGGCCCGACGACGTGAACCGGGTGCGCTTCGTTCACGACGGACACTCAACCGGCCCCGGCACCCGGACGGCGGCGGAATAGTCCCTCAAACCAACCCCGCCACCGTCGGCCACAACGTCGCCACCAGCAACCCCGCCATCGTCCAGTTGAACGCCCGCAGCCGCGCGGGCGACGTCAGGAACCGCTTCATCTGCACGCCCAGCACCGTCCAGGACGACACGGACGGCAGGTTCACGGCGGTGAACACCCCCGCCACCGCGACGACCGAGGGGACCGAGCCCGTGGAATACAGCGTCACCGCCGACAGGGCCATGGTCCAGGCCTTGGGGTTGACCCATTGGAACGCCGCCGCCTGCGCGAAGGTCATGGGCCGGGCGTCCACGTCCGTCCCCCTCGGCGCGCCGGCATTGGCGATCCGCCACGCCAGCCACAGCAGATAGCCGACCGACAGGACCGCCAGGACCAGCCGCGCGGCGGGCCAGACCTCGAACAGGCCGGCCAGCCCCAGCCCCACGCACACGATCATGAACCCGAAGCCCAGCCCCACGCCAAGCATGTGCGGCACCGTGCGGCGCAGGCCGAAGTTCGCGCCCGACGCCAGCAGCATCAGGTTGTTGGGCCCCGGCGTGATCGAGGTGACGAACGCGAAGCCCACCAGGGCCAGCAGGATGTCGATGCTCATGGCCGCAAGACATCGCACCGCCCGCGCGAAATGTCCTTGCGTTCTGCGCGGCAGGGGCGCGATCCTCGCAATCCATGGACCATATCGACCCGATCGACACCCGGATCTTGCGCGTGCTGCAATCCGACGCGCGAATCTCGAACCAGGCGCTCGCCGGGCGCGTGGGCCTGTCGCCCTCGGCCACCTTGCGCCGCGTGCAGGCGCTCGAACGGTCGGGCGCGATCCAGGGCTACCGTGCTGTGCTGTCGCCCGCGGCCCGGGGGACGGGTTTCACGGCCTATGTCGCCGTCGGCCTGAACGACCACACGAAGGCCGGGCAGGAAGGGTTCGAACGCGGCGTGGCCGGGGCCCCCCAGGTCCGCGAATGCCACAACATCACCGGCACCGTCGAATACCTCCTGCGGGTGGAGGCCGCCGACCTCGCCGCCTACAAGCACTTCCACACGGAGGTCCTGGGCGTCCTGCCCCAGGTCCGGTCGCTCCAGACCTATGTCGTCATGGGCAGCCCCAAAGACGACCGCGCCTGACCGCGACGGGAATTGCCCCAAGGTAAGGTTTTCCGCAGTGCGGTTTCCCCCACCTGCGCCGAACGCCCCCTTTCCGTATGACAGCGTCACGTCGCGGCACCGTTCCCCGCCGCGCCGACGCACCATTCCAGAAAGGAGTTGCCCCATGACCGCCACGGCCCATGGACTGACCCGCTTCGACCAATTGATGAAGGCCTGCCTCCGGGGCCAGGGTCCCGCACGGCCCGCGCCGCAGGTGCTGGGCCGCATGTTCCCCGCCAACCCGGTGGAGGTGGCGAACATCGACCATGCCGGCGTGATCGACGCCCTGGACGAGCTGGCCGGGACGATGCTCGCGGATACGAACGCCGACGGGCCCGCCGATGCGGGCATGACCTTCCTGGGGCAGTTCGTGGACCACGACGTCACGCTCGACGCGACCTCCGCCCTGGGCACGCGCATCGATCCGGCCACCATCGCCAACGTCCGCACGCCGGGCCTCGACCTCGACTGCGTCTATGGCGCGGGGCCCGAAGCGTCGGGCCTCCTTTATGGCGACGCGGCGCACGGGCAGGACCACTTCCTTCTGTTCGGGCGCGACGACAACCACGACGACCTGGCGCGGACCTGCGCGGGCAAGGCCCTGATCGGCGACCACCGCAACGACGAGAACATCGTCGTCTCGCAGGTCCAGGGCCTGTTCATCAAGCTGCACAACATCCTGATGTCCAAGCTGTCCGACAGCGCGGACGTCGCGGCCGACGTGTGCGACTGCGCCCGCCACGGCATCGCGGCGCATGTCTGGCACGACCACGTGAAGCCGCAGCTGACCTCGTTCGAGGAGGTGCGCCGCTTCATCCGCCTGCACTACCAGTGGATCGTGTGGAACGAGCTGCTGCCCGCCTTCGTGCAGCCCCACTGCCTCCAGGCCGCGATCTGGGACGACCGCATCGCCCCCCACGCCCCCGCCATGCCGGTCGAGTTCTCGGGCGCGTGCTATCGCTTCGGGCACGCCACGACGCAGGCCACGTACCAGATGACGGCGGGCGGCGCGCCCCGCGGCCTGTTCGACATGCGCGGCTTCGGCCCGCGCCCGATCGCGGCCAACCTGGACATGGACCGGTTCTTCTCGCTGGCCGGCGGCAGCCCCGCCCAACGGGCCCGCCCCGTCGCGCCCAAGCTGGGCCAGCCCCTGTTCGCGCTGCCCTTCGTCGAGAACCCGGTCCACCTGGCCGACATCGACGAGGATCTGTCGCTCGAACGCTCTGCGAACCTGGCGCTGCGCAACATGGTCCGCGACCGCTACACCTATCAACTCGCCTCGGGCCAGAGCGTGGCGGCCGCGTTCGGCGCGGATCCCGTCGACGTCCCCGACGCGCTTCGAAGCCGGGGCATCACCAAGACGCCGCTGTGGTTCTATGCCCTCCAGGAGGCGGAGACCCACGGCGGGGGCCGCCTGACCGGCGCGGGCGGCGCGGTGGTGGCGACCGTGTTCGCCAACCTCCTGCGCCGCGACCCGAACTCGGTCGTCCACCTGCCCGGCTTCACGCCCTGGTCGGGCTTCGGCGGGCACCCGACCTGCATGGGCGGCATCGTGGCCTATGTCCGCGCCAACGCGGGCCACGTCCGCGACCCCGAACACCTGCGCTGCGGCTGACGCGGGCGCGCACCGGACCCCCGCCGCCGCCCTCCCCGGCGGCGGGGAACGCGGGGGCGGTGGCGCGGGTTCTCCCCCCGATGCCGCCGCCCTTCCGCCCCCTCGGCCTGGACCACGTCGTCCTGTGGGTCCGCGACCTGCCCCGCGCGGTGGCCTGGTACCGCGACGTGCTGGGCTGCGAGCCGGGGTTCCGATACCACGACATCGGGATGGAGCATCTGTGGTTCGGCACGATCCTGATCGGCCTGTGGGACCGCGACGACCCCCGCGCCCGCCCCGCCGCCGACGGCGCCGGGGGCACCAACGTCGACCACCTGGGCCTGGCGGTGGGCCCCTTCGACCTCGATGTCCTGCTGGCCCATCTGGACGCCCACGGCGTCGCGGTCGAACGCACGTTCCGCCAGACCGGCGCCCGGGGCTTCGGGCGCTCCGTCTACCTCCGCGACCCCTGGGGCAACCGGATCGAGCTGAAGGGCCCGACGGAGTACCGTGGCCCGGCAGGGGATTAGGAGCCGCCGAAGGACGGCCAGGCCCCCTACGCCCGCATCGCCTCCCCCATTTCCCGCACCGCCCCGTGCCGATGGCAGGTCACGACGTGGTCGTTCACCAGCCCGCAGGCCTGCATCCAGGCGTACACGATGGTCGGCCCGCAGAACTTGAACCCCAGCGCCTTCAGCTCCTTCGACACCTGCCGCGACAGGGCCGTCTGCGCGGGCACGTCCGCCAGCGTCGCGGGCGCGGGCTGCAACGGCACGCCGCCCACGTGGCCCCAGCAGAAGCCCGCGAACGCCTCCGCCCCGCCCATCGCGCGGTACGCCCGCGCGTTGCCGATCGTGGCCTCGATCTTGCCCCGGTGCCGCACGATCCGCGCGTCCGCGACCAGCCGGTCCACCTCCGCCCCGCCCCATCCGGCGATCGCGTCCGGGTCGAACCCGGCGAAGGCCGCGCGGAACCCCTCGCGCTTGCGCAGGATGGTGATCCAGGACAGCCCCGCCTGGAACCCGTCCAGAACCAGCTTCTCCCACAGGGCGCGGCCGTCCCGTTCCGGCACCCCCCATTCGGTATCGTGATACGCCTGGTACAGCGCGTCGTCGCCCACCCATCCGCACCGTTCCATGGCGTCCTCCGCGATCCCGTCCTTTCCGTCGTCGCGGAACGTTCACCGCCCGCGCGCGCTTTGCAACCACGCCCCACATTCGTTAACAGGCGCGCGAACAATGACCGGAAGGACCACCCAATGACCAACGTCGTGATCGCCTCGGCCGCCCGGACCCCCGTGGGCAGCTTCCTGGGTGCCTTCGCGGGCGTCCCCGCCCACGACCTGGGCGCCGCCGTCATCCGCGAGGTGGTGTCCCGTGCAGGCGTCGATGCCGCGGAGGTGTCGGAAACGATCCTGGGCCAGGTCCTGACCGCCGGCCAGGGCCAGAACCCCGCCCGCCAGGCCCACATCAACGCCGGCCTGCCGAAGGAATCCGCCGCCTGGGGCATCAACCAGGTCTGCGGCTCGGGCCTGCGCGCGGTCGCGCTGGGCGCCCAGCACATCCAGCTGGGCGATGCGGGCATCGTCGTCGCGGGCGGGCAGGAATCCATGTCGCTCGCCCCCCACGCCCAGGCCATCCGCGCCGGTCAGAAGATGGGCGACCTGAAGCTCGTGGACACGATGATCAAGGACGGCCTGTGGGACGCGTTCAACGACTACCACATGGGCCAGACCGCCGAGAACGTGGCCGAGCAATGGCAGATCAGCCGGGACCAGCAGGACGAGTTCGCGGTGGGCAGCCAGAACAAGGCCGAAGCCGCGCAGAAGGCGGGTAAGTTCGCCGACGAGATCGTGGCCTACACCGTGAAGGGCCGGAAGGGCGACATTGTCGTGGACCAGGACGAGTACATCCGCCACGGCGCCACGATCGACGCCATGCAGAAGCTGCGCCCCGCCTTCGCGAAGGACGGCTCCGTCACCGCGGCCAACGCGTCCGGCCTGAACGACGGCGCCGCCGCCACCCTCCTGATGTCGGCGGACGAGGCCGAGCGCCGGGGGATCGAGCCCCTGGCCCGCATCGCGTCCTACGCCACCGCGGGCCTCGATCCGTCGATCATGGGCGTGGGCCCCATCCACGCGTCGCGCAAGGCGCTCGAGAAGGCGGGCTGGAAGGTGGACGATTTGGACTTGGTGGAAGCCAACGAGGCCTTCGCCGCGCAGGCCTGCGCCGTGAACAAGGACATGGGCTGGGACCCGTCCATCGTGAACGTCAACGGCGGCGCCATCGCCATCGGTCACCCCATCGGCGCGTCGGGCGCCCGCGTCCTCAACACGCTGTTGTTCGAAATGAAGCGCCGCGATGCCAAGAAGGGTCTGGCGACCCTGTGCATCGGCGGCGGCATGGGCGTGGCCCTTTGCGTGGAGCGGCCCTGATCCTGGACCGTCCGGATCGCGTATTCCGTGGGGTGGGCATTCATGCCCAATGTTCCGGTCCGGTGGGGGCGGCGGGGTCGACCGTTCGCCCGGTGGATCCCCGCCGGGGGCACGGAACCGCCCGGCCCGTCGAACCGCGCACGCCCCGATCGGTCCGTATGCCGAGGCGTACGCACGGGGGCGAAGGACCGGTCCCCGTCCCGCCGGACCACCCCCCGCACGGAACGCCGCTGCGACGCAACCCCGGCGCAACGCGCGGTGCCGATGCGCCGAACCGTATGCACGGGGGGTGCACGGGGGGTGTACGGGGGGTGCATCCCCCCTCGCACAAGAAATACTTGACCGGATGATGAGTCGAATGCCTCGTATCCCGCACTTCGACCAGATCGTCTTTTCGGGCGGCGGACTGCGCTGCTTCTGGCACGGCGGATGGATGTCGGCGGTCGAATCCGCGGCCCGGTTCGACCCCCGCCGCGTCACCGGCGTGTCCGGCGGCGCCCTATCCGCCGCCGCCTGGCTGGCCGACCGCGAGGCGTGGCTGTTCGAACGCTTCGGCCGTGCCCTGCACCGCAACGACGCCAACGTCACCTGGGACGACGCGGACGACGACCACGGCCGCACGCCGCATCAGCGCGTGTACAAGGCCATCGTGGACGACGTGATCGACGGCCCCGCGCAGGATCGCATCGCGGACGGGCCCGCCTTCCAGATCTCCGTGGCGACGCCCACGGACGCACCCGCCCCCGACGCCCTGCAGGCAGGCGCCGCCGGCCTGATATACCAGGCGGAACAGGTCGTCGCGCCCACGCCGCACCCTCGCCTGTCCGCGGCCGCCGGCATGACCCGCAGGCTGATTGACGCCCGCCGGGCCGCCCGCGACGGCACCCTGCCCGACCTGATCCGCATGGCCGCGACCGTGCCCCCCGCCTTCCGCCCCGACACCTGGGACGACGAGCCGATCTACGACGGCGGCATGGTCGACAAGGCCCCCCGCCCCGAACCCGACCGGGGCCGCACGCTCGTGCTGCTGACCAAGCGGTTCAGGACCCTGCCCGACGACGAGGGCGGGCGCATCGACTACGTCCAGCCCTCGGACGACGTCCTGTCCGGCGGCAAGCTGGACTTCACGGACCCCACGCTTCTGCGCGAAGCCTGGGACCAGGGCCGCCGCGACGGCGAGGCCTGGCTGGAAGACAGATGAACCCAACGGGAGGAGACCGGGACATGGCACGGATCGCATTGGTAACGGGGGGGTCGCGGGGCATCGGCGCCGCCATCTCGAAGGCGCTGCAGGAACAGGGCGCGCAGGTCGCGGCGACCTATGCGGGCAACGACGAGCGGGCGAAGCAGTTCACCGACGAGACGGGGATCGCGACCTACAAGTGGAACGTCGCAGACTACGACGCCTGCAAGGACGGCGTGGCCCGGGTGGAATCCGATCTCGGCCCCGTCGACATCCTGGTGAACAACGCGGGCATCACCCGCGACGCGCCGTTCCACAAGATGACGCCGCAGCACTGGCACGAGGTCGTCGACACGAACCTGACCGGCGTCTTCAACATGACCCACAACGTCTGGGGCGGCATGCGCGAGCGCAAGTTCGGCCGCATCGTCACGATCAGCTCGATCAACGGGCAGAAGGGGCAGTTCGCCCAGGCCAACTATGCCGCGACGAAGGCCGGCGACATCGGCTTCTCCAAGGCGCTGGCCCAGGAAGGGGCGCGCGCGAACATCACCGTCAACGTGGTGGCGCCGGGCTACATCAACACCGACATGATGAGCACGATCCCCGAGAAGGTCATGGATCAGATCGTCGGCGCCATCCCCGTCGGCCGATTGGGCGAAGCCGACGAGATCGCGCGCTGCGTGGCCTTCCTGACCCGCGACGACGCGGGCTTCATCACCGGCTCCACCCTCAGCGCGAATGGCGGCCAGTACCTCGCCTGACCCTACCCCTCCGGCCCGCCGCCCCGGCGGCGGGCCATCCGGGCGCGGTGGTCGGACGACGGATGGAAGATGCCGAGAATTTCGATCACACCGCGGTCCGGCTCCGGACGAAAATACAAGGCGATGTCGTCCATCTGCACGCAACGCATGCCGTCGATACCGGTGACGGACCCAATGAAGGGCACGCTGAGGAGGCGGCGAAACGCATCCCCGGTCTTCTCTCCCCGTCGCGCGGCAAGGCTATCCGCCTCGTCTATGGAATGGCCGAGGTTCCGGTAGACCGAGTAGATATACCGGTCCAAGTCGAGGAGATCGTCACTGGCATCCTTCGAAAGCTCAAGTCTCTAGTCCACGTTCCCGCCTCAATAGCTGACGGCCTTGGCGGTACCGTTCCCAGAACTCGTCCTCGCTGATGAACGGTCCGTTCATCCGCTCTCGGAGCATCGTCACAAATTCCGGATCGATGGGGTTCTCGTCGTGATCCGCCTGTTCCCAGCGCAATCGGTCCAACCCATGTGCGAGAACAGCCTCCATCGTGTCGAAGCCGTGCTCCTCCATCGCGCGGCGGGCGACGGCTTCCTGTTCGTCGGTCAGGGTCACGGTGATGCGGGCGTTCATCGGCGGCTCCTCCGGTCCGGCACACGCTAGCACCGGGCCGGGGCGTGGCAAAGGGTCAGGGACGGCGACGCCCCAGACCGAACAGGCTGCGGAACATCGCGGCCCGTTCGGCATGGGCCCGGGCATAGGCGTCCTCGTAGGTGCGGGTGATCGGTGTCTCGAACATCGTCTCGTCCTTCCGTATCGGTTGCGTTGCGTATCGCTCGATGGCGATATGCGCCTTCGACCGGCGCCCGACAAACGAGACTTAGCCAGCCTTCAGGTAAGGAAAACTTGTCCGACCGCCTCCCACCCCTCACCGCCCTCCGCGCCTTCGACGCCGCGGCACGGCATATGTCCTTCCGCGACGCCGCGGCGGAACTGAACGTGACGCCCGCCGCTTTATCGTTTCAGATTAAGCAGTTGGAAGAACACTACGGCGCCCCGCTGTTCAATCGCCTGAACCGGCGCATCACCCTGACCGAAGCCGGACAGGCCCTGGCGCCCGGCACCGCCAACGCCTTCGCCGCCTTGTCCGAAGCCTGGCGCGCCGCCCGCCGCGTGCGGGAATCGGGGATGCTGACGGTCACCGCGGGCCCGGCGATCACCGCCCGCTGGCTGGCCCCCCGCCTCTTCGCCTTCGCCCGCGACCACCCGGAGGTCGAGCTTCGCTTCGCGGCGACCCTGCGCATCCTCGACTTCGCGCGCGACGACATCGACGTGGCCATCCGGTTCGGCCTGCCCGGCCCGGAGGAGGCCAAGCTGCACAAGGCCATGGACATCCGCGAATGGGTCACCCCGATGATGACGCCCGCCCTCGCCCGCGACTATCCGACCCCCGACGCCCTGCGGGACGCGCCCCTGATCCATCAGGACGACACGGCGTGGATGCGCCCGCCCGCCGACTGGCCCGCCTGGTTCCGCGCCAACGGGGTGACGCCGCCCGCGATGCACGGTCCCCATTTCAGCCAGGCGGACCATGCGATGGACGCGGCGCAGGCGGGGGCGGGCGTGGTGCTGGGGCGCGGCAGCCTCGCCGACCTGGCGCTGCGGCAGGGCGCCCTCGTGGCGCCGTTCTCCATCGCGCTCGTGCCGAACGCCCATTTCCGCGTCCTCTGCCCCGAAGGCGCGCAGGCCCGGCCGGAGGTTCGGGCGTTCCTCGACTGGTTGGCGGAGCAGGTCGCGGCGATGCCGGACCACGCCGCGGATCACGATCTGATCGACGCGGCGGACGTCCCGGCCCCGTGACGGGCCGGGCGTCCCGTCGTGGGGTCGTCGTCAGGCGGTCGCCTGCAGCTCCATCCGCGCGATCTCCTGCTTGATGGCCAGCTTCCGCTTCTTCAGTTCCGACAAGATCAGCGAATCACCGCCGGGACTCCGCTGCTCGGCTTCCACCTGCCGGGACAGACGTTCGTGCTTCTTGCGCAATTCCTGAAGGTGCGAGGTCAACGACATGGACATCTCCTTGTTGGGTTCGTGCACGATGCGGGTCCAGTGCAGCACGACGGAATGCCACCTGTCACCTCTTGAAGATGCCGTTGGGGAACATAGTGCGTCGCATCCTCCGGATCGCGCCGCCGTGGGATCAACCGTGACGGGCGGCGACGGTCTTCAGGGTGCCGAAGCCGTACAGCGCCTCGAACCCCTTCTCGCGTCCATGGCCGGACTTGCCGACGCCGCCGAAGGGCAGCTCGACCCCGCCCCCCGCGCCATAATCGTTGATGAAGACCTGCCCCGCGCGCAGGTCGCGCGCCGTGCGCATCTGCCGCCCCCCGTCGCGCGTCCAGACGCCTGCGACCAGGCCGTATCCGGTGCCGTTGGCGATGCGCACCGCCTCTGCCTCGTCGTCGAACGGCAACAGGACCTGGACGGGTCCGAAGATTTCCGCCTGCGCGACCTCGTCGCCCGGTGACACGTCCGCCAGCAGCACGGGCGCCACGTAATGCCCCGCTGCGTCCGTGACGATCGCGCCCCGTGCCACGACCCGCGCCGCACCCGCGCGCCCGAGGAACCCCTCCACGATCGACTTCTGCTTGCCCGACACCAGCGGACCGACGTCCAGGTCGTCCAGCGCCGGGCCGACGCGCAGGCCGCGATAGCGATCCGCCATCGCGTCCCGCACCGCGTCGAACACGCCCCGCTGCACCAGGATGCGAGAGGCCGCGGAACAGGTCTGGCCCGCGTTCTGGATGCCCGCGCCCACCAGGAACGGAAGCGCCAGATCCAGGTCGGCGTCGTCGAACACGATCTGCGGGGACTTGCCGCCCAGTTCCAACGTCACCGGCACGACGTTGCGCGCGGCCGCGGCCTGCACCGCGGTTCCCGTGACGACCGACCCGGTGAAGCTGACATGGTCGATGTCCGGATGCCCCGCCAGCGCCGCCCCCGCGACGGCGCCCCGCCCGGGGACGACGTTCAGCACCCCGTCCGGCAGCCCCGCCTCCGCCGCGAGATGCGCGAAGGCCAGGGCCGTCAGGCAGGCGTCCTCCGCGGGCTTCAGGACGCAGGCGTTGCCCATCGCCAGGGCGGCGCCCACCGACCGCCCGATGATCTGCATCGGATAGTTCCAGGGAACGATGTGTCCCGTCACCCCGTGCGGCTGGCGCAGCGCATACACGGTATATCCGTCGAGATACGGGATCGTCTGGCCAAGCACCTTGTCCGCCGCCCCGCCATAGAACTCGCAGTACCGCGCCAGGGCCACCGCGTCGGCGCGCGCCTGGGTCAGGGGCTTGCCGACGTCGCGGGCCTCCAGCCATGCCAGGTCGTCCACCCGTTCCGCCACCAGGCGGCCCAGGCGCGTCAGGATGCGACCGCGTTCGACGGCCGGCGTCCGGCCCCAGCCGCCGTCGAAGGCGGCCCGCGCCGCAGCCACCGCGGCGTCGACGTCCGCCGCCGTCCCGTTCGCGATCGCCGCGAACGCGTCGCCCGTCGACGGGTCCACCACCGGCAGCGTCGCCCGCGCGGCCCGCCATGTTCCCCCGATCAGCATCGTCGTGGGATCGAACCACGGCGCGCCGCTGTCATTAGCCGGTTTCGTCATCGCTCCCCTCCCTCCTCGTCCGCATCCGTCAGGCGCAGATAGGTCCGGCCCTCGTGCCCGGTGATCCGCAAGACGGCCCGCGTGCCGGGCACGCAGATCGGATCGTCCTCGAACGCATGGTGTGCATGCGCGGTGTCCAGCGTCTCGCGCCGTCGCAGGCGGTTCTGCCGCATCCCGTCCGGACCCACCAGCGCCAGCACGAAGGTGGCGTCGTCCACCGGCGCGACGGGGGCCAGGGCGTCGAACAGGGCCGGCGACGGCAGGTCGCCCGGTCCCAGCAGCGTCACGTCCATATACGGTCCGAAGTGGCAGACATGGCCCTCCCGCGCATCCGGCACCAAGTCGGCGACCCGGATCGGCCCGTCGAGCGTGGCCAAGACGTCCGGCGCCAGGGCGGGGATCGCCACCGGGTCGCGGTCGGCGCGAAGGACGACGGCGGTCGGGACCGCCACGGCGGCGGCGGCCGCGATCCCCAGCCAGGCGATCCGCGTCACGGGACCCATTCCGCGGGGATGCGCGGGGCGGCGGCGATCAGCGCGCGGGTATAGTCGTGTCGCGGGCGGGCGAAGACGGCCTCCGTCCCGCCCCGCTCCACGATCCGGCCCGCACGCATGACCAGAACGCGGTCGCAGATGGCGCGCACCACCGTCAGGTCGTGGCTGATGAACAGATAGGACAGCCCCAGCCGGTCCTGCAGGTCGTCCAGCAGCGCCAGCACGCGGGCGCGCACGCGGACGTCGAGCGCGCTGACCGCCTCGTCCAGGACCACCACGTCGGGCTCGGTCACCAGCGCGCGGGCGATGGCGATGCGCTGGCGCTGCCCGCCGCTGAACTGGTGGGGATAACGGTCCATCGCATCCCGTTCGAGGCCCACGGCGTCGAGCGACGCCGCGACGCGGTCGCGCCAGTCGCGCGGGCGGCCCGTCAGGTGGAAGGGTTCGGCCACCAATCGGGCCACGGTCCAACGGGGGTCGAAGCTGCCATAGGGATCCTGGAACACGACGCTCAGCCGGGCGCGGTCGGCTCGGGTCATCGCGGTGCCGCCGGGGCGCCCGCACAATGTGATCGCGCCCCCCTGCACCGGTTCCAGCCCCAGCAGCGCGCGGGTCAGGGTGGACTTGCCGCAACCGGACTCGCCCACCAGTCCCAGGCTCTCGCCCCGGTGCAGCGTCAGGTCCACGCCGTCCACCGCCGTCAGCGCGCCATAGCGGCGGATGACGTCGCGCGCGGTCAGGACGGGCTCGTCCCGGGGCACCGCGCGCGGGGCGCGGGGCGCGGGGCGGGACGCGGCCAGAAGGTCGCGGGTATAGGGATGCGCCGCCGTCCGGAACACGTCCGGCGCCGGACCGGCCTCCACGATCGCGCCGTCCTTCATGACCGCCACGTCGTCGGCCATGCCCGCGACCACGCCCAGGTCGTGCGTGATCAGCAAAAGCGCCATGCCCTCGTCCGCGACGAGGCCGCGCAGCAGGTCGAGGATGGTGGCCTGCGTGGTGACGTCCAGCGCGGTGGTGGGTTCGTCGGCGATCAGCAGACGGGGGCGGCGCGCGATGGCCATGGCGATGCAGACCCGCTGCCGCTGTCCGCCCGACAATTCGTGCGGATAGCGGTCGAGTGGCACGCGCGACAGGCCGACCCGGTCCAGGCGGTCGCGGGCGACCGCGTTCGCGTCCGCCCGCGGGGTGCCGCGCAGGCGAAGGCCCTCCGCCACCTGCGCGCCGATCGTGTGGACAGGGTTCAGCGCGGTGGTGGGCTCCTGGAAGATCATCCCGATCTCGGCGCCCCGGACGTCCAGCCAGCCCCGCTCCGACAGGGCAGTCAGGTCGCGCGGGCCCGCGGTGATCGTGCCGGTCGCGGCCGCCCCGCGGGGCAGCAGCCCCATGCAGGCCAGCGCCGTCATCGACTTGCCGGACCCGGACTCGCCCACCAGCCCCAGGATGCGCCCCTGGGGCAGGGCGAAGGACACGCCCCTCAGGATGGGCGTGCCGTGGATCGCGACCGACAGGTCGCGCGCGGCTAGGGACCAGGCCGCCGTCACGCCCGGGCGCGCCGCAGCCTGGGGTCCAGCCAGTCCCGCAGCCCGTCGCCCAGCAGGTTCAGCCCCAGAACCGTCACGACGATCGCCAGCCCCGGCAGGATCGCCAGGCGCGGCGCGGAATAGATCATGGTCTGGCTGTCCGCCAGCATCCGGCCCCAGGACGGCACCGGCGGCTGCGCGCCCAGCCCGACATAGGACAGCGCCGCCTCCGCCAGGATGCCCAGGCTGAACTGGATGGTGGCCTGCACGATCAGCAGGGACGCCACGTTGGGCAGGATGTGCTGCGCCGAGATCAGGAACGCCCCCTTTCCCGCCACCCGCGCCGCCATGACGTAGTCCAGCGTCCACAGGGGCAGCGCCCCGCCCCGGGCCACGCGGGCGAAGACGGGCACGTTGAAGATGCCGATGGCGATGATGGCGTTCACCGCGCCGGGGCCGAACACGGCGGTGATCAGGATCGCGATGACCAGGGACGGGAAGGCGAAGATCAGGTCGTTGCCGCGCATGATGACCTCGTCCAGCCAGCCGCCGCGATGCGCCGCCGCCCACAGGCCCAGGGGCACGCCCAGAAGGGTGCCGATGCCCACGGCCACCAGGGCCACCGCGATGGAGGTCCGCGCGCCCGCCATCAGCATCGACGCCATGTCGCGACCCAGATGGTCGGTGCCCAGCCAATGCGTCCCCGAGGGCGTCGCCATGCGTGCGGCCACGTCCAGCGACGTCACGTCGTGCGGCGTCCAGATCAGCGACAGCAGCGCGGCCGCGGCGACGGCGGCGGTCACCAGCGCGCCTGCGCCCAGCGCGGCCCTCATGGGCGCCGCAGCCGGGGATCGGCCAGGACATAGGCCAGCTCGACCAGGAAGGTGACGCAGATCACCGCGGCCACCAGAAGCATCGTCACCGACTGGACCACGATCAGGTCGCGCTGCGTGATGCCCTGGAAGATCAGGCGTCCCAGCCCCGGCAGGTAGAACACGTTCTCGATGATGATGGCCCCCGCCAGAAGGAAGCTGAACTGCAGCCCCAGGATGGTCAGGACGGGGATCAGGGCGTTGCGCAGGGCATGGCGCAGGACGGTCGCGCGCCGGGACAGCCCCTTCGCGCGCGCCGTGCGGACGTAGTCCTGGTCCAGCGCGTCGATCAGGGCGGACCGCAGGACGCGAGCCAGGATCGACGCCTGCGGCAGGGCCAGCGCCACCGCGGGCAGGGTCAGCGCCACGATCGCGGCCAGGGGGTCGTCCCAGCCGGGGAACCCGCCCGCGGGCATCAGGCGCCACGTCACCGCGAAGACCAGGACCAGCAGCATCGCGAACCAGAAGTTGGGGATCGCCACGCCCAGCTGCGTGGCCGCCATCGTGCCCCAATCCGCCGGGCCGCCCCGGTCCGACGCCGCCAGCAGCCCCGCCGGCAGGGCCACCGCCACCGACAGGCCCAGCGCATAGAGCGCCAGCGGAGCGCTGATCCAGATCCGGTCCGCCACCAAGTCGGCCACGGGCACGCGGTACGTATAGGACGTGCCGAGATCCCCCGTCAGCATCCCCCCCGCCCAGGCCAGGTAGCGGTCCGCCAGCGACCCGTCCAACCCCAGTTCGGCGCGCAGGGCGGCCACGGTGTCGGGTTGCGCGTTCAACCCCAGCATGAAGGCCGCCGGATCCCCCGGCACGGCCTGCAGCAGGACGAAGATCACCACGCTCGCCACCCCCAGCGACAGGGCGAGGGACACGGCCCGTGTGAACAGCGCGCGCAGCATGGCGCGACGCTAGACGCTGCGACGACGGGGGGAAAGCGGTCACGGAACGGTGCCCGAAGCGTCATCGCCCCGTTACGGGCCGGGCGCAGGACGACCCCATCGCTTGAAGGCATTTCACCAGTGCAGGGACCTCGGCCTTCCCCGCCGGGGTCCCCATTTGCCCGTCTCGACGGCGCGACACAACGCTGCGTCCCCGTTGATTCCCCGCCCGGCGCTGCCCATACCCCTTCCCGAACGCGAGGATACCCTGCTTTGGGAGAGGACCGGATGACCGACGCCGCAGACGCCATCGAACGCGAAGCCATGGAATACGACGTGGTGATCGTCGGCGCCGGGCCCGCGGGCCTGTCCGCCGCGATCCGCCTGAAGCAGCTGGACGCCGACCGGTCCGTCGTCGTGCTCGAAAAGGGGTCGGAGGTCGGCGCCCACATCCTGTCGGGCGCGGTGCTGGACCCCGTGGGGCTGGACGCGCTGATCCCCGACTGGCGCGACCGCGGCGCCCCCCTCGACGTGCCCGTCACGTCCGACAGCTTCTACGTGCTGGGCGAGGAAGGGCGCGTCCGCGTGCCCAACGCCGTGATGCCGCCCCTGATGTCGAACCACGGCAACTACGTCGTCTCGATGGGCAACGTGTGCCGCTGGCTGGCCGAGCAGGCGGAGGGACTGGGGGTGGAGGTGTTCCCCGGCATGGCCGCGTCCCAGCTGGTCTTCGACGACGGGGGCCGCGTGAAGGGCGTCGTCGCGGGCGAGTTCGGGCGCGAGGCGGACGGCTCGATCGGCGCCGGCTACGAGCCGGGGATGGAGCTGCACGGCCGCTACGTCATGCTGGGCGAAGGCGTGCGCGGGTCCCTGTCCAAGCAGGTGATCGACCGCTTCGACTTGGCCGCGGACGCCGAGCCGCAGAAATACGGCATCGGCATGAAGGAGCTGTGGGAGGTCGACCCCGCCAAGCACGTGCCCGGCAAGGTCCTGCACACGATGGGCTGGCCCCTGGGCAGCAACGCGGGCGGGGGGTCATTCGTGTACCACCTAAACGACAACCAGGTCTATGTCGGGTTCGTCGTCCACCTGAACTACAAGAACCCCTACGTGAACCCCTACCTGTCCTTCCAGCAATTCAAGCACCATCCGATGATGGCCGAGCTGCTGGAGGGGGGCAAGCGCGTGTCCTACGGCGCGCGGGCCATCACCGAAGGCGGCTGGCAGTCGTTGCCCAGGACCGCGTTCCCCGGCGGGGTGCTGCTGGGCTGCGCGGCCGGCATGGTTAACGTCCCCCGCATCAAGGGCAACCACAACGCCATGCTGTCGGGCAAGGCCGCCGCGGAAACGGCGCACGCGGCCCTGGAAGAAGGGCGCGGCAGCGACACGCTGACCGAATACGACCGCGAGGTGCGCGAAGGACCGATCGGCAAGGACCTGAAGGCCGTGCGCAACGTCAAGCCGCTCTGGTCGAACTACGGCCTGACGGCGTCCCTGACGGTGGGCGGCGCGTCGATGTGGATGAACAACATCTTCGGCTGGTCCCCGTTCACGAACGCCCACGGCAAGTCGGACGCGGACTCGACCGAACCGGCGAAGGACCACAAGGTCATCGAATACCCCAAGCCCGACGGCGTGCTGTCCTTCGACCGGCTGACCAACGTGGCCTATTCCTTCACCAACCACGAGGAATCGCAGCCCGCGCATCTGAAGCTGCGCGACCCGGACAAGCCGGTGGAGGTGGACCTGAAGATCTATGCCGGCCCGTCCGCGCGGTACTGTCCGGCCGGCGTGTACGAATTCGTGGGCGAAGGCGACGACGCGCGCTTCGTCATCAACTTCCAGAACTGCGTCCACTGCAAGACCTGCGACATCAAGGACCCGGCCCAGAACATCGTCTGGACCACGCCGCAGGGGGGCGACGGGCCGAACTACCCGAACATGTGACGCCGCCCCGCGTTGCATCCCCCCCGCCCGGGCCATAGCGTCCGGGCCGACATCCCCTGACCGGACGACGTGACATGCCCCTGCGCGCCCTGCTGATCGCAGCCACCCTGCTGACGCCCGTGACGGCCGCGGCCCAGAACGTCGCCGGCCCCTATCTGGCGGCCCGGATCGCGGGGTTCGGCAACGACTACGACGCGGCCGCCGACTACTATGCCACGCTGCTGCGGGCCGACAACGTCCCCGCGGACGTCCTGGAAAGCGCGCTGGTCGTCTATGGCGCCCTGGGCCGGTTCGACGAGGGGGTGACCTTCGCCGACCGCATGACCCTGGCCGGCGGTCCCAGCCGCTTCGCCACCGGCATCCGGATGGTCGATGCCCTGCTGAACGAACGCTACGACCGGGCGAGCGCGCTGCTCCTGGACGGGGACGGCGTCGGCGGCGCGCTCCTGGACGGGATGCTCGACGGCTGGCTGGCCGTCGCGCAGGGCGATCCCGACGCAGCGGACGAACGCTTCGACGCCCTGGCCGAGACGCCCAGCTATGCCAGCTTCGCACGCCAGCAGCAGGCCTATGCGCTGGCCCTGGCCGGCGAGTACGCCGCTGCCGACGACATCCTGGCGGGCCGCACGCACGGCCCCCTGCCCGCCAACGTCCGCGCGGTGGAGGCGCATGCCCAGATCCTGGCCGAACTGGATCGCCCGGACGACGCGCTGGAACTGCTGGAGGAGATCGCCGCGCAGGCGAACAACCCGGTCCTGCGGGACATGCAGGCCCGCCTGGAGGCGGGCGAGGAGATCGGCTGGGACTTCATCACCACCCCCCGCGAAGGGCTGGCGGAGGCCTACTTCACCCTGGCCGCCATCCTGGCGGGCGAGACGTCGCCCACCTTCACGCTGGTCAACGCGCAGGCCGCCGCGGCGCTGCGGCCCGACCATGTCGACGCCCTCGTCCTGATTGGCGGCCTGTTCGACGAGCAGGAGCAGTACGACCTGGCCGACGCCGTGCTGGGCCGCGTGCCCGCCGATCACCCATCGTTCTTCGGGGCCGAGATCGAGCGCGCGGAGGTCCTGCTGGCCTCCGACCGCGAGGATGCGGCGGTGGAGGTGCTTCGCAGCCTCAGCCGCGCCCATCCCGACGAGATCGTGGTGTGGACCGCCCTTGGCGACGCGCTGCGCCGTTTGGACCGCTTCGCCCTGGCGGCGGACGCCTACGACCAGGCGGTCGAACTGTTGGAGGAACCGGGCCCGCGCGACTGGTTCCTGTTCTACGCCCGCGCCATCGCGCGCGAACGGATGGGACGGTTCGATCAGGCGGAACCGGACTTCCGCCGCGCGCTGGAGCTGAACCCCGAACAGCCGCTGGTCCTGAACTATCTCGGCTATTCGCTGGTGGAGGCGCGGCGCGACCTGGACGAGGCGCTCGGCATGATCGAGCGCGCGGTGGAGGCACGGCCAGACGACGGGTTCATCACCGACTCCCTCGGCTGGGTCCTGTATCGCCTGGGCCGGTACGAGGAGGCGGTCGCCCCCATGGAGCGCGCCGTCCAGTTGGAGCCGCTGGACCCGATCATCAACGACCATTTCGGGGACGTCCTGTGGACCGTGGGCCGCGAGCGGGAGGCCCGGTTCCAATGGCGCCGCGCCCTCAGCCTCGATCCGGAGGAGGACGAGGTCGCGCGCATCCGGCGCAAGCTGGACGTCGGGCTGGACGTCGTCCTGGCGGAGGAAGCCGCGGAGGACGAAGCCGGGGACGACGGTGCCGCCACCGAGTGACGGCACGCGCCATCTCGCCCCCGCCAAGGTCAACCTGACGCTGCACGTCACGGGACGGCGGGCGGACGGACGGCACGACCTGGATTCCCTGGTCGCGTTCGCGGATCTGGGCGACGTGCTCCACGTGTCGCCGGGCGATGCGCTGACGATCGACGGGCCCTTCGCGAATGGCGTGCCGGTGGACGACCGGAACCTGATCCGTCGCGCGCTGGCCGCCGCGGGCACGACCCGCGCGGTGGATCTGGACAAGCGGTTGCCCCACCCCGCCGGCCTGGGCGGCGGGTCGTCGGACGCGGCCGCCGCCCTGCGGGCGGTGGGCGCCGATCTCGGCCTGGATGCGCTGATGGCCCTGGGCGCGGACCTGCCCGTTTGCCTGGCCGCCGCCCCGTCCCGCATGCGCGGCGCGGGCGAGCGCGTCGATCCCGTCGCGCTGCCTCGGCTCCATGCCGTCCTGGTGAATCCGGGCGTGGCCGTGCCCACGGGCGCCGTCTTTGCCGCGCTCGAAGGTCATGGTCCCCCGATGCCGGACGTGCTGCCCGCGGGCGACCCGCTCGATTGGCTGGGCGGGATGCGCAACGACCTGCAGGCGCCCGCGACCGGGGTGGCGTCCGTCATCGCCGATGTGCTGGCCGCGTTGACGGCAGCCGGGGCGCGCCTGTCCCGCATGTCCGGTTCCGGCGCGACCTGCTTCGGGCTGTTCCCCGATCCGGCCGCCGCCGAGGCCGCCGCGCGCCGGCTGGATTACCCCGGTTGGTGGGCGCGTGCCTGCACGCTGAACCCTTCGGCCCCCTAGGATCCGTCGGCTGGCGTCGCGTCCGCACCCCCCGTCACGCGTCCGCATCCGCGCGAGATCGAATCGGGAAGGCGTCCGACGCGGGGCAGACGCGAAGCAGACGCTCCGCAGACACCCGCCGATCGACCCGCGCCGCGCCATCGTCGCGGCCATCGGGATGCCTGCCCTCCACGGGATTCCTTGTCCCCATGGGCCCGTCGACGCTCTTGCACCGCGCTCTGCTCACGCACAGACTATCCTCACGGAACGACCGAACCGCGACCCCGACGAGAACGCTTTCGCCGCAGCGCAGCGAAGATCCGACGTTCCGTGGGGCGGCCCCCCGGGGGTCAGCTCGCCCGCGCCACCACGTAATGGGCCAGGTCGGACAGCATGTCGCGCAGCGGATGGCGCGGCAGGTGGTCCAGCGCCGCGACGGCGCGGTCGCGCCAGGTCAGGGCTTCGCGCCGCGTCTCCTCCAGGGTGCCGTGACGGGCGATGATGGCCTGCGCCTGGGCGAAGTCGCCGCGCCCCCGCTCCATCGCGTCCTTCCAGAAGGCGCGTTCGGCGTCGTCGCCGCGCGCGATGGCGCGGATCACGGGCAGCGTCAGCTTCCCTTCGCGGAAGTCGTCGCCCAGATCCTTGCCGATGCCGTCGCCCGCGCCGCCATAGTCCAGCCAGTCGTCGACCATCTGGAAGCTGATCCCCAGCGCGTCGCCATAGGCCGCCAGCGCCTCCACCTGCACCTCCGGGGCGCGGGCCACCACGCCGCCGACCTGCGCCGCCGCCTCGAACAGGGCGGCCGTCTTGCCGCGCACGACCTGCAGATAGGTCGCCTCGTCGGTGGCCACGTTGCGGGCGGCGGTCAGCTGCAGCACCTCCCCCTCCGCGATCGTGGCGGCGGCCCCCGACAGGATGTCCAGCACGCGCAGGGACCCGGTCTGCACCATCAGCTGGAACGACCGCGCGAACAGGTAGTCCCCCACCAGCACGCTGGACTGGTTGTCCCACAGCAGGTTCGCCGTGGGCCGCCCCCGGCGCTGCTGGCTCTCGTCGACCACGTCGTCGTGCAGGAGCGTGGCGGTGTGGATGAACTCGACCGTGGCGGCCAGCTTGATGTGGTCGTCCCCCCCGTCGGCGCCATAGCCACACAGCCGCGCCGCCGCGACGGTCAGCATGGGCCGCACGCGCTTGCCGCCGGCATCCACCAGATGGGCCGTGATCTCCGGGATGCGGGGGGCGTTGCGCGACGCCATGCGTGTCCGGATCAGGTCCGCCACGCGGTCCATGTCCGCTGCGCAAGCCAGGGCCAGCCGGTCGAGCGGCCCCTTGGGCGGCGTCTGGTCGGTCACGATCGGCCCCATCTCGACAAGGGGGGCGGTGCCCCCCATAACCCGTATCCGATGAAGGAGTTGCTGCGCACCAACGACCCGACGGTCATCGCCTTCGCCACCGCCCTCCTGGACGGCGAGGGTATAGACTGCTTCGTACTGGACGCCAACACGTCGGTCCTGGAAGGCTCCATCGGGATCCTGCCCCGGCGGCTGATGGTGGCGTCCCGCGACCTGTTCCTGGCACGGGCCACCATGCGCGACAACGCCATCGCCGTCAGCGAATGACCGCCACGCGCGACGCGCTGCTGGGCGGTCGCGTGCACGTCTGGCAGCCGCGGCGCGGATTCCGGTCGGGGTCGGACGCCGTGCTGCTGGCCGCCGCCTGTCCCGCGCGTCCGGGCGACCGCGTGCTGGACCTGGGATGCGGGACCGGCGCCGTCGCCCTGTGCCTCGCGGCCCGGGTCGGGGCGCTGGACCTGCTGGGCATCGAACGCGACCCCGCCGCGGCCGCGATGGCGCGTCGCAACGGCCTGGCCGTGCAGGTGGCCGACGTGCTGGACCCACCGCCCGAGTTGCGGGCCCGCAGCTTCGACCACGTCGTAACGAACCCGCCCTACTACGCCGCGGGCGGCAGCCGCCCCGTGGATCCGGGCCGCGCCGCCGCCATGCGCGAAGGGGCGGTGGGCGACCTGCGCGCTTGGTGCGATGCCGCATGCCGTCGGGCCGGTCCCAAGGGGACCGTCACCGTGATCGCCGCCGCGGACCGGCTGGCCGACGTCCTGGGGGCAATGGACGGCCGGTTGGGCGACATCCGCATCCGCCCCATCGCAGGCGGCGACGCCGTCCCGGCCGGGCGCGTGATCGTGCGCGGACGAAAGGGACGCCGCGCGCCCCTGCGCCTGCTGACGCCGTTGGTGACCCATCGCGACGGTGACCCGACGGACGAGGCGGAGGCCATCCTCCGCCATGCGGCGGCACTATCGATGGATTGACGACCGGCGGTCAGATCAACTCGAACCGGCCCGTCCATGCGGCCACGGCGAAGATCAGCCCGTTCGCGATGGCGTGCGCCACGATCGCGTCCGAGATCCGCCCCGTATGTCGTCGCAACAGCGAGAAGATCAGCCCCGCGACCGCGGCCTCCCACCACCGACCGTGCAGGACGGCGAACAATGCGGTCGTCGCACCGATCGACAAGAGCACCCAGGGCCACGTGTCCCGCCGCTGCAGGCGCCGCTCCATGTATTCCCGGAAGAACAGTTCCTCGACCAATGGAACGAGGATCGTCGTGCCGATCCCGCGCGCGATCAGCCAACCGATCAACAGCACGCCGGTCAGCGCGCCATAGGGGGCCGCGCCCTGGGGGGCGACGGGGACCAGGATCCACAGGATCGCGATGGCCGTGCCCGCGAGTACCGAGACCGGCGCCACCCGCCAATCGAGCGCGGCATAGATGCGCCAGAACAGCGCCAACGCGGCCGCGACCGCCAGCATCCGCAACGGATACAGCAGCGCCGGCTGGTCCGTGAGGACGGATGCGAAGACCGCCGACAGCATGAAGACGCCCAGCGGCAGGATGCGTGCGACGACCGGGTCCCGCCGGAGTGGTGGCACCGCCCGCGTCTCGACGGCGCCCGCGGCACCCGCTGCGGATGCCCGCTGGATCCACGGGATCGCGTTGCCCACCGCGACGATGCCCAACGCAACCAGCGTGAACATCATCCAACCCGCATGGCTGTGGAAGGCGCCGACGGCCAGTTCGGGGCTATAGGTCCCCCCGATGATCAACAGGATCGAGATGCGCAGGACGTTGAACAGGGCGGAGGCCGCGATGCCCAGTGGAAACAGGATCAGCGCGTGGGGGAACCGCAGGTTCGATCGGAACAGCGTCAGGAACAGCGTGACGAACACGCTGACGAGGGCCATGCCCTCGACACCGGAACAGACGGGCGCGACGCTGATGTAGAACCCGTCGATCCCGATGCCCTTCACCGTCGCATCGGCATGGACGTCGAATCCCGCGGAGCCGACGAGAAGGACCACGGCGTCGAAGGTCGCGTCCGCGACGGCCTCCACGCGCCAGAGAGGATAGAGCATCGTCGCCAAGAACGGGGCCGCCGCGCCGAGCAGGACGGACAGCCCGAGGTCCCAACGCTCCCGCGACAGAAACGGGATCAGGCGGTGGGGTGGGGCGACCGAAAGGACGAAGCCCGCCGTCATCGCCGATAGGCCGGCCCCCCATAGAAGCAAGCTGGCCCGCAACGATCCGTCTGGATCCGTCAGGATCAGCGCGATCGGCGTCAGCGCGGCGAGAAGGCCGCCCATGTTCAACAGGATCGGCGCCGTTCGGTATCCCGCATCCTGAACCAGGTCCCGAACGGACGCCATCCGGAAGGCCGCGAACAGCGCGAGAGCACCGGCGATGCAATAGATCGCGATGACCGCCATGCTCGCCCCACTGCAAGCCCATGCGGGCCAATTCGCCCGGCAATCGAATGGAATGAGGTGTTTGTACAAGAAGGCGACGGTGGTCAGCTGCCCCAGGAACAAGGTACTGAAACCGATCGCAGTCAACATGGGCAAGGGTCGCCCGCGTCGATCGTAATGATTCTTCGAAATGAAAGTCACTGATCCCACAACCCGATAATCGTTCGGTCGGCAGTTCCCCTTAATGCGACGGGCCCGCGAATGCGGGCCCGTCGATCTGGGCGATGCTCGGTTCAGGACGCGCGGCGGCGCCGTTCGAACGCGATCAGAAGGACGGCGGCCACTGCGACCAGTGCGGCCGTGCCTTCCATGGCGCTGATTTCCGGAACGGGCGTCCCGTCGCCGAACGGATTCGCGGATGCGGCCGAAGCGGCGATGGTGGCCAGGGCGGCAATGCTGAAAGTCTTCATTTGCGATCTCCTATAGAGAACAGGGGTGGTGAGCCAATGTCGGCCCGGGACATCGCGGCAGCGTGCCACGATGGAACGAGGCCGAAATGCCCGGCCCCGTCCATATTTGACCGCCTCAGCAGAGACAATCGTAGTCGTCGAACGGAATGCCGACGATGAACGGCTGCTCCAGTTCGCCGTCCCTTTGCGGGTCCGGATCGAAGATGACGCTTACAATTCCGCCATCGCCCGCATTAGCATAGCCCTCGTTGGCCGCCGCCAATGCGAGGATCTCGTCGACCTGATCCGGGTCGGCCTCCGTATACAGGCCGGTCTGCCGTTCGGTGCGGACGTTGCTGGTCAGTTCCCAGATCGCGAACTGGACATCCCAGCCCGAATAGGCCCCGGTCCCCTCGAAGTCCTGTGCGACGATCCAGTTGACCAAGTCCAGATTGTCCCTGGCGGTCTGGCCGTTGAACGAGCTGACGTATCGTGCATCCGTCGCGGCGGCGTTAAGGACGCCCCGACCTTCGGCGCCTTCCGCACTGGTGACGGCAGCCCGGTACTGGTCGTTCAGCGGGATCGGCTCGTAGAAGTCCAGGCAATACGCGTTCTCGATGGAGATGCCGTCGAAACGCTCGTCGGATGGTGCGTCGATCCGGACCGTGAAGGCATCCGGATCCGCCAGGGCGCCCATCACCTCGAACTGGACGAAGTTGGGAAAGCTGTCGATCAGGGAATCGTAATCGTTCGCATCCCCCTTCACCGTCAGTTCCAGGTTCGCCGTGGCGGTCCCGTTGCGTCCATCGCTGACGGTATAGCTGATGTCCTCGACGACCGATTCACCGATGTCGAGCGCGATGTACGCGTCCTCCGCGTCGATCACCAACTTCCCGTTCTCGAGCTTGACGTTCGTACCCGCGCTGGTCTGGACCGTCTGGCCTTCGGCGATGGCCTGACCCGCGACCCCCGTGATCGTCAGGGTGTCGCCGTCCCGATCGCCGTCGTTGTCGAGGACGTCGGCGACGATCTCCTCGTCGGCGCAGCCCATGGCTTCGTCGTCGGTCAGGTCCGGGTCCTGGTTCAGGGCCACCAGCCCCGCATCGATGTCCAGCTCCTCCTCTCCGATGGACAGGTCGAAGAAGTCCGTCATGCCCAGCGTGGCGTCCGCCGTGCTGGCGTCGCTGTCGTCGTTCGCCGCGTCCGGGGCCGCCGCGCTCTGCGTGGTGAAGCCCAGGCCGGCGGCGGTGCCGAACATGACCGCGTACCTGCCCGCGTCGAGCGAGTCGAAGCGGTACTTGCCGTTGCCGTCCGTCGTCGTCGTGGACAGGACGCCGCCATCGGAGTCGAGCAACTTGACTTCGACGCCCTGGACCCCCGCCTCGCCCGCATTGCGGACGCCGTCGCGGTTTTCGTCCAGGAAGACGGTGTCGCCCACGGCGGCATCGCCCGTGTCGGTCCGGACCAGACCCGCGTCGATGTCCTGCTCGCTCTCGCCGATGGACAGGGTGAACTGGCCCGTCTCGCCATCGACCGAGGCCGCGTCGCTGTCGTCGTTCGTCGCGTCGGCGGCGACGTTGGATTGCGTCGTGAACTCCAACCCGTCGGGTGCGACGAAGCGGACCGAATAGACCCCCGCATCCAGCCCGGTGAACCGATAGGCCCCCGATCCGTCGGTCTGCGCGGTGTCGACGACGTCGCCATCCTGGTCCAGCAGTTGGACGGTCACGCCCCCGACGCCGGTGTCGCCGGCGTCGAAGACGCCGTTGCCGTTGGCGTCCAGGAACACGAGGTCGCCGACCTCCGCCGTTCCGGGATCCGCGACGCCCGCGTCGTTGTCCTCGGACCGCTCGCCGATGGCCAACGTGATCGGATCGGTCGTTCCGGTTCCGCGGTCCGCGTCGCTGTCGATCGTGTCGTCGCCGCCCACGTCCTTCGCCACCAGTCCCTTGCCGGCGACCTCCGTCGGGAAGCGCACGGCATAGCTGCCGGCGTCCAGTCCGGTGAACTCGTACGCGCCGTCCTGGTCCGTCCGGGTGGTCGCCACGATGGCCCCGTCCGAGTCGAGCAGCTGAACCTCCACGCCGCGGATGCCCATGTCGCCGGCCCCGTCGAGGTCGTCCTTGTCGTTGTCCATGAACACCTTGCCGGCGAGGGACGCGGTGCCGGGGTCGCGGACCCCCGCGTCGTTGTCCTCCGACCGCTGGCCGATCGCCAGGCTGATCGTGTCCGTCAGGCCCGTGCCCCGATCGGCATCGCTGTCGAACCGATCGTCGCCGACATCCTGTGCCGCAAGGGTCTTGCCGTCCACGTCCGTGGGGAACGCGACGCGATAGTCGCCGGCCGCGAGGCCCGTGAACTCGTAGGAGCCGTCAGAGTCGGTCTGCGCCGTCCGCACGGTGTTGCCCGCCGCGTCGAGCAGGGAAACCGTCACGCCGCCGATGCCCATGTCGCCGGCGTCGTCCGTGGCGTTGTCGTTGTTGTCCATGAACACCTTGCCGGCCAGGGAGGCCGTGCCCGGATCCTCGATGCCCGCGTCGTTGTCCTCGGACCGCTGGCCGACGCTCAGCGTGATGGGGTCGGTCGTGCCCGTGCCCCGATCCGCGTCGCTGTCGATCGTGTCGTCGCCCGCGTCCTTCGCGACCAGCACCTTGCCGTCCACCTCCGTCGGGAAGCGCACCGAATACGTACCGGCATCCAGGCCCGTGAACTCGTAGGAGCCGTCGGAACCCGTTTGCGTCGTGGCCACGACGATCCCCGCCTCGTCCAGCAGCGTGACGGTGACGCCGGGCACGTCCATGTCGCCCGCGCCCTCCAGCGCGTCGCCGTCGTTGTCCATGAAGACCTTGCCGGCGAGCGAGGCCGTGCCGGGATCCGCGATGCCCGCGTCGACGTCGGTCTTGGCCTCGCCGATAGCCAAGTCGAACGGAGCGGTGTTGCCGTTGCCGGCCCCGCCGACATTCGTCACGTCGCTGTCGGACAGGTCGTCGCCCACGTCCGCGGCGACGAAATCCTTGCCCGCGGCGCCGTTCACGTCGTCCGGATCCTCGAACCGCACGACGTAGCGGCCCGCGTCCAGACCGGCGAAGCTGTATTCCCCCTGGCCGTCGGTGATCGTGTTGCCGACCGTCTGGAAGCCACCGCCGTCCTGCTGCGCCAGCAGCCAGACCCGCGCGCCGGCGATGCCGGGTTCGGCGTCGTCGCGGTCGTTCCCGTTCTCGTCGCAGAAGTAACGACCGGAGATGGAGGCATCGCCCGGATCCACGATGCCCGCGTCGTTGTCCTCCGACCGCTGACCGACGCCCAGCGTGATCGTGTCGGTCCGTCCGGTCCCCTGGTCGGCATCGCTGTCGACGGTGTCGTCACCGCCGACGTCCTTGGCCACCAGGACCTTGCCGTCCACCCCCGTCGGGAACTGCACGGAATAGTCGTCGGCCTTCAGGCCCGTGAACTCATAGGTCCCGTCGGCGCCCGTGGTCGTGGTGCCGATCACCTGACCCGCGTCGTCCAGCAGTCGCACCGTGACGCCGCCGACGTCCATGTCGCCCGCATCCTCGAACGCGTTGCCGTTGCTGTCCATGAAGACCTTGCCGGCCAGGGACGCGGTGCCCGCATCCTCGATGCCGCCATCGACATCGCGCTTGTCCTCGCCGGACGCTAGGTCGAACGCGTCGGTCCAACCGCTGCCGTCGGCACGTAGGTCGGTCACGTCGCTGTCGATCGTGTCGTCGCCACCCGCATCGGCATCGACGAAGGTCTTGCCCTCGCTGCCCGCCACGTCGTCGGGATCCTGGAACGACACGGTGTACCCCGTGCCGGGCGCGACGTTCGAGAACAGATAGTCGCCTTGCCCGTCCGTCGTGGTGCGCGCGACCTCCTGCCCGTCTTGCAGCAGGATGACGGTCGCACCGGCGACGCCCATGTCGCCCCCGTCCTGCACGTCGTTGTTGTTCGCGTCCATGAAGTAGGTGCCGCCGACGGACGCTGGCTGGACCTCCCCCGGGACCCAGCACAGGTCGTCGACCGCGCCGGACCCGATGAGGTTCACCTGCAGCGAGACGACGTCCGCCCCGTTCAGCGCGATCGTCTGCGCGGAGTTGTTGCCCGCCGCGGGGATGTCCACCGTGCGGCTGGTGCCGTCCGCGAAGGTCAGCACGATGGAGCCGCCCGCCTCCTCGATGTCGAGGAGGACGAGGTCCACCACGTCGGACGGCGCATCGAAGTCGAACGTGATCGTGCCGCCCTGACCCGCATCGTCGGGATCGCTGGAATCGTTGTCCTCGGAGATGATGACGACGTTGCCGCGACCATCGAAGGCGAGATCGTCGTCGCCACCCGTCGGATCGTCGGTGTCGAAGATCATCGCGTCGTTGCGCGCGTTGGACCCGTTGCGGTCCGCCGTGACCGTCAGGCCGTCGAACTGCGTGTTCACGACGGTGCCACGGTCGAGGTCGTTGAAGTCGATCGTGATGCAGTCGTCGCGCGGGGCGTCGTCCTCCTTCAGCGTGATCTTGTCGATCCGAACGAACTCGCCGCCGTCCTTCTTAGCCCACAGGACCAGCGTGTCGCCCTTGTTCAGGGCGATGTCCTGCAACGTGAAGTCCGAGAAGCCGCCGTTGTCGCTGCCCCGTCCGTCGCCGTCCCGATCCAGTTCGATGGTGCCGACGACGTGGCCGTTCACCTTGACCATGATTGTCGATTGGCCGTCACTTTCGTCCTGGGCGTGGACCGTCAGATCATAGGTGCCGTCGGGCCCGTCGAACTTGGTCTTCAGGTCGCCGCTCCCGGCCTTCAGCTTCACCAACTCCCCGCCGGATGCCTGGCTGCCATGCACGGCCTTAAAGTTGGACCGGTGCATGTCCTCCGCCTCGATGCAGATCATGACGGGGCCCTCGTCCACGTCCTTGACCTTGATCCACAGCGGCTTCTCGGTCGTGCCGCCCTTGCCGTCGGACACCGTGACCTTGACGTCGTAGATATTGTTGTGGCCCTCGTCGGTCGGGTTCTCGAAGTCCGGGGCGTCGCGGAACGACAGCTTGCCGGTGTGCTGGTCGATCGTGAACCTGTCCGCGTCGGCCCCGCCCGTGATGGCGTAGATCGGACGGTCGCCGTCGACATCGCTGGAGTTCAGGTCGCGCACCAACGTGGCGTTCTCGTGGACCCAGATCACCCCATCGGCGGGAACGTTGTCGAAGGTCGGCGCGCTGTTGGCGGGGATCGGGGTACCGTTCAGATGCGCATAGGAAACGCCGTGCGATCCGACCTCGTAGGTGGCGGCGACGGTCAGATGCGCACCGGCAGGCGGAACCTGCCCATAGAACGTGAAGTAATCCAGACTCTTGCCGCCGGCGAGGTGATCCTCGATCTCGATCTCGATCATGTAATAGCAATTGCCGTCCGAATCGTGCAGAACGTGAAACCGATCGGCGTACATGTCGTGGTCGCGCCCGACCTTGTGCCCGTCGATATAAGCATCCTGCGACCAGTCGTCGGATCGGCCGGACCGGTGGTTGTCCCCGTTGAGCTTGGAATCGTCGTCCCAGACGGACAATGTGACGCTCGGCTTGCCGGGCAGCTTGAACGTATCGCCGACACCGATGTTCGAACCGGTGAGCTTGTTGGTCAGGTCGGCTTCGCGAAACGCGGTGAAGCTTTGATAATGCTTGGTCATGTCCGTCCGTCCGTTCGTTTTGTCTGCGCCTGATCGAACCCGCCGTCTTTATGGGCTTCGATCGCGATTGTGACGCCCCACGAAACGATCGGCCGCAAAGAGACCGACCGTAGCCTTGGAATTGGCCCGGGGCGATGGATTCGTTCGACTGGATTGAGCTTGCTTCGGCATCGGCCGAAGAACCCGCAATTCGATGACGTATCGGGACGAAACGTCCGCCGCCGATCGGTCCTCGAGCGTCTGTCCCTCCGTTCCACCCTTCTGATCGACGACCGCAACCGTGATCGTCGAATTAGGTCGGTTGTTCCGACTCTCGAATTGCCCAACCGAAAGGGCTGGGAGAACGCCGCAATGGCCGTTTCGGAACCTCCGAGGCGACCGCCCCCGCACACCTCGACATCCGCCGGGTCGCATACGAGTTGACGCTAAATAGCTTCAAACACCCGGCGGCGGTCAAGACATTAAGGTTTGCGGAAGTGAAAAATCATGCCGCAGAGTTAACGCAATGAGACGTTTCCAAATTTTCCAAATAGGAAATACGTTTTCGGACAAACTATTACGGGCACGCAATTCGAAGAAGTCCGATCACGACCGCGCGCAGGCAAGAAGGGCGGGCGGCCCCGCCCGGCGGGCAGGTTAACGTTCCGGCCATGCGTTGCGGCCCGGGTTGCCGGGTCGTATAGCCCCCGTCATGGACGACCTCCGCCCCAACAGATCGGCCCTGCCGTCCGAGATCGGTCGGCGGCGGACCTTCGCGATCATCTCGCACCCGGATGCGGGCAAGACGACGCTTACGGAGAAGTTCCTTCTGTACGGCGGCGCGATCCAGATGGCGGGCCAAGTCCGCGCGAAGGGTGAGGCGCGGCGGACACGGTCCGACTTCATGCAGATGGAGAAGGACCGCGGGATATCGGTCAGCGCATCCGCGATGTCGTTCGATTACGCCGATTACCGCTTCAACCTGGTGGATACGCCCGGGCACAGCGACTTCTCGGAGGACACGTACCGGACCCTGACCGCCGTGGATGCCGCCGTCATGGTCATCGACGGCGCGAAGGGCGTCGAATCGCAGACCCGGAAGTTGTTCGAGGTGTGCCGCCTGCGCGACCTGCCGATCCTGACCTTCTGCAACAAGATGGATCGCGAAAGCCGCGACGTCTTCGAGATCGTGGACGAGATACAGGAGAACCTGGCCATCGACGTCACGCCCGCCTCCTGGCCCATCGGCCGGGGGCGCGACTTCCTCGGCTGCTACGACCTGATCCGCGACCGCCTGGAGTTGATGGACCGCGCCGACCGCAACAGGGTGGCCGAAACGGTGAAGCTGTCCGGCCTGGACGACCCGGCGTTGGCCGACCACGTTCCGGCCGAACTGCTGGACACCCTGCGCGAGGAGGTCGAGATGGCGCGCGCGCTGCTGCCCGCGTTCGACGCCGGCGCGTTCCTCGAAGGGTCGCTGACGCCGATCTGGTTCGGTTCCGCCATCAACAGCTTCGGGGTACGCGAGCTGATGGCGGGCATCGCCGAGTACGGCCCCCCGCCACAGCCCCAGCGGGCGGAACCACGACAGGTCGCGCCGGAGGAGACGAAGGTTTCGGGCTTCGTGTTCAAGGTCCAGGCGAACATGGATCCGAAGCATCGCGACCGGGTCGCCTTCGTCCGCCTCGCCTCCGGCCATTTCGAACGCGGCATGAAGCTGACGCATGTGCGATCGAAGAAGCCGATGGCCGTGTCCAACCCGGTCATGTTCCTCGCCTCCGACCGCGAACTGGCGGAGGAAGGCTGGGCGGGCGACATCATCGGCATTCCGAACCACGGCCAGTTGCGGATCGGCGACGCCTTGACGGAGGGGGAGGCCTTGCGCTTCACCGGCATCCCGTCCTTCGCGCCCGAACTGCTGCAGACCTGCCGCGCGGGCGACCCGATGAAGGCGAAGCACTTGGACAAGGCCCTGATGCAGTTCGCCGAGGAGGGTGCCGCCAAGGTGTTCAAGCCGGCGATCGGGTCGGGTCACGTCGTGGGCGTGGTGGGCGCCCTGCAGTTCGAGGTCCTGGCCAGCCGGATCGAGATGGAATACGGCCTGCCCGTCCGGTTCGAACCGTCGCAGTTCACGTCGGCCCGCTGGCTGTCGGGACCGGATGCGGCCGTCGACGCGGTGATCCAGAAGAACAAGCAGCACATCGCGCACGACAACGACGGCGATCCGGTCTTCCTGACGCGCCTGCAATGGGACATCGACCGGATCGAACGGGACCACCCCAACGTGACGCTGAGCGCCACGAAGGAGATGATGGTCGCCTGATCCCCGGATCGCCGTGTGAGCGGCGTGCCGCACGCGGCGCGGCCGGGTCCGGCGGCCACTTGAGCATCCGATCCGTTCGCGGCAGAACCCTGCCGGAGGATGGACAGGGGACGGATCATGCACAGACTGACACTCGCACCGCTGGCGGCCGGGCTCGCGCTGCCCGCGGCGGCCGACGGGCAGGCCGACGCGGCCTGGGACCTGCTGTCGCGCATCGAGCGCACGGAGGTCGTGACCGACGACAGCTATGCCGTGCTCAAGCGCTTCCCGCCCGAGATCGCGGACGGCGCGGACGTCTTCGAGATCTCGGGCTTCCTGGTTCCCATGGGCTTCGGTGCCGAGACGACGGACTTCATGCTGATCCCCGAGGCCGGCATGTGCCCCTTCTGCGGCTCGTCGGATCACGGCCTGGCCATCCAGGTGGCGATGGCCGACCCCCTGCCCGCGGTGGAGGGGGAATCGCGCGTGACGCTGCGCGGTGCGCTGCACGCCGTGACGGACCCGCAGACGTTCCAGTCGGTGGTGATGACGGATGCGGTGACGGTCGGGGGCTGACCTGCCCCGCCCGAACCGGGTCCTGCCGGACGGAACCTTCGCCGCCATGGCGGAACGCGGGGGCATGCTGGGCAACCGCGGCGTGCTGCACGACGACCGGGGCCGCCTGACGTCGCGCCGGTGGGCGCACCGGGCCTGGGTCTGCTGCGTCCTGTCGTTCAAGGGCCGGCGGCGGCGCATCATGGCGCCGCGCCGATACACCGAGCTGTTCTTCCTGGACGAGGCCGTGGCCCTGGCCGCGGGGCACCGTCCCTGCGGGGAATGCCGCCGCGCCGCATACCGATCGTGGGCCGACGCCTGGAGCGCGGCCTTCGGCGCCTGGCCCGGCCCCGCGGCGGCCGATGCGGCGCTGCACGCCGCCCGCGCGGTTCCCGGCGCCCGGCGCTTGCGCACGTGGCGGACGGACGACGCGGGCGCCCTTCCGGCGGGGACGTTCCTGCGGGGGCACGACGCCGCGTTCCTTCTGCTGCGTCCGGACGATGCCGTCCCCCATGGCCCCGCCGGGTACGCCCCGCCGGTCCCGCGCCCCAGGGGTCCCGCAACGGTCCTGACCCCCCGTCCCATGGTCGCGGTGATCGCCGCCGGCTATGCCCCCTGGACCGACCCGTCCGCCGATGCGTTGACGTAGCCATCGCCAACCTCTACATGGCGACACGCCCACGTGGTGGGTGCGACGATCGACGCGGGACGCGCAGCACACCGGCGTCCCATCACCCAGGCGGCCCGATGCCGCCCAGTAATGGACGCACATGACGAAGTTCACCGATCTGGGCCTCGGCCCCAAGGTCCTGAAGGCCGTGGAGGCCGCGGGCTACGACACCCCCACCCCGATCCAGGCGGGCGCCATACCCCCTGCCCTGGAAGGCCGCGACGTCCTGGGCATCGCGCAGACCGGCACGGGCAAGACCGCCAGCTTCACGCTGCCGATGATCACCATGCTGTCGAAGGGACGCGCGCGGGCGCGCATGCCGCGCAGCCTGGTCCTGGCGCCCACGCGCGAGCTGGCCGCCCAGGTGGCGGAGAATTTCGACACCTATGCCCAGGGATCGAAGCTGACGAAGGCGCTGTTGATCGGCGGCGTGTCCTTCAAGGAGCAGGAGCAGCTGATCGACCGCGGCGTCGACGTTCTGATCGCCACGCCCGGCCGTCTGCTGGACCATTTCGAGCGGGGCAAGCTGTTGCTGACCGGCGTGCAGGTCATGGTCGTGGACGAAGCCGACCGCATGCTGGACATGGGGTTCATCCCCGACATCGAGCGCATCTTCGAGCTGACGCCCTTCACGCGGCAGACCCTGTTCTTCTCCGCCACCATGGCGCCCGAGATCGAGCGGATCACCAACAAGTTCCTGTCCAACCCCGAGAAGATCGAGGTCGAGCGTCAGAACACGACGTCCGAGACGATCACGCAGATCCTGGTCAAGCACACGCCGAAGCGCCGCGACATGTCGGCGAAGGACAAGCGCGAGATCCTGCGCGCCATCATCGAGCGCGACGCCGAAGCCTGCAAGAACGCCATCGTCTTCTGCAACCGCAAGGTCGAGGTCGACGTGGTCGCCAAGTCGATGAAGAAGCACGGGCTGGACGCGGCACCCATCCACGGGGACCTGGACCAGTCGCAGCGCACGGCGACGTTGAACGCGTTCCGCGACGGGTCGCTGCGCTTCCTGGTGGCGTCCGACGTCGCCGCGCGGGGCCTGGACATCCCGGACGTCAGCCACGTGTTCAACTTCGACGTTCCCAGCCATTCGGAGGACTACGTCCATCGCATCGGCCGCACGGGGCGGGCGGGCAAGACGGGCGTGGCCTATACCATCGCGGTGCCGTCGGACGAGAAGTACCTGGACGGAATCGAACGCCTGATCGGCAAGCCCATCCCCGAAGGCGACAACCCGTGGACCCCGCCGGGCCGCCGGGGCGACGACGCCCAGGAGAAGGAAGCGGCGGAGGACGACAAGCCCAAGCGCACGTCGCGCAGCCGGTCGCGCAGCCGCAAGTCCGAGGACCCGCAGCAGGCCGCCCCCGAGACGAACGCCCCGGACGCGGAGGCGGAGGTGCGGGACGCCGAGCCGGCACGCGACGCGCGCGGTGGCCGCCGGTCCCGCCGGGGCGGCGGGGACGACCGGGGCCGCGGCGGCCGGGACGACGGTCCGCGCGTGAAGGGTCTGGGCGATCACGTCCCCAGCTTCATAGAGATGTCGTTCGAGGATCGGCTGTCCGAAGCGGGCTGACCGCCGGGGCGCGCGCCTCCCTTACGGGACAGGCGTCACGAAGCGAGCCACCGTGTCGTCGGACAGGCCCGGAAGGCATGGCGGTGCCCGATCGGTCGGCCGACGCATATCGTCGAAGGGCCTGGCGGGGCATAGGCCATCGATCGGTTCGCCGCCGCGGTTCGGCGCGGTTTTTTGATTGCGTTGTTCATGGGGCTTGTATGGGGCCGAGCGGGGTTCGGTGGGGTGGCCGAATAGGCCGGATTTTACCTGTCGGGATTCCGTGAGCGAAAACAACGGTGTTGCGGGGGTGCGTCGGATGCGACGCATCCCGGATCGCGGCAGGTCGTCGCATGCACCCCCCGTACACCCCCCGTGCACCCCCCGTGCATACCGGGGGGCACATAGGGCACCGCGCGTTGCGTGGGTCTTGCCGTGCGGGGCCGTTCCGTGCGGGGGGTGGTCCGGCGGTCCGCCCGGGCGGCCCGCGCTGCGGACCTCGGAACGGTCCCCCGGACCGTCCCGTCCCTGCGGGACCGGTCCTTCGCCCACGTGCATGCAAGGGGCCGACGAGGCGCTGCCCCGCACCCGGGGACTTGTCGTGTGTTGGCGTTCCGGGGCGGCGGGGTGGTTCCTGGAGCGGTCGGGTTCGCCCCCTCCCCATCCCTCCCCCCGGCGGGGGGAGGGGGCGCTGGGGGCATCCGCGTGGTCTGGGGCATCACCGTTTCCGCCTCAGCACGGCCGGCCGCCGTGGGGGAGGAGGGCGTTAGGATCGCCCGTTGGGTCCCGAACGTCGACCTGTCCGTTCGGCGTGACGGGTCCCCCGATCCATCGTGGAGGGTCGGGGAAGGGCGCCGTCCCTTCGGGACGTGCGGCGTTTCGGGCGCATGCCGCGTGACCGGAATCGTGCCCCCCCGGAGATCGTCATCGTCGGGGCTCGACCCGACGATCCACCCTTCGATTGGACCGCGTGTGCGGGACGGTGGATTGCCGGGTCAGGCCCGGCAATGACGGTTCCCACCCGTTCGGATGCGCCCGGCGGTGACCGGCTCTAGCGCGGGGCGCGGTCGAGCATCCACCGAGTCAGCAGGGCCTGACCGATGGCGGCGATGGGAATAGCGACGTACCCAAGGAGAAGGAGGACAACGCGACCCGGCCCGCCACACGGGCCATAGGACGCGCCGAAAGTTGTGTTCCCAACCTCGCCAAGAACGACCTCACCCGACGGACCGCCGTAGCAAGAGATCATGATCGTCGCGCCCGCGGCAAGCAGGCAGGCCATGGCGATCCCGGTCAGCAACCAGACGGCACGCCGCGACATCCGCGCCGCGGCCCAGAGGCCCAAGCCGACCAGCGCCCACCAAGCCGCGACGGGCACCGCGACCACCAGGGTGAGCCCGCCCAGCATCGCAACCTACTCCGCAGCCAGCCGCGTGATGAGCACCGTGACTTCCGGGCGCTTGCCGATCTCGGCCTGGGCGGTCTGCTGGATGCCGCGCTTGACGAGCTTCTCCAGCGCGTCGTCGTCGTCCGCCGTCTTGCGGTCCACGCGTTCCAGGCGGTCGGCCAGGTCCTTCTCCATGACGTCGGACAAGGCGTCGCCGGAGCGGCCCTTTTCCGGCAGGCCGCGCAGGTCGACCCAGGCGTCGTCGAGGACGGTGCCGTCGTCCTCCACCATGACCGACACGACGACCATGCCGTTCAGGGCCATGCGGATGCGGTCGCGGACGACGCCGTCGAACTGCCCGACCAGGGTTGCACCGTCCAGATAGGTGCGCCCCGCCTCCACGTGGTCCACGACCTTGGGCGCGTTGCCGGACAGGTCGATCATCGTGCCGTTGGGGGCCACGACGCCCGTGCGGCCCAACCCGTCGGCGACCTTGGCGTGTTCGCGCAGGTGCCGGTGCTCGCCATGCATGGGGATGACGAATTGCGGGTCGATCAGGGCGTGGATCGTTTCCAGGTCCGGACGGTTGGCGTGGCCGGACACGTGATAGAGGCCGTCGGCGTCGGTCACGACGTCCACGCCCAGCATCGACAGGTTGTTCATGATCCGTGCCACGTCGCGTTCGTTGCCCGGGATCGTCTTGGACGAGAACAGAAAGGTGTCGCCCTCCTTCAGCTCCATCCCAAAATACTTGCCCTGGGACAGCTGCGCCGATGCGGCGCGTCGCTCGCCCTGCGACCCGGTGACGATCAGCATCAGGCTTTCGCGCGGGATGTCGGCGGCGTCCTCCGGGCTGACGGTCTGGGGGAACTCCGTCAGGATGCCCTCCTCCCGTGCGGCTTCGGTCATGCGGCGCATCGCGCGGCCCATCAGGCAGATGGAGCGTCCAGCCGCGGCGCCCGCATCGGCCAGCGACTTCAGACGGGCGACGTTGGACGCGAAGGTGGTGGCGACGACCATGCCCTTCGCGTTCGACACCAGTTCGCGGATGTTGGGGCCGACCAGGGATTCGGACCGCCCTTCGTGGGTGTTGAAGACGTTGGTCGAGTCGCAGACCAGCGCCTTGACCCCGCCCTTCGCGACCTCGCGGAAGCTGTCGGCGTCGAAGGGCTCGCCCAAAACGGGCACCAGGTCGATCTTGAAATCGCCCGTATGGACGATGCGCCCGCCCGGCGTGTCGATCACCAGGGCGGAGGATTCGGGGATCGAGTGGCTGATGGGCAGGAAGCCCACGGTGAAGGGCCCGGCTTCGACCTGCGCGGGCCAGGGTTCGGCGACCACGACGGCGCCCGGGTCGTGGCCCTGTTCCTGCATCTTGCGCCGCGCGATGTTGGCGGTGAACTTCCGGCAATGGACCGGCTTGCCCATCTGGCCGTAGAGGTGCCCCACCCCGCCGACGTGATCCTCGTGCGCGTGGGTGACGAACACGGCTTCCACCCGGTCGATGTTGTCGCGCAGCCACGCGATGTCGGGCAGGATGACGTCCACGCCGGGCGTGCTGTCCATGTCGGGGAAGGCGATGCCCAGATCCACGAGGATCAGGCGTTCCTTGCCCGCGGGACCGTAGCCGTAGACGTAGGCGTTCATCCCGATCTCGCCGGCGCCGCCGAGGGGGAGGTAGATCAGGCGTTCGTTGCTCATGCGGTAAGGCTTTCGTTGAAGGCATGGATGACCGTCAGGCCGTGGATCGTCAGATCCTCGTCCCACAGGTCGAAGAGGCGTTCGGATTGCTGGAACAGCGGGGCCAGCCCCCCGGTCGATACGATGGTCATGGGGCGGTCGCGCTCGGCGGTGATGCGGGCCGTGATCTCCTTCACGAGGCCGACATAGCCCCAGAAGATGCCGGACTGCATGCAGGCGACCGTGTTGGTTCCGACCACGCGCTGCGGGCGCGTGATGTCCACGTGCGGCAGGGCGGCGGCGGCCATGTGCAGCGCCTCCAGCGACAGGTTCACGCCGGGCGCGATGACGCCGCCGACATAGGCGCCGTCGCCGTCCACCACGTCGAAGGTCGTGGCGGTGCCGAAGTCCACGATGACCAGATCCCCGCCGTGGCGGTCGAAGGCGCCCGCCGTGTTCACCAGCCGGTCGGGGCCGACCTGCGTGCCCGCGTCCACGCGGGGGGGCACGGGCAGGTCGCAGCCGGGCTTGCCGACGACCAGAGGGCGGGTGTCGAAGTAGCGGTCGCACAGGACGCGCAGGTTGAAGACCACGCGGGGCACGGTAGACGACACGATGCAGCCCGTCACCGCCACGTCGATGGCCTGGAGCTGCATCATCGTGCGCAGCCAGGTGAAGTATTCGTCCGCGGTCCGGCGCGGGTCGGTGGCGATGCGCCAGTTGGCCAGGAACCGCGCCCCGTCCCAGATGGCGAACACGGTGTTGGTGTTGCCGCAATCGATGGTCAGCAGCATGGCACGCCCCGGGGGAAGAACACGTCCGCGGCCGGTATGGTCGCGGGGCCGTCGGGCGGTCCCAGCCGCAGGTGGCCGTCCGCGTCGATGCCGTCGAACGTGCCGGTCAGCGTGCGGTCGGTCAGCCGGGCCACGATGCGGCGGCCCCGGCGGGCGGCGCGGGCCAGCCAGGCGGTGCGGACGGGGTCGAAGCCGTGCGCCACGAGGCGCGCGTCCCACGCGGCATAGGCCGGGGCCAGGCGGTCCAGGAAGGCGGACGGCACGGCGATGCCGTCCAGGTGGCCGGGCGGCGCCGTCGCGTCGGGCGCGGCCTCGGGGGCGGCGGCGAGGTTGACGCCGATGCCCACCACCAGGAGGCCGGGCCGCGGCACCTCCAAGAGGATGCCGGCGACCTTCGCGCCGTCCACCAGCACGTCGTTGGGCCATTTCAGCGCGACCCCCGTCACGCCGAACCCGTCCAACGCGTCCGCCAGCGCCAGGCTGGCGACGAAGCTGCGCCGCGCGAAGTCGGCGGTCGTGCCGGGCGGGCGATAGGCCAGGCTGACCGCGAAGTTGCCGGGCTGGGTGGACCACGCCCGTCCCCGGCGGCCCCGCGCGGCGTCCTGCGCGTCGGCGAGGACCCAGACGGGCGGGTCGCGGCGCGTGGCTTCCGCCGATGTCGAGTCGACGCGGGGCAGGTGGACCCGCGCGACCGCCGGGGGCCAGCTCACCGGATGAGGGTCGCGGCGGCGGCGGCGGCGACGCCCTCCAGGCCGAAGAGGTTAACGACGCCCACGACCATGATGATGGCGCAGCCCGCCAGCACGATCCCCTGCGCGGGCGCCATGCCGTCGTCCAGCGGCGCGTCCGCCTCGCCGAAATACATCAGGTACACGATGCGGATGTAGTAGAACGCCCCGATCACGGTCGCCACGACGCCCAGCACCGCCAGCCACACCAGGCCCGCGCCCACGGCGGCCTGCAGGACGTAGAGCTTGGCGAAGAAGCCGATGAAGGGCGGGATGCCCGCCAGGCTGAACATCAGGACCAGCAGCGCCAGGGCCTGGCCGGGCCGGCGGGCGGACAGCTTGTTCAGGCTGGCGATGTCCGTGGCCTCCCGCCCGTCGCGGGTCATGGACAACACGAAGGCGAAGACGCCGAGGTTCATCACGACGTAGATCGCCATGTAGAGCAGCATCGCCTGCACGCCCGCCACCGTGCCCGCGGTCAGGCCCATCAGCGCGAAGCCCATATGCGCGATGGAGGAATACGCCATCAGCCGCTTGATGTCGCGCTGTCCGATGGCGGCGATCGATCCCAGGAACATCGACACGACCGACAGGACGGCGACGATCTGCTGCCAGTCGTTCACGGCCTGACCGAAGGCGTCGTGGGTGACGCGCGCGAACATCGCCATGGCGGCCACCTTGGGGGCGGTGGCCATCAGCGTGGTGATGGGCGTCGGCGCGCCTTCGTACACGTCGGGGGTCCACATGTGGAACGGCGCGGCGGAGATCTTGAAGGCCAGGCCCGCCAGGATGAACACGAGGCCGAACAGCAGGCCCAGCGACAGATCGCCGGCCAGCGCGACGAGGATGATGGCCCCGAACTCCGTCGAGCCGGCATAGCCGTAGGTCAGCGAGATCCCGTAGAGCAGCAGACCCGACGACAGCGCGCCCAGGACGAAGTACTTGAGCCCCGCCTCCGTGGACCGCACGCTGTCGCGGCGCAGGGCGGCGAGGACGTACATGGCCAGGGACTGAAGTTCCAACCCCATGTAGAGCGTCAGGAGGTTGCCGCTGGACACCATGATCATCATGCCGATCACGGCCAGGGTGACGATCAGAGGATACTCGAACCGCAGGAGGCCGTAGCGTTCCATCCAGTCGGTCGACAGCACGAGGACGGTGGCCGCCGACAGCAGGATGGTGACCTGCGCGAAGCGCGAGAACCCGTCCTTCACGATCATGTTCGACACGCCCAGCCCCGCATCGGGCGACACGCCGACCCAGAACGCGACCGCGACCATGACCAGCGCGGTCAGCATCGTCAGCGTCCGCGCCATCCCGTCCTGGCGCGTGTACACGCCGATCAGCAGCGCCCCCATCGCATAGAGCGCCAGGACGATCTCGGGCAGGATGATTTCCAGGTCGGCGGAGGTCATGTCACACCCTTCAATGCGCGGCGTCGGCCAGCGTGGGCCCGAACTCGATGTCGGCGGTGGCGACGGCATAGCCGTCGACGAGGTTCGCCACGGACGGCCCGATGATGTCCGTCACCAGCGACGGATAGACGCCCAACAGGATCGTGAAGAAGATCAGCGGCGCGAAGATCGCCTTCTCGCGCGCGGTCATGTCCTTGATCGAGCGCAGGCTCTCCTTGATGAGGTCGCCGAACACGACGCGACGGTACAGCCAGAGCGCGTAGCCCGCCGACAGGATGACCCCGGTGCAGGCCAGGACGCCCACCAGGGTGTTGACCTGGAACACGCCCATCAGGGTCAGGAACTCGCCCACGAAGCCCGACGTGCCGGGCAGGCCCACGTTGGCCAGCGTGAACAGCATGAACACGGCGGCGTAGGCGGGCATCCGGTTCACCAGCCCGCCATAGGCGTCGATCTCGCGCGTGTGCATGCGGTCGTAGATGACGCCCACGCACAGGAACAGCGCGCCGGAGATGAAGCCGTGGCTGATCATCTGGAAGATGGCCCCGTCCACGCCCTGCTGGTTCGCCGCGAAGATGCCCATGGTCACGAAGCCCATATGGGCCACGGAGGAATAGGCGATCAGCTTCTTCATGTCGCTCTGCACCATCGCCACGAGCGAGGTGTAGATGATGGCGATGACCGACAGCCACAGGACCAGGGGGCCCAGAAGCTCGCTGCCGGCGGGGAACATCGGAAGGCTGAAGCGCAGGAAGCCGTAGCCCCCCATCTTCAGCAGGATGGCCGCCAGCACCACGGACCCGGCGGTGGGCGCCTGGACGTGCGCGTCGGGCAGCCAGGTGTGGACGGGCCACATCGGCATCTTCACGGCGAAGGACGCGAAGAAGGCCAGCCACAGCAGGGTCTGGAACCCGCCCGGGATCGAGACGCCCAGCACGGTCAGCGTGGCGAACGGGAAGTCGTGGGCCAGAAGCGTGGGAATGTCGGTGGTGCCCGCGTCGACGTACATCGCCACCATCGCCACCAGCATCAGGACCGAGCCCAGCAGCGTGTAGAGGAAGAACTTGAACGCGGCATAGATCCGGTTCGCGCCCCCCCAGATCCCGATGATCAGGAACATCGGGATCAGCCCGGCCTCGAAGAACAGGTAGAACAGGATCAGATCGAGCGCGCAGAACACGCCGATCATCAACGTCTCCAGCACCAGGAGCGCGACCATGTAGTCCTTCACCCGCGTCGTGACCGTCCAGCAGGACGCCACCACCAGGGGCATGAGGAACGTGGTCAGCATGACGAAGAGGATGCTGATGCCGTCCACGCCCATCTTGTAGTTCAGGCCCAGCAGCCACTCGCGCTCCTCGACGAACTGGAAGCCCGTGTCCTGCGGGTCGAAGCCCGACAGGAGGAACAGCGACACGAGGAACGTGAAGCCCGTCGCGGCGAGCGCCAGCCACTTGGCGTTGCGCTGCGCGGCCTCGTCGTCGCCGCGCAGGAACAGCGCCAGGATCGTGGCGGCGATCAGCGGGATGAAGGTGATGATGGAAAGGAGGTTGTCCATGTCGTCAGTTCGCCTGCGCGAAGGTCATCCACGTGATCAGGGCGACGATGCCCAGCACCATCGTGAACGCGTAGGTGAAGATGTATCCCGACTGCGCGCGGTTCAGCGCGCGGGTGAAGAACGGCACGATGCCCATCGCCACGCCGTTGATCGACCCGTCGATCACGTCGCCATCGCCGCGCCGCCAGAACAGACGGCCCAGGAAGCGGGCCGGATTAACCCAGAGGAACTGGTAGATCTCGTCGAAGTACCACTTGTTCAGAAGGAAGCGATGCAGCGGCGACAGGTTCGCCGCCCATTGCCGCGGCAGCGCGGGGTTGCGGATGTAGAAGAGCCACGCCGTCCCCAGACCCAGCAGCATCGCGACGAAGGGCGACAGCTTGACCCAGACCGGGACCTCGTGGGCTTCGTGGATGATGTGGTTCTCCGGCCCGATGTAGATGGCGCCCCGGCCCGGGACCTGCACGGGACGGTCGTGCGCTTCGCCTTCGCCCGCGGCATGCGCCGCGCCGGGCAGGTCGCGATCGATCAGTGCGTGTTCCGCTACGGGGACGTTGCCGAAGAAGTCGTCCACGCTTTCCTGCGACTTGAAGAACCCGCCGTACCAGACCATCCCCGCCAGGACGGATCCGACCGCCAGGACGCCGAGCGGCACGGTCATGACCCGCGGGCTTTCGTGCGCATGGTCGTGCGCGTGCATGTTGCCGCGCGGCGTGCCGTAGAAGGTCAGGAACATCAGCCGCCAGCTATAGAAGCTGGTGAGCGTTGCGGCCACGACCAGGGCCCAGAAGGCGAACCCGCCCGCGGTGCCGGCATAGGCGACCTCGATCACGGCGTCCTTCGACACGAAGCCCGCGAAGCCCACGGGGAAGCCCAGATACAGCAGCGGGATGCCGACGCCGGTGATGGCCAGCGTGCCGATCATCATGGCCCAGAAGGTCAGCGGGATCTTCTTCCGCAGGCCACCGTAGTTCCGCATGTCCTGTTCGTGGTGCATCGCGTGGATCACCGACCCCGCGCCCAGGAACAGCATCGCCTTGAAGAAGGCATGCGTGAACAGGTGGAACATCGCCACCGAATAGGCGCCCAGGCCCGCGGCCACGAACATGTAGCCCAGCTGCGACATCGTCGAATAGGCGATGACGCGCTTGATGTCGTTCTGCACCAATCCGATCGTCGCCGCGACGAAGGCGGTGGCCGCGCCTATCAGCACCACGAAGGCCATCGCGTTCGGCGCGAACTCCATCACCGGCGACATGCGGCATACGAGGAAGACGCCCGCCGTCACCATGGTCGCCGCGTGGATCAGCGCGGAGACGGGGGTCGGCCCCTCCATCGCGTCGGGCAGCCACGTGTGCAGGCCCAACTGCGCGGACTTGCCCATGGCGCCGATGAACAGCAGCACCGCCACCAGTTCGGCCGCGTTGAACGTGCCGCCCATGAACTCCAACTGCGTGGCCGCGATGTCGGGCGCGGCGGCGAAGATGTCGCGGAACTGGATGCTGTCCACCAGGAAGAACAGCGCGAAGATGCCCAGGAGGAAACCGAAGTCGCCCACGCGGTTGACGATGAACGCCTTCATCGCCGCGGCCCCCGCGGACGGCTTGCGATAGTAGAACCCGATCAGGAGATAGGACGCCACGCCGACGCCTTCCCAACCGAAGAACAACTGCAGGAGGTTGTCCGCCGTCACCAGCATCAGCATCGCGAAGGTGAAGAACGACAGGTACGCGAAGAAGCGCGGCTTGTAGACCTCGTCCTCGCGCCATTGGGGGTCGTGGTCCATGTAGCCGAAGGAATACAGGTGCACGAGCGCCGACACGGTCGTGACCACGATCAGCATGGTGCTGGTCAGGCGGTCCAGCCGGATCGACCATTCCGTCAGCAGCGAGCCGGATTCGATCCAGCGCAGCAGCTGCACCTGTTCCGTCACGTAGGGATCGTGCGTCAGGAACACGATCCACGACAGCAGGCAGGACAGGAACAGCAACGCGGTGGCGAAGACCATCGCCGCCTTCTCGCCGATGAACTTCCACATGAGGCCGCAGACCAGCGCGCCGACCAGGGGCGCAAACAGGATCGTGGTCAGCATTGCGGGTCAGCCCTTCATCACGTTGACGTCTTCGACGTCGATGGTGCCCCGGTTGCGGAAGAAGCAGACCAGGATCGCCAGGCCGATCGCGGCCTCAGCGGCGGCGACGGTCAGCACGAACAGCGTGAAGACCTGTCCCGTCACGTCCCCCAGAAAGCCGGAGAACGCGACGAAGTTGATGTTGACGGCCAGCAGCATCAGCTCGATCGACATCAGGATGACGATGACGTTCTTCCGGTTCAGGAAGATGCCGAAGATGCCGATGACGAACAGCGCGGCCGCCACCGTCAGATAATGTTCCAATCCGACCATCGTCGTCCCCCCGGGCGCTCGGCTGGCCCGTTGCGGTGTCGTTCCGGGCGCGTCGTTCCGCGCCCGCTCCAATCATCCCAGCGCGAAAGGGTCCAGCCCCCCGCGCGCATTCGGATAGGCGGCGGCGCAGGCGCACACCTCCGCCGTCATGGAGGCCACGCGGACGTCGCGCGCGCTTCGCGCCAACGCATCCGCCAGGTCGTCCATGTCGTAGAAGGCCGGCGCCCGTCCGACATAACCTTCGAAGACCCTCGACGCGGCCCTGCGACGATCGAAGGCACGGTCGCCGATGTTCTCCTCCCGCAGGCGGGCGGTCAGCTGGTCGTGGCCATCGCAATCGGCGACGTGGAGGTCGGTGAACACGCCCTCCTGGCTCCACCACTCGATCCAGGACACCCAGCCCCCCGACAGGTCGCGATGCGCCGCCTCGCCCCCGTGGGACGGGTTCGTGACCCGGTGGCAGTCCGCCAGTTCGAGTGCCGCGACGGGTGCCGCGGTCGCCAGGGCGATCAGGCCGGCCCGCAGGATCACAGGCCCTGCCCCGACTTCACGTCCTGCACCTTCATCGCCACCGCCGGATCGCGCCACATCTGCTGCAGCGCGTTCTGGCGCTTGACGTCCTTGCGGTGGCGCAGGGTCAGCGCGATGGCGCCGATCATCGCGACCAGCAGGATCAGGCCCGACAGCTGGAAGGCCAGGAAATAGTCGTCATAGAGGATCAGGCCGATGGCCACGGTGTTCTGTTCCGCCAGGGGCACCAGGGTGTTCAGCCCCTCGGCCACGACGATGCCCTCCGCGCTTTCCCAGACGCCGAACGCGATGGCCAGCTGCATCAGGAGCACGACGCCGATCAGACCCGCGAGGGGGACGTACTTCGCCATCTCGGCCTTCAACTCGGCGAAGTCGACGTCCAGCATCATCACCACGAACAGGAACAGCACCGCGACCGCGCCGACATAGACGATGACGAGCAGCATCGCGACGAACTCCGCCCCGATCAGGACGAACAGGCCCGCCGTCGAAAGGAACGTCAGGATCAGCCACAGCACCGAATGAACGGGGTTGCGGGACACGACCGTGAACAGCCCGCCCGTCACGGTGACGATGGCGAACAGGTAGAAGGCGAAGTCGGCGGCGGTCATTCGGGCGTCTCCTCCAGCGCTTCGGTGGCGAGCGTCATGGCCTTGTTCATCGCGGGCAGGCCGCCGAACAGGCCCATCAGGCCGATCGTCTCGGCGATCTCCTGCTTGGTCGCGCCCTGGGCCGCGGCCTGGCGCACGGTCAAGCGGATCTGCGCGTCGGCCTGCGCGCCCAATACGGTCAGCCCGGCCAGCGTCAACAGCATCTTGGTCTTGGCGTCCAACCCGTCGGGGCTCATGCCCTTGCCGGCGAACCGTTCCACGACCTCGCCCGGCATGGTGGGCCAGAGCTTCTCGAACCCCTGGGGGGTGAACTGCTCCAGCGCCGGGTTCATAGCCTTGGCCATTTCCTGCATCTGCTTGGTCCAGGCGGCGAAGGGGTTGGTGGGGTCGGTCATTCCACTCCGCCCTCCAAACGTCGAAGACGCTCGTCGATATCGTAGATATTTCCACCCAGATTGGTGAGTATGATCGTCAGACCGTTTATCCGGGTTTCCAAATCGTCAAGATCATCGCGAACCTGTTGGAAGCCCGTCACGATCTCGGATCGTAGTGAACGGTTCTCCTCCCGCATCTGATCGAGCCGCGCTAGAATGAGATTCTCGACGTTCTCGTTCATCGATACGGCGCGTCCAGCTCGATGTTCTTGGCCAGCATGGCCTCCCACCGCTCGCCGTTCCGCAGGAGCTTCTCCTTGTCGTAGAACAGCTCCTCCCGGGTTTCAGTGGCGAACTCGAAGTTGGGGCCTTCGACGATGGCGTCGACGGGGCAGGCCTCCTGGCAGAATCCGCAATAGATGCACTTCGTCATGTCGATGTCGTAGCGCGTCGTGCGGCGGCTGCCGTCGTCGCGCGGCTCCGCGTCGATGACGATGGCCTGCGCGGGGCAGATCGCCTCGCACAGCTTGCACGCGATGCAGCGTTCCTCCCCATTCGGATAGCGGCGCAAGGCGTGCTCGCCGCGGAAGCGGGGCGACAGCGGCCCCTTCTCGTGCGGGTAGTTCACCGTCGCCTTGGGGGCGAAGAAGTACTTGAAGCCCAGACGGAAGCCCGCCCAGATGTCGGTCATCAGGGCGTACTTCACGGCCTGCTTCCAGTCGATCGAGGTGTCGGTGGTGGTCATGCATCGCCTCCGATCTTCTCTTCTATTTGCTCAACCCGATGATCGATCGCGTGAATATAGTGACCCAGGCCGATGATCGTCCCAGCCACCCCGTCGACCTTTGCATCGAGATCGTCGACCTTTTCGGTCAGCGTCTGCTCAACACGCGCGATGTCCGTGCGGATCAAACGAAGGTGCTCCAAAACCATGGTTTCGACGTTCTCGTTCACAACAACACCTCCCACCGCGCCCAGAAGGCGCCTGCGACCTGGAACTTGGCCAGGAAGGCCACGATCACGACCCACGCCAGCGACAGGGGCAGGAACACCTTCCAGCCGATCCGCATCAGCTGGTCGTAGCGGTAGCGGGGCACGATGGCCTTCACCATGGCGAACATGAAGAAGAAGAACGCCATCTTCAGGACCATCCAGAACGGCCCGTCGGGCAGGAACGGCACGGGCGACAGCCAGCCGCCGAAGAACAGCAGGCTCATCAGCGCGCACATCAGGAAGATCGCGATGTACTCGCCCGCCATGAACAGAAGGAACGGCGTGGACGAGTATTCGACCTGATAGCCCGCGACCAGCTCCGACTCGGCCTCCGGCAGGTCGAAGGGGGCGCGGTTCGTTTCCGCGAGCGCGGAGATGAAGAACAGGAACACCATCGGGAAATGCGCCAGCCAGTACCACGAGAAGAAGCCCCAGGGCCCGTCCTGCGCGCGCACGATGTCCCCGAAGTTCAGGGACCCCGTGGACAGGATCACGCCGATGATGATCAGCCCGATCGAGACCTCGTAGGAGATCATCTGCGCGGCCGACCGCAAGCTACCTAGGAACGGATACTTCGAGTTCGACGCCCAGCCGCCCATGATGACGCCGTACACCTCCAACGAGGACACGGCGAAGACGTAGAGGATGGCCACGTTGATGTCCGACAGGACCCACGTGTCGCTGAACGGGATCACGGCCCAGGCGATGAGCGCCAGCACGAAGCTGACCAGCGGCGCCATCAGGAACACGGTGCGGTCGGCGCCCGCGGGGATCACGACCTCCTTGACGACGTATTTCAGCGCGTCGGCCACCGTCTGCGCCAGGCCGAAGACCCCGACGACGTTGGGACCCCTGCGCATCTGGACGGCGGCCCAGACCTTGCGGTCCCCATAGACCAGGAACAGCAGGCTGATCATCACGAAGGCCACGACGGCCAGGCATTGCACGAGGATCGTCAGCGCGATGCCCGCTGGGCTGGCGAGGAATTCGGCCATTCCTGTTCCTTCTCGGCGGTCGGTGGCGGCCCCGCGGGACCGTCCGGCGGGGTCTGGCCCGCGTCAGCGTCTAAACAGCATCCCGCACCAGGATGCCAGCCCTGCCGATGTCGCGCGGGAACCGGACTGTCGCCCCCGCGCCACCGGTCATTCGGCGGCGATCGCCGCCATGTCGCGTCCGGCCGCCAGCTGCGACAGCTCCGCCATCAGCTGCGATGCCCGGGCGACGGGGTTCGACAGGTAGAAGTCGCGCACCGCCACGGCGAAGTCCCCGCTCGACAGCGTCGGCGCGGCGCCCGAAGCGGCCGCCTCGTTGACCGCGACCTCGTCCACGGCGCCCAGCACGGGATGGTCGGCCACCATCGCGCGGCGCAGCGCGGCCAGGCTGTCGAAGGGCAGCGTGCGTCCGACCTCCGCCGACAGGGCGCGCAGGATGGCCCAGTTCTCCTTGGCCTCGCCGGGGGCGAAGCCCGCGCGCAGGGCCAGTTGCGGGCGCCCTTCGGTGTTGACGAACAGGCCCTGCTCCTCCGTCCAGGCGGCGGCGGGCAGGATCACGTCGGCGCGGTGCGCGCCCCGGTCCCCGTGGCTGCCCTGATAGATGACGAAGGCGCCCGCGGGCACGTCGAGTTCGTCCGCGCCGAGGTTGTAGATCACGTCGCCCGACAACGCGGCGTCGATGCCGCCCTCGCAGGTGGCGTCCACGTCCATGGCGCCCACCCGGGCCGCCGCCGTATGCAGGACCAGCACATCGGACCCGGCCCGCTCGGCCATGTGCCGGACCACGGCCAGCACGTCGGCGCCGTCGTCCCCGGTCAGGGCGCCCTGCCCCACGATGACGAGGCCGCGCCCGTCCCGTATGTCCGAATGATCCTCCGCCGCCAGCTTCGACAGCGCGTCCCGCCCGGTGCCCAGATCGACCGGATCGTAGGACAACGCGGCGGGGGCGCCGATCCGCGCAATGCGCGCGCCGCGCAGCCAGGCCTTGCGGATGCGTGCGTTCAGCACGGGCGCCTCGACCGACGGATCCGTGCCGATCAGGAGGATCGTGTCGGCCCCGTCGATGTCCTCCACGGCGGCGGTGCCGACATAGCCGGCCCTGTCGCCCGCGGGCAGCTTGGCCCCGTCGGTCCGGCATTCGACCACGCCGCCCAGGGACGCCATCAGGCCCTTCAACGCGTACGCGGCCTCCGTCGGGACGAGATCGCCGACCAGGCCGGCCGGCCTGGATGCGCCCTTCAACGCGGAAGCGGCGGCGTCCAGCGCCTCCGGCCACGTCGCGGGGGTCAGCTTGCCACCCTTGCGGATATAGGGCCGGTCGAGCCGCTGCCGGCGCAGGCCGTCCCAAACGAAGCGGGTCTTGTCGTCGAGCCATTCCTCGTTCGTGCCGTCGTGGTTGCGGGGCAGGATGCGCATGACCTCCCGCCCCTTCGTGTCCACCCGGATGCTGGCGCCCAAGGCGTCCATGACGCCCACCGTCTCCGTCGGGGACAGCTCCCACGGGCGGGCGGTGAAGGCATAGGGCTTCGACACCAGGGCACCGACGGGGCACAGGTCGATGATGTTGCCCTGCAGGTTCGACTTCAGCGTCTCGCCCAGATAGGACGTGATCTCGCTGTCCTCGCCACGGCCAGTCTGGCCCATCTGGGTGATGCCCGCGACCTCCGTGGTGAAGCGGACGCAGCGGGTGCACGATATGCAGCGCGTCATATGGGTTTCGACCAGCGGTCCCAGGTCCAGATCCACCGCCGCGCGCTTGGGCTCGCGATAGCGCGAGAAGTCGACGCCATAGGCCATCGCCTGGTCCTGCAGGTCGCATTCCCCGCCCTGATCGCAGATCGGGCAGTCGAGCGGGTGGTTGATGAGCAGGAACTCCATCACCCCTTCGCGCGCCTTCTTCACCATGGGACTGTTCGTGCGGACCTGCGGCGGCTCGCCGTCCTTGCCGGGGCGCAGGTCGCGGACCTGCATGGCGCAGGACGCGGCCGGCTTGGGCGGGCCGCCCACGACCTCGACCAGGCACATCCGGCAGTTGCCCGCGATCGATAGGCGTTCGTGGTAGCAGAAGCGCGGGATCTCGATACCCGCCGCCTCGCAGGCCTGGATCAGCGTCATGGCGGGCGGGACTTCGATCTCGGCCCCGTCGATCACGATCTTGCGCAGGTCGTCGCTCATGGTGGTGCCCTTCGCAGGTAGTGTCACGGTGAAGGCGCGTCCGGCGCGCTTCGGTTCCCGCAAGGATAGGACGACCGTCCCCGCGATGCCAGACGTCGGGCGGAAATCCCCCAGCGTCGCTTGACCGCAGGAAGGAGATATCGATCGCCTGAAACTTCGCCGGGCGCGGCACGTGTCTTGGTCAAGGCAAACGCAATTCCTGTATCACGTGGGAACATTCGACATGACACGATCCAAGCATTCCAACCCCCGTCGCACGATCGGCCCTATCGCCGCGATTGCGACCGCGGCGACGGTCGGCCTCCTGTCCGGGGCCCAGGCCGCACCGCTGAACCTGAACGTCGCGTTCGACGTCGGCCGCGGACAAGTCCAACCCAACACGTTCCCCAGCGATCCCGTCGGCCTCGACGGGGCGCGCTTCGCGATCGACGCGACCTTCGCCGACGGGGCGACGTTCGATCGCTCGTTCGCATCCGCGGAGACGACGACGGTCACGATCACCGGGGCGTCCGTGGCGTCCACCAACGGTACCTTTGACGTCATGCAGAACGTGGGTCTGTTCCAAGGCAGCACGGGGGGTGGCTTCGGCCTGCTGGCGGGCGGCTCGTTCTTCAGCTTCCTGAACGGGTTCGCGGTCCCGGACATCATCCGGTCCGTCAAGCTGGACGCGAACGGAACCGTCGGCGCGCAGTCGAACGGCAGCCCGGTGACCTTGTCGCTGCTGCAGGGCCTGTCCTTCCGCGGCATTCCCGAAACCGGGTCGGCCAGCCTCTTCTCGGGGTTCCAGAACTCGAACTACACGATCGGAAACTTCTCCATCTCCGCATCCGAGGTCATGGACGTGGCACCAGTCCCGCTGCCGGCCGCGTTGCCCGCCCTGTTGCTGGGCTTGGCGGCGATGGGCGTCGTGACGCGCCGTTGCAAGACGGCGGCGGCCGTCTGAGACCTGCGATGGGGGGGACCACCTCCCCATCGCCCCACCGATCACCGTGGCCGCAGGAGACGGCCGATCTGCGATCCGCTCGCGACTTCGGCCATGCCGACACGACAATGGGACCCGGGATCGCCCGGCCTTGCGCCCTTCGCCTGCAGCCGACGACGGGCGATCGCCTCCAGCCTGTCTTTCTCGGCGTCGTCGTCGACGAACGCGTCGATCTCGGCCGCGGAGTAACCCATATCCTCGGCGGCCGACCGGAGCGCCAGAAGGTAGCGCAGGCCACGGAACCTACGCCCGTCGATGTCGGGGCAAACCTCCGCGATCTCGTAGGCGATGCCGACCGTGATCAGCCCCTCCGTGATGCCCCGCTCGTCCGCAAGGTCGGCGGATGCCACGGCGGGCAAGTACGCCAACGCCCCGATCAGTCCCAAGCTCCGCAAGATCGATACCCCTCCTGCCCTCCGACGCCCGGACACAGGTCGCGCCGCCACCGGCGTCATGCAATAGCGGGCGGCATCACATCGCGTTGCAGGACCGCAAGGTCAGCGCGCGATGCACGTGCCCGCAAGGGTGACGGTGCCGCCCTCCTCCAGGCGGACCTGTTCCACCGGACGGTCGGGCGAGACGGACCAGGCCACGTCCGTCCCGCCGAAGCGCGACAGGCAGTGCCCATGGGCCCGGACGCGTCCGGCTTCCAGCGCACCGACGACCGATCGCGCCGCACCGCGCGTGGTCACGACGAAGCCGCGCCGGTCGGGTCCGGTCGAGGCAAGGCGGGAGCGGAACCGCACGCCGCCGACCTCCACCGATTGGCCCCGCAAGCCGTTGCCGCCGAAGGGGCGCGAATCCCCCGATCCGATGCCGGAGAACCCGCAGGCCGACAGGGACAGCAGCAGCGTGAGGGCGAGCGGAAGTCGCAGGATCATGGCGGGGTCCTTCACAAGTGGTCGGCCCGTCCATACCCGGTGCCACCCCCGGCGGGAAGTGGCTGCCCCATCAGGTCAGCGCACCCCACAGACCCATCAAGGCCAGCACCAGGATGCACAGGGTGCCGACGGACCAGAACGCGGACCGCAGGGGCTGTATCTCGGTCCCGATATGGACCGCCGCGGTGGCGATGCGCGCGACAAGGAAGACGGACGCGAACAGGTTGACCCAGAAGGGAGCGGTTCCCGTCAGAACAGCCGCGAGCAGGGCCGCGACGAACGGTCCCGTCGTCTCGATCGCGTTCCGGAACGCGCGGTCGCGGCGATAGTACGGGTCGGAATAGTCCCGCTGCGGCATGCCCGAACTGGTCCGCGCGCGGGGTTTTCCAATGACGGACAAGGCCCCGAGGATAGTCATCAGGATCGCCCAGCCGGCTAGCGATGCGAGGGCATGGGAGTATGCGTTGGAGATCGAGCGGATCGTAAGTACTGCACGTTCAGTCTCGGTTAGACGACGAACTTCAAACTGGTCCATTGGGTGAAAAACCGACCCCTCCCCTGCGTTCTGGGCTGCTACCGCCGTACCAAGAATGCCAAATGCAATCAAAATACTCAAACCCGTGCCTTTCAGAACCATGCTTTGTCCCCCTGCACGTAATCCCGATCGAAGCGCTCGTCGGACTTCACCAAATAGATCACCGCTTCCACGAAGGCGATGAAGCCTACGATGGCGGACGGAATGAATAGCAGGAGGAACCCCAGCGTGGAGCCGGCGAGCATGACGACCCCGGCCGTCGTCTTCCCGAGATAGAACTTGTGGATGCCCAGACCGCCCAGGAAGAAGGCTAGCAGCGCGGCGACGAGCTTGTTCTTGTCGTTCCAGCCCCCGATCGCGGATCCGGCTTGCGACCGGGCATAGATGTCCCGCGCCCGCCCGTCGTGGGCGACGAAATCGACCTGCGTGCCCGGTCGCGCGATGTCCGCGCCATCGGGCAGGTCCGCCGGTCCGAACGTATAGCGTTCGCCGTCGTCGCCGCTGATGACGCCGCGTCCCGCGCCGTCCCTGTCGAAGCTCAGTATCTCGCCGCGCATCGCACGTCACCCCGCTCGCCCGGTTGCCATCCCTTCAGATGCGGGGACTGGATGCGCGACGGTCACTCCGCGGCGACCGCGGCCGTGACGCGGCCCGTCCGCTTGGCCTTGATCCGATCCTCGATCTCGTCGCGAAAATGCCGGACCAGGCCTTGGATCGGCCAGGCCGCTGCGTCGCCCAGGGCGCAGATCGTGTGGCCTTCGACCTGCTTGGTGACGTCGAGCAGCATGTCGATCTCCTCGACCTCCGCCTCGCCCTTCACCAAACGGTCCATGACCCGCATCATCCAGCCCGTGCCTTCCCGGCAGGGCGTGCATTGCCCACAGGATTCGTGCTTGTAGAACGCGGACAGCCGCCAGATCGCCTTTATGACGTCGGTGGACTGGTCCATCACGATCACCGCGGCCGTGCCCAGGCCCGACTTCTGCTCGCGCAGCCAGTCGAAATCCATGATCGCCTCCTTCGCGGTGGCGGCCGGCAGCATCGGCACGGACGACCCGCCCGGGATGATGGCCTTCAGGTTGTCCCACCCGCCCCGGATGCCACCGCAATGACGGTCGATCAATTCCTCGAACGGAATCGACATGGCCTCCTCGACCACGCAGGGGCGGTTCACGTGACCCGAGATGGCGAACAGCTTGGTGCCCGCGTTGTTCGGCCGCCCAAAGCCCGCGAACCATTCGGCGCCCCGGCGCAGGACCGTGGGGACGACGGCGATGGATTCGACGTTGTTGACCGTCGTGGGACAGCCATAGAGGCCCGCGCCCGCCGGGAAGGGCGGCTTCATGCGCGGCATGCCCTTCTTGCCTTCCAGCGACTCGATCAGGGCCGTCTCCTCACCGCAGATATAGGCGCCCGCGCCGTGGTGTAGATAGAGGTCGAAGTCCCAGCCGGATCCGGCCGCGTCGCGGCCCAAGAGCCCCGCGTCGTAGCATTCGTCGATGGCGGCCTGCAGCGCCTCCTTCTCGCGGATGTATTCGCCGCGGATGTAGATGTAGCAGCTATGCGCGCCCATCGCGAAGGAGGCGATCAGCGCGCCTTCGATCAGCGTGTGGGGATCGTGGCGCATGATCTCCCGGTCCTTGCAGGTGCCGGGCTCCGATTCGTCCGCGTTGATGACCAGATAGGCCGGGCGGCCATCGGACTCCTTGGGCATGAACGACCACTTCAGGCCCGTCGGGAAACCCGCGCCGCCACGACCGCGCAGGCCGCTGTCCTTCATGACCTGCACGATGCCGTCCCGGCCGAGGCCGATCAGGTCCGCGGTGCCGTCCCAATGGCCCCGCGCCTTGGCGCCCGCCAAGCTGCGATCCTGCATCCCATAGATGTTGGTGAAGATGCGGTCTTCGTCCTTCAGCATCACGACGTCTCCTTGCGGTCGCGCCACAGGCGCACGGCCTGCCAGCACGCATATCCCAGAACGGCCAGGGCGATCAGGTCGATCAGTCCGACCCAACGCAGCGGCCAGTCCAACCGCGCCGCGGCGAATTGCACCACCGCCCACGTGACGAAGGTGCCCAGGATCAGGGTGGCGATCCTGCGCTGCCGTCTGGCGACGTCTGCGCTGCGCTGCTGCGGGCCAGTCATCCCGGCCCTGTTGGCCCGCCGGGCGGGGGGCCGTCAAGCGCGCCCGCGGTCGCAGGCGCGCCCCGGTTCACCGGGCGGGCATCAATAGACGCCGCCGTCCTCCACCTTGCGCGAGAACTCGGTCGTTTCGCCGCCCGCCAGCGTCCGGGCCTGCTCGACCCACTCGTCGCGGCTGACGCGGCCCCTGAACCCTTCTAGGTTGGAATCGACCCAGCGGACCTCCTCCTCCGACCAGGCGGCGATCTGGTCGAGGTGATAGAAGCCCATGTCGTTCAGCATCGTCTCCAGCTTGGGGCCGACTCCCTTGATCTGCTTCAGGTCGTCGGGCTTGCCGTCCCGTGGCGCGTCCAGACGCGCCGGCTCGGCCTGCGGCCCGTCGGCGACGGGATGCATCGCCTCGTCCAGGCGATCGCGGTCATCCTTCAGGAGGGGGTCGACCTGCGTGACCGCGCGGTCGTCCACCTCACCCGCCGGCGCGGCGCCCTCCCTGCCGGAGATGGTCGGTTCACCCACCGAAGCGGACGGCGCGCTGGCGACGCGCTGGGCGCTGCCGCCGTCCTGCGGCGCGTCGCCCGCGCCCTCGACCTCGTTGTAGGACTGCGCCTTCTTCGTCGCGCTCGGGGTCGGGGCGGTCCCGCCCGTCGGGGCGGCCTGGTTGCGGTCGATCTCCTGCGGGTGGCCGACCAGCGGCTCCGGCGACACGACCTTGCCGTCGAGTGGGCTGGGCTGGGCCTGCGGGGTCGGATCGGTCGTCGCGCCGACGGGGCGGGCGACGCCGGGATCGTCCGCGTTGACCGGCGCGGGCGACGGGACCCGCGTGGCCTGCGCGGCCTGCACCGGCTGACCGGCCAGCTTCTGCCGCGGCGCGCGCAGGTCGGAGGGGTCGGCCTTCTGCACGTCCGATATCATCGAGAACGGAATCTCCGACCGGTGGGGCGACGGGGCTTGGGTCCGGGTCGCGGCTTCGGGGCTGGGCGCGGCGGCCTCGCCCGGCTGACCGGCCTGCGTGGCGCGGGCGCGGTCCTCGGTCGGGGCCTGCACGCCGCCCCGCGCGGTCGTCGGCGGCGCTGCGGGACGCCCGATCGTGGTGACCAGGACCAGGCCCAGGACCACGACGACCACGATCGCTCCGAAGGCGGCCTGCAGGAAGCTCCACCCCCCGAGGCCCAGCAGCATCACGAACGTGGCGGCCCCGGCCAGGCAGGCGACCCCGAAGGTGATCGCAGTGCTCTCCAACGTGCCGATCGGACGGATCTCTTCCTTCATGACGCTCTCCCACGCGGTCGGGCCGGTCGTGCGACGGCCCCAGTCAGACGGATGGGGGGGACGCGCGGCCCCGACCCCGCCCTGAACCTAGCACATCGGAACGCTGCGTCACGTCCCCGCAGGGGACGGACAGGCCTCAGCCCTTGGCGGACCCGGTGGAGTCGTCCGGGGTCGACGTCGATTCGGCAGCCGTCTTGGTGCCCGCCGGCTCCCCGTCGTCGTCGGTCGTTCCCGTGACCGCGGGGCGCGCGCCCTCGCCCAGCCCTTCGCCGGGCTTGCCCGCGGGGTCGGGCGCGACGGCGTCGATGTCGGGCCGGGCCTTCGCCTTGCCGTCCGAGCCGTCCACATTGGCATAGCCATCCGAACTGTCGCCACGGTCCCGGTCGGGTTCGCTGTCGCCCGGGATGCGCCCGCCCTGTCGCCCGTCGGGACCGTCGGGATGCATCATCTGGTCGCGCGACGCGACCTCCGTGTCCGGGTCGGCGTCGGCGGGACCGTGCCACGGCGTGCGCAACGGCACCTCCGTCCCGTCGATGCGCTTGACGGTATCGCCCAGCGCCGTGGCCAGGGCGATGGAGGCATTCGCCTCCTCCGAGGGCTCGTCGCCGTCGAGCGAGGTCAGACCGCCCAGGGGCTCCGACGCCCAGCGCCCGTTCTGCGGACCGGGCGTGGGCACCTCGCCCCCGCGAAGCTGGTCGATCAGCACCGTGAACCGTTCGATGGACAGATCCTCGTAATAGTCCTTGCCGATCTGGGCCATCGGCGCGTTCGCGCAGGCGCCCAGGCATTCCACCTCTTCCCACGACAGCAGACCGTCGTCGCTGACCTGATGCGGCTTCGGCGCGATCTTCTCGCGGCAGACCGCGACCAGATCCTCGGCCCCGCAGATCATGCACGACGTGGTGCCGCAGATCTGGATGTGCGCCGCCGTCCCGACGGGCTGGAGTTGGAACATGAAGTAGAAGGTCGCGACCTCCAGCGCGCGGATATAGGCCAGCCCCAGCATGTCGGCGACGTGCTCGATCGCGGGACGGGTCAGCCAGCCCTCCTGCTCCTGCGCGCGCCACAGCAGCGGGATGATCGCGCTGGCCTGGCGGCCTTCGGGGTACTTCGTCATCTGCGCCTCCGCCCAGGCCTGGTTGGCGGGCGTGAAGGCGAAGCTGTCGGGCTGTTGGGCGGCGAGGCGGCGGAGCATGACTAACCCTTATAATCCCTGCCGTAAGCGGCTTCATGAACTGTGGCGAGGTCTAGTGGTAAGCGGAGAATTACGCCTCGATCGCAGGCTGTATCCGCAGCACACTCGCTTGCGTCTACGTCAGCTTTAGCAATTGTCGCCCGGAACGCTTCGAAACTACTACGTGCATTACGCCCTGCTACGATCTCAAAAACCCTGAGGTCATCGAAAAACTCTTCCTCAACAGAAAGAACATCCCGGCTAGATAGATCGGGGAATCGTCCACGAATCGAAGCGTTTCCGGACTCGAACTGATAGTCCGCCACACGCAGACAGTTTAGCAGTACCTGATAGTCGCCATTCACCTCGTTAGCGTGACCGACAGGGGATAACGCAACCATCAAGCTAAGAGCCGCAACTAGGCTTCCTATCAACGGTCGATCTCCCCGAACACGACGTCCAGCGTCCCGATGATCGCCGCCACGTCCGCCAGCTGATGCCCCTTCGATAGGTGATCCATCGCCTGCAGGTGCAGATACCCCGGCGCGCGCAGCTTGGCGCGATAGGGTTTGTTGGACCCGTCGCTGACCATGTACACCCCGAACTCGCCCTTCGGCGCCTCCACGGCGGCATAGACCTCGCCCTCGGGCACGTGGAACCCTTCGGTGTAGAGCTTGAAGTGGTGGATCAGGCTCTCCATCGACGTCTTCATGTCGCCGCGCTTGGGCGGGGTCAGCTTGCCGCGGGCCAGGATGTCGCCCTGCCCTTCCGGTTCGCGCAGCTTGGCGATGGCCTGCCTCATGATCCGCAGCGATTGGCGCATCTCCTCCATCCGCACGAGGTAGCGGTCGTAGCAGTCGCCGTTCGTCCCCGTCGGGATCAGGAACTCGAACTCGTCGTAGAGCTCGTAGGGCTGGGCGCGCCGCAGGTCCCAGGCCATGCCCGACCCGCGGGCCATCACGCCCGACATGCCCCAGTCCAACACCTCCTGCTGGCTGACGACGCAGATGTCGACGTTGCGCTGCTTGAAGATGCGGTTCGCGGTGATCAGGCCATCGATGTCGGCCAGAACGGCGGGGAACGTCTCGGTCCACGCCTCGATGTCGTCCAACAGACCCGCGGGCAGGTCCTGATGCACCCCGCCCGGCCGGTTATAGGCCATGTGCATCCGTCCGCCCGACGCGCGCTCGCAGAAGACCATCAGCTTCTCGCGCTCCTCGAACCCCCAGAGCGGCGGGGTCAGGGCGCCGACGTCCATAGCCTGCGTGGTGACGTTCAGCAGGTGCGACAGGATGCGCCCGATCTCACAGTACAGGACGCGGATCAGGCTGGCGCGGCGGGGCACCTGCACGCCGGTCAGCTTCTCGATCGCCAGGCACCAGGCGTGTTCCTGGTTGAACGGCGCCACGTAGTCCAGCCGGTCCAGGTACGGCAGGTTCTGCAGGTAGGTCCGGCTCTCCATCAGCTTCTCGGTCCCGCGATGCAGCAGGCCGATATGCGGGTCGCAGCGCTCCACGATCTCGCCGTCCAGCTCCAGCACCAGGCGCAGCACACCGTGCGCCGCCGGGTGCTGGGGGCCGAAGTTGAGGTTGAAATTACGGATCTTCTGCTCGCCCGTCTGGGCGTCGGAGAAGCCGCGCGGGTCCAGGTCGCCGTCCATCATGTCATGCTCCTGTCCAAAGTCGAACGATCACGCCGCCGATTACGGCTCCGGCGGCGAGCAGGGCGATCGCCACCTTGAGGAACTCGGTCCGCGCCTGACGTTCCTTCAGGTCGATATCCGCCTTGAATTGTCTGTTCTCGTCGACCCGCCTGGCGATGCGCGCCTCGATCTCGTCGAGTTGCAGGACCTTTAGCTGCGTATCGACCAAAAGATTCCTGAACCGGATCTCGTTCTCTTCTCCATCGGCGACCGCCATCACCCCTTCTCCCCCTTCTCGTCGCCCGGCAGCACGTATTCCGCGCCCTCCCAGGGGGACATGAAGTCGAACTGCCGGTACTCGTGGGTCAGGCTGACGGGTTCGTAAACGACGCGCTTCTGCACCTCGTCGTAGCGGCATTCGGTGTAGCCCGTCGTCGGGAAGTCCTTGCGCAGCGGATGGCCGCGGAAGCCGTAATCGGTCAGGATCCGCCGCAGGTCGGGGTGGCCGCTGAACAGGATGCCGAACATGTCGAACACCTCCCGCTCGAACCAGTTGGCGGACGGGTGGATGTCGGTGATCGATGGCACCATCTCGTCGGGGCGGACGCGCACGCGCAGCCGGATGCGCTGGTTCCGGTGCATCGACAGGAAATGGTACACCACGACGAACCGCTTGGCGTCCCCGGGATGGTCGACCGCCGTGATGTCCACGAGCGACGTGAAGTTGCACGTCTCGTCGGTGCGCAGGAACTCCACCAGCGCGGGGACGTCCGACGCCACGGCGTCGAGCGACAGCTCGCCCCGGTCGATGGACGAGCCGGACACCAGGTCGGGATGCTTCAGCTCGACATGGGCCTGCAACTCCTCCAGCGCGTCGGCGGGGGCGAAGTGCGGGGTGACGACGAGTGCCATGGCCAAGCCTCCCTCAGCGGACCAGGGTGCCGGTGCGGCGGATCTTGCGCTGCAGCTGCAACAACCCATAGAGCAGCGCCTCCGCCGTGGGCGGGCAGCCGGGGACGTACAGGTCCACCGGCACGATGCGGTCGCAGCCCCGCACCACGCTGTAGCTGTAATGGTAGTAGCCGCCGCCGTTCGCGCAGGACCCCATGGACAGCACATAGCGCGGTTCGGGCATCTGGTCATAGACCTTGCGCAGCGCGGGCGCCATCTTGTTGGTCAGCGTTCCCGCCACGATCATCAAGTCCGATTGGCGCGGGCTCGCGCGCGGGGCCATGCCGAAGCGCTCGGCGTCGTAGCGCGGCATCGCGGTGTGCATCATCTCGACCGCGCAGCAGGCCAGGCCGAACGTCATCCAGTGCAGCGAGCCGGTGCGCGCCCAGTTGATGATGTCCTCTGTCGACGTCAGAAGGAAGCCCTTGTCCGTCAACTCCCGGTTCAGAAGCTGGGTGGCGTGTTCCTTGTCGGCGTCCGCGGTGTTCAGCCCGGTCTGCAAACCCATGCGACGTCTCCTTCGGATGGCGGCCGCGGCGTCTGGTCCGGCGGGCGCGGGGGCGGTCTAGCCCGCCCCAAATACGGGGTCAACGCACCCCTGCTACAGGACAGATAGGTCGTCCCGGGACGGTTTGCGATGCGACCGCAGCGCACGCGGGGACGGGCCGTCGCGTCCCGATCCAACCATCGCGGGCGTCCTTCGGCCCCGGCGCCACCAGGGAGCCGCGGGTGCGCTCACTCCCAGTCGAGCGCGCCCTTCCTCCATTCATAGGCGAAGCCCACCGTCAGCACGGCCAGGAAGACCATCATCGACCAGAAGGCCGCATCCGACAGGCCCGCGAAGCTGACCGCCCAGGGGAACAGCATCGCGATCTCCAGGTCGAAGATGATAAACAGGATGGCCACGAGATAGAACCGGACGTCGAACTTCATGCGGGCATCGTCGAAGGCGTTGAACCCGCATTCGTAGGCCGACACCTTCTCGGGGTCGGGATTGCGTACCGCCAGGATCACGGCCGCCAATATCAGCACCAATCCCAGGCCCACCGCCACGCCCAGGAAGACCAGGATGGGCAGGTACTCGCGCAGCATCTCGTCCATGGGTCGCCTCCGGTGTCGCGGTCCGGGGACGGGTCTAGGTCGCCCCGCGCGGGCGGTCAACGGGCCCCGGGGGCGTCAGTCGAAACGCCACAGGATCACTGCCACGACCATCACGACGCGGCGCAGCAGGCCCACCCCGTCCGCCTTCAGGGCCGACCCGAACAGCCCGGCGGCGGCGACGCGGTTCCACCCGGCCTCCAGCGTCCAGTCGTGCAGGGCGGCGGCCTTCAGGTACCGGGGGTCGTGGCGGTCGAAGACCAGACCCGCCCAGCGCGGAATGGACACGTCGAACACGTAGCCGGGCGGCACCGTGACCCACAGGCCGGATCCCACGCGCCCGACCTCCCACGGCAGGGCGGCGGTCGTGCGGAACAGCGCGCCGGGCCCCGGAACGGGCTCGTACCAGTCCGCCAGTTCGGTGAATCGCGACACGGACGCTCAGCGCAGGGCCGCCACCGCCGCGGGGGAGGGCACGCCGTCCGCCGTACGTCCGGTCGCGGCCTGCCACCGCGCCAGGGCCGCGCGGCTGCGGTCGCCGAACACGCCGTCGGGCGTGCCCGCGTCGAACCCCGCCGCGCTCAACCCGCGCTGCAACGCGATCCGATCCTCCAGCGTCAAGCCGTTCGCGTCGGGTCCGAAGGCGGCGCGCAGTGGCCCGCCCCCCGCGATGCGGTCCGACAGGTACCCCACCGCCAGCGCATAGTTGTCGGAGTTGTTGTACCGCTTGATCACGTCGAAGTTGCGCCCCACGGCGAAGACCGGGCCACCCGCATCGGGGCGAAGCGTGCGTCCGCCCGTCCCCGGCGCGACCTCGCGCCCCCAGGCCTCGCCGCGCCGCCAGCCGGATCGCGACAGGTACGCCGCGGTGGAGGCCAGGGCGTCGGTCGGATCGTCGGACCAGATGTCGCGGCGCCCGTCGCCGGTGAAGTCGACCGCGAAGGACTGGAACGACGTGGGGATGAACTGGGTGTGCCCCATGGCACCCGCCCAGCTGCCGACCATCCGCTCCGGCGTCACGTCGCCCCTCTGCAGGATGCGCAGGGCGGCCAGCAGCTGCGCCTCGAAGAACCGGCCCCGCCGTCCTTCGTAGGCCAGCGTGGAGGTGGACGACACGACCGGCACGGTCCCTCGCCGCGCGCCGTACCGGCTCTCGATGCCCCAGATCGCGGCCACGATCGGGGCGGGCACGCCGTACCGCCCCTCGATCGCCCGCAGCGTCCCGCTCTGCCGGGCGAAGGCGGCGCGGCCTTCCGCCACCCGCGCCTCGGAGGCGACCAGTTGGAGGTAATCCTCGAACCCGCGGCGGAACTCGGCCTGGTTGCGGTCGCGCTCGATCACGCCGGGCAGGAAGCCCGCCCCGCGGAACGCTGATTCGAGCGTTCCCGCCCCGATTCCCTCCGCGGCGGCTCGTCCGCGGAAGGCGGCGACCCAGGCATCCCAGCCTGCATCGGGCACCGGGCGGAAGGTCGGCGCCGCCGCGGCGGGCACGCCGCCCGGGGTGGCGGCGCAACCGCCAAGCACCAGCAACGACACGCAGAATCCACGCCGGTCCAACATCGCGGCAACCCTTTCCCGTCCCATTCGAATCGGTTGATGGACCGTTCCCGTTCGAATTGAAAACAATTCGTTCCTCTTTCTACTCGAACTCGTCTCTTGCGCGGCGAAAGTTTGCCGTTAGTTTGTATCGCCGGGGGCCCAAGTGTTTGTTAAAGGGCCGTTTTTGTTATGGGTAAAGAGTTGTCTACACGTGATCAGATCGTCGAAGGGGCGTTCGCCGCCCTGCTGCGCCACGGGCTTCCCAACATGTCGTTCGACCGCATCGCCCAGATGGCGGGCACGTCGCGGCAGTTGGTGCGCTATCACTTCAAGGACCACGACACGCTGATGCTGGCCGTCTGCGCCCGGCTGGAGGCCGAGTACAAGGACGCCATCCGTTCGTGCCTCGCCCTGCCGACGGGCGACCGCAGCCGTCTGGACCTGATCCTCGACTTCCACTTCGACCTCGTGGGCGCGGTGCCGAAGCCCGCCGACGAACGGGTGTACGACGCGCTGATGTCGCGGGCCGCCGAATCCGCCCCCGTGCGGGAGGCCCTGCGCCGTCAGAGCGTGGCGCTCGGCCGCTTCGTCTCGGACGCCGTCGCGCGGGAGCATCCGTCCCTCGGCGCCGACCGGTGCGACGAGATCGCCTATGTGTTCGTGGCGACGATGTACGGGCACTGGAAGCTCGTCCGCACGCTGGGGCTGTCCGAACGCCACCGCGAGGTCGCGCGCGACGCGCTGGATCGCATCATCGCGTCCCATTTGGCGACGGCCGACGCCCCGGCGGCAGGCGGAATATGGGAACTCCAGCCGCAGGCCCACGACGCGCGTCCGGCCCGGGCGTGACCCCCGCCGCCATGCGGGCGTGGCGCGGCGCCGGGACGGATCGGGTCCGTTTCCTCGGCCGGGGGAACGGACCGCGCCGGCGCGGTCCGCTCATTCCGGCGACCAGTCCGGGCGACGTTTCTCCAGGAAGGCGGAGATCCCTTCCCGCGCCTCCGGATCCGCCCAGCGCTCCGTCAGCGCCGCGACGCCCGCCTCGACGGTCGCGCGGTCGATGCGCGGCCCCGACCGGCGGACCAGCGCCTTCGCGGCCGCGACCGCCCCCGGCGCGCAGTCGAGATAGGGCGCGATCTCGGCCTCGACCGCCGCGTCCAGCTCGGCCGCCGGCACCACCCGCGCGACCAGGCCGAGCGTCCGGGCCTCCCCGGCGTCGAAACGGCGGGACGACATCAGCACGCGGCGCGCCGCGCCCTCCCCCATCCGCGCCACGACATAGGGGGCGATGGTCGCGGGGATCAGACCCAGCCGCGTTTCCGTCAGGCCGAAGCGGGCGTCTTCGGTGGCCACCACCACGTCGCACAGGCAAGCCAGGCCCACGCCCCCGCCGAACGCGCCGCCCTGCACCGCGCCGATCAACGGGACCGGCATCTCGTTCAGCGCGCGCAGCATGTCGGCCAACCGCCACGCCTCCCGCGTGCGGGTGGCGGGATCCGCGTCCATCTGGTCCAGCATCCAGCGCAGGTCGCCGCCCGCGCAGAACATCGGCCCCGACCCGCGCAGGACGGCCACCCGGGCCTGCGGGTCGGCGGCGAAGGCGGACAGGTCATCCATCATCGCCGCCGTCAGGGCGTTGCGCATGTCGGGCCGGTCCAGCCACACGGTCGCCACGCCGCGGCCGTCGCGCTCCACCCGGACGGTCATGCCGCCCCCCGACCGGGCACCGCGCCGCCCGCCGCGATCCAGTCGTCGTGAAGCCATGCCATGCGGTTGCAGAACCACGCCTTCGGCAGCACGGTCAGGACCACGCCGAACGCGGTCCAGGCGGGCCAAAGCGCCCACAGGCCCCAGCCCAGCACCGCGGCGCCCGGCAGGCTGGCCCATGTCAGCAGGACGGCGGCCCGACGGTGATGGGCCGAAATGCGGTCGCGATGCACCAGGAACACCCGTTCCCCCAGCACCGCCCGCGTGGGCCAGGCATCCAGGCGCGGAGGCGCCGCGAACAGGCGCGGGTTCGCCCAGGTCCACGCCAGCGCCAACCCGATCGGCACCAGGGCCCATGCCCCGAACCAGACCCGGCTGTACACGGCCAGGGCCAGCAAGGGCAGGACCGTGAACCGCGACCACACGGAGGCCGGGCTCGCATGGCGTGCCCAGGCCGCGTCGTCCATCCCCATCAACCGCTCCGCGCCCCGCCAGACGTCCATCATCCGTTCCCCCGCATCCGTCGCGCCATCGCAGCACACGCCGCCACGGCATCGGCGTCCAGCCCCGTCTCGAACCCCGCGTCGCGCAGATGGGCCAGCACCGCCTCCGTGGCGACGTTGCCCGCGGCCCCGGGCGCATACGGACAGCCGCCCAGCCCCCCGACCGCGGCGTCGAAGACCCGCAGCCCGTGGTCCAGCGCCACGTCGACGTTCGCCAGAGCGCCCCCCGCGGTGTCGTGGAAGTGCCCCGCCAGCCGGTCCGGCGCCACCGCCCCGCAGACGGCCGCCAGCATCGCATCGACCCCCTCCGGGGTGGCGCGGCCGATCGTGTCGCCCAGGCTGACCTCGTGACATCCCATCGCGACGAACCGTTCCGCCAGGCGGGCCACCGCCTCCGGGGCGACCGCGCCGTCGAAGGGACATTCGACCACGCAGGACAGGTATCCCCGTACCGGCACGCCATCGGCCGCCGCCCGGCTTGCAACCGGTTGCAGACGATCCATCACGTCCGCCACCGGCGCGTTCAGGTTCGCCCGGCTGAACCCGTCCGACACGCTGGCGAAGATCGCGACCTCGTCCACCCCCGCCGCCCGCGCGGCTGCATAGCCGCGCGCGTTGGGCACCAGCGCGGCATAGCGCACGCCCGGCCTGCGGCGGATCGCGCCCATCACCGCCGCCCCGTCCGCCAGTTGCGGCACCCAGGCCGCGGACACGAAGGACGTGACCTCCACCCGCGCGAAGCCGCAGCCCGACAGCGCGTCGACCAGCCCGACCTTCTCGGCCGTGGGGACGATCCGCCGCTCCGCCTGCAGGCCGTCGCGGGGGCCGACCTCCACGATCTCGACGCGCCCGCTCATCCGGCCAGCCGGATCAGCGCCGCCCCCGCCGCCACGGGCGTCCCCGCAGCGGCCAGGACCTCCGCCACCGTGCCGTCGCGGGGCGCGCGCAGGGCGTGCTCCATCTTCATCGCCTCCAGGACCGCCAGGCGGTCGCCCGCCGCCACCGCGTCACCGACCGCCACCCGCACCTCGCGCAGCAGACCGGGCATGGGCGCCGTCACCACGTCCGCGCCCGGTGCCTCCGCCTCCGCCGGCGCCAGGGGGTCCGCCACGGCGAAGCCGTACACGTTGCCCCAGAACACGTGGACCGCGTCCCCGTCCCGGACGGCGTCCGCGGCGACGGAGTCCCCGTCGATGCGCCATCGCGCCCCATCACGGACGATCTCGTGCACGGCGTCGCCCAGCGTGGCGCGGAACCGACCCGGCCCCAGCACGGCGACCCGGACCTCGAACCCCTCCCCCTGCCAGACGAGGGGCTGGACCCAGGCCAACGGCGCCCACAGGGCGAAGCCCTGCCAGGGCCCCCCGTCCCCGTCGGCCAGGCCCAGCGCGGCCAGCGCGGCCAGCGACCGCGACCGCGTGCACGGCACGGGGCGATCGGTCAGGGCGGCCCCTTTGCGCGCGATCAGGCCGGTATCGACGTCGCCCGCGACGACGTCCGGGTCGCGGACCAGGCGGCGCAGGAAGGACAGGTTGGTCGCCGTCCCCGCCACGCGGGCGTTCGACAGCGCGTGGTCCACCTTGGCCAGCGCGGCGGCGCGCGTCGGCGCATGGGCGATCACCTTGGCGATCATCGGATCGTAGTCTGGGCCGATCGGGTCCCCCGCCGCCACGCCCGCATCCACCCGCACGGTCGGGGGGAACGACAGATGGGTCAGCTGCCCCGTCGCGGGCAGGAAGCCGTTCGCCGGATCCTCCGCGTAAAGTCGAACCTCGACCGCGTGGCCGTCCAGCGACAGGTCGTCCTGCTCCACCCACAGGGGTTCGCCCGCCGCCACGCGCAGCTGCCACTCGACCAGGTCGATGCCGGTCACGGCCTCCGTCACCGGATGCTCCACCTGCAGGCGGGTGTTCATCTCCAGAAAGAAGAACCGATCCGCCCGCAAGCCGTCCGTGGCGTCGGCCACGAACTCGACCGTGCCCGCGCCGCCGTAACCGATGGCCTCCGCGGCGCGGACGGCCGCCGCGCCCATGGCATCGCGCAGGGCGGGGCTCATGCCGGGGGCGGGCGCCTCCTCCAGCACCTTCTGGTGGCGGCGCTGGAGCGAGCAGTCCCGCTCGAACAGGTGGACCGCGCGCGTGCCGTCGCCGAAGACCTGCACCTCCACGTGGCGGGGGCGGTCGATTAACCGCTCGATCAGGACGCGGTCGTCGCCGAACGCGCCCCGCGCCTCCGCCCGCGCCGCGCCCAGCGCGTCGGCGAAGTCGCCCGGCGCGTGCACCGCGCGCATCCCCTTGCCGCCACCACCCGCCACGGCCTTGATCAGCACCGGATAGCCGACCGCCGCCGCCGCATCCGCGAGGGCCGCGTCCGACTGGTCCGCGCCTTCGTGGCCCGGCACGACGGGCACGCCGGCCTCGCGCATCGCGGCCTTGGCGGCGTCCTTGCGGCCCATGATCCGCATCGCCCGTGCCGACGGGCCCACGAAAACCAGCCCCGCCGCCGCCACGGCGTCGGCGAACTCCGCGTTCTCCGACAGGAAGCCGTATCCCGGATGCACCGCCTGCGCGCCAGTGGCCCGCATCGCGTCCACGATGGCGTCCCCGCGCAGATAGCTGTCGGCAGGCGCAGCCCCCCCCAGGCGGACCGCCCTGTCGGCCAGGGCCACGTGGGGGGCGTCCGCGTCCGCGTCGGAATACACGGCCACCGTGGCGATCCCCATGCGGCGGCAGGTGCGGATGACCCGACACGCGATCTCGCCCCGATTGGCGATCAGGACGGTACGGAACATCGTCAGATCCGCTCGACCAGGCGGAAGCGTTCGCACAGCAGGATCATGTCGGGCGACCACCCACCGTTGCGGGTGAAGAAGGCGACATGCCCGGCCCGCCACTCGTCGAAGGTCCCCTCCCCCTCGGCCAGGGCGAAGGCCTCCGGGACGGCATCGAACGGCAGTTCCGTCACCGCGATCGTCTCGATCACAGCGGCAGGGGTCCCGTCCCAGCGGCACGCCACGTCGCGCCGACCCACGACGGGCCGGTCCGGATCGCCGGGGGGATAGTCGCGCAGCGCCCCGCAGGTGGCCGTCTTGACGCCGGACAGCACAAGGTCGGTCAGCGCATCGCACAGCGTCGGCCCGTCGCCGAAGCGGAACGGGGTCGCGCCGGGATGACGGGCGAGGACGGGGGCGAGCGCGGGGTGCGGGGGGACGTCGGACACGGAACGAAGCCTATCACCGCGCGGCCCGGCGACAAGCGCGGATGCCGCCCCTCGTCAGCCGCACCACCCCTGCCGCCGCCCCCCGCCATACGGGCGCGCCACCCCGGCATCGGTCATCCGGTCGGACAGGTCGGCCCCGTCGAGCGACACCCGGACGAGGACGCGGCCGTACCGATCCAGTCCGTGGGTCGTGGCCTCGATCCGACCCGCGCGCAGCAGGGCCCAATGCAGGACGGCCATCGCCTTCACCGAACCCCAGCGCTCGGCGAAGCAGCCGCCCCACCCCTCGGGCGCGTCGTATCCCAGGATCCGGCCGCGTGAGATGTCCGACCGGGGGCAGTTCATGCGGATCGTGTCCCCATCCACCACGCCCAGGACGATGCATCCGCCGTCCCACTTCGCCACGCCGTTCACCGGGATGACCACGAAAGGCGCGATCAGCACCAGGACCAGAACCATCACGAACCGTCGAAGCCATCCGCGCCGGGTTCGCCGGGCTCCATGCCGCCGCGCGGGCCTCGGACCGATCGCCGTGACGGGTGGCCGCCCGCGGGGATCGGGGGGGTCCCCCATCTTCCAGACCGGGGTGGCCGCGTCGCCACCCTGCTTCAATCGCCGTCTCATCCCTTCATGGAAGCATCCGATTGCGGCGGGCGTTGGGCTACATCCGGAACACCCCGAACCGCGTCTCCTCGACCGGCGCGTTCAAGGCGATCCGCAGCGACAGGACCAGCACCTGGCGCGACTGCCGCGGGTCGATGATGCCGTCGTCCCAAAGGCGCGCGGACGCATAGAGGGGGTGGGACTGCGCCTTCAGCGCCTCCTCCGTCGGGCGGCGGAAGGCGGCCTCGTCCTCCGCCGACCACGGCGTTCCGGCACGATCCATCGCTTGGCGCCTGACGGTCGCCAGGACGTCCGCGGCCTGCGCGGGGCCCATCACGCCGATGCGGGAATTGGGCCATGTCCACAGGAAGCGCGGGCCATAGGCCCGGCCCGCCATGCCGTAGTTGCCCGCTCCGAAGCTGCCGCCGATGATCAGCGTCACCTTGGGCACGGCGGTGCAGGCGACGGCGTTGACCAGCTTGGCGCCGTGGCGGGCGATGCCGCCGTGCTCCGCCTCGCGGCCCACCATGAAGCCGGTGACGTTCTGCAGGAAGACCAAGGGGATGCGCCGCTGCGAGCACAGCTGCACGAAGTGGGCACCCTTCTGCGCCGCGTCCGAGAAGATCACCCCGTCGTTCGCGACGATGCCGACCGCGATGCCGCAGATCCGCGCGAAGCCCGTGACCAGCGTTTCCCCGAAACGGGGCTTGAACTCGTCGAACCGGCTGCCGTCCACGAGCCGGGCAATGACCTCCCGCACGTCGTAGGGGGTCGCTGGCGACGGGGGCACCACGTCGAGCAGGGTTTCCGGGTCGTGGATCGGCTCGTCCCACGTCGCCGTATCCTCCGGGAACTCGCTCGACTGCCGGTCGATGCCACCCAGCGACGCCACCGCCTGCCGAGCCAACGCCAGCGCATGGGCGTCGTCGTCCGCCAGTTGGTCCGCCACGCCCGAGATGCGGGTGTGGACGTCGCCGCCGCCGAGATCCTCGGCCGTCACCTCCTCGCCGGTCGCGGCGTGCACGAGCGGCGGACCCGCCAGGAAGATCGTGCCCTGGTCCCGGACGATGATCGACACGTCCGCCATCGCGGGCACATAGGCCCCGCCCGCGGTACACGAGCCCATCACGACGGCGATCTGCGCGATCCCGTCCGCCGACATGCGGGCCTGGTTGAGGAAGATGCGCCCGAAATGGTCGCGGTCGGGGAAGACCTGGTCCTGCTGCGGCAGGTTCGCCCCGCCGCTGTCCACCAGATACACGCAAGGCAGTCGGTTCTCCGCCGCGATCTCCTGCGCGCGCAGGTGCTTCTTGACCGTGATGGGATAATAGGTGCCGCCCTTCACCGTCGCGTCGTTGCACACCACCATCACCGGCCGCCCGTGGACCCAACCCACGCCCGCGATCACGCCGCCGCAGGGGCACGCCCCGTCATGGAGGCCATGGCCCGCGAAGAGCCCCACCTCCAGGAAGGACGATCCGGGGTCCAGCACGCCCGCCACACGATCCCGCGGCAGCATCTTGCCACGCGCGACGTGGCGGCCGCGTGCCGCGTCGCCGCCGCCTGCCACCGCAGCGTCCGCCGCCGCCCGCACCTCCGCCAGCGCCACCTCGTGCGCGGCGCGGTTCGCGCGCGCCTCCTCGGACGCGGGGTCGAGCGCCGTGGACAGGATCACCGCGCCCGCTCCGCCCGCAACCAACGTTCCAGAACCAGGGCCTGCCGCGCGGTCGCCTCCATCAGGCATTCCGCCGTCGCGGGGTCCCCGCCCGTGCCGCCCAGCCACCCCATCCGCTCATAGGTGCAGGCCGCGTCCCGATACGCGATCCAGGCGCGCTGCATGTCACGCAGGGCGTCCGCACGCGGTCCCTCGCCCCCCGCCCGGTGCGCCGCCCGCAAGGGGCCGTAGGCGGCGTTCAACCTGTCGTCCCAGAAGCGCCGCTCGGCGTCTAGGCATCCGCCCATCCCGACGGTCGTGCGCCCGCCCGACGTCTCGTCCATGCAGGCCCGCGCGGCCGCGCCGACGCATCGTTCCGACACGGTGGTGCCCGCCAGGCACCCGAGCGTCACGCCCGGATCGTATCGCAGGTCCTGCGCCGTGGCGGTCGTCGTCGCCACCACGATCAGCAGGGCCGCCAGCCTCATGGCCGATGCCCCGGATCCGGCGGCGACGGGTCGCGACCCTCCCCCTGCCCGGCGCGGCGGTCGTTGCCGTGGTCGGGGAACCCGCCCCGCAGCACCCGGGCCAGGTGCATCGCGTCCCGGGCCAGGACGGCCGCGTCGCCGTCGATCGACCCGGCCGCCTCCTCCCCGATCCGACCGGGACCGAACCGCGGCGGGATCGTGAAGCCAAGGCACGACAGCGCATGGCCGACCGTCGCCGCCGCGTGCGTCGCGCCGTCCTCGTGGCCCGTCACCACGACCCCGCCGACCTTGCCGTGGAACACCGGCTGTCCGCGGTCGTTCGAAAGGCCGGACATGCCGTGCAGCCGCTCGATCAGCTGGTGGCACAGGCTGCTCGCCCCGCCCAGCCGCGACGGCGTGCCGACGATCAGGATGTCGGCGTCGCGGATCCGGGTCCACACGCCCGGCCAGTCGTCGCGCACCCGCTCGTGCGCCGCCATGTCGGGCTCGACGCCATAGGCGATCCAATGGTCGCGCATGTGGATCCGGTCGACCGCCACGCCCGCGCGCTCCATCGGTGCGGCCACCCGGCCCAGCAGCAGGGCGGTCCGGCTGTCGTTCCAGTCCCGCTTCAGCGACGCGTTGACGAAGACCGCCCGCAGGCCGCCATGATCGGGCGCGTCCCCGCCGGACGTGGCGGCGGCCTTCTGATGCAGGTCCATCGCGATCCCCCCGCGTCAGCGGTCCACGTCCTCGCGCAACTCCGCCTTCACCTCGGCCAGCTCGCGGTCCAGGAAGAACGACACCAGCGAGCGGATGACCACCAGCAATCCCAGGAACACCAGATCCGCCATCGCCAGCGACAGCGCCGTGTGGATGATGTCCGACACGATCAGAAGCTCCAGCCCCGCAAGGATATAGCGTCCCAGCTCCACCCGTTCGGTGTTGATGCCGCGCACGCGCTTCAGGCTGTTTCCGAAGGACAGCTCCGCCCGCACGAAGCCCACCACGAAGCGCACGCCGCCCAGCACCAGGATCAGGACGCCCAGGATGTCGATGGCCGCCGCGATCCATTCCAGCACCTCGATCAGCCAGTGGAACTCGCCGTAAAGGACGCCGCCCTCCCGGGCATAGTCCAGGAAGCCCGTCGCGGCGCTCTCGCCACCCTCGTCGTGCGTGTCGTGTTCCATTCAGCGTATCACCTCGATCCGGACGCCCAGGTCCAAGCTAGCCCAGGCGCGGTCCGCGGTAAGGACCGTGGCGTCCAGACGCTTCGCCAGCGCCAGGCAGGACCGGTCGCCCAGGGACAGGCCGTGCGGCCGCGTATGCCGATGGAAGAGGCCCGCGATCCTCGCCTGGTCGGCATCGAACGGATGGACGGCGAACGGATAGTCGCCCAGCAAACGGCTCGCCGCCCCGTCGTCGTAACCGAAATGGACCAGCTTCGTGACGAGCTCCGCCATGTTCACGGTCGAGATCACCGCCTCCGCGATCACGGCATCGACCTCGTCCGCGCCGGGTTCGTTCCGACTGAACGCGATGACGGCGGACGTGTCGAGGACGACCGTCAATCGTCGCCCCACATCGCCCGACGCCCCTTCAGGAAATCGTCGGTCAACGATCCGCCGTCCACGTCGATCGCGGCGAAGGCCGCCCGGATGCGTCGGATGGGGGCCGACGGATCCTCGATCACCAACCGGTCGCCGTCCATCCGCAGGTTCGCCATACCCCCGGCCTTCAGGCCGACCGCCTTGCGGATCGAAGCCGGGATCAGGATCCGCCCGTCGGCACCGACCTTGACGGTCGCACCGCGCCGCGCCCCGTCCAACTCGAAGACCGCCTGCCGAAAACCACACCTCATCCCAGCGCGCTCCATGTCGCCATACGAGCCGATCGTCTGTCAGGTTCGTGTGGATCCGTCAATTCATCCCATCCCCGCCAGCATCTCCCGCCCGATCAGCATGCGCCGGATCTCCGACGTGCCGGCGCCGATCTCCATCAGCTTGGCGTCGCGGAACAGCCGGGCGACCGGGGCATCCGCCAGGAAGCCCGCGCCCCCCATCGCCTGCACGGCCTGATGCGCCTGCGCCATCGCCTGCTCGGAGGCATAGAGGACGCAGGCTGCCGCGTCCGCGCGGGTGATCCGCCCCGCGTCGCAGGCCTTCGCCGCGGCATGGACATAGGCCCGCGCGCTGCCCAGGGCCGTGTACATGTCCGCCAGCTTGCCCTGCATCAGCTGGAAGTCCCCGATCCGCTGCCCGAACTGCCGCCGTTCGGCGGCATAGGGCACCACCGCGTCCAGGCAGGCGGCCATGATGCCCGTGCCGATGCCCGCCAGGACCACGCGTTCGTAGTCCAGGCCCGACATCAGCACGCGCACGCCCCCGTCCACCGCGCCCAGGACGTTCGCGTCCGGGACGCGCACGCCGTCGAAGGTCAGCTCCGCCGTCCGCGACCCCCGCATCCCCAGCTTGTCCAGGGGCGGGCCGGCGGCGAAGCCCTCCATCCCGCGCTCGACCACGAAGGCGGTGATGCCCTTCGCCCCCGCGCCCGGATCCGTCTTGGCGTACACGACCAGAACGTCGGCATCGGGGCCGTTGGTGATCCAGTACTTCGCCCCGTCCAGCCGCCACCCCCCGTCCGCCCGGGTCGCACGCAGGGTCATGGACACGACGTCGGACCCCGCCCCCGCCTCCGACATGGCCAGGGCGCCGACATGCACGCCCCGCACCAGGGCGGGCAGGAACCGGTCCTTCTGGTCGCGCGTCCCGTTCAACCGGATCTGGTTCACGCACAGGTTGGAATGCGCGCCATAGGACAGCGCCACCGACGGGCTGGCGCGGGCCAATTCCTCCACCACCAGGACGTGATGCAGATAGCCCAGGCCCGATCCGCCCCAATCGCCCTCCACCGTGATCCCCAGGAAGCCCAGCGCGGCCATTTCGGTCCACAACACGCGGGGAAACGCGCCGTCCCGGTCGATCGCGGCGGCCAGGGGCGCGACCCGCTCCTGCGCCCAGCGATGGGCCGCATCGCGCACCGCAAGCGCGTCGTCGTCCAGGTCGAGGGGCATGGATCGGGTGAACATGGCGGGGGACCCTTCGCGATCGGGGAACATCGATCCGCAGGCTAGAGGCGATCGCGCCGCATTCCCAGCCGCCCGTGGCGCGGCGGGACGACCGGGCCGGACGGAACCGCGCCCGCCGGCGGACACCCGGCCCCTCACCCAAGGTAAGGTTTCCCCCACTTGGCCTCCGGCCCGGCCCGCGCGACACGGACGGGGACGATGCGATCGAACGGGGGATGCGACATGCCGGAACTCCACCTCGCCTTCTACAAGGCCCGCGGCACCTGGCTCGACCTGGCGATCCGCCTGGCCACCCGGTCGCGCTACAGCCACGTCGAGCTGGTGGAGGCCGACCGCACCCCCCGCGACGGCAACACCGCGCTGTGCCTGTCGGCGTCGGCCCGCGACCGGGGCGTGCGCATCAAGCCGATCACGTTCGACCCCGGCAAGTGGGACTTCGTTACCGTGCCCTGGGCGCGGGCCGACGCCTGGGACCGCGCGCGGCGCGAACTGGGATGCCCCTACGACTACGAGGCGGCGGGCCTGCTGCCCTGGATCCGCATCGGCACGCACGCCGAACGCCGCTGGTTCTGCTCCGAGATCTGCGCCCACGCGCTGGGCTACGCGGTGCCCGACCGGTACTGCCCTGGCGGTCTGCATCGGGCCCTGTCCCCGGGCGACCGGGACCACGCCTTCGGACGGGCGGACGACGGCGACGACGACCCGTTCCCGCTGATGGGCGGATGGGTGTGACGGCCGGAGGGCCGGCGGCATAACCGAAGACCGCGCGTAGGCGGCCCGACCGCCGATCCGGGACGGAGAACGGGCATCCGCGTTCGATGGCGCCGTCCCGTGGGGGTTCGACCCGGAATCGGAGGACGCCCCGCAATCCCTCGATGACCCCCGCGAAACGGGCGACACGGGGAACACGCGTCCATCACGGGTCCGTTCGCGCTGTTCCGATGGCCTGCGCCATATTCCTCCCCCTCGAAGCCATCGACGCGGTTACCGGTCACGCGGTTCGCATGAACGAGGGAACCGTAAGAACTCCGGTTTGGCGCCCATCCCATCCATCGCCTGTTTGGAAGACGTCGATGCGGGCTTGAAGCCGTTCGAGGGCTTCCGCGATCGAGTTCGCAGCGTCCGACACGTTCTGCTGTTGCGTTGCGTCTCCACGAGTGGCGGTCTCGAGGGAAGCGATGAGTTCGGCGAAACGCGCGATCCCGTCGGCCTGCGCCGCGGAACCTTCCTGAGCCGCCTCGACGATCGACAGGATGCTTTCGATCTCGCCCATCATCTGTTCGAGCGCGTCACCGGTTCTGTCGGCCAGCGCTACGCCGCTGCGCATCTCCGCGCCACTCCGCTCGATAAGGGTCTCGATTTCGCCAGCGGCCTCGGCGACGCGTGCGGCAAGCGAGCGGACCTCGGCCGCGACTACCGCGAAACCGCGTCCGCTCTCGCCCGCGCGCGCTGCCTCTATGCCTGCGTTGAGCGAAAGCAGGTTGGTTTGGAACGCGATGTCGCGGATCACCGACACGGCATCGGCCACGCTCCGTGACATGGCCTCCATTCGGCGGATCGAGTCGATGGTCTCGTGGACGATGCCGTCCGTCTGCTTGGTCCGCTCGACGGCGGAGTGAACGACCGCAGCGACTTGTCTGGCCGTATCGGACCCCAGATCGGCCGCGTCCTTGAGCTGCGCCACCGTCGCCCCGCCGGTCTCGATGCTTCGAGCCGTTTCCTCCGTTCGCTCCGACAGCGCTTGCGCCGCGCCGACGATATCCCCCGTCTCCGCAGAGATGTCTCCGACGATGGATTGGACTTCGCCGAGCGTGGACTGAAGCTTGCCGGCCAGTCCGTCCGTGTCGCGCTGGAGGTCGGCGAAGGCCCCCTCGAACATGCCGGACATCCGCGCTGTGAGGATGCCGTTCGATAGAGCGTGCAGGACATTGCGCGTCTCGGATAGGCTGCCTTCGAATGTCCCTTGGAGCGCGTTGACCGCTTCCGCGATGGTCCGGCCCTCTCCATCGAGTACGGCCGCGTCGATCCGAGAGGAGAAGTCACCGTGCCGCGCCCGTTCCGCGGCCGCTGCCACCGCATCGATAAGGACGGAATGGTGCCGGGCGCGTAGCGCGATTTCCTCGCGCTTCTGCCGCTCGCGCTCGGCTTCCTCCGCGGCCGAGGCAAGCCGCGCCTGCGTTCGTTCCCATTCCAGGGCGGCTTGCGCTTCGTGGCTCTCCTCCTCGGATCGACGCAATGCCTCGGCGTCGCGCATCGCGTCGCGGAACACGGTCAGCGCCCGTGCCATCGCGCCGACCTCGTTGCGATGATCGATCCCTTCGATCTCGGCGTCCAGGTCGTCGCGGGCAAGCCGTCGCATCGCCCCCGTGATCGAGCCGATGGGGCGCGAGATCGACATCATGGTTGACGTCGTCAGACTCAACGTGACGACGACGCCCAAAGCCCCGATGACGCCAAACAGTACGATCGTGCGTCGCGACGTGCCCCGTGTGTTCGCTACGAGTGCGAGCAGTGCCATCCGCTCCCTCGCGATGAAGCCGTTCTTGACACTTGCCAATTCGACGAAGTGTTGATCGGCTTGGTTTGCCGTCATTCCGGCCATGAGCGGACTGGCCTGCGATAGGTCGACCGTGGAGCGCGCCGCCGAAAGATAGGTTTCGACCGCTTCCGCGAGCGCGGGGTCGGCCGCGAGAAGGGCGCGCGATCCGAGACCGGACTGCATGTCGGATTCCACCTCGTCCAGCGCTTCCATCGCGCGCTCGAACTGAGCATCCATTGCCGATCCCTCGACCCCGCCGGCGGTCCAAGCGACGACCCGGAGGAGCTCGATATGCGCCCGCTGCACGGCGGCGCTGAACGCGCTGATGCGCTCGATCCGGCCACCGTAGCCCTCCGCGAGCGCCTCCAATCCCTCGTCGGCGGACATCAACGACCAAGTCGCGGTTGCGATCACGGCAGCTAAGCTGACCACCGAGCCGATCACGATCACCAAGCCCTTGCCGACGAGGGACATCGCGCGCATCGGGGCGAACATACGCTCTTTGGCCTGCCGGGCTACCTGTGCGACGGTGCTGTGGCTTGCGTCGGCACCGACAGACATCAGTCGGTATAGATGCCCACGCCGAGATGGTGGTCCCGGTCGATAAGCACGCAATAGCTCGACTTCTGGCGCACTCTGCCGGTGATCGGATCGGGCCATTTGTAGTCCACCCAGACCGGCGACCCGGACGCGACGTCGGCGACGATCTTCTGGACGAGCAGCAGGCCGTCGGGGTCCTTCGCCTCCCACAGGCTGTTGCCGACCACGGCAGGATTGGCCGCGTGTCCCACGGATATTCCCTTTTGCGTGTTGACGAAGACATAGAGGTCGCGATCGACGTAGCGCGGGTCCTGCGCGTTGACGGACGCGATCAACGCATCGAGACCATCCGCCCGACATTGAGCGAGGGCACGGTCGACCATCGCCACGGCCTCGTCTCGCGTACCCCGCTCATTCACGGCCATGGCCGGCATGACGCCGAACAGGGTGGCCGCCGAGGCGGCCGTTCCGATTAGCATGGATCGACGTTGCATCTGGAGAACTCCTTCCTGATCGTCATGGGACAGCGATAGGGGGAGATCCTTTACGGTTCGTGAGTCCCACGGGACGCTTCCAACGGCACTTCAGCGCAGCGCCGTCTCGGGCCGCCAAACGATCCGCATGCGTCGTCCTGATCGGCCATAAACCCCCTGCAAACCATCGCCCCCCCTCACCCCATCCGCGCCGCCGCCTCCCCCGCCGCGACCCCCGACGACCAGGCCCATTGGAAGTTGTACCCGCCCAGCCAGCCGGTCACGTCCACCGCCTCGCCCGCGAAGAACAGGCCCGGCACGCCGCGCGCCTCCATCGTCTTCGACGACAGGGCGGCGGTGTCCACGCCGCCCGCCGTCACCTCCGCCTTGGCATAGCCCTCGGTCCCCGACGGATGGAACGTCACCGTCCGCAGCGCGTCCGTCGCGCGGCGCAGGTCGGCGTCGGACGTGTCGCCCAGGGGGCGGGACAGGCCCAGGCGCGGGGCCATCAGGTCGGCCAGGCGGTTGGGCAACACCTCCGCCAGGGCGGCGCGGACCTGCGCGCGGGGCAGGCGCCGCTTGGCATCCAGCAGCGCGTCCCCCCGGCCGGGCAGCAGGTCCAGCACGACCGCCTCCCCCGGCGCCCAGTACGACGACGCCTGCAGCACCGCGGGGCCCGACAGGCCCTTGTGCGTGAACAAAGCGGCCTCCGCGAAGGCCACGCCGCCCGCGCTGGCGACCGATGGGCAGGCCGTGCCGGGGATCGCGCGGAACGCCGCGTCCTCCGCCCCCAGGGTCAGGGGCACCAGGGCGGGCCGGGGCGGCACCACCCCCAGCCCGAACCGCCGCGCGACGTCATAGGCCACGCCCGTGGCCCCCATCTTGGGGATCGACGGTCCCCCCGTCGCCACGATCAGCGCGGGCGCGACGCATCCCCCCGCCCGGAACGCCCCGTCGCCGTGCCCGACCTCGCCGATGGGCGTGCTCAGCCGGACCTCCACCCCGCCGGCGGCGCATTCGTCCAGCAGCATCGCCACGATCTGCCGGGCCGACCCGTCGCAGAACAGCTGCCCCAACGTCTTCTCGTGCCAGGCGATACCGTGCCGTTCGACCAGAGCCAGGAAGTCCCATTGCGTGTACCGCGACAGGGCCGACTTCGCGAAGTGCGGGTTCTCCGACAGGAAGCGGGCGGGCTCGCAGCCGGTGTTGGTGAAGTTGCACCGCCCCCCGCCCGAGATCAGGATCTTCTTGCCCGCCTTCGGCGCGTGGTCGATCACGACCACCCGGGCGCCCCGCTGCCCCGCGATGAACGCCGCCATCAGCCCCGCGCCGCCCGCGCCCAGGACGATGACGTCGTGGGTGACGGCCGTCACGATCGGCCCCCGCGCATGGAACGCCCGTTCGGGTCAACAGGCGCGCAACGCGCGGTGCCCATGCGCCGATCCGTATGCACGGGGGGTGTACGGGGGGTGTACGGGGGGTGCACGCCCTATTCGACCGTCACGGACTTCGCTAAATTTCGAGGTTGATCCACGTCCGTGCCCTTGTGGACGGCCGTGTGGTACGCCAGCAGCTGGGCCGGAACCGCGTACAGGATCGGCGCCAGCAGGGGCGGGCAGGCGGGCATCGTCAGGGTCGCCCGGACCCCGCCCCCCCCGGCCTCCGCGCCGGATTTGTCCGTCACCAGAAGGACTTGGCCCTCGCGCGCCATGACCTCCTGCATGTTGCTGATCGACTTTTCGAACAGCGCGTCGTGGGGGGCCAGGACGACGATCGGCACGGTCTTGTCGACCAACGCGATCGGTCCGTGCTTCAACTCGCCCGACGCATAGGCCTCCGCGTGGATGTAGCTGATTTCCTTCAGCTTCAGCGCCCCTTCCTGGGCCAGCGGATACATCGCCCCCCGCCCCAGGAACAGGATGTCCGACGCCTCCGCCAGCCACCCGGACAGGTCGGCGCACGCCTCCTCCACGGCCAGAGATTGCGACACCAGGCCGGGCAAGCGGCGGATATCGCCCACGATTTCCGCTTCCCGCGCCGCGTCGATGGCGCCCCGCTGCCGCGCCGCCAGGACGGCCAGGCACAACAGCACCGTCAACTGGTTCACGAACGCCTTCGTGGACGCCACGCCCACCTCCACCCCCGCATGGATGGGAAACGCCACATCGCATTCGCGCGCGATGGACGACGTGGGCACGTTCACCACGGACAGGATTCTGGCAGCCTTTCCCGTGGCATGGCGCATCGCGGCCAGGGTGTCGGCCGTTTCGCCCGACTGGGACACGACCATCACCGCCCCGTCCGCCGCGATCACCGGATCGCGGTAGCGGTACTCGCTGGCGATGTCGCATTCGACGGGCAAGCGGGCCAACTGCTCGAACCAGTACTTCGCCACCGTGCCCGCGATATGGGCCGTCCCGCAGGCCACGATGGTCAGCCGTGACAGGGCCGCGAAGTCCACCGCCTCGGGCGGCGCGACCCGGTCGCCGTCGAGATACGCGTCCAGCACGTCCGATATCGTCTGCGGCTGCTCGTGGATCTCCTTGGCCATGTAATGGCGGTGGCCGCCCTTCTCGATCCGCTGCGAATCCAAGGGGATGCGCTGTACGTCGCGGCTGGTCTGGCGCCCCCTCCCGTCCCAGATCCGTGCGCCCGCGCGGGTCACGACGGCGCGGTCGCCCTCCTCCAGATACGTCATGCGGTCGGTCAGGGGCCCCAGCGCGATGGCGTCGGATCCGACGAACATCTCGCCCTCGCCATGCCCGATCGCCAGGGGGCTGCCGGCACGCGCGCAGACCAGCAGATCGTCCTCGCCGTCGAACAGGAAGCACAGGGCATAGGCCCCCTCCAACCGGTCGATGGTCGCGAACGCGGCGTCCTGCGGGGATTTTCCTTGACTCAGGTGATGCTCGCACAGACGAACGATCGTCTCGGTGTCCGTCTGCGACTCCCAGTCGCCGTCGCCACCGACGGAAAGTTCACGCCGTAGCGCGGCGAAGTTCTCGATGATGCCGTTGTGCACGACGGCGACGCGACCCGCGCGGTGCGGATGGGCGTTTGCGACCGTGGGCGCGCCGTGGGTGGCCCAGCGCGTGTGGCCGATCCCCGCCCGTCCCGCCAGGGGGTCGGTGACCAGCAGGTCGGCCAGGTTGGCCAGCTTGCCCACCGCGCGGCGTCGGTCCAGCGTGCCGTCCTGGACGGTCGCGATGCCCGCGCTGTCGTAGCCGCGGTATTCCAGCCGCTTCAGCGCGTCCACCATGATGGGCGCCGCCTGGTGATCCCCGAGTATCCCGATGATCCCGCACATCAGTTCGCCCTCCGCGCCTTGGCCGTCCGCAGCTTGGCCATCAGCCGCGTGGCGAACCCGTCTTTGTTGACCTGCTTCGCCCGGCCCAGCGCCAGCGCGCCGTCCGGCACGTCCTGCGTGACCACGCTGCCCGATCCCGTCATGGCCCCGTTCCCCACCACGACGGGGGCCACGAGCGCCGTGTTCGACCCGATGAAGGCGTCCGCCCCGATGCGGGTCACGTGCTTGAACACCCCGTCGTAGTTGCACGTGATCGTGCCCGCGCCCACGTTCGCCCGCGCGCCCACCACCGCGTCGCCTACATAGGACAGGTGGTTCAGCTTGGCCCCTTCGGCCACGCGCGCGGCCTTCACCTCGACGAAGTTGCCGACCTTCACGCCCCGGTCCAGCTCCGTCCCGGGCCGCAGGCGGGCATAGGGGCCGATCGTGCAATCCCCGCCGACATGGCATCCCTCTAGGTGGCTGAACGCCCTGATCGTAGCGCCCGTCTCGACGGTGACGCCGGGGCCGAACACGACGTGCGGCTCGACCGTCACGTCCCGGCCCAGCACCGTGTCGTGGGCCAGGAACACGGTGTCCGGCGCGGTCATCGTGACCCCGTCCTCCAGGGCCCGCGCCCGGGCGCGGGCCTGGAACGCGGCCTCCGCGGCGGCCAGGTCGGCGCGGGTGTTCACGCCCATCGTCTCGGCCTCCGGGCAGGTCACGACACGGGCCGACAGACGGGCCGCGCGAGCCAGCGCCACGATGTCGGTCAGATAGTATTCCCCCGCCGCGTTGTCGCGTCCCACCTGGTCGATCAGCGCGAACAGCGTTCCCGCATCCGCGGCCACGACGCCGGAGTTGCACAGCGTGATCGCGCGCTCCGCCTCCGTGGCGTCCTTCCATTCGACGATCCGCTCCAACCGATCGCCATCGGCGACCAAGCGACCATAGCGGCCCGGCTCGGCGGCGTGGAAACCCAGGACCACCACGTTCGCCCCTTCCCGGCGGGCCGCGACCATCGCCGCCAGCGTTTCGGATCGGATGAACGGCGTGTCGCCATACAGAACGATCGCGTCCCCCTCGAACCCTTCCAGCGCGGGACGGGCCTGCGCCACCGCATGTGCCGTCCCCGCCTGCTCGGACTGGCGCATGGTGACGGCGTCCCGGTCGATGTCGGCGAGCGCCTCCTCCACCGCGTCGGCCCCGTGGCCGGTGACGACGATTGTGCGCTCGGGCGCCAGCGACGCGCCCGCGCGGAGCGCGTGGGCCAGCAGGGGCGCGTGCGCCACCCGGTGCAGAACCTTGGCCATGTCTGACCTCATCCGGCTGCCCTGGCCGGCGGCCAGGACGATCAGGGCTATGGGCATGGACGGCGCTTTCCGGTTTCCCTCGGACCGGCGCCGTTCTACCTGCCCCGGGTCGCGCCGCAAGTCGGCGCCCCCGGGGGGAGCACGATCCTGAAACCTTGCGTGATCTTCGATCTGGACGGGACGCTCTGCGACACCTCCGCCGACCTGATCGCCGCGGCCAACGCGGCCTTCCGCCACCTGGATCGCGACGTGGCGCTCGACCCCGCCTCGCCGGAGGACCGCGACACCGCGCTCCGCGGCGGACGGGCCATGCTGCGCCTGGGCCTGGGGCGCCTGGGCGCCGTGGACGAGGGGGAGGTGGACGCCGGCTACGGACCCCTCCTCGACGCATATGGGCTGGCGGTCTGCACGCATACGACCTTCTTTCCCGGCGCGCGGGAGGCCGTGGACCGCTTGCGCGACACGGGTCATGCGGTGGGCATTTGCACCAACAAACCCGAAGGCTTGGCCATGGCGCTGATGACGGCCCTGGACGCCGTGGACGCCTTCGACAGCATCGTCGGTGCCGACACGTTGCCCGTGCGCAAGCCCGACCCCGCCCCCTTGCGGGAGGCCGTCGCCCGCGCCGGCGGCGATCCCGCGCGCACGGTGCTGATCGGCGACACGGTCACGGACCGCGACACCGCGCGGGCCATGGGCATCCCCGTGGTGTTGATGGACTTCGGCGCACCTGTCGCGGCGCTGGGCGGGGATGCCTGGCTGCGGGACTACGAGGGGTTCGACGAGACGGTGGCCCGCCTGATCGGCTGACCCGCCCGCGATATCCCCTTGCGCGCGGGCGGGGGACGGTGACCATTCGGGCGATGGAACGCTTCACCCGATCCTTCACGCAGCAGGAGCCCATCCCGGAGGACGCCATCGCCGCCGCCGTCGCGGTGATGCGGTCCGGCCGCCTGCACCGCTATGGCGCCGACCCGTCGGAGGTCGCGGCCCTGGAGGTCGAGTTCGCCGCCCGGATCGGGGCGGCGCACTGCATTGCCGTCGCGTCGGGCGGCTATGCCTTGGGTTGCGCGATGCGCGCGCTGGGGGTGGGGCCGGACGATCCCGTCCTGACGAACGGCTGGACCCTGGCGCCCGTGCCCGGCGCCATCGCAGCCATCGGCGCGACGCCCGTGCTGATCGAGGTCGGCGAGGATCTGACCATCGACCTGGACGATCTGTCCGCCAAGGCGGGACGGGCCCGCGTGCTGCTGCTGTCGCACATGCGCGGGCACCTGTGCGACATGGATCGGCTGATGGCCGTCTGCGACGCGGCTGGCGTCACGGTGATCGAGGATTGCGCCCACACGATGGGCGCGGCCTGGAACGGCACGCCGTCCGGGCGGTGGGGCGCGGTGGGCTGCTTCAGCACGCAGACCTACAAGCACGTTAATTCCGGCGAGGGGGGGCTGATCGTCACGGACGACCCCGACCTGGCCGCGCGCATGGTCCTCCTGTCGGGCAGCTACATGCTCCACGCCCGCAATGGCACCGCGCCCGCGCAGGCCGTCTTCGACCGCCATGCCGCAACGGTGCCCAACGTATCGGGCCGCATGGACGAGGTGCGGGCCGCCATCCTGCGACCGCAGATCGGGGCCCTGTCCGGCCAGGTGGCTCGGTGGAACGCGCTCTATGCCGCGCTGGAAGGCGCCTTCGCGCGGGCCCCCGGCCTGTCCGTCGTGCCCCGCCCCCCGAAAGAGCGGTTCGTCGGGTCGTCGATCCAGGTGCTGGCCGATCCACACGGGGACGTCGCGGGCTTCGTCGGCGCCTGCGGGGACCGCGGCGTCGAATGGAAGTGGTTCGGCGGGGCGGCTGCGACCGGCTTCACCAGCACGCACAGGCATTGGGGCTATGTCGCGGCCCAGGATCTTCCCCGGACGGACGCGGTTCTGGCCCGCCTGCTCGACATGCGCATCCCGTTGACCTTCGACCGGGACGACTGCGCCGTCGTCGGGCGCATCGTGGCGGAGGAAGCGCGCCGCCACCTGACCTGACGCCGAGCGCCGTCCGAGCCGCGCCTTGCCCTTCCGCCCCCCCTCCCCTATGGCCGCGACCGATCGAGGGAAGGGGCCGGCATGTCGCGTCTGGTCATGAAGTTCGGCGGCACGTCGGTCGCCAACATGGACCGCATCCGGCGGGTGGCGAAGCGCGTGGGCCGGGAGGTCGCGAACGGCCACGAGGTGATCGTCGTCGTCTCTGCGATGGCCGGCAAGACCAACGAGCTGGTCGGATGGGTGAACGAGACGGGCCCCATGCACGACGCCCGCGAATACGACGCCGTCGTCAGCTCGGGCGAGAACGTAACCGCGGGCCTCCTCGCCCTGGTCCTGCAGGAGAACGGGATCGACGCCCGGTCCTGGCAGGGCGGGCAGGTGCCCTTGAGGACGTCCTCCGCCCACGGATCGGCCCGGATCGGGGAGATCCCGACGGCAAACCTGGATGCTAGGTTCGCCGCCGGCATGACGGTCGCCGTGGTCGCGGGCTTCCAGGGCA
>NZ_JARGZA010000016.1 GCF_030973515.1 Jannaschia maritima
TGCTTCCTGGTCAGACCAAAGACAGCCTAACAGACCCCGTGGAGGCCGAAATCCCGTTTTGCGCGAAATTGGTCTTGCCATAATGGGTGCCGCCGGTCGAATGTCGCCGGATTGGACGGACCAATTCGCCGCATGGCGACCATGTCCGAACGGGAGGACCACCATGAAGAGACTGACCCTCGCCGCGGCCCTGCTGGGCGCGACCACGCTGACCGTGCAAGCCCAGGAGATGGCCCTGCGCGGCTGGAACACGCACGTTCCCGACTACCCCGTCTCCATCGCGCTGGACCGCTTCGCGGAGATGGTCGAGGAGCGCACCGAAGGCCGCATCCAGATGGAGAACTTCCACGGCGCCACCCTGGGCGAGGGCGAGTTCGCCACCGAGCAGCTGCAGTTGGGCGCGCTCGATTACGGCGTCTTCTCGACGGCGCCGATGGTCAACACCGTGCCGGAGCTTGGGCTCTTCAGCCTGCCCTACGCGTTCCGGTCGCCCGAGCATCAGTTCCGCGTCCTGGAGGGTCCCATCGGCGACGAGATCGCGGCCGCCATGAACGAGGCCAACATGGAGCCGCTGTCCTGGTACGCGTCGGGCACGCGATCGTTCTATGCCAACACCCCGCTCGACAGCGTGGAGGATCTTCAGGGTCTGAAGTTCCGCGTCCAGAACAGCGACATCAACGTCGCCATGGTCGAGGCGCTGGGCGCCAACGCCACGCCCCTGCCCTTCGGCGAGGTCTATACCGCCATCCAGTCGGGCGTCGTGGACGGGGCGGAGAACAACTGGCCGTCCTACGAGTCGACGGGGCATTACGAGGTCGCGCCCTACTACATCATCGACAGCCACACGATCATCCCGGAGGGGATCTTCTTCGCCCTGACGACCTGGGACCAGATCAGCCCGGAGGACCAGGAGATCATCCGCGAGGCCGCGCAGGGATCGGCGATCTACCAGCGCGAACTGTGGGCCGAGCGCGAGGCCGAGTCGCGACGGATCGTGGAGGAGGCGGGCGTCACCATCGTCGAGGACGTGGACAGCGCGTCGTTCTCGGACGCGATGGGGCCGGTCTACGACCGGTTCGTGACCGACGACACCCTGCGCGACATGCTGGACCGCATCCAGGCGACGGAGTGATCCCGCGGACGGGGGCGGCCGCGCCCCCGTCACCCCATGCCCCGGGAGTCGTCGATGCCTGACCATCGCTGGACCTTTCTCGACCCGCTGGCCCGCGTGGTGGTGGCGATCAGCGCCGTGTCGCTGGTGGCGCTGGTCGTGCTGACCGGCTGGCAGGTCTGGGGGCGCTATGTCCTGAACGACACGCCGACCTGGACGGAGAAGGCCGCGCTGCTGCTGATCCTGGTGGTCACGCTGCCCATGGCCGCGGTGGGCCTGCGCGAGAACACGCATCTGGGGCTGGATCTTCTGGTGGACGCGCTGCCCCGCCCCGCGCGCCGGGCCGTCCGCATGCTGGGCGCGCTGGCGGTGGGCGTCTTCGGCGTCTGGATGATCTTCGGTTCCTGGCCGCTGGTCGAACGGACATGGGGGCGCCTGATCCCGCTGCTGCCCTTGCCGCAGGGGGTGCAGTACCTGCCCCTGATGATCACCGGCGCCCTGATCGCGATCTTCATGGCGGAGCGGATCTGGATGCTGGCGCGCGGATGGGAGCCGCTGCCCGACCTCGGCCCGCCCGCCGATCCCGGACCCGAGGGACGGGTGGACTGATGGGGCTGGCCGTCCTGCTGGGCGTCTTCGCCCTGGCGGTCCTGGCGGGCGTCCCCATCGCCTTCGCCCTGGGCCTGTCGGCCTTGGCTGCCGCGCTGCAGTCCGGCGTGCCGGAGTTCGTGGTCTTCCAGCGGATCGTGTCCGGGATCAACGTCTACACGCTGCTGGCCATCCCGTTCTTCGTCTTCGCCGGCGAGATCATGATGCGCGGCGGCATCGCCCTTCGCCTGGTGCGCGCGGCGGAGGCGGTCGTGGGCCGGGTCCGCGGCGGGCTGGGCGTGGTCAACGTGCTGACGTCGATGCTGTTCGGCGGGATATCGGGCTCCGCGGTGGCGGACACGTCGGCCCTGGGATCGGTGATGATCCCCATGATGCGCGAGCGGGGCTACGACGACGACTATGCGGTCAACGTCACCGTCACGTCCTCCATCGCGGGCGTGATGATCCCGCCCAGCCACAACATGATCCTCTATGCGCTGGCGGCGGGGGGCGGCATGTCGATCACGTCGCTGTTCCTGGCGGGCGTGGTGCCGGGCGTGCTGATGTGCCTGTGCCTGACGGCGGCGGCCTATGCGGTGGCGGTCAGGCGCGGCTATCCCACCGGGGCCTTTCCGGGGTGGGGCGCGGCCCTGGTGGCCATCGCGGCCGCCCTGCCCGGCTTCCTGACGGCGGTGGTCATCATCGGGGGCGTGGTGTCAGGGATCTTCACCGTCACCGAGAGCGCGGCCATCGGCGTCATCTATGCGCTGCTGGTCACGCTGGTCGTGTATCGCAGCCTGGACTGGCGGGCCTTCCGCGACAGCGTGCTGGCGGCCATCCGGACGACCGCGATGGTGATGGTGCTGGTCGGCACGGCCAGCGCGTTCAGCTACTTCGTGACGCTCAACCGCGTGCCCGAGACGATCCTGGCCACGTTCCAGGGGCTGACCGACAATCCGATCGTCCTGCTGCTGCTGATCAACCTGTCGCTGCTGGTCCTGGGGATGCTGATGGACATGGGCGCGCTGATCCTGATCTGCACGCCCATCTTCCTGCCCGTGGCGCAGGCGCTGGGCGTCGATCCGATCCAGTTCGGCATGATCCTGATGATGAACCTCGGGCTCGGGCTGACGACCCCGCCGGTGGGCAACTGCCTGTTCGTCGGATGCGCCATCGCCAAGGTCCGCATCGAATCCGTCGTCGGCACGATTTGGCCCTTCTACCTCGCGATCCTGGTCGCGCTGGCGGCGACGACCTACGTGCCGGTGCTGTCGCTGGGGCTGCCGGGCCTTCTGGGATACTGACCATGCTCTACGACGCCATCGCCGACCTTCCGATCCTGTCGCCGCACGGGCACACGGTGCCCGAATGGTTCGCGCAGGACCGCGCCTTCGCCGACCCGGCCGCGCTGCTGATCGTGCCGGACCACTACGTGTTCCGGCTGCTCCGTTCGCGCGGCGTGGCGCTGGGGGATCTGGGCGTGGGCGTGGACCCCGCCGATCGCGACCCGCGCCGCGCCTTCCGCATCCTGGCCGAGCACTGGCACCTGTTCCTGGGCACCCCGTCCCGCGGGTGGCTGGAGCACACGCTGCGCCACGTCTTCGGCATCGACGACCCCCTGGGCCCCGACACGGCGGACGCGATCTACGACCGGATCGACGCCGCGCTGGCGACGGACGCGTTCCGGCCCCGCGCGCTGCTGGAGCGGTTCGGGATCGAGGTGCTGGCCACGACCGACTCCGCGCTCGACGACCTGGCGCCCCATGCGGCCTTCGCGACCCTGGGGCACCGCACGCGGCTGGTCCCGACCTTCCGCCCCGACGCGGTGCTTGACCCGGCCAAGCCGGACTGGGCCGCGGACATGGAACGGCTGGGCGGGCTGACGGGTGAGGACACGGCCACGCTGGCGGGCTGGCGGGCCGCGCTGCGGGCGCGGCGGGCGCATTTCCGCGACCACGGGGCCACGGCCACGGACCACGCGATAGACCACCTGGCGACCGAATGGCTGGACGATGGCGAGGCGCAGGCGCTGCTGGACGCCTGCCTGACGGGGCGGGCCGACGCGGGGGCGCGCGCGCGCCTGCACAACCACATGCTGATCGAGATGGCGCAGATGTCTGCCGACGACGGGCTGACCATGCAGATCCACGCCGGATCGGGCCGCAACACCGACCGCGCCCTGTTCGAGCGCCTGGGCCCCGACAAGGGCGCCGACATCCCCCTGCCGCAGGACTGGGTGCGCGGGGCGGACGGACTGCTGAACCGGGTCGGCACCGAACCCGGCCTGACGATCGTCGCCTTCACCCTGGACGAGAGCGTGTATGCCCGCGAGCTGGCGCCGATGGCGGGGTACTGGCCGGCCCTGAGGCTGGGGCCGCCGTGGTGGTTCCACGACAGCCCCAACGGCATCGCGCGCTATTTCGACCGGGTGGTCGAGACGGCGGGGTACTGGAACCTGGCGGGGTTCAACGACGACACCCGCGCGCTGATGTCGATCCCCGCGCGTCACGACATGTGGCGGCGCGCCGTGGCCCGCCACCTGGACGCGCAGGTGGCGCGCGGCCTGTTCGGCCCGGCGGACGCGGAGCGCATCGCCCGGTGGCTGACCGATGGCGCCGCGCGGGAGGCGTACCGCCTGTGAACCGGATCGTGCATCTGGGCTTGGGGGCGTTCCACCGCGCGCACGGGGCGCATTACGTCCACCGGGCGAACGCCGCGACGGGGACGGGCTGGCGCATCCACGGCGTTTCGTTCCGATCGGCGGGCGTGCGCGACGCGCTGGCCGCCGATGGCTGGCGCTATGTGCTGGAGGTCGCGGATGCCGACGGGCGGCGGCCGGAGGTCGTGGACGTCCTGGACGGCGTCACCGTGCTGCCGGAGAAGCCGGACGCCCTGCGCGGCCTGTTGGCGGACCCGGCCGTGTCCCTGGTCACCCTGACCGTGACCGAGAAGGGATACCACCTGCGCGGGAACGGCCGGGCGGACCTGGACGCGCTGGCGGAGGACGTGGCCGCGCTGCGGGACGGGCGGCCGGGGCGCACGGTACCCGGCGCGCTTTTGGACGCCCTGCGCCACCGCGACGCGCCGCTGACGGTCCTGTCCTGCGACAACCTGCCGGACAACGGGGCGGCGCTGCGCGGCGTGCTGCTGTCGCTGGCGGACGCGGCGGGGGTGGAGCGGGGCGTCGTGACCCGACACGCGTATCCGTCCTCCATGGTGGACCGCATCACGCCCGCGGCCGACGACGCCCTGCGCGACCGGATGCGCGCGGCGGGCCTGCCCCACGCCGCGCCCGTCGCGACGGAGGCGTTCACCGAATGGGTGGTGGAGGATCGCTTCGCGGGCCCGATGCCCGACATCGCCACGGCGGGCGCGCGGATCGTGCCGGACGTCGCCCCCCACGAGATGCGCAAGCTGCGGATGCTGAACGGCGCGCATTCCACGCTGGCCTATGCCGGGTTGAACGCGGGCCACGCCTTCGTCCACGAGGCGGTCGCCGACCCCGACCTGCGCGCCGTGGCCCGCGCCGTGATGGCCGAGGCCGCGGCCACCCTTCCGCAGGCCGTGCAGGGCGATGCGCCGGCCTATGCCGACGCGCTGATCGAGCGGTTCGAGAACCCCCATCTGGCCCACCGGCTGGATCAGATCGCCATCGACGGGTCGCGCAAGCTGCCCATCCGCATCCTGGGCACGCGGCGGGACCACGACGGCCCCACGCCCGCCTGCGACCGCGCCCTGCGGGAATGGACCGCCTGGCTGGACGCGACCTTCGCCGCCGGCGGGACCCCCGACGATCCCGCCGCGGACGTCCTGCGGGCGGGCCGGGCGGCGGGCCACGACGCCGAGCGGCTTCTGGAGGACGCGGCATGAGGGCCACTTGGCGCTGGTTCGGGCCACAGGACACGGTTCCCGTGGACTGGATGATGCAGGCGGGCGTCGAGGGCGTCGTCAGCGCGCTGCACCACGTCCCCTATGGCGCGGCGTGGACGCCCGACGAGATCGCCAAGCGCCAGGCCGAGATCGCGACGATGCGCGACGGCGGCCCGTCCGGCCTGGCCTGGGAGGTGGTGGAGAGCCTGCCGGTGTCAGAGGACGTCAAGACGCAGACGGGCGACTGGCGCGCGCATTTGGACGCCTATCGCAGCAGCCTGGAGGCCCTGGCGGCGGCGGGGATCCGGGTCGTGTGTTACAACTTCATGCCCGTGCTCGACTGGACGCGGACGGATCTGGCCTGGCGCCTGCCCCACGGCGGCACGGCGATGCGGTTCGACGCCGTGGACTTCGCGGCCTTCGACATCCACATCCTGGGCCGCCCCGGCGCGGCGGACGGCCTGCCGGAGGACGTCGTGGAGGCCGCCGGGCGCCGCCACGCCGCCATGGACGACCCCGCGAAGGAGCGCCTGGCCGCGAACCTGGTCATGGGCCTGCCCGGCGGTCAGGCGGGCCTGACGCTGGACGAGCTGTGCGACCACCTGGCGACCTATGCCGCCATACCGGAGGACCGTCTGCGCCGTCATTTGGCCGACTTCCTGGCGGAGGTCGTGCCCACCGCCGAACGACTGGGACTGCGGATGTGTTGCCACCCCGACGACCCGCCCTGGCCGCTGCTGGGCCTGCCGCGGATCGCGTCGACGGAAGCCGACTACGTGTCCCTTACGGCGGCGGTGGACAGCCCGGCCAATGGCGTGACGCTGTGTTCCGGCGCGCTGGGGCCGCGAACGGACAACGACCTGCCCGGCATGATGCGGCGGCTGGGGCGCAAGGTGCATTTCCTGCACCTGCGCAACGTCGCGCGCGAGGGCGATGCCGTGACGGGGGGCTCGTTCCACGAGGCGGATCACCTGGCCGGAGCCACCGACATGGCCGCCCTGGTCGCCGCCGTCCTGGCGGAGGAGGACCGGCGGAACGCGGAGGGACGCGCGGACGCGGAGATCCCGTTCCGCCCCGACCATGGCCAGGACCTGATGGACGACGCCGCGCGCGGCGGTCAGCCGGGATATCCTGCGGTGGGGCGCCTGAAGGGGCTGGCGGAACTGCGGGGGGTCGTCGCGGGCCTGCGGCACGGGGCGGGTCGGTAGAGGACCGCACGGCCCCGCGCGCGGCGCGCGCGCACGGCTAGAGCGCCACCTCCACCACGCCGCCCGCCTGCGCGGCCCGGCTGCGGCACAGGATCATGGACGTCTCCCGCTCCGCCTGCGACAGCACGTGGTCTCGGTGGTCGACCGCGCCCGCGACCACCCCGCACCGGCACACGCCGCACAGGCCGTCGCTGCATTTCAGGTCCACGGGCACCCCGGCCTCCTGCAACGCCTCCGCCGCCGAACGGTCGGCGGGCACCGCGACGTCTCGGCCGGTGCGGGCCAGGCGCAGGACGAAGGGATGCGATTCCCGCTCGGGCTCGTCCGGCACGGCGAAGAATTCCAGATGGCGCGCGTCCTCCGGATAGCCCTTCGCCTCCGCGGCCCGCATCGCGGCCTCCATGTAGGCCCCGCCCCCGCAGGCGTAGAGATGCGCGCCGGGGGCATGGGGCGGGATGGCGGCGTCCAGGTCGCAGCGCGTGCCCTCGTCGGTGACGTAGAGGCGGACGTGGTCGGCCCAGGGAAACGCGGCGAGGTCGTCCAGGAACCCCATGGCCCCCCGCGACCGCCCGGAATAATGCAGCGCGAAGGGCGTGCCGCGCCGGTGCAGGGCGTGGCCCATCGCGATCAGCGGCGTGATGCCGATGCCCCCGCCCATCAGCGTCACCCGCGTGGCGTCCGGGACCAGGGGGAAGTGGTTCGCGGGCGGGGCGGCGAAGACGCGGCGGCCCGGCGCGAAGATGCGGTGCAGGAGCGCCGATCCGCCCCGGCCCCCGTCCTCCCGCAGGACGCCGATCTGATAGGTCGTCCGGTCCGCCGGGTCGCCCGACATCGAATAGGGACGCAGGTATTCGGGGGCCACCACCACGTCCAGATGCGCGCCCGCCTCCCATGGCGGCAGGTCGGATCCGTCGGCAGCCCCGAGGTCGTACTTCGTGACGCCGTCGGCCATCGGCGTGGCGGCGCGCACCACGAGCGACAGGACGGGGCTGTCCGCGGCGGCCGCATAGAGGTGGTCGGTGGGCGCCTCGCCCCGATCCAGCCGGGCGCGGTATTCCGCGGCCGACGGCATCGCGCGATGGGCGGCGATCCCGGCCTCCCGGTCCATGGGCGCGGGATAGGGATGGGGGTGGGGCGCCAGATGGGCGGGATAGACGGCCATCGTCTGATCCCGTGCATCGAGGGTCAGGTCCGGCCGCAGATCGCGGGCGTTCACGGGGTCCGGCGTGGGACGGTACGCGCCGCCGTCCTCGGACAGGGCGATGTCCCACCACCACTTCTTCGCGGGATTGAGGCCGCCGTTGCCCGCCGCGTCGTCCAGCTTCGCCAGGACGGGCGCCAGGCTGGGCGCGTTCATCGCGGCCCAGCGGAAGGGACGTTCCTTGAACACGCCTTCGAGGTTCCAGGGACAGGTCTTCATGCAGCGTCCGCACATCGCCCCGCCCTTCGTGGTGATGCGGTAGGTCGCGCATTTCTGGCTGTCGGACTTCCAGATCTCGTAGCCGTTGAACATGGTCTTCGGCCCGGCCGTGATCGCCCCGGATGGGCATTCGCGCGCGCACTTGTTGCACCCCTCGCAGAAGCGCTGGAGCCCGAAGTCGATCGGCCGGTCGTGCGCCACCGGCATGTCGGTCGTCACGACACCGGACTTCAGGCGCGGCCCCAGGAAGGGGTTCAGGATGACCTCGCCGATGCGCGACACCTCCCCCAGGCCGGACAGCAGCAGGAGGGGCGGCTGGAGCACCTCCCCGTCCATGACGGTGTGGGCCTTGGCCGAATGGCCCAAACGTCGGATCTGTGCGGCCACCACGCCGCCCAGCAGGCTGAACCGCAGATAGGCGCGCATGGACTGGGCCACGCTGATCCAGTCGTCGCCCGATGCCCCCTCCATCGTCTCGTAGCCCTGGTCCACCACCATGCTGATCGCGTGACCGTGGGGCGGGTCGATCGGGTCGCCCGCGGCGTCGTGGGAATACCACGCCCAGTCCGGGCAGCGGGAGATCCCGACCGCGTCGATCCCCAGGAAGTAGGACGCGGCCTTGACCAGGTCGGCAGCGTCCCGTGGCCCGGGGGCCGTCCGGTCCGCCGCGGGCGTGCCGTCCTGGAACGGCACGAGCGCGCCCAGGGCACGCCGCTGGGCCGCCGCCGTGGGGGCCTTGCGGATGTGATGGCCGCCCTTCATCGCGTCCTGCACCCGCTTGCCCATGTCGCCGAACTGCCCGCGTGCGAACAGGTCGGCGCGCTTGGGCACGCGGGGGACGCGCGGCTCGTCGATATAGGTCGTCGGCGCGTCCACGCGGCGCAGCGTCTCGAACGGGTGGGGACCGTCGCGGAAGTCGCGCGCGGCGAACGGGTCCACCGTGCCGGCCCGCACCCCCGTGCCGACGCCCAGCGTCCAACGCCAGTCGAAGGCGGCCCGGGACCGGTCGGGCGCCAGGGGGCGGTCGGGCGCCAGCGGGCAGGTCGTGGTGATCGCGGCCAGGGCATAATCGTGCCCAAGATGGGGATGCCGCAGGTCGGCATGGACCAGCCCCGCGGCGACGGCCAGGACGTTCAGGTCCACCTCCGCGTCGGACATGGTATGCGCGCGGGCGGGATGCCCCAGGAGGCGCAGGTAGTTGGCCAGCACGACCGCGTTCTCGGCGGCCAGCAGCGCGGACCGATGCATGCGCGCGCCGCGGATCCAGGCGGCGCCGGGTTCGTCCGCGCGGGGCTCGCGCGGGTGGTGGACGAGGACGATCAGCGCGTGGTCGTGGTCCGCGATGCCGCCCGGGGGCGCGGCCAGCCCTTCGCGCAGGTCCGCCATGATCGCGTCGATGCCGGCGGCCAAGGACTTGACCGGACGGTCCCGCAGATCCGCCGCCAGGCGCGCCACGTCCGCGTTGCGGTGGGGCGTGGCGAGGCGCGCGGCGTCGGGCAGGCGGCAGACGCCCATGCCCGTGGCGTCGTTGAAGTGCCCGAACGCCTTGAGGTGGTTCGCGCGCGCGACCGGGTCGTCCGGGATCTCGGCGGAGGCGGGGTTGACGGGTCCGTCGCGGATGGCGTCCAGCACGGCGGCATGCTCGGCCATCGCGTGGACGATGGAGGCGGGATCGTCCGCCTCGTACCGCAGGGGCGGACGGGGCGGCACGTCCGCCAGGTCGACCGCGTCCGTGCGGGCCAGACGCTCCACCGGCAGGGGGCCCATGTGGACGGGCCGGTCCGCGTTCGACAGAAGGCGTCGCATGCGCGTCAGGCGGTGCGGCGCGATGCGGCCCGCGTCAGGCGCATCCGGCGCAGGAAGGCCAGGACGAACAGGGCGGTCAGGATCAGCACGACGGTGGGCGCGGGCGCCGCGTCGATGAAGAAGCTGAGATACACGCCCGCCAGCAGGGACGCGGTGCAGACCGCGACCGACACGGCCAGCATCCGACCGAAGGACCGAACCACCAGGAACGCGACGGCCCCCGGCGTGACCAGCAGCGCCACCGCCAGGATCAGCCCCGTCGCCGTCAGGGTGGCCACGATGCACAGCGACAGGACCGACAGCAGCCCGTAATGCAGCCAGGCCACGGCCAGGCCGGAGGCGCGGGCCTGCGCGGGATCGAAGGCGTGCAGCAGCAGGTCCCTCCATTGCAGCAGCAGGAACAGGCAGACGATGGCCGAGATGACGCCCGCGGTCCACAGATCCCCCGGCCCCACGCCCAGCATGTTGCCGAACAGGATGTGGTCCAGATGCGCCTCCGTCGGGATCGCGGTGTAGAGCACGATGCCCACCGCGAACATGCCGCTGAAGACGACCCCCATCACCGTGTCGGACTTCACCCGGCTGTTCTGCGACAGATAGCCGGTCGCGAGCGCGCAGGTCATGCCCGCCGCGAAGGCGCCCACCACGAGGGGCAGGCCCGTGATCCAGGCCAGCACCACGCCCGGCAGGACGGCATGGCTGACCGCGTCGCCCATGAGGGCCCAGCCCTTCAGCACCAGGAAGCAGGACAGGAGCGCGGCGGGCGGACCCACCAGCAGGGCCACGTAGAAGGCGTTGCGCATGAACGGGAACGCGAACGGCAGCAGCGGGTCCATCAAGCCACCGCCGCCCGCGCGCGGCGCCGGGCCGCAAGCAGCCCGTGCCGGGGCGCCAGCACGAAAGCCGCCAGGAACACGGTCGTCTGCAGCGCGACGATGATCCCGCCCGTCGCCCCGTTCAGGAAATAGGACAGGTAGGCGCCCGCGAAGGACGTCGCCGCCCCGATCGCCACCGACGTGGCCAGAAGGCGCGGAAAGCGGTCGCAGAGCAGATAGGCCGTGGCCCCCGGCGTCACGACCAGGGCGATGACCAGGAAGGCCCCCACCGTCATCATCGCCGCCACCACCGCCGCCGAGAGCAGGGTGAAGAACACGACGCGCAGGAGGTCGGGGTTCAGGCCGATGGCGCGCGCGTGGCTCTCGTCGAAGAAGACGACCATCAGGTCCTTCCACTTCAGCCCCAGCACCGTCAGCGCGACGAGACCGATGACCGCCAATTGCGCCGTGTCGCCGGGCGAGATCGCCAGGATGTTGCCCATCACGATGGTCTGGACGTCCACCGAGGTCGGCGACACGGAGATCATGAACAGGCCCAGCCCGAAGAACGACGTGAAGATGATCCCGATCACGACGTCCACCTTCAGGCCCGACCGCCCCGACAGGAACAGCATCGCCCCCGCCGCCAGCCCGCCCGCGAAGAACGCCCCCACCGCGAAGGGCAGGCCGATCAGGTAGGCCCCCGCGACGCCGGGCACGACCGAATGGGCCAGGGCGTCGCCGATCAGCGACCAGCCCTTCAGCATCAGGTAGGCCGACAGGAACGCGCAGACCGCGCCCACCAGCGCGGACACCCACATCGCGTTGAACATGTAGCCGTAGGCGAAGGGCTCGAGGAGGGTGGTCATGTCATCGCGCCGTCATTCCCGGACTCGATCCGGGGAGGACCTATCGCTTCGCATCCGCGTCGGGCGACGGCTTCGCCCGCTCCCCGTAATGGACGAACGGCCGCTCGTCGTCGGTGATGATCCGCACGATGCGGTCGTCGTCGTCGTCGTGCAGCTCGTCGCCCCCCAACGTGAAGTGGCGCAAGACGCCGCCGAAGGCACGCTCCAGGTTGGCGCGCGTGAAGATCTCGGCCGTGGGGCCGTGGGCCAGCACGGTGCGCTTGACCAGGATGGTGCGGTCGCAGAACTCCGGCACGGAGCCTAGGTTGTGCGTGCTGACCAGCATCACGCGCCCCTCGTCGCGCAGGGCGCGCAGGAGTGCTATGATCTGATCCTCCGTCTTCACGTCGACGCCGGTGAAGGGTTCGTCCAGCAGGATGACCTGCCCGTCCTGCGCCAGCGCGCGGGCCAGGAACACCCGCTTGCGCTGTCCGCCCGACAACTCGCCGATCTGACGGTCGGCGAAGTCGGTCATGCCCACGCGGTCCAGGGCGCCGGCCACCGCGTCCCGGTCGGCGCGCGACGGGATGCGCAGGAACCCCATCCGTCCATAGCGGCCCATCATCACGACATCGCGGACCAGGACGGGGAAGTCCCAGTCCACCTCCTCCGCCTGGGGGACGTAGGCCACCAGGTTCGCGCGCAGCGCGTCGCGCACGGGGCGGCCCAGCAGCGTGATGGCGCCCGCGGCGACGGGAACGAAGCCCATGATCGCCTTGAACAGCGTCGACTTGCCCGCGCCGTTCACGCCCACGAGCGCGGTGATCGTCCCGCGCGGCACGGCGAAGCTGGCATCGTGCAGCGCGGTGTGGCCGTTGCGATAGGTGACAGTCACGCCGCGCGCGACGATGCCCGCCCCGTCCGAATTCCCCGCCGCGAAGCCGGACGCGCGCGGTTCGGCGTTCATCCCGCTCCGCCTTCCAGCCCGTCGGCGATCGTCTCGGACGTGACGCGCAGCAGATCCAGGAAGGTCGGCACCGGTCCGTCCGCCTCCGACAGGGAATCGACGTAGAGGACGCCGCCGTAACCCGCCCCCGTTTCGCGGGCGACCTGCTCGGCGGGGGCGGTGTTGACGGTGGATTCGCAGAACACGACCGGGACGTCGTTGTCGCGCACGCCGTCGATCACCGCACGCACCTGCCGCGGCGTGCCCACGCGATCGGCGTTCATGGGCCATAGGTACAGCTCGCGCATGCCGAAGTCGCGGGCGAGATAGCTGAACGCCCCCTCGCACGTCACCAGCCAGCGGCGGTCCTCGGGGATGACTTGGATGCGCGCGCGCAGGGGCTCGATCACGCTTTCCAGTTGGAGCTTGTAGGCTTCGGCGTTGGCCCGATAGATGTCCGCGTTCTCCGGATCGACCCGTGCGAAGGCGGCGGCGATGTTGTCGACATAGGTCCGGGCGGTGTCCAGCCCCATCCAGGCATGGGGGTTCGTCTGCCCCTCGTACGCCCCTTCGGCGATGGGGATGGGGTCGATCCCTTCCGTGACGGTGACGTACGGGATGTCGCCGAGGTTCACGAGGAACTGCTCGAACCACCGCTCCAGGTTCAGGCCGTTCCACAACAGGAGGTCGGCGTCGCTCGCCCGCACGATGTCCTGTGGCGTCGGCTCGTAGCCGTGGATCTCGGCCCCCGGCTTCGTGATGGACACGACGTCCGCGGCATCGCCGGCCACGTTCCGCGCGATGTCGGCCAGGACGGTGAAGGTGGTGGCGACCTTCATGCGGTCGGCCGTGGCCGCCGTCGCGGTCAGCAGAACGGCCGCGAGGGCGGTGGCAATGGTCTTCGCACGGATCATGGTCGCACCTTTCCCGCAGGGTGTCGTTCCCTAGATGCGATCCGTTCGCAATAGTCAACCCTGTTGCGAACGATTCCTAACTGCATGCCTCGTACGTCAACGGGTCGTACCGGATTGGCCCCGCAGATCAGCACCGCGACGCGTTCGCCCGGCCCCGGTCGATAGGCCCCCGACAGGAGCGCCGCCACCCCCGCGGCCCCCGCGGGCTCGACCAGGCATCGCAGTTCGCGCCACAGCAGGTCGCGCGCGGCCAGGATCGCGTCGTCGTCCACCAGGACGGCGTCGATCCCCCGCGCGAGTTCGAAGCCGAGCGCACCGATGCGCCTGGCCCCCAGGGCGTTCGCCGCGATCCCGCCCACGTCGACGTCCACCGGGCGCCCCGCGTCCAGGGCGGCACGCAACGTCGCGGTCCCCGTGGATTCCACGGCCACCACCTTGCGCCGGCCGTCAAGCCACGCCAGCGCGCCGCCGATCAGCCCGCCGCCGCCCACGGCGATCAACACGGTGTCCGCGTCCAGTCCCTGCGCCTCCCATTCGCGCATGACGGTGCCCTGGCCCGCCAGCGTCGGCACCGCGTCATAGGCGTGGACCTGCATCGCCCCCGTGGCCGCCTCGTGCGCCCGCGCCGCCGCCAGCGCGTCGGCATAGAGGCCGGGCACCACGTGGCACGCGGCGCCCGTGCGTTCGACCAGGGCGATCTTCGACGGTCCCGCGACCTCCGGGACGAAGACGTGCGCCGGATGTCCCAGCGCCGCCGCCGCGAAACCCACCGCGGCCCCGTGGTTGCCCCCGGACGCCGCCACCACGCCGCCCGCGGGCACGTCCGCCGCGAGCAGCGTGTTGAACGCGCCCCGCGCCTTGAAGCTGCCGGTGTGCTGCATGTGCTCCAGCTTGCACGTCAGGTCGAACCCCCCAAGCGTGACGTCGATCACGGGGGTCACGCGGACGTGGCCCGCGATGCGCCCCGCCGCGGCCTCGATTTCCGCCTGCCAATCCCCCGCCATCCTGCTAGGTCCCCCCCTTCGACACCGCTTCGGGGAACGCCGCATGAAGGACGACCACCGCCACCACCCCATGCGCGACTCGCGCGAGGATATCCACACCGCCGCAGTCGTCCCGGACACGCCGCAGACCCGCGACCCGGCCTATCGCCTGGCCTTCGCGGACGACGACTTCCTGTGCCGGGAGGAGCTGCGCCCCGTCCGCCTGCAGTTGGAGCTGATGAAGCCCACGATGGGCCTGGACGAGGCGGGGGTGGAGTCCACGGTCGTCCTGTTCGGCGGTGCCCGCATCCCGCGGCCGGAGAACCGCGACCGGGCGCGGACCTCCACCCTGCGGGATCTGTCGGACCAGTACGATCAGGCCCGCCGCTTCGCCCGCCTGATGACCGAACGCAGCATCGCGCGCAGCGGCGGGCGCGAGGACGTGATCGTCACGGGCGGCGGCCCCGGCGTGATGGAGGCGGGCAACCGCGGCGCCGCGGATGCGGGCGGGCGCAGCGTTGGGCTGAACATCGTGCTGCCCCACGAGCAGGCCCCCAACGAGTACGTCACGCCGGAGCTGTCGTTCAACTTCCACTACTTCGCGATCCGCAAGATGCACTTCCTGATGCGGGCGTCGGCGATCTGCGTCTTCCCCGGCGGGTTCGGCACCCTGGACGAGTTGTTCGAGGCGCTGACCCTGATCCAAACGGGCCGCATGGCGCGGGTGCCGTTCCTGCTGTTCGGCGAAGGGTTCTGGCGCCGCATCGTCGACTGGGAGGCGCTGCGCGACGCGGGCACGATCGGGGTCGACGACCTAGATCTGTTCCGCTTCGTCGAGACCGCGGAGGAGGCGATCGCCCTCATCGACGACTGGCCCCTGCCCCGTGGTCGCCGACAGGAGATCCCGAACCGGGTGGAAGGTTAGGGCGGGTTCGACCGGGGTGGACGGGCCCGGCACCGGAGTGCCGAAGGTGGTCACGACACGGTCGCCCCGATCCTGTTTCGAGTCGGCCCGCCCGCGAACCCCGGTGAACGGCCACGGATCGATCGTCAACCCATCGTGCGCCTGGATCAGTCCGCATCGCCCAGCGCGTAGTCCACGAACTCCGTGCGCTGCACCGCGCGGAAGTTGTCGTCCGAGATCATCGTCGCGCGCAGCCGCCCCGCGTCGTCGCGCCAGATCGCCAGCCCTTCCAGGTTGTCGTGGCTGCCCAGCGCGCTGACCATCTCCTCCCGCTCGTCGCCGCCCGACGGGTCGAAGCTGCGGATGCGGCTGCGGAACCCGATCAGGGCGAAGTCGCGTTCCAGCACGTAGAGGCGTCCGTCGGGACCGATATCGGCGCCCACAACCAGGAAGCCGCCCCGCCGGGAGACGTGGAAGGCCCGCGTCCAGACCCCGCCCTCCCCCACGAAGACGGGAAACCCCTGCGGCTCCGCCGTTTCGGTGATCGCGAACAGGCGGCCCGCGGCATCGACGGCCAGCGCTTCCAACCCGTTGTTGGGCCGTGGCGGCGCCAACCCTTCGATGTCGGGCAAGCGTTCCCCGGGGGCCGCGGGGTCCGCGAAGCGCATGACCCTGTGGTCCTGCTCGAACGACACGAAGACCGTTCCGTCCCGCACGGCCAACCCTTCGGCGTCCGCCGACAGGCCCCGCAGGGGGCCTCCCCGTCCCAGGAAGGCGCCGCGCTCCGCCCCCTCGACGCCGGCGACCGCCCCGCGCGCGTCGCGGACCAGGCGTCCGCGCACCCAGCCGCCGCGGTCGGACACGGTCAGGAAGTCCCGTCCGTCCGGCGATACCCACAGGCCCGAATAGCCGCCCGACCCGTGCCAGCCCCCGACCCACGTCTGCGCACCCAGGAACTGGGCGGCGCAGGCGGGCGGGGCGAGCAGGGTCAGCGCGAGGGCGAGGCCAGGACCGCGGCGCATTGTCCGGGCAGATCCGCCATCGTCAGGTCCCGGCGGGGCCTGGGCGCAGGCGCGTTCGGATCGGGGGGCGGCGGGTTCAGGATGTTGGCCTGCCACTGCCGCGCCTCCGCGCAGCCGTCGCCGGGCGGCGGCGGATCCTGGTCGACGCAGCCCCGCGCGCCCCGGGGACAGGCGATGCGGATATGCATGTGGTAATGGTGGCCGTACCAGGGCCGGACCTTGCGCAGCCAGGACCGGTCCCCCGTTTCGGCGTCGCACATCGCAACCTTGGCGCCGGGGAAGATGAAGATCCGCGTCGTGCGGGGATCGCTGGCCGCAGCCTTCACGACCTGCATGTGCGCCTGGGTCCAGCGGTCGTTGACGTACGCGCCGCTCGCCCGTCGCATGGAGACCGCGGACAGACTTTCCCGCTCGGCCCGGGTCAGGTTCAGACGTTCGACGGGGTACAGCCAGACGTCGGCGTCCAGTCCGATCTGGTGGCTGGCATGGCCGGAGACCGGTCCCCCGCGCGGCAGCGACAAGTCGCCGACATAAAGACCCGCCCATCCGGCGCGCACCGCGGCGCGCGACAGATCCTGCACCATGTCCACCATCTGCGGATGGCCCCAGAACCGGTTGCGCGACAGGCGCATCGCCTGCCAGGTCGGCCCCGTCTCCGCCAGCGGCACGCTTCCCGCAGCGCATCCGCGCGAATGACCGCCGAAGGCGGCGGGCCCGCCCTCGGTCGGGCGGGTCACGGCCTCGAACAGGGGTTTGGCCACGCGGTCGTCGCGCGTGGCCTGAACGGTCTGCGCCGCGTCGAACCGGACGACGGGGTCGTCGGCGACGCAGCCGGCCAGAAGGGCGCAGGCGGTCAGAAGGGCGGCGAGGCGCATCAACGGTCTCCGTCGGGGTCGACCCAGCGTAGCAGCGCCAGCCCGGAAAGGAACAGCAAAGCGACGGGAAGGATGCCCAACCTCGCGGAACCCGTGGCCCAGGTGGCCAGCCCGATCAGGAGCGGCGCCAGGAACGCGGTCGCCTTGCCCGACAGTGCATAGAGGCCGAAGGCTTCCGTCGCCCGGTCCGGGTCGGCGTGGCGCACCATCATCGTCCGACTGGCCGCCTGGAGGACGCCGCCCGCCCCCCCGATCACCGCCCCCACGGCATAGAACAGGACGTCCGGCGCCGGGCTGCCCGGCGCCAGCGGGACGCCCAGCACCGCATCGCGCGAGGTCATGGCCAGGACGACCACCACACCCGTCAGGATCAGGACGGCGCCCACTATCACCGGCTTCGGCCCGTGCCGTCCATCCAGGCGTCCGCCGATCCAGGACGCGACCGCCGCCGTGACCGCGCCCAGGATGCCGAAGACGCCGATCTGCGTCGTTTCCCAATCCAGAACGAGCACCGCATAAACGCCTCCGAAGCTGTAGAGCGAGGCCAGCGCGTCGCGGTACAGCATCGAGCCGCCGAGCCACGCCATGAGGCTCCGCCGCCCCGGCACGGCGCGCAGCAGCGCCACGACGTCGGCCCAGGCCAGGCGCAGCGACACGGGCTGGGGCGCACGGGCGGGTTCGCGCACCCAAACGAAGAAGGGGATCATGAAGACGACGAACCACAGGGCCGTGAACGGACCCACAGCGCGCGTGCCTTCCCGCGTCGCGCCGTCCAGGCCCAGCGCGGGCGCGCCGCCCAGGATCGTGGTGCCGTCCCCGTCGTCCGCGAAGAGAAGCAGGAACGTCAACAGCGCCAGCACACCCCCCGCATAGCCCAACGCATAGCCCGTGCCGGAGATGCGCCCGATCTCCGCCCGGGGGGCCAGGCTGGGCAGCATGGCGTTCGTGAAGATGGTGGTGTATTCGGCCCCGATCATCGCGACCGCGAACGCCAGCAGCGTCACCGTCACCGCGGACGCGTCCGGCGTCATCGCCCACAGCCCGGCTGTCCCCAGCGCGTAGAACGCCCCGAAGGTCGCGATCCACCGCATCCGCGACCCCGACCGGTCCGCCATCGCCCCGAGCAGCGGCGCCGTCAGCGCGATGGCCAGCCCGATCCCCGTCAGCGCCCAGGACCAGACCTGCTGCGCGCGGGCGTCGGCCGCGACCTCCGGCAGGCCATCGGCCAGAAGGGACTGCGCGACGGTCGCGGTGAAGTAGGGACCGAACACGAAGGTCAGGCACAGCGTGTAGAAGGGCTGGCTCGCCCAGTCGAACGCGATCCAGCCCCGGATGCGGCGGCGGGACGGGAGGACCGCCGCGACGGCGTCCGTCACAGAAGGCCCCGCCCGGCCAGGTTCCGCATGAGGGCCGCGGTGCCGAAGGTCCAGGGCGGGCATTCGGTGCAGGGCATCACGACGTTGCGGAGCGTTCCCAGCTCGGCGCAGGACAGCGTGACGGCGTCGCCCGCCTTGTGCGTGAACCCCTGCCCGGGCGCGTCGCGGTCCTGCGTGGGCGCGAACAGCGTGCCCAGGAACAGCATGAACCCGTCCGGGTACTGGTGATGCCGCCCGATCGTCTGCGCCACGATGTCAGCCGGATCCCGGCTGATCGCGGCCATGGCGCTGGACCCGTCCAGCACGAACCCGTCCTGCGCCCCCTCGACCCTCAGACGGACCGTAAGGCCCTTTACCGTGTCCAGGTCGAAGTCGTCGTCGAACAGGCGGATCATGGGTCCGATGGCGCAGGATGCGTTGTTGTCCTTCGCCTTGGACAGCAGCAGCGCGGACCGTCCCTCCACGTCGCGCAGGTTGACGTCGTTGCCCAGGGCGGCCCCCCGGATCGCGCCCCGCGAGTCCACGGCCAGCACGACCTCCGGCTCCGGGTTGTTCCAGTTCGACATGGGGTGCACGCCGACCGCCGCGCCGTGGCCCACCGCGGCCAGGGCCTGCGCCTTGCTGAATACCTCGGCGTCGGGGCCGATGCCGACCTCCAGGTATTGCGACCACAGCCCCTCGTCCTGCAGGGCGGCCTTGACCCGCATCGCGTGGTCCGAGCCGGGCACGATGCCCGACAGGCTGTCGCCGATGCGCGCCCCGATGCGGGCGCGGATCTCGGCGGCCCGGCCCGCGTCGCCCGCCGCCTGCTCCTCGATGACGCGCTCGACCATGGATCCCGCGAAGGTCACGCCCGACGCCTTCACCGGCTGCAGGTCGCAGGGTGCCAGCCAGGACCATCCGTCGGGCGCGTCGGGCGGGCCGATGGCCTCCCCCCGGGCGCCCGCGACGTGGGACACGGGGTCGTCGGCCTCCAGGACGTCGCGGACCGTGGGCGCGGCCCGCCCGGTGATGTCGTGCAGTTGCCCGTCCCGCAGGGTGACGAGGCAGGGGCCGATGCCGGGCCGGTCGACCCGCCCGATCCAGGTGCCGCGCGGGTCCAGTGCGGGATCGTCGGTCATCGCTCGTGGCCTTTCGCTGGATTCGTCGGTCCGACCTTAGTGGCAAGGCGGGGCGTCCGGCCAGCGGTCGATTGACCCCGCGGCCCGCGCGGGCGCAGGATGCGGCCATGGACCCGACCCGTCACGCGACGCTGCGGATCGCCGGCGCGGTGGGCGATCCCGCCTTTCCACCCTGGATCCGCATGCAGGCCACGCGCCGCGGCCTGACCGGCGTCGCGGTGGAGGCGGCCAACGACGGACTGACCGTGCGCGCGGCGGGAGCGGCGGCGATGCTGGAATCCCTGGCGCTGGTCTGCGCCCTGGGCCCGAGGGAGGTCGCCGTGGACGACGTGGACTTGCAATTCGATAGGGTCGGTGCTTCGGGCGCCGACGGCGCCGAGATGCCCGAAGATTAGGCAGACGCCCGATTTCCGATCTGCCATCGCCGATGCATGTTGAATCCATGCATTCTCGTGGTGTGATGACGCGGGCACGCCGCCCCGGGGGAAGACGCGACGATGAGATGGACCGCCGTCATGCTGGCCGCCGATCTGCCCCCCGGGGCGGCCGCGGGCACGACGGTCGACGGCACCGATTTGGCGGTCTGGCGCAGCGCATCCGGTGCGGTGCATGCCTGGACGGACCGCTGCCCCCATCGCGGGATGCGCCTGTCTCACGGCTTCGTGCGCGGCGAAACCCTGGCCTGCATCTATCACGGATGGCGCTATGGCACCGACGGGGCGTGCCGGCACATCCCCGCGCATCCGTCGCTGACCCCGCCGAAGACCATCGCCGCCACGGACCACGCCTGCCGGGAGGCGGGCGGTCTGATCTGGGTCGGCGGCACGGGCGAGCCGCCCGTGATTGAGCACCCTCATCCCGTCCGAAGCCTGGAAGTCGCGGCCCCGCCCGAGGCGGTGGCCCGGGCCTTCGGCGCGGCGGAGGGGGTGCGCGTCCTCGACCTCGACGGACGCGCCGCCACGCTGGCCTTGCAACCGGTCGCGAGCGCCGCGACCCGCATCCACGCCCTGTGCGCCCGGCCTGACGACCGCCTCGCCCTGTCCCGCGCGCTCGATGCCCGCCGGGCCCGCGCCGAAGGAGACGCCGCATGACGATCGCCCCCGCCGACCGCGCCGCCTGGTACCCCGCCGCCCCCTCGTCCGCCGTGACGGAAGGACACGCGACCCCGACCGTCCTTCTGGGCGAGGGCGTCGCCCTGTTCCGCACGGACGGCGTCGCCGCGGCGACCGGCGCGGACAGGCGCGCGCTGGCCGTGACCGAACGCTACGACCATGTCTGGGTGTGTCCCGGCACGCCGGACCGCGCGCTGTTCGCGATTCCCGAGGCCGCCATGCCGGGCCGCCGGGCGGTGCCGTGCGGGTCGATCCACGTTCGCTGCTCGCCGCTTCGGGCGGTCGAGAACTTCCTCGATATCGCGCATTTTCCGTTCATCCACACCGGCATCCTGGGCGAGGAGCCGCATACGGAGGTGAACCGCTACGACGTGAGGATCGACGACGACCTGGACGAGGTCTGGGCGCGGAACATCACCTTCCACCAGCCGCAGGCCTCCGTTTCCGCCGAAGGGGCGCTGGACGTGCGCTACGAGTACCGGGTGCCCGCGCCGACGACCGCGATCCTGTACAAGACCTGCCCCGCGCGGCCCGCGGAATGGGACGTCATCGCGATCTTCGTCCAGCCCGTGTCGGAGGAGACGTGCATCGCCCATCCCTGGATGACGATGTTCGACGACGCGACCCCCCACGCCGACATGGTCGCCTTCCAGCAGACGATCTTCCTGCAGGACCGGTCGATCCTGGAGAACCAGATCCCCGCCCGTCTGCCGCTGGACCCGGGCATGGAGGTGCCGACCCAGGCCGATCTGACCTCCATCGCGTATCGCCGCTGGCTGAAGCGGCGGGGGCACGCCCACGGCGCGCAACTGGTGGCGGCGTGACGCCGGTCCTGCACGACTGGGTGCTGGACGCGGGCTGCTACCGCGTGCGGCTGCTGGCGTCGCTGCTGGGCGCGGATCTGGACCTGCGGTCGGTCGACGTCCACCCGGGCGATGCGCTGCGGAGCGAGGCGTTCCTGCTGCTGAACCCGGCGGGCACCTTGCCGGTGATGGAGGTGGACGGGTCGGTCCTGACGGATGGGCCCGCCTGCCTGACTTGGCTGGCCGCGACGCACGACGCCGGGTGGCTGGGCGATCCCTCGCCCGGTGGACGGGCCGCGCTGCAGCACTGGCTGGGCGTGTCGCACGAGCTGGCCGCGACCCTGGGCGCCGCGCGCCCGATGGACATGCTGGGCGCCTCCGGCGATCCCCGACCGCTGCGTCTGGCGGGTCGGGGCCATCTGCGCCGCCTGGATGCCGCGCTGGCCCGAGGGCGGTGGGACGGGCGCGCCTTCCTGCTGGGCGACCGGCCCACGATCGCCGACGTGGCCTGCTTTCCGGACGTGGCCCTGGCGGGCGATTGCGGCATGTCGCTGGACCCCTACCCTTCGATCCGGTTGTGGATGCGGGCGGTCCGCGGCCTGCCCGGCTTCGTCCCCATGCCGGGCATCCATCCCCTGCACGAGGCGAGCCCATTCCCGGAGGACGCCCGCGGGTCGGGTGCGGACGCGGCCCGGGGGACGGCGGCGTGACCGCGTTCCTGCTGAAGGGCTGCGCGGCCATCGTGACGGCCCACGACGCGCCCGTCCTGCGCGACCACGACCTGCTGACCGACGGCCCCGCGGTCGCGGCCATAGGCCCCGACCTGTCCGGCCCGGACCTTCCCCAGGACGCGCAGGTGATCGACGCGTCGGGGTGGTTCGTCTATCCGGGGCTGGTCAACACGCATCACCACTTCTTCCAGTGCTTCGTGCGCAACAGGGCCGAACTGGACTGGACCAAGCTGACCGTCCTGGAATGGCTGGACCGCATCTATCCGGTCTTCGGCCGCCTGACCGAGGACGCGTTCCACCATGCCAGCCTGTCCGCGATCGCGGAGCTTCTGAAGCACGGCTGCACCACGGCCTTCGACCACCAGTACTGCTTCCCCCGGCATGCGGGCACCCGCATCGTCGACCGTCAGATCGAGGCGGCGGAGCGGTTCGGAATACGGATCCACATAGGCCGCGGCGGCAACACCCTTCCCAAGTCGAAGGGCAGCACCATCCCCGACGCGATATTGGAGACGACGGACGCCTTCCTGTCCGACTGCGCCCGCCTGATCGACGCCTACCACGACCCCCACCCCTTCGCGATGCGCCAGATCGCGGTGGCACCCTGCCAGCCGGTGAACTGCTGGCGCGATACGTTTGTGGAATCCGTGGCGCTGGCCCGCGACCGCGGCGTGCGCCTGCACAGCCACGTGGGCGAGGGCGAATCGGAGGTGATGCGCCAGCGGACGGGCATGCGGACGGTGGAATGGTGCGAGGACGTGGGCTTCGCCGGACCGGACACCTTCTATGCCCATTGTTGGGAGCTTTCGCGCGACGAGCTGGCGGCGATGGCCCGCACCGGCACGGGCGTGTCGCACTGCCCCGAACCCGTCTATCTGGTCGGCGCGGAGGTGACGGACATTCCCGCCATGCACGCGCTCGGCCTGACGGTGGGGCTGGGCGCGGACGGGGCGGCGTCGAACGACAACTCCGACCTGATGCACTGCATCCATTCGGCGTACATGCTGCAATGCCTGGCCGCGGGACGCCGCGACGACCCGGTGCCGCACCCGTCCGCCTTCCTGGGCCACGCCACGGCGGGCGGCGCCGCGCTGCTGGGCCGCGACGACATCGGGCGGCTGGGCCCCGGCCTGGCGGCCGACCTGTTCGCCCTGGACACCCGGCGGCTGGAATTCGCGGGCACGCGCCACGATCCCGTCAGCCTGATCCCCAAGGTCGGCGTCGGCCGCCCCGTCGACCTGACGATGGTCAACGGCCGGATCGTCTGGGACGGGACGCAGTTCCCCGGCCTGGACGAGGCCGCCATGCTGGCCGAGGCCGAGACCGTCCTCGACACGATCATCCCCCCCGGCACCACCATTTGAAGGAGAGACTCATGAGGACCTTGAAGACGCTGGCCACCCTGGCCCTGTCGGCCGCGCTCGCGCTGCCCGCCGCCGCGCAGGACGATACGCTGAAGGCCATGGTCATGCTGCCGTCGCCCGAAGGCGACGTCGGCTGGTCGTTCACGATGATCGAAAGCCTGCGCCGCGTGCAGGCCGAGTACGGCGACGCGATGGACCTGACCGTCATCACGCCGATCCCCGAAGGTCCGGACGCCGACCGGATCATGAACAACGCGGTCGCGGACGGGAACGAGTTCCTGGTCCTGGGCTCGTTCGGCTACATGAACGGCGGGATCCAACTGGCGAAGCGCAACCCCGACATCGATATCCTGCATGCGTCCGGCTATCTGACCGAGGACAACTTCGCCCCCTTCGCTGCGAAGTACTGGCAGGGCACGTATCTGATGGGCATGGCCGCCGCATCGCTGACCGAATCGAAGAAGCTCGGCGTCGTCGGCGCCTTCGCCATCCCCGAGCTCATCACCTCGATCAACGCCTTCGCCCTGGGCGCGCGCGAGGTCGACCCCGAGATCGAGGTCTCGGTCGTCTGGGTGAACTCCTGGTTCGACCCCGCGGCCGAGCAGGACGCCGCCCGCGCGCTGCTGTCGCAGGGCGTCGATGTCCTGTTCTCGAACGCCCAGGACACGCCGTCGGTGGTGTCCCTGGCGGAGGAGGAGGGCGCGTACGTGTTCAACCTCAACTCCTCCATGAAGGCCTATGCGCCGTCGCGCTATCTGGGCGTGGTCGGCACGGACTGGTCCCCCTGGTTCGCCGAGAAGATCGCCGGGCACCTGGACGGCACCTTCGAGGGCGAGTTCGCCTGGCTGGGCTTCGGCGACGACGTCCTGTTCATGGCGGATTACAGCGCGGACATCCCGGACGACGTCGCGGCCCTGATCGCCGAGCGGGAGGCCGCGATCCGATCGGGCGACTTCGACGTCTTCGGCGGGCCCCTGGTCGATCAGTCGGGAACCGAACGGGTCGCTTCGGGCGCGTCCATGTCGGACCCCGAGATCCTGGGCATGGACTGGCACGTCGAGGGCGTGACCACGCCCCTGCCGAACTGACCGGGGCCGTGCCCGCCCCCCTGCTCTCGCTGCACGGCGTGACCAAGCGGTACGGCCCGGTCCTGGCGAACGACGCCGTGGATCTCGACGTGGCCGCCGGGTCGATCCACGCCGTGCTGGGGGAGAACGGGGCGGGCAAGTCCACCCTGATGAAGCTGATCGCGGGGGTGGAGCGCCCCGATGCGGGTCGCATCGAATGGGACGGGGCACCGGTCGCCCCGTCCTCCCCGGCTCAGGCGCAGAGGATGGGCGTGGGCATCGTGTTCCAGCACTTCGCCCTCTTCGAGACGCTCAGCGTCGTGCAGAACGTGGCCTTGGTCATTCCGGGACGGCAGGCCGACCTGGCCCGCCGCATCCGGGACACCGGCGATCGCTTCGGCCTGCCCGTGAACCCCGACGCGATGGTCCACCGCCTGTCGGTGGGCGAACGCCAGCGGGTCGAGATCATCCGCTGCCTGATGCTGGACCCCCGCCTGCTGATCCTGGACGAGCCGACATCGGTGCTGCCGCCCCAGGCGATCCCGCCGCTCTTCGACACGCTTCGCGGCATGCGGGACCGGGGGATGGCGCTGCTATTCATATCCCACAAGCTGGGCGAGATCCGCGACCTGTGCGACACCGCGACCATCCTGCGCGGCGGGCGGGTGGTGGACAGGGTCGATCCCCGGGACCGGACGCCCACCGAACTGGCGCAGGCCATGATCGGACGCGACATGCCGCCCCGCGTCCGGGCCGTGCCCCGCATGCCCGGAACCGTCCGCCTTTCGCTGGAGGGCGTGACCTGGGACAACCCCGACCCGTTCGGCACGTCGCTGTCCGACGTCTCGCTCGGCGTGCGGTCGGGCGAGGTCGTGGGCATCGCGGGCATATCCGGCAACGGCCAGGCGGAGATGGCCGCGATCCTGTCGGGCGAGGTCACGCTGGATCGCGCGGACGCCGTGACGCTGATGGGCCGCCCCGCGGGCCGGACCGGGGCCGCGGACCGCCGCCGCGCGGGCCTGGCCTTCGTGCCGGAGGATCGGCTGGGTCGCGGTGCGGTCCCGGACATGTCGCTGTCGGACAACACGCTGCTGACGGCGCACGGCCACGGCCTGACCTGGCGGGGCTTCCTGCGGCACGCGCGCGAACGGGCCATGACGTCCGCCATCATCGCCAACAACGACGTCCGCACCCCGTCGGCGGCGACGGAAGCGGGCGCGCTGTCGGGCGGCAACCTCCAGAAGTTCGTAATGGGGCGCGAGATCGCGCTGGCCCCCGACGTCCTGGTGGTGGCTCAGCCCACCTGGGGCGTGGATGTCGCCGCCGCCGCCGCCATCCGCGCGCGCCTGATCGCGCTGCGCGACGCGGGCTGCGCCGTCCTGGTCATATCGGAGGAGATCGAGGAGCTGTTCGAGATCTGCGACCGGATGCACGTCCTGCACCACGGGCGGCTGTCGCCGTCGCTGACCACCGCCGACGTGACGCCGACCGACGTGGGCCGCCACATGATCGGGGCGGCGTGATGGTCCGGCTGATGCGGCGCGACCGCGCATCCCGCTCGGCCATGGTGGCCGCCCCGCTGCTGGCGCTGGGGGCCGCCGTCCTGGTCAGCCTGATCCTGTTCGCCGCCCTGGGAAAGCCCGCGGGCGTGGCGCTGCACGCGTTGCTGATCCGACCCTTCGCGTCCTGGTATTCCTTCTCCGAGGTGCTGTTGAAGGCCGCGCCCCTGATGCTGATCGCGCAGGGTCTGGCCATCGGCTTCCGCGCCAACGTGTTCAACATCGGGGCCGAGGGGCAGTTCGTCATGGGCGCGGTGGCCGCCTCCGCGCTGCCGGTGCTGGGGGGCGATCCGTCGGGTCCGTGGGTGATGCCCCTGATGCTGGGGGCGGGCATGGCGGGGGGGCTGGCCTGGGCCGGGCTCGCGGCCTTCGCGCGGGACCGGTTCGGCGCGAGCGAGATCCTGGTCACCCTGATGCAGTCGCTGATCGCCGTGCAGGTCCTGAACTACCTGCTGCTGGGGCCATGGAAGGATCCGCGCGGCTTCAACTTCCCCGTCAGCGTGATGTTTCCCGACGCGGCCCTGCTGCCGATCCTGCTGCCCGGAACGCGGACAAACGTGCTGCTGGTCTTCGCGCTGCTGGCCAGCGTGCTGGCCTGGGTCCTGATGCGGCATCGCCTGACCGGGTTCCAGTTGCTGGTGGGCGGCCTGGCGCCGGGGGCCGCGCGGTACGCGGGCATCGCGCCCCGGCGCGCCGTCTGGCTGTCGCTGGGGCTGGGCGGGCTGGCGGCGGGGCTGGCCGGCGCGGGCGAGGTGATGGGCCCCCTGGGCCAGCTGCAGCGATCGGTGGCGGCCGGCTATGGCTATGCGGCGATCGTGGTGGCCTATGTCGGCGGGCTGAACCCCCTGGGCATCGTGGTCGCCGCGGTCGCCATATCGGCCGTCTACATCGGCGGCGACGCCGCGACCGTCAGCGCGGGCCTGCCCGTCCCGGCGGTGGAGGTGTTCCAGGGTCTGCTGCTGGCCTTCTACCTGGTCGCCTTCGTCCTGGTCCGCTACCGCATCGCCCGGATGCCCGGCCCCGCGACCCGCGCCGCGACGCCGCGTCGCGGGGGCCGTCCGCGGACGTTCGACGGTCCGGTGCCGTCGGCGGCGGATGGCGGTCCGTGACCATCCTGGCCTTCGTTTTCGCGGGCATCCTGGCCGCGTCGCTGCCGCTGCTGCTGGCCGCCCTGGGCGAGATGGTGGTGGAGAAGACGGGCCTTCTGAACCTGGGCATTGAGGGAATGATGGCCCTGGGCGCCGCGGTGGGCTTCGTCGCGGTCTATCTGACCGGCAGCCACGTCCTGGGCCTGGCGGGGGGCGCCCTGGCGGCGGCGCTGCTGTCGCTGGCCTTCGCGGGCATGGTCCTGGGGGCCCGCGCGAACCAGGTCGCGGCGGGGCTGGCCGTGGGCGTGCTGGGCCTGGGGCTGTCCGCGCTGTTCGGGGCATCCTACGAATCGTTCACGGTATCGGGCCTGCCGAAGCTGGCCGTGCCCGCCCTGTCGGATCTGCCCGTCCTCGGCGGGCTCTTCCGGCAGGACGTCCTGGTCTGGGCCGCGATCCCGGGCGTCGTCGTGCTGTGGTGGGTCCTGGAGCGCACGAAGGCGGGCTTGGTGATCCGCGCGGTGGGCGAGAACGCGGACGCCGCGCGGGCCATCGGATACGACGTGGTCCTGATCCGCGCGGGCGCGGTGGCCTTCGGCGGCGCCATGGCGGGCCTGGGCGGCGCCTATGCCTCGACCGTCCTCACCCCGCTCTGGGCGGAAGGGATGATCGCGGGGCGGGGCTGGATCGCGCTGGCCCTGGTCGTGTTCGGGACCTGGCGGACGGGGCGCGTGACGCTGGGCGCGCTGCTGTTCGGGACGCTGGTGCTGGGCGGACTGGCCGCGCAGGCGGCCGGCGCGCGGGTGCCGTCGCAGCTCCTGGCCAGCTTGCCCTATCTCGTGACGATCGTCATGCTATGCATCCTGTCGGCGGGTCGCCGACGAGCCTGACGGAACGGCCGGCCCGCCCCGCGGGTTTGCCGCTTGCACCACGGAAGGGGACCGGACCGCTGCCAGACGCCGACGCCATATCGAACGCCGCCGCCGGGGCCGACCGGTTCGCCCCGCTCGAGGCGGGACACGACGCGCCCTCGCCCGACGCGATCCCGATCGCGGGCTGGAAGCGAATCGGCAAGCGCGTGATCCAGGCCCTGATGAGCGACAAGCTTTGGACCAACTGCGCCTGCGTGGGGTTCTTCGGCTTCCTTTCGGTCTTCCCGATCCTGGCCATCTTCGTGCTCCTCTATGGTCTGGCCTTCGACCTGGACGCCGTGAACGCGCAGATCGCGGTGCTGGAGCCGTTGGTGCCGGAGATGGTCTTCGGCCTTCTGGCCGATCGTTTGACGTCGCTCGCCACGAACTCCAACAGCGATCTGACCCTCGGGCTGCTGATCTCGACCGGCGTGGCGCTGTGGACCGGGTCGCGTGGGACGAACGCGATGATCGACCTGCTGAACCTGGCCTATCACGAGGAAGCGTCGCGCAGCTTCGTGCGCCGGCTGATGACGGCGATCGCGCTGACCATCGGGGGTCTGATCGGCCTGATCGTCGTGCTGCTGACGGTGGCGGCCATCCCCATCGTCGTCGGCAACATCCCGTTCGACCGCACGGCCGAGCTGATCGCGCTCTACGCCCGCTGGCCCGTCCTGGCGACGTTGATCTTCGCGGGCCTCACGCTGCTCTATCGCTTCGCGCCGAACCGCCGCGACGCCCGTTGGCGCTGGCTGATGCCGGGCGCCATCACCGGGTCCGTCCTGTGGATGGCCCTGTCGGTCGCGTTCTCGATCTACGTGGAACGGTTCAACGACTACGGCGCGATGTTCGGCACGCTGTCGGTCGCGGTGGTGATGATGCTGTGGGTCTATTACTCCGCGCTGGTGATCGCCATCGGCGCGATCCTGAACGCCGAGATCGAGCTTCAGACCCGCCGCGACAGCACCGTGGGCCCGCCGAAGCCGCGGGGGCAGCGCGGCGCCGTGGTCGCCGACGCCCTGCCCCCGCCCGAAGCGAAGCAGGAGCCGAAGGAGGCCTAGCACGCGCGGGACCGATCGGGCCTTCATGCTGCACTGCGGCGAAAGTGATCGGGCCTGGGGCGCGGGGCGGCCGTTCCGATGCGAACAGTCTGCCCGGGAGCGGGACGCGGTGCAACCGGAGCTACGATCAAGGAAACAGGGGGTCTGGCGGGTCCCCGGGGGACGGCCGGCGCGGGGGGACGGGCGGCATGGTCGTATCCGGCCCGTGTCTGCCTTCCGTCTGCGTTCCGTCTGCTCCGCGTCGGACGAAATCGGTGCGCGGGCCGGGATCGTCTGGTCGGGGCGGCGCCGAAGGATCAGTCCGCTTCGGTCCTGAACCGGGCCAGCACCTCGGGCGGCAGCGCGTCCAGCTGGGCCTTGCAGCTCTCGTAGCCCGCGTCGATCGCGGCCTCGAACCGGTTCCAGTCCAGAAGGCCGATGCGGGGCAGCACGGGACGCAGGCACAGGTCGGCCCGATCGCGCATCCGTCGCTGTCGTTCCAGCGATCCCAGCACGGTGGAGGTCAGGATCGTCGACAGGATCCCCGGCACGCGGTAGCGACGCCGCTTGCGGCCCCGGAACCGGTCCAGCAGCATCTGCCAGCCGGTGGGCATCGCGTCCAGCTGCACGGGGCGGGACGGATTGCCCAGCAGGTCGACCCCGATGGTCCTGGCCACGCCCATGTCCTCCAGCACGTCGACGGGCAGGTTGTTCACCACGCCCCCGTCCACGTGCAGCGCGCCGTCGATCAGCACGGGCGGCAGCACGCCGGGGATGGCATAGGTGGCCGCGAGGGCCCGCCACAGCGGCCCGCGGGTCATCACGACCTGCTTCTGGTTCGTGAAGTCGGCGGCCACCGCGAAATAGGGCGACCACGTGTCCTCGACGTCGGCATCGTGTCCCGTGGCCCGGTGGACGGCATCGCGGCCCAGCCTGCGCGTCTTCTCGCCCTTCACCATGCTGATCAGCGGAAAGATCGTCCAATCGCTGGTGGGCGAGCCGTGGGCGACGAAGACCTCCTTCGTCGCGGACTCCAACGCGTCGCCCCGCAGGCCCATCGCGTGCCAGGCGGCCATGGCCGCGCCGATGCTGGTCCCGCCGATGACGTCCGGCACGATCCCGTGCTCGGCCAGGGCCCGGATCGCGCCCAGATGCGCCGCCCCGCGCGCGCCCCCGCCCGCCAGCGCCAAGCCCACGGCGCGGCCGAACAGCATCCGGGCCATGCGGCGCATGTCGCCCGCGTTGCCCCGGCGCAGGTGGAAGTGGCGGTCCACCCGCCGTCCGTCCAGCCAGGCCGCCGTCCGGGTGGGGGCCTTCGCGTCCGCGTCCTGCAGCAGCACCAGGGTGCGACGCGGCAGCGGGCCCCCCGGCAACGCATCCCCCAGGATCGCGTCCACGGCACCGGGCGACGGGTCCGCGGATGCGGCGGCCAGCATCACGACCTCGTCGGCATGGGCCAAAAGCGCGGGCAGGCCGGACCGGTCGCCCGCGGGGACGATCACGAACGCGCCCGTCCCTTCCGCCGCCGCGAAGTCGGCATCCGATGCGTCCGAAGGCAGGTTCACCGCATCGGCGATGCCGGCACCGGCCAACGCCCGCACGAAGGCGGCGGCATCCACGTCGTCCGACAGGGGCACGCAGCAGACCACGCCCGGCACGTGGGCCGGATGCCGGGGCCGGGCGGCGCGCTGTTCGCGCGCGATCATCGTGCGCCCGACCGCCAGCCCCAGCCGGGGGTGGCGTTCCACCAGGGCGTCGAAGGCGGCGGCCTCGATGCGGGCCACGACGGACCGGCGCGCGGCGCGGACGGTGGCGTTGCGTGGGGCACCCGACACGACGCCCACCTCGCCCACCGTTTCGCCGGGCCGAACCTCGCCGAAGATGGCGTCGCCCCGTCCGGCCCAAAGACGCCCGGACAACAGGATGAACAGGGCGTCCGGGGGGGACCCCTCCTCCATCAGGACCTCGCCCGGGCCGAGGGTCAGCAGCGCGGAGATGGCGACGTCGTCTAGTGGATCGCCCCCGTCCGGTGCATCGTCCAGCCCGAAGACCCGCCGCAGGGCACGGGCGGCGAAGGCGGCCGCATCCTCCTGGGGCGATATCGGCTCGGGCGCGGAGGGATCGGCGGTCATCCCGCGATCAATGGACGCATGGAACGGTCGAATCAATCCACCCTAGCTGCGGATGCATCCTGGACCGGCGGTGACGTCACGGCGCGAAACCGTTCGAAAACGTCGGAAACATGTCGGTTTCAGTCCCCGAACGGATATGATTAGCTACGCCGCAAGACCGCGCCAACAGCGGTCCGGGTACAGGGAGAAGATGGAATGCGTATCACTGCAATGCTGCTTGGCACCGCGATGGCGCTGCCGATGGCGACGTTGGGCACCGCAGCACTGGCCGACGGCCATTCGTCGTGCGGCGAGGTGTCGATCACCGAGATGAACTGGGCGTCCTCCGCGGTCGTGACGTCGGTCGCCACGTTCCTGATGGAACAGGGCTATGGCTGCTCCGTGACGAAGGTGCCGTCCTCGACGACGCCGTCGCTGGTATCGGTGGCCGAGAACGGCACCCCCGACATCGTGACCGAGCTGTGGATCAACGGCACGCCGGCCTATGGCGAGCTGTCGGATGCGGGCACGATCGTGACGCTGACCGACGTCCTGTCCGATGGCGGCGTCGAAGGCTGGTGGATGCCGAAGTACATCGCCGACGAGCATCCCGAGCTGACCACCATCGAGGGCATGCTGGCCAACCCCGACCTCCTGGGCGGACGCCTGCACCAGTGTCCGGAAGGCTGGGGCTGCAAGAACTCCAACGCCGCGCTGGCGCGCGCGCTGGACATGGAAGGCGCAGGCTACGAGATCTTCCAGCACGGGTCCGGCGAGACGATGGCGACCGCCATCGCCGCGGCCTTCGAGAACGAGGAGCCGATCCTGACCTATTACTGGGCGCCGACCAGCGTCCTGGGCAAGTACGAGATGGTGAAGGTCGACTTCGGCGAGTACGACGAGGAAGGCTTCATGTGCAACGCCGACCCCGCCTGCGAGACGGACACGGTCACCCCCTATCCGGTGGGGCCCGTGAAGACGATCGTGACGACCGACTTCCAGGAGCGGCAGCCGGCCATCGCGGACCTGATGACCAACGTGCAGTTCACCAACGCCCAGATGGGCGACATCCTCGCCTGGCAGGATGCGAACAACGCGTCGGCCGACGAGGCCGCGGTGTACTTCCTGACCAGCTATCCGGACGTGTGGTCCGGCTGGATCTCGGACGACGCGCGGGCGAACCTGTCGGCGCTGCTGTCGAACTGATCGAACGGCGGGGCGGGCCTTCGGGTCCGCCCTTCCTTCTTCCGACCGGCCGGACAGACAGGCACGGCGGACCACATGGGGGTGGGACGAATGGCGACCTATGACGGCCTCTTCGAGGCGACGGGATTGCAGGGCTGGTGCGGCGAGACGACCGACGGTCCGCTGACGATGGCCGAGCTGATGGCGCGCGCGCGGGGCGAGGATGCCGCCGACGTGGCCACGCCGCTGATGAACACGCCGTTCCCGTCGCTCGACGTGCTGCACGAGAGCTGCGCCACGATCCCCCGGTCCCGCGACATGACCGAAGCGGTGGAACAGGGCTTCCTGGCGATCAAGGATCCCCTGAAGGTCGTGCTCGACCCGATCACGCAGCCCCTGTCCTGGGCGCTCGACGCGTCGCTCGAACTGTTCCAGGCGGTGCCCTGGTTCATCATGATCCCGCTGCTGGTGATCCTGACCTGGTTCTCGACGAAGCGCATCGGCGTGACGGTCTTCGTGGCCGCCGCCTTCCTGTTCATGTCGTTCATCAACTTCTACGACGACGCGATGCAGACGCTGTCGATCATCTTCGTCTGCACGCTGATCTCCATCGCGCTGGGCGTGCCCATCGGCATCGCCATGTCGCGGTCGAACGCGTTGCAGCGCGGCACGATCCCCATCCTCGACATGCTGCAGACCCTGCCGACCTTCGTGTACCTCGTGCCGCTGATCTACCTGTTCTCCGTCACGGAATCTAAGCTCTACGGCATCGCCATCATCCTCTATGCGATCGTGCCGGTCGTGCGGCTGACCGACCTGGGCATCCGCCTGGTCGACAAGGAGGTGATCGAGGCCGCGGACGCCTTCGGCATGACCGCGCGCCAGAAGCTGTGGAAGGTGGAGGTGCCGCTGGCGCTGCCCAACATCATGGCGGGCGTGAACCAGACGATCATGATGTCGCTGGCGATGGTGGTCATCGCCTCGCTCGTCTCGGCCCCCGGCCTGGGCGTCAAGGTCCTGGCGGGCATCCGCAACCTGGAACTGGGCGTGGGCCTGGTGGCCGGCTTCTGCATCGTGCTGCTGGCGGTCCTTCTGGACCGGTCCACCAAGGCCGCGCTGGCCCGGGTCGACGTGTCGGGGACGGCGCGATGAAGGACACCGCGACCACCGCCCGCACGGCCGCCCCGCAGGTCCGCATCAAGGGGCTGTACAAGATCTTCGGGCCCCGATCGAAGCAGATGATGGCCCATGTCGACGCGGGCATGGGCAAGGCCGAGCTGCTGGAGAAGCATCAGCACGTGCTGGGCCTGCAGGACATCGACGTCGACATGCACGCGGGCCAGATCACGGTCGTGATGGGCCTGTCGGGTTCGGGCAAGTCGACCCTGATCCGCCACCTGAACCTGTTGATCGAGCCGACGGCGGGCGTGGTGGAGGTGGACGGCGTCGACGTCACCAGCCTGAACGAATCCGCCCTGCGGGAGATGCGGCGCAAGAAGATGTCGATGGTGTTCCAGAAGTTCGCGCTGCTGCCGCACCGGACGGTCCTGGACAACGCCGCCATGCCCCTGGAGGTGCAGGGCATCGACGCGGCCACCCGCGAGGCGGAGGGGCGCAAGTGGCTGGAGCGCGTGGGCCTGGGCGGCTACGAAGGCCGTTATCCCCACCAGCTGTCGGGCGGCATGCAGCAGCGCGTCGGCATCGCCCGCGCGCTGACGTCCAACAGCGACATCATGCTGATGGACGAGGCGTTCAGCGCGCTGGACCCCCTGATCCGCACCGACATGCAGGACCTGCTGCTGGAGCTGCAGAAGGAGCTGCACAAGACCATCGTCTTCATTACGCACGATCTGGACGAGGCGCTGAAGCTGGCCGACCACCTGGTCATCCTGAACGACGGCGCCGTGGTGCAGCAGGGCGAGCCGCAGCACATCCTGCTGAACCCCGCGGACCCCTACATCGAGGACTTCGTCAGCGACATCAACCGCGCCCGCGTCCTGCGCGTCCGGTCCGTGATGCACGACGAGCCGAAGGGCCGCCCGGTCGCGGGCGATGTCGACGCGAACGCCACGCTGGAATCGCTGATCGCCATGTCGGGGGGCGAGACCAACCTCGCCTATCGCGTGATGCAGGACGGGCAGATCGTGGGCGAGATCGACATGGCCGACCTAGTGCGCGCCCTCGTTCCCCGCGTTTCCGAAGGCACGGCCCGGACGACCTGAAGCCCGCCCCATCGGGGATGCGGGCGTCGCACGCCCCCCATGCGCCGGGGGTCGGACGGCGTCCGACCACGCGGGCGAGGGGTGAACGCGGGACGTCGCGGACGCGCGCGCGGGGGACGCGCGCGCCGGCGCCTATGGGTAGTGCACGCCCCCTTCGGCGCGGACGACGCTGCGCCCCTTCTCGGGCAGGGGAATGAACTCCGCCTCGTCGCCAGGCACCGTGTCGAACCGGCCTCGGGCCCATTCCTCCTTCGCCATCTCGATCCGCTCCCGCCGGGAGGACACGAAGTTCCACCAGATGTAGCGCGGGCCGCCCATCGGCTCGCCGCCGAACACCATGTACCGGGCCGGTCCCGCCCCCACGGCGCGGACCGCGTGGGGGTCGCCGGGGCGCAGGACCAGCAGCTGACCCGGTTCGAACCGGTCGCCCGCGACCTCGATCTCGCCCGCTATCGTATAGATCGCGCGCTCGGTGTACTCGGCCTCGATCGGGGCCCGCGCCCCGGGTTGCAGCGTCACGTCGGCATAGAGCGAGGGCGACGCCACGGCCAGCGGGCTTTCCGCCCCCATCGCGCGCCCCGCGATCAGGCGCGCCTGGATCCCTTCGGCGTCGACGACCGGAAGATCGTCCGCGCCGTGATGGACGAAGGCGGGGTCCGATTCCTCCCGATCCTCCGGCAGGGCGATCCAGGTCTGCAGGCCGAACAGCCGCTGCCCGGAGGCCTTGCGTTCGTCGGATGTCCGTTCCGAGTGGACGATGCCCTTCCCGGCCTGCATCCAGTTCACCGCGCCGGGACGGATGGCCATGTCCGTTCCCAGCGAGTCGCGGTGCCGGATCTCGCCGTCGAGCAGATAGGTCAGCGTCGCCAGGTTGATGTGCGGATGGGGCCGGACGTCGATCCCCTCGTCGGTCAGGAACTCCGCCGGACCCATCTGGTCGAAGAAGATGAACGGTCCCACCATCTGGCGCTTGGAGGACGGCAGGGCGCGCCGGACCGTCATCTCGCCCAGATCGACGGCGCGCGGAACGATCAGGGTCTCGATCACGTCGCAGGCGGCGCGGTCGCCCAGGTTGGGGTCGGGGGCCGGGGCGAAGGACATGGTTCGTCTCCCACTATGGTGACGCCGCGGCTGCGGCATGACCGGCAACTTGGGTCGTGGGTCCCCCATCGGCAACGTCCGCCCGCGCACGCGCCCTGTGCGGGCGTCCTCAGCCGGTGCCGCCCCGCCAGATATCGAGGAAGTCGGCCTCGTACTGGCCCACCGCCACGAGCTTCGGGTGGTTCACGATCGTCACGCGGCCGTCGCGGACGGTGCAGCATTCGGCTTCGCGCAGCTCGCGGATGACGCGGTTCACATGGACGGGCGACATGCCGCAGGCTTCCCCGAGGTCGGTCTGCGTCAGGGGCAGGTCGAAGCCGTCCGCGTCGGCGAGCCCCGCCAGGGTCAGGCGGGAGTGGAGCTCGCACACGAAGTTCGCCACCCGCGCGGAGGCGCGCAGCGCGCCGACCCGGAACGACCAGTAGCGGTGGATCGCGGCGTCCACCACCGTCTGGGCCCACAGCGTCAGCGCGACGTCGGGGTGCTCGCGCAGGAGGGCGCGCAGGTTCGCGTGGGGGAAGACGGCCAGCTCGACATCCGTCATCGCGGTGACGTCGTGGTCCAGGACGCCCACCGGAAAGCTGTGGAGGTCCACGAAGTCGCCGGGCACCTCCAACGCCACCATCTCGCGCAGGTCGCGGTGGGGGCCCGGGACGTGGCGGCCCACGATGCCGTTCATCAGGTACAGCGACCGGTCCAGCGCCTCGCCCTTGCGGCTGATCAACGTCTTCGCCGGCACCTTCGCGACATAGGCGCAGGCGTCCCGGATGACCCGCCACTCCGCGTCCGTTATGCGCAACGCCAGGCCCCGGCGGTCCGGCTTGCCCGGACCGGCGCCGGGATGCGCCGCCGCGGTCAAGGGGATCGCGTCGCTGGTCAGTTCCGTCCGCCTGGGCATCAGGCGACCCGACGATCCGGCACGGCGACGTCCAGCTCGATCCGGGGGAAGGATGGCGGTGCGAACGCGTCCCATCTGGCCGCCACGGCCTCGCGGTACGACTGTTCCAACCGATCGGTCATGCGATCCAGCGTGAAGCGGTCCATCACGCGGGCACGGCAGGCCCTGCGCGGCAGGTCCATCGCGGCCCGCAACGCCCGGGCCAACGCGGGCGCGTCGTGCGCCGGGGCATAGGTGCCGCAGGACCCGATCACCTCGCGCACGGCGCCGTTCTCGATGCTCGCGACCGGCAGGCCGGTGGCCATGGCCTCGATGGCGACGAGGCCGAACGGCTCGTCCCACAACGGGGTGAACAGCATCGCGGAGGCTCGCCCGATCTCCCGCGCGAGGTCCGCGCCGCGCAGATGGCCGCCATAGCGGATGTCGGCGGTCAGGTGCGGCTTCACCTCGTCCTGGAAGTAGTCGCGATGCTCGATGGTCCCGAACAGCGTCAGGGGCACGCCCGCGATGGCGGCGGCCCGCACCGCCAGGTGAGTGCCCTTGTTCGGCGTGATGCGCCCCGACCAGACCGCGGTTCCGTCGCCCTGCGGCACGAAGGGCCAGGCGTCGGGATCGATGCCGTTCCACACGACCGACGCCTGCGCGGGCGGCGTGGCGGGCCACCACCGCCGGGCCTGCACGCGCGACGTCACCGTGAAGCGGGTCCAGGGCGTCGCGCTCTCGTGGACGGCGCGGCGCAGGGCGTCGAAGGGGGGCACGTGCAGGGAGGTCACGGTGGGCATCCGCATCGCCGCCCCCAGACGGGGTGGATAGCGATGCAGGCTGTTGTTGTGGATTACGTCGAAGCCCCCCGACAGGAGGTCGCGCGCCGCGCCGGCGAAGGCGAGGTCCTGGTGCGCGTTCAATTCCGGCGTGTCGTGGTAGCGATGCCATGGGTGGGTGTGGTCGTAATGCGACCCGACCACCGGATGGACCGTGACGCCCCGGGGGGCGCCGTCCGCGCTGTCGCCGCTGGCGAACAGGGTCACGTCGTGCCCTCGTGCGGCCAGGCGTTCCGCCAGGTGCCAGGTATGCGCCTCCATGCCACCCGCGAAGGGGGGCGCGATGGGATGGCGGATGTGGCCGACCAGCGCGATCCGCATCATTCGGCCGCCAAACGGGGGGCGGGCTCCAGCAGGCGTTCCTGTTCGGCGACCATCGCGGCATGGCGTTCGTCCGCGGAGGCATAGGTCCGGCGAACGCCGTCCGCCGCGGCGCGCGCGTCCTCCAGCCGGCGGATCACCGGGCCGGTCGCGGCATAGGGCATGTCGGGCCGTTGGGCGCAGAGGGCATAGTCCGCCTCGTTCGGTTCGCGCAGGATGCGCAGGCCGCTCCGCGTGTTCTCGATCAGGCCCATCATCGCGAACCCGTGCAGCCAATGCTCCATTGTGCGATGACCCCATTTTTCGGCGAAGATCTCGGTGTTGCGCAGGATCGACGCGACGTGATGGATCGGCGGCATGCAATGCGTGTGGTGCTGATGGAACGACCGCGCCCCGCGCAGCCACCAGATCGGAATGCCCTTGGCGTCCAGCGACTTGCCGAAGTCCGTGTCCTCGCCGCCATAGCCCACGAACCGCTCGTCGAAGCCGCCCGTCGCGGCCCAGTCGTCGCGATGCATGGCGAAGGTCAGCGACCAGAAGCAGCGGTAGTCCTCGCATCGCTTGCGCGCCGTCGCCGGCGGGCCCTGGCGGTCGGAATGGCGCACGGCGACCTTCTCAAAATGGTCGTAGGTCCAACCGTCCCTCGCGGCGCCGGCGGGCAGGTACAGGACCTCGCCCATGGTCAGGCCGTCCCCCTTCCGCGTCCCCTTGACGTAGTCGCCGACCAGGTCCGGATGCGGGATGCAGTCGACGTCCAGGAAGATGAGCACGTCGCCCTCGGCCGCGTTCGCGACCGTGTTCCGGGCACGGGCCAGGGGCAGTTCGTGGTCGGTGACGTGGATCTGCCGGATCGGGAAGGAGGTCTCCGGCAGGTCCTCGTAGGGCTCGTCCTGCATGACGCCGATCACCAACTCCTTCGGTCGATGATGCTGCCGCATCAGTCCGAGGATCACGTTGCGCAGATGTGCCTCCCGTCCGCGGGCGAGCGTGAGCACGGATGCGGGGGTCGGGGGAAGGCGGTCGGTCATTGCAGGCTCCGGTCTCTGGGGGGTGGGGGCATCCAGGCGTTCGGCCAGTTCCTCGAGCCACCCGGCCACGTGGGCGGCGGCATCCGGGCGGACCATGGACGTCTGGAGGATCGGGTCGTGCGTCGCGCGAGCGGCGTCCAGCGCGGCCCGCCACGCATGGGCGGATGACGGCAGGTGCGGCACGTGATGCACCGCGCCGGCGGCCTGCAGGGCGCGGGCCTTCTCGACCTGTTCGTCGAAGTAGCGCCATTCCGGCACGGCCAGCCAGGGCACGCCCGCGGCGAGGATCTGCTGGCAGGTTGTGTTCCCGGTCGAAGCGACGACCAGGTCCGCGGCGGCCAGCCAGCGGGGGACGTCGTCGACCCAGCCGCGGTGTTCCAGATTGGCGGGTTCGGTCGCGTGCCAATCGCGCGCGACCTGGCCCAGGGTGATCCAGCGCGCCCGCGGCGTCGCGCGCGCGCCGACGCCCAGGGGTGCGCCCGCAAAGCCGCCGCCGCCGCCGCCCGACAGGACGACCACGATCTCCTCGGACGGGTCCAGGCCCAAGGCGCGGCGCGCGTCGGCACGGGCGGGCATGGCGGTATCGACGCCGAGCCCGCCCGCGAAGACGGACTTGGCGCGCATCGCGGGTGTCCAGTCCGCTTGCGCCAGACGTTCGTCGCAGGGCACGATCAGGCCCGCCGCCCCGTCATAGGCCGCGCGGTGACCCGCATCGCCGCGATCGCCATGTTGCAGCACCTTCACGTGCGGGACCGAGCAGATCCGCGCCAGTTGCGCCACTTCGGCGGACACGTCGCAGACGATCAGCGCCGGGTCGGCCTCCGCGAACCAGCCCGCCAGGGTGCCCATCGCAGCGCGGATGCCCGGCCAGCCGACCGGCGCGCAGTGGAGGGTGTCGGGCGTGGCGATCCAATCGGCGGGACGCTCGTCGCCCCTAGGCTCGAACAGCGACGGGATGGGGACGATCCGCGCGCGGTCAGGCAACAGGCCGTCCAGCATCTCGGGGCGTGCGCAGAACACGGTCGCGGGGCGCGACGCGGGAAGCGCGTGCAGGATGGCGGCGCACCGCTCGGCATGCCCGCGCCCCTGGTGGTGCAGGAAGTATCCGAAGGGACGGGTCACGCCGACACCGCCACCGGCACGGCCGTCCTGGCCAGCCCCAGGCGGACCAGCCCTTCCATCACGCCATCGGCGTTGTGCGCCGCCGTGCGATGCAGCCGGTCGGACGCGGGCAGGCGGTCCAGTTCCGGCAGGGCGTTGCCCACGACGATGGCCCGGCCGCAGGCGCGCAGCATGTCCAGGTCGTTGCCGCTGTCGCCCGCCGCGATGCAGTCGTCCAGCCCCAGCCCCAGCCGCGACGCGGCCGCCTCGACCGCCGCGGCCTTGCCGCCCTGGGGGGCCAGCACGTCGATCAGCCGACCGTGGGACGGCACCACGCGGGCCGACAGGCCGGCCCGGCGCAGGACGGCGCGCAGTCGGACCGCCTCGGCCGCGTCGCCGAAGCAGGCCAGCTTCCACCGGCGCTGCTCCACCTCGGGCTGCATCGCGGCCCCGGCGTCCCGCAGGGCCGCCAGCACGGCATCGCGGTCCCAGTCCCGGGACAGGCGCGCAGCATAGTCGGGGCACAAGTGCAGGCGTCCGTCCGTGCCGCGGACGTGGAGTTCCGTGCCCACCGCGCTGATGAACGCGTCGGGCTGCGGCAGGTGCCAGTCGTCCAGCACGCGCCGCGCCTCGCTGATGCAGCGGCCCGTCGCCACGACGTAGGACACGGTCCGCCGCGCGGCCCAGTCGCGGAACGCGTCCGCGCCCGCGGGCGAGCCCGTCAGCGTTCCGTCGATGTCGCAGGCCAGCAGCGCAACGGCATGCGACGCGGGCCGCGCCGGGGTCGCGATCCTGCGATAGACCATCTGCGCCCGATCGGCCCAGCGGTCCCAGTCGAACCGTCCGATCCGATGAAGGCCCGCCCCAGACGCGGCGTTCCACCCGGCCGGGTCGTCGAGGAGGGATCGGATGGCGGCGGCGATGGCGTCGTCGTCGGTGGGATCCACAAGGCGGCCGTTGCCCAGCGTCGCGACGATGTCGGAGGGTCCGCCCGCCCGCGTGGCGACGACGGGGAGGCCGGCGATCGCGGCTTCCAGAAGGGTCAGGCCGAAGGGTTCATGCAGGGCGGGGTTCACGAACACGCCGCGCCGTTCGGCGGCCAGGCGGTACATCTGCGCCACGGTGCCCATCGCGTGGCGGGGGGGCAGCGCGATGCGGCCCGGGTGCCGGGCGGCGATGCGCTCCAACTCGGCGATGACGGCGGCCGTTTCGCGGGTGGTCGCGATGCCGGGGCCCCGCTGCCCGGCCAGGATCACCAGGTTCGCCCTTTCATGGAGCGCGGGGTCGGCGGCGTAGGCGCGGGCCAGCGCGACGAGGTTCTTCTTCCGCACGGGCCGCGCGATGGCCAGGATCATCGGACGCGACGGATCGTCCAGCATCCCGTCCACCAGGGGGCGCGCGTCGCCCGTGCCGTCCGGCCCGGTCGCGTCCTCGACGCCCGGAGGGATGCGATGGACACGGCCGGCGACGTCGACGTCGTAGCCTTCGACCTGACGCTCCGCCTCGTCGCGCGACGACACGACGACGGCCGCGGAGCGGCGCAGCGCGTCGCGCTCCGACTCGATCCGGGCCGCGAGCGCGGCGCCCATCGGGGCCCCCATCGCGCCGCGCTTGTCGACGCCCAGCGAATGGGGAGTATAGACGACCGGTATGCCGAACCGACGGGCGGCCTCCCGCACCACGGCCGCGGCATCGGCGAAGTGGGCGTGGATCACGTCCGGGCGGGCGTCCATCGACGCCAGCAGATCTTCGAACGCATCCGCCAGCGCCGGACGTTCGGCGACGAGTTCTTCCTTGGCGAGATAGTCGGTGCGGGGGGTCGGAAGCCGCAGGATCCGCATCTTCGCGCCGATCGGCTGTTCGGTGCGGCGATGGTCCGACCCGAGCGCGGGGTCGTCGAAGGCCCGCGTGACGATGTCCACGCGATCGACGTCGCAACGGCGCGCCTGCGCCCGCGCGGCGCCCAGGATGTACGCGATGTGCCCGCCGGTGTCCTCGGTGATCCCGTAGGGCGTGTCGGGATAGGTCAGGCAACCGCCAAGGGCGATGTGCAGGATGTTCATCGTGCGCTCCCACTCGCTGCGGGGAAAAGCGCATGGGAGGGGGAGGGGTTCCCGGGGGGAGGGGATTGTTTTTCCTTGTTCCTATAGCGCCTTGTGCGAAACCAACGAAACAAGGTGATTCGCGGCTAAAGCGTTTGAGGGTGTTAATTGTTAGGATGGCACGGCGTTGACGATCCCCCACCGTTACCTATTCGTCGGCGGCCTGCATCGCTCCGGAACCAGCCTGACGGCACGGCTGGCCGCAACCGTTCCGGGCGTCGCGGGGATCGAGGACGCCCCCGTTCCGGAGAACGAGGGCGTGTACCTGCAGGGCGCGATCCCGCACGACGCCCTGGCGGGGCGGCCGATGCACTTCGCCACCGATCCCGACCAGCACCTGACCGAGGCCCATCCGCTGAACCGGCTGGACACGCGCGACCGCCTGGCCGCCGACTGGGACCCCTGGTTCGCCCCCGCGCCGTGGCGGGTCGAGAAGTCCCCCGTCAACCTGACCCGGATGCGGCTGCTGCAGCAACTGTTCCCGCTGTCCCAGTTCGTCGTCGTCCTGCGCCATCCGGAGGCCGTCGCCGCCGCCGTCGCGAAGTGGGTCGACGCGACCGCGACCGCGTCGATCGACCATTGGCTGGAGGCGCACGAGCGCGTGCAGGCCGATCTGCGCCATCTGCACAGCGCGATGGTCCTGCGATACGAGGACGTGGTCGCGGATCCCGCCCGGGCCCGCGCCGCGCTGGCGGCCTTCCTGTCGTCGCCGCCCGCGGACGCCCCGCTGGGGGAGGCCGTGCGCGACGGCAACGCGGATTACGACGGCGCCCACGTCATGGACCCGCTTCAGTCGCGCCGCGCGGGCGCCTGGGGCTATGGCCCCGGGCTGGCCGTGGACGAAGCTTGGCGCCCTCCCGTGCGGCATCCCCTGCGCGCCGTCCGCGAGCGCGTGACGGCGGCATGGGGCGGCCCCGCTCGACAGGTCTAGGATCGGATGGCGCCGTCCGGGTCAGCCGCGGTCCTTCCGGTCGCACCGACGGGCACCGGCGGGACCGTCCAGGACGTCCAGGACGCGTCGGAGGATGCGCGGTCCCGCCCCGCCGTGGCGGGCATAGAACGCATCCTCCGCGCTCTGGACGGCACGGGGATGCGCGCGGTGGCGGGCCTTGGGGACTGGGATGACGGGGATGGCCATGGGGCATTCCTTCTCGTTGGGTCTTGCCATCACGATACCCGTCCGGAAGCCTGACCGCTACGACACGAGATGAAGGGGTCGTTTCATGGTTGGAACGAAAGGAGACGGCTCGACCGATGCGTCCCGCATCGCCTGGGGGGACCTGGCCGCCTTCCTGGCCATCGCGCGGCATGGCGGACTTACCGCCGCCGCCCGCGAGACGGGGTCGAGCGCCCCCACGCTGGGACGCCGCATGCGGGCGATGGAACGAACCCTCGGGCGAGACCTGTTCGTGCGGCGGACCCATGGCTATGACCTCACGGAAGCGGGGACGCGCCTGCGCGACGACCTGCGCCCGGCGGAGGCGACCATCCTGCGCGCCACCGCGCCGGCCGGCGACGACGTCCTGCCCCTGGTGCGGATCACGGCCGGAACGTGGACGATGCTGGCCCTGACGGGATTGGCGGGGCGGATCACGGGCACGCCCCCCGACCTGCGCGTGCGGCTGTTGCAGGGGGAGGACATCCTGTCGATCCCCCGGCGCGAGGCTTCTATCGGGTTCCGCCGCGACCGGCCCACCGAAGCGGGACTGGCCGGGCGGCGCCTGCGGCCCGTGGCGTTCGCCCCCTATGCCGTCGCCGGCGCCCCCGATCGATGGATCGCGGTGCGCGCGCGGACGCCGTCGGCGCGCTGGGTGGCCGAACGCTGCGGCGACGCGGCCGCGGCGGAGGTCGACATGCCGCGACTGGCGCTGGATCTGGCGCTCGCCGGCCTGGGCCGTGTGCTGCTGCCGACCTTCGTCGGCGAGGCGCAGGCCGATCTCGATCGTGTCGGACCGGAGATAACCGAGCTGGCGCACGATCAGTGGCTGGTCACCCACGACGCGGATCGGGCGCTGCCGGAGATCCGCCGCGCCCTGGATCGCATCGCCGATCTCATGGCCTGACGGAGGTCCCGCTCGCGACGACCAGACGATAGCCGACGTTCAGCGACACCCGTTCGCGTGAGCGCCGTACCGCGCGTCCCATTCCCCGTCGTCCCGGTGTGCCATCAGACGCGTCGATCCGCCGGACACGTCGGGGAGGGCCTGAGGGGACGACATCGCGGCCCGCATCCTCGGCATGGGCGCGGGCATGGCGGCGAGGGCTGTCGTCGCGGCAGCGGATCCCGCCGCAGGTCAGGCGCTGTCGCGGATGCATCCGGTCGGTGCGTTCGGCCACGCGATCCTCACAGGCGAGATCCGCCTTCCGTGCCTTTGTCAGGCGTTCGACGGCGATGGTGTCGGTATGGGTGCGGGCGACCATGATCGATTCCACCGTTGGTCGAAGGTCATCCCGGGGGTCTGCGTCCAACACGCAACGGGAGAGCGCGATGTCCGACCAACCCATCCAACCCGGCTTCGGGTTGTTCGCCGCCGAGGGCGCCACCGCGATCGGAGCCGTGCGCGCCATGCAGGGAAACGAGATGCTGGTCCATGTCGAGAACTACGGCGAGGCGACGCTGGACCGGTCCCACGTCGCGTCCGTGCACGACGGCAAGGTGCTCCTGGCGCTGGACCGCCTGCCCGACGACCTGCGCGATGCCGTTCGCCATGCCCATGACGCGGAGGATCGGCGCTTTCGCGATCACAGCGGGGATGCGCCCGGGACGTGACCCGCGCGCCCGCCCCCGTGCGCGGGCTTCAGGGGACCGGGCCCGCATGGGACCCCGTCCAGCCGCTTCGCATCAGCCCGATGAAGGCCGCCGCCGCGGGAGGCAGGGTCCGGCCCGATCGCTTCACGAGGCCCACGCGGCGCATGGCGCCGAACCCTTCGATCTCGCGCCGCACGAGCACGGTCATGTTCAGCACGGGAAGCGTCAGGGTGGGCAGGGCCGTGACGCCGAGATCGGCCGCGACGAGCGCGCCCGCCGTCGCCAGGTGCGAGGCCTCGAAGCGGGGGGAGAGTTCCACGCCGATCCGCAGGCACGCGCCGTCGACGAGCTCCCGGACGCTCGTGCCCTTCGCCATGGCGATGAACGGCATCGCGGCGATCTCGGCCCAGTCGTAGCGGCGATCCTCGGCCAACGGCCCGTCGGGCGTGCCCACCGCCACGAAGGGATCGTTCATCAGGGGCTGGAAATCGAGCCGCCGCCTGGTGGAGACCGTTCCCGCCGCGAAGCCCAGATCGGCCACCCCGCCCTCCACCGCTTCGAGGACGCCGTCGGACAGACCGTCCATGATCCGCAGATCGACATCGGGATGACGTGCCGCGAAGCGCCGCAGGACGGCGGGCAACAGGCCCGCCGTCACCGACGGAAGACCCGCGATCGTGAGCCGCCCGTTGCGCGCGGCCAGGAAGTCCTCGAAGTCCCGCATCCCATCCTCAGTCGCGCCGATCGCCCGTTCGGCGGCCCGCAGGAAGGCGAGGCCCGACGCCGTCGGCGCGACGTTGCGCGTGTCGCGGTCGAAAAGCCGGGTGCCTTGCCTTCGTTCGAGCGCCGTCACCTGTCGGGACAGTGCGGAGGCGGACAGGCCGAGCGCCTCGGCCGCGGCCCGAAAGGTTCCGGTTTCGGCGATGGCGACGATGGCGCGAAAATCGGACAGCGTCACATTGATGCGCTTCATGCACCTATAATGCGCATGATCGCACTTCCCGCAATGGTGTCGGGGGGCGATCTGTTTGCCGCGGACGTGACGTCCGACGCGATCCCGGGAGGAAGACCATGAAGTCCACGTTCATCGCATTGGCGGGCGCCGTCGCGCTGGCCGGTCCGGCCCACGCTCAGGAACAGGATCTGCTGATCGGTTCCACCTCCGCGTCGTCCAGCCATTACGGCTACTTCGTGGCCGTCGGCCAACTCATCAACGAGAACGCGGACGGCGTCTCCGCCTCCGTGGTCGAGACCGGCGCCACGCTCGACAACATCCGCCGCATGGCGCGCGGTCAGGTCGATCTGGGCCTCGTGACGACCAACACCGTCCAGCATGCCGCCGCCGGGACGAACGACTTCGAAGGCAACGCCCAGGACCTGACGCTTTTGTGGGTCTATACGAACGCCCCGCAGAACGTCATCGTCCGATCCGATTCCGGCGTCGAGGCGCTCGACGGCCTGGAGGGCGTGCGCTTCAACCCGGGGATACGGGGGTCGTCGACGGAGGCCACCACGGAGGCGGTGTTCGAAACCCTCGACCTTTCCGCCGATTTCGCCCGCGGATCGACCACCGACGTCGTGGGCGCGATCAAGGACAACCGGATGGCGGGCTACGTGAAGTCCGGTTCGGGCCTGAAGCTCGACGGATCCACCATGGACATCGCGACCTCCACCGATATCCGCGTCCTGGGACTGGACGACGCGCAGGCCGCGACGTTGGCCGAGGCGATGCCCGACATCTCGATCGTCGACATCCCCGCGGGCGCGGCCGACGGCATTCCGGCCTACCGGACCTGGAGCTTCGGCGTCGGCGTGGCCGCGCCGTCCTCGTTGGACGAGGAAACGGCCTACAAGATCGTATCCGCCGTGATGGCAGGCCAGGACGCGCAGGCCAACGCGATGGCGAGCATCGCCGATACGGACCTGGCGGACCTCACGCTGGAGTTCGGGACCATTCCGCTCCATCCAGGGGCGGCCCGCTGGTTCGAGGAGAACGGCCACGAGATCCCCGAGAAGCTGCAGCCCGAAGGCTGAGGTCGTGGCCGATGGGACGTCCCCTGCCCTGGCCGGGGTTCAGCGAACCCTGGCCGTCGCGGTCGGCGCCTTCGTCTTCTATACCGCAGCGACGGGTCCGTTCGAGGGGCTGATCCAGCGCGCGGTCTTCCTCGCCCTCGTGACCTGCCTGGGATTCGCGTTGTTTCCCCTCGGTGGGGGCAGGCCGTGGCGCCCGGTGGGCCTTGCGGTCGACCTCGCCCTGGCGGGGATCGCGGTGGCGGCCTGCGGCTACGTGGTCTGGAACTTCGAGACGATCATGGGCTCCCTGCCCTGGGCCACGACGCTCGACACCGTTCTGACCATCGGGCTGGTCGCAGCGGTCCTGGAACTCGGGCGGCGGACGGTCGGCTTGATCTTCCCCGTTCTGGTGATCGCGGGACTGGCCTATGCGCTCTTCGGCGACGTCCTGCCCGGCGCGCTGCACCATCGCGGCTTCGACGCGGCCTTCGTGACCGAAACGGTGTTCCTGGGGGATCTGGGCATCTGGGGAATGCTGACGGGCGTGGCCGCGACGATCATCGCGGCCTTCGTCCTGTTCGGCGCGCTGCTGCTGCATACGGGCGGCGGGCAGACCTTCATGGACTTCGCCATGCGGATCGGGGGGCGCCAGCCCGGCGGCGCGGCCAAGATCGCGACGATCGCCAGCGGCCTGTTCGGGATGATCTCCGGGTCGGCGGTCGCCAACGTGGCCACGACCGGCAACTTCACGATTCCGATGATGGTGCGCCTGGGCTATCCCCGCCCCTTCGCCGCGGCCGTCGAGGCGGTCGCCTCCACCGGGGGGCAGATCGCGCCGCCGATCATGGGCGCCGCCGCCTTCGTCATGGCCGAGATCCTCGGCATGTCCTATTGGACGATCATCCTGGGCGCGATCCTGCCCGCGCTTCTGTTCTACGTCTCGGTGTTCATGACGGTCCATTTCGTCGCGATCCGACGCGACCTCGCGCTGGTCCCGGAGGCGGACCTGCCGGCTTGGTCGGTCATCCGGGCGCCGCGCCGGGTGCTGCCGATCCTGTGCGCCCTGGGGGGCCTGGGGATCGGCATCTATCTGGGGCGGTCCATCGCGACGTCGGCTTTCTACGGCATCGTGGGCCTGCTGGTCGCATTCGTGGCCACGCGGGCCGGACGCATGGCCCCCCGCGAGATGGGCGGCCGCGTCCTGTCGGGGGTGGAGGACGCGGGCAAGGGCATGGTCATCATCGGCGTCCTGCTGGCCGGCGCGCAGGTCCTGGTGTCGATGATCAACCTGACCGGCATCGGCGTCACGCTGTCCTCCCTGATCGTCGCGTGGGCGGGGGACGTCCCGGTCCTCGTCGCGCTGATCGTCGGCCTGGTCTGCCTGGTGATGGGGATGGGGCTGCCCACGACCGCGGCCTACGTGCTGGTCGCAGCCGTGCTGGCGCCGGCCCTAACGGCGGTCGGGGTCGACCCGCTCGCCGCGCATCTCTTCGTCTTCTACTTCGCGACGATATCGGTCATCACGCCGCCCGTCTGCGTCGCGGTCTTCGTCGGGTCGGGCATCGCAGATACGAACTGGCTGCCCGCGGCGGGAGAGGCGGTGCGTCTGGCCGCCGTGACCTATGTGGTGCCGTTCCTCCTGCTGCTCTATCCGGGCATGACGATGCAGGGCGGGACGTTCGACCTGATCGAAGCGGTCGCGGCGGGGCTGGCGCTCGTGATCGCCATACCGGCCCTTCTGGCGGGGGCCGACCTGACGGGGCACCGCATGCGGGACGCCGCCGCCTTGCTGGCGGTCGTCGTCCTGGCGATCTGGCCGCAGCCGGCGACCCCGTTCCTGGCGCTGGGCATCCTGGCCGCGCTCCATGCGTTCGGACGCATGCGGCGGGGGATCGCCGCTTGAGCGAGGTTCGGACCGTCCGGATCGGGACCGGCGCGGGTTTCGCGGGCGACCGGATCGCCCCGGCCGTGGACCTGGCCAAGCGCGGGGCGCTGGACTTCCTGGTGTTCGAATGCCTGGCGGAGCGGACCATCGCGCTGGCGCAGCAGGCGCGTCTGCACGATCCCTCCGGCGGGTTCGACCGCCTGTTGGAGCGGCGGTTGCGGGCGGTCCTGCCGGCCTGCCACGCGAACGGGACGCGCATCGTCACCAACATGGGGGCTGCCAATCCCCGTGCCGCGGCGCGCAGGGCAGCGGACGTGGCGCGGGACCTGGGGCTCAGGGGGCTGCGCGTGGCGGCCGTGCTGGGCGACGACGTGCTTGACCGAACCGGCGACATCGCCCTGGACGAACTGGGCGCGACGGTGCGGGAACTAGGCGACCGCGTGATCTCGGCCAACGCCTATACCGGCATCCGCGGCATCGTCGCGGCGCTGGACGCAGGCGCCGACGTGGTGGTCTGCGGCCGCGTCGCGGATCCCGCGCTGTTCGTGGCGCCGCTGGTGCAGACCCATCGGTGGGCGATGGACGACTGGGATCGTCTGGGCAAGGGCACGCTGATCGGCCACCTGCTGGAATGCGCGGCGCAGGTCACGGGCGGCTACTTCGCCGATCCCGGACGGAAGGACGTGCCCAACTTGGCCGAGATCGGGTTCCCGATCGCGGAGGTCGGAGCGGACGGGAATGCCGTCGTCTCGAAGTTGGAGGGGACGGGCGGCCAGGTCACCCGGGCTACCTGCATCGAGCAACTCCTCTACGAGGTCCACGATCCGGCGGCCTACATGCAACCTGACGTGATCGCGGATTTCTCGCAGGTCCAGTTCGAGCGGATCGGCCCGGATCGGGTCCGGGTCACCGGTGGGACAGGCCGTCGCGCGCCGGCTATGCTGAAGGTCTCCGTCGGCTATCGGGACGGCTGGATCGGCGAGGGGCAGATCTCCTATGCCGGGTCGGGTTGCGTCGCGCGGGGCCGCCTCGCGGCCGACCTCGTGACGGCGCGCCTCGGACCGCTGGGCGATGACGTCCTCGAACGGCGCAGCGATCTGATCGGATACGATGCCGTTTCGCGCGCGGTCCGCGATCCCCGCCCGGACCCCCCCGAGATACGCATGAGATTCGCGGCACGGTGCCGGACGCGGGCCGGTGCGCATCGCGTCGCCGAGGAGGTCGAAGGCCTCTATCTCTGCGGACCCTCGGGCGGCGGCGGCTTCACGGGCCGGACCCAGGAGGTCGTGGCGATCGCGTCCGGCTACATCGCGGCCCCGGACGTTTGCCAGACCCACGAGATGACGGAGACCTGAGATGCGACTGCGCGACATCGCCCATGCGCGGACGGGCGACAAGGGCGACACGTCCAACATCTCGGTCATCGCCTATCGGGCGCGGGACTGGCCCCTGATCGAGCGGACGATGACCGCCGAACGCGTGGCGCGGCATTTCGGTATCGAACGCGCCGATGCGGTCTCGCGCTACGCGCTGCCGCAGCTCCACGCCCTGAACTTCGTCCTGCGCGGATTCCTGACGGGCGGCGTCACCCGGTCGCTGGCGATCGATGCCCATGGCAAGTGCCTGGGCGCCACCCTCCTGGACATCGAGATGGAGGCGGGGGGCGAAAGCCTCCCCCGACCCTAGGGCGTCGAGGCGTTCGCTGCCGCGGCATGATCGAGGATGCCGGACGGTCGTTTCCGCAGACCCCGTCGGCCGCCGTCCATCAGGCCCCGTGCCGCGTGGTGGATCGGAGCACCAGCGTCGGCTCGATGCGGACCGGTTCGGGGATGACGGCATGTTCCGCGATCGCGTCCATCAACAGGTTGATGCTTCGGCCGACCATCGTTTCCACGGGTTGCCGGACGGATGTCAGATCGAAGCTGGGCCAGGCGGATTGCGGCACGTCGTCGTAGCCCACGACCGCGAGATCCCGGGGCACGCGCAGCCCGAACTCGTGCCGTGCGACGTCGAGGGCCGCGAACGCCATCTGGTCGTCGCCGCAGAACAGGGCGTCCGGCCGGTCGGATCGCGCCAACAGCGTCCGCGCCGCGTCGCGAGCGACGTCGTAGCGGTAGTTCCCCACCGCACGGCTGTGGAGCGTATGCCCCGCCTCGGACAGGGCGGCGCGAAACCCCGCTTCCCGGTCGATCTGGGTCGACGCCCCCTCGAACCCGGCGAGATGCGCGATGCGCCGGGGCCTGCCGCGCAGCAATGCGCGGGCCGCCAGCCGTCCGCCGGCGACGTTGTCGGTCGTCACCGCGAGCATGTCGGCCCCGGGTTGATCGCGGTTGAACAGCAGCACCGGAATGTCCAGCGCGGCGCACCGCCGCGCAAGCGTGGAGCCGAGCGAGATCGAGACCATGACGATCGCGTCGACCTGGTAGTCCAGGATGCGTTGGAGGACGGGTTCCACGTCGCCCAGCGTCGGCGAGGCGGTGAACAGCAGCACGTGATAGCCTTCGGCCTGCAACGCGATCGACAACCGTTCGACCACGTCGGGATAGAACGGGTTGTCGAGATAGTAGACGACGAGGCCCACGATCCGGCTGCGTCCGGTGATGAGCGTCCGTGCCGTCGCGTTCGGGCGATAGCCCAGTTCCTCCGCCGCGCGCCGGACCTTCGCGGCCATGCGGGGCGACACGGACGTTCCCGGCGTGAAGGCCCGCGAAACCGCCGACTGGCTGACGCCCGCATGGCGCGCCACGTCCTGAGCGGTGATCCTGCGGTTGCCCATGGCGCGCCCCCATCTGCCGACCGCCATATGGCGCAGCGGCGCGGCACTTGCGAGGGCCGGTCCTACCCCTTCACGGCACCGGCCGTCAGGCCGCCCACGATCTGACGCTGAAAGAACAGGACCAAGACGAACAGGGGCACCGTCGCGGACACGACCGCGGCCACGGCGTACATGATCGCCCCCTCGGTCTGCACCGTTCCCAGGAAGGACGCGATCTTCGGGACCATGGTCTGGTTGTCCTGGTTCAAAAGCAGGGCCGTCACCACGAAGTCGTTGTAGGCCAGAAGGAAGCTGAACAGCCCCGTGGTGATGACGCCGGGCCACATCACCGGGATGATGACCAGCCGGAACGCCTGGAACTGGCTGCACCCGTCCACCATCGCGCTCTCGTCCAGGTCGCGTGGCACGGACAGGAAGAAGCTGTGCAGCATCCAGATGGTGAAGGGCTGATTGATCGCGACGAGCACGACGATCGCGGTCGGCAGGACGCCCCAGACGTTCAGCTCGAAGAAGGGCAGCAGGTAGCCCGACACCAGCGTGATGTGCGGCATCGCCCGGAAGATCAGCGCCCCGATCAGCAGCCAGAACGCGTATTGGCGCGACGACCGCGACAGGGCGTAGCCCGCCAGCGTGCCGACCATCAGCGAGACGGAGGTGACGCAGAGCACCACGAGCCCGGTGTTCAAGGCCGCGCGCCAGAACTCCCGCTCGATCCACGCACCGGCATAGCCGTCGCCCGTGAAGGCGTCCCCCGTCTGCTGGATCGTGTTCACCCCGAAGATCGCGTTGCGCCAATCCTCGCGGCTGAAGAAGTCCGCCTGGACCTTGAACGACCCCCAGAGCGTCCACAGGAACGGCACGGTCGCCGCGATCAGCCAGACCGTCAGGAAGATCAGGGCGACCGTGCGCGCGCGGGACCGGCGCCCCAGGACCGATACGGGTCCGCTCACGACCGGGCGCCCCGTTCCCGGAACGACCGCCACGTCCGCAGGAGCGACGGCATCAGCAGGACCGCGACGCCGATCGTCGTCAGGACGGAGGTCGCCGCCGCGGATGCGAAAAGCTGGTCGGCCTGGCCGTAGAGGTCGTTGTAGATGGCCCAGGACAGCGACGTGGCGTGCGCCTCCGCCTGGAAGCTGACGATGGGTTCCAGCACCCGGAAGTTGTCCATGAGCAGGATCAGCGCGATGAACGTGACCAGCGGCGCGAGGTGCGGGATCACGACGTAGCGGATCTGCTCCCACCGGTTGGCACCGTCGATCATCGCCGATTCCAGGGTGTCGGACGGCACCGTCTGGAGCCCTGCATAGAAGACCACGAAGGCGAAGGGGGTCATGTGCCAGATGCCGTAGACGATGAGCGTGATCCACGTCAGCACGGGCGAAGCGCGCAGGTGGAGGCCGGGATCGTCGAACAGGACCTGCAACGTGGCGCCGATGATGCCGTCCGACCCCGTCATCCAATAGATGATCAGCGCGCCGATCAGGGGCGTCACGATGTAGGGCAGCAGCGACATGAAGATGACCGGGCCGCGCAGCCCCTTGGTCACGCCGGTCACCCCGAGCGCCACGAAGAAGCCCGCGACGATGGCGATCGGCGTGACGAGGAACGTATAGGCGAGCGTGAAGGCCAGCGCCTTGTAGAACGGAAGGTCGTAGATGCGCGCGACCACGTCCGCAGGGCCGTCGTTGTCGCGCAGGATGGCCCCGATCTCGGCGCTGGCGAGGTGGTTGCGGTTGAGGTACGTCTCCAACCCCGCGAACCGCCCGAGCGGTTCGGCTTCCCGCAACGAGTCGGTCGCGGTGGTGTCCACGCGCAGTTCCGTCGTGCAGCCCCCGAAGGGGGAACACGTCTCGACCTCCTCCAGGACGCGGGGATGTTCCACGTGGAGGGACTGGACGACGATGGACGCGATGGGCAGCGCGATGAACAGGACCATCAGCGCGACCGACGGCGCGACGAAGCCCAGGAACACCTTTGTACGCATCGGCAACTGCCTCCGACAGGCGTCCGCGCGGGCGTGGCGCGCCCGCGCGGCGCGGCGGTTCCTATTGCAGGAAGCCCGCCTCGCGCGCCGACACGCGGTAGGAGGCGGCGACGTCGGCCAGGGCCTCCTCAGCGGTCTCGTTGCCCTGCATGAAGTCGGTCAGCTCGGCGCCGAGCGCGGTGTGGAGCAGGCCCATCTGCGGCGTCATCGGATAGGCCAACGCACCGGCCCGCGCGGTCGCCAGCACGGCCTGCGACGTCTCCGTCGGCTCGAAGCCGGGGATCAGCCACGTGGCGGCGTTCGGGTTCGCCGCCGCCACCTCGGGCCGCGTGGCGTGCAGCATCGCCTGGAAGGACGCGGCGGCGTCCTCGTCCGAGACGTTCGCCGCGATGGCGAAGCCGTCCCACCACAGCGCGGCCGCCGGGATCGAGCCGCCGCCCACGGTGGGAGCGGCGGCCAGTACCGTGGCTTCGGACACGTCGGCGTTGCCGCTGGTCTCGCCGTCGATATGGGCCCCCGCCATCGAACCCCACTGGTTCATGATGGCCACGTCGCCCGCGAGGTACAGAGCCTTCATCTCGTCGGCCGTGTAGTTCAGGAAGTCGGGGCCCATGTATTCCGACAGGGCCTTCATCATCTCGAGCGTCGCGACGCCCGCTTCGTTCTCGATCGCGGGTTCCGCCGTTCCGGCCTCGAAGAAGTCCCCGCCCATGCCCAGATGCATGTTCACGAACTCGGCGGCCAGGTACCATCCAGCCGCGTTCGTCGCGGCCAGCGGATGCTCCTGTATGCCCGCGGCGCGGATCGCCTCGGCGGCGGCCAGCACGTCCTCGTAGGTTTCCGGCGGCTCGACGCCCGCCTCCTCCAGGACGTCGGACCGGAAGTACAGATGCTGCGCGTTGCCCATGAAGGCGATGGCGACCGTCTCGCCGCCCACGCGGATCATCTGCTGCGGCGACAGATCCTCGCCGTACCGCGCGATGAGGTCGTCGAGCGGTCGGATCAACCCGTCGTTCAAGAGCGGGACGATCGAGTTGTTGGCGACGATGGCCACCGTGTACTCCGCGGGATCGATGCTGAGCGCGGGCACCTGGATGTTCTTGTGCTCGGTCGTCAGGTTCACCGTCACCTCGACGTCGTCGGACGCGCAGGTCCGCGCCTCGTCCGTGACGATGGAGATGGCGTCGAAGTCGTTGCCGAGGATGCGGACCGAACCGGCTTCGATGCCGCATTCGGCCGAAGCGATCGTGGCGAAGGCCATGCCGACCGCTGCGGTGATGGTGAAGGTCTTCATCGATATGCTCCGTGGAAGGGGAAGGGGGCGTGCATCCGTGTCACTGGACTGCGGGCGCGGCGTCACCGGACGCGATCCGCGCCGCCGGGGCGGCCGCAGCCCGGTCCGCCATCTGCGCCATGCGAACCTGCACCAGCATCGAAAGCTCGTCGTAGAGCGTCCAGTCGTCGACGATCCGCCCGTCCTTGTAGTGAAGATGCGTCATGCCCATCACGCGAAGGTGCTTTCCGGTGGGATCGCCCAGGCTTTCCAGGATGCCGTAGCCCAGATGATGCCCTTCCAGCGTCCAGCGGACCGCGACCTTCGTCCCCCCCTCGACGCAGGGCTGCGAGCAGACGTGATGGGCGGTGAACCGGGCATCCGGCAACGTCCCGCAAAGGCCCAGCGACTGGTGTATCACGGCGCTTGTGCCCGAAAGCTCCTTCATCAGGGGGCCGTGCCACTGCGCGTTGGGGGCGTACACGTCGCGGATGCGTCCGAACATCTTGCGGTTCCAGACGTCGTGCATCCAGCCCAGCGTCAGCCGCTCCAGGTCGTTCGACGCGATCGAAAGGTCGGGTGCGGCGTCGGGCGGGTACTGGCCCAGCGACACCCCCGTCTCCCCGATGTCGACGCCCGTCAGGCCCTGATCCAGCTTGGCGCGCGCCAGACGGTCGGCATAGGCACGGACGTCCAGGCCCAGTTGCCGGATCATCGCCATCTGGTCCGTGACCAGATATTCACGGTAGATCATGTTGCGCAGGATCATGCAGTCCGCGATCGTGCGCGTCGTGAACGGTCGGAACGTCGGCGGTCCGTAATGGCCGTTCTGCGAATGGCGTCCGGACCCCGTCACCAGATGCGACGTATAGAAGCCGCTCACGTCGTCGCCACCCCAGATCACCTGGGTCGCCTGTCCGCGGCGTTCGGGCAGGGACACGAGGCGCTGGATCGTGTCGCGGACCACGTCGTCCCGGTTATAGATCGTACCCATGGGCGTGTAGAGAACGCAGTTGTGGGTGTAGTGCGTGTAGATCAGGCCGATGTCACGCTCGTCCCAGATCCTGTGGGTGCACCGGACGATGTAGTCCACGATGTCGGCATAGCCGTCGTCGAACCCGTCCATCGGCTGGGTACGGGATCGGTCGGGGGCCATCACCTCAACGAAATCGTGCGTCTCGACCTGCATCGCCTCGTCCCGTTTCCGCGAGTCGTCGGCGACCGCGTCGCCGATTGCGGGATTTCCGTCCATGTCCATCCTCCGCCGTGGCGTTCCGATGTCGCGCCGTCGCCCGGCCCGCGTTCCGCTCCACGCATGATGCCACGCTACTGTGTTTGCATACGAATGCAATACATCCTAGCGATCGCGTGGTCGTGGCAGACATGAGGAACACCGGAATGAACGACGGGGTGGGGATAGAATACATCAAGGCACCCGCGCGCGATGCGGCATTGGACGGACGGACGGTGTCGGAAACGGTGCATGGCATTCTGGCCGCCGTCGCGGCGGAGGGCGATGCGGCGGTCCGGCGCTACGCGGATCGCTTCGACGGCGGCTGCCCCGATCGCCTGGAGGTGACGATGAACGACAGGCAGGCGGCCGTCGATCGCCTCGACCCCCAGACCCGTGCCGATACGGAGTTCGCCATCGCGAACGTCCGGGCCTTCGCCGAGGCGCAGCGCGCGACGCTGTCCGATCTCGAGGTGGAGATCCTGCCCGGCGTGCATCTCGGGCACCGGCACATCCCCCTGGCCCGCGTCGGATGCTACGTGCCGGGTGGCCGCTATCCGCTGCTGTCCGCCCCCGTCATGACCGTCGTGCCGGCCAAGGTCGCGGGCGTGGGCGAGATCGTGGCCTGCCTGCCGCCGAGCGCCCACGAGGCGATGATCGCGGGCTGTCACCTGTCCGGGGCCGACCGCATTTTCCGCATCGGGGGCGCTCAGGCGGTCGCGGCGATGGCCCATGGCACCCAGACCGTGCCGAAGGTCGACAAGATCGTCGGGCCCGGCAACGCCTTCGTGAACGAGGCGAAGCGGCAGGTCTTCGGTCCTGTCGGCATCGACCAGCTGGCGGGCCCATCGGAGATCTTCGTTCTGGCCGACGAGACGGGGGATGCGGCGACCATCGCGACCGACCTCCTCGCGCAGGCCGAGCACGACGTGCGCACGCGCGTCGGGCTCGTGACGACGCACCGCCCCCTGGCCTTGGCCGTGTTGGCGGAAGTGGAGGCGCAGTTGGCGACGCTGTCGACGGCGGAGACGGCGGGCCAGGCTTGGCGCGACTTCGGGGAGATCGCGCTCGTCTCCGACGAGGACGCGATGCGACGCTATTCCGACGCGGTGGCGGCGGAGCACCTGCAGGTCCACACCGCGGACGCCGAAACCTTCGCCCGCACGCTGACGGGCTATGGGTCGCTCTTCGTGGGGGAACTCGCCAGCGTCGTCTATTCCGACAAGTGCTGCGGCACGAACCATACGCTGCCGACGATGAGAGCGGGCCGGTACACGGGCGGGCTTTGGGTAGGGTCCTACCTCAAGACCGTGACGCATCAGAGCATGACGCCGGAGGGGGTCCGCGCCGTCGCGCCGCCGGCGGTGCGGCAGAGCCGCAGCGAGGGGCTGGAGGGGCATCGCCGCGCCGCGCAGTTGCGGCTGGACCGGCTGAACGGCTGATCGCGCCTACGATCGTCGGACCGCATGACCCGCCGCGGCCTCGTATGCCGCGGCCACCGCGCAGATCGCGGCCTCGGATCCGGTCCGGCCGGCGATTTGCAACCCGACGGGCAAACCGTCCACCGTCCCGCACGGCACGTTGATCGCCGGCAATCCTGCGACGTTGAACGGGATCGTGCGCATCGCGGTCCAGCGCGGTCCATCGCGGAAGTCGGCCAGCGGCGGCGCCGGCGTCAGCGTCGTCGGAAGCAGCAGGACGGACACATCCGCCATCGCCGAGCGCAGGTGGCCCGACAGGGCATCGGCGGTGCGGCGGGCGTCGGCTAGGTCAGTCTCGGTTAGGTCCGAGCCCGATAGGAGATCTTCCCGCGCTGCCGCGCCGTAGGACCTACCGTTCCGCGCGATGGCGTCGCGGTGGACGGACCACGCCTCCGCCCGCAGGATCGTGGCGCCGGTCGTCTCGAACGGGGCGTAATCAGGGAGATCGACGATCTCGACCGGGAACCCCAGTGCCGCGAACACGTCCGCCGTCTCGTCGAGCCGCCGCACCAGTTCCGGCGCCGTCCGCGGGTCGAACGACCACGACCGGCCGTATCCGATCCGGATGCCTTCGAGCGAAGGAACGTGCGGCGGCCGCGCGGCCATGATGTTCGAGGCCACCGCAGCCTCCGCCACGGTCACACCGATCGCGTCGACGTTGTCCAGACTGGGCGATAGGGGATGCACGCCATCGAGCGGGATCGCCCCACGCCCCGACTTCAGTCCGACCACCCCGCAATAGGCCGCGGGCGCCCGGATCGATCCGCCGGTATCCGTTCCGACCGCGACCCGCACCAGGCCTGCCGCCACCGCGGCCGCCGATCCCGACGAAGACCCACCGGTGATGCGGGTGGGGTCGCGCGGATTGCGCGGTGGAGGCACCGGTCCATCGAAAGTCGGTCCACTCAGGGCGTACTCGTAGGTCGCGAGCCGCCCGATCGGGATCGCGCCCGCGACACGCAGCCGGGCGACGGCCGTGGCATCGACCCGCGCCGGCCGCGGCGACGCGGCGAACGACCCGCATCCCGTGGGCCACCCCGCGACGGCGACGACGTCCTTGATGCCGATCGGAATGCCGTGCATCGGCCCACGGTCGTCACCGCGCGAGAGTTCCGCATCCAGAACCGCCGCCCGTCGCAAGGCCGCGTCGCCATCCACGGACACGAACGCCCCGATCTGCGGATCCCGCACCGCGATCCGATCGAGCGTCGCGCCGATCAGGTCCACGACGGTCGCCTGACCCCCACGCAACGCCCGTGCGATCTCGGCGATGGTGAGATCGGGCAGTTCGATCATCGTCATGTCGTGTTCTCATCGCCCCGATCACGGTGCGTCCTTCCCGCCCGATCGATGCGCGAGCCCTGCGCTATGGGGCACGGAAGCCGCAGGTCATCCGGCATCCATCGGGCCGCCAGCGTCCTTCCAATCCCCGATGCCGCCGATATTCGTGACGTGGGCGAACCCCATCGCCTTCAGGGTCGCGCCAGAGAGCGCCGCCTGGCCACCCTTTCCGCAGACGAGGAAGATCTCCGCCTCGGGGTCGAGTGCCGGATCGTGGGAGCCGAGATCCTTGTCGGCCGCGAACTCGAGGAAACCGCGCGGGATGCGATGGGCCCCCGCGATGGTCCCGGTCTGGGCGATGGCAGCGCTGTCGCGAACGTCGATGAACGTTCCGCGCCCCTCCGAATGGATCGCGATGGCCTCCGATGCCGGGATGCGCGGTACGATGGCGTTCGCCGCGTCGAGATAGTCTTGAGCCGTCTTCATTGCCGTGTCTCCCAAGGACGTGCGTCGTGCTCCGACCGAAGGCGGCCGATCTACAGGAACGCAGACACCCATGTATACGCGATCGTCGCGACGACGAGCATGATCGACATGTTTGACGGCGCTGCGGTCGGCGCACGGACCGTCATGGCACCCTGGGCCAGCCCCCCTTTCGCACCCCCGAACCCATTCCGGATGGTGCGAGCCGATGGTGCTGCGCATTTCGATCGGTCCGCCCGGCGATACGGCGGCACGACGGTTCACCTTCATTCCGCCGAGCTTCGGGCATGGCGTCGTGGTGTCGTTCCCATCGTCCGGCGGAAGGCCACCGAGAACGCACTCTCGGAGGCATAACCCAGATCGGCCGCGATTCCGGCGATCGGGTCGCCGGTCCGGCGGAGGCGTTCCGCCGCCAGCAGCATGCGCCAGTCCGTCAAGTACGCGATCGGCGTCTGCCCCGTCACCCTCCTGAACCGGACGGTGAGCGATGTGCGCGACAGTCCGGCCCGTCGGGCCAGGTCCTCCACGGTCCACGCATGTCCGGGATCGGCATGCATGGCGGCGACCGCGCGGACGATCTGCGGATCGGACAGGGCCGCGAGCCATCCGCCCGTCATGAGGTGGCCGGAGTCGAGATATCGTCGCATCGCCTGGACGAGGAGGAAGTGGGACAGATGCTCGATCGACAGCGCGGTCCCTGGGCGCGGCTCCCGAAGTTCCGCCGCGATGTGATCGAGCGCCCAGGCGACGGCCGCGCTTTCCGCACCCGGCGTCACGATCAGGACCGGCGGGAGGGGCGCCAGCAGGACCTCCGCCGTCTTGCCCCCGAGCAGGAACCGGCTTCCGGTCATGTAGAACTCTCCGCCATCGCCGTGGACGACGGTTCCGCCATGCGGGACCGGGGCATAGATCGTTTCCGCGGCCATCCCGTTTCGTTGGCCGGACGACGAGATCAGGAACGGCCTGCCATGGGGCAGGATGAAGCACGTGCCGGCTTCGAGCCGCGTCGGACGTCCGCCGTCGACCGAAAGCCAGCAGCCACCCCTCACGATCGCGTTGCATTTCATGCCGGCATGCCGCTCGAAACGGATCGCCCAGTCGCCGGACGCATCCAGGCCGGCGGCCATGCATCCATGAGGACGCAGCAAGGCGATGATGTTCGACAGGGGATCCATCGTCGTACGCTCGCGCTAGAAAACCGTCCTCTCGGACATAACACGTTCCCGATGACGGGGTATCCGCGTGCCGATACCGAAAGGATCCGGATGCCCATCGCGAAGCACGGCTGTGACGTCTGGATGCCTTCGCGGATGGCGACCCCAGACGCCGGGGCGTCGAACGGATCACGCCCACCCCGAGGGACGTTGGACGGCCCGATGACATGGTGGCGGTCCCGTCCGGACAGGATCTCGTGGGTCCTCCCCGGGCGGGCCCTTCCGACGCATGCGTCGGGTCTGTTCCCCCGGGACGATCGAGGGCGGGCCGACCGCAATCATCGGAGATCCGCCGATCCGGCGATGCCATGACACGTTCTAATGTGCGGCGCCCGGACGACCGGTCGCCGCGAATGGCCCGGCCGGGCGCAGTAAGAACAGGAGTTTTTCCCATGATCCTCGTCACCACGCCCACGGGCGACATCGGCACCCGCGTCCTGAAGGGGTTGCTCGAAGGCGGCGAACCGATCCGCGTCGTCCTGCGCGATCCTTCGAACCTCGACAGCGATGTGCGCGGCCAGATCGACGTCGTGCAGGGATCTCATGCCGACGCGACCGTCATCGGCCCCGCGCTCGACGGGATCGATGCGGTCTTCTGGCTTCCGCCGGGCCCACCCACCGCCGAGAGCTCCGAAGCGGCATATGTCGATTTCTCCCGCGCCTTCCGCGATGCGTTGCGGACGTCCTCCGTCAGTCATGTCGTCGGCGTCTCGGCGCTCGGGCGCGGTTGGGGGATGCCGGCCGGGCACGCGACCGCGAGCATCGCGATGGACGACATGATCGGGGCGACCGGCGTCGCCTATCGTGCGCTGGCCTGCGCTTCGCTGATGGACAACGTCGCGCGCCAGGCGGAGCCGATCCGCGAGGCGGGCCTCTTCTTCCAGCCCAGCCCAGGCCATTTGAAACTGCCGCACGTGGCGAAGGCGGACGTCGCCGCGAGGGCCGTGGACCTCCTGCGGGACCGCTCCTGGACGGGGGTCGAGGACGTGCCGCTTCTGGGTCCGGAGGAGCTGACCTTCGACGAGATGGCCGCGATCGTCACGGACGTCGTCGGCCGGGAGGTCCGGTTCCGGGAGATCGCGATGGCGGATTTCGCCGACATGATGCGCGGGATGGGCGCGACGGAGGGCATGGTGAAGGGCTATGTCGAGATGCTGACCGCGAAGAACGAAGGGATGGATCTGGCCTTCGTGCCACCGGACCGGCGCGATACGCCCACGACATTCCGGGAATGGTGCCACCGGGAACTGGTCGCGGCCCTTTCCGGTGGAGATGCCCGATCATAGGACCGTCGCCGGTATCCGGGTAACGACCTTCGGCCCCGATGTGCCGCCGACGCCCCCCGGCGTCGCCGCCTAGGCCGATCCCGGGGATCCATCGTCACGAACGAACGCTTCGCCGATGCATGACCCTCCCTGGCGAAGCGTGGGGGAGCCGTCCTTCGATACATGCGCGGCCCCATGGCCTTTGGGTTGGGCGCGCGTCCAGAGCTGGCCGCGATGACCCAAAGGACGATCGCACATCCTCCGTGACCACAGCTGCGTTCGTGCAGCGGATCGCCCTGGGGCATGAACGGTTTGCGGAGCGGACGGCATCCTCCCCAGGTCCCGCACGCGTCGGGCGATGCAGCGAAGGCTGCCGCCTCCGCACCCGGGCGCTCGACGGCATCGTGGGCCGCCATCCGTCGAGGAACGTCGATCACCACGTCCGAAGCTCCATCCGTGGTGAAGCTCCGGACGCGGAACGGGTCAGGCGAGCGTGCGCTCGACCTCCTCCCGTTCGAAGATCTCGATGACGTCGCCCACGCGGATGTCGTCGTAACGCTCGAACGCCATGCCGCATTCCTGGCCGGACTGGACTTCCTTGACCTCGTCCTTGAAGCGCTTGAGCGTCTTGAGCGTGCCTTCGTGGACCACGACGTCGTCGCGCAGGAGGCGGACGCCGGCGGACCGGCGCGCCACCCCTTCGGTGACCAGGCAGCCCGCGACGTTGCCGACGCCGGTGACGCGGAAGACTTCCTTGATCTCGGCGTAGCCGATGAAGTTCTCCTTGATCTCCGCGGACAGGAGGCCGCTGGCCGCCTGCTTCACGTCGTCCACCAGGTCGTAGATCACCGAGTAGTACCGGATCTCCACGCCCTTCTGGTTGGCCGCCGCGCGTGCGGGTGCGTTGGCGCGGACGTTGAAGCCGATCACGGGCGTCTTCGACGCTTCGGCCAGGGTGATGTCGGATTCGGTGATCGCGCCGACCCCGCTGTGCAGGACGCGGACGCGGACCTCCTCGTTGCCGACCTTCTCCAACGCCTGGGCGATGGCCTCCGCCGAACCCTGCACGTCGGCCTTCACGACCAGCGACAACTCCGACACACTCTCGTCGGCCTTGGCCTTCGCCAGAAGCTGATCCAGCGTCGTGGCCGCGCCGAGCGCCGCGCGCTTGTCCTTGGACTGCTGCTCGCGGAAGGCCGCGATCTCGCGGGCCTGGGCCTCGGACCGGACGACGTTCAGGACGTCGCCCGCCTGGGGCGTGCCGTTGATGCCGAGCACCTCGACCGGAACGGAGGGGCCGGCGGCCTTCACCCGCTTGCCCTGGTCGTTCTCCATGGCGCGGACCTTGCCCCACTGCTCGCCGACGACGAAGATGTCGCCGGTGTTCAGGGTGCCGTTCTGGACCAGCACGGTCGCCACGGGACCGCGTCCCACGTCCAGCTTCGCCTCGATTACGGCGCCGAGGGCGGCACGGCCGGGGTTGGCCTTCAGCTCCAGGATCTCGGCCTGCAGGGCGATGGCTTCCAGCAACTGGTCCAGGCCGTCGCCCTTCAACGCGGAGACCTCGACGTCCTGCACGTCGCCGGACATCTTCTCGACGATGACCTCCTGGCGCAGGAGGTCGGCGCGGACCTTGTCGGGATCGGCGCCCGGCGCGTCGATCTTGTTGATCGCCACGATCATGGGGACGCCCGCCGCCTTGGCGTGATTGATCGCCTCGATCGTCTGGGGCATCACGGCGTCGTCCGCCGCCACCACCAGGATCACGATGTCGGTGACCTGCGCGCCCCGCGCCCGCATGGACGTGAACGCGGCGTGGCCCGGCGTGTCCAGGAACGTCAGGGCGGTGTCGCCCTGCTTCACCTGATAGGCGCCGATGTGCTGCGTGATGCCGCCCGCCTCGCCCGCTTGGACGCGGGCGTTGCGGATCGCGTCCAGAAGCGACGTCTTGCCGTGGTCGACATGGCCCATGATCGTGATGACGGGGGGCCGGGGCTTCAGATCCTCCGCCTTGTCGTCGGCCGCATCGATGACCTGCTCGACGTCGGCATCGGACACACGCTGGATCTTGTGGCCGAACTCCTCGATGATCAACTCCGCGGTATCGGCATCGATCGTCTGGGTCTGGGTCGCCATGATGCCGTTCTGCATCAGCGACTTGACCACGTCCGCGACGCGTTCGGTCATGCGGTTCGCCAGTTCGGCGACGGTGATCGCCTCCGGCAGCTGGACGGTTCGCATCACCTTCTCCTGCGGACCGCTGCTGCCGCCCTTCTGACGCTGGCGCTCCTGCTTGCGCCGCATAGACGCCAGGGATCGCGTGCGGCCTTCGCCGCCCCGCAGGGCCTGGTTCACGGTCAGCTTGCCCGACCGGCGGTTGTCGCCGCCACGCGGCTTGCCGCTGTCGTCGTCGCGCTTGCGCTTGGCGTCGTTGCCGGGACCGCCCGGACGGGCGTCGGGGCCGAGGTTGCGCTGGCGCTGCGGCTGACCCGCATCGCCGCCCGCGGGCGGCGTGGCGGCGGCGGGCGCACCGGCGGGGCGGTTGCGCGCCTCCTCGGCCTCGCGCTTGCGGCGCTCGTCCTCCTCCGCCTTCTGCTTGATCAGCTCCTCGCGCTCGCGCTCCTCGCGCTCCTTGGCCTCGGCCTCGGCGCGACGGCGCTCGCGGTCGGCGGCGCGCTCCTCTTCCTCGCGCTTGCGGCGCTCCGCGTCCTCGGCCTCCTGGGCCTTGGCCATCTGGAGCGCGCGCAAGCGGCGCTGCATCTCGGCATCGGTGGCGCCGGCCTTGCTCTTGGAACCCTGCGCCGAGGCCTGCGCGGCGGTATTGGTGCCGGGCTTCGGCGCCATCACGCGCTTGCGCTTCGTCTCGACCACGACGTTCTTCGTCCGGCCCCGCGCGAAGCTCTGCTTCACCTGGCCGGAACGGGCGCCACCCGACAGCCCGAGGGGTTTCTTGCCGTCCGTATCGCTCATGCGTCCTACGATTCCTTCCCGGTGGCCACATCGCCACCGTCCACGCCGCGTATGCCCTTAAGCTTCGCGGCTTCCTCTACAACACGATAACCCAGGGTGCCAGATGCCACCGCTGCGTGAATCACCCGGTCGCGCCCGAAGGCCCGGCCCAGTTCGTCGGCCGACAGGTGGCCGATCCAGCGGGCGCCCTCGGGCGTCCACAGCTTGCCCTTGCCGCGCTCCGACCCGTCCCGGGCCTGGAGCAGGGCGGCGATGGGCCATCCGCCCAGGGCGGCCTTCACCTTCTCGTATCCCGTGACGGCCTCGCCCGCCTTGCGGGCCAGGGCCAGCGTGTCCTGCACGCGCTTCAACAGACCGGCCTCGACCAGGTCCATCAGCCCGTCGGGCACCGTGACCTGCCGCTTGGCGCCCCGACCGAACATGCGCTTCGCCACGGCCCTTTCCAAGGCCGCGCGGTCCGCGGACACCCAAATTCCCCGCCCGGGCAACTTGTTCGCGAAGTCGGGGACCACGACGTCGTCGGGTCCCGCGACGAAGCGGATCAGCCCCGCCTTGGGTCCCGTCTCGCCGGTGACGATGCAGCGGCGTTCGCCGTCGTCACGTATCTTCGCCTTGCCGCCGCGGCTCAGGGGAACGATCCGGGGCGATCACGCCCCGGCCTCCTGGGGCTCGCGTTCGCCTTCGGCGTCCGCTTCCGCATCGTCGGTCTGCCCCAGGGCCTCCTCCGGGGTGACGTAGCCCAGCATCACGCGGGCGGTCATGACCAGGTCGCGGGCTTCCTCCAGCGACATCTTGAACTGTTCCAGCAGGCCGTCGTCCTTCACGCGCTGCCCGTCGATGACCGACCAGCCGCCCGCCAGCTCCCAGTCGGCGCATTTGGCGAACTCCTCCAGGGTGGTGACGCCGTCCTTTGCCAGCACCTCCAGCATCTGGGGGGTCAGACCCTCGAACTCGGCCAGGTCGTCCTGCAGCCCGGCCTCGCGCGCGGCCTCCAACGCCTTGGCGTTCTGCGCCTCGATGTGGTCGCGGGCGCGGGCCTGGAGCTCGGCAGCCGTGTCCTCGTCCACGCCGTCGATGACCAGCAGCTCGTCGATCTCGACGAAGGCGACCTCCTCCAGGTTCGTGAAGCCCTCGGACACGAGGAGCTGGGCGAAGAACTCGTCCAGGTCCAGCGTCTCCATGAACAGCTGCGTGCGCTGCTCGAACTCGGCCTGGCGGCGCTTCGACTCCTCCTCCTCGGTCAGGATGTCGATATCCACGCCGGTCAGCTGCGAGGCCAGCCGCACGTTCTGGCCGCGCCGACCGATGGCCAGGCTCAGCTGCTCGTCGGGGACCACGACCTCAATGCGCTCGTTCTCGTCGTCCAGGACGACCTTCGACACTTCCGCGGGCTGCAAGGCGTTGACCAGGAAGGTCGGCGCGTCGTCGTTCCACGGGATGATGTCGATCCGCTCGCCCTGCAACTCGTTGACGACGGCCTGCACGCGCGAGCCGCGCATGCCGACGCAGGCACCCACCGGGTCGATGCCGCTGTCGTAGGAGATGACGGCGATCTTCGCGCGGCTGCCCGGGTCGCGGGCGCAGGCCTTGATCTCGATGACGCCGTCGTAGATCTCCGGCACCTCCATCTCGAACAGCTTCATCATGAACTCGGGCGCGGTGCGCGACAGGAAGATCTGCGGGCCGCGCGGCTCGCGCCGGACGTCCTTGATGTAGACGCGGATCCGGTCGCCCGGGCGATAGGATTCGCGGCCGATCTTCTCGTTGCGGCGCAGCACGGCCTCGCCCGCGCCGATGTCCACGATGATGTTGCCGTATTCCTCGCGCTTGACCAGGCCGTTGATGATCTGTCCGGCGCGGTCCTTGAACTCCTCGTACTGGCGCTCGCGCTCGGCCTCGCGGACCTTCTGCAGGATGACCTGCTTGGCCGACTGCGCGGCGATGCGGCCCATGTCGACGGGGGGGACCTCCTCGACGAAGGTGTCGCCGATCTTTGGGTCGGCGAGGTACTGCTTGGCGACCTCGGGCGGGAACTCCGCCTTGTCGTTCTCGATCTCCTCCTCCGGCACCACGGTGCGCACGCGGGTGAAGGTCGGCTGGCCGGTCTTGCGGTCGATGGACACGCGGATGTCCATGTCCGCGCCGTAGCGGGACTTGGCGGCGCGGGCGAGCGATTCCTCCATCGCCTCGATCACCAGAACGGGGTCGATCATCTTCTCCCGCGCGACCGCGTCGGCAATCTGCAGCAGTTCCAGTTGGTTTGCGGATGTGATGGCCATCAATCGTCCTCGCTGTCCATCGTCTGGATTTCGTCGAACTTGCTCTCGTCTATCTCGGCCGGGTCCACGGTCCCCGCCGCCTTGCGCTGGCGCAGCGTCTCGCGGACCAGCTCGTCGGTCAGGACCAGCTTGGCCTCGGCCAGCAGGTCGAAGGTCAGGCCGATCACGACGCGGCCGCCGGGCCGGTCGATCTCGAGCAGGATCTCGTCGCCTTCGGTCCCCTGGACGATGCCGCGGAACCGCTTCTGGTCGTCCACGGGTTCGGACAGCTCGACCTTCGCATCGTAGCCCTGCCACGTGTCGAAGTCCTTCAGCCGCGTCAGGGGGCGGTCGATGCCGGGGGAGCCGACCTCCAAGACGTATTCGCCGTCGATGGGGTCCTCCACGTCCAGGGTGGCCGACAGCATGTTCGAGATGTCGGCGCAGTCGTCCACTTCGATCCGCCCGTCGGGGCGTTCGGCCATGACCTGCAGGGTGGGCGTGTTGCCGCCCTGCATCCGCAGGCGGACGAGTTCGAAGCCCATGTCCTCGATCACGGGCGTGACGATCGCGGCGAGGCGACGGTCAAGTGCGGTCTTGGCGATCAGGTCAGACACGATGATGTCCCCAGAAACGAAAAAGCGGGCCGTGCGGCCCGCTGACGTTCGGTGGTGCCCAGGGGCGCCGCTGTTGAGGTGCAGATAGGGGACCGGTCGGGGGGATGCAACCCGCCTTTCCGCAGCACCCCCCCGGCCTAGCTTTCCGGCTGCACCCGCGACCCCGGAGGATCCCATGCCCGACCACGACCTGGCCGCCCTGTCCGACCTGCCGCAGGACGAACCCGTCAAGGCGATGGCGGGCGAACGGGCCATACTGCTGATCCGCACGGGCGACGACGTGACCGCGCTGACGCACGAATGCCCCCATCTGGGCCTGCCGCTGTCGAAGGGGGTGGTCCGCGACGGCACGTTGATCTGCGCCTTCCACCACGCCTGCTTCGACGCGCGCACGGGCGCGCAGACCCAGCCGCCGGGACACGGAGACCTGCAGCGCTTCGCCGTCGCGATCCGCGACGGGCGGGTGATCGTGGACGTGCCGGACGACGCGCCCGCCCATCCTATGCCGGACCGGGCGCGGGGCACGTCCGACGCCCGGCGCTTCGTCGTCGCGGGCGGCGGCGCGGCCGCCATGGCCGCGGCGGCGGAACTGCGGGAGCGGGGCTTCGACGGGGTGATCGAGATGGTGTCCCCCGACGGTCCGCCCCTGGACCGGACGATGCTGTCGAAGGCCGTGCTGGCCGGGGCGAAGGCCGTGGGCGACCTGGCCCTGCACCCGACCCCGGCCGATCTCGACATTGCGACGATCGCGGGGCGCGTGATCGCGGTGGGGGACGGCACCGTCACGCTGGAGGGCGGCGGAACGCGGGCCTTCGACGCGCTGCTGCTGGCGCCGGGCGGCACCCCGCGGCGGCTGGACGTGCCAGGCGCGGAACTGCCGGGCGTCTACGTGCTGCGCTCGGGCGAGGATGCGGCCGCGATCGCCGCGGCGGCGGAGGGGGCCGAAACGGCGATCGTGGTCGGCGGCGGCTTCATCGGGATGGAGGCCGCCCTGTCCCTGACCAAGCGCGGCCTGTCGGTGACCCTGGCCACGCGCAACGCCCTGCCCCTGGCCGGCATCGTGGGTCCGGACGTGGCCCGCGCCATCCTGGCGGAGCACGTCGAGGCGGGTGTGTCCCATCTGGCGGAGACCGAGGCCGTGGCGTTCCGGGCGGACGGCGACGGCGTCGCGGTGGACTGGAAGGACGGCGGAACGGCACGCGCCGACCTGATCCTGACCGCAGTCGGCGTGACGCCGGGCACGGACGGGATCGACGGGATCGACACGGGGGACGACGGCGGCGTGCGGGTCGGTCCCGGCATGGGCGTGCCCGGGCGGCCCGGGGTCCATGTCGCGGGCGACAGCGCGGCGGCGCCCACCCCCTTCGGCACGGCGCGGATCGAGCATTGGCGCGTGGCCCAGCAGCACGGCCGCCGCGCGGCGCGGGCGATGCTGGGGCAGGCCGGGGACGCGGACGACATCCCGTTCTTCTGGACGGCGCTCGCGCGGCAGTACCGGTATCTCGGACATGCGGAGGAGTGGGACCGGATCGACATCGACGGCGACCCGTCGGGGCCGTTCCTGGCGCGCTACGTCAAGGGTGGGACGGTGGTGGCGGCCCTGACCGCCGGCCGCGACGCGGAGCTGGCCGAGATGCACCTGGCGATGGCGCGAGCCGGGGGACCGGTTCCGGCCTGACGGGTCAGCCCGCGCGCGCGATCGCGTCGATGCACCGCTGCACCGGAAGCGCCGCGCTCGCCGGCAGAAACGGCGGCCGTCCCGCGCGCACGGCCCCGGCGAAGTCCAGCATCACCGCCTGGTGGGCATCCAGTGGGAAGGCCATCGGATCGGCCCCGCCGCCGCTGCCCCCCTCCTCTCCCACGACCTCCTGCCGGCCGTCCCGGTGCAGGACGGTCAGCGCGCCGCCGCCCAGGCGCAGGGTGCCATGCTCGCAGGTCAGCTCCACGATCTCGGACCGGCCGGGATAGGCGGCGGTGGTGGCGGTGAAGACGCCGACGGCGCCCCCCTTGAAGTCGATCAGGGCGGCGGCGGTGTCCTCCCCCTCCAGGTCGTGCAGGGCGCGGGCCGTGCCGCCGCGAACGCGGACCACGGGTGCGCCCGTCAGCCACAGGCCCAGATCCAGCGCGTGGATCGCCTGCGTGATCATCACCCCGCCCCCGTCACGGGCCAGCGTCCCCCGCCCCGGCTGCGCATAGTAGCCCGGGTCGCGCCACCACGGCACGTCCACGCGCAGCAGGCGCGGGGCGCCCAGCGCGCCGCCGTCCACGGCGTCCCGCGCCGCCCGGCTGGCCGCGCGCATCCGGTGCTGCAGGACGACCCCGAAGGGCACGGTCCCCATCCGGGCCACCAGGGCCGCCGCCGCGTCCGCGGTGCGTTCCAGCGGCTTCTCCGCCAGGACGGGCATCCCCGCATCGGTGCAGGCCGCCACCATCGCGGCGCGCGCATCGGGCGGCGTGGCCAGGATCACCGCGTCCACCCCGCCCTCGGCCAGCACCGCGCCCAGCGAGCTCGCCATGCGGCACCCATGCGTCGCGGCCACCCTGTCCCGCGCGTCCTGCGAGCGCGCAACGACCACCTCCACCGCCATGCGCCCGTCGGACGCGGCGGCGGCGCGGTGGAACACGTCGGCGACCATGCCAGCCCCCACGAGGGCATAGCGGAACGGCTGGGTCATGGCGGGGCCTTCCTTCGGCGCGGGCGGTCGCGCGCAACCTGCGCGACGCGGGCCCGCACGGCAAGGCGCGGCGGGTCTTGGCGGGGGCGGGGCGGACGCTAGGTTGCCGCTTCGCGCGGTGCCGGAGGGACGTCCATGGCCGACAGCAAGACCCCTGACCCGATCGGCCCCGTTGCCGTGGTCGGTCTGGGCACGTTCGGTGGCGCCGTGGCCCGCGACCTGGCCGCCTTCGGGCACCACGTCCTGGGCATCGACGTCGAGGACGCCAAGGTGAACGCCCTGGCCGACACCCTGGCGCAGGCCGTGATCGCCGACGCCCGGGACGAGGCGGCGTTGCGCGACGCGGGCGTGGACCAGTGCGACGCCGTGGTGATCGCCATGGGTGACGACCTGGAAGCCAACATCGTGGGCGCCATGAACGCCCGCGTGCTGGGGGTGAAGCGGATCTGGTCCAAGTCCCGGTCCCGCACCCATCGCCGCATCCTGTCGCGCATCGGCGTGGATCACGTCGTCAACCCGGAGCAGGAGATGGGCCGCCGCGTGGCCCAGACGATCCACAACCCGTTCGTCACCGACTACATGGTCGCGGCGGGCAACCAGACGGTGGTCAGCCTGAACGCGCCGGGCCGCCTGCTAGGGCGGACGCTGGGGCAGATCGACTTCCGCGAGCGGCACGACATCGAATGCCTGGGCCTTCTGCGGCACGGCCAGCTGCACCGCCTGGAGGCCGATCCAACGATAGCGGAGGGGGACACCCTGCTGCTGCTGGGCCGCCGCAGCCCGTTGCAGAGGTTCGGGGAGGCGCAGTGCGGCTGACATGGCCCCACGCCTGAGACGACCGGCCATGCGCGTCCGCTTCCGGCCCCGGCAGGGCTGGCGCAACCGGGTGCTGCGCCTGCCCCCGCCCCTGACGCTGCTGGTGCTCTATGCGGCCCTGGTGGCCCTGGGCGCCGTGCTGCTGAAGCTGCCCTTCGCCCTGGAGGATCCGGTGGCCCACCCCGTCGGCTGGGGCGACGCGGTGTTCATGTCGGCCTCCGCGGTCACGGTCACGGGGTTGGTCGTCGTGGATCCGGCCAGCGCCTTCACCTTCTTCGGTGAAGCGGTGATCGCCGCCCTGATCCAGCTGGGCGGCCTGGGGCTGATGGCCTTCGCCGTGCTGATCCTGACGGCGCTGGGCATGCCCGTCGGCCTGCCCCGGTCGATCACCCTGCGCGAGGATCTGGGCCAGACCAGCCTGCGCGACCTGGGACGTCTGGTGAAGCTGATCGCGATCGTCGTCGTGTCGTTCGAGGTGGTGGGCGCGCTGGCCCTGTGCTTCGTCTTCGTGCCCGACCTGGGGCTGTGGCCGGGGATCTGGCACGCGGTGTTCTTCTCGATCTCGGCGTTCAACAACGCGGGCTTCGCCTTGTTCGCGGACAGCCTGACGGGCTATGCCCTGGACCCGTTCGTGAACGTCACCGTGCCGGTGCTGTTCATCGTGGGCGGCCTGGGCTTCGCGGTGATCGCGGACCTGCACCGCCACGGGTACCGGTTCGCGCCCCTCAACCTCCATTCCAAGCTGATGCTGGTGGGCACGGCCTGCCTGATCGTCTGGGCCGTCGCGACCTTCGCCGTGCTGGAATGGAACAACCCCCGCACGCTGGGGCTGTTCGACGACCCCGTGCACAAGCTGACCGTCGCCTGGTTCCAGGGCGTCACGCCGCGCACGGCGGGGTTCAACACCGCCGACTTCGCCGCCGTCCACGACAGCACGGCCTTCATGACCATCACCCTGATGCTGGTGGGCGGGGGCCCCACGTCCACGGCGGGCGGGATCAAGGTCACGACCTTCATCTGCCTGATCCTGGCGACGCTGGCCTTCTTCCGCCGCTCGACCGAGCTGAACGCCTTCGGCCGGTCCATCCCGTTGGAGGACGTGCTGCGCGTCACAGCCCTGGTCGCGGTCGCCATGCTGTTCGTGGCGGTGGCCACCTTCCTGGTGCTGCTGTCCCACGACGGAGACTTCCTGGACCTGCTGTTCGAGGTGGCATCCGCCTTCGGCACGGTCGGCCTGTCCCGGGGTGCCACGGGCGAACTGGACGGGCTGGGTCGCACGGTCATCATCGCGCTGATGTTCGCCGGACGGGTGGGGCCGCTGACGCTGGGGTTCTTCCTGGCGACCCGGGTGCGGCCGAGGGTGCGCTATCCGCGGGGGCAGGTGTTCCTGGGGTAAGGACGACGGCGCGTTCGCTGCGGTGCGGCGAGAGATTCTCGGGCCTGGGCGGCGTCGGGGGGTGCCGATGGGGACAGTCTGCGCGCGAGCGGGGGTGCCGGGCAAGGGGGTGATGGTTCCAACGGGCGTTGGGGGTTTCACGTGTCCGCAGGGTTGGCGTGGGCCCGGACGGGCCGCCGGGGGGCGTGGACGGCGCGTGTCTGCGGAACGTCTGCGCGGTGTCTGCCCTGCGTCGGACGGGTGGGTGATTCGGTTGGGTGGGTGCTTTGAGCGCGGCCTGCGATCTCGCCGGGCTGGTGCCGTGGTTTGGCACGGGGGATCGGGGTCTCGGATCGGGTCCGGGGCGCAGGTGGGGAGTATCGTCGGACCGGCCATGGCAAGGGGATGGGACCGCCGATATCGAAGACCTTCCTGGCCATGTGGGAAGGGCCAAGGACGTGCTATCCACAGGAGACGGTGTTCACGGGGCGAACGAAGCTACCCTGTCATGGGTCAGTCGTCGCGTTCCCGTTGCTTGACGAAAGCCCAGACGACACTTGCGATCGTCCCGCTCCCCAGTATCGCGGCAACCCAATTAGCGCCGATCGCCGCCGTGTAGATGCACGCCCCGAGGGCGCCACATACGAAGAGGAACGCGAACACCTTTCCGAGGATCGTATCTACGGCGCTCAAAAGAAGATTGCGTTTCTCCAGCGCATGCCGGTGGGCCGTCTCGCCCTCCCACGCCGCGAAGATGCGTTCCGCCCCGCCGGGAACGACCCTGTCGAAATCCTCGAGAACCGCAGGCGGTGGCAACGGACCGTTCCAGTATGCGGATACGGTCTGGGCCGCTTCGTCGTTCGAGGAAGCGTTCGGCTCCAGGACATCCGGTTTCGGCGACACGGTCGCCGGGTCTTCATCCCGTTCGCCGCTCAATCGCCATCTCTCTCCGCGCGACGCGCTTGAGGTCGTTTCCCACGGCGACCATGTCCCCGCGCAACGCGGTTATGCTGTCAGGCCGGCGCACGAACCGCCATGTCGGGGTCGGGCCGGCGACGACCAGAAGCGATGCGAACCCCCGACGGAGACCGTTCCGAAGACCGTTCCATCTGCTGTTCATGTCCGGCCCTCCTGTCCGTTCGGTGACGCGATAGCCCAGAACGATATAAGGAAGCGTATGCGGTGGACAACGTTCTTGTCCACCGCGACGGTCCGACCCTACCGCGTGAACTTCTTGTGGCTCACCCGGCTCGGGCGCATCGCCTCGTCGCCCAGCCGGCGGCGCTTGTCCTCCTCGTAGGCCTCGAAGTTGCCTTCGAACCATTCCACGTGGCTGTCGCCCTCGAAGGCCAGGATGTGCGTGCACAGGCGGTCGAGGAAGAAGCGGTCGTGGGAGATGATGACGGCGCAGCCGGCGAACTCGGCGATGGCGTCTTCCAGGGCGCGCAGGGTCTCGACGTCGAGGTCGTTGGTCGGCTCGTCCAGAAGCAGGACGTTGCCGCCGTCCTTCAGCAGACGGGCCATGTGGACGCGGTTGCGCTCGCCCCCCGACAGGATGCCGACCTTCTTCTGCTGGTCGGAGCCCTTGAAGTTGAATGCCCCGCAATAGGCGCGCGACGCGATCTCGGCCTTGCCCAGCTTGATGATCTCCGCGCCCCCGGAAATGGCCTGCCACACGTTGTCGTCCGCGTTCAGGTCGTCGCGGGACTGGTCGACGTAGGACAGCTTGACCGTGTCGCCGTATTCGACGGACCCGGCATCGGGCTGTTCCTGCCCCGTCAGCATGCGGAACAGGGTGGACTTGCCCGCGCCGTTGGGGCCGATCACGCCGACGATGCCGCCGGGCGGCAGCGAGAAGGACAGATCCTCGAACAAGAGCTTGTCGCCATAGGCCTTGGTCAGCCCTTCGGCCTCGATCACCTTGGCGCCGAGGCGGGGGCCGTTGGGGATGATGATTTGGGCCTTGCCGACCAGTTCCGTTTCCGGCCGGTCCGCCATCTCGTGATAGGCGGCGATCCGGGCCTTCGACTTGGTCTGGCGGGCCTTGGCGTTGGAGCGCATCCATTCCAGCTCGCGCGCCAGGGTCTTCTGGCGGGACTTGTCCTCGCGCGCCTCCTGCTCCAGCCGCTTGGCCTTCTGCTCGACCCAGGACGAATAGTTGCCTTCCCACGGGATGCCGCGCCCGCGCTCCAGCTCCAGGATCCAGGACGTGATGTCGTCCAGGAAGTAGCGGTCGTGGGTGACGATCAGGCAGGTGCCCTTGTAGTCGATCAGGTGGCGCTGGAGCCAGGCGATCGTTTCCGCGTCCAGGTGGTTCGTGGGCTCGTCCAGGAGCAGCATGTCGGGCGCCTGCAGCAGCAGCTTGCACAGGGCCACGCGGCGGCGTTCGCCGCCCGACAGGCTGGCGGGGCTGGCGTCGTCGGGCGGGCAGCGCAGGGCCTCCATCGCGATGTCGACGCGGGCGTCCAGATCCCACAGCCCTTCGGCGTCGATCTCGTCCTGCAGGCGCGCCATCTCGTCGGCCGTCTCGTCGGAATAGTTCATCGCGATCTCGTTGAACCGCGCCAGCTTGGCCGTCTTCTCGGCCACGCCCATCATCACGTTCTCGCGCACGGTCTTTGTGTCGTCGAGGTCGGGTTCCTGCGGCAGGTAGCCGACCTTCGCGCCCTCCGCTGCCCAGGCCTCGCCCTGGAAATCCTTGTCCTGGCCCGCCATGATCCGCATGAGGGACGACTTGCCGGTGCCGTTGACGCCCACGACGCCGATCTTGACGCCGGGCAGGAAGGACAGGCGGATGTTCTCGAACACCTTCTTGCCGCCGGGATACTGCTTGGACACGCCGTCCATGTGATAGACGTATTGATAGGCCGCCATGGGATCGCACCGCTTTCGTGAATTCGTGGGTTGCCCGCCATATGGCGGGGAGTGCGGCGGGGTTCAATCCGGGGCGGTTGCGCGGGGGGGGGCCGTGGGGCATGTCCCCGGCCATGGACGCGACGCCCCACGCCCGGACCGGCATGGCGATCGGCCTTCTGGGCGGGTCGTTCGACCCCGCGCATGACGGCCACGTCCACGCGACGCGCGAAGCGCTGAAGCGGTTCCGCCTGGACCGGGTGTGGTGGCTGGTCAGCCCCGGCAACCCGTTGAAGCGCGACGGCCCCGCCCCCCTGGAGCGCCGCGTGGCGCGGGCGCGTGCGCTGCTGGGGGGCCACCCCCGCGTGAGCGTCACCGACATTGAGGCGCGGCTGGGCACGCGCCACACGGCGGCCACGCTGACGGGGCTGCGGCGGCTCTATCCGGGGGTGCGGTTCGTGTGGCTGATGGGGGCCGACAACCTGGCGCAGTTCCACCGCTGGGACCGCTGGCGGCGGATCCTGCGCACGGTGCCCGTGGGGGTCGTGGCGCGGCCCGGCGACCGGATGGCCGCGCGCATGTCGCCTGCGGCCCACGCCTTCCGCCGCTGGCAGGTGCCGGAGGCCGGGGCCCCGGGCCTGGCGGGGATGGACCCCCCCGCCTGGTGCCTGGTGAACGTGCCGATGCACCCTGCCAGCAGCACCGCGATCCGGGCCGCGGGCGGGTGGGTCACGCGAGGCGGCCTCGTTTGACCGTCGTGGAATGGCCGTGTGATCGACGTGTGACGAGCGCGGGACGGACCGATCAGCCCCGCCGCACCGCGAGCGTCGAGAGCCCCGCCCCCACCAGGAGCGCGAGGCCCGTCAGCGTGACGGCGTCGGGCAACTCCGCGAAGACCAGCCATCCCAGCAGGGTGGCGGCGATCAGCTGGAAGTACACGAAGGGCGCCAGCACGGTCCCGCCCGCGCGGCGGTAGGCGAAGACGAGCAGGACGTTGCCCGCCGCCGAGGCCAAGCCCGACACCAGGAGCAGGGGCACGGTCGCGGCATCGAGGGGCGGCCAGTCCCACGCGCCCAGGGGCGCCAGCAGGAGCGTACCGATCACCGTCTGCGACACCATCAGCTGCATGGGGGGCACCGCGCCCGACAGCCAGCGGGACGCCGTCAGGAACCCCCCGTAGAGCAGGCCCGCCGCGACCGCGAAGCCCAGGCCCGGCGTCATGCCGAAGCCCGGTCGCACGACCAGGAGGACGCCGCAGAAGCCCAGCGCCACCAGAACGGTCTGCGCGGGGCGGACGCGTTCCCCCAACAGCCACACCGACAGGACATAGGAGACGAGGGGTCCCACGAAGAACGCGCCGAAGACGTTCGCCAGGGGCTCCGTGCGCAGGGCCGTGAGGATGCAGGCGATGCCGCCCGCGATCAGGGCGGCGCGCAGCCACAGCCGGGGGTCGCGGAACAGGGGCCACCGGACGCGTCCGCGCACCAGAACCAGCACCATCGCCGTCCCCACGGCGAAGCGGGCGAAGGCCACGAAGAACGGATCCGCGCCGTGCCGCGTGGTCAGGATCTTGCCCGCGCTGTCGCCCACGGGGATCAGCGACATGGCCACGAACATCAACGCGACGGATCCCAGGAGGGTGCGGTCCATGGCGGGGGTTAGGGACCGGCGAGGGGCGGATGGCAAGCGGGGGTCGGGGGCGACGGGTGCCTCGGAAGGCCCGGGGCCCGGCGCGCGTCGCAGGGCCGGGACCGGCGATCCGAGGGTCCGGTCGACGCGCGGGGGCATGTCCTTATGGGTTCGTGAAGGGCGGCCCCGCACCCCTGGGCTTCCCTTCCGCGCCGCCACGCGGCAGGGTCCCGCCGGGGACGGAGACACGGATGAAGCGACGCACATTCCTGGGCGGCGCCCTGGCGCTGGGCGCGGTCGGACGGGCCGACGCGTTCGAGGTGCTGGCGCGCTCGGCCCGCCCGCCGCGCAAGCCGGAGGACGCGCTGGCCCGCGGGGCGCCCGCCGCGAGCGACCTGATCGCGGCCGCCGGCCTGGGCGGGCATGTCAGCGCCGTGGTCGCCGACGCCCGCACGGGCGCGGTGCTGGAGGCGGTGAACCCCCTGCGCGCCCTGCCCCCCGCCTCCGTGCTGAAGGCGGTCACCGCGCTCTATGCCATCGAGACGCTGGGACCGGACCACGCCTTCCGCACGCGGCTGTGCGCCACGGGCCCGGTCGAGGGGGGCGTCCTGCGCGGCGACCTGGCGCTCCTGGGCGGGGGGGACCCGTCGCTCGACACCGACGGGCTCTACGCGATGGCCGCGGCCGCGAAGGCCGCGGGCGTCACGGCGATCGAGGGGGAGCTGCTGGTGTCGCCCGGCCCGCAGCCCACGCTGCCGCGGATCGATCCGGCCCAGCCGCCGCACGTGGGCTACAACCCGGCGGTGTCGGGGCTGAACCTGAACTTCAACCGCGTCCATTTCGGGTGGGAGCGCCGGGACGGCGACTATCGCGTCACGATGGACGCGCGCACCGAACGGTTCCGGCCCGACGTCGCGTCGGCGCGCATGGCCGTCGCGGACCGGTCGCTGCCGGTCTACACCTATGCCTCCGACGGGGCGGTGGACCGTTGGACGGTGGCGCGCGCGCAGCTGGGGGGGGCGGGCGCGCGCTGGCTGCCAGTGCGCAACCCCCTGGTCTATGCGGGCGACGTGATGCGCACGATGCTGCGGTCCCACGGCATCGCGGTGGGGCCCGCGCGCGTCGTGGCCGACGCCCCCGCGGGCCGCGTGGTGGCGGAGCAGGACGGCGCGCCGCTCGCGCGCGTGGCGGCGGGGATGCTGCGCTATTCCACGAACATCACGGCCGAATGCCTGGGGCTGGCGGCGACGCGCGCGCGCGGCGGGTCCACGGTGACGCTGGCGGCGTCGGGGGACGCGATGGCCGGTTGGTTGGGCGCGCGGGCCGGCGTGGGGCGGGCCGCCTTCGACGACCATTCGGGGCTGAACGGCACGTCGCGGCTGTCGGCGTCGGACATGGTGCGCGTCCTGTGCGCGCCGGAGGCCGAGCGCGTGCTGCGCCCCATCCTGCGCGACCGCGTGGTCCAGGAGGGGCGCGAGCCGTTCATGGCGGTCGCCAAGACGGGGACGCTGAACTTCGCGTCCGGCCTGGCCGGGTACTTCGACGCGCGCTCGGGGCGGACGCTGGCCTTCGCGGTCTTCGCCGCCGACCCCCCGCGGCGGGAGGCCCTGCCGGTGGGCGAGCGGGAACGCCCGGCCGGCGGTCAGGCCTGGGGCCTCCGCGCGCGCAACCTGCAGCACGAGCTGATGGCGCGGTGGTGGGACGTCCATGCCTGACCACCGGGCGTCCTTCCCCGTCCGCGCGGCGGGCGCGGCCCTGCTGTCGCTGCCCCCTTCCGCTGCTGCGGCGTGGGCGTTCGCGCCGGACCCGGTCTGCACCCTGTCGCATGACGGGGCGGCGGCGGCGGTCGTGGTCACGTTCGACCCCGCGCTGCCGGAATACGCCATCGCGATCACGCTGGCGGACGGCACCTGGCCCGACGCGCCGGTCTTCGCCCTGCTGTTCCGGGGCGGGACGGCGTCGACGATCACCACGGACCGGCACGTCCTGTCCGACGACGGGCGCACGCTGACGGTCACGGATCGGGGCTTCGGCAACGTCCTGAACGGGCTGGAGCGGAACGGCGCGGCGGTCGCGGCGGCCGGGACCCTCCGCGTGCCCGTATCGCTGGACGGCGCCGCCGGGCCCGTGCGGGCGTTCCGGGGCTGCCCGTCCACGGCCCTGTCCTAGGGGCGGATCGTGGGCGGGGACGGGTTCCGCGCGGCGGCCGGGCCTCCGCCCGCGATCGTCCTGGTGGAGCCCCTGATCCCCGGCAACACCGGCACGATCGCGCGGACCTGCGCCGCGTTGCGGGTGGATCTGTGCTTGGTGGGGCCCTTGGGGTTCGACCTGTCGGACAGGGCGGTGCGGCGGGCGGGGCTGGATTACTGGCCGCACGTGCCCCTGCACCGCTTCGAGGGCTGGGACGACTTCCTGGCCCGCCGCGCCCCGCCGGAGGACGCGCTGTTCCCGTTCGAGGAGTTCGGCGCGACGAGCGTGTACCACGTGGACTGGCCCGCGGGCGCGCATCTGGTGTTCGGGACCGAAACGACCGGCCTGCCCCCCGCCGTGCTGGACGGGCGCCGCGACCGGACCGTGCGCCTGCCCATGCGCAGCCCCCACGTGCGGTCGCTGAACCTGTCCAACGCGGTGACGGCGGCGGCCTATGTCGCGTTCCGGGGGCTGCTCGGGGGGTGATGGGGCGAGGGGGGGGGCATGGAGGTGGATCGTCGGGTCGAGGCCGACGGCGACGGGGACGTCCGGGGTTCGCGTCGAGCGGTTCCCCCCCGATCCGGGTGGCCGTCAGATCCCCGCCGCCGCCCGCACCGCCGCCACCCGGTCCGCGTTGCTTCGCGCGACGGTGCCGTCGGCGTGGTGGCGCGCGTTCTCGAACCCCACGCGCAGCTTGCCGCCATGGGCGTGGGCGCGGACCAGGCAGGCGGTCTCGGCCCGGCCGAAGGCGCAGGCGGCCCAGTCGGGCACCGCGTCCGCCCCGGCCATCCAGTCTAGGAACGGGGTCAGGTCCGCCGGGTCGGCGCGCTGGCCGGGCGCATGGCGGCCGAGCACGAACAGGACCTGCGTGGCGGGCATCACCGGCAAGAGGGCCGACAGGGCGTCGGCATCCGCCCGGTCGTAGAGGATGTGCTGCACGGCGATGCCGCGCGCGGCGCATTCGTGGTAGAAGGCGGCGATGCCGTCCGTACCGTCCGCCGTGACCTCGCGCACCGACACGGAGACCGCGCAGGCCCCGCCGTCCAGGGCGACGCGGCGCTGGTGGGCGGGGTCGTAGCGGCCCGCGGCTTCGGTGGTGATCTGGACGCGCAGGGCGGGCACGGCGCCGCGCAGGGCGGTCAAGGCTTCCCGGTAGGCGCCCGCGTCCAGCAGGTGGCCGCCATCCGCGTCGCGCAGGTGCAGGTGCAGCCCGTCGGCGCCCGCCGCGTGGCAGGCGGCGGCGTCGGCCAGGATGCGGTCCAGCGTGACGGGCAAGGCGGGGTGGTCCCGCGGCGTCAGGCGCGCGCCGTTGGGGGCCACCATCAATCGCGGCAGGGGCGTCACAGCACGTCGTCCAGCGCCCCCGCGAGCGCGTCGCAGATCTCGGCCAGGTGGTCGTCGGTCACGATGAAGGGGGGCGCCAGGAGCACGTGGTCGCCCCGCCGCCCGTCGATCGTGCCCGCGGTGGGATAGCAGATCAGGCCGCGCGCGAAGGCGGCCGCCTTGATCGCGGCGGCCACCCCCCGGTCCGGGTCGAAGGGCCGCTTCGCGTCCCGGTCGGCGACCAGCTCCAACGCGCGGAACAGGCCCCGGCCCCGGATGTCGCCGACATGGGGGTGGTCGCCGAACCGGTCGTGGAGCATCGCGGCCAGGCGTTCGCCCATCGTCGCGGCGCGGTCCGCCAGCCCCCCGTCGGTCAGCTTGCGGAGCACCGCGTCGGCGGCGGCGCAGGCGACGGGATGACCCCCATAGGTGTGGCCGTGCTGGAAGGCGCCCGTGCCGTCCCGGATGGCGTCGTGGATGGCCCGCGTGCACAGCATCGCGCCGATCGGCTGGTAGCCCCCGCCCAGCCCCTTGGCGATCGCGGCGATGTCGGGCGCCACGCCGTCCTGCTCGCAGGCCCACAGCGTGCCGGTCCGGCCCATGCCGCACATCACCTCGTCCAGGATCAGCAGCACGCCGTGGCGGTCGCAGATCTCGCGGATGCGCCGGAAGTAGCCCGGCGCGGGCGGCACGGCCCCCGCCGTGGCGCCGACGACGGGCTCGGCCACGAAGGCGATCACCGTTTCGGGGCCCAGGCGTCGCAGCTCCGCCTCCAACAGGTCGGCGGCGCGGATGGCGTAGTCCTCCGACGTCTCGCCCGGTTCGCGCAGGCGGTACTCGTAGCAGGGCTCGATGTGGCTAGCCGACGTCAGCAAGGGGTCGAAGGGCGCGCGGCGCCACGCGTTGCCGCCCGCGCCCAGCGCGCCCAGGGTGTTGCCGTGGTAGGATTGCCGGCGGGCGACGAAGCGGGTGCGGTCCGGATGTCCGGTCTCCAGCATGTATTGACGGGCGAGCTTCAGGGCGGCCTCCATCGCCTCCGACCCGCCGGACACGAAATAGACCCGGTCGAGGTCGCCGGGCGCGTGGGCGATCAGCCGGTCGGCCAAGCGTTCGGCGGGGTCCGACGTCAGGAAGCCGGTATGCGCGAAGGCCAGGCGGTCGACCTGATCCGCGATCGCGCGGGCCACGTCCGCGTCGCCGTGGCCCAGGCAGGACACCGCCGCCCCGCCCGACCCGTCCAGGTACCGCCGGCCCCGGTCGTCCCACAGGTACACGCCCTCGCCCCGCACGGCGCGGGGGGGCAGGCTGCGGGACTGGCGGGCGAAGACGTGGGACACCGGCGGGCCTTCGTGGTTGGCGCAATGACAGGACCACGCCCGGAAACGATTGACCAACCCGAATTCGTGGCGAACACTCGCCCCATGGGGGAGTCCGGCCGCGCGACCCGCGGCCCCGCGCCCCCGTCCGCCCCTGTCGGGGCCGACGACGAGGATAGGGAGATCCGCATGACGATCAGTTTCAAGACGGCCGCCGCGGGCCTGGTGGCCGCGGCCCTGGTGGCCCCGGCGGCCCACGCGCAGCAGGAATCGTTCATCACCATCGGCACCGGGGGGGTCACGGGCGTCTATTATCCGACCGGCGGCGCGATCTGCCGGATGCTGAACCGCGGCCGTCGCGACCACGGCATCCGCTGCTCGGTCGAATCGACGGGCGGGTCGGTGTACAACATCAACACCATCCGTGAGGGCGAGCTGGAGTTCGGGGTCGCGCAGTCCGACTGGCAGTACCACGCCTATAACGGCACGTCGCAGTTCGAGGACGGCGGCCCGTTCGAGGGGCTGCGCGCCGTGTTCTCGATCCACCCGGAGCCCTTCACCGTCGTGGCCCGCGCCGAGGCCGGGATCGAGACGTTCGACGACCTGCAGGGCAAGCGCGTCAACATCGGCAACCCCGGTTCCGGCGCGCGCGGCACCACGGAGGTGCTGATGGAGGCCAAGGGCTGGACCACCGACGACTTCGCCCTGGCGACGGAGCTGAAGGCCGCGGAACAGTCCGCCGCGCTGTGCGACAACCAGATCGACGCGATGGTGTACACCGTGGGGCACCCGTCGGGATCGATCCAGGAGGCCACGACCGCCTGCGACAGCGTGCTGGTCGAGGTGTCGGGCGCCGAGGTCGAACAGTTAATCGCGGACAACCCGTTCTACCGCACCGCGACCATCCCCGGCGGCATGTATCGCGGCAACGACGAGGACGTGCAGACCTTCGGCGTGGGCGCGACCTTCGTGACCAGCGCCGACGTCCCCGACGAGGTGGTGTACCAGCTGGTCAAGGCGGTCTTCGACAACATCGAGGACTTCAAGGGCCTGCACCCCGCCTTCGCCAACCTGGAGCCGTCGGAGATGGCGTCGGCCGGACTGTCCGCGCCGATCCACGACGGGGCCAAGCGGTACTATGACGAGGCGGGCCTGAGCCAGTGACGGCCGCCTGACCGACATCGCCGGGGGCGGCCCGCCCGCCCCCGGCGCCACGCGACACGGGGGACGATCCGATGGCCAAGGACAAGCGCGCGCTGAGCGACGCCGAACTGCAGGAGCTGGTCTCGGCCAACGACAGCGGGGCGCGCAACCCGTCGGGTGCGGTGGGCACCTTCATCGCCTGCGTGGCGCTGGCCTGGTCGGTGTTCCAGGTCCTGCTGGCCTCGCCCGTGGCGCCCTACGTGCTGCCCAGCGATGCCATCAACAACTCCCGCCAGATCCACTTGGCCTTCGCGATCTTCCTGGCCGCGATGGCCTATCCGCTGTTCAAGTCCAGCCCCCGCGACCGGATCCCGTGGTACGACTGGATCCTGGGCCTCGCTGGGGTGTTCTTCGCGCTCTACGGCTATTTCTTCTACGACAAGATCGTGCAGAACGGCGGCCTGGCCGACGACACCGACGCGATCGCGGGCCTGACCGGCCTGATCCTTCTGTTCGTCGCGGCCTATCGCGTGCTGGGGCCCGTCATGGTCGCCCTGGCGCTGGTCTTCCTGTTCTACGTGTTCTTCGGATCGTCCGACGTCGTGCCCGACCAGATCCGCTGGGCGGGGGCGTCCCTGCGCAAGGCGATGAGCCACATGTGGATCACGTCGGAAGGGGTGTTCGGCATCGCCTTGGGCGTGTCCACGCGCTTCGTGTTCCTGTTCGTGCTGTTCGGCGCGCTGCTCGACAAGGCGGGGGCGGGCAACTACTTCATCAAGATGGCGTTCGGCGCCTTAGGCCACCTGAAGGGCGGACCCGCGAAGGCCGCGGTCGTGGGCTCGGCCGCCACGGGCCTGATCTCGGGCTCGTCCATCGCCAACGTGGTCACGACCGGCACCTTCACCATCCCGCTGATGAAGCGCGTGGGCTTCAGCCCGGAAAAGGCCGGATCGGTCGAGGTGGCCAGTTCCGTCAACGGCCAGATCATGCCGCCCGTCATGGGCGCCGCCGCCTTCCTGATGGTCGAGTACGTCGGCATCTCCTACGTCGAGGTCATCACCCATGCCTTCCTGCCGGCGGTCATCAGCTACATCGCGCTGGTCTATATCGTCCACTTGGAGGCGGTGAAGAACGACATGCCCGTGATCGGCGACAAGGTCGTGTCGGTGGGCCGCACCCTGGGGGGCATGTTCGCCTTCTTCGCGGGCTTCGCGATCCTGTGCTATGCCACGCAGTACCCGGTGGGCTGGATCGTGTCGCTGTTCCCCGACGGGTCCGGCTGGATCCTGGCCGCGCTTCTGGCGGTGGTCTACGTGGCCCTGGTCTGGGTCGCGGCGCGCAGCCCCGACCTGGAGCCCGACGACCCGAACGCGGAGGTCGTGGAGCTGCCCGACCTGGCGAAGATCTATGCCACCGGCCTCTATTACCTGCTGCCCATCGTGGTGCTGGTCTATTTCCTGATGATCGAACGCAAGTCGCCGGGCTTGTCGGCCTTCTGGGCCACGTTCCTGCTGTTCGGTATCCTGCTGACGCAGAAGCCGCTGAAGGCGCTGTTCCGGGGTGAATCAGACTTCGCCGCGCGGCTGCGGGATGGGGTGGGCGACCTGATCGCGGGCATGATCGACGGCGCGCGCAACATGATCGGCATCGGCCTGGCCACCGCCACGGCGGGCATCATCGTGGGCACGGTGTCCCTGACCGGCATCGGGCAGGTCATGGCCGACTTCGTGGAGTTCCTGTCGGGCGGCAACCTGATCCTGATGCTGATCTTCGTGGCGATCCTGTCGCTGATCCTGGGGATGGGCCTGCCGACCACGGCCAACTACATCGTCGTGTCCTCGCTGATGGTGGCGGTGGTGGTCGAGCTGGGGGCGCAGTCGGGGCTGATCGTGCCCCTGATCGCGGTGCACCTGTTCGTGTTCTACTTCGGGATCATGGCCGACGTGACGCCGCCCGTGGGACTGGCGTCGTTCGCGGCCGCCGCCGTGTCGGGGGGCGACGCGATCAAGACGGGGTTCATCGCCTTCTTCTATTCACTCCGCACGGTCGCCCTGCCCTTCGTGTTCATCTTCAACACCGACCTGCTGCTGATCGACGTGACGTGGACGCAGGGGATCGTCGTCTTCATCGTGTCCACGGTGGGGATCCTGGTCTTCACGGCGGCCACGATGGGCTGGTTCCTGGCGAAGAACCGCATCTGGGAAACGGTGGCGATGCTCCTGATCGCCTTCGCGCTGTTCCGGCCGGGCTTCTTCATGAACCAGATCCAGCCCCCGTTCGAGGACATAGCGCCCGCGGCCTTCGAGCAGGCGTTGGCCGACGCCCGGCCCGGATCGACGTTGCGGACCGTGGTGTCCGGTCCCGACTTCGACACGTTCGAGGTCAAGGACGTGACCGTGCCCCTGACCGTCCCCGAAGGCGCCACGGGCGCGGAGCGCCTGGACGCGCTGGGCCTGTTCCTGATCCCCGAGGGCGACGCCGTCTATCTGGACGAGCCGGGCTTCGGGACGGAGATCGGGGACGCGCTGTCGTCGTTCGACTTCTATGGCGACGAACGCGTGACCCTGACCGCCGTGCAGGCGGACGCGGACCAATGGCCCAAGGAACTGATCTTCGTGCCCGCGCTGGCGCTGCTGGGGCTGATCGCGATGCTGCAGCGGGGGCGGGCCTCCCCCGCCGGCGGCCGCGCGGTGCCCGCGGCGGCGGAATGACCGCCGCCTCCCCCGGGATCGCTGGATCGGTGGTTCCCTTCCGCCCGGTATCCGACTAAGGTGGTCGGGAACGGGATCCGACCAAACGGGGGTATGTCCATGGCCGCACCGC
>NZ_JARGZA010000017.1 GCF_030973515.1 Jannaschia maritima
CCGCCTGCGCGTGTTGATCCCCGCCGTCGAGAATGCGGTCGCGGGCAACGCGTTCCGTCCCGGCGACGTGCTGACCGCGCGCGACGGCACCTCGGTCGAGATCAACAACACCGACGCCGAAGGACGCCTGGTACTCGCCGACGCGTTGACCGTGGCGACCGAAGACGCGATGCCCGACCTCCTGGTCTGCATGGCCACGCTGACGGGTGCGGCGCGCGTGGCGGTGGGCCCCGACCTGGCACCCTTCTATACCGACGACGACGCGTTGGCCCTGGCGCTGTCCCATGCCGGGTCCCGCGTGCGCGATCCCGTCTGGCGGATGCCGCTGCACCGCCCCTACGAGGCGATGATCGAGCCCGCGGTGGCGCGACTGGACAACGCGCCCTCGGGCGGGTTCGCGGGCAGCGTCACCGCGGCGCTGTTCCTCGACCGCTTCGCCGCGAGGGCGCCGCGATTCGTTCACTTCGACATCTACGGCTGGAACCCCAATGCGGCGCCCGCCCGGCCCAAGGGCGGCGTGGGTCAGGGCGCGCGTGCGCTGTTCGACGCCATGCCGGGGGTCCTGGACCTGTGACCGAGGCCGCCCCCGATCCGCGGGAGACCCCCGCCAACGGACACGCCGCCGCGTCCGAGCTGCGCGGCGTGGTGGAGGCCGCGCGGTATGTCCGGGGCACGATCCGATCGGTGCGTCAACCGCTGGTCAACCTGTCGATGAAGCCCCGCGGCCCCCGCGCCAGCCAGCTCCTGTACGGCGAAGCGTTCCGGGTCATCGACGAACGCGACGGCTTCGCGTTCGGCCAGACCCTGCGCGACGGCTATTGCGGGTGGGTCCTGTCCGCCGCACTGGACCGGCACGAGGCCGCGACGCATTGGGTCGCCGCCCCCGCGACGCATCTGTACCCGAAGGCGCAGCTGAAGGCCCCGCCCGAGGTCGCGGTCTTCTTCGGAAGCCAGGTCCGCGTCGTCAGCGACCTGGGCGACTTCATGCGCGTGTCGACCGGCCACTTCGTTCCCGCGGCACACCTGCAACCCGTCCGCGCCCGGTTCGGCGACCCCGTGGGCGTGGCCGACCTGTTCCTGGGGACGCCCTATCTCTGGGGGGGGTCGTCGCGTTGGGGGATCGATTGCTCCGGTCTGGTGCAGGCCGCCCTGGTCGCCTGCGGTCGCGACTGCCCCCGCGACAGCGACCAGCAGCTGGCCACCATAGGCCGCCCGCTGGCGGAGGACGAAGCGCCCGCCCGGGGGGACCTGGTGTTCTGGGACGGCCATGTGGGCATCATGGCGTCGGACGCGATGCTGCTGCACGCCAACGCCCACCACATGGCCGCCGCCTACGAGCCGTTGGAGGAGGCCCGCGCGCGCATCGCCGCGGCGGCGTCGAACGACGGGACCGGGTCGGGCGAGGTCGTGGCGATCAAGCGCCTCGACTGAGGACGCAGGTCGTCATTCCACCACGCGGATCAACTTGCGCTCCAGCACGCGCAGGACGGTCCGCAGGTCATGGCCGCGACGCAGGATCCGGCCGTCCATGCCGATCACCGCATACATCCCCTGACGCCCGGCCAGCCGGGGACGCTTCTCGATGCGGTACATCGGCTGTTCGGCGGTGCGGCGGAACACGCTGAAGACCGCGACGTCGCGCAAGGCGCTGATGCCGTAGTCGCGCCATTCGCCCGCGGCGACCATCCGGCCATAGAGCGACAGGATGACGTTCAGTTCGGCCCGCTGGAAGTGGACGACGTCCGGCGCGGCGGACGAGGCTTGGATGCTCATGGACCGAAGATTGACCGGGGCCGCACGGGATTCAAGCACCCCGCCCCATTAACCTGCTGCTAGCCACGCCACCGCAGCGCCACGCAATGACCCCTCGCGCGGCCATCCGCGACCGCGACGGCGCCCAGGGCGGCCGGCATCACCGTCCCATGGGGTCACTTGGCCCCCGGGCCCGGAGGCGGCGCACCCTGCCCCCATCTCGCGCCGCATCCGGGCCTGGCTTTGCGTAACGAGTGGCGTCGGTGACGAGTGCCGATGGCCCCGCGCGTATTGCGGGGCCATCGCGCGTTCGGGATCAGGCCCTGACCAGGGCCTCGTACGCGGAGGCGACGTCGCGAGCCATCGCCCCCACCTCGAAGCTATAATCCCCGATGCGGCCCACGGGCGTCACCTCCGCCGCGGTGCCCGTCAGCCAGCATTGCTCGAACCCTTCCAACTCCTCCGGCATGATGTGGCGTTCATGGACCTTGATCTGTCGATCGCGGAGCATGCCCAGCACGGTCTGGCGCGTGATGCCGTTCAGGAAGCAGTCGGGGTCGGGGGTGTGCACCTCGCCGTCCTTCACGAAGAAGACGTTGGCGCCCGTCGCTTCCGCAACGTAGCCGCGATAATCGAACATCAGCGCGTCCGAACAGCCCTTCGCCTCCGCGGCATGCTTCGACATCGTCGCGATCATGTAGAGGCCCGCGGCCTTCGCCTGGTACGGGGCCGTTTCGGGCGAAGGGCGCTTCCACTTGGCAATGTCCAACTTGGCGCCGCGGGTCTTCGCGTCGCCGTAGTAATCGCCCCATGCCCAAGCCGCGACCGCCAGCCGGACGGGATTGCGCGCGCTGCTGACGCCCATGTCCTCGCCCGCGCCACGCCAGGCCAGCGCCCGGACATAGGCGTCGGTCAGGCCGTTCGCCTCCAACGTCTCGTATTTGGCGGCCTCGATCTCGTCGACGGTCCAGGGGATCTCCATGTCCAGGTGGCGGCCCGACGCGATCAGTCGCTCGGAATGCTTCCGGCCCTCGAATATAGTGCCCCCATAGGCCCGTTCCCCTTCGAACACGCTGGAAGCATAGTGCATGGCATGCGTCAGCAGGTGGACGTTCGCTTGCTGCCAGGGCACCAGGGTGCCGTCCATCCAGATCTGCCCATCCAGTTCGGCATAGGACCCCGCCATGTCATCGTCTCCCTGGTTCATTGCGTGAAAGCGTCCACTGCGGACATAATGTTGCGCATAGTGTCGGGGCGGTATCCGAAGGACGGTTGGAATGTCAACAAGGCTGACGTATTTTACGGCGCATGAGTGATTCAGACAGCGACGCGCTCCTGTTCCTGACGGATGCGCAACTGCGGCGGGGGATCGAGGCGATGTTCTTCGCCTATCGTGGGTTCACCGAGGATCCCGACCGCATCCTGGCGCTCCGTGGCTATGGGCGTGCGCATCATCGCGCGATCCATTTCGTCGGACGCATGCCCGGCACGACGGTCACCAACCTGTTGGATATCCTGGGCGTCACCAAGCAGTCGTTGAACCGCATCCTGCGCACGCTGATCGCCGACGATCTGGTCGAGGTGCGCATCGGCGAGCGCGACCGACGCGAGCGGCGTCTGACCCTGACGCCGGAGGGCCGGGCCTTGGAACGTGACCTGGCCGATGCGCAGCAGGCGCGGATGCGCGCCGCGTTCCGCAAGGCGGGACCGCAAGCCGTGGCTGGCTTCCGCGCCGTGTTGGAGCATATGATGGACCCCGCGCTGCAACGGCAGTTCGCCGCCATGCGGGAGCGGGAGGAGCGATGACCGACGACGAGGCCCCCACCCTGGGTCATCAGGCCCATGTCCTGATGGTCGATGACGACGAACGGATCCGCCAGCTGCTGCAGAAGTTCCTGATGCGCAACGGATACCTCGTCACGGCGGCACGGGATGCGGACCATGCCCGCCGCCTGCTGCTGGGACTGGACTTCGACATCGCCATCCTGGACGTCATGATGCCCGGCGACGACGGCGTGACCCTGTGCGCCGAGCTGCGGGCACGCTTCGCCGACCTGCCGATCCTGTTGCTGACCGCCAAGGGCGGCACGTCCGACCGCATCACGGGGCTGGAGGCGGGGGCCGACGACTATCTGCCCAAGCCGTTCGAGCCGCGGGAGTTGCTCCTGCGCATGAAGGCCGTGCTGCGACGCGCGCCCGCCGCGGGCGGGGCCACGCCCAAGATGCTGCAACTCGGTCCGCGGCGCTACGACCTCGAACGGGGTGAGTTGTGGCAGGGCGATGCGCCCGTCCGGCTGACCGCGACGGAGACGACGCTCATGCGCATCCTCGCCGCCGCCCCGCACGAAGCCGTCACCCGCACCGCCCTGATCGAGCGTCTGGGCCGCAGCGCCGACGGCGAGGCCACGTCGGAACGGGCGGTCGACGTGCAGGTCACGCGGCTGCGCCGCAAGCTGGAATCCGATCCGAAGCGACCCCGCTACCTGCAGACCGTGCGGGGCGAGGGCTATATGTTGGCGCCCGATTGATGCTGCTGTTCACCCACGAGGCGGGGCTGGGCCACGTCATGCCGCAGGGCCACCCCGAGCAGGTCGCCCGCCTAAGCCGCGTCCACGACGTCCTGGCCGACCTGACGCTGGACCGCCGGTCGGCCGAACCCGCATCGCCCGACGCCGTGATGCGTTGCCATCCCCAGACCTATCTGGACGCGCTCGAGCGGGCCGCGCCCCTGCGCGGACTCGTGGCCCTGGATGCCGACACGCACATGTCCCCCGGCACGCTGGACGCCGCCTGGCGCGGCGCGGGCGCCGCGGTGCAGGCCGTGGACGCCGTGCTGGGTGGCGCCGACGCGACCGCCTTCTGCGCGATGCGCCCGCCCGGCCACCACGCCGAAACGGCGAAGCCGATGGGCTTCTGCCTGCTGGGCAACGTCGCCATCGCCGCCAAGCATGCGATGGACGCCCATGGCTTGGCCCGCGTGGCGGTGGTGGATTTCGACGTCCACCACGGCAACGGGACCCAGGACCTGCTGTGGGACGAGGATCGCGCCCTGTTCGTATCCACCCACCAATCCCCGCTGTGGCCCGGAACCGGCATGCCGGGGGAGGACGGCGCGCACGGGCAGGTGATGAACCGCACGCTCGACCCGAACTCCGGCACGCGCGAGATGCGCGCCCTCTACGAACGCGAGGTCCTGCCACGGCTGGACGCCTTCGCGCCGGAGCTGGTGATCGTGTCGGCGGGGTTCGACGCGCATGTGGACGACCCGCTGGCCAACCTCCGCTGGACGGACGACGACTTCGCATGGATCACCGATCGCCTGGTGGAAGTGGCGCGCGACCACGCCGACGGGCGGGTGGTGTCGTGCCTGGAAGGCGGCTATGACCTCGCGGCGCTGGGCCGGTCCGTCCGGCGCCATGTCGATTCACTGCGCGGGGGGGCGTGACGATGGCCGACGACGTATCGGGTATGACCTTCGAGGCCGCGATGGCCGAACTGGAGCAGGTGGTCACGAAGCTCGATTCCGGCGACGTGCCGCTGGACGAATCCATCGCGCTCTACGAACGCGGCGCCGTCCTGCGCGACCATTGCGAGGCGAAGCTGAAGGCCGCGGAGGAACGGGTCGAGGAGATCACGACCGACGCGCAGGGCAACGCCAAGGGCACCCGCCCCGCCGCATCGTGAGCTTCCGCGACGCGCTGGAATCGGCGCAGGACGACATCGGGCGGACCATCGACACGCTGCTGTCCCCCCATGGCGGCGACGTGGCCGACGCGATGCGCTACGCCACCGAAGGGGGCAAGCGTCTGCGCGGGTTCCTGGCCCTGGAGGCGGCGGGGCTGTGGGACGTGCCCCGGGACCGCGCGCTGCGGATCGCGGCGGCCATCGAATGCGTCCACGCCTATTCGCTGGTCCACGACGATCTGCCCTGCATGGACGACGACGACCTGCGGCGCGGTCGGCCCACCGTCCACAAACGGTGGTCGGAGGCGACCGCCGTGCTGGCCGGCGACGCGCTGCAGACGGCCGCGATGGAGATCCTGGCCGACCCCGCCACCCATCCGGACGGCGCCGTGCGCGCCGATCTGGTCCTGACCCTGGCGCGGGCGGCGGGGGTCGCGGGCATGGTCGGCGGACAGGCCATGGACATCGCCGCCGAGACCGCCGCCGCCCCCTTGACCCTGGACGACGTGGGCGCGCTGCAGCGGCTGAAGACCGGTCGCCTGCTGGAATGGCCCTGCCGGGCGGGCGCGATCCTGGCGGGGGCCGATTCCGCGCCGGTCCTGCGCTATGCGGCCGATCTGGGGCTGGCGTTCCAGATCGCCGACGACCTGCTGGACGTCGAGGGGGACGCCGACGTGGCGGGAAAGGCGCTCCGCAAGGACGCGCGGGCCGGCAAGGCGACGTTCGTGTCGCTGTTGGGGGCGGATGCCGCGCGGGCGCGGGCGCACGACCTCGTCCGATCGGCGGAGGCGGCCCTTTTGCCATACGGGTCCAAGGCGGCTATCCTGGTGGAGGTCGCCCGCTACGTGGTGACCCGCGACCGTTGAGGGGGATCACATGACCGACGCCGCCAGCCGCCCCGCCACCCCCCTCCTGGACCGGGTGGCCGGGCCACCCGACCTGCGCGCCCTGCCGGACCGCGACCTGACCAAGCTGGCCGACGAACTGCGCGCGGAGACAATCTGGAACGTCAGCCAGACGGGCGGTCATCTGGGCGCCGGTTTGGGCGTGGTGGAGTTGACGGTGGCGCTGCACGCCGTGTTCGACACGCCGCGCGACAGGCTGATCTGGGACGTCAGCCACCAATGCTATCCGCACAAGATCCTGACCGGGCGTCGCGACCGGATGCCGACGCTGCGCCAGCAGGACGGCCTGTCGGGCTTCACCAAGCGGACCGAGTCCCCCTACGACCCGTTCGGCGCGGCGCACGCCTCCACCTCGATCAGCGCGGCGCTCGGCTTCGCCATGGGGCGCGAGCTGGGCGCGCCGGGCAATGGCGACGCCATCGCGGTGATCGGCGACGGCGCGCTGACCGGCGGCATGGCCTACGAGGCGCTGAACCACGCGGGCCATCTGGGCAAGCGCCTGATCGTGATCCTGAACGACAACGAGATGTCGATCGCCCCCCCGGTGGGCGCGATGTCGTCCTATCTGTCGCGCCTCTATGCGGGCGCGCCGTTCCAGGATCTGAAGTCGGCCGCCAAGAACGCCGTGTCGCTGCTGCCCTCGCCCTTCCAGGAAGGGGCCAAGCGCGCGAAGGACATCATCAAGGGCACCGTCATGGGCGGGACCTTCTTCGACGAGCTGGGCTTCGACTATCTGGGGCCCATCGACGGCCACGACATGGAGACGCTGCTGGCCGTGCTGCGCACCGTGAAGATCCGCGCGACGGGGCCGATCCTGATCCACGCCATCACCAAGAAGGGCAAGGGCTTTGCGGAGCATCGCGCCGACCGGGGCCACGCGACGTCGAAGTTCGACCCCAGCACGGGCGAGCAGCGGAAGGCGAAGTCCAACGCGCCCAGCTATACCAAGGTGTTCGCGCAGTCCCTGATCCAGGAGGCCGAACGCGACGACCGGATCGTCGCCATCACCGCCGCCATGCCGGACGGGACGGGGCTCGACCTGTTCGGCGAGCGCTTTCCGGCGCGGACCTTCGACGTCGGGATAGCCGAGCAGCACGGCGTCACCTTCTGCGCGGGGCTGGCGGCGTCCGGCATGAAGCCGTTCTGCGCGATCTATTCCACCTTCCTGCAGCGGGGCTACGACCAGATCGTCCACGACGTCGCGTTGCAGAACCTGCCCGTCCGCTTCGCCATCGACCGTGCCGGTCTCGTGGGGGCCGACGGGGCCACCCATGCGGGCAGCTACGACATCGCGTACCTGGCGAATCTGCCCAACATGGTCGTCATGGCCCCGAGCGACGAGGCGGAGTTGCGGCACATGGTGGCCACCGCCGCCGCCCATGACGACGGGCCCATCGCGTTCCGCTTCCCCCGCGGCGAAGGCGCGGGCGTCGAGATGCCCGACCGCGGCGAAGTGCTGGAGATCGGCCGCGGCCGCATCGTGCACGAAGGCGAGCGCGTGGCCATCCTGTCCTACGGCACCCGGATGAGCGAGGTGGGGGCCGCGCGCGAACGCCTGATGGCGCGAGGATTGACCCCGACCGTGGCCGATGCGCGCTTCGCCAAGCCGCTCGATCGCGACCTGATCCTGACGCTGGCAAGGGACCACGACGTCCTCCTGACGATCGAGGAAGGGGCGGTCGGCGGCTTCGGCAGCCACGTCGCGCACCTGCTGGCGCAGGAGGGGGTGTTCGACCGCGGCCTGCGGTTCCGCAACATGACACTGCCCGACCGGTTCATCGACCAGGGCGGGCCGGGGCAGATGTACGCCGCGGCGGCGCTCGTCGCGTCCGACATCGAGGCGACGGTCCTCGCCGCGCTGGACGTGGGGATGCTGGACAAGCGGGCCTGAACGGGCGTCACGCCCGCCGGAACACGGCCACCAACTCCACGTGGGTGGACCAGCGGAACTGATCCACCAGCGCGACCGGGCCCATCGCGTACCCCCCGTCCCCCAACGTCGCGGCATCGCGCGCGAAGCTTTCCGGATTGCAGGACACGTGGACGACGCGCGCCACGTCCGACGCCGCCAGTGCCTGGACCTGGGCGGCGCATCCCGCCCGCGGCGGATCCAGGATCACGGCGTCGAAGCCCGACAGGTCGTCCGGCGTCAGGGGGTCGCGGAACAGGTTGCGCAGGGAAGCGCGGATGGGCTTGCAACCGGTTGCGCGCCGCGCGCCGTCGCGCAGTGCCGCGACCGCGGGGGCGTCTCCATCCCAGGCATCGACGGGTGCGATGCGGGCGGCGGGAAAGGTGAACGTTCCCAGCCCGCAGAACAGGTCCGCGATGCGGGCGGCACCCCGCAGCGCGTCGATCACGATCGCGGTCAGGACCCTTTCCCCATCCTCCGTCGCCTGCAGGAACGCCCCGGGCGGGGGCACGACGTGGGTGCCGCCCAACGCGACCCGTGGGCGGTCCGACTGCAGCAGGGGTTCGCCATCCGCGGTGATGCGGGCGAAGGGGGGCGCATGGGGGGCCAGGTCCGAGGGGTCCACGGCCTTCGCACCATGCAGCGCCAGGTCCAGCCCGGTGGCGGTGCGGGTAAGGTGCAGACCGATCTCCGCCCCGCGGGGGGCGGCGAGGCGGGTGATCCCCTCCAGGGCGGGAAGGGCGGCCATCAGGTCGGGGTGAAGCAGGTGGCAGTCCGGGATCGCGACCAGATCGTGCGTGCCGGGCGCGTGAAGGCCGACCACGGCGCCCTTCTTGGTCTTGCGCCCCTTCAATGCCGCCCGCCTGCGGCTGCGCGGGGGCGAGACGTGGACCATCCCCACCTCCGCCGCCAGCCGGACGCGGTTCAGGGCCGTGGCCACCCGGTCGCGCTTCCACCCGGACGCGAAGGCGTCGGACGCGTGCTGCAGGCTGCATCCGCCGCACCGCCGGAAGTGCGCGCAGGGCGCCGCGACGCGGTCCGGCGACGGGGTCAGGATGCGCGGCGCCTCGATGCGCCCATCCGTGACGGCGCCCGCGACGACCTCGCCCGGCAGGACGCGGGGCGCGCGGGTGCCGTCCCCCGCGACCCCGTCGCCCCGCGCGTCCAGGCGTGCGATCGTCAGGCCGTCGGTCATTCGGCGGCGACGTCCTCGACCCCGATGAAGCCGCCCGACTGCCGCCGCCAGTACCGGGCATAGGTCCCGTCCTGCGCCAGCAGCTCCGCGTGGCCGCCCGCCTCCACGATGCGCCCGTCCGCCATCACGACGATGCGGTCCATGCGCGCGATGGTGGACAGGCGGTGCGCGATGGCGATTACGGTCTTGCCCTCCATCACCTCGGTCAGGGCGTCCTGGATCGCGGCCTCCACCTCGCTGTCCAAGGCCGACGTCGCCTCGTCCAGCACCAGGATCGGCGCGTCCTTCAGGATGGCGCGGGCCAGGGCGATGCGTTGCCGCTGGCCGCCCGACAGCTTCACGCCGCGTTCGCCCAGGGTCGCGTCGTAGCCCTCGTTCCCCTTGTGGTCGCGCAAGGACTGGATGAAGTCGTGCGCCTCCGCGCGCCGCGCGGCCGCCTCCACCTCGGCGTCCGTCGCGTCCGGCTTGCCATAGCGGATGTTGTCGCGGGCGGAGCGGTTGAACATCGCCGTCTCCTGCGTGACCATCCCGATCCGACGGCGCAAGGAATCCTGCGTCACGTCGCGCAGGTCGTGCCCGTCCACCGTGACCCGCCCCCCTTCGGGATCGTAGAGCCGCAGCAGGAGCGATACCAAGGTCGACTTGCCCGCCCCCGACGCACCGACGACGCCCAACCGTTCGCCCGGATCCAACGACAGGGTCACGTCCCGCACGCCGCCCCCATCCGCGCGGCCATAGCCGAAGGTCACGTCCTCGAACGCGACCGCGCCGCGGACGTCCGTCAGGTCCACGGCGTCGGGCGCGTCGCGCAGGGTCCAGCGCGGGGTCAGGGTCCGCATCCCGTCCTCCACCTCGCCCACGTTGGAGTAGAGCGCCATCAGCGTGAAGCTGACCCATCCCGTCATCTGCGACAGGCGGAACGAGATCGCGCCCGCCGCCGCGATGTCGCCCGGGCTGGCCTGGCCCGCGTTCCACAGGATCAGCGACCCCCCGATCATCAGCAGCGGCAGCAGGCCCGCGCAGAACATCAAGGCGAAGCGGAACCCCGTCGACAGCCGTCCGAAGGCCAGCGTCCGGTCCCGCAGCTTCGCCATCGAATCCAACGCGGCGCGATCCTCGTGGTCGGTATGGCCGAACAGCTTCACGGTCTTGATGTTGGTGATCGTGTCCACGACCTGCCCCGTCACCATCGCGCGGGCCGCGGCGCGCGCCTTCGACCGGGTGCGGATGCGCGGCATGAACCAGCGGAACAGCCCCAGGTACAGCACCAGCCAGACGGTCAGCGCCAGCGCGATCCGCCAGTCGATCGCCAGCATCAGGATGGCCGACCCGATCAGGGACGCGCTGGCGAAGGCCACGACGTTGATGAACTCCGACGTGACGTCCGTGACGGCGCGCGCGGTCTGCATCTGCTTTGCCGCGATGCGCCCGGCGAAGTCGTCGTCGAAGAACGTCACCGCCTGCCCCATCGTCCAGCGGTGCAGCCGCGACTGCACGAGCGGATACACGTTGGGCATCACGGCGATGGAGTTGAAGGCAGCCGACGTGCCGAAGATCAGCGGACGGGCCAGCGCATAGAAGCCCACGAACAGCGCCAGCAGCACGGCGTTGCGCGCCAGGTAGCCCCCCGACGGGTCCGCCACGCTGTCGATGACGGCGCCCAGGAAGAACGCGGTCGCGATCTCCGTGGTGCCGGCGAGCGCGGAGGCCGCGAAGGCCACGATCAGCGGGCCCCAGGCCCCCGACAGGCACCACGCGAAGAACCGCCCCAGCGTGTCGGGCGGCGGCCCGTCGGCACGCGCGAAGGCGGGGACGAGGGCGGCGAAACGGTCGGCCAGGGCACGCAACATGAAGCGGTCTTTCCGGGTGGGGCCCCACGACATAGGCCGCCGAGCCCCGCGATGCCATTCTTGAAGATCGCTGTCGGGGACACACCTGTATGAGGTCCGCTTCCGGTGACGAAGGGGCGCGGGGCGGGGCCGTGTCGCGCTATTCCGCCGCCTCCACCTCCGCGGTGGCGATGAAGCCGCCCGATTGGCGGGCCCAGAACCGCGCGTACAATCCTTCGGCGGCCAGCAGGGCGTCGTGGGTGCCCTGTTCCACGATGCGGCCGTCGTCGATGACGACGATGCGGTCCATATGCGCGATGGTGGACAGGCGGTGGGCGATGGCGATCACGGTCTTGCCTTCCATCATCCCATACAGCGTGTCCTGGATCGCCGCCTCGACCTCGCTGTCCAAGGCCGACGTCGCCTCGTCCAGCACCAGGATGGGGGCGTCCTTCAGGATGACGCGGGCCAGCGCGATGCGCTGGCGCTGGCCGCCCGACAGCTTCACGCCGCGTTCGCCGACATGGGCGTCGTAGCCCCGCCGCCCTTCCGGATCGGCGAGGTCCGCGATGAACCCGTCCGCCTGCGCCTTCTCCGCCGCCGCGCGCACCTGGTCCAGCGTGGCGTCGGACCGGCCATAGGCGATGTTGTCGAAGACCGAACGGTGCATCAGGCTGCTGTCCTGCTGCACCATCCCGATGGCGTGCCGCAGGCTGGCCTGCGTGACGCGGGTGACGTCCTGCCGGTCGATCAGGATGCGCCCCCGTTCGGGGTCGTAGAAGCGCAGGAGCAGCTTGACCAGGGTGGACTTGCCCGCCCCCGACCGGCCGATGACGCCCACCTTCTCGCCCGGGGCGATGGACAGCGTCAGGTCGGTGACGCCGCCCTGCCCGCCGCCGTAATGGTGGGTGACGCGGTCGTAGTCGATCCGCCCTTCCGTCAGGCGCAAGGGCGCAGCGCCCGGCGTGTCGGTCAGGGCGATGGGCTGGGCGATCGTCTCCATCCCCTCCTCCACCACGCCGAGCGAACGGAAGAACGACGTCACCGCCCACATGATCCAGCCGGTCATCGCGTTCAGCCGCAGGACCAGCGCCGTGGCCGCCGCGACGATGCCGACCGACGCGCTGCCCTGGACCCACAGCAGCACGCCCCAGCCGACGACGCCCACGATCAGCAGGCCGTTCAGGCAGACCAGCGCCACGTCCATGACGGTGAAGATCCGCATCTCGCGCTGGAAGGTGGCGCGCGTCTCCTCGATGGCGGACTTGGCATAGTCCAGTTCGCGCGATTCGTGGGCGAACAGCTTGACCGAATGGATGTTGGTGTAGGCGTCCACGACGCGGCCCGTGGTCATGGACCGCGCATCGCTGCTGGCCTTGGACGCGGGCCCGACGCGCCGGACGGTCCAGCGGACCAGCAGGGCATAGAGGCCCAGCCAGACGAGCAGCGGGAGGATCAGGCGGGGGTCGGCCGCCCATAGCAGGATCGCGGCGCCGACCATGTAGGCCAGCGCGAAGGTGATCGCGTCGAATACCTGGAAGATCGCCTCCCCCGCCGCGGGCGGGGCCTGCATGATGCGGTTGGCGATACGGCCCGCGAAGTCGTTCTCGAACCAGCCGATCGACTGGCGCAGCACGTGCTTGTGCGCGCGCCAGCGGATCAGCGTGCCGTAGTTGGGCAGGATGGCGTTGTTCAGCAGCAGGACGTCCAGCGCCTGCAGCAGGGGCCGGACGGCGAGCACGAAGATCGCGACGAGCGTCAGCTCCCACCCGTGGTCCGCCACGAAGGTCGCGGGCGTGGCATTCGACAGCAGATCGACCAGCCGCCCCATGTACGAGATCAGCCAGATCTCCACCGTGGCCACCACCACGCCGACGATCGCGGTCGCCAGGAACAGTCGCTTGAAGGGCTGCGAATAGTTCCACAGGAACGGCCACAGCTTCGACGGCGGCACGTCGTCTTCGGCATGCGCGACGTAAGGGTCGACCAGGTTTTCGAACGTGCGGAACATCGGCGCCGCCCTCCGACTGCGGCCGACATACCCTAGCGCGTCAGGCCGCGAAGACCATGATCCCGCTGGCCGCCAGGGCCGTGGCCATCACGGTCGTGAAGACCCGCCAGGCCAGCGGCGTCGTCAGCAGGTAGGCCAGCAGCGTGCCCGCGACCGTCCAGAACAGGCACACGAACAGGTTGATGCCGCTGAACGCGGTGCCGATGCGCAACGCTTCCCAGCCCGGCGGAAGGCCGCTGGCATAGCCCGACGCCGCGGCCAGGGCGACGATCCAGATCTTGGGGTTCACCCACTGGAACAGCACCGCCTCCGCGAAGGTGAACGGCCGGTCGCGGCCCCCGCCCGCCGCGCCGCCCGCGGCGCGCAGCAGCTTCCAGGCCATCCACAGGATCCAGGCGACGGCCAGGACCTGCATCGCCAGCTTCAGCCCCGGCAGGGCCAGCAGCACCGCGCCCACGCCCAGCGCCATCGCGCCCGCCACGAAGCCCACGCCCAAGGCGACCCCCAGCACGTGCGGCACGGTCGGGGCGAAGCCGAACCGCGCGCCCGACGCGGTCAGCAGGATGACGTTCGGTCCGGGCGTGAACAGGCCCGCGAAGACGAACAGGTAGAGCGGGTCGATCATGGGCCGCATGTGGCGCGGGCAAGTGGGTGGGCGCAACGGGATCGGGAGGGAGGTATAGGGGGGAGCGCCGGGAGGAGGTGCGGGGAAAATCGATAGGATTGGATGCACCGGAAATCGCCCTGCGATTTCAACGATGTCGCGGCGATGGTTAGACTTCGCGGCATCCGGATCGCGGCAGGTCGTCGCATGCACCCCCCGTACACCCCCCGTACATACACATGGGCATATCGGCAGCGTACGTTGCGCCGGGGTTGCGTCGCGGCGGCGTTCCGTGCGGGGGGTGGTCCGGCGGGCCGCCCGGGCGGCCCGCGCTGCGGACCTCGGAACGGTCCCCCGGACCGTCCCGTCGCTGCGCAACCGGTCCTTCGCCCCCGTGCATGGGGCATGCACCGGTCAGCGGATCGGCGGGGGACGGGGTCGAAATGCGCCCCGCTCGGTGCCTTAGTGGCGGTGGTTGGACACGCGGCGGAGCAGGTCGTCTTTCGTGAGGGCCCCGTCCGATAAAAGCCAAGCCTGCAGCGCATCGTCGAGCGCTTCTCCCAAAGAGGGGCCGGTCAGCGCGGGCATCAGGTCCGCCGCTGCCAGGGGAAATTTGGCCACCGCGCCGCGGGCGACGAGCTCAAGATCCTCCGCCGCGACTGGATGCCCCGTCAAAGCCGAGTGGATCAGGAGCGCGTCCCGCCCGAGGCTCGGCCCAAGGAGATTTCCGAATACAAACGGCCGAACGTCACCACGGCCCGTTTTGGCCAAAATCTGCGTGGTACGCGCTTCGGCCTTCGACAGGCGCAGGTCGTCCGCCTCGCCGCCCAGCAGGGCCAGGCGACGGATCCAGGCAGGTTCGATGCCGTCTTCCAGATGCACCAGCACCGACAGGGGCGCGGCCTCGGCACCGGGCAGGATGCGGGCCAGGATGCCGGACCGTTCCATCGTCGCGACCATCGGTGCGGGGTCGGGGGCGGACAAGAGCTTGCGGACCTCCTGCCCCACGCGTTCGCGCGACAGGCCGTCCAGCCCGTCCGCCAGCTCCGCGCAGGCGGCCAGGCCGTCCGCGTCGATGCCTAGGCCCGGGTCGCCGTACCACGCGGTGAAGCGGAAGAAGCGCAGGATGCGCAGGTAATCCTCGCGGATGCGGGCATGGGGGTCGCCGATGAACCGGACCCGCCGCGCCCGCAGGTCGGGCAATCCGTCGAGCGGATCCACCACCGTTCCGTCCGCCCGCGCGTAGAGCGCGTTCATCGTGAAGTCCCGCCGCGCCGCGTCGGTGGCGACGTCGTCGGAGAACGCGACCACGGCATGCCGCCCGTCGGTTTCCACGTCGGCGCGGAAGGTCGTGACCTCGTGCGGGACGCCGTCCACGATCAGCGTGATCGTGCCATGGTCGATGCCCGTGGGGACCGCCCTGATCCCCGCCGCGTCGGCCAGGGCGACGACCCGGTCGGGCCGGGCGTCGGTGGCCAAGTCGATGTCGGTGACGGCCGCATCCAGGGCCGCGTTGCGGACGCAGCCGCCGACCGCCAGCGCCTGATGTCCGGCATCCGTCAAGAGGGCGAACACCGCCTGCGTCGGCGCGGCCTCCAACCAGTCGCCCCCGACCTTCACGCCATCGCCCCCGCCAGTCCCCGCAGGATCCGCGCGGTCGCGCCCCAGATGTAGTACGGCCCCCACGGAACCGCATAATAGTGCCGCCGCTGCCCCCGCCAGCGCCGTCCTTCGACGGTGTACCGGTCGGGGTCCAGGACATGCGCGGCCGGCACGGTGAAGATTTCCGCGACCTCGCCGGGTTCGGGTACGGGGTCGAAGGGTTGCAGCCGCGCCAGCACGGGGGTCACGGTGAAGCCGGTCACCGTCTCGTGGCTGGGCAGGCGGCAGACGACGCGGGCCCGGTCGCGGGGAAGGCCGACCTCCTCGGCCGCCTCGCGCAGGGCGGCGTCCTCCGGCGCCTCCCCCGCCTCCAGCTTGCCGCCGGGAAAGGCGATCTGACCGGGATGGTGCCTCAACCGGCTGGATCGCTTGGTCAGCAGCAGGCGGGGGCCGTCGGGGCCATCCCCGAACCCCACCAGCACGGCGGCGTCGCGCAGCACGCGGCGGCCCGGCAGGATGACGTCGGGGTTCAGGTCGAAGTCCGACGACGCGACCCCAGAGGACCGCGCCGCCGCCTCGATCGATCCGAAGTCGATCACACGGGCGTTCACCCCGCCTCCTTCGTGGCCTCGAACCCCAGGGTGGCAGGATCGAACTCGTAATGCGCGCCGCAGAACTGGCAGTCCGCGGTGACGATCCCGTCGTCGGTCGTCATGTGCCCGATGTCCTTGGCCGAATAGATCGACAGCGATTCCCGCACGCGGTCGGCCGAGCAGGTGCAGCCGAAGCGCACCGGCTGCGGGTCGAAGACGCGGGGCTTCTCCTCGTGGAACAGGCGGACCAGCAGATCTGTGGGGGCTATCTGCGGCCCGATCAGCTCGCCTTCCTCCGAGGTGTCGAGCAGCAGGTTCACGCGGGTCCAATCCTCCACGGCGTCGGCGTCCAGGATGTCGTTGGCGGTCAGAAGCCCACCCTCGCCCGATCCGCCCTGCCCGTCCGCGGCGAAGGGCGACGCCTTGGGCATGTGCTGCACCATCACGCCGCCCGCGCGCCAGCCGCCCGTCGCGGCGTCCTTGCCGAAGGCCATGGCGAAGCGCGTGGGGATCTGCTCGGACTGGGCGAAGTAGGTCTCGGCGCAGGACGACAGCGACCCGCCCGCGATGGGCGTGATCCCCTGATAGGGCGCCATGTCCCGTCCCTGGTCGATCAGGATCGCGAAGTAGCCCTTGCCGATCAGGTCGAACGGCTTCGCCTGCACGTGTGCCGCCATGCGGTCCCGGTCGAACGACGCATAGGCGCGCACGCGGCCCGGCGCCCCGTCCTCCGACGGGCCGTAATAGTCGGTGGCGATCAGGCGCGCGGGCCCGTCGCCACGCACCTGCAGCGACAGCTTCCAGCGCACCTTTATCGTCTGACCGATCAGCGCCGTCAGGAGCGCCATCTCGGCCACCAGTTCCTCCACCTGCGGGGGGTAGTCGTGCTGCGACAGCACCGCGTCCAGCACGCCGTCCAGGCGCGCGACGCGGCCGCGGATGTCGCTGTGGTCCAGTTGGAACGGCAGCACCGTGTCGTCCCAGATATGGGTCATCGTGTCCGTCATGATGGGTTTCCTTCTCGCGTCCGCGGGGCTGGCCCGCGGCGGGTCCGGGGGCCATATAGGCACGCGATGCCGAGCCCGGAACCCCGCCCATGATCCGCCGCCACGGCGCCCGGCCGCGGCCCGGGCTGCGCCACGCGATGCGCCCCGGCGCCTATGCGATCTTGATCCGCGACGGGCGGATCCTCCTGACGGGGCAGGACACGGCGAGCGGGTTGGACGTCCAGCTTCCCGGTGGCGGGATCGACCCCGGCGAGAGCCCGCGCCCCGCGCTGCTGCGCGAGGTGATGGAGGAGACGGGTCACGGCGCCGCCCCGATCCGCCATCTGGCCACCTATCGCAGGTTCGTGTGGATGCCCGACTATGCGATCCACGCGGAGAAGGTCTGCCACGTCTTCCTGGGCCGTCCCGGTCCGCGCCGGGGACCGCCGACGGAGCCGGGGCACCGCGCGATCTGGGCGGATCCGGGCGACGCGGTCGGCCTGCTGTGGAGCGACGGCGACGCGGCCGTGCTGCGGAGCTATCTGTCGGGTCGGCTGCCGTCGGGGCGGAAGGTGAAGTAGACCATCGATACGTCGTCGTCGAAGCCCGCGATGCCGGTGAAGTCGCGCAATCCCGTCTCGATGTGGTCCAGGGCGGCGACGGGGTCCGGTCCCGCGCCGCGCACGACGTCCACGAGGCCCTCCTCCTCCAGCATGTCGCCCCAGGTGTCGGTGCATTCGGTCAGGCCGTCCGAGTAGAGCAGCAGCGAATCCCCGGGCGCCAGGGTGCAGGTGGTCCGCTCGAAGCCCATGCCCTCGACCAGCCCGACCGGGGGGCCGCCCTCGCCGACCAGCGCCACCGCGCCGTCCGCGCGCCGGATCATGGGATGGGGATGCCCGGCCTGGCAGAACTCGACCACGCCGGTGGCTAGGTCGACATAGGCCAGGGCCACCGTGACGTAGATGTCGCTGCCCAGCGAGCGCAGCATGAACTCGTTCGTGCGCGCGACGACGACCTCCGGCGGATCGGGCGCCGCGCCGGGATCGGGGAACACGATGTTGTGGCGCGGCTTCCACGTCGAATAGAGGCCGGCCAGACGTCCGGTCATCAGCGCCGATGCGACCCCGTGCCCCGATACGTCGAAGGAATACAGCGCCAGGCGGTCGTCCGGCAGCGCGAAGTGCCCCACCAGGTCGCCCCCCACCTGGCCTTGCGTGATCAGGCGGGTCGCCAGCGGGCTGCCGCCATAGGTGCCCGTCGCGGCGGGCAGGAAGGATCGTTGCAGCTTGCGGGCCTCCACCAGGTCCTGGCTCAGCAGATCCTGGAGCACCTGCAGATCGTGCAGCGTGGTGGCGACCTCGTGGTTCCGATGGAGCAGCTTCTCCTGCATGGCCAGCATGCGCAGGCCCGCGCGGACGCGCGCGCGCAGTTCGGCGAAGTCGACGGGCCGCTGGACGTAGTCGTCGGCGCCGGCCTCCAGGCCGCCCGCCTTCTCGCCGCCCGCGGTGATAAGGATGAAATAGGCGTAGCGGTCCCCCGCGATGGCGCGGAACGCGCGGCAGAAGTCCGGGCCGTCCATGCCCGGCATCTGCCAGTCCGACACGACCATTCCGATCTGCGCGCCCTCGGGGCCGCGGCACAGGTCCAAGGCCTCCAGCGGGCCTGCGGCGGTCACGACGCTCAGGCCCATCCGGTCCAGCATGACGCCCATCATGCGCCGCTGGGCCGCGCTGTCGTCGACCACCAGCACCTTCATCCCCGCGGCGGGCGGCGGGGGCGGGGGCACCGCGATCGGGGTGGGATGGGATCCGTCCATGGCATGCGGACATGGCGACGCCGGGCTAAGAAAGGGTGAAGGATCGAAAGCGATGCGTCTTTTTCCCCGCCGCCGGCGCCCCGTTAGCGATCCGTTGAGGACGGGCGGGGCAAGGCGGGGGCATGGACACCGCGATCATAGACCCGGACCGCCTTTGCGAACTTACCTGCGAACTGGGCGAGGGCGACACGCTCGACGTGCTGTCGATGTTCCTGGACGAGGCATCGGCCACGATCGACGGCATCTCCGGGGCGCTGGACGACGGCGCCTATGACAAGGCCACGCATTTCGTCCGGTCCGGGGCGCTGAACCTGGGCCTGTCCGGCCTGGCGCGTCAGGCGGCCATGGCCGCGCGCGAGGTCGACGGCGACGGACGGGACGCCGCGGGCGAGGCCCTGCGCTGGACCCTGCAGGAGACGCGCCTGGTGATCGGCGAACGCAAGGCCAGGCTGGATGGGTCGGCCGTGGCCTGAGGGCGGGCGGGCGGATCGGTCCTTAGATCACGAACTCGCCCAGCATCGGGTCGGCGGTGATGTCGCGGAACGACAGGCCCAGGCCGGCCATCCGATCCTCCAACCCCGCGAAGGTGGACGGGTCGGCCCCCTCGATCCCGATCAGCACGGATCCGAAGTTGCGCGCCGACTTCTTGAGGTACTCGAACCGCGCGATGTCGTCGCCCGGCCCCAGGACGCCCAGGAAGTCCCGCAGCGCGCCGGGCCGCTGCGGCATCCGCAGGACGTAGTACTTCTTCGTGCCGGCCCAGCGCATCGCGCGTTCCTTGACGTCGGGCAGGCGTTCGAAGTCGAAGTTGCCGCCCGTGGTGATGCAGACCACGCGCTTGCCCGCCACCTCCGGACCCAGGTCGCGCAACGCGTCGACCGCCAGGGCGCCCGCCGGCTCCAGCACGATCCCCTCGACGTTCAGCATCTGCTGGATCGTGATGCACAGCCGTCCCTCGGGCACGCGCAGGACGTGCTGGGGCGGCACCTGGCGCAGGATGTCGAAGTTGCGCGCCCCGATGCGGGCCACCGCCGCCCCGTCCACGAAGTTGTCCAGGTCCGGGATCGTGACGGGATGCCCCGCCGCCAGCGCCGCCGTCAGGCTGGCCCCGCCGGCGGGCTCGACGTAGCGGATCTCGGGCACCTGCCCCGCCGCGCGCAGATAGGACAGGATGCCCGACGACAGCCCGCCCCCGCCCACGGGCATCACCAGGAGGTCGGGCGGGCCGTCCAGCTGCTCGAGCATCTCGACGGCCACGGCGGCCTGACCCTCGATTACGTCCCCGTCGTCGAAGGGCGACAGGAAATGCGCCCCCGTCTCGGCGCAGAACGCCTGCGCCGCCCCCAGCGTGTCGTCGAAGAAGTCGCCCGAGAGCCGGATCTCGACCGCGTCGCCGCCGAAGGCGCGGGTCTTGTCGATCTTCTGCCCCGGCGTCGTGACGGGCATGAAGATCGTGCCCCGCGTGCCCAGGTGGCGGCACATCCAGGCCACGCCCTGCGCGTGGTTGCCCGCGCTGGCGCAGGCAACGTCCTGCCCGTCCAGCTTGCGCATCGCGTTGAACGCGCCACGCAGCTTGTAGGACCGCACGGGCGTCAGATCCTCGCGCTTCAGCCACACGTCGCCGCGGTGCAGGTCCGACAGGTACTCGTTGCGCAAAAGCGGCGTGGGCGGGAACACGTCGCGCATCGCCGCCGCGGCGGCCCGCGCGGCGGCGACGACGTCACTCAACCGGGCGCCCTTCGACCAGATGGCCGTACAAGGCCGTCAACGTGCCGACCCCCAGCATCAGGCCGATCCACTGCACAACCGTCTGGTACAGGAACGTCACCGGCCCCATCCCGCCGCCGTCCAGGATCGTGGGGACCTGCAGGGCCAGCGTGAAGGCCGTCGTCACCAGCGCCAGGACCACCACGGTGCCCGAATGGCCCCGCGTCGCCAGAAGCGAGTCCTGCAGCGTCATCGGCGTGTCGATGGCCGTGGCCGGCAGCACCAGCGCCAGGCGGTAGAAGACCAGCATCGCGACGAACAGCATCACCGCATAGACGATGGCATAGCCCGACGCCCCGATGATCGGCAGGACCAGCACGGCCGCCATCGTGCCCACCGCCGCCGCCGTCAGCACGGCCAGGATGCCCACCAGGATCGACCGGCCCAGATAGCCCACCGTCGCGCGCCCGTGCAGCGGGGGCACGACGCCCCGCGGCTCCTCCCCCAGCAGGACGTAGCGGTGCCAGGCCACCGCGACCCACAGGACGAAGAAGACGTTCACGAGAGCCAGCAGCAGCATCCACATCGACCCCTCGGCCATCTGCGCCACGACCTCCGGATCCAGGGTGGTCTGCGACGGGTCGGTCGGAAGGGGCTGGTCGGGCGTGGCCAGGCCCGTCATCGTCACCGTCGGATAGGCGGACGTCAGCCAGGCGGACAGGCCGGCCAGGACGAGATACGGCAGCGCGCTGACCCGAAGGGCGGCGCCGAGGTTCTCGATCAGCAGGTTCAGGGCGCGGACGAACAGCTTCCAACCCAGCATGGGGCACCTCCGGAGGACAGCGCAGGCCTAGGCGGGGCCGCGCCGCAGGTCAACGCGATGGGGTCTGAACCCGAACCCCGTCGCCGACGTTCGGAGGAGGCAACCCAGGAAGGAACGACCATGCCCCATCACGCGCTCCGCACCGCCACGCTGGCCCTGACGCTGTCGCTGCCCGCCGCCGCGCTGGCCGACGCGCATGCCGCGGATCCCTTCGCGCCCGTCGACCTGCAATACGGGGAAAGCTATCTGGCCACGACGCTGATCGGCACCCGCGTCCACGTCACGGAGGACACGCTCGATCCGCGCACCCCCTATCCCGCGGGCACGGTCGCGGAATGGGACGACATCGGCGAGATCGGCGACCTGATCGTCGGCGTGGACGGCAGCCTGCAGGCCGTGGTGATCGACGTGGGCGGCTTCCTGGGACTGGGCGAGAAGGAGGTCGCGGTCCAGTGGTCCAGCCTGGTCGGTGTGCGCGAGGACGACGACCCGCAGGAATACTTCCTGGGCATGAACGCCACGCAGGCGATGCTGGAAGCCGCGCCCGAACTGGAACGCACGCCCGTCGACTGACGCGACCGGGCGGGGCGGGCGGGGGCGAACCATCCCGCGCGCATCGGCGTTGGGGACGGCCCTATCCCCCCGAAAGGCCCCGCCATGCCAAGGCTCGCCCCCCTCGCCTGCGCCATTCTGCTGATCGCGCCGCCCGCGTTGGCGGACGGCGAGGCGACACCGTTTCCCGACGTGGATTTCGCCCATGGGCAGCAGTACCGCGCGTCCGATCTGATGGGCGTGCGCGTCCACGTCCCGCCGGCCCCCCTGGTCGATGCGGACGCCGTGACCGCCGAAGGCATCCGGACATGGGACGACATCGGCGAGATCGGGGACGTGATGATCGGCGCCGACGGCACGCTGACGGCGGTGGTCGTCGATGTCGGCGGCTTCCTCGGGCTGCGCGAGAAGGAGGTCGCCGTCGCCTGGTCCGCCCTGATTCCCGCCGCCGACGCCACGGACGGGGCGGACTTCGTCCTGGGCCTGAACGCCACCCTCGCGGACCTGGAGGCCGCGCCGGAGGTGACGGGACCGGACGGGGGGTAATCCCGACCGCATCGATGCCATTGATCGACGACGGTTACCGTGCGTTAATGTGAAAGCATTGCAACCGACGGAGATAGGCTCATGAAAACGTTCACTTTGGTCGCCACGCTCGCCACCGGGTTGCTGCCTGCCGCCGCGCATGCCGTGACCGGCAGCGCATCGGCTTTCGGCGAGGTCGTTTTCCTGAACGCGACCGGAGGCTTCGTTTCGGTCACGAAGCAGGAGACGTCGTTCGACGCGGACAACTTCTTCGGTGGCGACGCCGATGTCTCGACCTTCCGGATCGAAACCGATGCCGCCAATCCGGACCGGCTCGTAGGCGACCTCCGGATCGACGGACGGGCGGGCGAGATCCCACCGGACCGCGATTTCGATCCCCGCTTCGGCAGCGTCTCATCCTCCGCGAGCGTGGTCCAGACGTTGACGATCAGCCGCGACGACGTCGGCACAGATTCGATCGAGGCATTCTTTCGCGCGTCCTATTCCGTCGATGCGGTCTTGGCGGGCATCGGCTTGGGAACCACGCAGGGCATGGCGACGGCAGTCGCCACGCTGACCGGCCCGAGCGGGGATATCTTCTCGGACACGATCGAACTGAACCTGTCCGATCCCAACGGCAACGGTAAGTCCGATAGCGACATCCGCTTCAGCACGATCCTCGGCGTCGCCCCTCCGGGCGGCACGGTCGATGCGACGTTCACTCTGACGACGTCCGTCAGCCTGGACCTCGCTGCGGTCCAGACCGACGACACGCCCGTCATCCCCCTGCCCGCCGCGGGCTGGCTGCTGCTGGCCGGCCTGGGCGGCCTGGCCGCGATGCGCCGCCGCGCCTGACGCGGCCCCGCCTTGCGGGCCTCCGCCGGTTGTCCTAACGCGGCGGGCGACATGACGGAGGCCCCCATGGACGCGCCCAAGACGGTCGTGCTCGCCTATTCCGGCGGGCTCGACACCTCGATCATCCTGAAGTGGCTGCAAACAGAATACGACTGCGAGGTCGTGACCTTCACCGCCGATCTGGGCCAGGGCGAGGAGTTGGAGCCCGCGCGCCGGAAGGCCGAGATGATGGGCGCCAAGGCCGTCTACATCGAGGATCTGCGCGAGGAGTTCGTGCGCGACTTCGTGTTCCCGATGTTCCGCGCGAACGCGCTGTACGAAGGATTGTACCTGTTGGGCACGTCGATCGCGCGCCCCCTGATCTCGAAGCGGCTGGTCGAGATCGCGGCCGCCGAAGGCGCGGACGCCGTGGCGCACGGGGCCACGGGCAAGGGCAACGATCAGGTCCGGTTCGAGTTGGCCGCCTATGCGCTCGACCCCGACATCCGCGTGATCGCGCCCTGGCGGGAATGGGACCTGTCCAGCCGCACGAAGCTGATCGACTTCGCCGAGAAGAATCAGATCCCCATCGCCAAGGACAAGCGCGGGGAAGCGCCGTTCAGCGTGGACGCGAACCTCCTGCACACGTCGTCCGAAGGCAAGGTGCTGGAGGATCCGTCGCAGGAGGCGCCCGACTACGTCCTGCAGCGCATCACCCGCCCCGAGGACGCGCCCGACGAGGCGCGGATGGTCGAGGTGACGTTCGAGCGCGGCGACGCGACCGCCATCGACGGCGAGGCGATGTCCCCCGCCGCGATCCTGACGCGGCTGAACGAACTTGGCGCCACGCACGGCATCGGCATCCTGGATCTGGTCGAGAACCGCTTCGTCGGCATGAAGTCGCGCGGCATCTATGAGACGCCGGGCGGCACGATCCTTCTGGAAGCCCATCGGGGGATCGAGCAGATCACGCTCGATTCCGGCGCGGGCCACCTGAAGGACAGCATCATGCCCCGCTATGCGGAGCTGATCTATAACGGGTTCTGGTTCTCGCCGGAGCGCGAGATGCTGCAGGCCCTGATCGACAAGAGCCAGGAGCACGTAACTGGGACGGTGCGCCTGAAGCTCTACAAGGGCTCCGCCCGCGTGGTGGCGCGGTGGTCCGATCATAGCCTCTATTCCGAGGCCCACGTCACGTTCGAGGACGACGCCGGCGCCTACGACCAGGCGGACGCGAAGGGGTTCATCCACCTCAACGCCTTGCGCCTGAAGCTGGTGGCGAACCGCAACAAGCGCGTCGGGTCGGGGGGATGACGGCCCGGCCCGGATGGGGCCGCGCCATGCACGATCACATCGGCAGGAAGGCCGTGTCGATCACGTGGACGGTGATGTTGCCCAACGTCAGGTCGGGCGTCACGACGGTCGCCATCGCGTCTTCCGACGGGCCGACCGTGACGGTGTCGCCTTCGACCATGACCGTCAGCATGCCGCCGCCCAGCGTCTCGACCTGGGTCGAACCACCTTCGGACTCGGCCAGCTCGATCACGTCGGCCGCCATCAGGGTGCCGGTCACGGCGTAGCCCTGGATCACGCTCGCAAGGCGCTCGGTGTCGCCCAGCAACTCGTTCAGCGCGTCCTCCGGTACGCCCGAGACGGCGTCGTTCGTCGGCACGAAGACCGTGACGGGGCCACCCGAAACGAGCGTCTCCACCACGCCGGCGGTCTCGGCGGCGTCGACGGCGGTTCCGACTTCCTCGGGGATGTCCTGGGCAAAGGCGGGGCCTGCGAACGCCACGCCGATGGCGCAGGCGGCGGTCAGGATTTGCGTTCTCATATCGATCTCCATCTCGATTGACGACGTCACGGAGCAACCGGAAGCCGGTCCCCCCACGGCCGTTAACCAGTTAGGCGGTGGCGATTTTCCTTCCAGAAGAGTTCGCCGCCCTGCGACAACGCGGCCCGTTCCGGACCACCGGGATCATCTTCGATCCCTGTTTTCCTTGGCATGGCGGGCCTTCGGCCGGCGCGGGACGATCGGCCTATTCCCGCCGATCGCCTGCCGCCACGAAGATGTCGCGCTTGTGCCGCATGCGGACCGCTCGAAGGAAGCGTAAAGGTCCGGACGGGGGCCAGGAGGGTGACGATGGCGACAGACTACGTCGCGCGGGCGCGCGACAAGGCCGCGGCAGACGACAGGGGGGCCGTGGAGGCCGTCCGCTTCGACGGGACCGCGCGGGAATACTTCGGCATCTGGATCGTGAACCTGCTCCTGTCGGTCGTGACGCTGGGGATCTATTCGGCCTGGGCGAAGGTGCGCACCCAGACGTACATTCTTCGGAACACCTCCATCGGGGGGCGCCGCTTCGACTATCACGCCACGGGCGGGCAGATCCTGAAGGGGCGGCTGATCGTCGTCGGCGCGCTCGTCGCGATCTCGATCCTCACGGCCGCGGTGCCGCTGGCGATCCTGCTGTTCTACGTGGCGGCGATCTTCGTTTTCCCCTTGCTGATCGTCCGCGCGCTCAAGTTCAACGCGCGCAACACCAGCTGGTCCAACGTCCGCTTCGACTTCCAGGGCAGCTATGGCGGCGCGATGCGGGTGTATATCGGCATCCCGATCCTGGTCGCGCTGTCGCTCTACACGGCCTGGCCGTTCCTGACCCGGGCCCGTCAGCGCTTCTTCGTCGAGAACCACCGGCTGGGCGACCGGGCCTTCGCGTTCGAGAAGGGGATCGGCGGATACTACCTGGCGTTCCTGATCGCCGCGGGCATCGCGGTGATCGGCATGGTCGCGTTCACGATCCTCTTCGGCGGCGCCCTGACCGCCACGTTCGACCGCATGGCCGACGGGGGAACGGAGGAGCCGGTGATCGAGATCTTCGGCATCTACCTGGCGCTCTTCCTGATCGGCACGCCCGTCGCGATGGTGTACCGCGCGATGGCGCGCAACCTGATGTACGACGGCACGACCCTGCAGGACGGTCACCGCTTCGAATCCCGGGTCCGCCCGGCCCGGCTGGTCTGGATCGCGGTGTCGAACGCGGTGGCCGTCGTCCTGACCCTGGGGCTGGCCCTGCCCTGGGCGCGGATCCGCATGACGGCCTATCTGGCGCGTTGTACGACGGTCCACCCGAACGGCGCCTTCGACGACATCGCCGGCCGGATCGAGGAAGACAACCGCGCGATCGGCGACGCCTATTCCGACATCGAGGGGCTGGACATCGGTGGCGTCGGAATCTGACCTCCGCGCGCTGGACGGGCGGGCCTATCCGCCCGACCACGCGCACGAGACGCCGGCCCGCCTAATCCTGGACGGCGACGCCGTCCGGTTGGAGGACGCGGCCGGGACGGTGCTGCGGACGGCGCCCCGGACCGGGATCGTCCTGGAACCGGCCCTGGGCCGGACGGAGCGGACCATCCGCCTGCCCGACGGGACGCTGTTCCTGACCCGCGACCCCGGCCTGGCCCATGCCTTCGACGACGACGGGGGGCTCCTGCACCTGCTGGAATCGCTGCGCGGGCCGCGCCTGCTGGCCGTGGCCTTGGGCACGCTCGTGGCGACCGCGGTGCTCCTGCGGGTGGCGGTGCCCGTGCTCGTGACGCTGGCCGTCTGGCTGACCCCGCCCGCGCTGGTCCGCCAGCTGGACGCGGGATCGCTGCAGGCGATCGATGCGCTGATGATGGACGACACCCGGCTGCCGGCGGACGACCGCGCCTGGGTGTCGGCCCTCTTTGACGACCTGCGCGCGGCGGCCCCGCCCCCGCCGCGGGGCGCGCGCGACGTCCTGCTGTTCCGGGACATGGGGGGCACGCCCAACGCCTTCGCCCTGCCCGGCGGCACCGTCGTCGTGACCGACGGCCTGGTCGACGCGCTGCGCGACGACCCAGACGCCCTGGCGGGCGTCATCGCGCACGAGTTGGCCCATGTCCGCGAACGCCACGGCCTGCACGGGCTGTACCGGGCGCTGGGGATCTATGCGATGCTGTCGCTCCTGGTGGGCGATCCCGGACCGGTCCTCGACAGCCTCCTGCTCGAAGGGAACACCCTGCTGCAGCTGGCCGGCACCCGCGCCGCCGAGCGGGACGCGGATGCCGGCGCCGTGCCGATCCTGCGCGCCGCGGGCTACGATCCGGACGGCCTGGCGCGGTTCCTCGACGACATCGCGGACCGCTACGGCGACGGCGGCGGCTGGTGGTCCACCCACCCCGCCAGCAGCGAACGCGCCCGCGACCTGCGCGACGCCATCCGGCGCTAGGGTCCCGCGATCGCGGGACGGGGCCGGCCCGACACCCCCATCGGGGCGGCGCGACCGCACCGCCCGCCTTGACCCCGGCGCCCCCGCCCCGGACCATGCCGCCGAAGCCCCGTCGAAAGGCCGTCCCCTGCGCCGCATCGCCCCCATCGCGCTGACCTTCGCCGTGGGCGCCGCCGGAACGGCGGCCTTCGTCGCGCTGGCCCTGCCGCTGCCGTTCCTTCTGGGGCCCCTGTTCGGTTGCCTGCTGGCCGCCCTCGCGGGCCTGAAGCTGGGCGCCTGGGGCCCGCTGACCGACGCGATGCGCACGATCCTGGGCGTCGCGATCGGCGCGTCCTTCACGCCCGCGCTCCTGGAGCAGCTGCCGTCGATGGCGCTGTCGCTGACCCTGTCCGCGCTGTTCCTCGTGGCCGCGGGGGTGGCGGGCTATCCCTATCTCCGCCGGGTGTGCGGGTTCGATCCCGCCACGGCCTTCTACGCGGCGATGCCGGGCGGGCTGCAGGACATGCTGCTCTTCGGGCAGGAGGCCGGGGGCGACGCGCGCGCCCTGTCGCTCCTGCACGCCACGCGCGTCCTGCTGATCGTCAGCATCGTGCCCGCCATCCTGGCCACCGCCTATGCGATCGACCTGACGCAGGCGCCGGGCGCACCCGCCCGCGACGTGGCGCCCGCGCAACTGGCGATCATGGCCGCCGCGGGCCTGGCGGGGTGGCGCGTCGCCCGGCGCGCGGGCCTGTTCGGGGCGTCGATCCTGGGGCCCATGATCGTGACCGGCGCCCTGTCCCTGGGGGGCGTCGTCCAGCAGCGGCCCCCGGCGGAGGCGATCCAGGCCGCGCAGTTCTTCATCGGCATCGTGGTGGGCGTGAAGTACACCGGCATCACCGTGGCCGAGATGCGGAGGGTCCTGCTGGCGGGGCTGGGTCACGGCGCCATCCTGGCCGTCCTGGCCGCGATCTTCGCGGAGGCCGCGGTCCTCCTGGGCCTGGCCCGGCCGCTCGACGCGATCCTGGCCTTCTCGCCCGGCGGGCAAGCCGAGATGGCGGTCATGGCCATCGTCGCGGGCGCCGACGTGGCCTACGTGGTCGCGCACCACGTCCTGCGCATCGTGCTGGTCATCACCTGCGCGCCGCTGGTGTTCCGCTGGCTGCGGGGACCGCCGCCCGGGCCGCCCACGCCCCCGTGAACGATCGTCACTGGCGATCCGGCCCGCCGCGCACCATCTAGGGGGCATGGACACCAAACGCCTCCTCCCCGCCCTCGCCGCGGCGCTGCTGACAGCCGCCCCTGCCACGCACGCCGCCGAAGCGATCTTCGCGGGCGGCTGCTTCTGGTGCGTCGAAGCCGACTTCGAGAAGGTCCCCGGCGTCGGCGACGCCGTGTCGGGCTTCACGGGCGGCACGACGCCGGACCCGGTCTATCGCGACTCGGGCGACCACATTGAGGCCGTGCGCATCCCGTTCGACGAGGGGACCGTCGACTATGCGCAGCTGGTCCACATGTTCCTACGCTCCATCGACCCGCTCGACGCGGGCGGGCAGTTCTGCGACCGCGGGCGGGAATACACCACCGCGATCTTCGCCACGACGCCTGAACAGGCCAGCATCGCACGCGACGCGGTCGCCCGGGCGGAGGCCGATCTGGGCCGATCCATCGTGACCCCCGTGCTCGACGCCAGCCGCTTCTATCCCGTCGACGAGTATCATCAGGACTACTACAAGTCCGACGAGCGCATCGCGTTCTCGTCCGTAGGCCTCGCCGTGCCCAAGAGCGTGGCCTACGAACGTTACCGCGACCGCTGCGGACGCGACCAGCGCGTGCGCGCGGTCTGGGGCGACGCCGCGCCCTTCGCGGGCTAGGCCGGGCGGGACCCCGGCGGGGCGGCGGTCATGCCGCCGGCCAGCGCTGGGCCCAGTCCTTCAGGAAGGCGGTGATCGTCTGGACCTTCGCCGTGCGGTGCAGGTCCACGTGGGTCACGAGCCACAGTTGGCTGTTCCATTCGTCCCGCGGGCCGAACACCTGGACCACGTCGTCGTGCCCGTCCTCGACCCAGGTGGTCGAGAAGCCGATTCCCAGGCCCGCGTGGATCGCGGGGCGGGCCGACACGATCTGGTTGACGCGGAAGGTGATGTTCCGCGCCGGCACGTTCTCGTTCAGCCACCGGAAGAAGGGCGCGCGCGGCGCCTCCTCCGTGGAGCCGATGAAGTGGTGGTCGCCCACGTCCTCCAGCGAAAGGGGCATCCCGTGCGCTTCCACGTACCCGCGCGACGCGTAGAGCGCGAAGCCCTGGCGATAGAACTTCTGCACCACGTTGTCGGGCTGTTCGGGCGGCGCGCCCGCGCGGATCGCCAGATGCGCCTCGCCGTATTCCAGCCGCAGCACCCGCTCGTCCGTCAGGAACTTCATGCTGATCTCGGGATGCGCCTTCCGAAAGGCCGCCAGGGCGGGGGTCAGCAGCGGGGCCAGCACCGCAAGCGACGTCACGGTCAGCTCGCCCGTCACCTGGTCGCCGCGCCCCTTGATGCGGCTGGCCAGCTGGCTCAGCTGGTCGTCGGTGCGCTTGGCCACGCTCAGCAGGTCCTGACCGGCTTCCGTGGCCGTATAGCCGCGGGCGTGGCGCTGGAACAGCTTCGCGCCCAGCTTTCCTTCCAGCGAATCGATATGCCGGATGACGGTGGCGTGGTGGACGCCCAGCGCCTGCGCCGCGCCCGACACGGTGCCCAGCCGGGCGACCTGATAGGCCGTCCGCACTTCGTCCCAATCGTTGAAGGCCATCGCCGATCCCCAGGCTCATGACCCCCCGTTCCGGCCGCCCTGATAGACGGGTGGGCCGCGTCTTACAACGCCTGCGTGCGCGCACCGTGACGCAGCCACGCGCCGCACCAGCGCACAGGCCCCGTTCGACGGCGCGAGTGGTCCCCAGCCGGCGGATGGCTAGGTTCCGCTGCGACTACGAAGCAAACAGGAAACGACACAATGGCCATCCTACGCATCGACAGCTCCGCGAAGACGGAAGGATCCGTCTCGTCGCAACTGCTCGATCTGATCGAGGCGCGCCTGGACGGCGACGTCACCCGCCGCGATGTCGGCGACAACCCCCTGCCCGTCATCACCGGAACCTGGGTGTCGTCGAACTTCACCCCCGCCGAGAAGCGGACGGAGGACCAGAAGAAGGCTTTGGCGGAATCGGATGCCCTGATCGCGGAGATCCAGGCCGCCGACACCCTTCTGATCGCGCTGCCGGTCTATAACTTCACGGTGCCTGCTGCGTTGAAGGCGTGGATCGACCTCATCTGCCGGGCGGGCGTCACCTTCAAGTACACCGAGAACGGACCGATCGGCCTGCTCGAAGGCAAGCGCGCCGTCATCGCGATGGCCTCGGGCGGCACGGCGAAGGGCGGGCCGGTGGACTATGCGTCGCCGTACCTGTCGCACATCATGAACTTTATCGGCATCACCGACGTCCAGATCGTCGCCGCCGACGGGCAGAGCCAGGACGCCGACGCCGCCATGGCCCGCGCGAAGGAACAGATCGAAGCCTTGGCCCTGTGAGGTCCGGCGAGGTCCGCGCCCCCCCGGATGCGAGGGGCGCGGACCCGATTGACCCGTCGTCGATCGTGGTTGACCCTACGCTGCGTCAACGAAAGGGTTTCCCATGGTCAGATCGTTCCTCGCCGTCTCGGTGCTCGCCGTCCTGCCGATCGCCGCGCAGGCCGACATCGTCCGCTCGTTCGATGTCGTCGTCACCGGCAGCCCCCAGGCCGCGCCCGGCAATGCCGTGTTTCCGCCGGTCGGCGCTACGGGCTCCGTCGGGTTCTCGCTCGCCAATCCGTTCGATCCATCCGCGCCTTTGCCGGACGATTATCCGCTCGATCCCGTCCCCACGAACTTCCTGTCCTTCGGTATCGGATTGGGGCCCGCCGTGACCTCCGGTACGTTCTCGCCCGATCCGTTCGGATCCAGCGGCGGGTTCGGTCTGTCCGGGACGGGGTTGTCCCTATCGGGCTTCGGTTTCGCGGACCTGCTCGATCCCGGAACGGTCCTGACCTTCCCTGGCGATCAGTTCGGCGGCTTCCGGATCGAGTTCGGCCAGCCGCAGGCATCCAGGCCCGCCACCCTGGGCGCCCTGCGCGATGCGATCGATTCGACGGGAACCACCATCTCGTTGGGCAGCATCGCCTTCCAGGACGGCGACACGGGCGACTTCTACGACGTCTCCTTCGCCTCCCCCGCCTCGGTGGTGATACCGCTGCCCGCGGCGTCATGGCTGCTGCTGGCGGGCCTGGGGGCGTTGGCCGCCGGCGCCCGCCGGCGCGGCTGAGCCGGTCACGCGCCGGGGCGCGCTTCGGCGCGGCGGGACGTCGCGCCGCCCTCCCGGAGCCTCGCATCGCCCCTGCCGCGCGGCATGCCGCGACGCGCGGAAGGGGCATCGCCGCTCGCTTCGTTCGACAGGTCGGGGCCGCATCGCCGACGGCCCCCACCCGACGTCACGCGATGGACCGCGATTTTTACCCACGCGCACGGAACGCCGCCGCCCCCGTCCCGCGTTGGTCCCCCGATCCGCACGGACACCCCCGTCACAGGAACGATGCCATGCCCCACTCGCCGTTCGACCAGACCCGTCACGCCACCGCCGCCGCCCTCCTGCCCGCCGCGCTGATGGCCGAGACGTCCGCGCGCCTCGCCTCCGTCGCCGCGAGCAACGCGAAGGCCGCCCTCGACGTCTGGACCGCCTGGACCACGCCGATGGCCCCGACCCCCGCCCAGACGCGGCCCCCCGTCGAGCCGCCCGCACCCGACGCGGCGTCCGAGGCCGGGGGGGACCCTGCCATGACCGATGCCGGTCCCACCGTCGCGGACGACGACCCCGTCGCGACGGACGCGGACCTGGCCGACCTGCGCGCGATCGACGGCACGCTGACCGCCGCCGACGCCATCGCCGCGCCCGCGGAACCCGCCCCCGACATCCACGCGGCCTTCGCCGACGCCGGGGCCGACGTGGCCGAGCAGGCCACCGGCCAGGCGCCGCGATCGCTGGACCAGATGTTGCCCGCCAACGAACACCCCGCCGAATGAGCGCGGGGCAAGGCGGGCACGACGCCGCCGGGGGCGGGTTCCCCACCTCCCCGCCCCCGGTCCGGCCCCTTTCCTTGACAGCACCCTCCCGCGCGCCGTAAGGCCGCGCCCGACACCCCGGAAGCCCCGCGCTTTCCGGTCCCAGGCCCCATGCCGGGATCGCCCTCCGCCAGCGCGTCGCGCCCGCGGGGGCCGCTTCGGTTTGGGGCAGGCGACGTCGACCCCCATATCGGGGCCACCGAAGGAAAGGATGCGACCCATGTTCGAGACCCTCTCCGACCGTCTCGGCGGCGTCTTCGACCGCCTGACCAAGCAGGGCGCGCTGTCCGAGGACGACGTCCGGACGGCCATGCGCGAGGTCCGGGTGGCGCTTCTGGAAGCCGACGTCTCGCTGCCCGTGGCCCGCGACTTCGTGAAGAAGGTCACCGCGAAGGCCACCGGCGCCGCCGTCACCAAGTCGATCACGCCGGGCCAGCAGGTCGTCAAGATCGTCCACGACGAGTTGCAGGCGATCCTGACCGGCGACGACGACCCGGGCCGCCTGAAGATCGACAATCCCCCCGCCCCCATCCTGATGGTCGGCCTGCAAGGGGGCGGCAAGACGACGACGACCGCCAAGATCGCGAAGCGCCTGAAGGACCGCGACGGCAAGAAGGTCCTGATGGCCTCGCTCGACGTGAACCGCCCCGCGGCGATGGAGCAGCTCGCCATCCTGGGCACCCAGATCGGCGTGGACACGCTGCCCATCGTGATGGGCCAGCGCCCCGTCGACATCGCCAAGCGCGCCAAGCAGCAGGCCGCCCTGGGCGGCTACGACGTCCTGTTCCTGGACACCGCCGGGCGCCTTCAGATCGACCAAACGCTGATGGACGAGGTGGAGCAGGTCCGCGACGTGGCCCAGCCGCGCGAAACGCTGCTCGTGGTCGACGGCCTGACCGGCCAGGTCGCCGTGGAGGTCGCGCAGGAGTTCGACGCCCGCGTGGGCGTTTCCGGCGTCGTGCTGACCCGCATGGACGGCGACGGCCGCGGCGGCGCGGCCCTGTCCATGCGCGCCGTGACCGGCAAGCCCATCCGCTTCGTGGGCCTGGGCGAGAAGATGGACGCCCTGGAGGAGTTCGACCCCAGCCGCATCGCGGGCCGCATCCTGGGCATGGGCGACATCGTGGCCCTGGTCGAGAAGGCCCAGGCGACCTTGGAGGTCGAGGCCCAGGAACGCATGATGAAGCGGTTCGGCAAGGGTCTGTTCAATATGAACGACCTGAAGGGCCAGCTGCAGCAGATGCAGAAGATGGGCGGCATGGAAGGCATGATGTCCATGATGCCCGGCATGGGAAAGATGCGGAAGGCGATGGACGGGTCGGGCATCGACGACCGCATCCTGGCCCGCCAGATCGCCCTGATCGATTCCATGACGAAGAAGGAGCGTGCGAACCCCGCGATCCTGCAGGCCAGCCGCAAGAAGCGCATCGCCGCCGGCGCGGGCCTCTCCGTGCAGGAGCTGAACCAGCTCGTGAAGATGCAGCGCCAGATGGGCGACATGATGAAGAAGATGGGCAAGGGCGGGATGCTCAAGAAGGCCATGGCCATGATGGGCGGCAAGGGCGCCGCCGGCATGGACCCGTCCCAGATGGACCCCGCCCAGTTGGAGGCCGCGGCCCGCCAGATGGGCAGCCTGAAGATGCCCGGCCTGGGCGGCCCCGGCGGCGTCACCCTGCCCGCGGGCTTCGGGGGGATGAAGAAGAAGTGACGTATGCCATAGGCATACGCAGCCCGGGCCCGACCCGGGGCCTCCCGCCACTCGGTACGACGTTGCCGCCGAAGCGTGACGCAATGATTAGAGGCAATGGCCCGGTGCGCGTGCCGCAGGCACGCAGGGCCAGCGCCGGACCGTCCCGCGGTCTGGCGCTTCTGCGACGTTGCACACCCGCACAGGGGTTCGGATGCACGCGGCGCCATAAACGATCAAGCCACAACCGTTTCGGCGCCATCCCCCGGTCCGCCGCTGGCCCTGCTCAGCGCATTGGGGGCCCATCCGCATGATCCCCACCCTCACCACCCCCCGCCTGACGCTCCGCGCCCAGACCATGGCCGACTGGCCCTCCTACCGCGACTTCTACCGCGAGCAAGCCGCGGCCGACGGCGAAGACTTCGACCCCCGCCGCGCCTGGACCCTGTTCGCAAGCGACATCGGCCATTGGGCCCTGCACGGCTTCGGCTGGCTCATCCTCGACGACGGCACCGGCGCGGTCGGCGCCTGCGGCATCCACCACCCGCCCCAACACGCGGACGTGGAGATCGGGTGGAACACCTTCGCCGCAGCCCGCGGCAAGGGCTACGCCCCCGAAGCCGCGACTCGCGTGCTGGAATGGGGCCGCGGCCTGATCGGCGGCGACACCAGGCTGGTCAGCTACATCACCCGGGGCAACGCCGCCTCCGAAGCCGTGGCCCGCAAGATCGGCGCGGCCGATACCGGCACCGCGTCCGACCACAGCGCGACCTGCAACGTGTGGGAGCATCTGTCGTGATCCCCACCCTCGCCACCACCCGCCTGACCCTGCGCGCGCCCGCCCTGGCCGATTTCGACGGCTATGCCCGCTTCTACCTGTCGGACGCGGCGCGCACGCTCGACACGCCCGCCGACCGGCGCGCGGCCTGGCGCTACTTCACGGCCATCGCGGGCCACTGGATCCTCCGCGATTTCGGCTGGTGGATGGTGGACGACGGCACGGGGGCCGTGGGCTTCTGCGGCGTCCACTATCCGCCCACCCACCCCGAACCCGAACTGGGCTGGGTGATCTATCCCTCGGCCCAGCGCCGGGGCTATGCACTGGAGGCCGCCACCGCCGCCCGCGCCTGGTGGCACGAACGGGGCAATCGCCGCCTGTCCAGCAACATCGCCTTCGGCAACGACGCGTCCATCGCACTGGCCCGCCGCATGGGCTGCACCACCGACGGCGCGCCGCTCGCCCACTACCCCAAGGGCAGCGCATGGATTCACCCCGCCCCGGCGGAGGTCGCGGCATGATCGACCTTGCCGACCACATGCCGACGCTTACGACGGACCGCCTGACCCTGCGCGCACCCCGCCCCGCGGACTTCGACGCCTATGCCAACTTCGCTGCCAGCGACCGCGCAACCGGCGTCGGCGGCCCCCACCCCCGATGGCAGGCCTGGCGCAGCTTCGCGCAACTCTGGGGCCACTTCGCCCTGCGCGGCTACACCCGCTTCACCGTCACCCGCACGGGCGCGGACGACGAGCCCCTGGGACTGATCGGACCCTATCACCCGGTCGAATGGCCCGAAGCCGAACTCGCCTGGTCCGTCTATGCCCCCGCCGAAGGCCAAGGCATCGCGTTCGAGGCCGCGATCGCCGTCCGCCGCCACGTCTACGACGATCTGGGCTGGCCCACCGCCATCAGCGTATGCGAGGCCGACAACCCCCGCACCGTCGCCCTGGCGAAGCGTCTGGGCTGCACGCCCGACGGCACGTTCGACCACCCCGGCTACGGAACCATGCCCATCTGGCGCCACCCCGCCCCCGCGGAGGTCGCGGCATGACCGCCCACGCATTCACGTCGACCACCCCGGTCCCCATCGGCCGCTTCGGTCCGCCCCGCGCGGCGCCCGTCATCACGACCGACCGCCTGCGGCTCGACGGCCTGACCCGCGACGACTGGCCCGCCTACCACGACCTGATGACGGGCCCCCGGGCGAAGCACATGGGCGGTCCGCTGGACCTGCCGGAAGCCTGGGGTTGGTTCTGCTCCGACCATGCGGGCTGGTCGTTGGGCGGCGCGGGATCGCTCGCCATCCGCCACGGCGACGACACCGTGGGCGAGGTGTCGTTGAACGACCTGCCCTACTTCCCCGAACCCGAACTAGGCTGGATGGTCTATGACGGCCACGAAGGGCAGGGCTACGCCACCGAAGCGGCCCGCGCCGTGCTGGATTGGTTAGCCGCGAACCACCGTCCCCCGACGCTGGTCAGCTACACCGACCCGGACAACGCGGCGTCCATCGCCGTGGCGCGCCGCCTGGGCGCGACCCTGGACGCCGGCGCCCCCACCCCCGAGGACGGCGACCTGTGTTGGAGGCATTGGTGACGACATGACCCATCCCCGCGACATCCCCGTCACGGCGCCCGCCGCGACCCTGGCCGCCACCCTGTCGCGTGGCATCCCCGTGCTGGAAACGGCGCGCACCCGCCTGCGCGCGCCGCATCTGACCGACTTCGACACGCTCCACGCCATCATGTCGTCGTCGCGCGGGATCCATGCGGGCGGCCCCAACGGCCCGGCGGACACCTGGCACGACTTCGCGGGCGCCACCGCCACCTGGCTCCTGCGCGGCCACGGCCTGTGGACCGTCGAGACCACGGACGGCCAGGTCGCGGGCTTCGTCCAGATCTCGACCGAACCCGACGACCTGGAGCACGAGCTGGGCTTCCTGTTCACCGCCGCCCACGAAGGGCAGGGCCTGGCGGAGGAAGCCGCCACCGCCGCGCGCCACTGGGCCTGGTCCACCCTGCGCCTGCCGTCGCTCGTCAGCTACGTCGCGGTGGGCAACGACCGCGCCGAGCGCCTGATGCACCGCATGGGCGCGGATGCCGACGGCCTGATGCACGACGACCGCGTGACCGTGTGGCGTCACCTCCCGCCCGCGCCGGAGGAGGACGAGGGTTCCCAACGGAGCGCCGCATGACGTCCCCGCTGCCCCCGACCCTGACGACCGACCGTCTGACCCTGCGCCCGTTCCAGGCGCGGGACATGGCGCCCTACGTCGCCTACTACACCGGGCCGCGGACCACCGGCGTGGGCGGACCCAGGCCGCCCCGGGTGGCCGCGGAACGGTTCCTGGCGATGGCGGGGCAATGGGCCGTCCGCGGGTTCGGACGCTATGCCATCGCGCAGGACGGTCCCGCCTTCGGCCATGTCGGCATGATGCAGGTGGCCGAAGCCGACCCGGTCGAGATGACGTGGACCCTGTGGGACGCCGCCTGCGAAGGCCACGGCTACGCCACCGAAGCGGCGCGCGCCGTGCTGGCCGCGTGGCGCGGCGGGCCGCTGGTGGTCCGCGTCGACCGCGACAACGCCGCGTCGCTGCGCGTCGCCGCCCGCCTTGGCCTGGCGGAGGACGGGGACGCCGCCCCGCCGGCGTCGATGCCCGGCGCCCGCACGTTCCGCTGGGCCCCGTCGCCCCTGGGGGCCACCGCATGACGCCCCCCGTCCTGACCACCGACCGCCTGGTCCTGCGCCCCCTGTCCGCGGACGACTTCGAGGCTTTGGCCGCGTTCTACGCCTCCGACCGGTCGCGGCATGTCGGCGGTCCGAAGGACCGCGCCGACACGTGGCGTCAGCTGGCCGCCGAGATCGGGCACTGGACGCTGCGGGGCTATGGCCGCTGGGGCGTCGACGTCGCGGCGACCGGCGCCTGCGTCGGCATCGTCGGCTGCTGGAACCCCGAAGGGTGGCCGGAGCCCGAGCTGGGCTGGGACCTGTTCGACGGCCACGAGGGCCGGGGCTACGCTACGGAGGCCGCGGCCGCGGCGCGGCGCTGGGCTTACGATGCCGCGGGCTGGCGCACGGCGATCAGCCTCGTTTCGCACGGCAACGGCGCCTCCGCCCGCGTGGCCGCCCGGTTGGGCTGCCTGCACGAGGCCGACGTCGAGGGCCGCTTCGGCGGGGCCCAGATCTGGCGCCACCCCGGCCCCGCGGCCGTTCTGTAGGGGGCCACCGCATGGGACACCGCGACATCCCCGTGATCCGGACGCGCCGCCTGGTCCTGCGCGCCCCGGAGCCGTCGGACTATCCCGACTTCAAGGCGACGTTCACGTCCTATCGCTCCCGCTTCATGGGGGGGCCGTTGAACCCCTACGAGGCTTGGATGCTCTACGCCGCGGAGATCGGCCATTGGGAGATCCGGGGCTTCGGCATGTGGATGATCCACGCCGCCGACGACGACCGCACCTTGGGCATGGCGGGCGGCTGGCAGCCCGCGGGCTGGCCGGAACGCGAACTGGCCTGGATCGTCTTTCCCGGCGCGTCGGGCCAGGGCTACGCGTTGGAGGCGGTCCACGCGGTGCGCGGGCATCTATACCGCACGGGCTGGGACGGGGCGGTGTCCTACGTCGATCCGAAGAACTACGAATCCCGTCTCCTGTGCGACCGCCTGGGCGCGGTGCTCGATCCCGACGCGCCGTCGGTGGACGGCAGCGACGCCTGCTATCGCCACCCGTCCCCCGCGGCCCTCGCCGACACCCGGCTCGCCTGGGCCATCGACCGCGAAATCGCGCACCACGCCGACCCCGCCCTCCAGCCGGAAGGAGCGCCCGTTGACTGACCCCGCCCGAATCCGACCCTTCCGCCGCCCGTCCGGATCGCGGGCGACGGACCGGTCCCGCGCGGACGGCCCGATCCCGGCGATCGGACCGGGGCCCGCGGCGCGGCCCGCCCGGGCGGACCGTTGGACACCGCGCCCCGATCGGGACGGTTCCGGTTCACCGGCCGCCGGTCCGGACGGTGCCTTTGCGTATGTACGGGGGGTGTACGGGGGGTGTACGGGGGGTGCATCGGCATTTCCGCACGATCCGGCGCCGTTGCGCGGTGGGACGGTGCGCCCATGACCGATACGGACACGACCCGCGCGGCCGCCATCCTGGCGGACCATCGCGCCTCCATCGACCGCCTCGACGCGGTCCTGATCTATACGCTGGCCGAACGCTTCGCCCACACGCAGGCCGTGGGAAAGCTCAAGGCCGACAACGACTTGCCCCCCTCCGACCCGGAGCGGGAGGGCGCGCAGATCGCCAGGCTGGAGGGCCTGGCGCGGGAGGCGGGGCTCGACCCCGCCTTCGCCAAGAAGTTCCTCGGCTTCGTTATCGAGGAAGTCATCCGTCACCACAAGCAACACGCTGACAAGTAAGGACTTTATCATGGCCATGAAGATCAGGCTCGCCCGCGGCGGCTCCAAGAAGCGCCCCTTCTATCGCATCGTCGCCGCCGACGGCCGCAACCCCCGCGACGGCCGCTTCCTCGAGAAGCTGGGCACCTACAACCCCTTGCTGCCGAAGGATTCCGAGGACCGCGTCAAGATGGATCTGGAACGGATCCAGCACTGGCTCGACCAGGGCGCGCAGCCCACGGACCGCATCGCGCGGATGCTCGAAGCCGCCGGCGTGACGCCCCGGTCCGAGCGCTCGAACCCCAAGAAGGGCACGCCGGGCAAGAAGGCCCAGGAGCGCGCGAAGGAGCGCGAGGAGAAGGCCGCCGCCGCCAGGGAAGCCGCCGAAGCGCCCGCCGAAGCCCCAGCCGAGGACGCCGCCCCCGCCGAGGAAAAGGCGGAGTGACCGCGGCGCACGCTTGACCGCGTGCCCGCTCCGCCCGACATCCGGGGCCGTCGCGGATTCGCCGCGGCCCCGGTCCAACGGAACTCCTACGGACCGCCCGTCATGAAGGACCATGTCTGCCTCGGCGCGATCACCGGCGCGCATGGCGTGCGGGGGGACGTCCGCGTGAAGTCGTTCTGCGCCGACCCGTCGGCGATCGGCGATTACGGCCCGCTGACGTCGGACGACGGCCGGACCTACCGGCTGACCGTCCTGCGCCCGATCAAGAACGGCTATGCCGTGCGCCTGTCCGGAGTGGCGGCCAAGGAAGCCGCCGACGCCCTGCGCGGACAGCGCCTGTGGGTCCCCCGCGGCGCCCTGCCAGATGCGGAGGACGACGAATACTATCACGCCGATCTGATCGGTCTGGACGCGCTCGACGTCGGCGGCGAACCGCTGGGCCGGGTCGCAGCCGTCCACGACCACGGCGCCGGCGACCTGCTGGAACTGCGCGGCGGCCCGCACGGCAACCTGTTGATCCCGTTCACGAAAGCGGCCGTTCCGACCGTCGACCTGGGCGCCCGCCGCGTGATCGTCGATCCGCCCCACGGCACCCTGCCCGGCCAGGACGACGTGGAACCGGACGACGTGCCCTGATGTTGGTACAGCTCTGATATTGGAAGGACGACCATGCTCGGCTGGATCATCGCACTACTCGCCGTCGCGGCCATCGCCGCGCTCCTCGGAATGAACCGCGTTTCCGGGGTCGCCCTGACGGGGGCCAAGATCCTGATCGTGATCGCGCTGGTCATCCTCGTCCTGGTGGCGCTGGGCCTCTTCGCCATCGTCTGACGCCTTCCGGGGCGCGGGCCGATGGGCTAGGCGATGGGTCATGTCCGGCCCCGCCCGCTCCCACGGCACGCGCTCCATCCGCGCCTCCACGACGCCCCGCGACCTGCTGGACGAGCCCGCGCGCACCGCCTGGCAGGCCCGCGTCGTGACCCTGTTCCCCGACGCCTTCCCCGGCGTGCTGGACCTGTCCCTGACCGGCCAGGCACGCCGCGCGGGCCTGTGGCACCTGTCCGTCACCGACCTGCGCGCGCACGGGCTGGGCCGGCACCGGCAGGTGGACGCACCGCCCGCGGGCGGAGGCGCGGGACTCGTGCTGCGCCCGGACGTCGTGGGCCCCGCGCTCGACGCCGCCCGGGGTCCCGGCCCCGTCCTCTACCTGTCGCCCCGCGGCCGCCCCTTCGACCAGGCCACAGCCCGCACCCTCGCTGCGGGCCCCGGCGCGACCCTGCTCTGCGGGCGGTTCGAGGGTGTGGACCAACGCGTGCTGGACGATCACGACGTCACCGAGATCTCCGTGGGCGACTACGTCCTGACGGGGGGCGAGCTGGCCGCGCAGATCGTGCTGGACGCCACGATCCGCCTGCTGCCGGGCGTCTTGGGCAACCCCGACAGCATCAGGGACGAAAGCCATTCCGAGGGCCTGCTGGAGCACCCCCACTACACCAAGCCCGCCGAATGGCGGGGCCAAGCCGTGCCCCCCGTCCTCACCTCCGGCGACCATGCCAGGGTCGCGGAATGGCGGCGGGCGCAGGCCCACGCCCTGACCCGCGACCGCCGCCCGGACCTTTGGGCCAGGCACCTTGCGCGCAAGGGCGATCGGGACTAGACGGCGGCCTTCCCCACCGCGGGGACACAGCGAAGAAGAATCATCCGCGGGCAAACCGCGCGTAACGAAAGGAGCGGTCCGATGGACCTGATCGCACAGATCGAGGCGGAGCAGGTCGCTGCGCTCGCCAGGCAGATCCCCGACTTCAAGGCCGGCGACACCGTCCGCGTCGGCTTCAAGGTGACCGAAGGCACGCGCACCCGGGTGCAGAACTACGAAGGCGTCTGCATCGCGCGCAAGAACGGCGAAGGCATCGCCGGCTCGTTCACGGTCCGCAAGATCAGCTTCGGCGAGGGCGTGGAGCGCGTGTTCCCGCTGCACAGCACCAACATCGACAGCATCGAGGTCGTGCGACGCGGCCGCGTCCGCCGCTCGAAGCTGTACTACCTGCGCGATCGTCGCGGCAAGTCCGCGCGGATCAAGGAGCAGACCAACTACCGTCCCAAGACGACCACCGCGGAGGCGTGATCCCATGAAGAAGAACCTTCACCCCGACTATCACGCCATCGACGTTAAGCTGGTCGACGGCACCGTGGTCCAGATGCGCTCCACCTGGGGCGAGGAGGGCAAGCAGATGTCCCTCGACATCGACCCCTCCGTCCACCCCGCTTGGACCGGCGGCGGCGCCCGCCTGATGGACACCGGCGGCCGCGTGTCGAAGTTCAAGAACAAGTACGCCGGCCTGGGCTTCTGAACCCCCGCCGCCGTCCGAGGTTGACGCCGCCCCCGGGGGCGGCGTTCTTCGTCGCGGGACACGAACCGACGGAGCGGCGATGCCAGACGTTGTCTTGATCTCGGGAAACGGCCGGTCCGGGTCGAACCGTCTGCTCGACATGTTCGACGAAAGCGACCGCACCGTTTGCCGGAGCGAGGTGAACGCGATCGGCGCGGGCGACTTCGTCGGCATCGGCGGCACGCTGTTTGCGGACGACGCGCCGCCCGACCTGTCCGACCGCCTGCGACGTGCTATCGCCCGCGCGCGCAGGCGCCGCAGCGAACGCGACCATTTCGACAAGCTGGGCAAGGCGTTCTTCCGCCCCGCCGCCCGCGCGGCGGTGCCGCTGATGGCAAGGTCGCGCGCACGGCGGCTGGCCGTCCGGGCCGGTGTCATGCGCGACGCCGCGGAATGGACCCTGCCCCCCGCCACGTTCGACCGGGCCGCGCTGGACGCCGCGACGCTGGTGCTGAAGATCAACGCCGCCCCCGTCTGGGCCCGCGCGCTCCTGTGCGACCATCCCGGGGCGCGCGTCGTCCACAACATCCGCGAGCCGCGCGGCTACCTTGCATCGTGGTACAACCGCTTCCTCAAGGGCGGCGCGCAGACGGCCGACTTCCGGTCAAACTTCGCAGACGTCCCCCGCATCCTGTCGCACTTCGGACGACCCGCCGCCGCGGCGGACGACCTGCGCGAGCCCACGCTGCCCAACATGGTCGAGGTGGAAGTCTGGCGCTGGCGCCACATCAACGAGCTGCACCAGACCCTTCCGGGCGGCCCGGATCGCGTGTGCCGCATCGGGTACGGCACGATCGACGCCGACCCCCGCGCCGCGGCGCGGATGCTCTACGGATTCGCGGGCCTTCCCCTGGGCCCCGCCACGGAGGAGGCGATCGCGGGCATGCGCAACACGTTGTTCGCCAAGAAGCACGCCGACGCCCTGGACCCCGCCATCGTCGACGCCGCCCTGCGCCGCGTCCTGTCCGACAGTCCCCTGCGCGAGATCCCGGAGGTCCGGGCCGCCCTGGCCTGATGCCGCCGACAACGATCGGGCCCGCATCGACCACCCCCTCTGGGCAAGCCCCCGCCGACCCGGTAGCGATGCGCCCGGGCAGGCTACGGGCAGGGGCGGCATGGCGCATATCATCGTCTTCGGAAACGAGAAGGGTGGGTCCGGCAAGTCCACCACCGCCATGCACGTGGCCACCGCCCTGGCCCGCCAGGGGGCCCGCGTGGGCGCCATCGACCTCGACCTCCGCCAGCGCAGCTTCGAGCGCTACATCGAGAACCGGGTGGAATTCTCGCGCCATCAGGACGTGGCCCTCCCCACTCCCACGGTCGGTCGCTTGCCCAAGGTCGGCCAGGACGATGTCGCCCCGGGCGAGAACCCGTTCGACCGGTCGCTGACCCTCGCCGTACAGGGCCTGGACGCGGAATGCGACTTCGTGCTGATCGACTGCCCCGGCAGCCACACCCGGTTCAGCCAAGTCGCCCACAGCCTCGCCGACACGCTGGTCACGCCGCTCAACGACAGCTTTGTGGACTTCGACATGCTGGCGCGCATCGACCCCGGATCGGGCCGCGTCGTCGGGCCGAGCGTGTATTCCGAAATGGTGTGGAACGCCCGCCAGGCCCGTGCGGAGGCCGGGTCGAAGCCGATGGACTGGATCGTCCTGCGCAACCGCCTGGGCACCACCGAGATGCACAACAAGCGCAAGGTCGGCGCAGCGCTCGACGACCTGTCCAAGCGCATCGGCTTCCGCGTGTCCCCCGGCTTCACCGAACGCGTGATCTTCCGCGAACTGTTCCCCCGCGGCATGACCCTGCTCGACCTGAAGGACATCGGCGTCGGCAGCCTGAACCTGTCCAACGTCGCCGCCCGGCAAGAGGTGCGCGACCTCATCACGTCACTGCGACTGCCGCGCGTCCAGGCGACGCTCCAAACGCCGGAGGGCCAGGCTTAGCGCCACGGTCATCGTCAGGTACAGCAGCGTGACGACGTTGTACGTCTCGAAGTACCGGAAGTTGCCCGCCGCCGTGACCTTGCCCAGCTGCGCGATGTCCAGCACGCCCACCACGCTGACCAGGCTGCTGTCCTTCACCATGGCCACCAGATCGTTGCCCAAGGGCGGCAGGATCGTGCGGAACGCCTGCGGCAGGACGATGTGGCGGAAGATGCGGCCCCGCGACAAGCCCAGGGCCTCCGCCGCCTCGATCTGGCCCTCGTCGACCGATTCCAGGCCCGCGCGGAACACTTCGGCGATGAACGACGAATAGGCCAGGACCAGCGCCAGCACCGCCCGCCACAGCAGCGGAAAGTCCCGCGTCCGCGCCATCGGCAGGCCGGTCGCGTCCGCGACCCAGTTCCACCCCGCGACCAGCCCCGGCACCAGCACGAACGCGACGTAGAGCAGCAGCACCAGGATCGGGATGCCGCGCAGCAACTCGGTATAGAACCGCGCCAGCTGCCGTGCCACGCGGCTGCCCGAAACCGCCATCAGCGCCACGCCCAGCCCGATCAGGCAGGCCCCCGCGAAGGCCGTGGCCGTGACCAGCACGGTGATCCACAGCCCGCGCCGCAGCGTCGACAGCACCTGCCGCGCCCCGTCGTCCAGGGCGATCACGACGTACGACCCACCGATCAGGACCCCGATGGCGACCAGCCACCAGGGGAAGTCTGGGGCGTCGGACGCGCCCCTGCGGCGGCGCCTCACGGACGCCCGATCCGCCCGGTCACTCCGGGAACGCGTATTCCAGGAACCACTTCGTGTTCAGCGCTTCCAGGGTGCCGTCGGCGCGCATGTCCTCCAGCGCGGCATTGATCGGCTCGACCAGGTCGGACCCCTTGGGCAGGATGAAGCCGAAATCCTCCGTGCCCAGCGGCTCGCCCACGATCTTGAGCGCGCCGTCGCTGGCGGCGACCACGCCGTTGGCGGCGGTGGAATCGGACAGCGCCAAGTCCACGTCGCCCGCGCGCAGCGCCTGCAGGCCGGCGCCGAACGTTTCGAACAGCTTGACGCGGGGGTTCGCCTCGTCCCCGTCCAGCACGTCGTACACGCCGACATAGAACGGCGTCGTGCCGGGCTGGGCCGCCATCAGCAGGTCGTCGTCCGCCGCGAAGCCTGCCGCGTCCTCGAACCGGTCCTCGTCGCCGCGCACGATCATCATCATCTGGCTGGTCATGTAGGGCGCGGAGAAGTCGACCACCTCGGCGCGGTCCTCGCGGATGGTGATGCCGGTCATGCCCAGGTCGAACTCGCCCCGGCTGACGGCGGGGATCATGCCGTCCCAGCTGATCTTCTCGTATTCGGGCGTGATGTTGATCCGCTCCGCGATGGCGGCCATCGCGTCGTATTCCCAGCCGATGGCATCCCCCGACCCGGGTTCCTTGAACTGCAGCGGCGGATACGCGTCCTCGGTCGCGACGACGACCGTGCGGCCGCCTAGGTCGGGCAGGTGGCCGTCGGCGAGGGCGGCGGTCGCGGCGGGCAGGACCAACGCGACGGTGGCGACGGCGGCGGACAGGGCGGTGCGGATCATAGGTGTCTCCCCTTCGGATCGGTCCGCATGATGCGCCCGGCGGGGGCCGGGGTCCAGTGGGTCAGATGTCCCCGCACACGGCGCAGTCGGCGCGGCGCTTGACGCGCACGGTGCGGGTCTCGGCGTCCAGGGCGTCCCAGATCAGCAGGCGGCCGCGCAGGGGGGTGCCCGCGCCCGTGATCTCCTTGATCGCCTCCAGCGCCATCAGGCTGCCGATCAGCCCCGGCAGGGCGCCGACCACGCCGGCCTCCGCGCAGGTGGGGGCCTGGCCGGGGCGGGGGGCGCGAGGGAACAGGCAGGCCATGCAGGGCGCGCCGCCCGCGGGATCGTAGACCGTGACCTGCCCCTCCCACTGCGTGATGGCCCCGCCGATTACGGGGCGCCCGGAGGCGACGGCGGCGCGGTTGACGACGTCGCGCGTGTCGAAGCTGTCCGACCCGTCCACGATCAGGTCGTAATCCGCGACCATCGCCTCCGCGATGTCCTCGGTCAGGCGGCGGTGGTACGGGCGGACCGCGACATGGGGGTTCAGGGCGGCGACGGCGGCCTGCGCGCTGAACACCTTGGGCATGCCGCCGCGGGCGTCGGTATGGATCACCTGGCGTTGCAGGTTGGATAGGTCCACGGCGTCGTCGTCCACGACGCCCAGCGTCCCCACCCCCGCCGCGGCCAGGTACAACAGGACGGGCGATCCCAGCCCCCCCGCCCCGACCACGAGGACGCGCGCCTCCTTCAGGCGACGCTGGCCCAGGCCGCCGATCTCCCGCAGGGTGATGTGACGGGCATAGCGTTCCAGCTCGACGTCGCTGAAGGGACCGTCCTGCGCAGCCCGCCCGTCGCCCGCATCGCGCGCGGCCTCCAGCGTGGCGGCGCGGCCCCGCACCCGACCCAGCAGCCGCCAATAGGCCAGGACCGCCAAGCCCACGGCGCCCAGGATCAGCCAGGGCGCCGGCCCGCCGCCCAACTGCTCGCGCAGGGGGTGCCCGGGGGCGAGGGCGAACTGAAGGAACAGGACCGCCACGTAGAGCAGGGCGATCATGATCAGGCGGGCCTGCACGGGCGTGCCCATGAACCGGCCCAGCAGCCACAGGCCCACGGCCATCAGGATGACGATCAGCATCGCGTCGCGGCGTCCGGTCGTGTCACGCGGCATTCCCCTTCCGGTCCCACGGGGGAGATAAGGGGCGGGGGTCGGGCGGCAAGCGGCGCCCGGTCGCGGGTCAGCGCCGCCCGGTGGAGCCGAAGCCCGACGCGCCCCGCGCGGTCGGGGGCAGGGCATCGGCCTCCCGCACGGGCGGGCGCAGCACGGGCGCGATCACCGCCTGCGCGATGCGGTCGCCGTGTTCGACGCGGAACGGGGCGTCGCCCGCGTTCCACAGGCCGACCATCACCTCGCCGCGATAATCCGCGTCCACCGTGCCCGGCGCGTTGGGCACCAGGATGCGATGCCGCAACGACAGGCCCGAGCGCGGCCTGACCTGCATCTCCGTGCCGGGCGGCAGGGCGACGTAAAAGCCGGTGGGGACCAGGACCTGTCCGCCGGGGGGCAGATCCAGAGGCCCGTCCGGCAGGCAGGCGCGCAGGTCGAGGCCGGCCGCGCCCGCCGTCGCGTATGCGGGCAAGGGCAGGTCCGGGTTGGCGTCCGTGCGGCGGAACAGGACCGCGTCAGCCATCGGCCAGGGCGTCCGCGATCCGGCGTGCCAGCCTGCGGGCGGTGTCGGCCTTGGACATGCGCGGCCAGGCCTCCGCCCCGTTCGCGTCGATCACCGTCACGGCGTTCTCCGCTCCGCCCATGATGCCGGTGGCGGGCGACACGTCGTTGGCGACGATCCAGTCGCAGCCCTTGCGCGCCCGCTTGGCGGTGGCGTGGGCGATCACGTCATCGGTCTCCGCCGCGAAGCCCACGACCAGCCGGGGGCGGTCGGCGCGACGTGACAGGTCGGCCAGGATGTCCGGGTTCTCGGCGAAGCGCAGTTCGGGCAGACCGCCCGCCGTCTTCTTCATCTTGCTGTCGGTCGCGTTGACGACGTGCCAGTCCGCCACCGCGGCGGCCATCACCGCGGCGTCCGCGGGCAGCGCAGTCACGACCGCGTCGGCCATCTGCCGGGCGGTCGTGACCGCCACCACGTCCACGCCCCCGGGCGGGGCCACGTCGGCGGGGCCCGAAACGAAGGTGACGCGTGCGCCCAGGTCGCGCAATGCGGCGGCGATGGCCGTTCCCTGCGCACCGGACGACCGGTTGGCGATGTAGCGGACGGGGTCGATGGGCTCGTGCGTGGGGCCCGACGTCACCAGCACGTGCCGCCCCCGCAGCGGCCCGTCGGACAGGCCTGCGGCGATCGCGGCGACGATGTCGGGCACCTCGGCGAATCGGCCGTATCCGTACTCGCCGCAGGCCATCGCACCCTCCACGGGACCGATCACGCCGATCCCGTCGCCCCGCAGTGTGGCCAGGTTCCTGACCGTGGCGGGGTGCTCCCACATGCGGACGTTCATCGCGGGCGCGATCAGCACGGGCTTGTCCGTCGCAATCAGCAGCGTGGTCGCCAGGTCGTCGGCCAATCCCTGCGCCATCTTGCCCATCAAGTTCGCCGTGGCGGGCGCGACCACGACCAGGTCGGCGGCGCGCGACAACTCGATATGGCCCATCTCCGCCTCGTCGGTCAGGTCGAACAGGTCGCGATAGACCTTCGATGCCGCCAGCGCGGACACCGACAGGGGGGTGACGAACGCTTCCGCCGCGCGGGTCAGGACGGGGGTGACGGTCGCGCCATGGTCCCGCAGGCGGCGGATCAGGTCCAGCGCCTTGAACGCGGCGATCCCGCCGCCGACGATCAGAAGGATGCGCCTGCCCTGCATTGCCTCCACGCTAGGGGGCGGGGACGAGGACGTCCAGCGTCAGCGGAACGCGGCGCAGGGGTCGCCACGCTCCGGCGCGGGGGCGGATATGGTGCTCACGGGGATGGCGGCGTCCCAATCGGGCGGGGCGGCCCCGTCCTCCCCCTGCCACACGACGGCCTGCCGGACGTCCGGATCCGCCAGGGCCAGCAATGTGGGCGCGCCGTGGTCGGGGCGAACATGGCCGCTGCCCGCGATCACGACGACCCTGTCGGCGCCGTCGTCCAGCGCCCGCAGGGCGGCGGCGGCCAGGTCGGCGTCGCGCAGGCGCTGCGCCTCGACCATGCCGGGCAGGAGGTCCGGGGGCAGCGCATCGCAATGGGCGGCCGCCTGCCCCGCCTCCCGTGCGGCCCGCTCGTCTGGCGGCAGGGACGCGTCCAGCCCGAACCGCGCCCCATCCGCCCCGAACACCGCCAGCGCGCCCACCTGCACGGCACGCGACGTGGCGGCGGGGGGTCGGGCCGAACCGTACAGCGCGGCATCCGGGACGGCGGCGAAGATCGGGGCGTACATCGCGAAGTCGGGCCAGCCGCCGTCCGCCCAGGCGAAGGCCTCCTCCAGCGCGTCGGCATCCGTGCGGTCCACGCCCGCGGCATCTTTCACCTGTCCTGGCGACAACATCTCGAACACCAGCGCATCGGGTGCAAACTTCGCCGTCAGCGTGGCTTGGGTGTCGTGGTGCCCGGGGTTGTCGTGGATCTCGCCCAGCCAGACGACCTGCGTGTCGGGGGGAATCTCGGGGGACGCGGCGGCGGCGCCGGCCACGAGGGCCAGCGCCAGAGCAGCGCGGATCACAGGAGGAACCCGCGCACCTCCCGCGACTGGTTGTCCAGCGACTTGCGCATCTTGGCGAAGGCCGCGGCCTCCAGCTGGCGGACGCGCTCCTTAGACAGCTTCAACTCGTTGCCCAGCGATTCCAGCGTGCGAGGCTCGGGACGCAGCTTGCGCTCGCGCACGATGAAACGCTCGCGGTCGTTCAATGCGCTCATGGCGGTCAGCAGCCACTCGCGCAGCATCGCGGTGTCGTGCTTCAGCTCGACGGAGGAATCGGCCTGATCGGCGCCGTCCTCCAGCGTGTCGATCCATTCGCGCCCGTCCTCGTCGGAGGATTGCGTGGCGTTCAGGCTGAAGTCGGACCCAGACAGCCGGCCCTCCATCATCTCGACGTCGTGGAGCGGCACGCCGACCTCGGTGGCGATGCGCTCCCGCATGGTCTGGCGGTCCAGCACGACGCCTTCGGCCAGGGCCTCCCGCTCCAGCCGGGCCTGCACACGGCGCAGGTTGAAGAACAGCGACTTCTGGCTCGACGTGGATCCGGTGCGGACCATCGACCAGTTGCGCATGACGTAGTCCTGGATCGACGCCTTGATCCACCACACGGCGTATGTACTAAAACGTACCCCACGGTCGGGATCGAACTTCTCGGCGGCCTTCATCAGGCCCAGCCCGGCCTCCTGGATCAGGTCGTTCATCGGCGCGCCGTAGCGCTTGAACTTCGCCGCCATGGAGATCGCCAATCGCATGTACGCGGTGATCAGACGATGCAGGCTTTCCTCGCAGCGGTCGTCCCGCCAGGCATAGGCGAGGCGAAGTTCCGTCTCCGCATCCAGCAGTTCCGCCTTCATGGCGCGACGCGACAGCGAGTTGTCGGAATTGAAGTCTAGCGCCATAATGCACCCCCCGGGACGGCTTCTCGTGCGGGCCGGAGTTCCGGCCTCATAGGGGTGTTACGCGCAGGGGTGGGGATTGGATCAGAAAAAAATCGCAGCGATGTCCGATACTTCCAAAACCACCCTGGTCCTGGGTCACGCGGCGTCCGGCAAGTCAGTCTGGGCCGAACGGGTGGCCCGCCGCGCAGGTGGCCCGGTCACGTACGTCGCCACCGCGCGGGTGGGGGACGACGAGATGGCGGCCAAGGTGGCACGGCACGCCGCGCGCCGCGACGCCGACTGGACCCTGGTGGAGGCGCCCGCCGATCTGGCCACCCCCTGCGCCGCGGCGACGGGCATTGTGCTGATCGACTGCATGACCATGTGGCTGACCAACACGATGATGGACGATGCCCCATGGGAACCATCCCTGACCCGAATGGTTGAGGCTATGACGACCGCGCAAGCGCGGTTTCTTGTTGTGTCAAATGACGTAGGTGGGGGGATCACGCCGGATAATGCCTTGGCCCGCCGGTTCCAGCGCGAACAGGGCGCGCTGAACCAGCGTCTGGCGGCCGCCTGCGACCGGGTCGTGCTGGTGACCGCGGGCCTGGGGCAGGTCCTAAAATGACCCGTCTCTGGCTCGTCCGTCATGGACCGACCCATGCCAAGACGATGCTGGGCCACACCGACCGCCCCGCCGACCTGTCGGACACCGACGCTCTGGCCCGCCTGTCCGCCGCCCTCCCCCGCGTCGCGATCGTCAGCAGCGACCTGTCCCGCACCCGCGCCACCGCCGACGCCATCCAGGACGGCCGCCCCCGCCTGCCCGACGAGCCCGCCTTCCGCGAGTTCCACTACGGCGCGTGGGAGGATCGCCCTTTCGAGCGGATCGACGGGCCCCTGCTGCGCGCCTTCTTCGACCGGCCCGGCGACGTCCGCCCGCCCGGAGGCGAATCGTGGCACGACGTCCTGGCCCGCGTGACGGCGGCATTGGACCGCTACGCGCGTCACGACGACCTGATCGTGGTCTGCCATTTCGGCGTGATCCTGTGCCTGTGGGCCGAAGCCGCCCGCATCCCGCCGAACGACGCCGTGGCCCAGGGCGTCCGCCCCCTATCGCTGACGCGCATCGACTGGGGCGCGGACCCCTTGGCCCACTCGGTCGATGCCGTTCCGTGATGACCTAGCCGCGGAATCCTGATTTCCTCCGCGGGGGGCGGTGGGGCATGGACGGGCCATGACCTACGACCTGTTGATCGGCGACCGATCCTACTCCTCCTGGTCCCTGCGCGGCTGGCTTTTGTTCGCCGCCTTCGACCTTCCCGTCCGCACCCATCTGGCGCGGATGTACGACCCGGGCTTCGTGCTGGCCTTGCGCGACTATGCCCCCGCCCGAACGGTGCCCACCGTGCGCATGCCGGACGGCGCCGTGTGGACCGACAGCATCGCCATCGCCGAAGGCCTGGCTGAAGCGCACCCGGACGCCGGCCACTGGCCCCGCGACCCCCGCCCCCGCGCCCTGGCCCGGTCGCTGGTGGCCGAGATGCACAGCGGCTTCACGGCCCTGCGCGCCGCCTGCCCCATGAACCTCCGCGTGGCCTGGGACGGGTTCGTGCCTGACGACGCGGTGCGAGCCGACCTCGACCGCCTGGACCGCCTGTGGGGCCTGGCGCGGGAAACCGCGACGGACGACGGCCCCTGGCTCTTCGGCGCCTACACGGCCGCGGATGCCTTCTACGCCCCCGTCGCCATGCGCATCGCAGGCTACGACCTGCCCGCCACCCCCACCATGCGATCCTACGTCGACGCCCACCTCGCCCACGCCCCCCTGCGCGAATGGCGCGCGGAGGGCGAAGCCGCGGACCGCACGCTCGACGTCTACGACATGGGGCTGCTGACGAAGCCGTTCCCGATGGGGGCATGAGGCGGGGGCGTCCAGCCGGGTTCGGCCACCCGGTCCATCCGGCGGACCCCGGCAGGAAACGGGATCGGTACGGCGCGAGCGGAGAACCCTTTGGTCATGGCCGACTCTGCCGGCGCACGACCATACCCATTGGTCACGAATGGTTCCGGACCGCGTCCGTGGCCGGCGCGCGTATCGTTAGCCGATCTGCTTAACCGTATAGAAGATGATCGATGGCCTATCGCCCCCGGTCTGGATCTTCAGCTTCGTAAGTCCGCTGGAAGCGGGCTTGTACTCGAACGAGTAGGGCCCGAAGTTCCCATACTCGCCCTTGCCCTTGTGGGGTCGGTGGATATCGCGGTTCCTGCCGTTCTTCGTTACCCAGATACGCGTCATGTCGAGCGGCTGACCATCCGCGTCGGTCGCACGGACGGTGACCAGCATCTTTATTCTGATCCCGGAACTGAACGTCATGTCCAGGATCGTTCGGCGTTTGAAGGGCCGGGGGATCGTCTTGCTCCGTCCGCCGTCTTCGCGCAGACGCTTCGCCGCCGCCTTCGCCGCTTCTTCTGCTGGGCGAATTCGACGAGCCTCTCGACATCGTATCTGCCGAATGACCAATTGCCGCCGTGAATGCCCATCGGGGGACTTCCTTCGCTCGGGGACGCGATGTCCGACGTCTCAGAGGGGGAGCACGATGCAGATGCCATAGCATCTCTGGCAGGCCGCCCGGATGCCGCGCTGCTCCACCAGGGAGACCTGCCCGTCCGAGATCTCGAAGACCTCTCGTCCCTCGGGGATCTCGGCATCCTCGGGAGGTGAAAGGTCCCCGCCGTCGGTATCGACATAATGAGCGTGGAAGCCATCGGGGATGGGAATGCCTACATCTTCCAGCCTTGCCGAGAGATAGCCGGTCGGATCGGCCTTGAACGCCGACGCTTCCTCCGGCGACTTGTTGACGTAGCGACTGACCATCGACAGAACCGGCAGGATCGGTGCCTCGCCGCTGGCGGCACACGTTCCGACCGCCACCCAGCCGTCGTTCCGGCATCGCAAGAGGGAGCCGAACCTACAGATCTCGGCGCCTTCGCTGTATTCCTCGCCGTCGTACAAGCAGCCCATCGTCATCTCCGTTTGCAGAGCTTTAGAATGGGCGTTCGTGACCGTGCCGCCTACGTCGTGAAATCGATACCTTTACGGGCCGATTCGCGCCGCTCGGACAGCTTTCGCGACCGCCTCCTCTCGGGTCTTCGCGTTCAGCTTCCAGCGTGCCGATCGCAGATGCTTCGTCACCATCGCCTCGCTGATCCCCATCGCGTCGGCGATCCGCGCGTTCATCATCCCGCCCGCCAGCAACCGAAGCGCCTGGGCTTCCCGCACCGATAGTTCGCGCCTGCGGATTGGCAGGAGATCGGTCGCCGACGCACTTTCGGGCCAGTCGAGCCACGGCAGGAGCAATCGGATCGCGGTTTCTATTCGATGGAGGTTCTCCGTGTCCATGACCTCGGATGGTTCGAGCTTCGAGCAATAGGTGATCGTGTTCGCCCCCGAACTCGGCGTCGGTCGTGCGGTCAGGCACACGATCGAACGCTCCCCCGAATCACGGACGAAACCCGCGAAAGACCCGTGCTGGGGAATCGTCTCGTAGATGCTACGATCCGCAGTCCGCCATCGTAGAGGATGCCGGCTCCATGCGGCGTGCTTGACGATGAAGTCCGACGCATGGAACTCCTCGTCGACGTAGGTTTCCAACGTCGCCTCTGCCAACGTGCTTCGAAACCAAAAGGATCGGCCTTCCTGCTCGCAAATGGCTGCGGCGTTCACGGCTGTCGCACCCAGTCCCTCCAACGTTCGCTGGATTGCCGTCCACCTGTCATCCGGAGAGGCGGCGACGAGCATCCTTTCCGCGATGTCGGCGGCAAGCCGTCGGTCGCGTTCCCGAATTGTGGACCCGTTCGCTGAGTCAATCGCCATCGAAAGACACGATAGCGGAACCGACCCCTCATGTATGCAGTTGAGCGCGGCTCGCTGGTGTGCGCCTACACCGAGACCGCCTAAGTGAAGCACCGACACCGAAGTTTCGGTCAAACAGGTTCTCTTCGACGATACCTCACGAGCTGGACCGTCGAGCACGCCGCCTTCGGGACCTGCCGCGATGCCTTCGCATCCGACGAGCAGCGGAGGGCGGGAGCCATTCGCCCGGTTTCGACACAGACGCGCCCATCGCAGGCTCACCCCCTTTACCCCACCCTAACACCCCCCATGCCATCCCTCCCGGCATGACCCTCGCCCGCACCACCACCGTCGCCTTCGAAGGGTTGGAGGCCCGGCCCGTGGACGTGCAATGCGCGGTCACGCCGGGGCTGCCGTATCTCGGGATCGTGGGACTGCCCGACAAGGCCGTGTCGGAAGCGAAGGACCGCATCCGGACCGCGCTGGCGGAGCTGGGCATCGCCCTGCCCGCGCGGCGCATCATCGTGAACCTGTCGCCTGCCGACCTGCCGAAGGAAGGCGCGCATTTCGACCTGCCCATCGCGCTATCGCTGCTCGCTGCGCTCGACGTCGTGCCGGCCGATGCGGTGGCCGACGCCCTGTCCATCGGGGGGATGTCGCTCGACGGCGCGTTGGAGGCGGTCGCCGGCGCCCTGCCTGCCGCGGTGGCCGCGAAGGATCTGGGTCGCCTGCTCCTTTGTCCCGCCGCCTGCGGGCCGGAGGCCGCCTGGGTCGATCCCGACAACGTCCTGCCCGCCCCGTCCCTGGGCGCGCTGATCGACCACCTGACGGGGCGGATGCCTTTGCAGCCCGCTGCCAGCGCCCGCCTGCCCGCGCCGCCCCCGCGCGCCGATCTGCGCGAGGTCCGCGGTCAGGAACGCGCCAAGCGCGCGCTAGAGATCGCGGCCGCAGGCCGCCACCACCTGTTCCTCGTCGGCCCGCCGGGGTCGGGCAAGTCCATGCTCGCCGCCCGCCTGCCCACGATCCTGCCGCCGCTGACGGCCGCCGAATCGCTCGAAACGTCGATGATCCACAGCCTCGCTGGCACCCTGCCCGAAGGCGGCGTCCTACAGGCCCGCCCGTTCCAGGAACCCCACCACACCGCGTCGGTGGCCGCCATCGCGGGCGGGGGCCGCCGCGCGGGGCCTGGCCAGATCAGCCTAGCCCATAACGGCGTGCTCTTCATGGACGAGTTCCCGGAGTTCCCGCGCCCCGTGCTGGAGACGCTGCGCCAGCCCATCGAGACCGGGGAGGTCGTGATCGCGCGGGCCAACGCGCATGTCCGCTATCCCTGCCGGTTCCTCTTGATCGCCGCCGCGAACCCGTGCCGCTGCGGGATGTTGTTCGACGCCGACGCCGCCTGCTCCCGCGCACCCGGCTGCGGCGAGGAGTACCTGGCAAAGATCTCGGGGCCCTTGATGGACCGCTTCGACCTGCGGCTGGAGGTACCGGCCGTTCCCGTCTCCGACCTGACGCTGCCGCCCACGGGCGAGACGTCCGAACGGGTGGCCGCCCGCGTGGCCGACGCGCGCGAGGTGCAGGCCGAACGCTATGCCGGGATGGACGACGTGCGCGTCAACGCGGACCTGTCGGGCGACCGCCTGACGGACCTGGCCGCGCCCGACGCGGCCGCGCGGGACCTGCTGGACGGCGCCGTTGCGCGCATGAAGCTGTCGGCGCGCGGCTATCATCGGGTGCTAAAGGTTGCGCGCACCATCGCGGACCTCGACAGCTCCGGCGACATAGGCCGCGCCCACGTGGCGGAGGCGCTGAGCTACCGCCTCGTAGTGGGCAGCGCGGCCTAGGCCCGACGCCCCGTTCGGAACGGTCCTGCATCACAGCACGTCGAACTTAAGCGGCGATCCTCGTATGTACGGTGGACGTTGCGCGCCTCAACCGACCCGCCGCTCGACCGCCTCCCAGATGGCGGCGGCGGCGTTCGTGCCGTCGAACCGCTCGAGTTCCTGCAGTCCGGTGGGCGAGGTGAGGTTGATCTCCGTCAGCCAGTCGCCGATCACGTCGATGCCCACGAAGACCTGCCCGTGCTCGCGCAGGCGCGGACCGATCCAGGCGCAGATCTCGCGGTCGCGGTCGGTCAGCGCGACCTTCTCGGGGCGCCCGCCCACATGCATGTTGGACCGCGTCTGACCCTCGGCGGGGATGCGGTTGATCGCACCCACCGGCTCCCCGTTCACCAGGATCACACGCTTGTCGCCCTTCGACACGGCGGGCAGGAACTTCTGCATGATCAGGGGCTCGCGATTCATCACGGCGAACAGCTCGTGCAGCGAATCGAGGTTACGGTCCTCCGGCGTCAGGCGGAACACCCCCGCCCCCCCGTTGCCATAGAGCGGCTTCAGGATGACGTCGCCATGGCGCGCGCGGAACTCCTTCAGCAGGGCCAGGCTTCGCGCGACGGCCGTGGGCGGCGTCAGGTCGGGGAAGTCCAGCACCATCAGCTTCTCGGGCCAGCCGCGGACCCAGGTCGGGTCGTTGACGACCAGCGTGGCGGGGTGGATCCGGTCCAGAAGGTGCGTGGTGGTGATGTAGGCCATGTCGAAGGGCGGGTCCTGGCGCAGCCACACGACGTCCATGTCCGCCAGGTCTACCTCCCGCACGGGTCCGAACGTGACGTGGTTCCCCCGTTCGCGCCGCAACTCCATATCTTGCCCGCGCGCCAGGATGCGCCCCTCGACGTAGGCAATGGAATCAGGGGTATAGTGGAACAGCGCATGGCCCCGCGCCTGCGCTTCCAGGGCGATGCGGAACGTGCTGTCGGCGTCGATGTCGACGCCCGGCATCGGGTCCATCTGGAACGCGACCTTCAGGGATTGGGGCATGGGACCTCCGCCGAGCTGCGTGGCCTAGATGGCGCGCGGCGGGGGCCGTGTCCACGCCCGCGGGCGTGCATCCGCGCGCATCACATCAGCGCGTTCTCGATCACGTCCACGATGCCCTGGCCATCCACCAGGGCGACGTCGAAGCGCATGGGCGTCAGGGCGTCCCGCCCGTTGCGGTCGAGCCAGTCCTGCGCGCTGACCTGCAGGCGCGCGACCTGCGCGGGACGGATCCGCTGCGCCGCGGCATGGTGGGTGGCGGACGCCTTGACCTCGACGAAGACGATCTCCGCGCCGCAATCGACGATCAGGTCGATCTCGCCCCCCTTGCCGCGCCAGCGTCGGGCCAGGACGACGTGGCCACGCGCCTCGTACCAGCGCCCGACCGACCCCTCCGCCGCTAGGCCGGCGTGATGGTTCACCCCCTTCGTCACCCCTTCATCTCCAGCGCCAGCGCATAGACGCGCTTGCGGGGCACGCCGGTGGCCTCGGTCACGGCCTGCACCGCGGCCTTCGTCCCCTCGGTGGCCAGGCGGTCAACCAGCATCGCGCGCAGGTCGTCGTCCGTGGCGGCGGCGGGGGCGGCCCGGTCGATCAGGACCACGATCTCGCCCTTGGGGGGCTCGGCATCCGCGCGCGCGGCCAGGGTGGGCAGGTCGCCGGACCAGACGTCCTCGAACCGCTTCGTCAGCTCGCGGCACAGGCGAGCGTCCCGCGAGCCCAGCACGGCGGCGGCGTCGGTCAGCATCGCCGCCACGCGCTTGGGGCTTTCGTAGAGGACCAGCGTCGCGGGCACGGTGCCCAGTTCCGCCAGGGCCGTGCGACGCGCCTGCGCCTTCGGCGGCAGGAAGCCCGCGAATAGGAACCGGTCGGTCGGCAGCCCAGCCACGCAGAGCGCCGCGAGGACCGCGCTCGCCCCCGGCGCGGCGCGCACCGCGGCACCCCGCGCCCGCGCGTCGACCGCCAAGCGGAACCCCGGATCGGCCACCAGCGGGGTCCCGGCCTCCGAGGCGTAGGCGACGGACTTCCCCTCGGCTAGAGCGCCCAGCAGCCGGGGGCGCACCCGTTCGCCGTTGTGGTCGTGATAGGCCACGAGCGGCCGGTCCCCCAGGGCGATGCCGTGGATGTCCATGAGCCGGCGCAGGGCGCGCGTGTCCTCCGCCGCCAGGACGTCGGCACCCGCCAGCAGGTCCAGCGCGCGCAGCGTGATGTCGCGGGCCGCGCCGATGGGCACGGCCACCAGGTGCAGCGCGGCCTCCACGGCGGGGGCGGATCGGCCGGTTTCCGTCATCGCGCGCCCTTTCGATCGGGGTCGTTTACTCCGCCCCGGGGGCGGCCTAGCTTCGCCCCTATCACGTTCGGGAGAGACGCACATGCCGCACCGCACCACCAGCGCCGGGACACCGTTCCTGGCCCGCCTCCGCCGGGCCGCCCTGGCCGTCCTGGTCCTGGGGGGCGTCGCGGCCTGCGAGGTCCCATCGCCCCGCGGGACGGTGGGCGGCGCGGGCGTCGGCGGCGACGGACCCGTCCAGGTGGCGCTGCTGGTGCCTTATGGCTCGGCGCGCGGCTCGGACGGAACCGTCGCCCGGTCGCTGGAGAACGCGGCCCGCCTAGCGGTGGCCGATCTGGGCCCGGGCGCGGTCAACCTGGCCGTGTTCCCGACGCAGGGCACCCCGGGGGGCGCGCAGGCCGCGGCCCAGCAGGCCATCGCGGGGGGCGCGCAGGTCATCCTGGGCCCGCTCTATGCCGAGAATGCGGCCGCGGCGGGCGTGGCGGCGGCCGGATCCGGCATCCCGGTCCTGTCGTTCTCGAACAACACGGACATCGCGGGGGGCAACGTCTGGGTCCTGGGCAACACGTTCCAGAACACCGCGAGCCGGATCCTGGCCTTCGCCGCCAGCCAGGGCCGGGACCGCGTGGTCCTGACCCATGCCGACACCGCCGCGGGCGCGGTGGCCCGCGACGCGGTGCTGCAGGCGGGCGCGCGCACGGGGGCACAGATCACCGGCACGGTCGGCTATGGCCTGTCGCAGGCGGGCATCTCCGCCGCCGTGCCCACCATCGCGGAGGCGGCGCGCGGTTCGAACGCCAACGCCGTCTTCCTGACGGGGAACACGGCGGGCGACCTGCCCGTCATCTCGCAACTCCTGTCAGAAACGGGCATCGGGGGCGAGGCGTTCCGCTATCTCGGGCTGACCCGGTGGGACGTGCCCAGCGAGGCGCTGGAACTGTCCAGCCTGCAGGGGGGATACTTCACCCTGCCCGACCCGAACGCGACCGCGCAGTTCCGATCCCGCTATGCCGCGAACTACGGCGGGGGGCCGCATCCGCTCGCAGGGCTGGCCTATGACGGCATCGCCGCCGTCGGCGCCATCGCGGCGCGCGGCCAGACGGTGGGCCGGTCCACGCTGACCGCGGGGGGTGGCTTCGCGGGGACGGGCGGCGTATTCCGCTTGCTGGGCGACGGCACGAACCAGCGGGCGCTGGCGGTCGCCCAGGTCGTGAACCGAACAGCACAGGTGGTCAGCCCTGCCCCCAGCAGCCTCCGCGGCGCCGGCTTCTAGCGAACCCCGCACCGCCCCCTCCGATCCGCTCGACCAATCGGTCGACGAGCTGATCGCCCCCGCCGGGGCGATCTTCGACGCCGACGCCGTGGCCGCCGCGCTGGCCCGGGCGACCGACGGGATGGGGCCGGGCGACGCGATGGCGCTGCGACGCGCGACGGTGGGCGTCCTGCGGACGGCCCTGGCCCGCGGCCGCGACGCCATCGCCGCGGGCTTCTCCGACCGCCCCGGCCGCGCCCGCATCGTCACGCGGGCCTATGCCTATCTAACGGACAACCTGGTCCGGACGGTCCACCACACGGCCGTCACCCGCCTGCATCCCTGCCCCAACCCGACGGAGGGCGAGCGGTTCGCGATCCTGGGGGTCGGCGGCTATGGCCGGGCGGAAATGGCGCCCTTCTCGGACGTGGACCTTCTGTTCCTGACGCCCACGAAGGTCACGCCCTGGATCGAATCGGTGGTGGAATCGATCCTCTACATGCTGTGGGACCTGAAGCTGAAGGTCGGCCACGCCACCCGCACGGTCCGCGAATGCCTGGCGCTGGGGCGCGAGGACATGACCATCCGCACCGCCATGCTGGAGCAGCGCCACGTCTGCGGCGAGGCGGCCCTGTCGGCCACCCTGCGCGACACGCTGTGGTCGGAGCTGTTCACCCGCACCGCCCCCGAATTCATCGAGGCCAAGCTGGGGGAACGCGACGCCCGCCACCGCAAGCAGGGCGGCGCCCGCTACGTGTTGGAACCCAACGTGAAGGAAGCGAAGGGCGGCCTGCGCGACCTGCAATGCCTGTATTGGATCGCCAAGTACCGCTATGGCGTGCGCGACGCCGCCGACCTGGTGCCCCTGGGCGTCTTCCTGCCGGACGAGTTCGCCGCCTTCGAGGCTGCGGACCGCTTCCTGTGGTGCGTCCGCTGCCACCTTCACCTGATCGCCGGCCGCGCCGCCGACATGCTGACCTTCGACATGCAGGTCGAGGTGGCGGAGCGGATGGGGTACGCCGACGGCGGCGGGCGTCTGGGCGTCGAGCACTTCATGCAGTCCTATTTCCGGCACGCGACCGCGGTGGGCGACCTGACGCGCATCCTGCTGACCGCCCTGGAGGCCGAGAACGCGAAGTCCGAACCGGGCCTGCTGGGCTTCCTGAAGCGGCGCCGCAAGGTCGCCCCCCCCTACGAGGTCCGTCAGGGCCGCCTGGACGTGATCGACGCGGATGCGTTCCTGTCCGACCGGCTGAACATCCTGCGCATCTTCGCGGAGGCCCTGCGCACCGGCCTTCTGCTGCACCCACACGCCATGCGCCTCCTGAAGGCCAACCGCCACCTCGTCGACCGCGCCGTGCGCGACGACCCGGAGGCCAACCGCATCTTCCTGTCGCTGCTGCTGAAGTACGGGAACCCCGAACGCGCGCTGCGCCGCATGAACGAGTTGGAGGTCCTGTCCGCGTTCATCCCGGAATTCGCGCCCATCGTCGCGATGATGCAGTTCAACATGTATCACAGCTACACGGTGGACGAGCACACGATCCAGGTGATCTCGACCCTGGCCGAGATCGAGCGCGGCGACCTGAAGGCCGACCTGCCCCTGGCCTCGGCCATCGTCGCGGGCGGGATCAACCGCCGCGTCCTCTATGTCGCGCTGCTGGTGCACGACATCGGCAAGGGCCGGTCGGAGGACCATTCGATCCTGGGCGCCCGCATCGCGCGCGACGTGGCCCCCCGCCTGGGTCTGAAGCCCGCCGAATGCGAGACGGTGGAATGGCTGGTCCGCCACCATCTGCTGATGTCGGACGTGGCCCAGAAGCGCGACGTCACCGACCCCCGCACCCTGCGGGGCTTCGCCAAGGCGGTGGGCACGCGCGAACGGCTGGACCTGCTGACCCTCGTGACGGTCTGCGACATCCGCGGCGTGGGGCCCGGCGTGTGGAACAACTGGAAGGCCCAGATGCTGCGCGCCCTGCACCGCGCCACCGCGGACGCCCTGGAGAACGGGCTGGAGGACCTGACGCGCACCACGCGCGAGGCGAAGGCCAAGCGACTGTTCCGCGGCGCCCTGCCCGACTGGACGGAAGCGCAACTGCGCGCCGAGATCGGGCGCCATTACGGCCCCTATTGGCAGGGCATTCCGACGGCGGCCCAGGTCCGTTTCGCCCATATGCTGGGGGACATCGACAACGGCGAGATCAAGGTCGAACTGGAAGCCGACGAGGACCGCGACGCCACGCGCGTCCTATTCGCGGGTCAGGATCATCCGGGCATCTTCAGCCGCCTGGCCGGGGCATGCTCGCTTGTGGGGGCCAACATCGTGGACGCCCGGACCTACACGTCGAAGGACGGTTACGCCACCAGCACGTTCTGGTTGCAGGACGGCGAGGGCCACCCCTATGCGCCCGCGCGGCTGGCGCGGCTGAAGTCCATGATCGAACGCATCCTGGGGGGCGAGGTCGTGACCCGGAAGGCGCTGGAGGGGCGCGAGATCCGCAAGCGCGAGCGTCCCATCAAGGTGCCCACCACGGTCGCCTTCGACAACGACGGGTCCGAGATCTACACCATCATCGAGGTCGATACCCGCGACCGGCCAGGCCTGCTCTACGACCTGACGCAGGCGCTTGCGGCGGCGAACGTCCAGATCAGCCAGGCGGTCATCGCCACCTACGGCGCGCAGGTCGTGGACGTGTTCTACGTCAAGGACCTGTTCGGTCTGAAGTTCTGGAGCAAGGGCAAGCAGCAGGCCCTGGAACGCCGCCTGCGCGACGCGGTCGGCCGCGCCGCCCGACGCGCGGGCGCCTGACCCGGTGGCGCCCCGCCTGATCCGCGGCTTCCTGACCGTCGGCGGCTGGACCCTGCTGTCGCGCGTGATCGGCTTCGCGCGCGACATCCTGATCGCACGGTTCCTGGGCACGTCGGCGGCGGCGGAGGCGTTCTTCATCGCCTTCAGCCTGCCTAACATGTTCCGACGCTTCTTCGCGGAAGGAGCGTTCAACATGGCGTTCGTCCCGCTCTACGCCAAGAAGCTGGAAGGCGAGGGCATGGCGGACGCCGACGCCTTCGCCCGGGACGCCGTGGCGGGGATGGTGCTGATCCTGACCGCCGTGTCCGTGCTGGGCGTGATCCTCATGCCCGCCCTGGTCTTCGCCATGGCGTCGGGCTTCGCGGAGGACGAGCGCTTCGCCCTGACGGTGGAGTATGGCCGCGTGGCGTTCCCCTACATCGCGCTCATCAGCCTCGCCGCCCTGGTGTCGGGCGTCTTGAACGCGAACGGCCGGTTCCTGGCCGCCGCCGCGGCGCCCGCCCTGCTGAACGTCGTGTTCATCGCGGCGATGACCGTCGCGGCCCTGGCGCCCGGCGACGTGATGGCGTGGCTCCAGGCCCCGACCCACACCCGCGCCGTGGGCTGGCTGCTGATCGCCTCCGTGCCCCTGGGCGGCCTAGCGCAACTGGGCCTGGTGTGGATCGCCGCCCACCGCGCGGGCCACCGGCTGTGGCCCCGGCGCCGCCCGCGCCTGACGCCCGAATTGCGGCGTCTGACCGTGATCGCGGCGCCCGCGGCGCTGGCGGGCGGCGTCGTGCAGGTGAACCTCCTGGTGGGCCGGCAGGTCGCCAGCTACTTCGACGGCGCGGTGGCCTGGCTGAACTATGCCGACCGGCTGTACCAGCTGCCGCTGGGCGTGGTGGGCATCGCCATCGGCATCGTGCTGCTGCCCGACCTGTCCCGTCGCGTGCGCGCGGCGGACGCGGAAGGCCAGCGCGCGGCCTATTCCCGAGCGGCGGAGTTCTCGCTCCTCCTGACGCTGCCCGCCGCGGTGGCGCTTGCGGTCATCCCCCTGCCGATCGTGACCACCCTGTTCGAGCGCGGCACCTTCGGTCCAGACGACAGCGCGTCGACCGCCGTGGCGCTGATCGTCTATGCCCTGGGCCTGCCGGCCTTCGTCCTGCAGAAGGTCCTGCAGCCGCTGTTCTTCGCGCGCGAGGACACCCGCACGCCTCTGCGCTATGCCCTGGTCTCGATGGGGGTGAACGCCGCCGTCGCCATCGGGCTGGCGCCCGTGATCGGCTTCGCCGCCGCCGCGCTGGGAACGACGCTGGCGGCCTGGGCGATGGTCCTGCTGCTGTGGATGGGGGTGCGCCGCATGGGCCCCGTGGGCCGGCTGGACGACCGGGCCCGCAGCCGGGCCTGGCGGACCGTGCTGGCCTGCATCGGCCTGGGCGTCGTCCTGTGGGTCGCGTCCGTGCTCCTGGGTCCCGCTCTGGACGGCGCCACGGCCGTCCCCGCGCTGGCGGCGCTGATCGGCGTGGGGATCGCCGCCTATGCCGTGCTGGCCGCCGCCACCGGGGCCGCGCGCCCGTCCGACCTGCGGGGCGCCCTGCGCCGCGCCGGACCCTAGCGCCGCCGCATCCGGTCGCGGAACCGCCGCGCCGCCCCGGGGAACATCGCCGCCGCCAGCCCATAGCCCGCCGCAGCGCCCACCACCTCGGCCACGAAGTCGGGGAACCACGCGAACCCCGCTCCCGCGGCCAGCCCGAAGATCGGCTGGATCGCCAGCAACAGGCCGATCAGCAGGAACGCGCGGTCCGGCGGCACGCGCGTCAGTCCGCGCCGCGTCAGCAGCGTGAAGGCCCCGATCAGGCCGTACGCCCCCGGATAGCCGCCGATCAGGGGACCCGCCCCGGGAAAGGCCGCTGCGTAGACCAGCCCCCCGGCCACGGCGGGCAGCACGAAGAACGCGACCGGCCGCCATCCCGGGAAGACCGGCGCGACGGCGTTGCCCAGCGCCAGGACGAACACCGCCACGAAACCCGCATGGATCAGGCCGAAATGGATGAACGGATAGGTGACGAACCGCGCCGCGAAGTCCCAGGGCACCGACCGGTTGGCCACCATCCATTCCAGCACCGGCGGGAACACGGACCAGTCCCGCACCGCCGCACCGCGCCACGCCCCCCCCTCGGCCCCCGCCAGCCCGGCCGCGCCGAACTGGAACAGCACCTCCACCGCCGCGATGACGAACGCCAGGGCGACCACGGCGGGCGGCAGGGCGTTGAAGGGGGATTCGTTACGAGGGTCGTACATCGGACGGGGGTCCCCCGGAATTGACGCGGATGCCGTGCGCGCATACGGGAAGCCCCGCATCCGCACCAGCCTGCACGCGAAGGGGGACACCATGGCCGACTTCACGCCCCGCGTCTTCTCCGGGATCAAGCCGTCGGGGGGGCTGACCCTGGGCAACTACCTCGGCGCGGTGAAGCGGTTCGTGGACTGGCAGGATCGCGGCACCCACGAATGCATCTATTGCATGGTGGACCTGCACGCGATCACCGTCTGGCAGGACCCCGCGGATCTGACCCGCGCCACGCGCGAGATCTGCGCCTTCTTCATCGCCAGCGGCATCGACCCCGAACGGTCGGTTCTGTTCAACCAGTCCCGCGTGCCGGAACACGCGCAACTGGGATGGATCTTCAACTGCGTGGCCCGGATGGGCTGGATGAACCGCATGACGCAGTGGAAGGACAAGGCGGGCAGGAACGCCGAGGCCGAATCCCTGGGCCTGTTCGCGTACCCTGCGCTGATGGCCGCCGACATCCTGCTGTACCACGCCACGCACGTCCCCATCGGCGAGGACCAGAAGCAGCACGTCGAACTGACGCGCGACATCGCCGCCAAGTTCAACCACGATTACGGCGTCGACTTCTTCCCCCTCGCGGAGCCCGTGATCGAGTCCGTGGCGGCCCGCGTGATGAACCTGCGCGACGGGTCGCGGAAGATGTCCAAGTCCGACACCGTCGACGCCACGCGGATCAACATGACAGACGACGCCGACACGATCGCCAGGAAGTTCCGCAAGGCCAAGACCGACCCGGACCCCCTGCCGTCCGAGGTGGCGGGCCTGGAGGGGCGGGCGGAGGCACGCAACCTCGTGAACATCTATGCCGCCCTGTCGGACGTGGACGCGGAATCGGTGCTGCGCGACCATGGCGGGGAGATGTTCGGGCACTTCAAGGTGGCGCTGGCGGACCTGGCGGTGGCGAAGCTGTCGCCCATCAGCGCCGAGATGCGCCGCCTGACCGCCGACCCGGCGGAGATCGACCGCGTCCTCGCCCGCGGCGCGGACCGCGCGCGCGGCATCGCCACGCCGATCCTGGAACGGACATACGACATCGTGGGGCTGGTCCGCTAAGGCGGGCCAACCCTGCACCCCGTCCTCGAGCCGGGGCCTCGACAGGTTGGGCATCACCAAGATCATCGGGACCCCGGGTCAGGCCCGGGGCGCATCGACTACGCCGATGCGAAGTAATCCCGCAGCACCCGGCCATACACCCGCTTCAGCGTCTCGACCTGGTCGACCCGGACGCGTTCGTCCACGGCGTGCATCCGGTGGCCCACCAAGCCGAATTCCACCACCGGGCAGTGGTCCTTCACGAACCGCGCGTCCGACGTCCCCCCCGACGTGGACAGGACGGGGGTGCGGTTCGTTTCCACCGCCACGGCCTGCGCCACGATGTCGGACAGAGCGCCCGGCGGCGTCAAGAATGATTCGCCGGACACCTTCACGTCCATCGTCACGCGCGCGCCGGTCGCGTCCTGGACCGCATCGGCATGGCCCCGCAGCCAGTCCGTGACCGACGCGCCGGAATGGAGGTCGTTGAACCGGACGTTGACCGTGGCGCGGCAGATGGCGGGCACGACGTTCGTGGCGGCGTTGCCCGTCTCGATCGACACGACCTGCACCGTGGACGCGTCGAAGTGGTCCGACCCCTCGTCCAGCGGTTCCGCCAGCAGGCGCGACGCCAGCGCGACGCAGGCGTGGACGGGGTTCAGCGCACGGTCGGGATAGGCCGAATGGCCCTGCACGCCGTGGACCGTGAACCAGGCCGTCAGCGACCCGCGCCGTCCGATCTTCATCATCTCGCCCATGTGCTCGGGGCAGGTCGGCTCGCCCACCAGGCAGACGTCCATCGCCTCGCCCTGGGCCGCCATCCAGTCGAGCAACGCCGTGGTGCCGTCCCGGGCATCCCCCTCCTCGTCGCCGGTGATGGCCAGAAGGACCGCGCCGTCGGGCGGGGCGTCGCGCACCAGGTCGCAGGCCGCCGCCACGAAGGCGGCGACGCCCGACTTCATGTCGGTTGCGCCCCGGCCGTACAGCCACCCGTCCTCCACCGCCGCGCCGAACGGGTCGTGGGTCCAGGCGTCCCGGTCGCCCACGGGCACGACGTCGGTATGGCCGTTGAAGCCGAAGCTGCGGGGATGGCCCTTGGCGCCCCAGCGGGCGAACAGGTTGGACACGCCGCCGCGGTCCACGCGGGTGCAGGCGAAGCCCGCACCCTCCAGCACGTCCCGCAGCAGCACCAGCGCGCCGCCCTCCGCCGGGGTCACGGACGGACAGCGGACCAGACGGACGGTCAGGTCGACGGGATCAATCACGGAACACCGTGGTCTGCGCCACGATCACGGCGTTGTCGTCCAGCGCCCGCCGCATCAGCGCGCGTTCGTCGTCCGCGATGTCGTGGCCTTCGGCGAGCCGTTCCTCGAGGGTGCCGTAGCCCGACACCTCCAGCACGTTCATGTCCGCCTGCTTGAGGACGTTGACCGTTTCGCGCACGGCCTCGTCCTCGTCGACGCCCCCGGCATAGCACATCAGCGCGGCCCCCGTGGCGTCGTCGGGGAGGCCGTCGCCGGTCTTGCGGCCGACCTCCACCAGCAAGGTGAAGGCATGGTGGACGCGCTTCGGCTTGGGGGTCTTCGTCTCGGTCATGGGGCGGGGATGGGTCCCCGCCCGGACCTTGTCAATCTATCGCCGGATGGCCCGGACGATGCCGATCAGCGCGCAGGCGCCGACGACGGCGACGATCAGCTGGATCAGCCAGCTGCCCTCGCCCAGCGTGCTGCCCAGGACCAGGGACAGGATGAAATTGGCGACCAGGGCGCCGACGATGCCCAGGACGATGTTCATCAGGAGGCCCATGTCGGCCTTCATGATCTTCTCGGCGATCCAGCCTGCCAGGGCGCCTAGGATGATGCTGCCGATCCAGCCGATGCCCGCCATGTCGTTCTCTCCGTGTGCGGTGGAAGTGCTGGAACGGAACGCCGCAGCGCGGGGCCGGTTCCGCCCCACTGGTCAATGACCGCCCCCCGCGCCATCTTCGGGGGATGGGACGGGGAAACCAGCGCACCGGGCTGCCGCTGTCACCGGCGAGCCGCGACAACATGGCGGAGTTCGACCGCCTGCCCCCCGCCCTGCGCCGCTGGCTCGCCAATGCCCGCCTGCAATGGTCCCCGGCCTCCGCCCGCAAGGCGTGGCGGCGCGCGCTGCTGCGATCCTGGGGCCGCGAAGGACCGGCGCTGGCCATCATGGACGCGTTGGAGGAGGAGCGACTGGCGCGCGACCCCCTGACCCGCGAGCGGCTGGAGGCGACGGGTCAGGCCGACGAACGGTGAACGATCCGTAAACCGTTCGCTGCGCTGCGGCGTAACGTCGTCCCGTTCCGGTCGATGGGGTGGGTGCCGACGGGTGGAGTGTGGGTTCGAGCGGGAGGCGGCGCAAGCGGCGGCGTTCTTCCAACGCATGCAGGGGTCCGCGTGGCGGTCCGCGCCCTTTCGGGGTGCGACGGACGGGCGGAACGGGGCGTGAGGCGCCGGTCTGCTCCGCGTCTGCCGGGCGTCTGCGCCGCGTCGGACGAATCGCGCGGTTCGGTGACGGCGGGGGCATCGGTGCCGAAGGCGACCCGCGAGCGGTCCGCGAAGCACGGGCGCCCTCAGGCCGTCGAACGGGCCGGGGCCATGGCGCCGCGCAGCAGGTCCGCCTCCGCCAGCCGGTCCCAGTCGAACGTCACGCCCGTTCCCGGCGCGTCGGGCGCCCGGGCCCGTCCGTCCGCCATCGCCAGGGGCCGCGTCGTGTAGCGGTCGATGGGGAACGAGTGCACCTCGATCCACCCGTCCCCGGGCAGGCCCGCGATCAGGCTGACGTGGAGTTCCTGCATCCCGTGGCTGCACAGGGTCACCCCGTGGCGGCGGGCGCGTTCCGCGACCCGCAGGAACCCGGTGATCCCGCCGCAATTCGACCCGTCCGGCTGAACGAAGGACAGCGTGGCACGGGCGAAGGCGTGGTCGAATTCCTCCAGGACGTGCAGGTTCTCGCCCATCGCCAGCGGCATACCCGTCGCCAGCGCCACCGCGGCGTACCCGTCGTAGTCGTCGGGGATGATCGGCTCCTCGAACCACGTGGGGCGGGCGGGGGCGAAGGCGCGGGCGGCCTCGATGGCGCGCGGGACGTCGAACGCATAGTTCGCGTCCACCATGAAGGGCAGGTCCGGCCCGATCAGGTCGCGCACCGCCGCCACCCGCGCGGCGTCGTCGGACAGGTCCGGGCGCCCCACCTTGATCTTCACGCCGCCCGCCCCCGCCGCGACGTAGCCGCGGACGCTGTCCAAGAGCTCGTCCCGGTCGAAGCCCAGGTCGATGCCGCCGCAATACGCGCGGCAATCGGCTGCAGCACCCCCCGCCATGGCCCGCAGCGACCGCCCGCGGCGCTGCCCGCGCGCGTCCCACAGCGCGATGTCGACCGCCGAGATGGCGAACGACATGATCCCGCCCCGACCGACGTAATGGACGTGCCACAGCATCGCGTCGAACAGCCCCTCGACGTCCGCACCGTCGCGGCCCAGCAGGAACGGCGACAGGTCGTGGCGCAGGGCGGCCAGGATCGCGTGCCCCCCCTTGCCCCCGGTATAGGTATAGCCGGTCCCCTCCGACCCGTCGGACAGGCGGATCGTGCAGGTGACCAGTTCGAAATAGGTGTGGTCCCCGTGCCTGGCGTCGACCAGCACGCGGTCCAGCGGCACGTGGAACAACCGGGCGTGGACGTCCTCGATCCGGGTCATGGCCCCAGTGAACCGCCCCCGCGCCGGAAGTCCAGATGCCCCCGCGTCACGACCGGCGGAGATGCGGCAAAGGCGACCGCGCCGCCCGGACGGCATGGACAGCGAAGGGACGTCTTGCCTAGGATTAACCAAATCGACACCGCAGGAACGTTGCCCATGTCCCGTCTCGCCACCACCGCCCTGGCCCTCGTCCTTCCCGTCGCGGCCCTCGCCGACGGCCACGCCGCGCCCCTGACGATGGCGATGCACTACAACCAGGACCAGGCCGCGCCGCTGCTGGAATGCCTCGCCGACTACGAGGCGGAAACGGGGCAGGCGGTGGAGTACCAGCAGGTCAGCTATGGCGAGTACCTGCAGACCGTCCTGACGGGCCGCATCGGGGGGACGCAGCCCGACATCTATCACCTGTACTCGATCTGGGGCGCGCAGATGGCCGACAACGGCGTGCTGGCCGAGCCGCCCGCCGCGCTGGCCGACTTCATCCGCGCCGAATACGGCACCACCGCGGACGCCGCGACCATCGACGGCACGCTCTACGGCGTGCCGACGGAGGTGTCCGTCTACATGCTGGTGTCGAACATGGCGCTGCTGCGCGACGCGGGATACGACGCGCCGCCCGCCACCTGGGACGAGCTGCGCGAGATCGCGGAGGCCATCACCACGCGCAACGACCAGGGCCGGGTCGAGACGGCGGGCTTCGCCTTCGCCGAGTCTAGCTCCGGCGCCGGGGTGGTGCATCCGTTCTACGCCCTGCTCGCGTCCCGGGGGATGGACGTCTATGCCGACGGCTTCGCGGAAGCGAACCTCGACAGCCCCGAGGCCGTCGCCGCCGCACGCGACCTGGCGACGCTGGTGGACGACGGGATCACCGAGAAGTCGGTCGACGCCTACGACGCGTTCCCGGCGGGCGGCGCGGGCATGATGGTCATGGCCAACTGGTACAAGTCCGCCATCGAGGATGGGCTGGGCAGCCTGGACGACGTGGTCGTGTCGCCCATCCCGGCCGGCGACGACTGGAAGACGCTGCAATACGCCTTCTTCATGGGCGTGGACAGCGACAGCCCGAACGGGGACGCCGCGTGGGAGGCCGTGCGCTGGCTCAACTCGGCCGACAGCGCCGACGACAGCGGCGTGTCCTGCATGGGACGGATGCTGTCGTCCATCGGCGCGCTGACGGCGAACGCGTCGGACAACGCCGCGATGGGCGAGGCGGACGCCTTCACCCAGCCGTTCCTGGACGCTCTGGCCGACGGGCGCACGGTCAGCCAGCCCAACGTCATGCAGGCCGCCGAGATCGAGGGGATGATGGCCGACGCCATCGATTCCGTGATCGCGGGCGATGCCGACGCGGAGGCCGCGATGGGCGACCTGGACCGCGCGGTGGAGGACGTCCTGTTCGAGTTCTACTGATGCGACGCACGCCCCTGAACGCGCGCGGCGGCCTGCGGGGCCGTCGCGGCGCGGATCCCCGCCGCCCCGCGCGGGGCCGCCGCTGATGGCGGGGCGCGCGCTCGGGCGGCCGGGCGGCAACGCGCCCTATTGGTTCCTCGCACCCCTCTTCGCGTTCACGGGGCTGTTCCTCGTCCTGCCCCTGGGGTTCAGCGTGTACCTGGCGTTCACCCGCTGGAACCCCCTGGGGGAGCCGCGCTGGGTGGGCACGCGCCAGTTCGAGTACCTGCTGACGCGCGACGACACGTTCTGGGCCACGCTGTCGAACACCTTCGTCTTCGCGGGCGCGCTGGTCGTCATCGGCGTGCCGCTGGCCCTGGGGCTGGCCTTCGTGTTCAGCCGCGCGCGGGGCAAGGCGGCGTGGCGGGCGATCTACTACCTGCCGCAGATCACGTCCTTCGTGGCCATCGCCTATATCTGGCAGTTCGTGCTCGACGACCGGTACGGGCTGGCGAACCGCCTGCTGGGCCTGCTGGGGTTCCGGGGCTTCGACTGGCTGACCGACCCCACCATGGCGATGGTCAGCATCGTGATGGTCATGGTCTGGTACGACGTGGGCAAGAACATGGTGGTCTTCTCCGCCGCCATCGAGAACGTGTCCAAGGACCTGTACGAGGCGGCGGAGCTGGACGGCGCGTCCGCCTGGATCCAGTTCAGCCGCATCACGGTGCCGATCATCCGGCCCGCGGTGGTCTTCGTCACGGTGACGTCCTTCATCTCCGGCATGGGGTTCTTCGCGCTGATCCTGGCGATGACGGGGGGCGGGCCGCGCGGCGCGACCGAGGTGACGGCGCTGTATCTGTACGAGATGGCGTTCCAGGACCTGCGCATGGGCCGGGCGTCGGCGGGCGCGCTGATCCTGTTCGCGATCATCGCGGTGCTGACGGTCCTGCAGTTCCGCCTGCTGCGGGAGCGCAAGGCGTGACCGCCGCGCCCGACCTGGGCCTGTCGGTCGCGGCCGACGCGCGCGCCGCCACCGGCGCGCCTGGCCCCCGGCGCCGGACCGGCCCGAAGGTGGGCGCGGCGGTGAAGTACGTGCTGCTGACCCTGGGCGCGCTCCTGATGGTGCTGCCCTTCGCGGACATGTTCGTGGGCGCGCTGCGGGGCCCGGCGGACGTCTTCGCCACGCCGCCGCGCTACTTCCCGGCCGATCCGCAATGGGGCGTCTATGGCCGGGTCTTCGACGAGCTGCCGATGGGGCGGTGGATCCTCAACTCCGTGCTCGTGACGACGACGATCACGCTGGTGCAGCTGGTGACGTCGGCCATGGCGGGCTGGGCGCTGGCGCGTTACGAGTTCCCGGGGCGCGCGAACGTGTTCCGCCTGGTGGTGGGGGCGCAGATGTTCCCCTTCTTCCTGCTCATCATCCCAATCTTCTTCCTTCTGCGCTATGCGCCCCTGGCGGGCGGCAACGACCTGATGGGCCAGGGCGGCAGCGGCCTGCTGGGCACCTATGCCGCCCTGGTCCTGCCCTTCGCGGTGACGTGGTACGGCGTGTTCCTGATGCGGCAGTTCTTCACCACGATCCCGGAGGAGCTGCTGGAGGCCGCGCGCCTGGACGGGGCGTCCGAATGGCTGATCTTCCGGCGCATCGCCCTGCCCCTGGTCAAGCCGGCCCTGGCCACGCTGGCTGTCTTCGCCTTCGTGTATCATTGGAACGAGTTCATCTGGACGATGACGATCACCCGCACCGCGCCCGAGCTGCAGACCCTGCCCGTGGGCATCTTCCTGCTGGAGAACACGTTCAACGACCTCGACCAGAAGTCCCTGCAGCAGGCCGCCCTGGCGGTCAGCGTCCTGCCGGTCCTGATCCTGTTCGCCCTGGCGCAGCGGTTCTTCGTGTCCGCCTCCGTCGAGACGGGCGTGAAGTAGGGCCGGCGCGCGCGGTGCCCGGGGCCCCGGAAATCGGGCTGGCGCGACCTCCGCGCGGTGGCTAACGTTTTCCGGGAGGCGCCGACGCGCGCCGCATGGGAGGATACGACATGACGTTGAAGACGACACTGATCGGCGCCGCGCTGGCCGCCACGATGGCCACCGGCGCCCTGGCCGAAGGGCTGGTGGGGATCGCGATGCCCACGAAGTCCTCGGCCCGCTGGATCTCGGACGGCGAGTCGATGGTCGAGCAGTTCGAGGCCGCGGGCTACGACACGATCCTGCAATACGCCGAGGACGACATCCCCAACCAGCTGGCGCAGATCGAGAACATGATCACCAACGGCGTGGACGCCCTGGTGATCGCCGCCATCGACGGCACGACCCTGTCCAACGCCCTGGAGAACGCGCATTTCGCCGGCATCGAGGTCATCGCCTACGACCGCCTGATCCGCGACAGCGAGCATGTCAGCTATTACGCGACGTTCGACAACTTCAAGGTCGGCGTCCAGCAGGCGGAGACCCTGGTCGCGGGGCTGGAGGAACGCTTCCCCGACGTGGAGCCCTGGAACGTCGAGCTGTTCGGCGGCTCGCCCGACGACAACAACGCCTACTTCTTCTACGACGGGGCGATGTCCGTCCTGCAGCCGCTGATCGACGAGGGGCGGGTGAACGTCCTGTCCGGCCAGGAAGGCATGGACACCGTGGGCACCCTGCGCTGGGACGGCGCGGTGGCGCAGGCGCGGATGGATAACCTGCTTTCGGCCAACTACACGGACGCGGAGGTCCACGGCGTGCTGTCGCCCTATGACGGGCTGTCCATCGGCATCCTGTCGTCGCTGAAGGGCGTGGGCTATGGGTCGGGCGACACGCCCATGCCCATCGTCACCGGCCAGGACGCCGAGGTGCCGTCGGTCAAGTCGATCCTGGCGGGCGAGCAGTATTCCACCATCTTCAAGGACACGCGCGAGCTGGCCCGCGTGACCGTCGGCATGGTCGACGCGCTGCTGAAGGGCGGCGAGCCGGAGATCAACGACACCGAAACCTACGACAACGGGATGAAGGTCGTGCCGTCCTATCTGCTGGAGCCGCTGAAGGTCACCGCCGCCGATTGGCGCGAGCGTCTGGTCGACACCGGCTACTACACCGCCGACCAGATCGAGTGATCGGCTGACCCTTCGGGCCCGCGCGCCGTCGCGGGCCCGTCCCCCAACGGCAGGATACCGGGTGCCCATGCAGGACACGCTGCTGGAGATGCGCGCCATCACCAAGACGTTTCCCGGCGTGCGCGCGCTGGACGACGTCACCCTCGCCGTGCGGCGCGGCGAGATCCACGCCATCTGCGGCGAGAACGGCGCGGGCAAGTCCACGCTGATGAAGGTGCTGTCGGGCGTGTATCCGGCGGGCAGCTACGAGGGCGAGATCCACTACGACGGGGCCCTGGCGCAGTTCCGCGACATCGCCGACAGCGAACGCAGCGGCATCATCATCATCCACCAGGAGCTGGCGCTCGTGCCGCTGCTGTCGATCGCCGAGAACCTGTTCCTGGGCAACGAGAACGCCCGCGCGGGCGTGATCGACTGGCGCGAAACGAACCGGCGGGCGCAGGACCTGCTGCGCAAGGTGGGCCTGCGCGATCCGGCCACGACCCGGGTCGAGAAGCTGGGCGTCGGCAAGCAGCAACTGGTCGAGATCGCGAAGGCGCTGGCCAAGGACGTCCGCCTGTTGATCCTGGACGAGCCGACCTCGGCCCTGTCCGAAGGCGACAGCCAGGCGCTGCTGGACCTGATGCTGGAGCTGAAGGCCCAGGGCGTCACGCAGATCATCATCTCCCACAAGCTCAACGAGGTGCGTCGCGTGGCCGACACCGTCACCGTCATCCGCGACGGGCAGTCGGTCAGCACGATCGACGCGGGCGGCGGCATCACGGAGGACGCGATCGTGCGCGACATGGTCGGCCGGTCCATCGAGAACCGCTATCCCCCGCGCACGCCCCGGATCGGCCAAACGCTGATGTCGGTGCGCGACTGGTGCGTCCACCACCCGGAGCACGCCGACCGCCAGGTGATCCGGCGCGTGTCCTTCGACGTCCGCGCGGGCGAGGTGGTGGGCATCGCCGGGCTGATGGGCGCGGGCCGGACCGAGCTGGCCATGTCGATCTTCGGGCGGTCCTGGGGGCAGGGCATCACCGGCACGGTGGAGATGCACGGACGGGCGGTCGATACCAGCACCGTCAGCCGCGCCATCGCGGCGGGCCTCGCCTACGTGCCGGAGGACCGCAAGAGCCTGGGCCTGATCCTGGAGGATTCGGTCACCCGCAACATCACCCTGGCGAACCTGCCGGCCGTGTCCCGCGGCGCCGTGCTGGACGAGCGGCGCGAGGCGGAGGTGGCCGAAGGCTACCGCGCCGACCTGGGGATCCGCACGCCGGGGGTCTTCCAGCAGGTCGTGAACCTGTCGGGCGGCAACCAGCAGAAGGTCGTCCTGTCCAAGTGGCTGTTCGCGGGCCCGGAGGTGCTGATCCTGGACGAGCCGACGCGCGGCATCGACGTCGGCGCCAAGTACGAGATCTACGGCCTCATCAACGAGCTGGCGGCGCAGGGGAAGGGCGTGGTCGTGATCTCGTCCGAGATGCCCGAACTGCTGGGCATGTCCGACCGCATCTACGTGATGAACGAGGGCGCCTTCGTCGGCGAGATGCCCAGCCACCAGGCCAGCCAGGAGCGGATCATGTCGCTCATCGTCAGGGAATAGGAAGGGGACCGGGATGTCCGCCATCGACGACACCGCCGCGACCGCGGCGCGCCCCGCGGCGGGCGTCGGCGCCTATCTGGCGTCGAACCTGCGGGAATACGGCCTGCTGATCGCGCTGTTCGCAGTGATGGGCTTCTTCCAGGTCGTCACCGGCGGCACGCTGCTGCGGCCCATCAACGTGACCAACCTTTTGCTGCAGAACAGCTACATCATCATCATGGCGCTGGGGATGCTGATCGTCATCGTGGCGGGGCACATCGACCTGTCGGTGGGGTCCGTCATGGGCTTCATCGGCGCGCTGGCCGCCGTGATGATCGTCAACATGGAGCTGTCGATCTGGCTGGCGGCCCTGGTCTGCATCGCCACGGGCGGCCTGATCGGCGCGGCGCAGGGCTATTGGATCGCGTATTGGCGGATCCCGTCCTTCATCGTCACGCTGGCGGGCATGCTGGTCTTCCGCGGCCTGTCGCTGTGGCTGCTCGAGGGGCAGTCCGTCGGCCCCTTCCCGCGCGAGTTCCAGGTCATCGCCACGGGCTTCGTGCCCGACGTCCTTCCCGGCGGGGCCGCGCTGGCCGACATGCTGGGGGTGCGCAACTTCAACGTCCTGGCCTTCGTCGTGGGGCTCCTGGCGGCGGGTTACGTGGTGTGGTCGGGCCTGCGCAAGCGGGCGCAGAACCGCGCCTACGGGATCGAGGACGAGCCGCGGGCCTTCTTCCTGATCCGCGTGGGCCTGATCGCCGCCGTGCTGGTCTTCATCCTGTATTCGCTGGCGACCTTCCGCGGCATGCCCAACGTCCTGATCACGATGGGCGTGCTGACCGTCATCTACGCCTTCGTGACCGAGAGCACGACGCTGGGCCGCCGCGTCTATGCGCTGGGCGGCAACGAGAAGGCGGCCAAGCTGTCGGGCATCAAGACCGAGCGCCTGACCTTCCTGGCCTTCGTCAACATGGGCGTGCTGGCCGCGGTCGCGGGCCTCGTCTTCGCCGCGCGCCTGAACACCGCTACGCCCAAGGCCGGCTTCGCGCTGGAGCTGGACGTGATCGCGGCCGTGTTCATCGGCGGCGCGTCGATGTCGGGCGGCGTGGGCAAGATCGTGGGCGCGGTCGTGGGCGCGTTCCTGATGGGGGTCCTGAACAACGGCATGTCGATCATGGGAATCGGCATCGACTATCAGCAGATGATCAAGGGGCTGGTCCTGCTCGCCGCCGTGATCTTCGACGTCTACAACAAGAAGAAGGTCTGAGGTCCATGACCCCAATCGCCCTGATGGGCATCGGCAAGATCGCCGTCGACCAGCACGTGCCCGCCATCGCCGCCAGCCCCGACTGGGATCTGGCCGCTACGATCAGCCGGAACGGCAGCGTGCCGGGGGTCGAGGCGTTCACCGACATCGAGGCGATGCTCGACGCGCGGCCGGACATCCCCGTCGTGTCGCTGTGCCTGCCGCCGGTGCCGCGCTTCGCCCACGCGATGCGCGCGCTCCGGGCGGGACGCCACGTGATGCTCGAAAAGCCGCCGGGTGCGACGCTGGCCGAATGTCATGCGTTGGAGGCCACGGCCCGCGAGCGGGACCTGACGCTCCATGCCACGTGGCACAGCCGGCACGCCGACATGGTGCCCGCCGCGAAGGCGTGGCTGGCGCACCGGACGCTGCGCCGCCTGCACGTCACCTGGAAGGAGGACGTCCGCCGCTGGCATCCCGGTCAGGCCTGGATCTGGGAGCCGGGCGGCATGGGCGTGTTCGACCCGGGCATCAACGCCCTGTCCATCGTGACCGAGATCGTGGCCGACCCGATCCACGTCACGTCGGCGGTGCTGGAGGTGCCCGAGGGGCGCCAAACGCCCATCGCCGCCGACGTCGCGTTCCACCACCCCACGGCCGCCGTCACGGCCGTCTTCGACTGGCGCCACGAAGGGGACCAGACCTGGCGCATCGAGGCCGAGACCGACGACGGCACCCTGACGCTCGACGACGGCGGCGCGCGGATGGCGGTGGACGGGACGGCGGCGGCGGGCGAGGCGGACGCGCTGGCGGGCGAGTATCCGCGACTCTACGCACGGCTGGCGGATCTGGTGGCGGCGAAGGCCGTCGACATGGACCTGCGCCCCATGACCCTCGTGGCCGACGCGATGACGCTGGGCCGCCGCGTAGCCGTGGCACCGTTCGAGGACTGACCCGATGAAGACCCCCCTTTCCGGCATCCTGCCCGTGGCGCCGACGCCGTTCCACGACGACGGGCGCGTGGACGAGGACGGCATGCGCCGGGTGATCGATTGCATGATCGATCAGGGCGTCGACGCGATCTGCGTGCTGGCCAACTATTCCGAGCAGTTCGTCCTGTCGGACGGCGAACGCGCCGACCTGACCCGCCTGGCGCTGGAGCATGCGGCCGGCCGCGTCCCCGTGATCGTCACGGTCAGCCACTTCTCGACCCGGATCGTGTGCGACCGCGCGCGGGAGGCGGCGGCGATGGGCGCGTCCATGCTGATGATGATGCCGCCCTATCACGGGGTGGGCCTGGCCCCGTCGCCCGACGGCGTGTTCGAGCACTTCCGGGCGGCGTCCGACGCGGGCGGCATCCCCATCATGGTGCAGGACGCGCCCCTGTCCGGCGTGGCCCTGCCCGTGCCCCTGCTGGCCCGCATGGCCGCCGAGATCGAGCATGTGGGCTACTTCAAGCTGGAGATGCCCTTCGCCGCGGACAAGCTGGCCGCCCTGATCGAGGCGGGGGGCGAACACGTCCTGGGCCCCTTCGACGGCGAGGAGGCCGCGACGCTGCTGGCCGACCTCGATGCCGGGTGCACGGGGACCATGACGTCCGCGCTGCAGCCCGAACGGATCCGGCCCATCGTGACGGACCATCTGGCGGGCGACGCGGCATCGGCGCTGGAGCGCTGGACGGCCTGCCTGCCGCTCATCAACCACGAAAACCGGCAATGCGGGTTGCGCGCCACCAAGGTCGTGATGAAGGAAGGCGGCGTCATCGGGTCGGACCACGTCCGCCACCCGCTGACGCCGATGGCGCCGCGCACCCGCGACCGCCTGCTGCAACTGGCCCGCGACGCCGACGTGTTGGCGCTTCGCTGGGGAACATGAAGGATCGTCCATGGCCTACGAACCGCACGGCAAGCATCTGATCGACGGCGCATGGGTCGGGGGGAACGCCACCTTCGCGTCCCAGCCCGTCACCGGCGACGGGTTCCCGGTCGCGGAAGGGGGCCCGGACGAGGTGGACCGCGCCGCCCGGGCCGCGGAGGCGGCGTTCGCCACCTATGGCCACGCGTCGCGCGAGGACCGCGCCGCCTTCCTGGAACGCATCGCCGACGAGATCGACGCCCGCGGCGACGACGTCACCCGCCTGGGCGTGGCGGAGACCGGCCTGCCGGAGGCCCGCTTGCAGGGCGAGCGCGGGCGCACCTGCGGCCAGTTGCGGCTGTTCGCGGACCACATCCGCAAGGGCGACTACCTCGACCGCCGGCACGATGCCGCGATGCCCGACCGCGCGCCCCTGCCGCGCCCCGACCTGAAGATGGTGCAGCGGCCCCTGGGACCCGTGGCGGTGTTCGGCGCGTCGAACTTCCCGCTCGCCTTCTCGACCGCGGGCGGGGACACGGCCTCGGCCCTGGCGGCCGGATGCCCCGTCGTGGTCAAGGGCCACCCGGCCCACCCCGCGACGGGCGAGATCGTGGCCGACGCGATCCATGCCGCGATCGAGGCCACGGGCATGCCGCCCGGCACCTTCGCGCTGATCCAGGGCACGACGCACGACCTGGGCGAGGCGCTGGTGCGCCATCCGCTGATCCGGGCCGTGGGCTTCACCGGCTCGCTGGGCGCCGGACGCGCCTTGTTCGACCTGTGCGCGGCCCGGCCCGAGCCGATCCCCTTCTACGGCGAGCTGGGCTCGATCAACCCCGTCTTCCTGATGCCCGGCGCGCTGGACCGCCGCGCCGACGCGATGGGCGAGGGCTGGGCCGGATCGCTGACGATGGGCGTGGGGCAGTTCTGCACCAATCCGGGCGTCGTGGTGGGGCCCGCGGGCGACGCGCTCGACGCCTTCGTGGCGGCCGCGACCGACGCGCTGGGGGAGGCCGGCGGCACGCCCATGCTGACGCAGGGCATCGCGGACGCCTATCGTCGCGGGGTGGACGCGGTGGCGGGGGCGGACGGCACGGCGCCGGCGCTGCGGGGCGATTGCGCGGGGCGCAACGGCGCGCCCGCGATCTTCCGCACCACCGCCGCCCAGTGGCTCGCGGACGAGGGCCTGTCGCACGAGGTGTTCGGCCCCATGGGCATCGTCGTCGCCGCCGACGGCGTGGACGGGATGCTGGACGTGGCCCGCGCGCTGCAGGGCCAACTGACCGCCACCCTGCACCTGGAGGAATCCGACCACGACGCGGCGGCGCCCTTCGTGCCGGTCCTGGAACGCAAGGCGGGCCGGATTCTCGTCAATGGTTTTCCCACGGGGGTCGAGGTCGCGGACGCGATGGTCCATGGCGGCCCCTATCCAGCCAGCACGAACTTCGGCGCAACCTCCGTCGGCACGCTCGCCATCCGCCGCTTCGTGCGGCCGGTCTGCTATCAGGACATGCCGGACGCGCTGCTGCCCGCGGACCTGCGCTAGGGTCCGCCGGGCGACCGGGGGCGCCGGTCGCGCACCGTCCGCGGGCCGGCCCTCCCCGGTCAGGCGGACCGGCCGGGGGCGGCCGGCCCGCGGGGGGTCAGCCGCACGTGCAGCGCGTCGAACAGATAGGGGGTGCCGAAGGGCGTCTCGACCGGGCTCGACGCCGTGACCGCGACGGCGCTCGCGCGCAGGGCGAGGCCGGACAGCAACCGTCGCAGGAGCAACCGCGCCAGGGGCGAGCCCAGGCAGCTATGCGCGCCCGCCCCGAAGGCGACGTGGGGGTTGGGCGACCGGTCGGGGCGGATCGCCTCCGGCGCCTCGAAGATCGCGGCGTCGCGGTTCGCGGACGCCCAGGCCAGGCCCGCCCGGTCGCCCGGCGCGATCCCCGCCGCCGCGTGCCCCGCCGGGCAGACCCGGCCGATCAGGGGCAGGGGCGACAGGACGCGGAACAATTCCTCCGCAGCCCTGTCCACCAGCGCGGGATCCGCCCGCAGGCGGTCCAGCATCCCCGGCGCGTCGGCCAGCCACGCGACCGCGCCCGACAGCGCGGCGATCACCGTGTCGCGCCCGCCCGCCAGCGTCAGGTGGACGATGCCGCGCCGCTCGTCGTCGGTCAGCGGGCGCCCGTCGATCCGGGCCCGGTCCAGGTGGGAGAAGTATCCAAAGTCGGGCTCCGCCCTGCCCCGCGCGATCATTCGGTCGATGAAGTCCAGGAACCGCCGCGCCTTGGCCGGGTCGATGGCGTTGTCGGTGCGCAGGGCGTGCAGCCCCCACCCCCGCCATTCGTCCGCGACCGATCGCGGCACGTCCAGCATGACGGCGAGCGCGGCGGATTGCAGCGGAAGGGCCAGGTCGGACACCGCGTCGATGCCGTCGGAGGCCAGGGCGCGGTCGAGCGCGTCGTCCACCAGCCCCTCGATCCGGGCCCGGGGGCCGTCCTGCGTGGGGCGGCGGAAATAGGGCTGGACGATGTCCCGCCAGGCCCCGTGCTCGGGGGGATCGACCTCGATGGGATATTGCCGGAACGGTCGGATGCCGTCCTCCGCGGGGATGGGGACGCGCCCGGGCGCGTCGGAGGAGAAGGTCCCCGGATCCGCCGCCGCCTTGCGCACCTGCCGCCAGCCCAGCAGCAGGGGGATCGCCTCGCCCTCGAAGGTCGGGGCGGGAGCGTCGCCCGCCGCGCGGGCATCGGCGAAGGGATCGACGGGGACGGTGACGGGGTCGGTCAAGGACGGCGCTCGTTCGTTGCTCGGGTCGACGCGGCGCGGCGCGCTCCGGTCGGATCGCGTCGGACGCCCCGCCGCGTCCGGAACTACCACAGGGCGGCGGACCGGCAAGATCGAAGCGGTCCGGCCCGGGGGGAACGGGCCGCCCCGCCCCACGCCGCATGGCCTAGCGGAGGTGGTCCAGCACCAGCACGCGGGTGCGGTCGGGCAGGGCGTGCGGGTCGATGTCGGCATGGGGGCCGAAGGCGAAGTCGACGTCGCCCTCGTTGAAGTGGCGCAGGAAGTCCCCGATCCACAGGATGTTCGCGGGCCGGTAGGCCAGCGTGCGGAAGTGGATCGGCACGACGATCCGGGGCGCCGTGACGTGGATCGCCCGCATCAGGTCGGGCAGCGCGATGGTCGGCGGGCCGCCCGCCAGCGCCAGCAGCACGTCCAGGTCGCGCAGGAAATCGGTCTGCGCAGCATTCAGCGCGTTGCCCACGTCGCCCATGTGGCCGATGCGGATCCCGTCGATCTCGAACCGGTACATCGCATTCTGGTTCGCCGTCCCGCGGGGATGGTGCTCCCACTCCTCCGCGGCGATGGCCCGGACCCGCAGGGGGCCCACGACGGCCTCCCCCTGCCCCTCGCCCGCGATGTCGAGCGTGTTGCACGTGATCGGGTCGCCCGGGATCAGGTCGCTGCGGCAATGCGCGTCGTCGTCGTCCGACGAGGTCAGGACGACGTCCGCCGTCTCCTCGATCGCCCGATACCCCAGGACGTCGGGGGTGTAGGGGTCCGTGATGACGCCGACATCCCGCCCCTGCAGCTTGCACGCCGCCTGCCCGAACCAGGTCAGCCGCATCGGTTCCGGTCCCCCTCGCCCCCGTCGTGCGAGGGCGCGCACGCCCTCGACCACGTGGCCGGTCTCGTTTCGCCGTTCCGCATCCGGTCCGTCCTCCCGCCCCGAAGGATAAGCGCGTCCGACCCCCGATGCCCAGGGACCCCGTCCGCCGTCCGTCCGCCCGGGTCTGGCCTTCCGGCGCCGGACGCGGTTGGATCGCGCCGACCGAACCCGCAGGGACCGCCATGACGAAGCGCCTCATTCGCCGCATCGCCGCCATCGGCGAGGTGATGATCGAGCTGTCCACCGCGGGCGGCGCCCCGTCGCTCGGCGTGGCCGGCGACACCTTCAACACCGCGGTCTATCTCGCCCGCGCGCTGCGGGGCACGGGGGTCTCCGTCGACTACGTCACCGCGCTGGGGACGGACCCTTATTCCGACCGCATCCTGGACGCCGCCCGGGGCCACGGGATCGGCACGGACGCGATCGTGCGACGCGACGGCGGGATGCCCGGCCTCTACGCCATCGACATCGACGCCAAAGGCGAGCGGACGTTCAGCTATTGGCGGTCCGACAGCGCGGCGCGGACGCTGTTCGCGGACGGGGTGGGCCGCGCGCTGGACGGGTTCGACCTGATCCACCTGTCGGGCATCACGCTGGCCATCCTGCCGCCCGCCGTGCGAACGGACCTGCTGGACGCGCTGGACCGGCTGGGCCGCGGGGGGGCCACGATCTCCTACGACAGCAACCACCGCCCCCGCTTGTGGGAGGACGCGGCCGCCGCGCGCGCCGCCAACGACCGGGCCTGGACCGTGGCCGACATCGCCCTGCCGTCCCTCGACGACGAGATGGCGCTCCACGGCGATCCGGACGAGGCGACGGTGCTGGCCCGCCTGCGCGGGGCGGGCGTGCGCCGAGGCGCGCTGAAGCGGGGGGCGGACGGACCGCGCGACCTGGGCGGCAGCCCCTACCGCGCCACGGGCGCGCCCGTGCGCGTCGTGGACACCACCGCCGCGGGCGACAGCTTCGCCGCCGGGTACCTGGCCGCGATCGTGCGCGGCGAAGGGCCCGACGCCGCGATGCAGGCGGGCCACGACCTGGCCTGCCGCGTGGTGGCCGCCCCGGGCGCGATCCTGCCCGACGGGCGATGACGTCCCCGCTCGCGGGCGCGTCACGCTTGCGTGCGGGGCGCTTCCCCCGCCGGCGCGGGTGTGGTCTGTGTCCGCCCGCACGCCATCGACCCGGACCCGCCCCATGCGACTGCTCACGACCCTCGCCCTCCTGACCGCCCTCGGCGGGCCCGCCGCCGCGCAGGGGGACCCCGACCCGTCCGACTGGGACGCCGTCGCCCGGGCGGCCGAAGGGCAGACCGTCTATTGGCACGCCTGGGGCGGCTCGGGGGCTACGAACGACTTCATCGCCTGGATCGCCGAACGGGCGGCCGAACGCGGCGTGACCCTGCAGCACGTCAAGCTGGCCGACACCGCCGACGCCGTCGGCGCGGTGCTGACCGAACGCCAGGCGGGCCGCGACGCGGGCGGCTCCGTCGACCTGATCTGGATCAATGGCGCCAACTTCGCGTCCATGAAGGCCGAAGGGCTTCTGTTCGGTCCTTGGGCGGAATCCCTGCCGAACTGGCGCTACGTGGACGTGGACGGCAAGGGGGTCACGACCGACTTCACCATACCGACCGAAGGCTACGAATCCCCCTGGGCCATGGCCCAGCTGGTCATGGTCCACGACGCCGCCCGCCTGTCCGACCCGCCGCGCAGCGCCGTGGCCCTCCTGGACTGGGCCCGCGAAAACCCGGGGCGGTTCACCCATCCGCAGCCGCCCGACTTCCTGGGCACCACGTTCCTCAAGCAGATGCTGATCGAGCTGGTCCCCGACCCGGCGATCCTGCAGGACCCCGCGGGCGACGACTACGCCGCCGTGACCGAACCGCTCTGGGCGTTCCTGGACGAGCTGACGCCGCTCCTGTGGCGGGGGGGCCGCGCCTATCCGGAAACGGGGCCCCGCATGCTGCAGTTGATCAACGACGGCGAGGCCGACCTCGCGTTCAGCTTCTCGCCCGGCGAAGCCAGCACCGCCATCGCCAACTTCCAACTGCCCGAAACGGTGCGCACCTACGTCCTCGACGGCGGGACCATAGGCAATGCCAGCTTCCTGGCCATCCCCTACAACGCGTCCGCGAAGGAAGGGGCCATGGTCGTGGCGAACATCGTCCTGTCGCCGCGGGCGCAGGCGCACGCCCAGGACCCGGACGTGCTGGGCTACGGCACGGTGCTGGACCTCGATGCGCTGGAGGCGGCGGACCGCGCGCGCTTCGACGCGCTCG
>NZ_JARGZA010000018.1 GCF_030973515.1 Jannaschia maritima
CCCGCCGACTTCGTCAGGGCCGTGACCAGGGGGCCGGGGCCGCCCTTCTCCGGGTTCGCGCCCAGCACGAGGATGCCGATCTCCGGGTCCTCGCGCACCTGGGCCAGGATCTCCTCGACCACGACGCCCTCGCGGATCACCAGGTGCGGCTCCAGGCCGTGCCGGTCGCGCATCCACTTCGCGAACACCTCGAAATGGGCGACGATGCGCTCGCGGGCCTCCTCGCGCATGACCTCGCCCACGCCGATCCAGTGCTGGAACTCGTCGGGCGGGATGACCGACAGGACCTCCACCCCCGCGCCGGTCTTCTCGGCGCGCATGGACGCGAAGCGCATCGCGTTCAGGCATTCGCGGGTGTCGTCCAGGACGACCAAGAACTTGCGCATGTGGGCTCCCCCCGAACGTCACGCCACCGGCGACATTGGCGATGCCGCGCCGCGCATCACGCGCGGGCGGGACGCGCGGCCCATCGCAGCGCCGCGCCGCCCAGCCGGGCCGCGGCGATCGCCCCCGCCTGCAGGACGCACAGCCAAGCCAGCGCCAGCGTGCCCGCCGCCATCCGCGACAGGCGGACCGTCGCGCGGAACACGCGCGCGCGGCCCAGCACCGCCATCGCGCGCGGCGTGGCCGCCCCCGCGGCGTCGGCCACGCGCGCCAGCCGGGCGGCATCGGCGGGTCCGTCCACGTGGCGCATCAACGCCAGCGCCCCGGTCAGCCCCACCGCGTCGCGCACCCGCCCCATGTCCCCGGCCAGCGCCCCCAGCGTCGCCACGTCCCGGGCGCGCGCGGCATCGCCCACCGTGCGCACCAGGCCGGGCGTCAGCGTGCCCATCCGCCGCGCCGTCCGCAGGAGGGCCGCGCCCGCCTTGACCGTGGCGCTGCCGCCGCCCGTCGCCACCAGCGCGCCGGTCGCGCCCAGCCCGACGGCCGCGAAGCCCGCGTCCAGCCCGTCCACAGGCTCGTCCGCGATCCAGGCCATGCCCGCGCGGCGCAGGGCGTTCGCGTCCCCCAGGGGCGACATCTCGAACGGCACGGCGCAGACGGCCAGCGCGGTGGTCGAGGGACAGGTCGCGATGTCCGCCATGCAGGCCCCGCACGCCTTGGCCTGCACCAGCCAGTCGTCCCGCGACGCGACCAGGGCCTCCGCCGCCGCGCGGGGGACGCCCTGCAGATGCAGATCGTCCGCGAGCGACAGCAGCATCGCGGCGCGGTCCGCGTCCCCCGCCGCCACCGCGCGGTCCAACTCCCCTGCGACCCATCGGGGGGAGGCCCTCAGCCGCACGGCCCGTTCCAGCGCGAGGGCGAGGTCCGTCCCGGACCGCTCCACCCACGGGGCGGCCAGCGGGTTCGTGGACAGCGCCCAGAGCGTCGCGGCCAGCGTGGCCCCCAGGGGCGAAAGGCGCAGGAGGACGCGCAGGACGGCCCGCACCGCGCGTCAGCCCCCGCCCAGGGCCCAGTCCCAGTACATCTCGCGCACGCGCCGGGTGACGGGACCCACCTGGTAGGACCGGTCGTCGAACGCGGTCACGGGCGTCACTTTGGTCAGGTTGCCCGACAGGAACACCTCGTCGGCGTCGCGCACGTCGTCGAAGGTCAGCACCGTCTCGTGCACCCGGACCCCGTCCGCGCGCAGGTTGGCGATGTGGCGCGCCCGCGTGATCCCCGCGAGGAAGGTGCCGTTGGCGACCGGGGTGAAGACCTCGCCGTCCTTCACGGTGAACACGTTGGACGTGGCCGATTCGGCCACGTTGCCCATCGCGTCGGCCACCAGGGCGTTGCCGAACCCCTTGCCCTGCGCTTCGGCCAGCATGCGGGCGTTGTTGGGGTACAGGCACCCGGCCTTCGCGTCGCAGACCGCGTCCTCCAGCACGGGGCGGCGGAAGCGCGTCGTGGTCAGGGTCGTGGTCTTGTCGGGGGCGAACATCCGCACCGCTTCCAGGCAGATGGCGAAGCCCGTCTCCGCGTCCGACGGCACGAGTCCCAGCTCGCTGCCGTGGATGCCCCAGTACATGGGCCGGATGTAGATCGCCTCGTCCGGGGCGAAGCCCGACAGCCCGTCATGGACGATCTCCACCATGGTGGCGGGGTCCATCGTGGGGCGCAGCATCAGGGCCTCCGCCGAGCGGTTCACCCGCGCGCAGTGCCGGTCCAGGTCGGGGGTCACGCCCTCGAACCGCCGCGCGCCGTCGAACACGCTGCTGCCCTGCCACGTCCCGTGGTCGGCCGCACGCATCACGGGCACGTCGCCGTCGTGCCAGGCCCCGTCGAACCAAGTGCGGATGGTGGTGCCGAAGGCCATGGCGACGTCCCTTCCCTTCGCGAGTCGGGGGCAGCCTAACCCCATCCGCGGGGCTGTCCACCGCGCGCCTTGCCCCGGCCCCGCGTCCGCGTCATCACGTGGCACATGGACCCCTATCGCGATCCCGACGACGCCGCGCGCGCCACCGCCGCGGGGCTGACCGCAGCCCAGCATGGCGCCCTGGCCACCCTGCGCGACGGCGCCCCCCTCGTGACGCGGGTGGCCTGTCTGTGGGTCCCTGGCCGGGGGCCGTCGCTGCTGGTGTCGGACCTGTCGGACCACGCCCGCGCGCTCGCCGCCGACCCCGCCTGCTCGATCCTCCTGGGCGACCCGGGCGAACGGGGCGATCCCCTGACCCATCCCCGGCTCACCGTGTCGGGACGCGCGGTGGAGGACGACAAGGCGGCCCTGCGGACCGCCTGGGCGGCGGAACGGCCGAAGACGCGCCTCTACTACGACTTCACCGACTTCCGGGTGTGGCGGATCGAGGTCGCCGATGCGCTCCTGAACGCGGGCTTCGGGCGGGCCTATCGCCTGGCCGCGTCGGACCTGCCCTGACGGGCCGCGCCGCCGTCGTACTGGGCTGCGCCCTGCGCGCCGGTCGGCCCAGCCCCGCGATGCGGCTGCGGGTGGCTCATGCGGCGGTCCTGTTCCATGACCGTCGCGTGGACCGGATCGTCGTCACGGGCGGCGGCGGCCCCCCGTCGGAAGCCGAGGCGATGCGCGGCCTCCTGCGCGCCGCGGGCGTGCCGGACGGGGCCGTGATCCCCGAAGGCCGGGCCGCGAACACATTCGAGAACCTGATCTTCGCCCGCGCGCTCCTGCCCCCGGACACCGCCGTCACGATCGTCAGCAGCCGGTGGCACCTGCCGCGCGCCCGTCTGATCGCCGCGATCCTTGGCTGGCGCGTCGCCGCCTCCGGGCCCCGCGGCACCGCGCCCCGGCCCGCGGCGATCCGCGCCGCCCTGCGCGAGGTCGCGGCCGTGCCCCCTTCGGCGATGCGGGCGCTGGGGTGGCGGCTTCGGGGGACGGGGAAGGGGCTCTGACGGCGCGGACCGCGCCGCCGGCGGATCGTCGCGCAGGAAACCGGATCATCCCCGGGCCCGACCCGGGGCCCTTCCCCCGCCTCCCCCGACGGCGGCGGGCCGGCCCGCACCCTCACCCCCCGGCGGCGGCTTCCGCGCGCGCATAGGTCACCGTCGTGTCCCCGTACCGCCGCACGTCCAGCACCGCGAGGCCCGCCACGGGGTCGGGCGGGCCGCGATCCTCCCAGACCACCGCCGCGCCCGGCGCCAGCCATCCGTTCGACAGCAGCGCCGCCAGCGCCGCCTCGCCCAGCTTGCGGCCGTAGGGGGGGTCCAGGAAGACCACGTCGTGCGGGATGCCCGCGCCCGGCCGGGTCGCGTCCCGCGCCACGATCCGCGCCGTGTCGGGGGGCACGCGCAGCAGCGCCATGTTGGCCCGCAGCAGGGCCAGCCCCGCGCGGCCCCGTTCCAGGAACAGGGCCGTCGCCGCGCCCCGCGACAGCGCTTCCCACCCCAGCGCGCCGGTGCCCGCGAAGGCATCCAGGACCTTGGCCCCCTCCAGGTCCACCGCCAGGGGGCCGTGGGCCAGCGTGTTGAACACCGCTTCGCGCACGCGGTCGGTCGTCGGGCGCAGGTGGGCGTCCGCGTCCCCCGCCCCCACGGGGGCCAGCCTGCGCCCCCGCCACCGACCGCCCACGATGCGCACCGCGCTACAGCAGCGACTTGATCGGCGTGGCCGGGTCGCGCAGCGCGTCGCGGTCGGGCGACCGCCCCGCCTCGATCAGGCGCTTGCCCACCATGTAGTCCCGCGGCGCCGCGATGGCGTCCACGGCCAGGAGGTCGGGCCCGGCGAAGTACCAGTGCGACCGCGCCCCGTCCGCGTCGCGCACGACGACGTTGTCGAACCCGTCGTTCAGCCCCGCGATCTGCAGCTTCACGTCGTACTGGTCCGACCAGAACCAAGGCTTCGCCGCATAGGGCGCGTCCGCGCCCAGGAGGTTCGCCGCCACCGCCTCCGCCTGCTCGATGGCGTTGGGCACCGATTCCAGGCGCAGGCGGCCGTCGCGCCACGGAAACGACGCGCAATCCCCCGCGGCCCAGATCCCGGGCGCCGAGCTGCGGCCCATCGCATCCACCGCGATCCCGTCGTCGAGCGCCAGGCCCGCCCCTTCGGCCAGCGCGGTCGCGGGCGCGATGCCGATGCCGCAGACCACGGCGTCGACCTCCAGCACGGTGCCGTCCGACAGGTGCGCCCGCGCCACCGCGCCGTCCGGCCCCGCTTCCAGGCGGTCCAGCGCCGCGGCCTCGCGGATGTCGACCCCGTGGCGGCGGTGCAGGTCGGCGAACCATGTGGCCGTGTCCCAGCAGGCCACGCGCGACAGCAAGCGCTTGGCCGCTTCCAGCAGGGTCACGCGCATCCCCGACTTGCGCGCGACCGCCGCCGCTTCCAGCCCGATATACCCCCCGCCCACCACCAGCAGGTGGCCGCCGTTCCGCACGTAGGGGGCGAAGGCGTCGATGTCGTCCAGCGTGCGGATGGTGAACACGCCCGGCAGGTCGCCGCCGATCGCCGCGGGCAGGCGGCGCGGCACCGACCCCGTGGCCAGGACCAGCGCGTCCCACCCTTCCGCCCCGCCGTCGTGGGTCAGCGTGCGGGCCCTCGCGTCGATCGACCGCACGGGGTCCGAGACCCGCATCTCGACGTCGAGGTCGGCATAGAACGCCGCCGGACGCAGTTGCAGCCGGTCGCGCGTCACCTCGCCCAGCAGGTAGCCCTTCGACAGGGGCGGGCGCTGATAGGGCAGGCGCCCCTCGTCCCCCCAAAGGGTCAGGCGTCCCCCGAAGCCGCCCTTGCGCAGCCCCTCGACCAGGGTGGCGCCCGCCTGTCCGGCCCCCACGACGGCGATGTGATCCACTGCGCGCATCCTCCACTGGCCCGGCCGTTCCCCGCGGTATAGGGGATGCCCCGAGCGACGCAATCGATGGAGTGCCCCATGACCATAGCGCAAGGCGACCGCCTGCCCGAAGCCAGCCTGATCCGCATGGGCGACGGCGGGCCCGAACCCGTGACCCTGTCCTCCGTCACCGCCGGCAAGACCGTGGCGCTGTTCGGCGTGCCGGGCGCCTTCACCGGCACGTGCAGCAACGCGCACATGCCGTCCTTCGTGAACAACGCCGACGCGCTGAAGGCGAAGGGCGTGGACGCCATCGTGTGCGTCGCCGTGAACGACCCCTTCGTGATGCAGGCCTGGGCGAAGGACACCGGCGCCGATGGGGCCGGCATCCACATGCTGGCCGATGCGGACGGTGCGTTCACGAAGGCGATGGGCCTCGACTTCGATGCCCCGCCCGTAGGTTTCCACGGCCGCTCCCGCCGCTTCTCGGCCTTGGTGGAGGACGGCACCGTCAAGACCCTGTCCGTGGAGGAGAGCCCCGGCGTCTGCGACGTCTCGTCGGGCGACGCGATGCTCAAGGCCCTCTGACCCCGACCCGGGCCCACGACGCGGTCCGCCCCGGCGGACCGCCGGACACCACCCCCCGATCGGAACGGCTCAGCATACCGTCACGCCAACCGCAGACGGTGATTTCGCGTATGCACGGGGGGTGTACGGGGGGTGCATGCCCCGGACGGTGCCCTTCAAGCCATCGGCAGGTGCCTGGCGCGGGCGCCCCGTTCGATGGCCGCGGCATGCAGCGGGTCGAGGTCCAGCTCGTATGTCAGCTCCCGCAGGAGGCGCAGTTCGGACTGCCGCACGTCGCCGTCCGCTGCGGCCACGTCGCAGGCCAGCGCATACGCCGTCTCGAAGTGGCTGGGGGGCACGTACTCCCTGATGAGGCTGTATATCTGCTCCAGCCCGTCCTCGTCCTCCAGCAGGTCGAACACGATCTGCGCCACCGCCTCGATGCGGTCGTCCTCGTAGGCGGCGAACAGTGGCAGGTGGTTGACGATGGACTGGATCGTCAACAACTCCGCCGTGCGGATGTTGGCGTCCGACGCCGACACCGTGATCATCAGCGCCACCAAGGCGTCCTGCGGCGAGAAGGCGCTGTCCGGCGGCAGGTTGGTCATCGTTCACTCCTCGTTGACCGTGCCGATTTATTGACCCGGTCCCCGCCCCACAATAGGGGCGGCGGCCTACGCGACATTGGGGATTCCTTCCATGACCGACCTGCGCGACGCCGCCCTGCAATCGAAGGCCTGGCCGTTCGAGGAGGCCCGCCGCGTCCTGAAGCGGCTGGAGGCGGACCCCAAGCCGGAGGTGATCTTCGAGACCGGCTACGGCCCGTCCGGCCTGCCACATATCGGCACGTTCGGCGAGGTCGCGCGCACCACGATGGTGCGCCGGGCGTTCGGAGCTATGTCAGACGTGCCCACGCGCCTGATCTGCTTCAGCGACGACCTGGACGGCATGCGCAAGGTGCCCGACACCGTGCCCGACCCGGACGCCCTGCGCGAACACCTGCAGAAGCCGCTGACCGCGGTCCCCGACCCCTGGGGCACCCACTCCAGCTTCGGCGATCACAACAACGCGATGCTCAGGCGGTTCCTCGACACGTTCGGCTTCGAGTACGAGTTCGTCAGCGCCACCGAATTCTATCGCTCCGGCCGCTTCGACGACGTCCTGCGGCGCGCGGTCGAACGCTACGACGACCTCATGGCGATCATGCTGAAGTCCCTGCGCGACGAACGGCGCCGGACCTACAGCATCTTCCTGCCGATCCATCCGGAAACGGGTCGCGTCCTCTACGTGCCGATGAAGCACGTCGACGCCGCAAACCATACGGTGACCTTCGACGACGAGGACGGGCGCGAATGGACGCTGCCCGTCACGGGGGGGCAGGTGAAGCTGCAATGGAAGCCCGACTTCGGCGCCCGCTGGGCGGCGCTGGGCGTCGACTTCGAGATGTACGGCAAGGACCACTCGACCAACACGCCGATCTATGCCGGGATCTGCCGCAGGCTGGGCGTCCGCCCGCCGGAGAACTTCACCTACGAGTTGTTCCTCGACGAGAACGGCGAGAAGATATCGAAGTCGAAGGGCAACGGCCTGACCATCGACGAATGGCTGACCTACGCCACGGCTGAATCGCTGTCCTACTTCATGTACGGCAAGCCCAAGACCGCCAAGCGGCTATGGTGGGACGTGATCCCCAAGGCAGTGGACGAATACCATGGGCAACTGCGCGCCTATCATGCGGCCGACGATGTGGCGAAGCGGCTGGCGAACCCCGTCTGGCACGTCCACGGGGGCGACGTGCCCCGGTCCGACATGGTGGTCCCGTTCTCCATGCTGCTCAACGTCGCTTCCGTGTCGGGGGCCGAGGACGCCGCGACCCTGTGGGGCTTCATCCGTCGCTACGCCCCCGACGCGTCGCCCGAGGCGAACCCGCAGATGGCCCGCGCGGCGGAAGGCGCGGTCCGCTACTATCGGGACTTCGTGAGGCCCGCGAAGGTGTTCCGCGCGCCCGACGATCGCGAGGTCGAAGCGTTGGAGGATCTGCGCGATCGGCTGGCGTCCTATGACGGGCCGGTGGAGGACGAAGCCCTGCAAGCGGTCGTCTACGACGTCGGACGCGACCGGTTCGACCCGCTGCGCGACTGGTTCAAGGCGCTCTACCAGGTGCTGTTGGGCGCAGACCAGGGGCCGCGCTTCGGGGGGTTCGTCGCGCTCTACGGCGTGGACGCCACCGTGGCGCTGATCGACCGGGCGCTGGCCGGCGAATTGGTCGCAAGCGCGGACGGTTGATCGGGAGGGGCCGCCCGCTAGGCTTTCCCCTAGGACAGTTGGAAAGGGGACATGCCATGCGCTCGATCATCCTCGCGGCCCTGCTGACGGCGGCACCCGTCGCCGCCGCCGCCGACGAGACGGCCATCCGGGGCGTCATCGACGATCAGATCGCCGCGTTCGAAGCCGACGACTTCGACGGGGCGTTCGCCTATGCGGCGCCCAACATCCGCAGTCTGTTCGGCTCGCCATCCAACTTCGGGCGGATGGTGCGCGACGGCTATCCGATGGTGTGGCGCCCCGGATCGGTCGAGTATCTGGGCGCGGACGACCGCGGGCGCCTGTGGGATCAGGACGTGATGATCACCGACGACGCGGGGCGCCTGCACCGGCTGCGCTACAGCATGGTGCGGACGCCGGACGGCTGGCGCATCGCGGGGGTGCGCATCCTGGCCGAACCGGAGGTCGGCGCCTGACGATTTCGTGTCCGTCGTTAACGCGCCGTTAACCATTCCGGCGCTAAGGTCTTTCAAGGATGGAGAAAGCGCCATCCCAGGCAGTTCGAAATCGCTGCCGTCACTCACGGACCGGGGCGTCGTCGATCCTCCCCCACGGCGACGCCCCATCCCTGGGCCCCCTCCCTCCGCTTGATCCCGATTCCCCGGTATGGGAACAGGGCGTCCCATCCCTGGACCCGGGCCGTTCGATGGACAGCGACTCCACCTTTCCCGCCGACCCGATGCCCGTCCTCCGACGGGTGTTCGGCTTCGACGACTTCCGCCCCGGTCAGCGCGAGGTGGTGGACGCGGTGATGGCAGGCGGCGACGTCATGGCGATCATGCCGACGGGGGGCGGCAAGTCGCTGTGCTATCAGTTGCCCGCGTTGTGCACCGACGGCTTGACGGTCGTCATCTCGCCGCTGATCGCGCTGATGCGCGACCAGGTCCGCGCCCTGCACGAGGCGGGCGTCTGCGCCGGCGCCCTGACCTCGGGCAACACGGACGAGGAGACCGACGCCGTCTGGGAAGCCATCGAGGGCGCGCGCCTGAAGCTGCTCTACGTTGCGCCCGAACGACTGGCATCGGGCGGGACCGAGCGCCTGCTGCGTCGCGCGAACTGCACCCGCATCGCCGTGGACGAGGCGCATTGCGTCGCGCAATGGGGCCACGACTTCCGCCCCGACTATCTGCGGATTGGGGATCTCCGACGCGCCCTGGGCGTGCCCCTGGCCGCCTTCACCGCGACGGCGGACGCGGAAACGCGCGACGAGATTGCCGCGCGCCTGTTCGACGGCGACCCGCAGGTCTTCCTCTATGGCTTCGACCGACCCAACCTGGCCCTGGCCTTCGCCGCCAAGGACGGACCGCGGCGACAGGTCCTGTCCTTCGCCGCCGCGCGCCGGGGGCAGGCGGGCATCGTCTATTGCGGCACGCGCGCCAAGACCGAGACGCTGGCCCGCGCCCTGGCGGACGACGGCCACAGCGCGGCGCATTATCACGGCGGCATGGAGGCCGAGGATCGCCGCGCGGTGGAGGGGCGGTTCCAGCGCGAGGACGGGCTGATCGTGGTCGCGACGATCGCCTTCGGCATGGGCGTGGACAAGCCCGACATCCGTTGGGTGATGCATGCCGACCTGCCCAAGTCGATCGAGGCTTATTACCAGGAGATCGGGCGCGCAGGCCGCGACGGGGCGCCCGCCGACACGCTGACGCTGTTCGGCGCCGACGACATCCGCTTCCGCCGCCAGCAGATCGATGAGGGGCTGGCCCCGTCCGAACGCAAGTCCGCCGACCACGGGCGCCTCAACACGCTGCTGGGCCTGGCGGAGGCACAGGGCTGCCGGCGACAGGTCCTCCTGCGCTACTTCGGCGAAGGCGATGCCCGGCCTTGCGGCAACTGCGACCTGTGCGCCAAGCCGCCAGAACTGTTCGACGGCACCACCGCCGTGCGGAAGGCCCTGTCGGCCATGCTGCGCACGGACGAGCGATTCGGTACGGGCCACCTGATCGACGTCCTTCTGGGCGTCGAAACGGACAAGGTCCGCCGCTTCGGCCACGATCGTCTGCCGACCTTCGGTTGCGGGTCGGACATGCCCAAGGCGCAGTGGCAAGCTGTGTTCCGGCAGATGATGGGCCTCGACCTGGTGCGCCCCGATCCCGAACGTCACGGCGCGCTGCGCATGATGCCCGCCGCCCGCCCGATCCTGCGCGACGAGGCCACGATCACGCTGCGCAAGGACGCGATGGCGCGGGCGGAACGCCGCCCCGCCGTCAAGACGCTGGTATCGGAGGAAGACGCGCCCCTCCTGTCCGCTTTGAAGGCCAAGCGCCGCGCCCTGGCCGAAGCGCAGGGGGCGCCTGCCTACATCGTGTTCAACGACCGGACCCTGATCGAGATGGCCGAGCGCCGCCCCGCGACCCTGGACCAGATGGCGGGCATCACCGGCGTCGGCGCCGCCAAGCTGGAGAAGTACGGCGCCGCCTTCCTGTCCGTCATAACGGGCGAGGTGCCGGATCCCGTCCACCCCGCGCGGCGCAAGCTGGCCGGGCGGTCGCAGGGCGACGTCTACGATCGCCTCCTGGCGGCGCAGACGGATCTGATCCGGGGCAGCGACGGAACGGAGAAGCCGCTGTCCTGCTCGTCCTCGCTGTTGGCGAAGGTCGCGGGCGCGCGGCCCGACCGGGGCGACGTGGACCGCGTCCTGGGGCCGCGCTATGCGGACCGCTTCGGAGCGGCGTTCACCGCCATCCTGCAGGAGGCGGCGGAGGCCTGAGCGTAGGGGGATGGACGGAGCCGTCGATCCCGGACGGCCCGCGCCGCACGCCCGAACCGGCTAGATCGAGAAGGTCAGGTGGTTGCGACCGTCGGCACGTTCGTAGGTCATGTCGTCCACGAGGGTGTGGATGATGAACCACCCGAACCCGCCTTCGGGCATGGCGTCCGCGTCGACGGTCACGTCCGGGGCCTGCGCGCCCTGAAGCAGGTGCAGGGGCAGGGGACGGCCGTCGTCGGCGATGGCGACTTCCGCCCGGTCGGCGGGGTTCATGCGGATGATCATCTCGATCCAGCCGTCGGTCCGATCGGCCATGCCGTGCTCGACCGAGTTGTTCAGGACTTCGCCCAGAACGATGACCAGGTTGTCGCGCCGCTCGACCCCAAGCGGGCTCGCGCCCAGATCGGCCTGTGCACGCGACAGGGCGCCGCTCACGCCCGCTTCCGTTCCCGCGAAGCGGTCCCGGAACAGCACCCGGCCGCCGAGCGTCATGCGGCGTCGCGCGGTTCGAGCGCGGCATGCCGATCCACGTGCAGCACGAACACCTTGTCCATCTTGGTCAGCGCCAGCACCTTGCGCATGATGGGGCCGGCGCCCGCAAGCTCCAGCTTGCGGCCGGGGATCAGCTTCATCACGCCCACGAGCGCGCCCAGACCGGAGGAATCAAGGAACTCGACCTGCGTGACGTCGAGGACGACCCGTCCGGGATGGTCCGCGGTCGCGGCCCGCACGGCGTCCTTGAATCCGACCGCGCCGGCCGCGTCGATGCGCGGGGCGTTGACCGTCAGGACGATGACGTCACCCTCGATTTCATGATCGACCCGCATGCGGCCCTCCACGGCGTTGGACCGGCGGCGTGCCGGCGTCGGGGCGATCTAGGGGCCGAAGGCTTACGATTTCGCAAACGAGGTCGTGCCTGCCCGGGGGTCGGGCCGATCGGCTGCGCCATCGGTGGAATTGCGCGTTCGCATCCGCGCTTATCGCGCGGCCCGCGTCCGTGTCCTATCCTGTTCCGGGGTATTTCGGAGCGGGCGCATGGAAGAGTACGACCGGTTGAAGGCCAAGCTGCAGGAGCAACTCGGCAGCGAGGACGACGTGACGGCGCGCATGGCGACGATGGCCACGATGCTGCATGACTCGGATGGGCGGTTCGACTGGACGGGGTTCTATCGCGTCGCCTCGCCCGATCGGATGGTGGTGGGCCCCTATGCCGGCCCGGTGGCGCGGGTCTCGATCTCGACCGATGACGGGATCGTCGGATCCTGCCTGCGGACTGGCACGGCGCAGATGGTGGTCGACGGGTCCGCCGACGAGATGCGCACCGATGCCGGGCCGTCGGTCCGCTCTTCGCTGGCCCTGCCGGTGAAGGACACGCAGGACGACACGATCGCGGTCCTGGCCCTGGACAGCGACGAGCGCGACGCCTTCGACGAGGTCGACGTTTCCGGCCTGACGGACATCCTGGACCACGTCTTTCCCCGGTGAACGACGTCTCGGGGTTGCGCGCGCTGATGGCGCGGCACCACGCCGCCGGCGTGGTGCGGTGGATCGGCCTGCGCCCTGCCAGACGGGCCGAGGTGGTGTCCGTCGATCGCGCGACGATCCGGGCGCGGGGGCTCGACGGCGACCGCCATCCCAGCCCGGGCAAGCGGGCCGTCACGCTGATTCAGGCCGAGCATGTCCCCGTGATCGCCGCCCTGTGCGGGCGGGACGTCGTACCCGCCCTGCTGCGCCGGAACCTGGTCGTGTCGGGCCTGAACCTCGCCGCGTGCAAGGGGCGCGACGTCGCCGTGGGCACGGCGGTGCTGCACCTGACGGGCCCCTGTGCGCCCTGCTCGCGCATGGAGGAGGCGTTGGGACCGGGCGGCTACAACGCGGTGCGCCACCACGGCGGCTGGTGCGCGTGCGTCCTGGCGGAGGGTGTGGTTGCAATCGGCGATGCGGTGCGCCCGCTGTGATCCGCGATGCCCGCCCCGCCGACCGCGACGCCATCGTCGCCCTGCAGGTCGCCAGCTGGCGGCAGGCCTACGCCGCCTTCCTGTCGCCGGACTATCTGGCCCATGGGTTGCCGGACGATCTGGCGGCGATGTGGGCGCCGCGACTGGCGGGGGACGAGATCGCGCTGGTCCACGAGGACGGCGACGCCATTACGGGCATGATCTGCTGCCTGACCGATCGCGACCCCGCCTATGTCGACAACCTGCACGTCGATGCGTCCCGCCGCGGCGGGGGGATCGGCGCGGCGCTGTTGCGGGCCTGCTTCGATCGGCTGCGCGACCGGGGACGGACGGCTTGCGCGCTGACCGTCTGGGCGGGGAACCACCGGGGGCTTCGGTTCTACGAACGGATGGGCGGCGTGGCGGGCCCGGAGCGCGACGCGATGCTCGTCGGCCATCCGATCCGCGACATCCCCATCCGCTTCGCGCTCTAGCTGCCGGTCGCGGCGCGCAGGCGGTCCAACAGGCCCGGACCGGCATAGCCGTCGGGCGTCAGGCCACGCGCGGCCTGCCAGCGGCGGACCGCGTCAAGGGTCAAGGGCCCCACCTTGCCGTCCACGCCGCCCGGATCGAAGCCCGCGCCTCGCAGGCGGCGCTGTACCTCGCGCCGTTCCGCCCCCGTCAGGGCACGGTCGCCGCGGGGCCAGCCCGCCTGCCAGCCCGGTCCGCCCGCGATGCGGTCCGACAGGTGTCCGACCCCGATCACGTAAGCGTCCGCCGGGTTGTAGCGTTCGATCACCGCGAAGTTTGGATAGCGCGCGATGGCCGCGCCCTTCGCCCCCGCGGGCACCAGGATCGATACGCGGTTGTTCGCGGGCAGCGGCGAGCCGTCCGCCCGGCGAACGCCGCGCTCGGTCCAGAACGACGCGGGCCGGACCGTCACCTCGCCCGTCAGCGCATAGTCGAACCCGTCGGGCAACTGGACTTCCATCCCCCAGGGCTCGTCCGTCCGCCAGCCGAAGTTCGACAGGTAGGCCGCGGTGGAGGCCAGGGCATCGACGGGGTCGTCGGCCCAGATATCGCGCCGCCCGTCACCGTCGTGGTCGACCGCGTGGTCGAGGTACGACGTCGGCATGAACTGGGTGTGCCCCATCGCACCCGCCCAGGATCCCCGCATGGCGGCGGGGGTCACGTCGCCCGCCTGCAGGATGCGCAGGGCGGCGATCAGTTGCGCTTCGAAGAAGCGCGCGCGGCGGCCTTCGGCGGCCAGGGTCGCCAGCGCGGACAGGGTGTGGGTGTCGCCCCGGAACGTCCCGTAGGCCGATTCCAGCCCCCACACGGCGACCACGACCTCCGCCGGGACGCCGTGCGCCGCCTCGATGGCCTGCAGCGCGTCGTGGTGGCGGGCCAGCGCCTTGCGCCCGTTGGACACGCGCAGGTCGCTGACGGCGCTGTCCAGATAATCCCACAGCGTCTTCGTGAACTCGGATTGGTTGCGGTCGCGGCGCACCACGTCGGGCACGACGCGCACGCTCGCCACCGCCGCATCGAAGGTGGCCGCATCGATGCCCGCCGCCAGGGCCCGCGGCCGGAACGCGCGGGTCCAATTGTTCAGGTCGGGCAGGTCCGGAACGGCGGCGGCGCGCACCACATCCGGTCGGGCCTGGGGCCGCGGCGACGTGTCAAGGGCGTTCCCCGTCCCGGTCGCCAGGATCGTACATAGGATCGTCGTTCGGATCATCGCCGCCACCCCTTCCCGTGTTCCCCACTTGCACGATGCCAAACGCGGGGGCGTTGGGGAAGGGGGCGCGCGCGTCCTATCGCCGGCGTGCGACCCGGCGCGATCCCTTGCGCTTGACGGGGCGGGACCGCGCGTTGCGCCGGGGCCGGGCCACCGCTTCGCCGTCGGCCGACAGCAACTCCAACGTCAGCCCGCCCGTGACGGGCAGGGCTTCGGCCAGGCGCACCGTCACGGGCTGGCCCAACCCCAGGGTCAGGCCGCTGTCGGCGCCGGTCAGGGTGTTCGCCTCCCGGTCGTAGCGGAAGTATTCGTTCCCCAGCGAGCGCACGGGGATCAGGCCGTCGGCGCCCGTCTCGTCCAGCTTCACGAACAGGCCGAAGGGCTGGACGCCCGACACCCGGCCCGCGAACTCGGCCCCCACCTTGTCGGCCAGGAACGCTGCCAGGTAGCGATCCGTCGTGTCGCGCTCCGCCATCATCGAACGCCGCTCGGCGGCCGAGATCAGCTCGCCCGTCCGTTCCAGGTGCTCGACGTCCCCTTCGCTCAGACCATCGTCGCCCCAGCCGTGCTTCGCGATCAGCGCGCGGTGGACGACGAGGTCGGCATAGCGGCGGATGGGCGAGGTGAAGTGCGCATAGGACCGCAGCGCCAGTCCGAAATGGCCGAAGTTCCGCATGCCGTAATAGGCCTGCGTCATCGCCCGCAGGGTCGATATGCTTATCAGCTCGGACAGCTCCGTCCCCGCGGCGTCGTGCAGCAGCTTGTTGAGTTGCGCGGGCCGCAGCACCTGGCCCTTGGCCAGTTTGAAGCCCGACGCCTCCGCCGTTTCGCGCAAGCTGTCCAGCTTGTCTTCCGGCGGCTCCTCGTGGACGCGGTAGAGCAGGGGGGTGCCGTGCAGGGTTTCGGCGGCGGCGACGTTCGCCAGGATCATCGCCTCCTCGATTAGGCGGTGGGCATCCAGGCGGTCGCGGAAGGCCACGGAGGTGACGGTGCCGTCCTCGTCCAGCTGGATGCGCCGCTCGGGCAGGTCCAGGTCCAGCGGCTGGCGCTTGGCGCGGGCGCGCTTCAGCGCGCCATAGGCCGCATAGAGGGGGCGGATCACGCCGTCGAGATAGGGGGCGGTCCGATCGGTCGGCGCGCCGTCGATCGCGGCCTGCACCTCCTCGTAGTGCAGGCTGGCCGGTGACCGCATCAGGCCGCGCGCGAAACGGTGCGACAGCTTCTGCCCAGCGTCGTCCAGCACCATGCGGACCGCGATGCATGGCCGGTCCACGCCTTCGTGCAGCGAGCACAGATCGCCCGACAGCGCGTCGGGCAGCATCGGCACGACGCGGTCCGGGAAGTAGGTGCTGTTCCCACGCTCCCGCGCCTCCGCGTCCAGGGCGCTGCCCGGGCGGACGTAGTGGGCGACGTCGGCGATGGCGACCCACAGGACGTGGCCGCCCGGGTTCTTCGGGTCGTCGTCGGGCACCGCGCAGACGGCGTCGTCGTGATCGCGTGCGTCGCTTGGGTCGATGGTTATCAGCGGCAGGTTGCGCAGGTCTTCCCGCCTGCCCAGGTCTGTTACCGGCTCCGCCTGCGCCACCTCGTCCAGCACGGCGTCGGGGAACGTGTCGCGCAGGCCGTGCTCGTGGATGGCGATCAGGCTGACGGACTTCGCCGCGGTCGGATCCCCCAGGCGGGCGACGATGCGGGCCTGAGGCAGGCCCATGCGGCCCTTGCCGCCCGTCTGCTCCGCTTCCACCAGCTCGCCGTCGCGGGCGTCTTCGGTCGCGCCCGCGGGGATGCGCCATTCGCGATCGTCGCCCTTGCCCACGGGGATCAGGCGCCCCCCTTCCGAACCCCGGCGGAACACCCCCAGCATCCGGCGCGGGCCGGACGACAACTTGCGGATCAGGCGGCCGCGGTGGGTGTGGTCGTTCCCGCCCTCCACGGACTGGACGCGGACCAGCAGCCGGTCGCCTTCGGCCACGGCCGGGTCGCCATCGGCTGGGACGAACAGGATGCGCGGTTCTGGCGCATCGCCCTTCCAGTCGTGGGGGGCCAGGAACACATCGCCGTCGCGGTCGACCTCCGCCACCTTCAGGACGCTGACGGGCGGCAGGCGGTTCGGGTCTTCGAAGGTCTTCTTGCGCTTCGTCAGGTGTCCCTCGTCCTGCAACTCGCGCAGGACGCGCTTCAGGTCGATGCGCGCGGCTCCCTTTACGCCGAAGGCCCGGGCGATGTCGCGCTTCGACGTCTGGGCGGGGTTGTCGGCGATCCATTGCAGGATCTGCGGCTTGGTGGGGATCGGACTGCTCATGCGGGGGCAGCTAGCACGCGGGCGGGGCGGGTCACAGGCCGCGGCTCAACGACCGAACAGGCGCTCGATGTCCGCCAGCTTCAGTTCCACGAAGGTGGGGCGCCCGTGGTTGCAGGTGCCCGCCTTGGGCGTCGCCTCCATCTGGCGCAACAGCGCGTTCATCTCGGGCGCGGACAGGTGCCGGCCCGTGCGGACGGAGCCGTGGCAGGCCATGCGCGACAGCACCGCGTCGATCCGTGCCCGGACCGGCGCGGCATCCCCCCCGTCGTCGATCGCATCCATCACGTCACGCAGCAGGGCGCCCGCGTCGCAGGGCCCCAGGATGGCGGGCGTGGCGCGCACGGCGACGGCGCCCGGGCCGAACGCCTCCACCTCCAGGCCCAACCTCGCCAGAGGCAGGTCAAGAACCGCCGCCGCGCGGTCGCCCAACTCCACGATCTCGGGGATCAGCAGGGCCTGCGCCGGGACCCCGTGGTCGGCCTGCGCCTTGAGGCGTTCGTAGAGCAGGCGTTCGTGGGCGGCGTGGGCATCCACGATGACCATGCCGTCGTCGGTCTGCGCGACGATCCAGTTCGCGTGCAGCTGCGCCCGCGCCGCACCGAGGCGGCCCACGGGTTCGTCCGGGGACGAGGGCGCGTCATACCGGGCGGCGGCCTCCGCCATGCCGGACAGGCCGGGATCCTGCATCGCGTAGGCGGCGGACCGGGCGCCCGCCCCGGGCCGGTCCATCTGGTACCGGGGGGCCTCGGGCCGGGGTCGCATCGCCCCCAGGGCGTCCCCCGCCATCACGGTCGACCCGCGCAGGCCGACTTCCGCCAGCGCGTGCCGCAGCGCACCCACGATCAGGCCGCGCACGTCGCCGGGGGACCGGAACCGCACCTCCGTCTTGGCGGGATGGACGTTCACGTCCACCATGTCCAGCGGACAGACGAGGTAGAGGGCCGCGACCGGGTGGCGGTCCTTCGGCATGACGTCACCGTATGCCGCGCGCAGGGCGCCGGTCAGCATGCGGTCGCGTACGGGGCGGCCGTTGACGAACAGGAACTGATGGGTGGCGTTGCCGCGCCCCTGCGTCGGCAGTCCCGCATGGCCCGACAGACCCAGGCCGTCCCGGTCCGCGTCGATGGGAAGGCTGTCGGACGCGAAGCCCGCCCCAAGGATGCAGCGCAGGCGGGTCAGGCGGGCTTCGGCCCCTCCTTGAGCGTCCGCCCGCAGCAGGATGCGGGCGCCGTCGGTGACGTCGGTGACGACGAAGCCCACCCCGGGCACCGCCATCGCCAGCCGGCGCATCATGTCGGTGACGGCCATCGTCTCCGCCCGCGCGGTCTTCAGGAATTTCAATCGCGCGGGGGTGGCGAAGAACAGGTCGCGCAGCTCGACCACCGTGCCGGGCGCGCAGGCCACGGGGCGGACGTCCGACGCCATGCCGCCCGATAATTCCAGCACGGCGCCGTCCGCGTCCGCGACGCGCGACGCGATGCGCAGGCGCCCGACCGCGCCCATGGAGGCCAGCGCCTCGCCGCGGAAGCCGAAGGTGCGGATGGCGGTCAGGTCCGTGCCGTCGATCTTCGACGTCGCATGGCGCGCGACGGCCAGGGGAAGGTTGTTCGCGGCGATCCCGTGGCCGTCGTCGATCACGCGGATCAGGCGCCGGCCACCATCCGCGATGTCGACCGCGATGCGCGTGGCGCCCGCGTCGAGCGCGTTCTCCACCAACTCCTTCACCGCGCTCGCCGGACGCTCCACCACCTCGCCCGCGGCGATGCGGTTCACCGCCGCCTCGCCCAGGAGGCGGATGGCGGCGGGGCGCGGGGGGGCGGCGTCGGCGGCGTTCATGACGGGCAGGGTAGCACCCGGGCGTCACCCCGTCAGGGGGCGGAAGGGGTTGTCCACAGGAAAGGGCACCGGACCGGCGCCCTCAGCCTTCCGGCAGGGTCCCGCTTTCCACCCCCTCGGGCTGTCCGACAACGAGGAAGTGCAGATCTTCGGGGCGCATGATGCGCCGCGCGACGCGCTGCACGTCGTCCAGCGTGACGGCGTTCACCCGGTCGTTGCGCGTCTCGATGTAGGTGGTGGGCCAGCCCTGCGACTGCATCCCCACGAGGATCCCCGCGATGGTGCCGTTGCCGTCGAAGCGCAGCGGATAGGCCCCGGTCAAGAAGGTCTTCGCCCGGTCCAGCTCCTCCTGCGTGATGCCGTTCTCGGCGATGTCGGCCCATTGGTCGCGCACCACCGCGATGGCCTCCGCGACGCGGTCGTTGCCGGAACTGAACTGCCCCAGATGGGACGCGCCGTAATCGCGCGGCGACAGGTAGCTTCCGATCCCGTAGGTCAGGCCGCGCTCCTCGCGCACCTCGGTCATCAGGCGGGAATCGAAGCCGCGCCCTCCCAGAACGTGGTTCATGACGAAGGCGGGGAAGAAGTCGGGATCGTCCTGCATGATGCTGTCGTGCCCGAAGATCACGACCGATTGCGGCGTGGGGAACTCGGTGACGGTGACGCCGCCGTCCAGGGCATAGTCGGCCATCGGGATGTCCACCGCCTCGCCCTCGGGCAGACCGCCCAGCAGCTCGTCCAGCACTAGGCCCAACTCCTCGGCGGTGATGTCGCCCGTCGCGCCGACATGCATGCGCGACCTGACAAGCGTGCGCGCATGCGCGTCGACCAGGTCGTCCCGCGTCAACCCGGCGACGGACTCGGTGGTGCCGTCCACGGGCCGGCCATAGGGATGGTCAGGATAGGCCAGCTCGGACGCCTTGCGCCCCGCGATCGCCGACGGGTCGTTGTTGTCCTGCTCGATCACGGCCAGGACCTGCTCGCGGACGCGCTCGATGGCGTCCGGATCGAAGCGGGGCCGGGTCAGCGCGTCGCGCAGCAGCGCCACGCCTTCGTCGCGGTTCTCCGTCAGGAAGGCGGCGCTGACGTTCACCCCGTCGTGATACGCGTCGAAGCCGAACCGCGCGGCCAGCCCTTCCACGGCTTCCGCGAAGGCCTGGGCGTCGCGCTCGGCAGCGCCCTCCTCCAGAAGGGCCACCATCAGGTTGGTGGCGCCCACGGCGTCGTCGGGATCCAGGACGGCCCCGCCGTCGAACCGGATCTCCAGGGCGACGAAGGGAATGGACGATTCCTCGACCAGCCACGCCTCGATTCCGCCGGGGGAGGTCACCTCCTGTATCTCGACTGCGGCGTGGGCGCTGACGGGCAGGGCCAGGGCGGCCGCGGCCACCAGGATGCGAAGGGGATGGATCATTGCGTCGTCTCCTGCGGGTCGGCGGGCCGGGTCAAATACCCCGTGACCGACGTTTCCGGCCGCAGGACGGCGCGGGCGGCGGCCACGATGTCGTCGCCCGTCACCGCGTCGAGGATGCCGGGCCAGGCGGCCACGTCGCCCACGCCCAACCCGGCGGTGACGGCGTTGCCATAGGTGCTCGCGCGCTCCTGGAGGCTATCGCGGCCGTAGATCTCGGCCGCGCGGACCTGCGCCTTGATGCGGTCCAGCTGCACGGAGTCCACCCCGTCGGCGATCAGCGTCTCGATCATACGGTCCATGTCGGCTTCCGCCTCCGCCAGGGTGCGGTCGGGCGTGGGCACGACCAGGAGGCCGAAGGTCGTGTCGTCGAGCGACGTGCCGTTGTAGAACGCGGAGGTGTAGAGCGCGGTGCCCTCCTCCTGCTCCAGCGTGCGGCCCATCAGCGACGTCTGGGAGGAACCGCCCATCACGGCGGCCAGGAGCGTCAGCGCGGCCGCGTCCTCCTGCGCGCCGGGGTCGCGCTCGGGCGCCAGATAGGTCCGGATCACATAGGGGTTCGACACCCGCGGGTCGGCGTATTCCAGCCGCCGGGGCGCCAGTTGCGGCGGCTCCTGCGGACGCATTCGCGGGCCGATCGCCGGGTTGGCGGGAACGGGGCCGTAGTGTCGGCGCGCTAGGGCCTCCACCTCCGCGGGGTCGACGTCGCCCGCGACGATCAGGGTCGCGTTGTTGGGGCCGTAATGGTCGGCGTAGAAGTCCAGCGCGTCCTGCAGGCCCAGCTCCCGGATCTCGGCCTCCCATCCGATGATGGGAATGGCATAGGGGTGGTTGAGGTACTGCATGGCCTGGCGCTGCTCGCCGAACAGGGCGCCCGGATTGCTGTCGGTGCGCTGCGCGCGCTCCTCCAGGACGACGTCGCGTTCGGTCAGCACCTCCCCCTCGTCGAGGCGCAGGTTCGCCATCCGGTCGGCCTCCATCTCCATCATCAGCCCCAGCCGGTCGGCGGCCACGCGCTGGAAGTAGCCGGTGTAGTCCTGGCTGGTGAAGGCGTTGTCCGTGCCCCCCTGCGCCGCCACCGTGGCGCTGAACTCGCCCGGTTCCAGCGTTTCGGTCCCCTTGAACATCAGATGTTCCAGGAAGTGCGCGATGCCCGACCGTCCGGGCGGCTCGTCGGCGGCGCCGACATCGTACCAGACCATGTGGACGACGACGGGCGCGCGGTTGTCCTCGATCACGATGGCGTCCAGGCCGTTGTCCAACGTGAAGGTGGACACGGTGTCGTCCCCGAACGCGGCAGGATCCGCAGGGGCGTCCGTCTGCCCGGCGGCAGGCAGGGCGGCGGCCAGCAGGGCCGCGGTCAGAAGGCGTCGCAACGGCGTCTCCGTGGTTTCGAATGGGATCGCGTCTTCGTTAGGGCAGATAAGGCCGGGACACCCGGGTTTCCAACGGGGGGGCGGTGCGCCTGCTGGTCACGGTCGCGTGGGCACGTCTGGGCGGGGGACCGCACGAATTGTGTCAAGACGCCAGAACTGTTGATAAACTCCCGCGCATGCCCGATGCTGCCGGCGGGTGGACCGTGACCTCGTGGGGTATCGCAGGCGCGGTCATTGGGTTGCAGCGAAGGGGTGCGTGATGTCCGATCATCACGACGATGGCCATTGGAGCCGCCTTCTGGTGGCCGTTGGGGCGCATCGAGACCGGGACGCGTTCGAATCGCTGTTCGTCCAGTTCGGGCCGAGGGTGAAGATGTTCCTGCTCCGCACCGGCTTGACGGAGGGGGCGGCCGAGGATTGCATGCAGGACGTCATGGTCGCGATGTGGCGCAAGGCGCATCTGTACGACCCGGGGCGGGCGCACGTGGCGACGTGGCTGTTCACCATCGCGCGCAACCGCAAGATCGACCTGATCCGCCGGATCCGGCGCCCCGAGCCGGAGGATCTGCCCTGGGGGCCGGAACCCGATCCGGCGCAGGCCGACGTCATGGCCATGCAGGAGGACAGTCGCCGTCTGGCCGACGCCGTCGCGCAGCTGCCCCCCGCCCAGCGGGAGCTGATCGAGCACGCGTTCTATGGCGAGCTGACCCATTCCGAGATCGCCGCCACGACCGGTCTGCCGCTCGGGACGATCAAGTCGCGGATCCGGCTGGCCATCGATCGTCTCCGGTATGCCATGGAATCCGAGATCGCCCACGCTACGTCACGACGCGGAGACGAGAACGCGGGGTAAGCGTGCGATGTCCGTGACCCATCCGATCGGCGACGAGATCCTGCTGGGCTATGCCGCCGGCGGATTGCCGGCCGTCTATGACCTGCTGGCCGCCTGCGCGGTGTCGTTGGACGACGACGCGCGCGTGCGCTTGGGCGTGTTCGAGGCGATGGGCGGGGCGCTTCTGGCGCGCGAGCAGATCGCCCCCCTGCGCCACGACAGCTTCGAGGGGGTGTTGCGGCGCATCGGCGGCCTTCCCCCGGAGGAAACGGTGGATCCCGGACGCAAGGTGCCCATGCCCGACGCCGTCCTACCCCGGCCGCTGCGCGAGCGTCTGGGCGGGGATGCGGCCGATCTGCTTTGGACCTCCTGCGGTCTGGGACGCCGGGAGGTGGCCCTGGACCATGACGTCGACGGGGGGGGTTGCCTGATGGCGATCCCCGGGGGCGTGGTCGTGCCCGCCGTGGACGAGGACCGCACGGCGCTGGTGCTGCAGGGCGGGTTCCGCATCGGGGCGGATCGCTATGGTCGCGGCGACGTGGTCGCCCTGCGCGACCCGGACCACCGCGCCGTGGCGGAGGACGGACCCGACTGCATCTGCCTGGTGGTCGGTGACGGTTCCGCACCCATTCCGTCCCTGGGTCGCCGCCTGCGGGACCGCCTGCTGGCGGGCTAGGGGCGCGGCCGGTTCGGCACGCGGGCGCCTGCGGCGATCTCGCTCCCGGCTACCATGCAACCGAATCGACCCCGAACCGCGTTCGCCTGGGTCCCCCCGGCCCTGGAGCGCCCCGCGATGACCCCCGCACCCATCGACCCCCGCGACCACGACCTCCTGTTCGGTCGCGATGCATTGAAGCCCGGCGACGCCGTCGTGCACTTCGAGCATGGCCTCGCCCGTTACGACGGCATCGAACGGTTGGAGGTGGACGGTGCCGTGCACGAGCTGACGGCGCTGACCTATCGCGACGACGGACGGCTGAAGGTGCCTGCGCGGGAAGGGCGGGATTTCTGGGCCTATGGCGCCCCCGCGGCGGAGGTGACGCTTGACCGGCTGAAGGCAGGCGACTGGATCCGGCATCGCGATGCGATGATCGCCGAGCTGCGCGAGGCGGTGGACGCGCTGATGGCCGAGGATCGGGCGCGGCGGTCCCATGAGGCGCATCCGGTTCCCCGCGACCCCGATGGCCTGCAGGCCGTGGTCGACGGCTTCCGGTTCGAGCCGACGGAGGATCAGGTCCGCGCGATCGAGGCCGTGCTGGACGACATGGCGCAAGACGTGCCCATGGATCGCCTGCTGATCGGGGACGTGGGCTTCGGCAAGACGGAGGTGGCCCTGCGCGCCCTCGCCGCCACCGCCCTGTCCGGACGCCAGGCGCTGCTGGCCGCCCCCACCACCGTCCTGGCGCGTCAGCATTTCGACACGCTGTCCCGGCGGTTGGGGGCCGCGGGGATAGCGGTCGTGGAACTGTCGCGCTTGACGGACGACCGGGACGCCGCCCTCGCCGCCATCGCGGACGGCACGGCGCAGGTGATCGTGGGCACCACCGCCGTGCTGTCGGACGACGTGTTGTTCGATGGCCTGGGTCTGGTCGTGATCGACGAGGAGCAGCGCCTGGGCCGGGACGACAAGCAGGCGCTGCGCGCTCTGTGCCCCGGTTGCCACGTGCTGTCGATGACCGCCACGCCGATCCCACGGTCGCTGGCGGCCGCCGAGATCGGGCTGGTGGCCGTGTCGGTCCTGGCGACGCCGCCCCGTGCGCGCAAGGCCACCGAGACGACGGTGCGCACCACCTGCCTGGACGCCCTGCGCGAGGCCGTGGCGGTCGAGCGGGACCGTGGGGGACAGGTCTTCGTCGTGTGCCCTCGGATCGAGGGGCTGGCGGACGTGGAGGCGGCCCTGCGGGACGGGCTCGACGCGGAAGCGCTGACCGTGGTGCATGGCCAGTTGCCAGAGGACGAGTTGGAGGAGCGGATGCTGCGCTTCGCCCGCGGCGAGGTGGAGGTGCTGGTGTCCACGACCATCGTGGAGTCGGGCATCGACGTGCCGCGCGCGAACGCGATGATCGTGCTGGACGCCGATCGCTTCGGCTTGGCCCAGTTGCACCAATTGCGGGGCCGCATCGGGCGGGGGGACGTGGCCGCCGCGATGCTCCTGATGTCTGATGCGGACGAGGACGCCGTCGCCCGGCTGGACGCGTTCGCCGCATGCGACGAGATCGGCGCGGGCTTCCGCATCGCGCGCATGGATCGCGACCACCGGGGGTGGGGCGAGATCGACGGCGAGGCGCAGTCGGGGCATCAATCCCGGCTTGGGATAGGTCTCTACCGCCACCTGATCCGGCAGCACGCGCTGGGTCCGGTGGACGATGCCGTCGCGGCCTAGTTCGCCAGTTGCGCACCATAGAGGGGGACCGTCGAGACGGACATCTTGGCGGACCCTTCCGTCAATTCCCGGGCGTGGGCGAGATAGATCAGGGTCTGGTTCGCCTCGTCGTAGATGCGCTTGATCCGCAACGATTTCAGCACGATGGACCGGCGTTCGCGGAACACCTCCTCCCCGTCCTCGGACGTGTCGATGTCGCCCACGCGGATTGGGCCCGTCTGGCGGCACGCGATCGACGCGTTGGACGGATCCTCGAACCAGTTGCCCTGGCTCAGGCGGTCGAGGACGGAGCGGTCGAAATAGGCGACGTGGCAGGTCACGCCCTCGACCTTGGGATCGGCGATGGCCTCGATCACGATGTCGTTGCCGACCCAGTCGACGCCGACCTCGCCCACCTTTTCGGCTGTGGCGGGGCTGGCGATCAGGAGGGGAAGGGCGAGAAGGGCGGGAAGGGCGCGGCGCATTCGGGGGACTCCGGGTGTGGGGGTGGTGCCGGGACTCAACGGGGGATGGCGGGGGCGGTTCCGTTGGACGCGACGGCGGCCGTCCGATAGGGACGTCCCGCGAGGACGGGACCGGCGATGACGGCAGGCGACAGATTGGTGATCCTGGGATCGAAGGGCGGCCCCGCGATCCGTCCGGGCGGGCCCAACCCCACCGCGTCCCTGCTGTGCCTGGACGGGCGGCGGATCGTGGTCGATTGCGGCCTGGGCGTGACACGGGGGTTGGTCGATACGGGTATGGACCTGCGGGATCTGGACCTGATCGTCCTGACGCACCTCCATTCCGATCACTGCCTGGAATTGGGGCCGTTGATCCATACCGCCTGGACGTCCGGGCTGGCCACGCCGGTCACGGTGTGGGGACCGCGGGGCACGGCCGCGCTGTGGGATGGTTTCCTCTCGTCGCTGGCGTTCGACGTGGCGTTGCGGATCGACGACGAAGGGCGGCCGGATCTGGCCGCGCTGGTCGATATCCGCGAGTACGATGAAGGATCGGTAAACCTCGGCGGCATCGCGGCACGGACCCTCCGCGTCGATCACCCTCCGGTGACGGACTGCTTCGGGTGGCGGTTCGACGGGGCGTCGTGGTCGGTCTGCTTCAGTGCGGACACGGCGTATCATCCCCCGTTGATCGATCTCGCGCGTGGGGCCGACGTGCTGGTCCACGAGGCCATGCTGGAGGCGGGCGTGGACCGGCTGGTGGCGCGGACGGCCAACGGGACAAGGCTGAAGCAGCATATCGTGCGGTCTCACACCGAAGCCGCGGACGCGGCCCGGCTGGCCGCGCGGGCGGGGGTGCGGCGGTTGGTGCTGCATCATCTGGTGCCCGCCGACGATCCCGCCATCGGGGTGGCGGACTGGCTGGACGCCGTGCGGCCGCACTTCGCGGGCCAGGTGCTGGTCGCGCGGGACGGCCTGGTCGTGACGCCCTGATGCCGCCGCGCCATTCCGAAGGGTACGACCCGCCCACGGGTCCCATCCCGGTCGTCCACCGAGACGCCGATCTGCTGGTCGTGGACAAGCCCGCGGGGCTTCTGTCGGTGCCGGGCCGGGGGGCGCATCTGGCCGATAGCTTGTTGACACGATTGCAGGAATCCGAGCCGGAGGTGCTGCTGTGCCACCGGCTGGACCGGGACACGTCGGGGGTGATGGTGTTCGCGCTGACGAAGGCGGGGCAGCGGGGGATGGGCCGGCTGTTCGAGACGCGCAAGGTGGCGAAGCGCTACGTCGCGCGGGTCCATGGCCGGGTCGCGGAGGCCAAGGGAACCGTGGACCTACCGCTGATCGTGGATTGGGAGAACCGGCCCTTGCAGCACGTGGACCACGAGCGCGGGAAGCCGGCCGTCACGGACTGGAAGGTACTGGAATCAAAGGATTCCGAGACCCGGATGCGGTTGATGCCGCGCACGGGGCGGAGCCACCAGCTGCGCGTCCACATGCAGGCGATCGGGCATCCGATCCTGGGGGATCCGTTCTACGCCACGCCGGGCATGCCGCATATGGAACGGCTGATGCTGCATGCGGAAGGGTTGAAGTTCGCCCACCCCGTCACCGAGAAGGTCATGCGTTTCACGGTTCCCGCGCAATTCTAGCGAAATAAAACGGGCCGAAATCGGCGTACACCCCCCGTACACCCCCCGTGCACCCCCCGTGCATACGTTTCGGCATATTGGCACCGTACGTTGCGCCGGGGTTGCGTCGCGGCGGCGTTCCGTGCGGGGGGTGGTCCAGCGGGCCGCCCGTGCGACCCGCGCTTCGGACCTCGGAACGGTCCCCCGGACCGGCCCGGCGCTGCGCGATCGGTCCTGCGCCCCCGTGCATACGCGCGGGCGCATCGGCACCGCGCGTCGCGCCGGGGTTGCCGTCCGTGGGCGTTCCGTGCGCCCGGCGTTTCGCGGGACGCCCGGACCGGTCGGATCGTGCAGGACGAAACGGCGTCCCGCTTTCCGCCGGCGACCTTCCGCATTCCGAACGGTCCGCCTAGATCGGTCGTCGACAGACGACGCCACCCGGGGAGAAACCACCATGTCGCTTCGCATCAACCAGACCGTGCCCGACTTCGAAGCCGAGACGAGCGACGGGCCCATCCGCTTCCACGACTGGATCGGGGACAGCTGGGCCATCCTGTTCAGCCACCCGAAGGACTTCACCCCCGTCTGCACGACCGAGTTTGGGGCCGTGGCGCAACTGCGCCAGGAATGGGAGCAGCGCGGGGTGAAGGTCATCGGCATCTCGATCGACGACGCCGAAAGCCACCGCCGCTGGAAGGGCGACATCGAGACGTTCGGGGGCGCCGAACCGACCTTCCCGATCATCGCGGACACGTCGCTGGAGATCTCCAAGGCCTATGACATGCTGCCCGCGGATGCGTACCTGCCCGACGGACGCACGCCCAACGACACGGCGACCGTCCGGTCGGTCTACGTCATCGGGCCGGACAAGCAGCTGAAGCTGTCCATGACCTATCCGATGAACGTGGGCCGCAACTTCGCCGAGGTCCTGCGCGCGGTTGATGCGTTGCAGGCCGCGGCCAAGCACGGCGTCGCCATGCCCGCCAACTGGGAGCGCGGGCGCGACGTGGTGATCCCCGCCACGGTCAGCGACGACGACGCGACGGCCAAGTTCGGGACGTACCAGACGCATTTCCCGTACTTGCGCACCACGGCGGACCCGTCCGCGTGACAGGAGGCGTGACCGGGGGCGTGCCCGGCGCCCGGCTGGGGCACGGCCACCTTCGGGTGGCCGACCTGGACCGGGCGGTCGCGTTCTATACCGGGCCGATCGGGATGCGGGTCACGGCGCGGATCGGGCGGCAGGCGGCGTTCCTGTCCTTCGACGGCTATCACCACCATCTGGGCCTGAACGTGTGGGGATCGCGCGGTGGCACGCCCCCGCCGCCGGGACATACGGGGCTGTTCCACCTTGCGCTGCTGTATCCGGACCGGGCCGCGCTGGGCCGGGCGGTGGCGCGGCTGGCCGATGCGGGCCATCCGCTGACGGGCGCGTCCGACCACGGCGTGTCGGAGGCGGTGTACCTGGACGATCCCGACGGCAACGGGTTGGAGCTGTACCGGGATCGCGCGGAGGCGGACTGGCCCCGGCACCCCGACGGATCCCTCGCCATGGTGACGGATCCGCTGGACGTGGCGGCGCTGCTGGCGGAGGGGCGCGCCGCCGTCTAGGATCGTTTCGGGGCGACGCGTGGTGGGGCCATGTCGGGAAGCGTGACACGCGTCGAGCGGGCGCTGGCCGAGCTGGGGCTGCCGACGCGGGTCGTGCGGATGCCCGCATCGACCCGCACGGCGGCGGAGGCGGCGGCCACCTGTGGCTGCGCGGTCGCGCAGATCGTCAAGTCGATGGTGTTCGAGGGGCGGAGCAGCGGGCGGCTGGTCCTGCTGCTCGTGTCCGGCGCGCACGACGTCGACCTGGACCGCGCGGCGGCGGCGGTGGGCGAAGGGCTGTCGCGCGCGGATCCCAAGCGGGTGCGGGCGGAGACGGGCTTCGCCATCGGGGGCGTGTCGCCGGTCGGGCATCTGGCCCCCATCGGGGCGTGGATGGACGCGTCGCTGCTGGAGCACGAGGTGGTCTGGGCCGCCGCGGGCGCGCCCGACGCGGTGTTCGCCGCACCGCCCGCCGCCCTGCGGGACGCGACCGGGGCCGCGGTGTTCGCCGTCGCCTGAATGGGCGGGCCCCGGGGCGAGGCGGTCGGGCGCGGGGGGACGACCGTGCGGCGACCGTCAGCCCAGCTTGTCCAGGACGGCGCGGCAGACCTTGGCGAAGGCGGCGCGGTCGGACTTGGACAGGTCGTCGAACAGGGCGGCGAGGGTCTGGGTCCGCTGGGCACGGGCGTCGCGCAGCTGTTCGGCCGCATGGTCGTTCAGGCGGATCAGGGTCTTGCGGCGATCGGTCGGGTGGCGTTCGCGCGTGACCAGGCCGTCGGCTTCGAGCACGTCCACGAGGCCCGTCACCGCCTGGGGCGAGACGTGCAGCGCCCGGGCGAGGTCGCGCATGGTGGCCGGCCCGTCGTCCGACAGCCGCGCCATCAGGACCACGCGCGGCGCCCGCGCGGCGCCCGCCCCCTGCAGGCGGCGCAGGGCGGGGGCCAGTTCGTCCAGCAACTGGGCCAGGTGCTTGGGTGACGAGGTCTTCACAGCTTCCCGGGTAGGCCGTCGCGGCGCGGAACGTCAAGACCCGGACCGTTCGCCGACGGGGCACCTTGGACCAGGGCCGCGGGCGTGACGCGGCAGGGGGTGGTGATGGCGCCGCTTTCCAGGATCGCCTCCGCCCCGCTGCGATACCAGTTCAGGTCGTCGCGCCCATAGGCCGCGCGATCGGGCCGGTGGTCGCGGCTGTCGAACGGGTATCGCGGCCCGTCGAGGCCCCGCAGCACGGCCACGCGGCCGTCGATGGTCAGCTGCACGCGCTCCTCGCCTGCATAGCGGGCGCCGACGACGCGGCCGTCCGTGCAGATGTAGGTGTAGGTCCGCCCGAGATAGGGCAGCACCCCGTCGGGGTCGTAGACGACGGGCGCCTGCAGGCTGAGCGGGTTGCGCTGCGGGTTGCAGGCGGCGAGGCCCGCGAGGGCGAGGAGGATCAGTGCGCGCATGGCGGAGGTCATGGCAGGGGAAGGTTAGCGAAGGGTAAGGATGGGCGGGGGCCACCTCGTCGGGTGGTCGTGGCGGGGGACGTGTACGGTCGGGGGGCGTTCCTGCGATAAAGGTGTAGAGCGCTTCGGTCGCGTTTCGCGACGGAGGGACGGCGGAAGCCGCGCCCGACATCCTGGCGCGCCTTCGGCCGGGGACGCCTGGTCGAAACGGATGGATCGAAGGGCGTCCGGGACGAGCGGGCCGAGGGCATCGGATGCCTGTCGGAGCGTGGGTCGCCCGGCGCGGCTGGGACCTCCCCGTCGTACATCGGACTATCGGCAGGGATGTTCGCCGCCTCCGTGAGAACCGAGTAGCCGACGGTGAACTGCGTCGGGGCGAGCGCTTCGGCGCAGGGGTGACGATCTCCGCGAAGGCGGCATGGCTTTCCAGCGGATCGGAATCCTCGAAGAGCAGGATCCACACCGCGAACACCCCCATAGGGGTCCTGTTGCTCGCCTTTGGCCTCCTGCCACACGTCCCCCTCGCGCGCCGCGTGCCGCGCACCAGTCGGAGGTGGTCCGGGCTTCGTCGCCGGCCACCTCCTCCGCCTGCTGGACGGCATCGCTGGCGGAAAGGACGGCCGCGCCGGTGGCGGCGGGCGCGGCGCCCTGGATCGCCCCCAAGGTCTTCCGGAACATCGGGAGCGCCGGTCCGGGATCACGTGGATCGCACGCGAACGGGCGTATCCCATAGCGGTCCCTGCGAGGGTCGGGCCGCGCGCGGGTGTCGCGGCGCGGATGCCGTAGCGGCGCGGAGCATTCCCCGACCCCGAACGCAAAAGGCCGCCCGGAGGGCGGCCCGTCACGCGTGCGCGCGGGTCTTCAGCCCTGGCGGGCCTTGAACCGGCGCTGGGTCTTGTTGATGACGTAGACCCGGCCCTTGCGGCGCACGACGCGGCAATCGCGGTGGCGCTGCTTGAGCGAGCGGAGCGAGTTGCGGACCTTCATGGCCGTCTCCCATTCTGTTCGCGGCGCGGCGATGCGCCTTGCTGGTTGCGTCGCGTCCCGGCGGGGGACTGGACCTTGCGTGCCCCTGGGGGCGGTGATGGTGGGCGATACAAGGTTCGAACTTGTGACCCCTTCGATGTCAACGAAGTGCTCTACCGCTGAGCTAATCGCCCCGCCGCGCGGGCGGACCCGCGGAACCCGCGATGCCGTCCGTGCATTGGTGGCGCGTCGGATAGATCCAATCGCACGGGCGTGCAAGGGGGCTTTCGGCAGGGTCCGGATCGGCCTATATCCGCACGCAATCGGGAAGGCGCGCGCCCATGTCACCACCCCCCTTCCGGCTGACGATGCCGGCGCGCCAGACCGCGCCGCTGGTGGTCGCTTCGCCGCATTCGGGGCGCGATTACGGGGACCCGTTCCTGGCCGCCACGGTGCTGGACCGTCAGGGCATCCGCTCGTCGGAGGACGCCTTCGTCGACCTGTTGCTCGAGAACGTGCCGCAGCTGGGCGTGCCGCTGCTGGCCGCGACCGTGCCGCGCGCGTACCTCGATCTGAACCGCGCGCCGGAGGAGCTGGACCCCGCCCTGGTCCACGACGTGCCGCGGGGGGGCATGAACCCGCGTATCTCGTCCGGCCTGGGGGTGATCCCGCGCGTCGTGGCGCAGGGGCGCGCGATCTATCGCGGCAAGATCACCCGGGCGGAGGCGCGCGCCCGGATCGACGCCGTTTGGCGCCCGTACCACGCGCAGCTGGCCGCGCTGATGGATGCCGCCCACGCGGCGTTCGGGCAGGCGGTGCTGCTCGACGTCCATTCCATGCCGCACGAGGCGATCGAGGGCACGTCGGCCCGGGGTCGCCCGCCGGAGGTGGTGCTGGGCGACCGGTTCGGCGCGTCGTGCCACGCGCGCATCGTCGACGCCCTGGAGGCGGCGCTGGCGGATCTGGGGTTCCGGGTCGCGCGCAACGCGCCCTTCGCGGGGGCGTACATCGCGCAGACCTACGGCGCGCCCGACCGGGGGCGGCACGTGATCCAGATCGAGCTGGATCGCGCGCTCTACATGGACGAGGCGACGCTGGAGGTGCATCCCGACTTCGCCGCGATGCGCAACCTGCTGACGGAGGCCGTAGCGCGGGTCGCGGCGCACCTCGCGGGGGGGCGCGGCACGGGGGCCGTCGCGGCCGAGTGATCCGGGGACGGGCATCGCCCTAGCCCGACCGCATCAGCATGCCGAACAGGTCGCGGGGGTCGTCGGGGTCGGCCAAGAGGTCCAGGCGTTCGTGGGCGGCGCCGTCCCGCACGGCGTCGTGGACCCACGTCAGGGCGGCGAAGTCCTCCACCGCGAAGCCCACGGAGTCGAACAGCGTGATCTGGTCGCGCCCCGTGCGCCCAGGGGCTTGTCCGGTGACGACGCGCCAGAGCTCGGTGACGGGATGGTCGGGATCGAGCTGCTGGATCTCGCCCTCCACCCGGGTCTGCTCGGGGTGCTCCACGAAGATGTCGGCGCGCAGGAGGATGTCGCGGGCCAGCTCGGTCTTGCCGGGGCAGTCGCCGCCGATGGCGTTCAGGTGGACGCCCGCGCCCACCATGTTGTCCGACAGGACGGTGGCGTTGCGCTTGTCGGCGGTGCAGGTCGTCACGATCTGCGCGCCGGCGACGGCATCCTCCGGCGTGGCGCATTCCACGACGCGCAGGCCCGTGCCCTGGAGGTTGCGCGCGGCCTTGGCGGTGGCGGCGGGGTCGACGTCGTGGAGGCGGATCTCGCGGATGCCCAGGACGTGGTGGAAGCCCAGGGCCTGGAACTCGCACTGCGCGCCCGCGCCGATCATGCCCATGACGGTGGCGTCCTTCGGGGCGAGGTGCTTCGCCGCCACCACGGACGTCGCCGCCGTCCGCAGCGCCGTCAGCACCGTCATCTCGGACAGCAGCACGGGATAGCCGGTGTCGACGCGGGCCAGCACGCCGAAGGCCGTCACGGTCTGATAGCCGCGCGCCATGTTGGCCGGGTGGCCGTTGACGTATTTGAACCCGTAATGGTCCCCATCGGATGTCGGCATCAGCTCGATCACGCCGTCGCGCGAATGGCTGGGGACCCGGGCGACGCGGTGGAAATCGGGCCAGCGGCGGAAGCAATCCTCGATCCGGTCGGCCAGGGCGGCGATGGTCCGTTCGATGCCGCGGGACCGGACCAGGGCCATCATGTCGTGGACGGACACGAACGGGACGTAGGCCAGTTCGGACGGTTCGGGGGGCGTGACCGGGGCGGGGAGCGTGACGGAGGTGGGGGCGGTCATGTCAGATCCTTCGGGTCTGGCGGTCGAGCACGGTCTTGCCGAAGAGCGAGGCGGCCAAGTCGACGGCCACCCGCGCGGTACGGCCATGCTCGTCCAGCATGGGGTTCAACTCGGCCAGGTCGAGCGACGTGACCAGGCCGGATTCGTGCAACAGCTCCATCACCAGATGCGCTTCGCGGAAGGTCGCGCCGCCCGGGACGGTGGTGCCCACGGCGGGGGCTATGGCGGGATCCAGGAAGTCGACGTCGAGCGAGACGTGGACGTCCGCCCCGGCGCGCGCGGCGCGGTCCAGGAAGGCGCGGACGGGAGCCGCGACGCCGTCCTCGTCCACCGCGCGCATGTCGTGGACGCGTACCCCCGCCTGGCCCAGACGAGTGCGTTCCTGGGCATCGACCGATCGCAGGCCCAGCATCAGCACGTCCTCCGGCGCGACGGCGTGACCCAGGGGTGGGAAGGCGTCGAACCCCGACTGTCCGGTGGCATAGGCGGCGGGCGTGCCGTGCAGGTTGCCGCTGTCGGTGCTGCCCAGGTCGTGGAAGTCGCTATGCGCGTCCAGCCACAGCACGTGCAGGGGGCGGCCGCGGTCCGCCGCCCGCGCGGCCATGGCGGGCACGGTGCAGGCAGCCATGAAGTGATCGCCGCCCAGGAAGACGGCCGTGCCGTCGATGCGGGGCATGGCGCGTGCGGCGTCCAGCCAGCCGAAACAGGCGCCCAGGTCGTGGATGGCCGCGTTCGGGTGCGCGGGGGCGCCGATGGACACGGGTGCCAGGTCGCCCCGGTCGGTCACGGCGTGGCCCAGGTCGCGCAGGGCGCGGGGCAGGCCGGCGGTGCGAAGGGCGGCGGGGCCCATCGCGCAGCCGGCGATGCCCGCGCCCTCGCCGACGGGCAGGCCGAGAAGTGTGATATCGGTCATGTCCGCCCGTATCGCCCTCGGACCGCTGGCGGGGAACCATGCAGATGTGTCATCCTGCGTGCCAGACCGGACATATCGACGGCGGACGGGGCGCAAGATGGACGATACGGACCGTAGGCTGATCGCGCTGCTGCGCCACGACGGGCGGATGCCGGTGGCGAAGCTGGCGGGGGCGTTGGGCTTGGGCCGGGCGGCGGTGGCTTCGCGGATGGACAGGCTGCGACGCGACGGCACGATCGAGGGGTTCACGGTCGTCCTGCGCGATGCGGCCGCGCCCGCGCCGGTCCGCGGCATCGTGATGATCGAGTTGCAGGGTCGGCTGATGCCAGAGGTCACGGCCAGCCTGGACCGCATGCCGGAGGTGCGGGCGATCCACACGACGGCCGGGCGCTGGGGCCTGATCTGCGAGATCGGGACGGAGGATCTGGCCGCGTTCGACGACCTGTTGTGGCGCATCGAACGCCTGCGCGGCGTCACCCGGTCGGAGACCAACCTGTACCTGACGACGAAGCGCAGTGCGCGCTGAGGCGGGGGATTAGGTAAGGATACCCCGCCTTGCCCGGCCCAGTCCTCGCGCGGTAGCTTCCGCGCGTTTCCAAAAGGAAAGGTCCGGGCGGATGGCATTGGCGAGCAGGTACTTCTCGGGCGTCGAAGGGCTCCAGGCGGCGGCGGCGAGCCGTCCGGCCTTGAAGCGCGGGTCGCGGGGCGAGGCCGTGCGCCGCCTGCAGGTCGGGCTGAACGCGATGGGCCACCACATGCCGCGCTCGACCATCCCCGGCGGCGGGTTCGACGGCGCCTATGGGCGCGAGATGGACGGGATCGTCACCGCGCTGCAGCGATCCACAGGGCTGACGGTCGACGGCATCGCGGGGCGTCAGGTGGTGGGCCACGTGGACGCAAAGATGCGCGACTTGGAAACCGCGCTAGCGAGCTTGGCGCCGGCGCTGGATCAGGGAACCGCCCGTTGGGACGGCCCGCCGATCCGTGCGAATGCGGGCCGGCTATCGCCCGAGTCCGTGGCGCGTGGGACGTCGCCGCAATGCATTGTCCAAGCCCGCACCCGCCTGCTGGCGTTGCGGCAGGGCAACGTCTCTTACCGGAAGCCCGTCTGGACTCATCTGGCGCAAACCACGTCGCACGATATGGTCAACGGCGCCGCGGCCTTACCGGTCTTGGTCGGTCTTGCCGCCGCATTGTTCGAGGCGCTCGCGGGGGTGCAGCAGGCGCTATGGGTCTGGACCGCGCTTTGCGCGGCCGCAACGGTGACCGTGGCGGTCGTGCCGAAGGCCATAGACGAGATCGCCGCGATGGCGTCGCAAGCCGAACGGATGGTGCGCGACGCCGTAGGAGAGCTCGAAGCTTTGCTTGCGGCATACGAGGGTGCGCTTGGGCCTTGCGCCCACCACCTCAAGGACCTGATCGGCACCCTTTGGCTGATGATCAAGCGCACGGCGAGAGAAGGCGCGACCCGCCCCAAGCGCATGTGTAGACCGGGCGATCAGTGGGAAGTGGACCGCAACGTCCTGAAGGATATCAAAGACCTGACTAACAAGGCGATCAGGCACATAGAGGCGCTTCTGAATTGCTTGGCTGACCGCGGAATCATCACGGATGACGCCGCGACCGCGATCTTTCGCTGGCTCGAACGTAACAAGCGTCTATCGTTGAAGGTCGGCTGGACGCGAAAGGTTTTCCAAGAACTTACCAAGCTGCTCTGGTAGTCCGCGCGCGCCGGCCATCTATCGCAGCGCGCGTCCCTTGATGATCGCATCGTCGCCGTAGCGGCCGCGGATGGCGTCGGTGGCGCGTTCGGCGCGGGCGCGGCGGGCGGCGCCGGGGTCGAGCAGGTCGTCCACGCGGTCGGCGCGGTCGGCGGGGGTCAGGTCGGACAGGCCCACCCCGATCAGGCGCATGTCCGCCAGGGGCCCCTGCGCGCCCAGCAGCGCGCGGGCTGTGCGATAGATGCGGTCGGCCATCTGCGTGGGTTCCGGCAGCCCCGTGCGGCGCGTGAGAAGCTGGAAGTCCGCCCGCTTCAGCTTCAGCGTCACGGTCCGGCCCGCGAGGCCCTTGGCCTTGGCGCGCGCGCTGACCTGCTCCGCCAGGCGCCAGACATGGCCGTCCAGGATGTCGGCGTCGTGGGTGTCGTCGCCGAACGTCGTCTCCTTGCTGATGGATTTCGGGATGCGGTCGCGCTTGACCGGGCGGGCGTCCAGGCCCCGCGCCAGATGCCACAGCCGGTCGCCGGTCGATCCGAACCGGTCGGCCAGGTCGCGGCGGGACCAGCGCTTCAGGTCGTGGATCGTGCGGATGCCCGCGCGTTCCAGCGACGCGCGGCCCGCCGCACCCACCCCCCAGATCAGGGATACGGGCTTGGGGTCGAGGAACGCGTCCGTTTCCGCCCGCCCGATCACGGAGAAGCCGTTGGGCTTGTCGAGGTCGGATGCGATCTTCGCGAGGAACTTGTTGTGCGACAGGCCGATGGAGCCGGTGATGCCGAGCTCGTCGCGCATCCGCTTCGTCAGCCCGGCCAGCATCACGGCGGGCGGGGCGCCGTGCAGCTTGGCGGTGCCGGTCAGGTCGAGGAACGCCTCATCCAGCGACAGGGGCTCGATGGCGGGGGTCAGGTCCTCCATCATCGCGCGGATGGCTTGGCTGACCTCGACATAAAGCGACATGCGGCCCTTGATGACGACGGCGTCGGGGCACAGGCGCAGGGCCTGGAACATGGGCATCGCGGAGCGCACGCCCCGGATGCGCGCCACGTAGCAGCAGGTGGACACGACGCCGCGTCGTCCGCCGCCGATGATCACCGGCTTGTCGGCCAGGTCGGGGCGGTCGCGCTTCTCGACGCTGGCATAGAAGGCGTCGCAGTCCATGTGGGCGATGGACAGGTCCCACAGCTCCGGGTGGGTCGTGACGCGGGGCGAGGCGCAGGTCGGGCAGCGGGTCCCGCCGCCGAAGGCGTTCAGGCAGGCGCGGCAGAGGGCGGGCATCGGACCGGTCCTTCGGGCTGGTGCGGGCGGGTTGGAACGGGCGCGCCGCGCGGCGCGTTCACCGTCCATAGCCCATTCGGGACCCCCCGTCAGGGGGTGTCCCGTGGCGTCGGGTCGCCGGGATCAGATCGTCCCGGTGGCTGGCCCAGGGCCAAGGGGCGGCGCCCGGGGTGGGGCCGCCCCGATCCCGCTTCCCGCCCCCTTCCAGGAGGTCCGCCATGCCTGCCGATCCGACCCGCACCACCCAGCCCGGAACCACCACGCCCGTGGAGGCCGACGCGCCGGAGGACCGGACCCATCCCGCCGGGCCGAACGACACCGACGACACGTACCGCCCGGAGACCGCGCAGGAGCGCGCGTCCGACGCGACCATGAACCCCACGCCCCATGCGGCGGCGGGCGCCAGCGGCACCGCCCCCGCGGGCGTCGAGACGCCGAAGGACGGCAAGTCGCGCACGCTGCTGATCGGGGCGGTCGTGGCCGTCGTGGTCATCCTGCTGGCGTTCCTGCTGCTGTCGGGCGGTGCCACGTGACCGAGGAAAAGGTCGGCCGCACCCCGCCCGAACGGTCCCGCCGCGGCGCGTGGGGCATCTGGGTCGGGGTGGGCGTGATCGCGATCCTGGCCGTGTCGCTGTTCGGCTTCGCGCTCGATCCCGGCGAGGCGGAGATCGAGGAGGCGCCGACCGGCGTGATGCTGGACACGGAGGAAGACCTGGGGAACTGACCTGCACCCCCCGCGCCGCCGCCGATCGCACCCATCGGTCATGCCGCGCTGCGGCGAAGGGTTCTCCGGTCCGTGTGCCGTGGGACCCTTCCGTCGCGATCAGTTTGGGCCGGAGCGGGCCGCGACGCAACCGGGACGATGATCAATGGAACGAGGGGTCCGAGCGGTCCGCCGGGCACCGGCGGCACGTCGCGCCGCGCCGACTGGGCCGCAACGACGCCCGTCTGCGTCGCGTCTGCGCTGCGTCTGCTCCGCGTCGGACAGGTTTGCGATTCGCGGCGGCGGTCGCCCGACCGGGGGCGTTCCCCGACCGATCCCCTAGGGCAGGTCCGCCAGCACGGCGCGCAACGCCGCGACCGGGTCGGAGGCGGCGTGGATCGGGCGTCCGATGACGACGTGGTCGGCGCCCGCCTCCAGCGCCGCGCGGGGCGTGGCGATGCGCTTCTGGTCGCCCGCATCAGCGCCCGCGGGACGCACCCCGGGGGTGACGACGAGCTTACCCGCCGCTTCGGGCAGGGCGCGGATCGCGGCGGCCTCCCAGGGGGAGGCGATCACGCCGTCGGCGCCCGCGTCGAAGGCGCGCCCGGCGCGGTCCACCACCAGATCGGCCACCTCGCCCGGCCGCATGAGGGCCGCGTCCAGATCGGCGCGGTCGAGCGAGGTCAGGATCGTGACGGCCAGGATGCGCGTGTCGCCCTTCGCCTGGGCCGCGGCCCCCACCACGTAGGGGTCGCCGTGGACGGTCAGGAGGTCGTGGCCGAAGGCGGCCAGCCCGCGGACCGCGGCCTCCACCGTGGCGCCGATGTCGAACAGCTTCATGTCGAGGAAGGTGCGCTTGCCGTGCTCGTCCTTCAGCTCGTTCGCCAGCGCCAGGCCGCCGCCGGTCAACATGCCCAGCCCGACCTTGTAGAAGGTCGCCGCGTCGCCCAGCCGGGCGGCCATCTCCAGCCCCGCCAGGGCGTGGGGGACGTCGAGCGCGACGATGACGCGGTCGTCGCCCGCGGTCACGGGTCGACCCCGGCCAGGGCGCAGACGATGCGCCATTCGTCGGGCGTCACGGGCTGAACCGACAGGCGGCTCTGACGGATGAGGGCCATGTCCCCCAGCCCGTCGGTGGCCTTGATCCGGGCCAGCGTGACGGGCGTGGCGACGGGGCGGAGGGCGCGGATGTCCACGCAGTCCCAGCGGTCGTCGTCCGCGGTGCTGTCGGGGTGCGCTTCGGCGCAGACCTCCACGATGCCGACGACGGCCCGCTGGTCCTGCGAATGGTAGAAGAAGCCGCGGTCGCCCAGCGCCATCTCGCGCATGACGTTGCGCGCCTGATAGTTGCGCACGCCGTCCCATTCCTCGCCCGCGTCGCCCTTCGCGACCTGATCGTCCCAGGACCAGACGGAGGGTTCGGACTTGAAGAGCCAGTGCCTCACCTGTCGACGACCCGGTTCCAGGACTCGATCCGCACGCTGTCGAACAGGCCCGCCTTCGCGTAGGGATCGGCGGCGGCCCAGGCCTCGACATGGGCGCGGTCGGGGGTGTCGAACACGATCAGGCTGCCGGCCATCTCGCCCGCCGCGTTCACCAAGGGGCCGGCCTGGCGCACGAGGGGATCGGCGTTCAGGTGATCCAGATGCGCTTCGCGGTTGTCCATGCGGACCTGGAGGTGGCCGGGTTTGTCGTGGCAGATCAGGACGGTCATCATGGGGGTCGTCACTCCGTGGTGGGCGGGCGGGAGAGCAGGGCGTCCATCGCGTCTGTCACGTCCGCGCGCCCGGCGGCAAGGTCCGCCACGGCCCGCGTGATGGGCAGGTCGATCCCGTGACGGCGGGCTAGCGCCAGGGCGGCGGTCGCGGTGGCCACGCCTTCGGTGGTGGCGTCCGGCCGCGGGGCGCCGGCGCCGATGGCGTGGCCCAGGGCGAAGTTGCGCGATCCCGGGCTGGCGCAGGTCAGGGCCAGGTCGCCCAGGCCCGACAGGCCCGACAGCGTGTCCGCCTGCGCGCCCAGGGCCGTGGCCAGGCGCGTCATCTCGGCCATGCCGCGGGTCATCAGCGCGGCGCGGGCCGATTCGCCCAGGCCCGCCCCCATCGCGGCCCCGCAGGCGATGGCCACGACGTTCTTGAGCGCGCCGCCCAGTTCCACCCCCGCGACGTCCGCGGCGCGATAGAGGCGAAGGGCGGGGGTCGACAGGACGTCCTGGATCCGCCTGGCCGCGGCGTCGTCCGCGCAGCCCAGCGACAGGGCCGTGGGCAGGCCGCGCGCGATGTCGGCGGCGAAGGACGGGCCCGACAGGATCGCGACGGCGGCCCCCGGCCAGCGGCGGGCGAGGATCGCGGTGGGGCCCAGGCCGGTGGTCAGGTCGATCCCCTTGCAGGCCGCGACGGCGGCGGCGGGGGACAGGTCGAGCGCCTCGATGGCCCCGGCCAGGGTCTGCATGGGCAGGGCGAGGACGGTCACCTCGGCCCCCCGCAGGGCCCGCGCGTCGCCGGTGCAGCGGATGCGGGGGGGCAGGGCCACGTCCGCCAGGCGGGGCGTCGCGCGATCGGCCTGGGCGCGGTCCATTGCGGAGGCGTCGCGGCCCCACAGCACGACGTCGCGTCCGGCCTGCGCCCAGGCGCAGGCCAGCGCGGTCCCGAACGCGCCCGCGCCGACGACGCCGATCATGCCTTGGCCCCCCGCTTGCCCGATCCCAGCATGGGCGCGGCATCCCCGTCCAGGGGCCAGCGGGGGCGGGCGGCCAGGTCCATGCCGTCGCGCAGCCCGAGCGCCAGGCGCACGCCGCCGGCATAGGCGATCATCGCGGCATTGTCGGTGCACAGCGCCAGGGGCGGGGCGATCAGGGGCAGGGCGGTGGCCCCGCGCAGGGCGTCGCGGACGGCGCCGTTCGCCGCGACCCCGCCCGCCACGCAGATCGCCCCGACGCCCGGCGCGGCATGGAGGGCGGCGCGGGTCTTGGCGGCCAGGATGTCCGCCACCGCCGCCTGGAAGCTGCTGCACAGGTCGGCCCGCACGGACATGCGCAGGCCCCCGTCGCGGGCGCTCGCGGCGTCGCGCGCGCGCAGCACGGCGGTCTTGAGCCCCGAGAACGACATGTCGCAGCCGGGCCGGTCCAGCAGGGGGCGGGGCAGGGGGATCCCGGGGGCGCCGTTTCGGGCGCAGGCCTCCACCGCGGGGCCGCCGGGCTGCGGCAGGCCGAGGAGGCGGGCGACCTTGTCGAACGCCTCGCCCGGGGCGTCGTCGATCGTGCCGCCCAGCCGAACGAAGGCGGTGGGGCCGTCCACGCGCAGGAACTGGCAATGTCCGCCCGATACCAGCAGCAGGAGGTAGGGGAACGCCACAGCGTCGGTCAGGCGCGGGGTCAGGGCGTGTCCCGCCAGGTGGTTGACGCCCACGAGCGGCAGGCCGCGCGCGGCGGCGATGCCCTTGGCGCACATCACGCCCGACAGGACGCCCCCGATCAGGCCGGGTCCCGCCGTGACGGCGACGGCGTCCACCGCGTCGAGGGTCAGGTCCGCGTCCGACAGGGCGCGCAGGACGGCGAGGTCGATCTTCTCGGCATGGGCGCGGGCCGCGATCTCGGGGACGACGCCGCCGAACGCCGCATGGAGGTCGTCCTGCCGCAGCACGACGTCGGACAGGATCGCCCGCCCCCGCACCAGGGCGGCGGCGGTGTCGTCGCACGACGTCTCGATCCCCAGGATCGTGGGCTCTTGCACCATCGCCGCGATCTATGCCCCGGTCGCGCCCATGTCCACGCCACCCGTCCTGCTGACGCGGCCCCTGGCCGACGCGCGCCACTTCGCGGCGTATCTGGGCGTGCCCTGCGTGCTGTCGCCCTTGTTGAAGGTCGCGTTCACCGCCACCCCGCCGGGGGACGCGCGCGCCGTGCTGTTCACGTCGCAGAACGGGGTGCGGGCCTGGACCGCCGGGGGCGGGCCGGTCGGCCTGCCCTGCTGGTGCGTGGGGCCCCGCACGGCGGCGCTGGCGCGCGAGGCCGGGTTCGACCTGCGGGGGTGGGCCGCGGACGCGGCGGGCCTGGTCCGCTTGGTGCCCTCGGACGCCCCGCCGCTGGTCCACGTGCGCGGCGCGCAGGCCCGGGGCGGCGTGGCGGCCGGCCTGCGGGCGCGCGGGCTGAGCGCGGCGGAGGCGGTGCTCTACGAGGCGTGCCCCCTGCCGCTGACGGCGGAGGCCGCGGCGCTGCTGCGCGCGGGACACGTGGTGGCGCCCGTCTTCTCGCCGCGCAGTGCGCGCCTGTTGGCGGAGGCGGTGCCGGAGGGGGCGCTGCCACATCTGCGCGCGGTGGCCATCAGCCCGGCCGCGGCGGCGGCGCTGCCCGTTCCGGCGGCAGCCGTCGCGGCGACGCCCGACGCGGCGGCGATGCGCGACGCGATCCTGTCCGTGTTGGACGAATCGGGCGGCATCGCGTGCGTTTAGGTTGAGGGGGCGGCGGTGTCGGTCTAGTTAGGTCGGGGAAGACGCCGGTTCGGCGCGGACGGGGAGAGTGCGGTGGCGCGTAAGACGACTTCGAACAGGGGCGGCAACCGGGGCGGTCCGTCCAAGCCGCAGGCGACGCCCAAGGCCGATGGCGACGCGCCCGCATCCACGCCCGACCCGAAGTCCACGACCCTGCCGGGCGACAAGATCGAGGATGCCGTCGTCGTGTCGGAAACGGGCGGCGCCAATGCGTCCGGGCCGGACGATGCGAAGGATGCGTCGAAGCCCGCGGCGGCCGGAGCGGGCGCGTCGAAGCCGCCCGAGGGTGCCGGGCGGGACGGCGCGACGCCGGACGGGACCGCGAAGGACGATGCCAAGCGGGACGATGCGAAGGCGGATGCGGCGAAGACGGACGCCCCGAAGGCGGACGGGACGGCGAAGGATGGCCCGGAGGCGGGCGGCGCGAAGAGCGATGCGGCCAAGACGGATGCGCCGGGGAAGGACGCGACCGACAAGGCTGCCGGCGCGACCGTCAAGGCCGCCGGTGCGGCGAATGCGGCCGGTGGCGCGACGGGGACCGGCCCCGCCGCCGGCACGCCCGCGACCGCGGGGGGCGCCGCGCCCGCCAAGCCCGTGACGGCCGTGCCGCCCGTGGCGAAGACGTCGGTCGCCGCTGCCGCGGCGTCGGGAAAGGGCGCCGATGCCGGGACGGCTGCGGACGCCCCCGGGTCGGGCGGTCCCGGAAGGGGCGCCGCCGGTTCGGACGCGTCCGGATCGACGGGCCCTTCGGGTGGATCGGGCGGCGGGGCGCCCCCGACGGGCGGCGGGGCTTCGTCCCCCGTGCCCGCCGCCGCACCGCCCCCGCGGGCGCCCGAGCGGTCCGGACCCGGCTTCCTGCCCCTCGTGCTGGGCGGCCTGGTCGCCGGGGCGATCGGCTATGCCATACCGACCTTCCTGTTGACCGACGACACCGCCTTCGCGGAGGCCGAGCAGGTCACGGCCCTGCGCTCGGAGGTGGAAGCGCTGGAAGCGCAGGTCGCGGCCAACGGGTCCGTGGTCGAGGGGATCGACCTGGCCCCGCTGAACCAGGCCCAGACCGCGCTGGACGAGCGCATCGCCGCGCTGGAGGGGCGCGACTTCAGCGGCCTGGCCCAGACGGTCGAAGGAAACGCCAGCCAGTTGGAGCGCATCGCCGGAAACGAGGGCGCCATCGCCGAGCTGCGCGAGCGGGCGGATGCCGTGACCGGACGGCTGGACGAGCTGGGCGCGGGATCGGACGGCCTGGCCGGCCGGTTGGACGAGATGACCGCCCGGCTGGACGACCTGGGTGGCCGGGTGGACGAGGCCGTGGCCCGCGTCGACGACCTGGCCGCGCAGGTGGAGGGGATCGCCCCCCTGTCCGACGAGTTCGCGTCCCTTCGCGACACCGTCGAGACCCGCCTGTCCGACGCGGAGGCCCGCGTGGCCGAGATCGAGACGCTGTCCAACGACGTGGAGGCGGAAGCCGAGGCCCTGGCCCGGGAGGCCGCGATCAACCAGATCCGCGTGGCCGTGCAGGCGGGCGGCGTGCCGTACGCCGAATCGCTGCAGACGCTGGGCGGGTCCATTCCGGTCGTCCTGAACAACAGCGCCAACGCGGGCGTCCCCGACGCGGAGGCCCTGCGCGAGGACTTTCCGCCCCTGGCGCGCGAGGCGATCCGCACCGCGCGGGCCGAGACCACGGAGGAGGCGGGGTTCCGCAACTTCCTGGCCCGCGCCACGGGCGCGCGCAGCGTCGAGCCGCGCGAAGGGAACGACGCCGACGCCATCCTGAGCCGGGCGGAGGACGCGATCCGCCGCGGCGACCTGGCCGCGGCCCTGGACGAGGTCCGGTCCCTGCCGGACGGCCCGCGGGCCGCGTTCGACGATTGGATCGCGCGGGCGGACACCAGGGTGCGGGCCACGGCCGCGCTGCAGGACTATCTGTCCGCCGCTTCCTCCTCCGACCCCAACTCCTCCTCAGACGGCTAAGGACGACGCATGCTTTGGTCCCTTTTCAAGATCCTGCTCTTCGTCGCGATCGTCGTGGCGTTGGCCTATGGGGTTCAGTGGATCCTGTCCCTGTCGGGCGAGGTGCTGATCACCTTCGCGGGAAGCGAATACGTCCTGTCGCCCCTGATGGTGGTGATCGCGGCGCTGATCGGCCTGGTTGTCCTGTGGATCGTGTTCAAGCTGCTGGGATTGCTGGTCGGCTTCTTCCGGTGGCTTTCGGGCGACGAGAACGCGTTCGACCGGTATCGCGCGCGGTCGCGCGAGCGAAAGGGCTACGAGGCGCTGTCCGACAGCCTCATCGCGCTCGCCGCCGGCGAGGCGCGGGAGGCCACGACGAAGGCGCAGCGGGCGGAGAAGTACCTGAACCGGCCGGAGGTCACGGACGTCGTGGTCGCGCAGGCCGCGGAGGCGGCGGGCGAGCGGGACACGGCCTCGGACGCCTACAAGCGGTTGCTGCGCAACGACCGGACGCGGTTCGTGGGCGTGCGCGGGCTGCTGCACCAGGAGCTGGAGGCCGGGCATACCGACACCGCCATGAAGCTGGCCGAGAAGGCGTTCGCCCTGAAGCCCCGCCACCGCGAGGTGCAGGACACCCTGCTGAAGATGCAGGCCCGGCAGGAGGATTGGGAGGGCGCGCGCCGCGTGCTGACCGCCAAGCTGAAGTCGGGCGCGCTGCCCAAGGACGTCTACAAGCGCCGGGAGGCCGTGCTGGGCCTGGCCGAAGCCCGCGCAAAGCTGGCCGCGGGAAAGCCCGACGAGGCCCGCGCCGAGGCGTTGGAGGCCAACCGTCTGTCGCCCGAGCTGGTGCCCGCCGCCGTTCTGGCCGCGCGCATGCACATCGAGGCCGGCGAGAAGCGCCGCGCCGCGAAGGTCCTGCGCGCCGCCTGGACCAAGCACCACCATCCCGACCTGGCCGCCACCTATGCCGGGATCGAGCCCGACGAGACGCCGGGGCAGCGGATCAAGCGGTTCGGCGCGCTGTTGAAGATCGACCCCGACGCGCCCGAGACCCGGATGCTGGAAACGGAGCTCCACCTCGCCGCCGAGGACTTCCCCGCCGCCCGCCGGTCGCTGGGCAAGCTGGCGGAAACGCATCCCACGGCGCGGTCCCTGTCGCTGATGGCCGCCATCGAGCGGGGCGAGGGCGCGTCGGAGGCCGTGGTCCGCGGCTGGCTGGCCAAGGCACTGGGCGCGTCGCGGGGGCCGCAATGGGTCTGCGACAATTGCGGCACGGTGCACGGCACCTGGGTCCCGGTCTGCACGTCCTGCGACGCGTTCGATTCGCTCACCTGGACCGAACCGGCGCGCGCGGAGACGGCGACGGCGGCCCTGCCAACCGACATGCTGCCCCTGCTGATCGGCGAAGGGGAGCCGGACGCCGAGGTGCCCGCGCCGCCGCCCACGCTGGCCGCCGCGGAACGGGAGGCGTCCGCGCCGCAGGACGCGCCCGGCGGCGGCGGGGACGACACGACCTTCCGGGAGCCCAAGGTCACGCCGCCGGAGGCGCAGACCCCCAGGACGGTGCCGAACATGGCCGTCGTGGGCACCACCCGCGACGTCGACGAGGCCGTGACCCTGCCGGCTGCCGACGCGCCGCCCGCCCCCCAGGACGAGACGCCGACCACGGCGGGCACGTCGCGGATGTGACGGGGCCGGACCGCGCCTGGGCGGGGACGTGGTCGAACCCGCCCGCGGCGCATTCCGTGGAGGACGACGGAATCCTGCATGCCACGTCCGGCGATCGGACGGACTTCTGGCAGGGGACCTTCTATGGGTTCCGGCGCGACGACGGTCATGCGCTGCTGCGGGACGCGCCGGACGCGTTCGAGGCGACCCTGCGCTTCGACGGCGCGTACCGCCATCTCTATGACCAGGCGGGGCTGATGCTGCGGGTGGGTCCGCGCGACTGGATCAAGTTCGGGGTCGAGCATACGGACGGCGTGCCGCACCTGTCGGTGGTCGTGACGCGCGACGGCGCATCGGACTGGTCCGCGCAGCCCGTCGCCCTGGATGGCCCGATGAACGTCCGGGCGATCCGCACGGGCGATGCCGTGCTGCTGCGGCACCGGACGAGCCACGACCGGGATTGGGCGATGGCCCGCCTGGCCCCCGCGCCGGCGGGACCCGTCCGCGTCGGTCCCTATCTCTGCTCGCCCGAACGCGCGGGGTTTCGGGCGGCCTTCCATGCCATGACGGTGACGGTTCCCGAAGCGGTGGACCTGCACGGCTGAACCATCGGCCGCGCCGGTCCCCCGTTCGGACGCGGGGGAGGCTGGAGAGAGCGGGACGCGGGGCGCGGAGGTTCCGGCATCTCGGGGACGATGCGCCGGCCGCTGCGTGCCGTGGCCATTCGGGGGAGGCAGGGGTCGCGCGCACCCGTGCGGGGCGTCCCCGGTTCCGGATCCTTTCGAACGGACCATGGCATGTCCCACCCCGGCCCGGAACGGGGGGTCGCCGCGGTCGGCGTGGTCGGATCACGGGCCGCCCCCCACCCGGAAAGACAGGGCGCGAATGGGGACATGCGCCGCGGTGGCCGCCGCGCAGGGCGGGGGCACACCCGGAACGCCGGGCGCGGGACGACGTGGGGGGGGCCGCGCCCGTGCATGGATCGGAATTTCCTCTGGCCCGCCCCGGAGCCCTCTGCTAAGGGCGCGCACACGGTGCCGCTGTAGCTCAGCTGGTAGAGCACGTCATTCGTAATGATGGGGTCGGGGGTTCGAGTCCCTTCAGCGGCACCAGTTCCCCACAGCCCGGGCCTTCGAACAGACGCGGCCGCGTCACGCGGCGCGCAGGCGGATGCTGCCGGGGGACAGGCGGTCCAGACCTTCGAGATGCGCGACCACCTCGCCGTCGACCAGGACGGTCAGGCCGTCGCGCGTGGTCCGCGTGGTGACCGCCCCCGCCGCGCCCGGCGTCAGCGCGATCTCGAGCACGTCGACATCCGGATCGAAGCCGGGGATCCGGGCATCCGCGACGACGGACGCGGGATCGGGCCGCGGCGCCGTGGCCGGGTCCGGCCGCGAGGGCGTCGCCCGGTCGGGGCGGGACCCTTCCACGGGCGATGATCGGGGCGTTCGGCGGGCCGGCTTCGGATCGCGCAGGAAGTCGGGCAGGGTTCCCCGCTCCAACTGCTTGGCGATGCGGTCCTCCTGCACCCGGGCGGGGCGGGACGGACGCGTGCTGCGGGGGCCGACCTTGCGGCGCGGGCGGCGCAGCAGACAGTCGCGGTCCAACTCCCCCTCCACCGCGTCGATCTCGGGTGGCGGGGCCGTCCCGCGATCGGGCCGGTCGCCGGCATCCGGGGCGATCCGGTCACGTCGCAGGGCCATCGGGCGCACGAACAGAAGCGCGCTTCCCACGATCACCCCGAGCGCGGACAATCCGAGCAGCATCGAGCACTCCTGTCGTGCCGCCCGCACCGGGGCCGCACGGGACCGGCATAGCATCCCGTCCGCCGCGCATCCTAGCGCCGCGTGGCATGGCGGTTAAGGAACACCGAACGGCATCGGTCGCGGTTGTCGACCGGCCCTTTCCTTCGTTTCCGCGATGCGCTAGGCGCGCGGCTCTCCAAGGGCCTCGCTGGACGACATCCCGGCCTGCGCCATGACACCAACCCCATAGGAGCCCCCGATGTCGATCACCGTCGAAGAGAAGAACCGCCTGATCCAGGAATTCGCCACGAAGGAAGGCGACACCGGCTCGCCGGAGGTGCAGATCGCGATCCTGACCAGCCGGATCACCACGCTGACCGAGCATTTCAAGACGCACAAGAAGGACAACCATTCGCGCCGTGGCCTTCTGATGATGGTGGCCCAGCGCCGCAAGCTGCTGGACTACGCCCGCAAGAAGGACGAGGCGCGGTATCAGGACATCATCAAGCGCCTGGGCATCCGCCGCTGATCGGGACGCCCGGTCGAACGGTCCGGACGCCCCCCGGCCGCGGGGGCGTCACGCGGTTCGCGCACCCCGCCGCACCGCGGCCGCCGCACCCAGCGCGATCAGGGCGATGCCGCCCAGTTCCATCACCCCGTTGACGCGGAGGGGTCCGACCGGGAGCCCGATGAACCGGTCGACGTGATGGAAGCTGGCGGCGCGGGTCCCCACGAAGGCCAGCAGCAGCGCGAAGCCCGTCAGCGCGAGCCATACCCGCCCAACCTCCCGCCGCATGGTCCACAGCGCCGCCACCAGCGTCGCCACGCAGATCGCGGCGACGCCCAGGATGAACCGCAACTGCACGCCGCCCCGTTCGGCGTACCAGCCCTGCGCGCGGGCCAGGCATCGTCCCGCCTCCGTCAGTGCGGATTGCAGGTCCAGCTGCTTGTTCAGGCACAGCATCGCCAGGATCGCGGCCAGAAGGATCCAGAAGGCGCGGACCCGCCCGCCGGTCCGGACGGCCGCGGCGGCGCACAGGATCGCGGCGAGCGCATAGGCCGCGACCGTGGACCACCCCAGCGCGGACGGATCGCCGATGACGGGGGACCAGCCGTCGGCGGTGCAGGCGGCCAGCGCGGCGGGTCCCATGGCGTCAGCCATCCCTGACGCGGTCGTAGATCGCCGCCACCCGGTCGGCCTTCGCGCGCCAGGTATAGTCCGTCCAGGCGCGGTCGTGCGCGGCGCGCGCCATCGGGGCCAGGGCGTCCGGCGCGGCGGCCAGGTCGGCCAGCGTGGCGGCGAAGGCGTCCCGCAGGGCAGCGCGCCCGCCCCCCAGCGGTATCCGGATGCCCGTGCCGTCGTCCACAAGCTCCGCCGGTCCGGCATAGTCCGCGACGACCGGCACGACGCCCAGCGCCATCGCTTCCAGGACGACGCCGCCGCCGAACTCGCGGATCGACGGGAAGACCAGCACGTCCGCCCCGCCCAGGATGCGCTGGACGTCCGCGTGGGGGACGTTGCCGTGCAGGGTGACGGCGTCGCCCACGCCTTCGCGGTCGATCAGGACACGCAGGTCGCCGCGCATCGGCCCTTCGCCCACGATGTCCAGCGTCATGCGTCCGTCGCGCAGGAGCGGCAGGGCGGCCTGGATCGCCAGATCCGGGTTCTTGTAGGGCACCAGCCGCCCGACGAAGCATCCACGCAGGGGGCCGTCCGCACGGGGCGCCACCGGATGGCGGGTGAAGCGCGCGGGGTCGATGGCGTTCTCGGGCAGCCAGACGACCTTGTCGGCCTCGTCCGGGGGCAGTTGGGCCCGAAGCTCCGCCTGCGTGTGGCGGGACCCCGCCAGGATGGCGCTGGCGGCGCGCAGCATGCGCCCCCGCCCGGGCTGCAGCCTGTAGAGGGACCGCACCCGGCTGAGCCCTTCGCCTTCCCGCGCGCGGGCATCCTCGAACCCCCGGGGCCAGGGGACGCCGCCGTTCAAGGGGCCCATGACGAAGGGCACGCCCGCACCTGCCGCTCGGGGCGCGATGGACGACACGGTGGTGGGCGTCAGCGGCGTGACCCTGTGGACGAGGTCGAAGCGCCCCCGTCGCAGGTCGTCGCGGAACCGCTGCCACACCAGGCGCTCGAAATAGGGATAGCCGATGGACTGGATCGCGGTGGCGACCGTCCAACTCTGGTTGTCGCCCCGACGCAGCAGGCCGGCCAGCTTCCACAGCGGCGCGGTCACGGCTTCGGAATCGATGGCCGTGAAGTCCTCGCCTTCGATCAGCCCCGCCCGCACGATCGCGTCGCGGTTGCGGATCTGGGTCACCAGATGGACGTCCGCGATCTTCCGCAGGGCCTGGGCCATGGACCAGCCGACCAGGGGCACGGACACCCATTCCGGGTTCGCCGCTTCGGCAATCACCAGGACGCGGGGGCGGGCTTGCGGCATCGGGCGGATCCTCCGGGGGTGGGGCTGGTCGGCGTGGGCGGGACCGTAGCGGCGCGGCAATCGCGCGCAACGGGTTTCCCTTCACGGCGAAACCCGGTAACCCCACGCGCATCTGCGACGTGACGCCCGGGCCCCGGCGTCGTGCGAAGGACAGGGGCCGGCGGCAATGGGGCCGCCAACAGGACAGGGACACCCGGAGGGCCGGGCCGGTCCCGGATAGGATACGACATGTTCGACATCGTGAAGAAAGAGATGGAGTGGGGGCACGACACCCTCACCCTGGAAACGGGGCGCATCGCGCGCCAGGCCGACGGCTGCGTCGTCGCCACCTATGGCGAGACCAGCGTCCTGGCCGCCGTCACCTATGCCAAGCAGCCGAAGCCGGGGCAGGACTTCTTCCCCCTGACGGTGCACTACCAGGAGAAGTACTATGCCGCGGGCAAGGTCCCCGGCGGCTTCTTCAAGCGGGAAGCGCGTCCCACGGAAAAGGAGACGCTGACCTCGCGCCTGATCGACCGGCCGATCCGCCCCTTGTTCGTGGACGGGTTCAAGAACGAGGTCCTGGTGATCTGCCAGGTCCTGTCCCACGACCTGGAGAACGACCCCGACATCGTCGCCATGATCGCGGCCTCCGCCGCGCTGACGATCTCCGGCGCGCCGTTCCGCGGGCCCATCGCGGGCGCGCGCGTGGGCTTCGTGGACGGCGAGTACGTCCTGAACCCCGCCGTGGACGACATGCAGGGCCTGAAGTCCGACCCCGAGCAGCGTCTGGACCTGGTCGTCGCCGGCACCAAGGACGCCGTGATGATGGTCGAATCGGAAGCCTACGAGCTGTCCGAGGCCGAGATGCTGGGCGCCGTGAAGTTCGGCCACGAGCAGATGCAGGGCGTGATCGACCTGATCGTTGACCTGGCCGAGGACGCGGCGAAGGAGCCGATGGACTATCAGGCGCCGGACTATTCCGCGCTGCTGGAGGCGGTGACGAAGGTCGGCGAGCAGGGGATGCGCGACGCCTATGCCATTACCGACAAGCAGGAGCGGACAAGCGCCGTGTCCGCGGTCAAGGACGCCATCAAGGCGGAGCTGTCCGAGGAACAGCTGAACGATCCGGATCTGGGCACCGCGCTGAAGAAGCTGGAATCGAAGGTCCTGCGCGGCGACGTCGTGAAGAACGGCAAGCGCATCGACGGGCGCGCGCTGGACAAGGTCCGCGCCATCGACTGCCAGGTCGGCCTGCTGCCGCGCACGCATGGCTCCGCGCTGTTCACGCGGGGCGAGACCCAGGGATTGGTCGTGACCACGCTGGGCACGGGCGACGACGAGCAGATCATCGACGCGCTGCACGGCAACTTCCGGTCCAACTTCCTGCTGCACTACAACTTCCCGCCCTATTCGGTCGGCGAGGTCGGGCGCTTCGGTCCTCCGGGCCGCCGCGAGATCGGGCACGGCAAGCTGGCCTGGCGCGCGCTGCAGGCGGTCCTGCCCGCCGCCACCGACTTCCCCTATACCATCCGGCTGGTGTCGGAGATCACCGAATCCAACGGGTCGTCGTCCATGGCCACGGTCTGCGGATCGTCCTTGTCGATGATGGATGCAGGCGTTCCGCTGAAGGCCCCCGTGGCCGGCGTCGCCATGGGCCTGGTGCTGGAGGACGACGGCGAGTACGCGGTCCTGACCGACATCCTTGGCGACGAGGATCACCTGGGCGACATGGACTTCAAGGTCGCGGGCACCGAGGCCGGGATCACGTCCCTTCAGATGGACATCAAGGTTGCGGGCATCACGCCCGAGATCATGGAGACCGCGCTGGAGCAGGCGAAGGCCGGTCGCCTCCACATCCTGGACGAGATGGCCCAGGCCCTGTCGGAAGGTCGCAACGAGTTCTCGGCCCACGCACCCCGCATCGAGACGATGCAGGTGCCCACCGACAAGATCCGCGAAGTCATCGGGTCGGGCGGCAAGGTCATCCGCGAGATCGTGGAAGTGTCGGGCGCCAAGGTCGACATCCAGGACGACGGCACGATCAAGATCGCGTCGGCCAACGCGGATTCGATCCAGAAGGCCTACGACATGATCCATTCGATCGTGGCGGAGCCCGAGCAGGGGAAGGTCTACAAGGGCAAGGTCGTCAAGATCGTCGACTTCGGCGCCTTCGTGAACTTCTTCGGCAAGCGCGACGGTCTGGTCCATGTGAGCCAGATCAAGAACGAGCGCCTGAACCATCCCAGCGACGTGCTGAAGGAGGGCCAGGAGGTGTTCGTGAAGCTTCTGGGCTTCGACGATCGCGGCAAGGTCCGCCTGGCGATGAAGATGGTCGACCAGGAGACGGGGACCGAGTCCCAGTCCGAGGACGCCTGACGAACGGGACCCGTCCGGCGGGGGGCGTTCCTCCCGCCGGACGGAAACGAGCGCCTTACAGCGCCAAGACCCACCGTCCGCGGTCCGCCGTCGCGGGTGGCCGTCAGGCGGCCCGCGTCCGGGCCGCCGTCGCAGGCGATCCTCCGAACCGGTCGAGCGAACGGCTGAGCCGTTCGGTGCCGTCGCGCAGATCGGCGGCCGCGGCACTCGTCGCGGCGATGCGTTCCACCTCCGCGATGGCGGTCCGGTCGAGCCAGCCGATGGCTTCCGTCACCTCGCCCACGCCCTCCGCCTGCTGGTTCGCCGTCTGCGCGATGTCCTGGAGGTTGCGCGCCACCGTCTCGACGCCCGCGGTGATCGAGACCAGGACCTCGCCCGTCTGATCCACGAGGCTCGCGCCCGACTTCACATGCGCCTCCGACCGTTCCAGCAGGGCGGCGATGCGACCCGCGGCCTCCGCCGAGCGCCCTGCAAGCGCCCGGACCTCGGACGCGACGATCGAGAAGCCGCGCCCGGCCTCGCCCGCCCGCGCCGCCTCGACCCCGGCGTTCAGGGCCAGCAGGTTCGTTTGGAAGGCGATGTCGTCGATGACGGCGGTGACCTTCCGGACCTCCGCGGAGGCGGCTTCGATCGTGGTCATCGCCTCGACGGTCTGACGCATGACGTCCGTGCCCTTCGCGGCCTGCCGCTGGGTTTCCGTGGCGGTCCGTTCCGCATCGCGCGATTCGGTGGCCGTCTCGGCGATCATGGCGTTCAGGCGGGCGATCTTGTCGCCCAGGTCCTTCGTGCGCTCCGCCCGCTCGGCGTCGCGGTCGACATGGCCACGGGCCGCCTCGGCGATGGCGCCGGTTTCGCGGCTGATCGCCTTCATGTGGCCGTCGACATCCTGCAGAAGCGCCTGCAACGCATCCGCCGCGGTGTTGAAGTCCCGCGCCAGGGGATCGTACCCGTCGGGCAGGTCGGCCGCGATGCGTGCCGTCAGGTCGCCCGTCGCCAAGCGGTCCAGGGCCTCGCCCAACGCGTCCAGGGCGATCCGCAGCGCGGCCTCGCGATCGGCTTCCTGATGCTGCTCGCGCGTGCGGGCGGCGGCGGCAGCATCCTCCGCGGCCTTCGCGCGGGCGGCGTCGGCGGTTGCGGCGCGGGCGGCGTCCTCCGCGGCCGCGGTGGCGCGACGTGCGGCCTCGCGCTCCGTTTCCACCTCGGCCAGGGCGGCCTCGGCGGCCTGCCGGCTCGCCGTCGCGGTGTCCAGCGCGGCCGCCATCTCGCCGCGCTGCGCCAGCTCGCGACGCCTGTGGATCCGGCGGGAGTTGATGATCAGGAACGCTGCCGTGAAGATCGCGACCAGCCCGACGCCGTACATCAGCGTCTTCAGGACGTCGAAGGGGGGCTGGGCCGGGTCGTTCCAGAACTCGGTCGTCTCCAGCAGGACGCTATGGATCAAAAGGTTCGGAAGCAGCGCCAGAAGGGCGGGGCGGTCCACCAGGATGATCGAGAAGGCGATCATGGGAAAGATGAACAGGTGCGCCGCCTCGCGGTACAGGGTCCCGTCCAGCGCCAGCATCACGGCATAGATCTGGAACAGCAGCGCCTGCGTCGCCCAGATCGCCTGATGCCGGGGCACCAGGCGGGACAGGGACCAGCCCGCGGCGATGGTCCCGCAGGACAGCAGGATCACGGGCAGCACCGCGTTGCCGAACAGGTGGGCCAGCAGCATGGCGCACAGCCCGACGCCCTGTCCCGTCAGAAGGATATGGCGGATCAGCACCCGCCGGGCGGGTGACAGGGGATCGAACAGCGGCGCATGGCGTCGGCGTCCCCGTGGGAGGGTCGGATGGGCGGTCATGGCCGTCGCCTTATGCTCGGGAAGTTATCGTCACGTTAAGGCCAGGTCGCGTCCCGCGTCCCGTGGGTCAGGCGGCCCGGACCGGACGGGCGGGGGCCGGCGGGCCGTCGTCGCGTCCCGCGAACCGTTTGAGCGTCTTGCCCAGCCGCGCGGTGCCGTCGCGCAGGCTGGCGGCGGCATCGCTCGTCTGCGCGATGCGCTCCACCTCCGCCCGGGCGGTCCGGTCCAGCCAATCGACCGCTTCGGTCGCGGCGCCCACGTGGTCCGCCTGCGCGGCGGCGTTCCCTGCGATGTCCTGCAGGTTGCGGGCGACCGTCTCCACGCCGGCCGTGATGGCGACGAGGCGTTCCCCCGTCTGATCCACCAGCGTGACCCCGGCCTTCACGTGCTCCTCCGATCGGCTCAGCAGTTCCGCGATGCGGCCCGCGGCATCCGACGACCGCCCGGCCAGCGCCCGAACCTCCGACGCGACGACCGAGAAGCCGCGCCCGGCCTCGCCCGCGCGCGCCGCCTCGACCCCGGCGTTGAGGGCTAGCAGGTTCGTTTGGAAGGCGATGTCCTCGATGACGGCGGTGACCTTGCGCACCTCCGCCGACGCGGCGTCGATCGTGCCCATGGCCTCCACGGACCGTCGCATCACGCCCGCGCCCGCCTCCGCCTGGCGGCGCGTCTCCTCCGCGGCCTCCTCCGCCCGGCGCGACTCGGCCGCGGTCTCGGCGATCATGGCGTTCAATCGGGCGAACTCGTCGACCAGCTCCCGGGTGCGGTCGGCCCGTTCCGCATCGCGGTCGACATGGCCGCGGGCGGCGTCCGCGATGGCGCCCGTTTCGCGCCCGATCTCGGCCATGTGGCCTTCGACTTCCCGCAGGATGCACTGCAGCGCGGCCGCCGCGCTGTCGAAGTCCGCGCCGAGCCGTCCGTAGCCCGTGGGCAGGGGCCCCTCGATCCGTGCGGACAGGTCGCCCGTCGCCAGGCGGTCCAGGGCGTGGGCGACCGCATCCAACGCGGCGCGCTGCTCGGCCTCCCGCTGGCGTTCGGCGTCCTGCTCGCGCCCGCGGGCCGCGGCGGCGTCGGCCTCCGCGGCATGGGCGCGCTCCGTTTCGGCCCGGGCGGCACGGGCCGCTGCCTCGGCCTCCGCCTTGGCTTTGCGCGCGGCTTCCCGTTCGGCCTCGGCCTCCGCCAAGGCGTCCTGCGCGGCGGTCCGGTCCGCTGATGCCCGATCGAGCGCCGCCGCGAGCGATTCGCGCTGCTCGCGGGCCTGGGCCATCAAGGTCGTCCGCGTCCGGGTCAGATCGACCATTCGCAAGACCAGAAGCCCCACGGCGGTTCCGTGGATCCCCAGCCGGATCAGGTTCTCCCCGGGCGCGGCCTCGGGATAGACCAGGGTGGGCGCCCCATAGCCCAGCAACGCATGGTGCAGCACCGTCGCCGCGCCCGCCGCCACGATGGCGCGAACGTCGATCATGGTGGCGGAACTGGCGATGGCCAGCATCAGAAGCAGGTGCGCGTCCGACTGGAACGGCGTCCCCTCCAGCGCGGCGATGAAGATCAATCCGTTCAGGACCAGCGACAGGGCGGTCCAGATCGCCGCGTTGGCGGAATTGAAACGCGACAGCAGCATGCCGGCGGCTGTGGACGCGAACGAGGCCAGCAGGGCCGGCAGCGCCGGAATGCCATAGAGGAACATCGCGAGCGAACCGACCGCCGCGATGACGAACCCGCTGACGGTCAGCGAACGGCGCATCCGCAGGCGGACGGCCTCGATCGGATCGGCGGGGTCAGACATCGCAGCCCATCCGACCCAGGGCCGCGGCGTCCAGCACCACGAGGGCGCCGTGCGCGCGCAACCGATCGGCCAATCCGGGGCCCTGGTCGTGGACGACCGTGCCGAAGGCGGGGGCCGGTCTGATCGGGATGTAGGCGCCCGCCGCCGCGACGATTGCGGCCGGATCGACCCAGGGCGAGGCGAGCATCCAGACTGGCCCGGAACCGTCCCGCGACGGTTGCAGCGATGGTGCGATGGCGGCCGCCGCGCCCAGCTTGGCGACCGCGATCGTGGCGAGAACGGCGATCCATGTGTTCATGACCGCCGGCTACGACGCGGGGCCTTAAGGTTCGCTTAAGGCGCGGTGCGGTCGTCCCGCGCCCGGTCGATCAGCCCTCGCGCGGGGGGACGTTCATGCCCGTCTTGACCGCGTCGCGGGCCATGAACCGGTCCAGATACGCCTGCAGCACGGGATGGTCGTCCCATCCGACCTGATCCTTCGCCTCGTAGAAGTTCAGCGCGTTCAACCAGGGCGCGATGGCGATGTCCGCCGCGGAATAGTCCCCCGCGATCCAGTCGCGATCCGCCAGCTGCCCCGCCAGGACCGACAGCAGGCGCCTGCCCTCGTCCGCATAGCGCTGGCGGGGGCGCGGATCCTCGATCTCCTTGCCGGCGAACTTCACGAAGAAGCCCAGCTGCCCCAGCATCGGGCCCAGCCCCCCCATCTGCCACATGATCCACTGCATCACGTGGGCCTTGTCGGATGCGGTGTCGCCCAGCAGCTTGCCCGTCTTCTCGCCGAGGTACAGCAGGATCGCCCCGCTCTCGAACAGGCCGAGGGGCTGTCCGTCCGGCCCGTCGGGGTCGATGATCGCGGGAATCTTGTTGTTCGGGTTCAGCGACAGGAACGCGTCCGACTTCACGTCCGCGTCCGACAGCGTCACGCGGTGCGCCTCGTAGGGCAGGCCCGTCTCCTCCAGCATGATCGACGCCTTGACCCCGTTCGGCGTGGGAAAGCTGAACAGCTGCAGGACGTTCGGGTCGTGTGGAACCCAGCGGCGTGTGATGGGGAAGGCGGACAGGTCGGCCATGGGATGCTCCAGGTGTTGCGCGGACCCTTACCTAGCGCAAGTTTCCGTGCGCGGAACGGGTGACATCGGTGCGGTTTTCGGCACGTTCGTGTGCGGGGCACCCGGGAAACGGGGCCCGCAAGGACCGAAAGAGCACGGGGGACGACCTGATGATTCAGGAATTCAAGGACTTCATCGCCAAGGGCAACGTCATGGACCTGGCGGTCGGCATCATCATCGGTGCCGCCTTCACGGCGATCGTGAACAGCCTGGTGGGCGATCTGATCAATCCGGTCATCGGCCTGGTGCTGGGCGGGGTCGACTTCACGTCGATGTACGTCGTCCTGTCGGGCGAGGTGCCGCCGGGCGCCGGACTCGACGCGGCGCGCGAGGCGGGGGCCGCCATCTTCGCCTATGGCGCGTTCGTGACCGCGGTGATCGAGTTCTTCATCATCGCCTTCGTCGTGTTCCTGCTGGTCAAGGGCGTGAACCGCCTGAAGACCGCGGCGGAGAAGCCCGACGACGTCGCCCCCGAGGTGAAGACCGGTCCGTCCGAGTTGGACGTCCTGATCGAGATCCGCGACAAGCTGGCCCGGGGCGGGTCCGCCGCCACACCGGCGGAGTGACGCGGGACGCGGGGCGGCCGGACGCGTCGCCCCGCTACGCCGTCAGCCACCCGCCCAGGGCCAGGACCGCGGCGCCCGCCAGGACCGCCTGGACCACGTCCCTGCGCCAGACGCCGACGGCGAGGGTCGCGCCCGCCGCCGCCAGCCGGACCGGATCGGGCTGACCGCCGGTCGCGTCCGGCCACAGGACCAGCGGCGCGACCAGTCCGGGCAGGACGGCCACCCCGGTATAGCGCAGGTGGCGCAGCACCCAGGCGGGCAGGGGGCGGTCGCCGATCAATCCCAGGAAGCTGAACCGGATCAGATAGGTGCCCAGGCCCAGCGCCCCGATGATGGCCCATACGGGATAGCCGGTCATGCCGCGCGCGCCCTGCGCTCGACCTCGGCGCCGGTGGCCATCGCGGCCAGGGCGGCGATCAGCAGGCCCGCGTTCCAGGGAACCCAGGCCAGCGCCAGGGCGCCGGCGACGGACACGAAGGCCGCCGCCACGTGGGCCGGGCTGCGCAGCATCGGGCCGGTCAGCGCCAGGAAGGCCAGGGGCAGGGCGAAGTCCAGCGGCCAGGCGTCCGGGATGCGCGCGCCCAGGGCCGCCCCCAGCCAGGTGGAACCGACCCAGCACGGGAACACGGGCAGGGCGGTGCCGCAGAAGTACCGGACGCGGTCCGCCGTGGTCCAGGTCGTCCGCCCCTCGTAGGTGGCGGCGGCCAGGGCATAGGTCTGGTCCACCAGCAGATAGGCCAGCCCCATCCGCTGCAGCAGCGGCGCGCGCCCCAGATGCGGGACGAGCGCCGCGGAATACATCGCCATCCGCAGGTTCACCGCCAGGGCCGATGCCACCACGATCACGCCCGGCGCGCCCGCATCCATCAGCTGCAGCGCGGTGAACTGCGACGCGCCCGCGATCACGATCGTGCTGAACGCCATGACCTGATCCAGGGGCAGCCCGGCTTCCGTGGCCAGCACGCCGAACATCATCGCGAAGGGCACGATGATGACCACGAAGGGCAGCCCGTCGGCCACGCCGCGGCGAAAGGGGGTCATGGCTTGCATCCGCGGGGCCGGGGGAACATCACTGGCCCTAGCCCGCCATCGGAGGCCGCGCAATTGGCCACGTCCCTGCCCCCCGGCCTGCTCGTGGCCCCCGATCCGGACGCCCCCGGCCTGACCGCGCGGGTCGACGCGACCGACCAGGACGGCGCGCCGATCGCGCTCGACGTGGTGGAGGAACGGCCCCTGACCATCTACCTGAACGCGCGCGAGGTCGTGACCGCCATGACCGTGCGCGACCACCCCCGCTGGCTGGCCCTGGGGTTCCTGGCGAACCAGGGGATGCTGCGCCCGTCCGACCGGGTGACCGGCACCGACTACGACGACGAGCTGGGCGTCGTGGTCGTCCGCACCGCCCAGGTGACGGACCACGAGGCGAAGCTGGCCCGCGCCACCCGCACGTCGGGCTGCGCCGTGGGCACCGTCTTCGGCGACATGATGGACGGCGTGGCGGACGTCGTCCTGCCGCGCCTGGACGTGCGCCTGTCGGACCTGCGCGCGCTGTCGTCCGCCATCGCGCGGACCCCCAGCCTGTATCTCAGCGCGGGCGCGGTCCACGGCACCTGCCTGTGCCGCGGCCCGGAGCCGCTGGCCTACTTCGAGGACGTGGGCCGCCACAACGCGGTGGATAAGCTGGCCGGGTGGATGCGCGTGACGGGGACCGACCCGTCCGACAAGACGCTGTTCACCACCGGGCGGCTGACCTCCGAGATGGTCATCAAGTGCGCCCTGATGGGCATCCCCGCCCTGGTGTCGCGGTCGGGCTTCACCGCCTGGGGCGTGCGCATCGCGCGCGACGTCGGCCTGACCGTGGTGGGGCGGCTGAAGGGGTCGCGGTTCCAGTGCGTGGCGGGCGCGGACCGGCTGGTGCGGGACGTTCCGTGATCCCGGCGGTGATCCTGGCGGGCGGCCTGGCGCGGCGCATGGGCGGGGGCGACAAGGGCCGCGCCCTCCTGCAGGGCCGACCCCTGATCCGCCACGTCCTCGACCGCCTGCAGCCCCAATGCGCGCCCATCGCTCTCAACGCCAACGGCGATCCCGCCCGCTGGGACGATCTGGGCCTGCCCGTCCTGCCCGACACCCGGGCCGGGCATCCCGGCCCCCTGGCGGGCGTCCTGGCGGGGATGCGCTGGGCCGCGGCGCTGGGCCGCGACCGCATCGTCACCGCCGCCGCCGACACGCCCTTCCTGCCCCCGACCCTCGTGGCCGACCTGGCGGCGGCGGGCGACGGCCTGGTCCTGGCCCGCGCGGGGGGGCGCCCGCAACCGACCTTCGGGCTGTGGCCCACGGCGCTGGCGGACGACCTGGACGAAGCACTGGGGGCCGGCACCCGCAAGATCCTGGACTGGACCGACCGCCACGCCCCCGCCCATGCCGACTTCCCGGCGGAGGCGTTCTTCAACGTCAACCGCCCCGAGGATCTGGACCGCGCACCATGAGGGTGTGGGGCATCGTCGGGCGCAAGGACGCGGGCAAGACCACCCTGACGGAACGCCTGACCGCCGAGCTGACGGCCCGCGGCCTGCGCGTGTCCACCGCCAAGCGCACGCACCACGCCCTGGACCTGGACCGCCCCGGCACCGACACCCACCGGCACCGGCGGGCGGGGGCGGGTCAGGTGGTCCTGGCCTCCGACGCGCGTTTGGCGCTGCTGGAGGAGACGGCCAGGCCCCTGACCCTGACGGAGGTCCTGGCCCGTCTGGCGCCCTGCGACATCGTCCTGGCCGAAGGGTGGAAGCGCGGCACCCATCCGCGGGTGGAGGTGTGGCGCGGCGCGGGCGACCCCCTGGCGCGGACCGATCCGACGATCGCCGCGCTGGCGACCGATCACCCCGCCCCGGACGTGGCCTGCCCCCTGCTCGACCTGGACGACATGGCCGCGGTCGCGGACTTCGTGCTGCGATGACCTTCGACGCCGTCGTCGCGGTGGACTGGTCCGCCACGTCCGGCCGCACCCGCCCCGGCAGGGACACCATCTGGACGGCGGAAGCGAACGCCGCGGGCCTGGGCCCCGCGAGGCACCACCCGACCCGCCACGCCGTGACGGGGTGGCTGATCGACCGGGCGCGCCGCGCGGTGGCGGACGGGGACCGCATCCTCGTTGTCCTTGACGTGTCGTTCGGCTGGCCGCGGGGCGCAGGCCAGGCGCTGACGGGGGCGGACGACCCCCTCGCCCTGTGGGACTGGATCGCCGAACGCCTGACCGACCGCGACGACGGCACGAACGACCGCTTCGCGCTGGCGGGCCGCATGAACGCCGTTCTGCCGGGCGACGGCCCGTTCTGGGGCCGACCCGCCACGATGGACGTCCCCGGCCTGCCCACGGGCAAGCCCCGGGGCCGTTTCCCCCCATGGCGCGCGGCGGAGGACGCGATGATCGCCGCCGGCGGAGCCGCTGGGCGACCCAAGTCGGTCTGGCAGCTGGCCTATAGCGGGGCGGTGGGCTCGCAGACGATCACCGCGATGGCCGCCCTGTCCCGCCTGCGCGGGGCCCTGGGGGCGGACTGCGCCGTGTGGCCGTTCCAACCCCCGGACGCGCCCGTCGTCGTGGCGGAGGTCTATCTCGCCCATGTCGACCCGGTGGAGCGGGCGTTCCGCGACGGCGGGCCGAAGGACGCGGGTCAGGTCCGCGCGATGGCGGCGGGCCTGCGGCGCCTGGGGGCCGAACGGGACATCCTGGCGATGCCGGACCATCCCGACGCCGCGACCGAAGGCTGGGTCCTGGGCATCGGGTTCGAGGACGCGCTGCCGGACGCGGCCCGGGCCGCGGCGCGCCCGCCGGGCGATTGCTTCGCCCTGCCGCCCGGCGTGGACTGGGTGCCGGTGGACGTGCTGATGCGGACCCTGTCGGCGATCCGCTGCGCCGTGGGGGAAGGGGACGCGGGGGTCGCGGACGCGGCCGGGCGCGTCCTGGCCCGCGACGTCGCGGCCCTGCGCGCCAACCCGCCACGGGCCAACGCGGCGGTGGACGGCTGGGGCTTCGCCCACGCCACCCTGCGCCCCGGCCCCATCCCGGTGACCCCCACCCGGGCCGCGGCGGGCCACGACGGGGATCCCGTGCCCCCCGGCCACGCCGCGCGCATCCTGACGGGCGCGGCCCTGCCGCCCGGCGTGGACACCGTGGCGATGCAGGAGGACGCGACCGCGGCGGACGGCACCATCACGCTGACGAAGACGCCCCGGCCCGGCGCCAACACCCGTGCGGCGGGCGAGGACGTGGCGGTGGGCGACCCCCTCCTGGCGGCGGGCACGATCCTGCGCCCGACCGACTTGGCCGCCGCGGTCGCCGCGGGGCACGCCACGCTGCCCGTCCGCGACCGGCTGCGCGTGGCGGTCCTGTCCACGGGGGACGAGATCGTGGCCCCCGGAACACCCGGCCACGGCATCTTCGACGCGAATCGCCCCATGCTGCTGGCAATGGTCGCGGCCTGGGGCATGGCGCCGGTCGATCTCGGGCAGGTCGCCGACGATCCGGACGCGCTGGCCGCCGCCCTCAACGGGGCCGGGGCGGACGCGATCGTCACGTCGGGCGGGGCCAGCGCGGGGGACGCCGATCACCTCGCCGCCGTGCTGGGGGCCAGGGGGACGGTGGACCATTGGCGCATCGCCGTGAAGCCGGGGCGCCCCATGGCGCTGGGCCGGTGGAACGGCGCCCCCCTGTTCGGCCTGCCCGGCAACCCGGTCGCGGCCTTCACCTGCATGGCGCTCTTCGCCCGGCCCGCGCTGCTGGCGATGGCGGGGGCGGGGTGGCGACCCCATGGGGGCCGCATCGTGCCGGCCGCCTTCGCCAAGGCGAAGAAGGCGGGACGGCGCGAATATCTGCGCGCCCGACTGGACGGCCAGGGCGCGGCGGAGGTCTTCGCTTCCGAAGGATCGGGCCGCGTGTCGGGCCTGGCCTGGGCCGACGGGTTCGTCGAACTGCCCGACGAGGCGGTGACGGTGCGGCCGGGGGATCCGGTACGCTACGTGTCCTTCGCCGCGTTGGGGTTGGGCTAGCGTCCGTGGTGGGGCGCCTGGCCGCGCGTCCCCGCTTGACCGCCCCCCGGCCCCCTGCCACCCAGGGCACCATGCCGCTCGACGTCGTCACGCATCCGGCCCTCGCCGCCCGCCACGGGTTCTTCGCCCGCACCGGCGGGGCGTCCCGCGGGCTCTACGACAGCCTGAACTGCGGTCTGGGGGCCGACGACGATCCGGACGCCGTGCGGACCAACCGCTCCCGCGTGGCCAATGCCCTGGATGCAGGGCCGGACGCGCTGCGCTTCGTCCATCAGGTCCATTCCACGGACGTCGTGACGGTCACGGGCCCGCTGGACGCGCCGCGGGCCGACGCGATGGTCACGGACCGGCCGGGCCACGTGCTGTGCATCCTGACCGCCGATTGCCAGCCCGTCCTGTTCCACGACCACGCGGCGGGCGTCTCGGGCGCGGCGCACGGCGGATGGCGCGGCACGCTCGACGGCGTGCTGGAGGCGACGGTGGACGCCATGCGCGCGCTGGGCGCCGCCGACATCCGCGCCGTGATCGGCCCCTGCATCAGCGCCCCCCATTACGAGAT
>NZ_JARGZA010000019.1 GCF_030973515.1 Jannaschia maritima
CCCCGCTGCTGGGCGAACGCCAAGCCTTCGACATGGTCGAGCGATACTACGACGCGCTCAACGCACGCGACGACGCCGGGATGTCGGACTTGCTGGCGGAGGAATGGGTCGGCTACGGCTTGGCGGCGGGCCCGGACGGTATGGATGCGGCGCAGCTGTTCGACGTGATCGACCGCAACCGTGCGGGCATGAGCGACCTGACCTTCGCGGTCGACGACGTCCACGTGTCGGACGACGTGGTCACCGTGATCGGGCGAGTGACCGGCACCCATACCGGCGAGCTTCTCGACGTTCCCGCCACGGGGCGGCAGGTCGCGTTCGAGTCCATCGCCGTGCACCGCATCGAAGACGGGCGGATCGCGGAATCATGGATAACGTCCGATCGGCTCGGTCTGCTCCAGCAGATCGAGGAGTGACGGAACCCCGCGGGCACGCGACCTGCGCATCGACGATGCGACAGGATCGGCACCGGCGCAGAAGCCGCGGAGCGCCCTGACCCGCCGCAGCGACCATGCCCGACGATCTGCGATCGGACCATGGGGGCATCTGGGCGCGCAGTCATGCGATGGGCTCTAATGCATCCACCAGCCCCCATCGATGGACAGGTTCTGTCCGGTCACGAACTTCGCGCGGTCGGACACCATGAACAGGATCGCCTCGGCGACGTCGTCCACGGACCCGCGGACCTTCAGGGCCTGACGGTCGAGCAGCATCGCCTCGTAGCTCTCGATCTGGTCGCCCCAGACCTCGGTCTCGAGCGCGGTGGGGATCGCGCCGGGCGAGATCGTGTTGACGCGGATGTTCCACCGTCCGAGTTCGCGCGCCATGGACCGGGTCAAGCCCAGGAGCGTACCCTTGCTGGCGACATAGGCGGTGAAGTCGCCCCACCCGCCGTTCAACGTGATCGAGGTCAAGTGCACGATCGCGCCGCGCCCGGCGGCCTTCATGCCCGGCAGCACCGCCTGACTCAGCGCGAAGGCCGCGGTGGCGTTGACCGTCTGTGTGCGCTCGTACTCGTCCACGTCGTAGGCATCCATCGCCTTGAGCGGGTTCACGGCGGCGTTGTTGACCAGGATGTCCACGGGCGCGTCGGCGGCGTGGTCCGCGACGGCGCGCTGCGCGGTGCGCACGTTCGACAGGTCCACGCCCAGCCAATCGATCCGCGCACCGGGCACGGCGGCGCGCGCGTCGGCCACGGCGGCGTCCTTGCCGGGCAGGTCCAGCATCGTCACGCGCGCGCCGGCGCGGGCCAGGGCGATGCTCTCGCCCAGGCCCAGACCGCCGGACGCGCCGGTCACGAGGGCATGGCGCCCTTCCAGTTCGCTCATGTCGGGTCCTCCTCGAACGGGTGGATGCGGCAGGCCAGCCGGGTGGTGTCGCCCGGCGCCAGCGCCACCATGCCGTTCGCCGCGGCGCCCCCCGGCAGGGCCGGGGCATCGATGGCGTGGGTGACGGGTTCGACGCAGACGAAGGCCGCATCCGCGGCGGGGGAATAGAGGACGTAGCGGTCGACCGGCGGGTCGGCCCCGGTGACGTCCATCCGCACGCCGCCCGCATCGGGCCAACGCAGGGTCGCGGCGCCGGTCCATCCCTCGAAGCCCGCATTGATCCAAGCGTCGGGCAGGGGCACGGGCTGCCCCGCGTCGAACGCGCGGGGATCGGTGACGGGGACGCATTCGGTCGGCAGGTGGCCACGCCCTTCCAGCCATTGCGACCGCGCGGGCGCTTGCAGCGTCGTGCCCGGCCGGCGCACGAACCAGGGATGCACGCCCAAACCCATGGGCAGCGCGGCCTCCCCGGTGTTCGTGGCCTCCAGAACGACCGTCAGCGCGCCCGCGGCGACCGTGTAGGCGAGCGTTGCATCGTAGCGCCACGGACCGATCGCGCCGCGATGCGACAACGACGCGCTATCCTCGCCCGCCGCGTCCACGTCCCAGGCCGACAGCCAGCCGTCGCCGTGGATCGGATAGGCCTCCCCCGCGACGTTGGGCGGCACGGGGTGGCCGTCCACGCCGGCCGACAGGCGGTTGGAGAACGGGACCAGCACGTTCAGCGCCATTGCGAAGGCGGCGTCGGGAAGGGTCTCGGGGCCGTCCAGGGGCCGCAGCACGGAGTCCCAGCCGTCCCCCCGCCGGCGGTCCAGGCGCGCCAGCCCGCCGCCCAGGTCGGGGCGGACCACGGCGCGCAGGCGCGCGTCGCCTATGGTCAGGGCGGCGGTCACAGGACGGCGTGCAGCTCGTCGATGCCCACGTCGGCCACGCGACGGTCGAGCACGATCTCGCCCCGGGCCATGGCGACGACGCGGTCGCAGGTCTCCAGCACGTGGTGCATGTTGTGGGAGATGAAGATCCCGGTCACCCCCTGCGCGGGCAGGCCGCGGGTGAAGCCGAGGACCTTCTCCGTTTCCTTGACGGACAGGTGGTTCGTGGGCTCGTCCAGGATCAGCAGGCGGGACCGGAAGTGCATCGCGCGCGCGATGGCGACGCCCTGGCGCTGGCCGCCCGACAATTCGCCCACCAGGGCGTCGGCGGATCGCAGGTGCAGGTCCACGTCGCGCAGCGCCGCCACCGCCTCGCGCCGCATGCGGCGCTGATCCATCAGGCCCACGCCCCCCAGGCCGAAGCGCACGGGCTCGCGCCCGATGAACAGGTTGCGGGCGATCGACATGGTGGGGACCATGGAGTTGTACTGGTGGATCGTCTCGATCCCCAGGCGCATGGCGCGCTTGGGCGTGCCGATGCGCACGGTCCGCCCCTCCACGGCGATCGTGCCGTCGTCGGGGGTCTCCACCCCCGACAGGCACTTGATCAGCGTCGACTTGCCCGCGCCGTTGTCGCCGACCAGGCCCAGCACCTCGCCCGCGCGGATGTCGAGGTCGATGCCCTTCAGCGCGTGGACGCCGGAATACCACTTGTGCAGGCCACGGCAGGCGATCAGCGCGTCCGCGGCGGCGGTCGGGGTGACGGCGTTCATGTCTCCACCTTGAGCCTGCGAGCGGTCTTGCGTAGCCAGGCGTTCGACACGACCGCCAGGATCAGGAGCGTGCCGACCGCGAACTTGAACCAGTTGGCGTCCACCCGCGTCAGCACCAGGCCGTTGTCGATGACCCGCAGCAGCACGGCCCCGATCACGCCGCCTAGGACGGTCCCGATGCCACCTGCCAGGGCCGTGCCTCCGATGACGGCCGCCGCGACAGCCTGCAACTCCAACCCTTCGCCCAAGGACGGCAGGGGGGAACCCAGGCGGAACACCTGGATCGTGCCCGCCAGCCCCGCCAGCATAGAGCACAGGACGAAGCAGAACAGCTTCACCCGCTGCACGGGGATGCCCATGGACTTCGCGGCCTCCAGGTTGCCGCCGGTGGCGCGGATCCAGTTGCCCAGGTTCGTGCGCGTCAGCATCAGCCCCAGCAGGACCGCGATGCCCACGAACCACAGCATCGACAGCCGGACGGGCCCGACGAACTGGGTGAACAGCCACGACGGAATGTCGAGCGGCAGGAGCGGCGGGAACCCGCCTGAGATCACGACCGTCAGCGAGCGCGCCACGAACAGCATCCCCAGGGTGGTTATGAAGGAGGGGATGGCGAAGCGCATCGTCACCACCCCGTTCACCACGCCCACGCAGGCGCAGACCCCCAGCCCCAGCAGCATCGCGCCCGCGAAGGGCACGCCCTCGTTCAGCAGCAGCGTCACCGACATCGGCATCAGGGCGAAGACCGAGCCCACCGAGAGGTCGAACTCGCCCGCGATCATCAGGATCGTGACGCCGACGGCGACGAGGCCGACCTCCGGCAGGATTCCCAGGATGCCGCGGAGGTTCGCCTCCGACAGGAACACCCCGTCCGAGCGCAGCTGGAAGAACGCGACCAGTGCCACGAGGAGCACGAGGCCCGCCAGCTCCGGCTTCTCGAGATAGACCTTCAGCAGGCGGCGCCCCCTGTCGGGGCGCCGCGTGGCCGGCGGGGCCGTGGTGTCGGTCGTGTCGCTCATCGCGGTCCTCCCCTCCCTTCCGTCCGCGGCGGTCAGCGGATCCCCTGGCGCGATCCGTCCATGATGGTCGCCACGTCGTCCGGCCCCATCACGCCCGTTCCGGTGTTCACGTCGGAGGGCGACAGGCCGATGGCGTCGGCCAGATAGACCTGCATCACGGGCAGGAAGCCCTGGGCGTAGGGCTGCTGGTCCACCAGGGCCTGGACGTACCCGCCCTCCATCTCGCGCAGCACCTCCGGCACGAGGTCGAAGGCGCCCATGAGGACGGCGCCCGGCTCGACGCCCCGGTCCCGCAGCACGCGCGCGACGCCCGCGGCCCAGAAGCCCGTATCGAAATAGGCGTTCGTTTCGGGATTGGCGGCGAGGTACGCGCCGACCCGGTCGGACGTCACGGCGAGGTCGGTGCCGCTGTCGATCCGCTCGACCTCGACGGTGCGGCCCGTCTCCTCCGCATAGGCCGCGAGCCCTTCCTCGATCCCCTGCGCGCGCTGCTCGGACCAGTTCTGGCCCGGCGCGGACACACCCAGAAGGACGCTCAGATCGCCCTCCGCCGGGAACTGTTCGGCCACGGCGGCGGCGAGCGCCTGGCCGGCGGCGACGAAGCCCTGGCCGATGAAGGCCTGGCGCGGGCTGCCCGCCGCCCCCTCGCTGTCGTCCACGTTCACGGCGATCACGATGGTGCCGGCGTCGCGCGCGTCCTGCAGGATGCCGTCCAGCGCCTGGTCGTCCACGATCGAGGTCAGGATGGCATCGGGCTGACGGGCCAGCGCGGCCTGCATGTTGGCAGCCTGCTGCTCCACCGAGCCTTCGGTCTGGGTAAAGATCATCTGGCACGACGCGCCGACCTTCTCGCAGGCATCGTCGAAGCCCTTCTGGACGGCCTGCCAGAACGTGTTCGACGACGAGGAATGGTGCGTGAACACGATCTCCAACGGGTCGTCCTGCGCGGTGGCGGGCCAGGCCAGCGTGGCGGCCAGGATCGCGGCGGTGGCTGTGGTGGTCTTCATGGCGTCTTCCTCCCTTTGGATGTCGTCGGGTCGGTTCACTCCGCGCGGCTGACGCGGCGCGTCACCGTGCGGCGTCGGTCGAGGTCGGGGTGCAGGTCCAGCCCCAGGCCGGGGCCCGGGGGCACGGTGATGCGGCCTTCGGTCACGGGGGGCAGTCGTGTGACCAGATCGCCGTACCAGGTCCGCAGATAGGCGCGGACGGATTCCTGGATCAGCGCGTTGGGCGCGTTCAGCGACAGATGCGTGCTGGCTGCCAGGACGACGGGTCCGGTGCAGTCGTGGGGAGCCACGGGCAGGTGCCAGGCCTCGGCCATCGCGGCGATCTTGCGGGCCTCCGACAGGCCACCGCACCAGGACAGGTCCAGCATGACGATGCCCGCGGCGTCGGTTTCCAGAAGATCCCGGAAGGCCCAGCGTGTTCCCAGCGTTTCGGACGCGCAGACCGGCGCCCGCGAGGCCGCGGCGTAGCGGCGCAGCGAGGACAGGCTGTCCATCCGGATCGGGTCCTCGTGCCAATAGGTGTCGAACGGCTCGAGCGCGCGGGCGATGCGGATGGCGGGGGTCAGCTGCCACATCGAGTGGAACTCGACCATCACGTCCATGCGGTCGCCGACGCGGGCGCGGATTTTCTCGAACGGCGCGAGCGCGGCGCGGAGGTCCGCGGCGGAGATGTCCCAGCCGCCTGACTTCTCGGCCGCGGCGTCGAAGGGCCATATCTTCATGGCGGTGATGCCCTCGGACAGGAGCTCCTCCGACAAGTCGTCGGCGCGGTGGAGGAACGCGTCGAGGTCGTCGAGGCCACCCCCCTGCCCCAGCCCGTAGTTCGCCGTCCGCTGGCCCCCGTCCTCGCGCATGTAGGACGTGCCCGCGCAGGTATTGTAGGTGCGGATGTCGGTCCGGGTGAAACCGCCGAGCAGTTGCGCCACGGGTTGGCCGAGGGCCTTCCCCCACAGGTCCCACAGCGCGATGTCCACCGCCGAGTTGGCGCGCGCCTCCACCCCGGTGGAGCGGTGGCCGAGATAGCCCACCAGGTTTCGCGCCGCCGCGTCCACCGCCAGGGGATCGCGTCCCGCCACTAGCGGCCACACGCGGTCGTGCAGGTCCGCCTCCACCGCGCCGGCGCCGAAGAACGTCTCGCCCAGGCCGACCGTGCCGTCGTCGGCGGTCACCCGGACCCAGATCAGGTTGGGATGCTCCGCCGCGCGCACCGTTTCCAGGGACGCGATCCGCAAGCCTGATGCGGTCGGATGCGCCATCAGCGGACCCCCGCGCGGTCCAGCGCCCGCACCGAATGATCGAAATGCAGGTCCATCGCCGCGCTGGCCGATCCCGGGTCGCCGTCGCGCACCGCGCGCGCGATGGCCTGGTGGACGCGGACGCTGTCTAATCGCTCCGCGTCGTCGGCGCGCGCGTCCCACGCGATCCGCCACGTCCGGCGCGTGACCTCCATGAACCCTTCCACGGACAGGGCGAACATCGGGTTGCGCGTGGCCCGGGCCAGCGTCGTGTGGAACGCGAGGTCGTGGTCGCGGACCGCGTCCGCGTCGCCCGCCCCGTTCGCCTGATCCATGGCGTCCGCATGCTCCACCAGGGCCGCGCGTTCGGCGGGATGCGCCAGGCGCGCGGCCAGTGCCGCGATGCGATGCTCCAACGTGCGGCGGACATCGTAGATCTGCGGCAAGGTGATCTGGTCGGTCGTCACCGCGTGTCCGATCAGCCGGGCCTGCACGGCCGAATCGATGGGTCCGACACGCGCCCGGCGACCGTTGCCGACGTCCAGGATGCCCAGGGCGGCCAGCGACCGGAACGCTTCGCGGGCGACGGGACGGGACACGCCGCACGCGACCGCGAACTCGGCCTCGCCCGCGACCTGGTCGCCGGGTCGCAGGCCGTCCGCCCGGATGCGTGCCTGGACGGCGTCGACCACACGTTCCACGCGGGACATGCCGTCGATCTGCGCGACCGGCTGCTTCGATGGCATCACCTATGCACCCTCCCATCTAACCTGTTTGACAGGTTATAGGCGATCGATAGGATAGCATCGGATCGATCGTCAAGGAGGTCGTGATGCCCCCACACGGGACACCGGATGTCGCAAGCGTGACGCGGTCGCGTTCCGGCGTGGGCGAGAGCCCCGTCTGGTCAGTGGAGGAGGCCGCCCTCTACTGGGTCGACATCACCGGGCATGCAGTCCGCCGGCTCCACCCCGCGACCGGGACCGAGGACGTCTGGTCGATGCCCGAGATGGTCACCTCCCTCGGCCTGCGTCGCAGCGGCGGCTTCGTCCTCGGCCTGCGCAAGCGCATCTGCCTGTGGACCCCGGACGGGGACCTGGACGACCTCGCCGTGATCGAGCCCGACCGCCCCGGCAACCGCCTGAACGAGGGGGCCGTGGCGCCCGACGGCTCGTTCTGGGTGGGGACGATGCAGGACAACATCCTGCCCGATGGCGGCGCGCGCGACGTGGACGAGGCGACGGGGGCGTTGTGGCGCGTCGCACCCGACGGATCGGTGGCCCGGCTGTGCGGCGACCTGTTCGGCATCACCAACATGATGATCTGGCGCGACGGGTCCTTCGTGACGGCCGACACCGTGGCGGGGGCGTTCTATGCCTATGCGTGGGACGGAAGCGCGCTCCGGGACCGCGAGCCCTTCGGGTCGGCCGCGCCGGGCGCCCCCGACGGCGGGGCCGCCGATGCCGACGGCACGATCTGGAACGCGCGCTTCGGCGGCGGGTGCCTGATCGGATTCGGCCCGGCGGGCGACGTCGTGACCCGGCTGGACGTCCCGTGCACCAACCCCACGAGCGCGGCCTTCGGCGGATCGGACCTGCGCGACCTGTACGTGACGTCGGCCACCTTCGGCCTGGCTGACGCGGCAATGGCGGACAACCCGGCGGAGGGGCGCGTCCACGTCGTCCGCATGGAGCGCCCCGGCCACCCGCCGAACCTGTTCGAGGGATAGCGTCGCCCGGAGCGTTCTGAGGTCGGGGGCGACGGAATGCGGACGGGCAGGTTCCGTCGGACCGATCGTCCGGCACACCATGCGAGGGTCCGTCCCCGCAAAATCGGTTCCTCGAAATTGCATGACGACTCCGTCGTGCGGGCGATCGTCGATGCTGGGAAGGGGCTCGGGCGACGCGCCGCGGGAAGCGCCCATCCACGCGTCGCCTCGCGGGGTTGCGGGCGTTCGGGCGGGGTCCCACCTCTGCCCCGTCGGTCGGGTGGATAAACGGGGGAACGACGATGCTTCGGGGAACGATCGTCCGGCTGCTGGCCTGCCTGGTGCTGCTGACGGCCTGGGCCCCGCCCGTCGCGGCACAGGACGATTCCGTGGAGGTGACGACCCCCGCCGATCCCTTCGGCCGGGACACCCCGCGCGGCACGGTCGATGGCCTGATCGCGGCCTTCGCGTCCGGCGACCGGGGCGATGTCATCCCCTATCTCGACCTGTCCGACCTGCCCCCCGAGCGTCATCGCTTCGAGGGGCGCCGCATCGGCGACCGCCTGCAGACGGTGCTGGACGCGACGGGGGGCATCCTGCCCGCCTTCCGGCTGTCGGACGAACCGCAGGGCACCACCGGCGACGGCCTGGCCCCCGATCTGGATCGGTTCGCGCTGCTCCGCGCGGAGGACGGACCGGTGGACCTGACCCTCATCCGGTCGGAGGTGGACGGCGTCCCGGTCTGGCGCGTGTCGCCCGCTGCCCTGGCGCTGGTGTCGGCGACCGAGTTCCGCATCCCCCTTTACCAGCGCTTGGCCCCAGACTGGCTGGACGGAACGCTGGGCGGGGTGCCGCAGGCGGCCTGGGTGGCCCTTGCGGCGACGGGCTTCGTGGCCCTCGCCGTGGCGTATGTGGTGGTCTGGTTGGCGATGACGGTCCTGCGTCTGACGTTCCGGCGGCTGGGATGGTCCGGCGCATGGAAGGTGATCCGCCCCCTCCGCGTGCCGCTGACGCTGGCGATGGGGGCGCCGATGTTCACGGCGCTGAACCTCGTGACGGGGGTGCCGATCGTCGCGCGCGCCGCCGTCGGCCCGGTGGTCGAGACCGGCTCCTGGCTGGCCCTGGCCTGGACGGGCCTGCGCCTGGTCCACGCCATCGGGGACGAGGTGCTGGCCAGCATGACGCGCCGGTCGCGGGTCGGCGCCATATCGGTCGTATCGATGGCCCGGCGCATCGCCTATGCGGTGGTGGCCGTGGTCGCGGCCCTGATGATCGCCAGTTCGTTCGGCCTGGACCTGACGGGCTGGTTCGCGGCCCTGGGCATCGGCGGCATCGCGGTCGCCCTGGGCGCGCAGAAGACCATCGAACACATCGTCGGCGGCCTCAGCCTGATCGCGGACCAGCCGGTGCGGGTGGGCGACTTCTGCTCCGTCGGCGGACTGATGGGCACGGTGGAGGACATCGGCCTGCGCTCGACCCGGCTGCGGACGCTCGACAACACGTTGCTGACCATCCCCAACGGCGACATGGCCGCCGCCCGGATCGAGAACTTCGCCGGGCGCCGGCGCTTCAACTGGACCACGATCCTGGGCCTGCGCTACGAGACGACGCCGGACCAGATGCGCGCGGTGCTGTGGCGGCTGGAGCAGCTGCTCGCGGGCGACGAGCGGGTGGACGAGGGCTTCCGCGCCCGCTTCGTGGGGTTCGGTCCGTCGTCGCTCGACATCGAGATCTTCGCCTATCTGCTGGCGGACAGCCAGCCCGCGCAGCTGGCGGTGCGCCAGGACCTGAACCTCGCCATCATGGACATCGTGGGCGAATGCGGGACCGGGTTCGCCTTTCCGTCGCAGACGGTCTACCTGGCACGCGACGACAAGCCCGCGGCGGGGGACGAGGCCGGCTTCGGGGCGCCCGTGCGTGATGCTGCGGAATAGCGTCCGGGGAAGGGTCCGGGTGGAACCGCCCGACCCGGCCCGCGTTCGACTGCGAAAGGGTCGCGTGGGGCGGCCTATCCATACATCGAGAGTACAATGAACGACCAATCGTTCCCGTCCGGGGCCGCGGCCGCCGTCGTCCAATCAGACCGCGCGCGCCGCCCCGGGGGGCTGCGCGAAGGGCGGCCCTTCCCGCTCGGCGCGACCTGGGACGGCCGGGGCGTGAACTTCGCGCTGTTCTCCGCGAATGCCACGCGCGTCGAACTGTGCCTGTTCGACGCGACCGGCGAAACGGAGCTGGAGCGGATCGCCCTGCCGGAATACACCGACGAGGTGTTCCACGGCTATCTGCCCGACGCGCAGCCGGGCACCGTCTATGGCTATCGCGTCCACGGGCGGTACGCGCCCGAGGAAGGGCATCGCTTCAACCCCAACAAGCTGCTGCTGGATCCGTATGCCAAGCAGTATGTCGGCGCCCTGACCTGGGACGAGGCACTGTTCGGATACGAGGTCGGGCACCCGGACGGGGACCTGTCCTTCGACGCGCGCGACAGCGCGCCCTTCGTGCCGAAATGCGTCGTGGTGGACCCAGCCTTCACCTGGGGCGTGGACGTGCGTCCGATGACGCCGTGGGACCGCACGGTGATCTACGAGACACACGTGAAGGGCTTCACCAAGCTGCATCCCGGCGTGGCGGAGCATCTGCGCGGCACCTATGCCGGGTTGGCGTCGCCCGTCGCGCGGGACCACATCCGCGGCCTCGGCGTCACCGCGGTCGAGCTTCTGCCCGTGCACGCCATGGTGGACGGCGACTTCCTGACTCAGAAGGGGCTGGTCAACTACTGGGGCTACGACTCGATCGGCTTCTTCGCGCCCGACCCCCGCTACGCCGCCGCGCGGGAAAGCGCGGTGCAGGAGTTCAAGTCCATGGTCGCCCACCTGCACGCCGACGGGCTGGAGGTGCTGATGGACGTCGTGTACAACCACACGCCCGAAGGCAACGAGATGGGTCCGACCCTGTCGTTCAAGGGCATCGACAACGCGTCCTACTACCGCCTGATGCCGGACCGGCCGCGCTACTACGTCAACGACACGGGCACCGGGAATACGGTGAACCTGAGCCATCCGCGGGTTATGCAGATGGTTACCGATTCCCTGCGCTATTGGGTGGAGGAATGCCATGTCGACGGGTTCCGCTTCGATCTGGCCACCATCCTGGCGCGCGAGCCCTGGGGCTTCGCGGAGAACGGCGGCTTCCTGCAGGCCTGCCGTCAGGACCCCGTGCTGTCGTCGGTCAAACTGATCGCCGAGCCGTGGGACATCGGGCCCGGCGGATACCAGGTGGGTCAGTTCCCGCCGGGCTGGTCGGAATGGAACGACAAGTACCGCGACACGGTCCGCGCCTTCTGGAAGGGCGACGGCGGCCAGGTCCCGGAGCTCGCCAAGCGCCTGACCGGGTCGGGCGACCTGTTCGACCATCGGGGCCGCAAGCCCTTCGCGTCGGTGAACTTCATCACCGCGCATGACGGGTTCTGCCTGCGCGACCTCGTCAGCTACGACCGCAAGCACAACGACGCCAACGGGGAAGGCAACCGCGACGGCCATTCCCACAACCTGTCGTGGAACCACGGGGCGGAAGGGCCGACCGACGACCCGGACATCCGCGAACTGCGCATGCGGTCGATGCGCAACATGATGGCCACCCTGATCTTCAGCCAGGGCACGCCGATGATCCTGGCGGGTGACGAGTTGGGCCGCAGCCAGAACGGCAACAACAACGCGTATTGCCAGGACAACGAGATCTCGTGGCTCGATTGGGACGGGCTGGGGGACGAGGCCGCCGGCCTCGCCCGCTTCGCGCGCCGCTGCATCGCGTTGCGTCAGGCGTTCCCGATGATGCGGCGCGCGCGGTTCCTGACCGGTGCCTACAACGAGGATCTGGACGTCCGGGACGTGACATGGCTGCGCTGCTGCGGCGCGGAGATGGACGAAGGGGCGTGGAACGACCCGGAAACGCTCTGTCTGGGACTGGTCCTGGACGGACGCGCGCAACCGACGGGCATTCCGAAGCGCGGCGAGGACGCGACCTTGCTGATGATGCTGAACGCCCATCACGACGACGTCGACTTCACGCTGCCCACCGTGCCCGGCGGATCCGCCTGGTCGCTGTTGGTGGACACGACGGAAGCGGAGACGGAGCCGGCGTCCCATCCCGCGGGGTTGGCGACCGCCCTGCCGGGACGGAGCCTGCGCCTCTATGTCCTCGAACCCGATGGGCCGTCGAACCGTGCGACGCGCGTGGGCGAGGGCCGCGTCCGCGACACGCTGGAGGAAAGCTGGCCGTCCCTGCCCTTGGGGGCCTGATACAGGCTTCGGTCCCCCGGGATCGGACCACCCCGCGCCCGGCCGTTCGGCCGGGCGCGTTTCGTTCCGTCACAACATGTGACAGCAGACGTACCCTCCGTGATCCATATGCGCGGAACTCAGCGCAACGGCGATTATTTTGAATTTCACTTGTGGCTGTGTGTTCCCTACATGCCCCTCAACGGAGACGGCGCGTGAGATCGTTCAACGGCCTTCCCCTCCGAACCATGAGGATTGCCTCCGATGAAGAAGTACTTCGTAACGACCGCCCTGGCCCTCCTGCTTGCCGGTCAGGCGCATGCGCAAGCTACTGGACTGACGGGCGTCGAGCGCCTCGACGACCGCATCGACGACATCACCGATGACGTGAACGACGAGTTCGACCGCGGCGTCGACGACGAGCGGTTCAGCACCAATGGCGTGCCGCAGGGCTTCCGCGGCTCCGCCGCGCTGCAGTTCTCGGGCGTCGACGGCAACACGGACACGTCCGACCTGTCCGCCGCCGCGCGCATCACCTACGGCATCGGCGAATGGTCGCACAGCTTCGGCTTGGCCGCCGAGTTCGGCGAAGGCAACGGCGTCCGCAACGAGGAGAAGTTCTTCGGCATCTACGAAGGCTCCCGCTCGTTCACCCCGCAGCTCTATGCCTTCGGCACGGGCCGGTTCGAGTACGACGACTTCGCCACGGTCGAGCGCGACGCGTTCCTCGGTGCGGGTCTGGGCTACCGGATCGTCAACACGCCCGACGTGGCGTGGCGCGTGCAGGCCGGTCCCGGCGTCCGCTACACCGACCTCCAGAACGGTGACGACGAGACCGAATTCGCGGGCATCCTGTCGTCGCGCTTCTTCTATGGGTTCAGCGACACGGTCAGCCTGACCAACGACACCGACGTCCTGTCGTCGGACGAGAACACGCTGGTGACGAACGATTTCGGCGTCAACTTCAAGGTGTCCGACACGCTGTCCACGCGCCTGTCCTACCGGACGGACTACAACAGCGACCCGCTTGACGGGTTCGAGAGCACGGACAACCGGCTGGGCGTGGCCCTGGTCGTGGGCTTCTGAAGCCCGTTCCGAAGGACCGCACCGGGGGCCGCGGCCCCCGGTGACCGCGCGACGCCGCCCGGCCCCGCCCTTCGGGGACCGGGTGGATCGCCGCTCCGGCCACGTTACGGAAGACCACCCGATGAACGCCGATCACCGCGTCCCCGGCCCCTTCGTCGAGGTGCTGACCGTCGCCGCCCCGGGCCTTGTCGCGGGCTATCGCTTTCCCGGCGGCCGACCGGGTCCGACCTTGCTGGTGGCACTGTCCGACGCGCTGCTCGACCCCGTCAGCGATCGCATGGCCGCTCTGCCGACCCTTCCGTGGATGCGCGGCGTGCTCGACCTCGTGCGGCTGGACGCCGTGGGGTGGGGCGACTGGACGCCGCCCGGCCCCACCGACGCGACCCTGTCCCTGCCCGTTCACGACGCCACCGCGGCCGCCGTTCGCGAAGGGTACTGGTCGATCCTGCGGATGTGCACCAGGATGGGCATGATCGACGGCAGGGGGGTCGCGCTGAGATGACGGAGGACGGGCCGGCGGTGATCGGCTGGATCGAGACGGTCGACCTGCCCGACCTGGGGCTGCGGGACTTGAAGGCGAAGATCGACACCGGCGCCCGCACCTCGGCGCTGCACGCCCACGACATCCGCCGCTTCCGGCGGGGCGACGCGTCCTGGGTCGCCTTTCGCGCCGATACCGGGCACGGCCTGTCCGACGACCCGATCGAGGCCCGGCTGATCGGCCGCCGCGCGATCAAGAACACCTCCGGCGTGCCGGAGACGCGGCTGATCGTGCGCACGCGGCTGCGGCTGGGCGATCGGCTCTGGCGGATCGACCTGTCGCTGAGCGACCGGACCAACATGACGTTTCCCATAATCGTGGGGCGTGCCGCATTGAAGCGGCACGACATCGCGGTCCACACGCGGCGCGCCTACGTGGCGACGCCAAACCCGGAAAGGACCGCCCCATGAAGATCGTGATGCTGGCCCGCAACGCCACCCTCTACAGCCACAAGCGCCTGAAGGAGGCGGCGGAGGCGCGCGGTCACACGCTCGACGTCGTGGACACGCTGCGCTGCTACATGAACATCGCCTCGCGGCGGCCCGAGATCTACTACAACGGCGAGAAGCTGGAAGGCTACGACGCCGTGATCCCCCGCATCGGCGCGTCCGTCACGTTCTACGGCACGGCGGTCCTGCGGCAGTTCGAGATGATGGGCGTCTATCCGCTGAACGAGAGCGTGGGCATCGGCCGGTCCCGCGACAAGCTGCGCTCCATGCAGCTGCTCGCGCGCGACGGCATCGGGCTGCCGGTGACCACCTTCGCCCACGATCCGAAGGTCGCCGACGAGGTGGTGGAGCTGGCCGGCGGCACGCCCGTCGTCATCAAGCTGCTGGAGGGGACGCAAGGTTTGGGCGTCGTGCTGGCCGACACCAAGCGGTCCGCGAAGTCCGTGATCGAGGCGTTCCGCGCGTCAAACACGAACATCCTGATCCAGGAGTTCATCAAGGAGGCGGGCGGCACGGACATTCGCGCGTTGGTCGTCGGCGGCCGCGTGATCGCCGCCATGAAGCGGTCGGGCGCGGAGGGCGAGTTCCGCTCGAACCTGCACCGCGGCGGATCGGCCCAGGTCGTCAAGCTGTCGCCGGAGGAACGCTCGACCGCGGTGCGCGCTGCCAAGGCGATGGGCCTGAACGCCTGCGGCGTGGACATGCTGCGCGCCAATCACGGCCCCGTGGTGATGGAGGTCAACTCCTCCCCCGGGCTCGAGGGGATCGAGAAGGCCACCGGCCTCGACATCGCGGGCACGATGATCGAGTACCTCGAGAAGAACGTGAAGTCCGGCAAGACGAAGACCAAGGGCAAGGGCTGATGGCGAAGCGCCCCGGCTTCGCCCTGGGGGGCGAGGTCGTGGCCCCCGGCGACCGGCGGACGGTCGCCCTGCCGGTCAGCGTCCTGTCGGACCACACCGCGGTGGCGATGTCCGTGCACGTCGTCCACGGACGCAGGCCCGGCCCCACCTTGTTCGTGTCGGGCTGCATCCACGGCGACGAGGTCATCGGAACCGAGATCGTGCGCCGGATCCTCGCGTCGAAGGTCCTCGGCCGCCTGCGCGGCACGCTGCTGGCTGTGCCCGTGGTCAACGCCTACGGGCTGATCAACCAGTCCCGGTACCTGCCCGACCGGCGCGACCTGAACCGCTGCTTCCCGGGTTCGGAAGGGGGGTCGCTGGCCGCGCGGCTGGCGCATCGCTTCCTGCATGAGATCGTGGCGCGCTCCGATCTGGGCATCGACCTCCATTCGGCGGCGATCCACCGCATCAACTATCCCCAGATCCGCGTGTCGCCCGACGATCCCGCGATGGCGGATCTGGCTACGAGCTTCGGCGCGCCCGTCGTGATCCATTCCCCCCTGCGTCCCGGATCCCTGCGCGAAGCCGCGCGCCGGGTCGGCACGCCGGTCCTGCTGTACGAGGCGGGCGAGGGCCTGCGCTTCGACGAGACCTGCGTGCGGGCGGGCGTGGCGGGCGTCCTGCGGGTGATGCAGGCCCAGGGAATGCTGCCCGCGCGCACCGTGTCGGTTCCGCGCGCCGCGCCGCAGACCTGCCTGTCCAGCAAGTGGCTGCGCGCGCCGATGGGGGGTCTGCTGCGAACATACGCGGCGGACGGGACGGCGGTCGAACGCGGTCAATTACTAGCCGTCGTGGCCGACCCGTTCGGCGAAACCGAAGCCGAGATCCGCGCCCCGGCCGACGGCCTGATCGTGGGCCGCGCGGTCATGCCCATCGTCAACGAGGGCGACGCGATCTTCCATCTGGGGCGCATGGCCGCGCCCGCCGGCACCGAGGGCGCAGTCGAACGGTTCGAGGCGCAGATGGAATCAGACCCCCTGTTCGACGAGGACGAGATCCTCTGAGACCCGCGCCCGTCTAGCGCCGATAGGCCGAAGGCGTGCGCCCGAAGCGGGGGCCGAACTTGCGCCCCAGCCCGCTGGGCGATGCGAAGCCGGTCGCCAGGGCGATGTCGCCGAGGGGCAGATCGGTCTGGATCAGGAGGCGGCGGGCCCGGTCGAGGCGCAGGTTCATGTAGTACTGCATCGGGGTCGCCCCCAGATGCTTGCGGAACAGCCGTTCCAGCTGCCGGGGCGACACCCCGCCCAAACCCGCGAAGTAGCTGATGGGCCGCACGTCCTCGACCATCGCCTCCATCCGCGTGGCGACCTTGGCGACGATCGGATTGCGCACCGGCAGGCGCGAGGACAGGCCGATATCCGCGTCCTCCTGCAGGTGATGGATGTCGACGTACATCAGTTGCGCGGCCACGTCGTCCGCCAACCGCCCCCGACCCCGCCGGCGCAACAGCGCCAGGATCAGGTCGATCCCCGCGATCCCCCCGGCGGAGGTCAGCACGTCGCCGTCCAGCGCGAAGGGCGCATCGCTCAGCGGGATGTCGGGGAACTCCTCCGCGAAGGCCTCCCGCTGCTCCCAGTGGATGGTGACCGCCGTGTCGCGCAGCACCCCCGCCCGCCCCAGCGCATAGGCGCCGGTGCACAGCCCGCCCAGATGCGCGCCGTGCGACGCGCAACGCCGCAGCCAGGCCAGGAGCTTGGCATCCACCGCCGCATGGATGTCGACGCCGCCGCAGACTAGCAGATAGGTTCCCGACCGCACGGGTCGCCATGGCCCGTCCACCGGCAGCGCCACCCCGAGCGAGGACGCGACCGCCTCGCCGCCTTCGGATTGCAGCGACCAGGCGAAGACCGGCGCGTCGTTCAGACGGTTGGCGATCCGCATCGCCTCCAGCACGGTGACGGCCGACAGCATCGAGAAGCCGGGCACCAGGAGGATCGCGACCTCCATCTCCGCGGCGCGGTGGGGGGTCGGGGCGGCGCGGCCGTCGCGGACGGTCACGGCTCCGCGCTCCCGATCGCCTCCTTGCGACGGGCGACATAGGCTTCGAGCGCCTCGCGCACGGCCGGGTCCATGCTCGGCGCCTCGTAATCCTGCAGCGCTTGCTTCCACAATGCCGTGGCGCGGGTCAGCGCGTCCTTCGCGCCCGCCGCCTCCCAGGCGCCGTGGTTGGTCCAGTCCGACAGCATCGGCCTGTAGAACGCGCTCTCGTAGCGTTCCATCGTGTGGGGGCTGTCGAAGAAGTGTCCCCCCGTCGGCACGGCCTTGATGGCCTCCAGGCCCAACTCGGCGTCGTCCACCTTCATCGGCTCAAGGAACTGCTTCATGTTCTGGATGATCTCGACGTCGAGGATGAACTTCTCGTAGCTCGCCGTCAAACCCCCTTCCAGCCAGCCCGCCGCGTGATAGATCAGGTTGGCCCCGCCCAGGACCGCGCCCCAGGTCGACATCATCGTCTCGTAGGTGGCCTGCAGGTCCACCGCGTTCGACGCGTTCGCGTTCGACGTGCGGTAGGGCAGCCGGTAGCGGCGGGCCAGTTGACCCGCGACGATGTTGGCCTTCGTGTTCTCCGGCGTGCCGAAGGCGGGCGCGCCGGAGCGCAGATCGACGTTCGAGGTGAACGCGCCGTACATCACGGGCGCGCCGGGCTTGACCAACTGCGTCAGGGCGACGCCGAACAGCGCCTCCGCGTTCTGCTGCGCCAGGGCCGCGGCCAGCGTCACGGGCGTCATCGCGCCCATCAAGGTGAAGGGCGTGATCGTCACGGGCTGGCCGTGCTCCGCCATCGCGATCAGGCCATCGGTCATCGCCTCGTCCAGCAGGCGGGGCGAGTTGACCGAGATGATCGTGATGACGCCCGGCACCTCGGCCATGTCGGCGGGGTCGATGCCGCGGCTGATGGCCATCATCTCGATTCCATCCATCGCGCGGCCCCGGCCGATGGCGGTGCAATGGAACGTCAGGTCGCTGTGGACCAGGTTCGACAGGTACGTGTCCAGATGCCGGTTGTTGGCCGGCTTCTCCATCGGGGCGCAGACCTGGTTGCCGATCATCGAGACCGCGTTGAAGTGGTGCGCCAGCTTGATGAAGTCGTCGTAGTCGGACTGGTTGCCGACGCGCCGCCCGCGTTCCGCGTCGTGGACGTTGGGCGGCCCCGCGACCAGGCCGAAGTTGATCGCGTCGCCCCCCATCGTGATCCGCTTGGCCGGGTTGCGGGCGACCATGTCGAAGGTGGCCGGCGCGGTCGCCAGCGCGGCGTCGACGATGGCGGCATCGATCCGGATCGTCATCGTGTCGTCGTCCACGATCCCGCCCGCGTCGCGGAACAGGTCGGCGACCCGCCGGCTCATGACGCGGATGCCCGATTCCGACAGGATGCGGAGCGACGTGTCGTGGATCGCCTGCAACCGCTCCTCGTCCAACAGGGGGAACGGGCCATGGGGGTTGCGGGTCTGCGTCCAGGGCAGCTGGGGAATGCCGCCCGCGCTGCGCGCCGTGCCACCGCGCCTGCCCCCCCGTCGTCCGTCCCGTCCCATCGCGCAACACCCCCCCGCGCTCGGTCATACCCTTCCGCGTCGGGCTGCACGGTAGGGGGTGGGGGGCGGGGGGGCACGTGATGGTTTCCGGCCCTATGGCACGGATTTTCCGGGACATGGCGGCGGGGAGGGTGTCTATGGGATGGGCCATGACCACCCTGCCCCACCTGAACCACCTTCGCTCGTTCGAGGTGTCGGCCCGGACGCTGTCCTTCACCCGGGCCGCGGCGGAGCTGAACTATACCCAGTCGGCCGTCAGCGGCCACGTCCGGGCGCTGGAGGACTTCATCGGGCGCCCGCTCTTCGTGCGGCATCCACGCTCGCTGTCGCTGACCTCGCTGGGCGAGGCGTACCTGCCCACCGTCCAGCACATGCTGACGCAGATCGACGCCGCGACGGAGGCGATCATGGCGCCCCGCCACGGACGCCGCGTCGTCGTGTCGGCGCCCGTGTCGCTTGCGACCAACTGGCTGCCGTCCCGGCTGGCCGCCTTCCGCGCGACCGAGCCCGGCATCGACGTGACGGTCCATGCCCGGATCTGGACGGACGAGGATCCGGAGGTGGCGGACATCCGCGTCTCCGCCGCGCGCCGGGCGGAGGTGCCCGCGACCGCCCGCGTGCTGTGGGCCGATCGCCTGGTCGTCCTGGCCCCGCCGGACGCCGCGCCGCGCACGCCGCCCGCGATGATGGAGGCCGCGCTGATACACAACCTCGGGCGGCCCGACTACTGGTTCGCGGTGGGCGAGCGCTTCGGCCTGCCGGGGCTGCACGCCTTGGGCGGCCTGCGCACCTCGTCGCTGAACACCGCGATGGAGCTGGCCGTGGCCGGGGCGGGCCTGGCCGTCGTGCCCCTGGCCGTCGCCGCGCTGCATCTGGAGCGCGGCCTGCTGGTCGCGCCGTTCGAGCCGGTGGACAGCGACTGGGTCAACGTCCTGTCCGACGAATCCCTTCTGAAGTCGCGCGAAGCGCGGCTGCTGCATGCGTTCCTGGCGCAGGGAGGCGAAGGCGCTCCCCACGCCTGATCCGCCGGTAGGCGCGCTCGCCGGGGGGGCGTTAGGCGCGCAGCCGCGCGCCCTCGGGGTCGAAGGGGGGTCGGGCCAGCACCGTGGCACGATGCGGCCTGCCCAGGATGAACACGTCGACCGCGTCGCCCGCCGCGGCGGTGCCCGCCTTCACGAAGCCCAGGGCCAGCGACTTGCCGACCGATGCGCCATAGGCCCCCGACGTGACCCGGCCCGCGGGCGTTCCGTCGGGCAGGAACACGGGCTCGCCCCCGCTGGCATCCGCGTCGTCCGCGGCCTCCACCTCGAAGGTCACCAGCGTCTCGCGCGCGGGCTCGTCGCGCACCTTCAGCCAAGCGTCCTTGTTCAGGAAGTCCTTGTCCGCCTTGACCAAGCGGTCCAGCCCGACCTCCTGCGGCCAGTATTCGGGAGAATATTCCCGCCCCCAGGACCCGTAGCCCTTCTCGATCCGCAGGACCCCGAGGGCCCGGCTGCCCACGGGACCGCCGCCCAGGTCGGCCGCCGCATCCAGAAGCGTGCGCATCAAGGCGGGCTGATCGGCGGCGTCGCAGTGCAGCTCCCACCCGAGGTCGCCGGTGAAGCTAACGCGCAGGGCCAGGCATCGCACGCCGCCGACCTCGATCGTGCGGGACCGCATGAAGGGGAAGGCGTCGTTCGACAGGTCGTCGTTCGTCAGGCGCTGCAACAGGTCGCGGGCCCTGGGCCCTGCCACGTTGTAGCCGCAGGTGGCATCGGTCCGGTTCTCCAGCACCGTCCCTTCGGGCAGGGGCACGGCGTCGAAGAAGCGGCGGTGATAGCGCTCCGCCATGCCCGACCCGATGACCATGTATTCCTCGTCGCCCGTCATCGTGACGGTGAAGTCCCCCGCGATGCCGCCCCGCACGCCGATCAGCGGCGTCAGGCAGGACCGTCCGACCCGGGTGGGGATCCGGTTGGCCATCAACGCGTCCAGCCAGGCATGCGCACCGGAGCCGCGGACGACGTAGTTGGCGAAGTTCGAGATGTCGATGACGCCCACGCTCTCGCGCAGCATCCGCGCTTCCCGGCTGACGGGGCCGAACCAGTTCTGCCGGGCGAAGCCCGTCGTCTCCTGGATGCCGGGGGTGTCGGCGTACCACAGCGGATGCTCCCATCCGCAGTTCAGGCCGAAGACCGCGCCCCGTTCCTTCATCGCCTCGTAGGTCGGGCGGACGCGGGCGGGGCGGCCGGCGGCGCGTTCCTCGTTCGGGAAGTGGATGGAGAAGCGGTTGGCATAGGCGTCGCCCACCCGGGCCTTCGTGAACCGCTTGTCGGCCCAGTCGCCGAACCGCGCCAAGTCCCAGGCGAACATGTCGTATTGGGGCTCGCCGTCCACGATCCATTGCGCGGACAGCAGGCCCAGGCCGCCCGACTGGCTGAAACCCGGGATGATGCCGTTGCAGCAGAAGTAGTTGCGCCGTTCCGGCACGGGGCCGAACAGGGCGTTGCCGTCGGGCGACCAGATCATCGGGCCGTTGATGACGCGCTTCACGCCCGCCTCCGCCGCCGCCGGCACGCGATCCATCGCGCGCATCACGTTCTCCATGATGCGTTCCAGATCGTCGGCGAACAACTCGTGGCCGAAGCCCTGCGGCGTGCCGTCCTCCGCCCAGAAGCGCACGTCGCGCTCGTAGGCGCCGATCAGCAGGCCCTGCCCTTCCTGGCGCAGGTAGTACTCGCCGTCGCGGTCCGCGACCGTGGGCAGGCGGCGGCCGGCGGCGACGATCTCGGGCATCGTCTCGGTCACGAAGTACTGGTGCTCCGTCGGCAGCAGCGGCAGGTCGATCCCGGCCATCGCCGCGACCTCGCGGCCCCACAGGCCGGCGGCGTTGACGATCCACCCCGCGTGGATGTCGCCGCGCGGGGTGCGGACGATCCAGGTGCCGTCGGGCTGCTGCTCGGTGGCGGTGACGGGGGTGTGCCGTTCGATCGTGGCGCCGAGCGCGCGCGCGCCGGCGGCGTAGGCCATCGTCACGCCGGAGGGATCGACGTTGCCGCCATCGTCCTCGTACATGATGCAGCGGATGCCGTCGTAGTTCACCAGAGGATGCAACTCCTCCGCCCGCTCGCGCGACACCTCGCGGAAGTTCAGGCCGTAAAGCCTTGCTTTCGCTTCCTGAAGGCGAAGCTGATGCTCTCGCGCCTCGGTCTGCGCGAGGTAGAGCGAACCGGGCTGGAAGACGCCGCAGCCCTGCCCCGTCTCAGCCTCCAACTCCTTGTAGAGGTTCATGGTATAGTGTTGGATGCGGCTGATGTTGGTGTTGTCGTGCAGGCCGTGGATGTTGGCCGCGGCGTGCCAGGTGGACCCGGACGTCAGCTCGTCGCGCTCCAACAGGACGCTGTCGGTCCAGCCCAGCTTCGCCAGGTGGTAGAGGATCGAGCAGCCGACGAGGCCGCCCCCGATGACGACGGCTGGAGCATGGGTCTTCACGGCGGATCCTCCCTGACGGACGGGGCGCAGGATGCGTCCGGATGACGGGGAAGTCCCGTGCCGTCATCGGGGTCGATGACCCCTGCGGATCGGGGTCATATCCCGGTCATGGACGAATCCCGAGGCATGCACCCCCCATACACCCCCTGTACACCCCCCGTACATACGCGAGGCACCGTCCGGGGTCGGCGTTGGGGTATGCAGAACCGTTCCGACACAGGGGGCGGTGTCCGGCGGTCCACTATGGTGGACCGCGCTGCGGACCTCAGCTATCCCCCGGATCGACCCGTCCCTGCGGGACCGGTCCTTCGCCCCCCCGTCCACCCCCCGCACATACGTGGAGGCGCCGTCTGGAATTGGCGTAGCAGTATGCGAGGCCGTTGCGATCGGGTGGTGGTGTCCAGCGGTCCGCTCGGGCGAACCGGGCTCAGGCCCCTACCGGAGCGGGTTCACGCCGCGGGGGATCAGCCAGAACTGCGATTGGGCCAGGAGGAAGTCGACCAGGATCGCGAGGAGCGCGGTGGGAATGGCGCCGGCGAGCATCATGGCGAAATCGTTCAGCGCGATGCCCTGGAAGATCAGCTCGCCCAGCCCGCCGCCGCCGATCAGGAAGGCCAGGGGCACGGTGCCCACGTTGATCGCCAGCGCGGTGCGCACGCCCGCGAAGATCACGAACAGCGCGTTGGGGATCTCGACCCGCATGAGGATCTGCATGGGCGTCATGCCCATGCCGGTCGCCGATTCGATCAGGTGGGGCGGCACCGACTGGCATCCGGCATAGGCGTTGCGCACGATGGGCAGCAGGGTCGCCACGAACAGGCCGAAGATCGCGGGCAGCGTGCCGATGCCCAGGATCGACATGGACAGCGCCAGGATCGCCAGCGTGGGGATCGTGGTCCCGATGTTGAGGACCTGGATCAGGTACTCGGCGTAGCGGCGCATCGACGGGCGCGACAACCAGACCCCCAGGGGGATTCCCACGAGGATCGCCAGCCCGCCCGAGATCAGGACGAGGCGAACGTGCTGGTCGAGCAGATAGACGATGTCCTCGCGCAGGTCGTACATCGAGGGCAGCAGGCCCGACGCCCAGGCCCAGGCGCCCGCGGCGAAGACCAGCGCCAGAAGGACCCAGCGCCAGGCGGTCGCGGCCTTGCCCTCGGCCAGGGCGGCCAAGGTGCGCGTGGCGCCCGCCATGCGGTTCACGCCCGCCTTCAGGGTCCCCACGGGCGGGCCGTCGGCGACGTTGTCGGCTTCCAGGTCGTCCAGCGCGGCGGTGTGGGGGTTGCGGGCCATCGGATCAGGCGTCCCTGTAGGTCGCGCCGAGCAGGTGGGTGATGCCCCGCTGCGTGACGTAGCCCTTGTAGAAGCCGTCGTCGTCCACCACCGCGAGCGACGTCTCGTCGTGGGTGAACATCATGGACACGGCGGTGCGCAGATCCTCGCGCGCGTTGATGGAGGCGGGCAGCTTCTTGTGGTTCTCGCCCACCCGGCCCTTCGCGCCGCGCGCGTCCGACAGGTACACGATGCCCCGCGCGCGCCCCTTGGGCCCGACCATGACGATGGAGATGTGGCCGTGCTCCTCCATCTTGGCGGCGGCATCGGCCAGCGTGTCCTCCGCCCGCACGGTGGGGGGATCGGACATCATCGCGTCGCCCACGGTGATGAGGCGCAGGCGCTTGAGCGTGCGGTCCCCGCCCACGAAGTCGGCGATGAAGCTGTTCTTCGGGTGGGCCAGCAGGTCGTCGGGCGCGTCGTACTGGATCAGCTTTCCCGCGTCGAAGATCGCGATGCGGTTCGCCATCTTCACCGCCTCGTCGATGTCGTGGCTGACGAACATGATCGTCTTCTTGAAGTCGCCCTGCATGCGCAGGAACTCGTCCTGGATGACCTCGCGGTTGATGGGGTCGATGGCCCCGAAGGGCTCGTCCATCAGCATCACGGGCGGGTCGGCGGCGAGCGCGCGGATCACGCCCACGCGCTGCTGCTGGCCGCCCGACAGCTCCTTGGGATAGCGCTTGAGGAACGTGCCGGGATCCAGGGCGACCATCTCCAGCAGCTCGGCGGCGCGGGCGCGGGACTTCTTGCGGTCCCAGCCCAGGAGGTCGGGCACGGCGCAGATGTTGTCCTCGATCGTCTTGTTGGGGAACAGGCCGATCTGCTGGATGACGTAGCCGATGGTGCGCCGCAACTCGATCGGGTTCTGCTTCGTGACGTCGGTGTCGCCGATGAAGATCTTGCCCGAGGTCGGCTCGATCAGGCGGTTCACCATCTTCATCGTGGTGGTCTTGCCGCAGCCCGACGGGCCCAGCAGCACGCAGATCTCGCCTTCCGGCACCTCCATGTCGACGCGGTCGGAGGCGACGACCTGGCCCGATGGGGTGTCGAAGATCTTCGTCAGCTCGTCCAGGCGGATCATGGGCGGGTGTCCTTCAGCGGGGGATCGAGACGCCGCGCGGCGTCAGGCGGCGCTGCAGCCACAGCAGCGCGAAGTCGGCGGCCACGGCCAGCACGGATACGGCCAGGGCGCCGGTGATCAGCTGGCGCGGATCGGTCTGGCTGATGCCGCGGCTGATGAACGTCCCCAGCCCCCCCGCGCCGATATAGGCGGCGATGGCGGCGACGCCGATGTTCATGACGACCGCGGTGCGCACGCCCGCCATGATGACGGGCACGGCGAGCGGGATCTCGACCTGGCGCAGGCGCTGCGCCGCGGTCATGCCGATGCCCTTGGCGGCCTCGCGCAGCGCGGGGTCCACGTTCGAGATCGCGGTGTAGGTGTTCCGGATGATCGGCAGCTGCGAATAGAGCAGCACCGCGATCACGGCGGGCAGATAGCCGATGCCCTGGCCGATCACGGACAGGACGGGGATCATCACCCCGAAGAGCGCGATGGACGGGACGGTGATGATGATGGCCGCGACGTAGAGGACGATGTCCGCGGCGCGCTGGTTCTGGGTGATGGCGATGCCGATGGGCACGCCCGTCAGGATCGCGAGCCCCACCGCTACGACCACGATGGCCACGTGCTCGAGCGTCCGCTCGCCGATCAGGCCCAGGTTGTCGAAGATGTATCCGACGATCTCCATGCGTCCCCCGACGTCGTCCGCTGCGGCGATGGTCGCCGGAAAGCGTGTGACGGACGCGCGACATGCGACACGGACGGGACGGGAGGCGACACAGGCGGTGGTTCGGGCGGGGGTGGGGCGGATGGGTGGGGGCGGACGGGACGGGCCGGCTGACGCCCTGTCGCGCAGGTTCGGACGGGTCGGCGGGGTGTTTCCGGCCGTCCCCCCCCGCGACGTCCGCCGAAAGCCAGTTCCCGATGGAGGCGTCGCGCGGCTCAGCCTTCGATCAACCGACGGACACTGCGTTCCAGGAATGCCGCGGTCGCGGTCGTTTCCCCGGAGGACCGGCAGATCTGCTCTTCGAGCTCCAGCACGCTGATCCCATGGATCAGGCCCCAGACCGTGTTGATGAGCGTGTCGAACCTCTCGTCGGACATCTCCGGGTCGAGGTCGCGGACCGCCCGTCGCAGGAGGGCGTAGGCCGCCCCGCTCTCGGCCAGGAACTCGTCGGTGCGCTCGGTCAGGGCGCTGCGGTTGAACATCAGGCGGAACACCACCGGGTTGCGCTGCGCGAAGGCCAGGTAGGCCGCGGCCATCCTTCCCAGGCGTTCGCCCGGGGCGCCGTCGGGCGCGGAGGTTTCTGCGAGGTCGCGCGACAGCTCGCGGAAACCGTCCGCCGCGCAGGCGGCCATCAAATGCGCCCATGTGGGAAAGTGATGCACCGGCGCGCCGTGCGAGACATCCGCCTGCCGGGCGATCCCCCGAAGCGACGGGGCGTCCTCCGACTCGAGCTGCATGCGGCCGATCCGCACAAGTTCGGCGCGGAGATCCCCGTGGTGGTAGCGCTTCGTCGTCGCACGTCCGGCAGTCATCGACGCGATCCTATGCCGTCATCCTGTCGTTGACAAGTTCCTGGCGCACGACATATCCTGTCATTGACTAGATACCGAGATGGGAGATCGGGATGCGCACCAACAGACTCGTCGCCGCGGCCATCACGCTTGCGGCCACCACCGGCCCTTCCCTGTCGGACACGACCGTGAGCGACCTCGTGGGAACCTGGACGACCCCCCTGTCCGAACAGCAGGCGCTCGGCGGCGGGGCGAGCGCCTTCCTGCGCCAGGTCGTCGTCTTCACCCCCGTCCGGCAGGACCTGCGCGCGGAGGTGTTCGCCGACCCGGACGGGGAGGTGCCGCTCTTCACCTACGCCTCCTCCGGCCCCTACGAGCCGGTCGGGCCGTCCGAGGTCGTCGACGGCGCGCTGAACCTGGAACTGGTGAACGACCGGTCCGAGGTCACGATCTTCGTGGAGGCGCCGGATCTGATGGCGGCGGTCGGGATGGCGGAGTGCGACCTCGTCTTGGGCGAGGCGGTCGACGTATCGAGCTGCATCTCCGGTCCACCGTTCCTCGTGACCGACTGCGTCGATCTCGACCTCGTATTGGTGGACGAAGGTGGCAGCCGTCTGCGCTTCGGGGACCAGTCCGTGGACAGGTGCGAGACGCGGCCGACCGCGCTCGACGCGACCGAGTTCCGCAAGGCGGAGTGAGGGAGGCTATCCTCCGGGGGGCCGTTTCAAGCGGCGATCTGGGCAAGGTCGGTTCGCGTGGTCCCGGGCGTCTGCTCGGCGCGCGCGACCGGGACGGCGGCGACGGGTGCGCGCGCTCACGCCCCCGGGTCCCAAGACCAGTCGCGGCGCACGGCGTCGGGCACGCCGAGGATCCGCTGGAGGCGCGTGGTTTCGCGCACGAGGAGGTCGAGGTTCGAGTCGCGCACGGTGGGCAGTTGCAACCGGGCGCGGCGCACGGCACCGAAGTCGAGGCGCGCGAGGGTCAGCCCCTCGGCCTCGCCGGCCCCTTCGATCGTGTGGCCGAACGGATCGACGATGCGGCTGCCGCCCCAGAAGCGCAGGTCGCCTTCGCGGCCGACGCGGTTCGCGAACAGGATCGGCATGCCATAGACCATCGCCGAATAGCGGCATGCCGTTTCCCAGCCGCCGGGATTGTCGAAGTCAGCGCCCACCGCCTCGCGCGCCGACGACACGGGCGCCAGGAGGATCGTGGCGCCGTGCAGCGCGGCCAGGCCCACCAGCATGGGGTTCCACAGGTCGTTGCAGATCAGCGTGGCGGCGCGCCAGTGTCGCCCGATGGGGAACGTCTCGACGTAGCGGCCCGGGGCGAAGTGCTTGCCGTCGTCGAGCAGGCCATAGGTCGCCAGGTTGACCTTGCGGTGGACGTGGACGACGCGCCCGTCCGCGACCGTGACGGCGGAGTTGTAGAACTGCGCCGCGGGCCCTTCCTCGATCAGGCCGACGGTGGTGCGCATCGGTCCCGACGCCCGCACCAGGCGGTCGATGCGGGGGTCGTCGCGCGCGAGCGCCAGGTCGAGCGCGCGGCCCCCGGCGCTGTGGCCGGTCAGCGACATCTCCGGGAACAGCAGGCAGTCGCAGCCCGCTCCGCGCGCCTGGTCGACCAGCCGGAGGTGGTCGTCCAGGTTGGCGTCGAGGTCGCCCAGCACGGTGTTCGTCTGGGCCACGCCCGCGATCAGGGTCCGCTCGTCGTCGTCCGCCATCGTCCCCACCCCGGCACGGGAAGGCCGCCGCCCCCGCACCGGGGGGCGACGGCCCGTGCCTTACGGCGATTCGGTCGCCTTACAGAAGGCCCTGCTCGGTCAGGAAGTCGGTGGCGACCTGTTCGATCGACACCTTCTCGACGTCGACGCGGGCGTTGAGCGCCTGCATCGTGGCATCGTCCAGCGCCGCGGACACGGCCTCCAACGGCTCGCGCACGCCGGGGTTGGCGTCGAGCGTTTCCGTGCGGATCACGGGGCAGATCGAATAGGCGGGGAAGAAGCCCTGGTCGTCCTCCAACACGCGGAAGCCGAAGCCCGCGATGCGGCCGTCGGTGGCGAAGACCAGCGCGGCATCGACCTGATCCTCGTTCAGCGCCTGATAGGTCAGGCCCGAATCCATGGATTTCAGGTTCGCGCGGCCAACGTCGAAGCCATACGTCTCCTCGACGCCGGGCAGGCCGTCGGGGCGGCGCGGGAACTCGGCGTTCACGGCCAGATCCAACGGGTCGCCGTCGTTAAAGGCGGCGGCCATGTCCGACAGGGTCGCGATGCCGTCGGTCCTGTCGTCCTCGCCGCGCACGGCGAAGGCATAGGTGTTGTTGGCGTCCGAGCAGGCCAGCCAGGTCAGCCCCTTCTCGCCGTCGAGCTGCGACACCCGTTCGATCGTGGCGTCGCGATCCAGCTTCTCCTCCACCCCGTTGTAGGTCACGAGCGAAGTGCCGGTGTATTCCCAATAGACGTCGACCTGCCCGTTCTCCTGCGCCTGTCGCAGGACGGTGGAGCCCAGCCCGTCGTTCTTGTCGACGTCGAAGCCGTTGGCGGCCAACAGCTGCGCCGTCATCTCGGACAGGAGCAGTTGTTCGGTGAAGTTCTTCCCGCCGACGACGATCTCCTGCGCGGAGGCGGTCGTGCCCAAAAGGGCCAGGGCCAGCGCGGCGGCGGCGGTCTTCGTGTGGTGCATCATGATGTGCCCTCCCAAGGGGGCGGTCGTGCGCCGCCCGCATCGCGTCGCAGGCTAGCGCCCGCGATGCCCCCTCTCCCCCACGGGAGCCGACATCGCAATGACGGGATCCGTCATGCGCGACCCCGGCCCTGGTGCCGCGGGAGGCGCGACGGTACGGATGGGCGACACCGGCAGGGAAGGGAACGCGGCATGAGCGAGGAGCAGGTCGTCTGGGGGATCCTGGGCTGCGGCGACGTCACGGAGGTCAAGAGCGGTCCGGCCCTGCGCGGGGCGTCGCGGTCCACGGTCGCGTCGTGCATGCGCCGCGACGGGGCGAAGGCGGCCGATTATGCCGCCCGGCACGGGATCCCGCGCTGGACCGACGATGCGGAGGCGATGCTGTCGGACCCCGCCCTGACCGCGATCTACGTCGCGACCCCGCCCGACACGCACCGCGACTACGCCGTCCGCGCGCTGGAGGCGGGCAAGGACGTGCTGGTCGAGAAGCCGATGGCCCTAACCGTCGCGGAATGCGACGCCATGGCGGAGGCCGCGGCGCGCACGGGGCGGTCGCTGTCGGTGGCGTATTACCGTCGCGCCCTGCCCCGGTTCGAGGCGCTGCGCGCGATCGTGGGCGACGGTACGATCGGCGAGCCGCGCCTGGTGGAGGTGCGGCACTTCCTGCCGGGCGACTTCCGCCCCGACCAGCCCTGGAAGATCGACCCCGCGGTGGGCGGCGGGGGCCTGTTCGCCGACATGCAGTCCCACGCGCTGGACTGGCTCGGCTATGCGTTCGGGGAGGGCACCGCGCGCGGGTTGGCGCGGCGCCAGGCGGGCGGCTACGCGGCGGAGGATCTGGTCGCCTACGTGGCCGAGTTCGGCGGGGTGCCCGCGGTGGGGCTGTGCAGCTATGCGGCGTCCGAGAAGGACGAATCCGTCACGGTGCACGGGTCGGAGGGGTCGGCGTCGATGGGGTTCTTCCGCCCCTCCCCCGTCACGGTCACGACGCGGAGCGGCACGCGGGAGGTCGACCGGCCCGATCCGCCGCATGTCCACGAACCGTTCGTCGAGCGCGTCGTGGCGCATCTGCTGGACGGGGCGCCGAACCCCTGCCCGCCGGAGGACGCGCGGCGGGTGAACGCGCTGCTCGACGCGATCTACGCGGGGCTGTGAGGGGCGCTAGGCCCGCGCCTCCGCCGAAAGGGTGCGGTGACGTTCGATCCCCTCCGGCAGGCGGTCGATCCCGAGGCCCGGGGCGTCGCCGGCGGCGATCCGGCCGCCCCTGACCGGCAGGGGGCCGAAGGCGTCGCGCAGGGGGTTGGGGTTGACGTCGACCTCCAGGGGGCCGGGGCGGTCGTGGCGCCCGGGGCCGGCGGCCAGCAGGTGCAGGGATGCGCGCAGGCCGATGCCGCCGCCCAGGAAGTGCGGGGCATAGGTCGCGCCCGCGGCGTGCGCCAAGCGCGCCACCGCCCGGCAGCCCGTCACGCCGCCCCACTTGGCGACGTCGGGCTGGATCACGGCGACCGCCCCCGTGGCGAGCAGGCGTTCGAACGAGGGGAGGCCCAGGCCGTTCTCGCCCGCGGCCAGGGGGTGGGGCGATCCGTCGGCCACGCGGCGCCAATGGGCGTCCGGCGCATCGGCGGCGATGGGTTCCTCGAACCACCGCAGGGGAACGTCCGCCAGGGCGCGGGCCAGGGCCAGGGCCCCGTCCGGGTCGTAGGCCTGGTTGGCGTCGATCATCACTTGCTGCCCCGCCCCCAGCGCGGCCGCCACCTCTCGCACCCGGTCCGCGTCGTGCGCGTCGAAGCCCACCTTCAGCTTGAACGCCGCGTGGCCCGCGGCGCGCGCGGCGTCCACCAACGGCCCGGCGCGGCGCACGTCGATCCCGCTGGCATAGGCCGCGACGTCCCCGGCCGCGTCCGCGTCGAGCAGCCGGCGCAGCGGCAGGCCCCCCCGGCGCGCGGCCAGGTCCCAGATCGCGGTGTCGAGGCCGGCGATCGCTTGGGCGAAGGGCCCGGGCTCGGCGCATTGCAGGGCGCGGGTCCGGCAGCGGGCGGTCAAGTGCTCGAAGGCCGCGGGCGGATCGGCAAAGGGCACGCCCAGGAGGACGTCGGCCACGTCGTGCCGCAGGAGGTTCACGCGATGCTCCGCCCCGGCGGCGGGCCAGTTGGCGAACACCTCGCCCCAGCCGAAGGCGCCGTCCGCGTCCTCCACCCGCACGAACACGGCCGGGCGATCGCGCATGGTCCCGAACGCGGTCGCCACCGGGGGGTCCACGGGCACGCGGAAGGCGTGGGCCTGGAGGCGCGTCACGACGATGGGCCGGTCGGCGGCGGCGGTCACGTGGTGCCCCTGGGCACGACGTGGCAGGGGATGTGGCGCACCGGGGCGACGGGGCGCGCGGCGCCCCCGGCCAGGTCCAGGAGCAGCGCCGCCGTTTCCCGCCCGATGGCGCGGCGGGGCGAATGGACGGTGGTCAGGCCGCCCCCGATCTCGGCGGCGATGGGCAGGTCGTTGAATCCGCATACCGCCAGCGCGCCCGGCACCGCGACGCCCGCGTCCTGGCAATGAAGGACCGCGCCCACCGCCAGCAGGTCGTTGGCGGCGAACACGCAATCGACGGCGGGCGCCCGCGCGCGCAGGCGGGCGCAGAGCGCGCGGCCCAGGCCGAAGGACGGCTCGGCGGGATCGAACAGGTCCACGGGCGGGGCCAGGCCCAGGCCCGTGGCGCGGGCGCGGAAGCCTTCGATCCGGCGCGCGGCGCGGGTGTCGGCCGCGTTGCACGACAAGGTGGCGGGCCGGCGGTAGCCCCGCGCGTGCAGATGCTCCGCCGCCAGGGCGCCGGCCTCGGCATGGGGGAAGCCGACCGCCATGTCGATCGGGTCGGGGGGCAGGTCCATCACCTCCACGGTTGGGATGCCCAGGTCGCGCACGAGCGCGCGCACGGCGTCCGTGCGCGACGGCCCCGCGAGCACGAAGGCGTCGGGGTTCCAGCCCGACAGGTGGCGGACGGTGTCGCATTCGGCGGCTGGGTCGAAGCCCGTGCGCGCGACGATGGTTTCGCGCCCCGTGTCCTTCAGCCCGGCCTGGATGCCGGCGATGATCTCGGCGAAGACCGCGTTGCCCAGATCGGGCACGACGATGGCGACGATGCCCGACCGCCGCGCGGTCAGGGAGCGCGCCGCGAGGTTGGGCCGATAGCCAAGCGACCCGGCGGCGGCGCGCACGCGGGCCAGGGTGTCGGGTTGCAGCGCGGCGCTGCGGTCGGGCGACAGGGCGCGGCTGACGGTCATCTTCGACACGCCCGCCGCGCGGGCCACGTCGGCCAGGGTCACGGCGCCCGCGCGCGACGCCATCAGGCGGCCCCCCCCGACCGCCGCGCCGCCCACAGCCGCCGGACGAGGGGCGCCAGCAGCAAAAGCGCGGTGAGGGCGAAGATCCCGGTGGCGATCGGCGAATGGGTGAAGAACGCGCCGAAGTCGTCGCCCTTGAGCAGCAGGCCCCGTCGGAACGTCTTTTCCAGCTGCGGGCCCAGCACCAGCCCGATCACCAGGGGGGCCAGCGGATAGCCGCCCCGCCGCAGGGCGAAGCCCAGCAGGCCGAACAGCACCGCGACCAGCACGTCGAACGGGTTGCCCCGCACGGCCGCCGCGCCCAGGAGCGACAGGACGATCACCGCGGCCAGGATGAACCGCTCGGGGATCCGCAGGAGCCAGCCGAACAGGCGCACCACCGGAAAGGCCATCAGCAGCATCACCAGGTTGACGACGATCAGCGCGGCGAAGATCGCATAGACCAGCGGCGCGTCGTCGGCCATCAGGCGCACGCCCGGCGTGACCCCGTGGATGATGAGCGCATTGAGCAGGATCGCGGTCACGACGTCGCCGGGGATCCCCAAAGCCAGCGTGGGGATCATGGCGCTGCCCGTGACCGCGTTGTTTGACGATTCGGCAGCGACGATGCCGTCGGGCTCGCCGGTGCCGAAGGCCCCGCCCCGGGGCGAGGTCTGCCGCGCCAGCGCATAGGCGATGAACGCCGCCGTGGCGGCCCCCGTGCCCGGCAGGGCCCCCACCCCGCAGCCGATCCCCGACGAGCGCAGGAGCCCGCCCAGCCTGCCGCGCCATTGCCCGAGCCCCGGCAGGCGGATGCGGACCGACCGCACGGCCGCGACCGTTCCTTCGCCCAGGCGCGCGCGCTCCAGCGCCTCCGACAGGGCGAAGAGGCCGATCACCGCGGCGATCAGGTCCAGCCCAGCGGACAGGTCGAACACCCCGAAGTCGAAGCGCGGCATGCCCACGACGGGGTCCGTGCCGATCAGCGCCAGGAACAGGCCGAACGCCCCCATGGTCAGGCCCTTGAGCATGGAGCCCTGCGACACGGCGGCGATGCAGGTCAGGGCCATGACGATCAGGGCGAAGACCTCGATCGAGCCGAAGCGCACCGCCACGCGGGCCAGCTGCGGAGCCGCGAGGATCAGCACGAGGCAGGACAGCAGGCCCCCCGCCACGGAGGCCGCCGTGGCCCAGCCGAGGGCGGCCCCCCCCTCGCCCCGTTCGGCCATGGGATATCCGTCGAGCGTGGTCGCCGCCGCCTGTGGCGTGCCCGGCGTGTTGATGAGGATGGCCGAGATCGAGCCGCCATAGACCGACCCGCAATACACGGCCAGGAGCAGGAAGATGGCGGGCCCCGTCTCTATGGTGAAGGTGAAGGGCAGGCAGATCGTCAGGCCGACGACCGATCCCAGACCCGGCAGGCCGCCGACCACGATGCCCAGAAGCGTCCCGATCAGGATCGCCAGCGCCGCGCCGAGGGTGACGTGGGTCAGCACCGCCTCGATCATCGCGCGGGCCCCGTCACAGCAGGCCGCCCGGCAGGATCGAGGGCAGGCGGATCAGCAGGACGTGGTGGAACAGCGCCCAGAGCCCGGGGCCCAGCACGGCGGTGGCGACCAACAGGACCAGCGGGCGGCGTTCGCCCATCGCCAGGAGCGATGCGAAGACGACGGGTGTCACGGTCAGGGCGAAGCCCGCGACCGGCAGCAGCAGCGCCGCGCCCACGAGGATCGCGCCCAGCCACAGGACCGTGGCCCATCGGCCGGCGGCCACGGGCCCCGTGCCGCGCCATTCCACCGCCACCAGCGCCAGCGCCATGCCCCCCCACAGCGCCAGGAGGACCTTCGGCAGGACCATGGCGTTGGGGGCGGTGGCGAAGATGCCCGTGGCATAGCGCGGCGCGAAGGCGTGCGCCAGAAGCGCCAGGGCCGCCGCCGCCAGGAGCAGCGCCAGCCCCAGCCGGAACGGGGAGCGGGCCGCCGTTCCGGTGTCGTCCGCGGATGTCACCCCGTCCTACTGCGCCAGCCCCGCGTCCTGCAGGATGGCGCGGTTCGTTTCGGTGTTGCGGCGTACGAAGTCGGCGAAGGCCGGGCCGTTGCGGTACTTCAGCGCGATGTTCGCCTGCTCGGCGGCCTGGGTGAAGCCCTCGCTCGTCAGCGCGGCCTCGCAGGCGGCGGACAGGGCCTCGACCGCCTGGCCGGGCGTGCCCGCGGGCACGACCATGCCCTGCCAGACCGAGAACTCCAGCCCCTCGTGGCCCAGCTCGGCCGCGGTGGGGACGTCCGGGAACTCCGGGTGGCGCTCGGCGGCCAGGATGGCCAGCGGGGTGACGTCGTTGGAGCGCACGACCTGCGGCTGGTCCACGAAGGCCGTGATCTCGCCGCCCGCGAGGGCGTTCATCGCGGGCCCCGTCCCGTCATAGGGGACGTGCGTGGATTCGACCCCGAGCGCCTTGGACACAGCGGCCATCGCCAGGTGCGGGATCGTGCCCGGCCCCGACGAGCCGTAGACGAGGGGGCCGCCCTCGGCCAGGGCGTCGAGCGTATCGATCCCGCTGCCCGCCGACACCATCACGAAGGTCGGGTTGTCCGTGGTCTGGCAGACGTATTCCCACGACTCGGCGTCGTATTGGAGGGGCCGCAGGATCGGCTGGATCGCCAGGGGCCCGATGGGGATGTAGCCCACCGTGTAGCCGTCGGGATCGGCCTGCGCCGCCGTGCCGGTGCCGACCGTTCCGCTGGCGCCCGACACGTTGCGCACGACCACGTCCGTGCCCAGGGCTTCGGCGAAGTGCGGCTGGAACACGCGGACCACGCCGTCCGTGCCGCCGCCGGCGTTGAAGGGCACGATCAGCTCGACCGTGCCGTCGGGATAGTCGTCCTGCGCGAGCGCGGGGCCCGCGAATGCCGCCAGGGCCAGGCCCAGGACGGTGCGGCCCCAGGTGGTCCGCGCGTTGTTCGTCGTGATCATCGTCATTCCTCCCATGGATGGTTCGGCCTCGGACGGGGTCCGTCGTTCAGGCCGGTGCCGCTCGCACCGCCCGCAGCGCCGCGGCGGCGCCCGCCGCGGCGAATCCCATGTCGCTGGCCACGGCCGCGAAGCCGCAGCCCGCCCCCAGCATCGCCGCCGCGAGGTCGGGCCGCGGCATCACCGTGCCGATCGGCACGCCCGCCCGTCCAGCCCGTTCGACCGCCGCCCGGATGCGGGCCAGCGTCGCGTCGCCGGTGGGGTTCCCGATCTCGCCCGTGGTGGCCGAGATGTCGCCCGGGCCCACGAACAGCGCGTCCACGCCGTCCACCGCGGCCACGTCCTCCAGGGCGGTCAGGGCGCTCGGCGTTTCGAGCTGGGCGATCAGGCAGGCGCGGGCGCGGGCCTGCGCGACGTAGTCCGGGTCCGCGCCGTAGCCGTTCGCCCGCAGCATCGCCGCGAAGCCACGCACGCCGCCGGGCGGATAGTCCATGACCGCCGCCACTGCGCGCGCCTGGTCGGGCGTGTCGATCATCGGCACCATCAGCGCGTCGAGCCCCGCATCCATCATCCAGCGGATGCGCGCGGGGTCGTGGTCGGGCAGGCGGACGACGGGGGCCACGCCGCGGCTCTGTACGGCTCGGGCCATGTGGAGCACCGTTTCCACGGTGATGGGCACGTGCTCCATGTCGATCACGAGGAAGTCGAACCCCCGGCAGGCCATCGCCTCCGCCAGGTCGGGCGAGCCGGACATCAGCCACGTGCCCAGGGGCGCGTCGGGGCCTGACATTCGGTCGCGGAAGGACGGGGGGCGGTGAGGCATCGTCGGGGGGTCCGGTGTCAGAAGATAGCGGGTTCGGGCGCGCCGGCGCCCAGGAGGAAGTCGAAGTCGCAGCCCGTGTCCGCCTGCCCCACATGCGCGGCATAGAGCCGGGCGAAGCCGCGCGCGGGCGGCGCGGGCGGACGGTGGCCTTCCAGGCGTTCGGCGATCTGGGCGTCGGACAGGGCCACGTCGAGGCGGCGGGCCGACAGCGACAGGGTCACGCGGTCGCCGTCGCGCAGGGCGGCCAGCGGTCCGCCGGCGGCCGATTCGGGGACCACGTGGAGGACGCAGGTGCCGCCATGCGTCCCGCTCATGCGGGCGTCGGACAGGCGCAGCATGTCGCGCACGCCCCGCTTCAGGAGCTTCCGGGGAATGGGGAGGTTGCCCCATTCCGGCATCCCCGGCCCGCCCAGCGGCCCGCCGCCCCTCAACACCAGGACGCTGTCGGGCGTCACGTCGAGGTCGGGGTCGTCGATCCGCGCGCGCATGTCGGCGGGGCCGTCGAAGACGATCGCGGGCCCCGAATGCTCGAGCAGGGCGGGGGTCGCGGCGGTGGGCTTCATGATCGCGCCGCCGGGGGCCAGGTTGCCGCGCAGCTGCGCCAGGGGGGGCGCGTCCGAGACCGGATTCGACAGGGGCCGGATCACGTCGTCGTCCCAACATTCCGCGTCCCGGTAGCCGTCGGCCAGCGTGCCGCCGGCCACGGTGGGCGCGTCGCCGTCCAGCCGATCGTCCAGGCGCCGCATGAGGGCGGGCAGCCCGCCCGCGCGGAAGAAGTCGGCCATCAGGTGCGTGCCGGCGGGGAACAGGTTGGCCAGGAGCGGCGTCCGCCGGGCGGCCGCGTCGATCAGGTCGCCGGGCAGGTCCACCCCCGCCCGGCCCGCGAGCGCGGCCAGGTGGACGGCCGCGTTGGTGGAGCCCCCGATCGCCGCCAGCACATGCGCGGCGTTTCCGAACGCCCGTTCGGTCGCTATCGCGCCGGGCGCGATGCCCCCATCCGCCAGCGCCACCGCGCGCGCGCCCGCCCGGTACGCCATCCGGCGGTGGGCCGAATCCATGGCCGGGATCGACGCGGCGCCCGGCAGGGTGAAGCCCATCGCCTCCGCCAGCAGGGTCATGGTCGACGCGGTGCCCATCGTCTGGCAGGTCCCCGGAGAGCGGGTCATCACGCCTTCGAGCTCGACCCAGTCGTCGTCGCCCACGTTGCCGGCCTGCTTCTCGTCCCAATACATCCGGGTGTGGGTGCCCGCCCCGAGCGTGCGGCCGCGCCAGTGGCCCGACAGCATCGGCCCCGCGGGCACGACGATCGCGGGCAGGCCCATGCTGATCGCCCCCATCAGGAGGCCCGGCACCGTCTTGTCGCACCCGCCCAGGAGGACGGCCGCGTCGATCGGGTGGGAGCGGAGCAACTCCTCCGCCTCCATGGCCAGCATGTTGCGGTAGAGCATGGTGGTGGGCTTCACCATCACCTCCCCCAGCGACAGGGCGGGCAGCTCGACCGCAAAGCCGCCTGCCCGGGTGATGCCGCGGGCGACGTCGGCGGCGCGTTCGCGCAGATGCGCGTGGCAGGGGGACAGGTCGGACCAGGTGTTCAGGATGGCGACGACGGGGCGGCCCAGGAACTCGGACCGATCGAAGCCCATCTGCTGCGCGCGCTGACGGTGCGCGAACTGGCGCATGCCGCCGTCCCTGAACCAGCGATCGCTGCGGCGAGCCGTCATGTTCGGTTCGTCGGCCATGTGTTACCGGTAACAAGGAATTGACAAGTTGGATAGGCACCCGCGTGCAATGACGGGTTCGGTTGCCACGTCTGCGACGCAGATCACCAGGTTAAGATACTGACGATGTTCGATATTACCGAAGGTTGCCAACTGGCAATTGGGATCGTCAGATCGGGTTCTTCTCGGCGAACGTGCGGAAGAAGGCCAAAAAGGCGCGGTCGGGATCGCGGGGGGCGTCACGATCCCGGGACCAGTCCCGCCATACCCCTTCCACGTAATAGATGTCATAGCCCGGAAAGCGCATGCGCGCCGTCTCGTAGGTTTCCGTCCGCAGAGCCGCCCCGCGGGCGTCGAGCCAGCTCGGACGGGCCGGGGCGGGGGATGGGGAATGAGCCGGGGCTTCCGCGGGCGGTCCGTCCCGCCGTTCGCGGCGCCCGACCTTCGAGAAGGCCAGTTCCCGTTCCGCCGCGCCCTGCCCCGCCCCGTCCTTGCGCCACCATCGCAGTTCCACATGGGTCACGCGGCGGCCCGTCTTGATCGGCGCCACCTCCACCACGTAGTCGGAAAGCTGGTTCACCTCCGCGCAGGCCGGATCGATGGAGCGCAGCTTGAGGTTGGACCAGGATGTCAGCTTGCCCTTCGGCACGCCGAGGATGCCGCGCAGCTCGTCCAAGCTGAAACGGTCCGAAGATCGCCAACGCAGGTTCCCGCGCTTCTGCACCATCTCATAGAGTGTCAGCGCATATTTCGACGTCAGCGCGAACATCACCTCGCGCTGGAGGCGGGCGAAGACGGTGGAGTTGCCGATGATCTGCCGCAGCCGCGCGGGGATCTCATATTCCAGAAGCCCATCGGCGCGAAGCGTTTCGATGTTGCCGCCCAGGAGTTGCACGCGCTCCACGGCAGGCTCGCCGTCCCACACGACCTGGACCTTGACGATGGCCGACATCAGTCGTTCCACCGACGCGCCGATCCGGTCGTTGCTGTTATGCGTGCCGCGCAGGTCGGCCTTCGCGATCACGTGGGTAACGGGCCGGTCGATCGCGTCCCATGCGTTCTCGAGCAGGAGGTTGTAGAGACGTCGGTCAGCCAGGGTCAGGGGCGTGACCTCGACCACGTCGACTAGTTCCCCGGGCTTTACGAGCGAACCATCGTTGGGTCGGGCGTCCAGCGTGCGGTATCGGTCCGGAGGCTTCGCCATGCCCATCCCTTACGTCGAGTGCGATGCGCAGGTATGGTATGGGCGTGATCCCGGCCGGTCCAGGGGGTAAGTGGAAACCCAAAACGTAAGGGTTCACGTATCTGGCACGGAGCCGGCGATTCGGCCCGTGCCCCGGAACAGCCCACAAAGGAAGTCGAATCGTCCATCCACGCAACGAATCGGTACCTGTGGATAAGGCCGCACCCCAAACGTACCGATACCCCACCCCGCACGTAAGCCACCCCATCCCGATCCGTAAGTCCCCGCACCCCGGATGTAAGTAATACGGTGAAATGGGGCATATTTCATTGGCTTTAATGCACGGCGAACAAGTGAACCCGTGAATCGGAAGCAGCGGTGATTTCATCCGATTTAGGGTGGATGGGGACGGCGCTCGCGGTCATCGTTGAGTTTCGATGCGATTCTGAGTGCGGAGACCGACCGGGGTTCGCCCGTAGAGGCAGGATCAGCAAAGGTTCGTATTTGATGGCGATGCCGACCAAAAACCGCACTTGCTGCGACCTACCCCGTTTGCGATGAAGCGACGAACCCCTTCCGCATGTAGGACCATCGCCATGGACGGACCCGCCCTGCCCGGCGTTGGACTGGACGAACTGGAAGGCCTGTCCGAGCGGGCCGCCACCGTGATCGAACGGCTGCGGGACCGGATCTATGCCCCCGGAACAGAGAAGCGGCTGGACCTGCGGTTCAACGTCCGCACCGCCGCCGACATGGTCGGACGGACGGAGAAGGCCATCCGTGACGCCGAAGGCGACGGGCGCCTTCCCGTGCCCGACAAGGACCCGGATACGAACCGGCGCACGGGCTATTCCCTGGCGCAGGTCAACGCGATGCGGCAGGTGTTCGGCACCCTGCCCCACCGCGCCCCGGAGGATCCGGCCTGCGTTCTGGCCGTGCAGAACTTCAAGGGCGGCGTCGCCAAGTCCACGATGGTCACGCATCTGGCGCAGAACTTCGCGATGAAGGGCTATCGCGTCTGCGTGGTCGATTGCGACAGTCAGGCTTCGACGACCGCGATCTTCGGGCTGAACCCCGACGTGGACGTCGACGAGGGGGAGGACACGCTCTATCCGTTCTTCCGCCACGGTGGGCCGCGGGACCTGCGCTATGCCCTGCGCGCGACGTACTGGCCCGGCATCGCGTTGATCCCCGCGAACCTGGGTCTGTACGACGCGGAATACGAGTTCGCGGCCCGCATGGCGCGCGAGCAGACCCTCGTGCTCGACCGTCTGCGCGAAGGGATCGAATCGATCGCGGACGAATTCGACGTGATCCTGCTGGACCCGCCGCCCGCGCTGGGGATGATATCCCTGTCGGTCCTGCGGGCCGCCAACGCCCTGCTTATCCCCGCGCCGCCCAACAACATCGACTTCGGCTCGACCGCGCATTTCCTCAAGATGATGGGCGCGACCCTGTCGGAGATCGCCCGGCACGGGGGCGCGCGCGACTATAGCTTCGTGAAGATCCTGGCGACGAAGATGAACGATCAGAAGTCCGCGCACGTGGCCATCAAGCGGATGATGGATGCGGTCTTCCCTTCGGACATGCTCCAGGCCACGCTGAAGGACAGCGCCGAGATCGACAACGCCACCGCGAACCTGTCCACCGTCTACGAGCTGACGGGGCCGCAGACCCGCACCGACACCCACAAGCGGTGCCGCGCCTATCTCGACGCCATCGGGCGCGAGGTGGAGACGTTGATTCGCAAGACCTGGCCCAGCCACCACGCCGCGCTGCGCAAGGAGGGGGTGCTTTGAGACACACAAAGGGAAGGGACGTCCGATGAGCAGCAAGCATTCCGCGATCCTGGACGCGGTGAACGGGTTGAACGACGGCCTCGTGCCGGAATCGAAGCGCCCGGCGCGGTTCCTGACCCGGTCCAACCGCATGGCCGAACGCCTGTCCGGCGAGATCGAGGAGAAGACATGGCGACGCGTCGATCCCGCCTCGTGCCGGATGTGGGCGCGCCACAACCGGGCCTATGACCTGCTGACGCCGGAGAATTGCGCCGACCTGATCGAGGGGATCCGGTCGCAGGGCCAGCAGGAGTTTCCGGCGATCGTGCGGGCCACGGGCGACGCGGCCCAACCCTACGAGGTCATCTGCGGGGCACGGCGGCACTTCGCGGTGACGTGGCTTCGGGCCAACAACTATCCGCAGTTCAAGTACCTGATCGAGGTGCGCGACCTGACGGACGAGGCCGCGTTCCGGCTGGCCGACATCGAGAACCGCGACCGCGAGGACATCAGCGATTACGAGCGGGCGGTCGACTACCTGGACGCGTTGGAGCGATATTACGACGGGTCGCAGAAGGACATGGCCGCTCGGCTGGAGATGTCGCCCGGCTATCTGTCGCGGTTCCTGCAGATGGCGCGTCTGCCGCGCGAGATCGTGGCCGCGTTTCCGTCCGTCCGCGACATCCGCGAACCACATGCCCGGACGTTGAAGAAGCACTTGGACGACCGCGCGTCGCGGGAGGCGCTGCTGGCCCGCGCGACGGATCTGGCGGGGCAGGGGCTGGATTCGGGCGCGGTGATGAAGGCGTTGACCGCATCAGTGGCTGCGCCCAAGCCGAAGGCGGGGGCGAAGACCTATGCGGGGGAGGCGGGAGAGCCGCCGATCAGGGTGAGGCGGACGGGCCGCAAGGTCACGGTGGAATTTCCCGCCTCGCTGTCGGATGCGTCGATCCGCACGGCGATGGAGCGGTACCTCGCAGACCGTCGGAGGTGAGTTGCCAGCTGGCAATCGTGCGGATTATCGTTTGAACGTAGGGTGTTACGGGATCATCCGGCATGAACGCGGCCGCGATTGTCGGGGGCGTGCCGCCCCCCTAGGCTGGCGGAGCAACAGCCACAGGACGCCCCCGTGACCAGACCGAACCGCCCCCGCTATGCCGCCCGCCTGAACGCGTTCAAGCCGATGGGGGGTGGGATCGGGGGCATGATCGCCGCAGCCGGATCCGTGGGTGGGCTGACGGCGGCGGACCTGAACTATCCCGACCATTTCGATGGGCAGTCCCCGGACGCGTTGTCGGAGATGCTGGGGGATGCGGGGCTGGCGTTGAACGGCTTGGCGATGCGCTACTATACCGAGCCGGGGTTCAAGATCGGGGCCTTCACCAACCCCGACCCGTCCGTGCAGCAGGCGGCGGTGGATCTGACCAAGCGGGGCATGGATGCCTGCCGGGCCATGGGCGGCACGGTGATGACGCTGTGGATGGGGCAGGACGGGTTCGACTACGCCTTGCAGGGCGAGTACGGGCGGATGTGGGACGACACGGTCGCCGCCCTGCGGGCGGTGGCCGACCACGACCCGGACCTGGACGTCGCCGTCGAATACAAACCCAACGAGCCGCGCGCCTATGCCTTGATGCCCGACGTCGGCACCACAATCCTGGGCGTGCGGGAGGCGGGGTGCGCGAACCTGGGCGTGACGTTGGACTTCGCCCATGTGCTGTATGCCGACGAGATGCCGGCCCACGCGGCGCATCTGATCCATCGCTGGTCGCGGCTGCTGGGGGTCCATCTGAACGACGGCTATGGCAAGCGCGACGACGGGCTGATGGTGGGCACCGTCCATCCTGTCGCCACGGTGGAGCTGTTCGTCGAGCTGGACCGGATCGGCTACGACGGGGCGATCTATTTCGACACGTTCCCCGACCATGGCGGCCTGGACCCGGTGGAGGAGGCGCGCACCAACCTGGCGCTGGTCGAACGCCTGCGCGACCTGGCGGCGGAGGTGGGGGCGATGCCGGACCTGCGCGACGCCATCGCGCGGCAGGACGGGGCGGCGTCGCAGCGGATCGTGGCGCGGGCCCTGTACGGTGCCTGACGTCCTGGTGATGGGGTCGCTGCATTGGGACGTGGTGGTCCGGGCCGATCGGCTGCCCGCGCTCGACGAAACGCTGATGGGACGGGGGGTCGCGTACCGCTTCGGGGGCAAGGGCGGCAACCAGGCGCTAGCCGCCGCACGGGCGGGTGTGGCGGTGACCTTTGCGGGGGCCGTGGGCGACGACGATGCGGGGCGGCGGATGCTTCGGGTGCTGGACGATGCGGGAATTGAACGTTCCGCCATTGATGTTCGGGACGGCGCGTCCGGCATGTCGGTCGCGATCGAGACGGCGGGCGGGGAGTACGGTGCCGTCGTGGTGACGGGTGCCAACGCCGCCGTCGCGGGGGCCGCGATGCCCCGTGGCTGCCGGGTCGCGCTGATCCAGAACGAGGTGCCGGAGGCGGCGAACCTGTCGCTCGCCGCGTCGCTGCCCGCGGACGTGGCGCTGGTCTGGAACGCCGCGCCGGCCCGTGGCGGGCCGGACGCTCTGCTGGACCGTGCGGACGTGCTGGTCGTCAACCGGGTGGAGGCGGCGCAGATGGGCGGGATCGACGCCCTGCGGCGACGCGTTACGGTGATCGAGACGTTGGGTGCCGATGGGTGTCGTCTGGGCGATGCGGGCGGAGTGCGGACGTTCCCCGCCGCGCCGGTGGAGGTGGTGTCCACCCACGGGGCTGGGGACGCGTTCTGCGGGACGTTGGCCGCGGCGCTGGCGCGGGGGGCATCGCTGGACGACGCCGTCGCGGCGGGGCAGGCGGCGGCGGCGCGGCTGGTGTCCGGGGCGGATCTTGCCGCACGCGATGCGGTGGACTAACTTGGTCGGACTAACCGGAGGCGAAGACATGCGGACCGTCAACATGCACGAAGCGAAGACGCATCTGTCGCGGCTGGTCGATGCGGCGTCCAAGGGCGAGGACTTCGTCATCGCGCGGGCCGGGAAGCCCTTGGTCAAGGTGACGGCCATCGCGGAAGCCGAAACGGCGACGCCCCGGATGGGATTCATGAAAGGGTCGGTCCCCGACGATTTCGACACGATGTTCGCCGATGAGATCGCGGAGATGTTCGGGACCGCCATTCCGAAGTGAGTCGCGCGCTTCTCGACACGCATCTTTTGCTTTGGGCAGCGATCGCGCCGCACCGTCTTCCCCGTGACGTCGCGGCGGCCTTGTCCGACGGACCCCTGACTCCCGTATACTCGGTCGCGTCCCTGTGGGAGGTGACGATCAAGGCGGGTCAAGGCCGCGCCGACTTCGAGGTCGATCCGAACGAATTGCGCCGCGGGTTGCTCGCCGCGGGCTACCGGGAGCTTGCGATCGAAGCACGGCATGCCTTGGCGGTCGCCGACCTGCCCGCACTCCACGGCGACCCGTTCGATCGTCTGATGCTGGCGCAGGCGCGGATCGAACGGTTGCCGTTCTGGACGGTGGACCGGGCGGTCCTGCGTTATGGCAGCCCGGCGGAGGATGTCGGCTAGGGTCCGTCCGGGAACGCCGTGCGCGTCCCTGCGATGCGCGGTTCCCCGACGGGGCCTACTCCAGCCGATAGAACCGCGCGGCGGTGCCGCCGAAGACGCGGGCCTGGTCGGCGGGGGAGAGATCCGCGCAGAGGTCGCGGGCGGTGTCGTGCCAATCCCCGTACTCGGCGCGCAAACGGCAGACGGGCCAGTCGCTGCCCCACATGACGCGGTCGGGACCGAAGGCGGACAGGGCGTGCTCCGCGTAGGGGCGCAGGTCGTCCGGGGTCCAGTCCTCCGTCGCCTCCGTCACCAGGCCGGACAGCTTCACGCAGGCCTCCGTGTCCTGCGCCAGGCGGGTCATGCCCCCGGCCCAGGCGTCGAAGGCGCCGCCCGCCACGTCGGGCTTCATGCAATGGTCGATGACCGCGCGCATGGGGTGGCGCGTCAGGACCGTGTGGAAGTTGGGCAGGTGATGGGGGAAGCCCAGGGCGTCGAAGCACAAATCCAGGTCGGCCACCGCGTCGAAGGCCCAGGCCACGTCCGCGCGCAGCATCCAGTCGTCGTCCGCGATGTCCTGGATCATCGGGCGGACGCCTTTGAACTTCGGGTGCCGGGCCAGGCGTTCCAACTGTTGGCGCTGGTCGGCATCCTCGAAGTCGATCCAGCCCACGACGCCGCCGATCCAGTCGGTCGCGTCGGCCAGGCCCAGCATGTACTCGGTCTCGTGCAGCGTGGCGGCGGCCTGGACCAGCACGGTCCGGTCGATGCCGTGGGCCGCCAGGTGGGGCGCCATGTCGGCGGGGCGGTATTGGCGGTCCAGGATCGGATGCCCGTCCGGCATCCAGTCGTGGTCGCCGCGCAGGGGCTGCCACAGGTGGTGGTGGGCATCGACCTTCATGTCGGCGCGTCCCCGCGCAGGAGGCCTTGATCCTTCAGGTCGGCCCACAGGGCTTCGGGGATCTCGGCGCGGGCCGCCTGCAGGTTGCCTTCCATCTCACTCGTGCCTTGGCCGCCGGGGATGACGCTGACGGTGGCGGGATGCAGCAGCGGGAATTGGAAGGCCGCATCGACCAGACGCACGCCGTGGGCGTCGCAGACCCGTTCGATCGCCGCCACGCGGTCGAGCACGTCCTGCGGCGCGGGGTCGTAGTCGTAGAACGCGCCGGGCTTGGGGCCCGTGGCCAGGATGCCCGAATTGTACGGCCCGCCCGTCACGATGCCGATGCCGCGCGCCTCGCACAATGGCAGGAACGTATCCAGGGCGTGCTGCTCCAACAGGGTGTAGCGGCCCGCCAGCAGGAACAGGTCGTAGTCGCCGCGCTCGGCCAGTTGCTGGCACACCTGCCATTCGTTGACGCCGGCGCCGAAGGCCTTGATCGCGCCCTCGCCGCGCAGGCGTTCCAGCGCGTGGTAGCCGCCCGCTTGCAACTGGTCGACCTTGGCGTGGACGTTGGCGCGGCTGCCCTGGTTGGGGACGTCGATGTCGTGGGCGAACAGGATGTCGAACCGGTCCACCCCCAGCCGCGCGAAGCTGTGCTCGATGGACCGCATCACCCCGTCGTAGGAGTAGTCGTAGACCTCGCGCCGGTTGGGCACGTCGAACCACTTGCCGTGACCGTCTCGCGACTCCGCCGTGGCGGGCACGAGATAGCGGCCGACCTTCGTGCTGAGCACGTACTCGTCGCGGGGCTTGTCGCGCAGGAAGCGGTTCAGCCGCGTTTCCGACAGGCCGAGGCCATAGAGCGGCGCTGTGTCGTAGTAGCGCACGCCCGCGTCCCAGGCCGCCTGCAGGATCGCGTCGGCCTCGTCGTCCGTGATCGCGCGGTACAGGTTGCCCAAGGGCGCCGTGCCGAAGCCCAGTTCGGTGAAGGTGAGGCCGCCGTCGCCCCTGCGGTCCCAGTGTCGCGTCTTCAATGCCATGTGTGTCCTCCCCGATACGACCGCCATGCTAGAAGGGCCGGGGCCGCTGCGCTAGCGTCCGCGGACGGGGAGGAGCGGGCATGACGTATCTGCTGGGCATCGACATCGGCACGTATCAGGGGAAGGCCGTGCTGGCACGGCCCGACGGGACGGTCGTGGCGCAGGCCGTGCGCGACCATCGGATGGACGTGCCCCGGCCCGGCTGGGCGGAGCACGACGCGGACGCCGTGTGGTGGGACGGTCTGGTGGCCTTGTGCCGGGACGTGCTGGCGGGGGTGGATGCGGGGGCGGTGGCGGCCCTCGCGGTCAGCGGGATCGGGCCCTGCGTGCTGCCCGTGGACGGGGACGGAGCGCCGCTGTGTCCCGCGATCCTGTACGGGGTGGACGCGCGGGCGGGCGCGCAGATCGCGGCGATGACGGAACGGCTGGGCGCGGACGCGATGCTGGACGTGTCCGGCAACGTCCTGACCACGCAGTCGGTCGGCCCCAAGGTCCAGTGGCTGCGCGACGAGCGCCCCGCGCTGTGGGACCGCACGGCGGCGATCGAGACCTGCACCACCTTCCTCGTGCGTCGTCTGACGGGCGAACGCGTGCTGGACCACCATTCGGCCGGGCAGTGGACGCCGTTCTACGACGCGCGGGCGGGGACGTGGTCGGAGGCGATGTGCCAGGGCGTGGTGGAGGTGGACCGGTTGCCCCGGCTGGTCTGGACGACGGACGTGGCGGGAACGGTGACGGACGCGGCGGCGGCGGCCACGGGGCTGGCGCCGGGCACGCCCGTCACCGCGGGCACCATCGACGCCGCCGCGGAGGCCGTCAGCGTGGGCGTGCGCGACGCGGGCGACCTGATGGTGATGTACGGGTCCAGCATGTTCCTGATCCAGGTCACGCCCGACCGGCTGGTGGACGCTGCGCTGTGGTCCGCGCCGTGGCTGTGGCCCGGCACGTGGTGTTCCATGGCGGGGCAGGGGACGTCGGGCACCCTGACGCGCTGGTTCCGCGACGTCCTGGCCCGCGAGCTGGGCGACGACGCCTTCGCCGCGCTGTGCGCGGAGGCCGCGGCGACGCCTCCGGGGGCGGAGGGGCTGCTGTGCCTGCCCTACTTCTCGGGCGAACGCACGCCGATCCAGGACCCGCAGGCGCGGGGCGCGTTCTTCGGGCTGAACCTGACCCACGGACGCGGCCACCTGTTCCGCGCCGCCTGCGAGGGGGTCGCCATGGGCACGGCCCACGTGGTCGAGACGTTCCGCGCGGGCGGGGCGGCGCCGTCGCGCGTGCTGGCTGTGGGGGGCGGGGTGCGCAACGCCGTATGGCTCCAGGCCACGGGCGACCTGACGGGTGTAGCGCAGCACCTGTGCCGGTCGAGCGTGGGCGCGTCCCTGGGCGACGCCTTCCTGGCGGGCTGCGCCGTGGGGGCGGTGGACCCCGGCGCGATCGCGGACTGGAACCCGGTGGAGCGGGTGGTGGAGCCGGTGGCACGTGACGTCTATGCCCGCCAATACGCCCTGTGGCGCGAGCTGTACGAGGGGACGAAGGGGATCGCGCACCGGCTGTGACGCGGGGCGCGGCCCGACGGGGATGGTGGCCGTGCCGCGCCCCGCGATCACGTTTCCGCGACACGGTGCCGCCGATGCGCCTTCCTTCGCGGCGGAACGGTGGACAGGGGTTGGGGAGATGTGCTTGCTGGGACGCATCTGGCGGGACCGGCCCCGCCTTCGCCGCCGAAGGCCCGCATCCCGCGGCCCAAGCCTCGGTCGGCCTTCGATCCCGCGGCGCCGGTTCCGGCCCGGGATCCCATACGTCGAGGGAGACGTTTCCATGAAGATCACCGCATCCTTGCCCGTCCTCGGGGCCGTTCTGCTGCTTCCCGCCGCCGCGCAGGCGCAGGACGCCTGCGGCGACGTCGTCATCACCGAGATGGACTGGGCGTCCGCCGCGATCGTGACCCAGGTGTCCACCTTCCTGATGACGCAGGGCTATGGCTGCGACGTCCAGGTCGTGCCGTCCTCGACCACGCCCGCGATGGTATCGGTGGCCGAGACCGGCAAGCCCGACATCGTCACGGAGGTCTGGACCAACGGCAACCCCGGCTACGACGAGCTGGCCGCGGCGGGCACCATCGTCACGCTGGCCGACGTCCTGTCGGACGGCGGCGTGCAGGGCTTCTATATCCCCACCGTCCTCGCGGAGGCGCATCCCGAGCTGACCACCATCGACGGCGTGCTGGCCAACCCCGACCTGGTCGGCGGGCGCCTGCACAGCTGCCCTGAAGGCTGGGCCTGCCAGAACACCGCCACCGCGTATGCCCGCGCCGCCGGGTTCGAGGAGGCGGGGATCGAGGTGTTCCAGCACGGCTCCGGCGAGACGCTGGCGACCTCGATGGCGGCCGCGGTCGAGAACGGCGATCCCTGGTTCGGCTACTACTGGGAGCCGACGAGCATCCTGGGCAAGTACGACATGACGCGGGTCGATCTGGGCGAGTACGACCAGGAGACCTTCACCTGCAACTCCGACCCCGCCTGCGAGGACATCGGCGTGACCGCCTATCCGGTGGTGCCCGTCAAGACGGTCGTGACGACGACCTTCGAGGCGGAGAACCCGACCATCACCGCGCTGATGAACAACGTCCGGTTCACCAACGCCCAGATGGGCGAGGTCCTGGCCTGGCAGGAGGACAACGGCGCGTCCAACTCGGAGGCGGCGGTGTACTTCCTGACGACCTATCCGGAGGTCTGGGGCGGCTGGGTGGACGACGCCGCGCGCGAACGTCTTTCGGCGCTGCTGCAGTAAGGGTCGGGCGCGGTCGGGTCCGTCCGGGCCCCCGCGCCCGCCCGGGGCGGCCGGGGCCGGGGTCAGTCGACGGACTTCACCCCGTCCTCGCCCAGGGCGCCCTTCGCGGCCTTCACCACCTCGGCCGCCGTGCCGAACGCGCCGTCGAGGATGGCGTGGAGCACCTGCTGCATCGGGTCCTTCGCGGCGTCCTTCACCTCGATCCGCGCGGGGCCGCCATCGGCGGGAAAGACGGTGACGTGGCCGTAGGGCATGGCCGCGTCGCGGGCGATCGGATGCGCGGCCCCCGGACGCTGATCGATCACCAGCCCGCCCTTGCGACGGTCGATCCAGGTGGCCACGAACGTCGATACCGCCGCCAGGCCGCCGGCGACCAGGATGCACGTCACGATCGCCGACTGGGCCTCGATCGTGCCTTCGGGCCCCGCCCGGACCGGAGGTCCCCCATCAGGCTGTCGGCCATCGCGGCGAACCATCCCATCCGCGCATAGGCGGACAGGTCGGCGGGCCGGTCCATCAGCGCGGCGAAGCCCGCGAAGAGAGGCGCGGCGAAGCTGGTCCCCACGCCGGGGATCGCGCGGGGCAGCGACAGGTCCACGCAGAGTGACTGGCGCGACGTGCCGGGCGTGGACGACGCGATCTCGACCCCGTCGGGCGTGGTGCGGCGCCCCGTGCCGAAGAAGCCCGCCGCGAAGACCGCCGGGCTGGCGGTGGGGGTGAAGATGCGCCTTCGATGGTTGCCCGCCGCCGCCACGACCGTCGCGCCCGATGCGGCCAGCGCCTCCGCCGGGGCGGTCAGGTCGGATCGGGGCAGGCGGTCCAGGAGGTTGCGCCAGTTGCCCCGCCGGGCCGCGCGCGACAGGGCCCAGAAGGAATGGGTATCGTCGTCGGGTCCGGGCCGCCAATCGGCCGTCGCCCGTTCCGCCCGCTGCCAGGCGAGGGGGTCGAACACGTCCGCGAGCGGGCTGCCGATGCCGAAGCTGAGGTTGACGATCGCGCCCCGTTCGTTCGCGGCCCGGGCGAAGGCGTCCGCCATCCGGTCCGGCGCGTAGGCGGTGGGGACCAGAACCAGGCGCGCCGCGGGCGCCACCGCGCCGACGAGCAGGGCGACCGCCGTGCCGTGGGTGGTGCGTGCGGGGTCCGGGTTTGGCCAGGCGAGGGCGCCGGGCGGGAAGGCGTCCGGATCGAAGCCATCGTCTATGATCGCGACCGTGCGCCCCTCGCCCGTCTCGCCCCGCCACCACGCCAGGCGGACGGCGTCCCAGAACGGACCGGTCCGGTCGAGCGTCAGGCGGCGCGTGCCGGGGTCGTAGCGGCGCAGGACGCGGGCGGCGATGTCCGCCCCGCCCAGGGGCACGATGCGCCCGGCGTCGCCGTTCACTTCACCGCGCCGGCCGCCATGCCCTTGATGATGAACCGCTCCAGAAGGATGCCGATGGCGATCAGGGGCAGGATCGCAGCGAAGGACAGGGCGGCCATGGACCACCACGATATGCCCTGGCTGCCGGTCTGGGACGCCACCATGACGGGCAGGGTGTTGGCGTGCGTGGACGTCAGCAGGGCCGCGAAGAAGTACTCGTTCCAGGTCAGGACCAGGGACAGGATGAAGGCCGCAACCATGCCGGGCAGGGCGATGGGCAGGATGATCGTCAGGAACGCGCCCCACACGCCAAGGCCGTCGACCATGGCGGCCTCCTCCAGCTCGGTGGGGATGGCGGCGAACTGGTCGCGCATGATCCAGATCACGATGGGCAGGACCGTCAGCGTGTAGAGCAGGATCAGCCCGATCCGGCTGTCGAGCATGTCGAGCTCGCGGTAGAGGATGAGGAAGGGCAGGGCCAGCACCACGGGCGGCAGGATCAGCTGGCTGAGGAAGAAGAAGCTGATGTCGCCGTTGCGCATCGGCCCGAACCGGTACTGGAACCGCGACAGGCCGTAGGCGGCGCAGGCCCCCAGCACCACCGCCAGGAGGGACGCGGACACGGAGATGATCGTCGAGTTCCAGAACCGGCGCAGGAACTCCTGCCGGGGGGTGGAGACCTGGCCTATCGTGTCGGGCGACAGGCCGAGCGCGCGCCAGCCCAGGCGCTTCGGCTCGAAGTCGACGTAGGGGATCAGGTTGCCCTGCATCACGTCGGGGGCCGCCTTGAACGAGGTCGTGACCGTCCAGTAGATCGGGAACAGGCAGACCACCGCCCAGGCGATCAGCAGGGCGTAGATCCCGACCTTGCCCAGCACGAAGCCCGGTCGGAACGCACGGTCGGCGGGCGCGTCGTGGAAGATCTGGCTGTCGTCGGATGCGGTGGTCATGCGTGCGGCTTCGTCCAGCGTTCGGTGGCCTTCATCAGCACGGTCATCGCGACGACGATCAGCACGAGGTAGATGAAGGCCAGCATCGTCCCGTAGCCCACGTTCGACCGGTCGCGGTATTCGCGGAAGATGAAGCTGGTCACGGTGTCGGTGGCGCCCCCCGGCCCGCCCGACGTGATGTTGATGACGATGTCGGCCAGCTTCAGCTTGAAGATGATGCGGATCAGGATGGCGGTGATGCTGACGGGCAGCATCAGGGGGAACGTGATCTCCCAGAAGCGGCGCCAGGGGGACGCGCCGTCGACCTCCGCGGCCTCGCGCAGCTCGGACGGGATGGCCTGCAGGCCGGCCAGCAGCATGATCATCATGAAGGGGATGAAGGTCCACGCATCCATCGCCATGATCATCAGCCGTGCGATCGTGGGGTCGCCGAAGAAGGACGGCGTGTCCCACCCGAGCTCTCGCGCCAGGCGGGCCATGGGGCCGAAGCGCGGCTCGAACATGGACTTACCGATCATCCACGACACGGCGACCGGCGACAGCATCAGCGGCAGCAGGAACGCCACGCGGAAGAACTTGCGCGCCCGGATGTCCGCGTTCAGCAGCAGCGCCAGCCCGAAGGCGATGACGTACTCGACCCCGATGGCCGCGGTGTAGAGGACCATGTTCCACAGCGCGTTCAGATAGAACGGGTCCGCGAACGCCTGGCGCAGGTTGTCGAGCCCGTTGAACTGCCGCCCGTCGGGCGAGGCGAGGTTCCAGTCGGACAGCGCGATGCCCACCCCGAAGATCAGCGGGAACACCACCAGCGCGCCGACGAACAGGGCCGCGGGCAGCACGAACAGGACGCGCTTGCCTTGCTCGCCCTTCGCGACGACCTGCGCCCAGCACAGCATCGTCGCGAAGAACAGGAACGCATAAAGGGTCGGGCGCCACGACGTCAGGCCCAGATCCAGCGCGCCGGATCGGTCCAGCCACTGGACCAGGGCCACGACGACCAGCAGCGCCAGGCTGCCCCAGATCATCAGGCGGCCCCGGCGCGCGCGTCCGTCCGAGATGTCGTCGTCGGTGACGATGTGCAGGCTCATGCGCGGGACGTTAGCGGGGGCGGGGCCCCCTGCCTAGCCGTCGCGCGCGGGCAGGGGCGGCCACAGCGCGGCCAGTCCGAACGGCGCGGCGGCGAAGGGTTCGAGCGCCACGGTGTCGTCGCCCTCGAACGTGCCGGTCAGGGTCCAGCCCTCAGCGGTCAGGCGGAAGCCTTCGAGGATCTCGGCCGCCGGATCGACGATCCAGAAATGGCCCACGCCCCATTCGCGGTAGACGCGGCGCTCGTCGACGAGATCGCGCCGCCGGGTCGAGGGGGACAGGACCTCGCACACCCAGTCGGGGACGGTGGTGCGATGGGGGACCACCTCGAACGTCGGCATCGTTTCGCGTCGTCAACCGGCGATGTCGGGGGCGAGGACGTCCGGGCCCAGGTGGAGTTCGGGTCCCTCGATGATCGTCCATCCGCCGGGCTCGCCGGGGCCATACTGGAAACGGTAACCGATGAGGCTGGTCGATCCGCTGTTGGCAAGGCCATGCGGCGAAGCGGGGCGGGGTGCAGGTTCAGGGCGCCGTGGATCGGCTCGGCCACCATGCCCGCGGGCGCGGCAAAGACGTCGTCGTAGGTCGCGGGACGCTTGGCGATGCGGTCCAGGCGGGTCATGGTGCAACGATAGTTCGCCCGCCGGCCCGACTCAGCCCTCAGGTGGCCGGGGCGTTCCAGGGCGACGGCAGGGAGGGGTCCCCATGACGGCCATCGAACGGGTCCCGCCCGCGGGCCCGGGCAACTTCGCGCTTCTCCTGGGGGCGAACGCGGTGCTGGGGACGGCGTTGCCGATGATGATCGTGCTGGGCGGCCTGGCCGGCCTCGCGCTGGCACCGACGCCGGGCCTGGCGACGTTGCCGACATCCGTTTCGACGCTGGCGGGGCTGGCGACGGCGCCGCCGTTCTCGCTGCTGATGGGGCGGTTCGGGCGGCAGGCGGGCTTCGTGCTGGGCGCGGCCTGCGCCGCCGCCGGCGGGGCATTGGGGCTGGCGGGCATGATGCAGTCCAGCTTCGCGCTGCTGCTGGTCGGGCACGCGCTCCTCGGGGCGGCGCTGGCCTGCTTCCAGTTCTTCCGCTTCGCCGCGGCGGAGGTCGTGCCCGACCGATGGCGGTCGGTCGCCATCTCGCTGATGCTGACCTCCGGCCTTGTTGCGGCGCTCGCGGGGCCGGAGGTGTTCGCGGCAACCCAAGGCCTGGTCCCGGCGCTGCCCCTGGCGGGGGCGTATGGCGCGATCGTGGGCTTGGCGGTGCTGGGGACCGTGCCGCTGCTGTTCCTGCGCGGGCTGGGGCGGGCGCCCGCGGCGGCGGGCATCGCCGCGCCGCGGGTGGACGTGCGGGCCGTCCTGCGGCGGCGGCCGGTGGCGCTGGCGGTGTTCGCGGGCGCGGTCAGCCAGGGCGTCATGGTGCTGTTGATGGTGCCCACGCCCATCGTCATGGTCGGCTGCGGGTTCGACGCGGCGACGGGGGCCGCCGTGGTCGGCTGGCACGTGGTGGCGATGTTCGCGCCGTCCTTCGCGACCGGGTTCCTGATCAAGCGGTTCGGCGCCACCTCGATCGTGCTGGCCGGGCTGGCGCTGCTCGCCGTGGCCGCGTCGATCGCGGCGGCGGGCCTGACGCTGACGCATTTCTACCTGGCCCTGATCGTCCTGGGGGTGGGGTGGAACTTCGGCTTCATCGGCGCGACCAGCCTGCTGGCCGACGCCCTGGCGCCGGAGGAACGCGCCGCGGCACAGGGGGTCAACGACACGGCCATCGCGTTGGCGTCGACCCTGTGCGCCTTCGCATCGGGCGCGCTGGTGGCGGGGTTCGGCTGGACGGTGCTGACGCTGGCGGCCCTGCCCGTCGTGGCGGCCACGGCGGCGACGCTGTTGTGGTTCGGCCGGGCCGCGCGGGCGGGGGCCTGACCGCCGGAACGGCCGGGGTTGCGGACGGACGGACCGGGGGGTCCGCCCGTCCGCGTGTCGGTCACAGCCCCAAGGACGCCCGATACAGCGCGATCTGGCTGTCGCGGCCTATCTGGTCGGTGATCTCCTCCCAGGCCGCGGCGATGGCGTCCGCCGTTTCCTGCGCGGATCCGTACTGGCCGGCATAGCCCTTCGCCAGCTCGTCCTCTGCCACGGAATAGTACTGGAAGATGCCGGGGATGCGCGGTTCGATGGCGCCGTTGGGGTGGTTGTAGCTGTCCGCGTTGGCGCCGAGGAAGTCCTCGACATAGGCGCGGTCGTAGCCCGCCTCCTCCCATTCCTCGTACTGGAAGTGGCTGTTGCGATAGGGCTGGAACCCCGACGGATAGGCCGACGCCCAGAGCGACAGGTCCTTGCCGCCCAGATGCGCCGCGGCCGACCACGCCGCCTTGTTCCGGCGCGCGTCCTCCTCCGTGCGGGCCATGACGTACACGCCCCAGCCGATATAGGCCAGGTTGGGGGACTCGTTGCGCCCGTCCTCCCATTCGCCGGTCCGGCTGTTCCAGACGCGGTTCGCCGCCGGGTTCGTGCTGAACGCCGCGACCTCGCCCACGACGGAGGTGTCGGAGGTGCGCGCGCCGGCCCCGACGTCGCCCCACCAGGTCAGCCCCATACCCGTTCCGGCCAGGTACTGCTGGAAGGCGGTGGTGCCGGGATCGGCGTTGATCTGGTCGGTGGGATAGGCGCCCTCGGTGGCGATCAGGTCCATCACGTCCTGGATGGCCTGCACGAAGGCGGGGTTGTTGACCCGCGGCGCCATCGTGTCGGGGTCGAACAGCCAGGCCGGGTCGTCGGGATGCTTGGCCATGGGCGTCGCGCGGTCTTCGAGGAAGTAGAAGCCGAAGCCGCCCCAGCCCTTCAGGGGATCGAGGAAGCCGTGCGCGGGCAGGCCCGTCAGCGGGTCGGTCTTGCCGGCCAGGAACTTGGAATGGGCGTTGACCTGGTCCCACGTCTCGGGCGGGCCCCAGGGGCCTTCGCCGCCCGATGCCGCCCAGGCATCCGCGAACTCCGCGTTGTCGTAGTAGTCCTGGCGATAGGCGAAGGTGTGGCAATCGCCGTCGATCGACACGCGGTAGGTCTTGCCGTCCCAGGTGCCCACGGGCGCCTTCAGGTAGTCGACGTAGTCGTCCATGTCGATGATGTCGGCGACCCACCCGGGCATCTCGGACGCCATGCCCCGGCCCAGGACGTCGCCTTCGAACGGCGCGCCCATCTCCAGGATGTCGAAGTCCACCGTGCCCGTCGCGATGCTCTGCTGCAGGCGGGCGTTGTAGTCGGCCTGTGCCAGGTCGATCCAGTTGATCCGCGCGCCGGTGTAATCCTCCCACGCGCGCAGGAAGCCGCGGAACAGGAAGTTGTGGGTGTTCTGGTTGTTGAGCCCCATGAAGGTCAGCTCGACGCCCTCGAATTCGCCTTCCTCCACGGTGTCGCGGGTCGATTGGAGGCACATCTCGCCCACGCGCTGCCAGTCGGCGTCGGTCGGGCTGCCCATGCCCACGCCGGGGATCTTCAGGATCTCGGCGCGCAGGTTGGAATGGCCGTCGGCCATCGCCACGCCCGGCAGGCCGGTGGCGGCCAGGCCGGCGGAGGCGGCGGCGCCCTTCAGCATGGCCCGGCGGTTCAGCTTTCCAGTGCGCAGGAAATGCTCGTAGATGCGATGCTTCATGTGACCCTCCCAGATCGTCGCGCGGCTGTTGGGCGCGGCATGGCCGAACCCTTGCCGGGGGGTCGGGACGTGTCAAGCGGGCCCGTAACCATCCGCACGCATGACCCTTCCGCCGGAGGCGGGGATGTGGGATCCCGCATCAGACATGTACGACCTGCTGACGTCCCCGCCCTATGTGCCGTTCTCCGCCGCCGTGGCGATCCTGCTGGGATTGCTAGCACTGGAGGTGCTGCTCCTGGTGACCGGCGTCTCCCTCCTGGGGGACGCCGACGGCCCCGACGCGGTGGCCGAGGTGCCCGATCTCGGCGCGGCCGAACTGGACGCGCTCGACGCCGGGACCGCCGCGCCCGCGGGGTTCGAGCTGGCCGATGGCGACGGACCGGCCGCGGCCGGGGCCGGGACGGGCCACTGGACCGGGCTGGGCCGGGTCCCGTTCCTGATCTGGCTGACCGCGGCGCTGGCGGGGTTCGCCATCGGCGGCCTCCTGGTGCAGGCGACGGGGCCGTGGACCCTGTGGGTCGCGGTGCCGGTGGCCGCGGCCTCGGGACTGGGCGCGGCGCGGGCCTTCGCCGGCATCTTCGCGCGCGCCGTGCCCCGGTTGGAGACGGCGGCCTTGGACCCGCGGCAGCTGGCCCGCCGGCGGGGCACGGTCAGCCAGGGCACCGCGCGACGGGGGCGTCCGGCCGAGTTGCGGGTCGTGGACCGGTACGGCAACACCCATTGGGTGCGGGCCGAACCCTTGCGCGAGGCCGACGCCATCCCGCAGGGGACGGCCGTGCTGACCGTCTGGGACCGCCGGGCCGCCGCGCTGCGCATCGTTTCGTTGGAATGAAAGGGACCTCGCCATGACCGAGATATTGTCCATCGCCGGCATCGTGCTGGTGGCCCTCCTCCTGGTGGCGCTGATCACCGCGCGGCTGTACCGCCGTACCTCGCGCGAGGTCAGCCTGGTGCGCACCGGCCTGGGGGGCCGCAAGGTCGTGCTGGACGGGGGCGCCCTGGTGCTGCCGCTGTTCCACGAGGTCGCGAAGGTCAACATGAAGACCCTGCGCCTGGAGGTGGCGCGCGCGGGGGATGCGGCGCTGATCACCAAGGACCGGATGCGCGTGGACGTGGGCGTGGAGTTCTACGTCTCCGTGGCGCCCACGGAGGAGGGGATCAGCCGCGCCGCGCAGACGCTGGGCGACCGCACCTTCGACGTCGAGCAGCTGCGCGAGATGATCGAGGGCAAGCTGATCGACGGTTTGCGCGCCGTGGCCGCGCAGATGACCATGGACGAGCTGCACGAGAACCGCTCCGACTTCGTGCAGGAGGTGCAGAACGCTGTGTCGGAGGACCTGCTGAAGAACGGCCTCGGCTTGGAATCGGTGTCGCTGACGGCCCTGGACCAGACCCCGTTCGAGGCGCTGGACGAGAACAACGCCTTCAACGCGGTCGGCATGCGCCGCTTGGCGGAGGTCATCGCCCGGTCCAAGAAGGAGCGCGCCGAGATCGACGCCGACGCCGAGATCGCCGTCCGCGCCGCCGCCCTGACCGCCGCCAAGCGGGGGTTGGAGATCGAGCGCGACGAGAAGGCCGCGTCCATCGCGCAGGTCCAGGAGCTGGAAACGCTGGAGGCCGCGCAGGAGGCGGAGCTGGCCAGGCGGCGCGAGGATTCGATGCGCGAGCGGGAGGCCGCGCGCGTCGCCCGCGAGCAGGCCATCAAGGCCGCCGAGATCGACCGCGACCGCGCCGTGGAGGTCGCGGAGCAGGAACGCCAGATCATCGTCAACCAGAAGTCCGAGGAGGAGAGCCGCGCGCGTGCGTCCGCGGACGCCGCCCGGGCGGAGGCCGAGCGCGCCCGCGAGCAGATCGAGACCGCGCGCACCATCGAGCAGGCGGAGCGCGCCAAGCGCATCGCCCTGATCGACGCCGCGCGGGAGGCCGAGCGCGAGGCGACGCGTCTGCGTTTGTCCGCCGCCGCCGAGAAGGACGCGGCCCAGGACCGCGCCGACGCCCGCCGCGAGGAGGCGCGCGCGGAAGCCGACGCCATCACCATCCGCGCGGACGCCAAGCGCGCCGACATGGTCGCGGAGGCCGAGGGGCGCGAGAAGATCGTCGCCGCCGAGAACGCCCTATCGGCCGAGATCGTCGCGATGAAGCTGCAGATGGCCCGCCTGGAGGCGATGCCGGGCATCGTCGAGCAGATGGTCAAGCCGGCCGAGAAGATCGACTCCATCCGCATCCATCAGGTCGGCGGCCTGACCGGTGGCGCCGGCGGCGGCGCGGGCGACGGCGGCAAGCCCGTCGTGAACCAGGCGCTCGATTCGATCATGGGCATGGCCGTGCAGATGCCCGCCCTGCGCAAGCTGGGCGAGGAGCTGGGCCTGTCGATGGAGAAGGGGCTGTCCGGCCTGGATCTGGACGGCACGGGCGATGCCCGGACCGGCGAGGGACCGGGCGACGACACCCCGTCCGATCCCAAGCGGCTGGACGCGGCGGAGTAGGGGGCGCGGCCAGCAAGGGCGGCGATCCCGGTCCTACACCGTTCGGCAACAACCGTCTGGCCACCGCTTCCCCGCCCCGCTAGCGTCCGGCCACGACCTCGGGGGGGCCACATGGCGAACGTGACGATCCGCGACCTGCGCAAGAGCTATGGCGCGACGCAGGTGATCCACGGGTTGGACATCGACATCCTCGATGGCGAGTTCGTGGTGCTGGTCGGCCCGTCGGGCTGCGGCAAGTCCACGCTGTTGCGGATGATCGCGGGGCTCGAAGGGATCAGCGGGGGCACCATCGCCATTGGGGACCGGGTGGTGAACAACCTGGCGCCCGCGCGGCGCGACATCGCGATGGTGTTCCAGAACTACGCCCTCTACCCCCACAAGACCGTGCGGGCGAACATGGCGTTCAGCCTGCGCATGGCGCGGATGCCCCGGGCGGAGATCTCGGAGCGGGTGGACCGCGCCGCATCCATCCTGGGGCTGACCGAGTACCTGGACCGCTATCCCCGCGCCTTGTCGGGCGGGCAGCGGCAGCGGGTGGCGATGGGCCGCGCCATCGTGCGCGACCCGCAGGTGTTCCTATTCGACGAGCCCCTGTCCAACCTCGACGCCAAGCTGCGCGTCCAGATGCGCACCGAGATCCGCGAGCTGCACCAGCGGCTGTCGACCACGACCGTCTACGTCACGCACGACCAGATCGAGGCGATGACGATGGCCGACAAGATCGTCGTCCTGCAGGGAGGGCGGATCGAGCAGGTCGGCTCCCCGCTCGACCTCTATGACCGGCCGGCCAACGCCTTCGTGGCGAGCTTCATCGGCTCGCCGTCGATGAACCTGATCGCCGCGCGCGGCACGGGGGGCGCCGCCGACGTGGGCGGCGTGACGATCCCCGTGGACGGCGCCCCGGAGGGACGGCCCGTGACGCTGGGGATGCGCCCCGAGCATCTGGTCCTGGGCGACCGGGGCCTGCCTGCCACCGTCAGCGTGATCGAGCCCACGGGCTCGGAAACGCATATCGTGGCCAGGCTGGGCGAAGGCACGGGGGGCGAGGTGACGGCCGTGACCCGCGACCGCCCGGCCGTGCGCCCCGGCGAGACGATCCACCTGATGCCCGAACCGGGCCGCGTCCACGTCTTCGACGCCGACAGCGGCGTCCGTTTGTCCGAACCCGCCTGATCCCGCCCCCGAAGGAGCCGCACCCATGCTGAAAGGCATCGACCCCATCCTGAACGCCGACGTCCTGTATGCCCTGCGCGCCATGGGCCACGGCGACATGCTGATCCTGTCGGACACCAACTTCCCGTCCGACGCCATCGCGCGGGACACCGTCCACGGCGAGCTTCTGCGCATCGACCGACCCATGGCCGACGTCGCGCGCGCCGTCCTGTCGGTCCTGCCGCTGGACACGTTCGTGGACGACTTCGCGGGCCGCATGGAGGTGGTGGGCGAACCCGACACCGTGCCGGACGTGCAGGGGGAGGTGCAGGCCGCCATCGCCGCAACGGGCGAGGACCGCGCGATGGTGCCGATCGAGCGCTTCGCCTTCTACGACCTGGCGCGCGACGCCTATGCGGTGATCCAGACGGGCGAGCGGCGGTTCTACGGCTGCGTCATGCTGCGCAAGGGCGTGGTCGGTCCCGATGAGTGACGTCGTCGTCCTGGGCGTCTTTGTCGCCGACACCGCCTATCGCGCCGACCGCCAGCCGCGCATGGGCGAGACGATCCTGGGCCGGTCCTTCGCGCTGGGTCCGGGCGGCAAGGGGTCGAACCAGGCGGT
>NZ_JARGZA010000001.1 GCF_030973515.1 Jannaschia maritima
TGCCCACCCTCGCGCGTTCGGCGGCCGACAGGACGGGCAGGTTGATTGCGCCGGGAATGTGATCCTCCGCGTACACGGACGGGGCGCGGACAGCGACGACGCCGCCGAATGGCAGGGCGCCGAGGGCGGGAAACGCGGGAAGGGCGAAGGACATGGACCCGCCCATACGGCATGTCCCCGTTCGGGCCAATCGCACGCCGGGTCTTGGAATCCGGACGGGGACTTGCCAGTGATCCCCCGACGGTCCCGTGTCGATGACGGAGTGCGGCATCATGAGTCCCATCCCCGATTGGTTCCGCCGACTTCCCATCCTGGGCGTCGGTTTGGCCGTTCTCCTGACGGCGTCTCCGCCGGTCGCCGCGCAGGAGGTGACGCTGCGCCTGCATCAGTTCCTGCCGGCGCAGGCCAACGTGCCAGAGCTGATCCTCGACGTGTGGGCCGACCGGATCGAGGATGCGTCGGACGACCGCATCGCGATCGAGCGCTATCCATCCATGCAGCTGGGCGGCGCCCCACCGGAACTGATGGATCAGGCCATCGACGGGGTCGCCGACATCGTGATGACCGTCGTCGGCTACACGCCCGGACGATTCCCGACGACGGAGGTGTTCGAGCTTCCGTTCTTCGTGACCGACGCGCGTGCGGCATCGGCCGCGTTCTGGTCCCTATACGAAGAAGAGATGCAGGCGGAGTTCGCGGACGTCCACGTGCTAGGCACCTGGGTTCACGGCCCGGGCCTGTTCCACAGCGTCGACCCGATTGAGTCGCTGGACGACCTGCGCGGTGTCAAGGTCCGGGGTCCGAGCCGCATGGTCAACGCCATGCTCGACGTGCTGGGCGCGGAACCCGTCGGCATGCCTGTCCCGGCGGTGCCGGAGGCGCTGTCGAAGGGCGTGATCGACGGGGCCATGCTGCCCTGGGAGGTCGTCCCCTCCCTGCGCGTGCACGAGCTGGTCGAGTTCCACACGGGGTTCGACGGACCCGCGCTCTATACCCTGACCTTCGTGCTGGTGATGAACCGCGAGGCCTACGCCTCGTTGCCTGACGACCTCAGAACCGTGGTGGATGACAACTCGGGCCTCGCCTTCTCGGTCTTCGCGGGCGGCACGCAGGCCGACGCGGATGCCCCCGCCCGCGACCTCGCCGTGGATCTCGGCAACGAGATCATCACCATCCCCGCCGACCGGGCGGACGAATGGCGCGCGGCCGTGCAACCCGTCTATGATTCCTGGATCGCCGACATGGATGCTGCCGGACGCGACGGGGCGGGCATCCTCGCCCGCGCGCAGGCCTTGATGGATGGGTTCGACCCGTCGGCGGACACCTACGGGGATCGTTGATCGGCGGATGGTCCGCATGTTGGATCACGCCGCGCGCCTGTCCGCCATCGCGGGGGGCGCGGTCCTGGTCGGACTGATCCTGGTGGTCTGCCTGTCCATCCTGGGACGGGAGGCGAACGACGCGCTGTACGCCTCCGGGTTGGACGGGTCCGCGGTGGGCCGGTGGTTGCTCGGTGCCGGCCTGGGCGCGATCCCGGGCGACTTCGAGATCGTGGAGGCGGGGGTCGCGTTCGTCGTGTCGGCCTTCCTGCCCCTGGCTCAGGCGCGGGGGGCGCATGCCCGCGTGGACCTGTTCGCCGACCGCATGCCGGTCCCCGTCCGGCGTTGGGGCGATGCCGTCGTGGCGGTCGCGTTCGCGGTCGTGCTGGTCCTGATCGCGGTTCAGTTGTGGTCCGGCCTAGTGAGCAAGATGGGATCGGGGCAGGTGACCCTTCGGCTGCAGTTCCCCGTCTGGTGGGGCTATGCCGCCTGCGTTCCGCCCCTTGCCCTGACCGTGGCCGTCGCGTTCGCGCGGGCGGCATCGGCGCTGCGCATGGCCACCGCGCTCGAATGACCGATGCTGCGATCGGCGCATCGTCGCTGCCCGTCCTCCTGGCGCTGATCCTGCTGCGGGTGCCGATCGGATTGGCGATGTTCGGCGTGGGGCTCGTCGGGCTGGTGCTGGTCACGGGGGACTGGGCCGTTCCCCTGGGCCGCCTTAAGTCGGAGACGTACACCACGTTCTCGTCCTACACGCTATCGATCGTGCCGATGTTCCTGCTGATGGGACAGTTCGCGACCCTGGGTGGGTTGTCCGGTGCATTGTTCCAGGCCACGCGGGGCTTCCTGGGACACCGGCGCGGTGGGGTGGCGATGGCGTCGATCGCGGCCTGTGCGGGCTTCGGTGCGATCTGCGGGTCGTCGCTCGCGACGGCGGCGACCATGGGCCGGGTCGCCCTTCCCGAGCTTCGGGCCAGCGGCTACGATGGCGGCCTGGCTACCGCCACGCTCGCGGCGGGGGGGACGCTGGGCATCCTGATCCCGCCCTCCATCGTGCTGGTGATCTATGCGATCTTGACCGATCAGAACATCGCGAACCTGTTCGTCGCCGCGATCGTGCCGGGGATCCTGGCGGCGCTGGGCTACATGGCTGCCGTGGCCCTGTACGTCCGCCGCCACCCGGATCGGGCGGGTCGGTCCGATCGGACCCCTTGGCCCCACCGCCTGCATCTGGTGGCGGCGGTCTGGCCCGTCCTCCTGGTCTTCGGACTGGTCGTTGGGGGGATCTACGGAGGTCTCTTCACTCCGACCGAGGGTGCGGCGGTCGGTGCAGCGGGCACGGCGCTGGTGGCCTGGAGGCGGGGCGGGCTGACGCCGTCGACGATGGCGACGGCCTTCACGGAAACGGCCACCACGACCGCCATGATCTTCCTGATCGTCCTGGGGGCGGCCTTCTACAACGGGTTCCTCGCATTGACGGGCGTGCCCCAATCGATCGCTGCGTGGGTCGGGTCGGTCGATCTGCCCCCCGTCGCGGTGATCTGCGTCATCCTGTTGTTCTACCTGGTCCTGGGATGCGTGATGGACAGCCTGTCCATGATCCTGCTGACCATTCCGATCTTCTGGCCCGTCGTGCAGGGTCTCGACGTGACCTTCGTCACGCTGGCCGATCTGCACGCGGCCCGCGCCGCCGACGCCCTGGCCGCCGGCATCGATCTGTCCCCCGACATGCGGGCGCAGATAACGCGCGTCCTCGCGGACGGCGCCGAGTTGACGCGCGACCAGATCCGCGCCCTGGAGCTGCGCCGCGTGTCGCAGGCCACGCTCGATCGTCTGAACGCCGATCGCCTCGCTCTGTGGTTCGGGATCCTCGTCCTGGTGGTGGTCGAGGTCGGGCTGATCACGCCCCCGGTCGGAATGAACCTCTTCGTCATCAACGCGATGGATCGCGCCACGCCGATGACCGCGACCTATCGCGCGGTGGGATGGTTCGTCGCGTCCGATCTAATGCGGGTCGTGCTGCTGGTCGCAGTGCCCGGACTGGTCCTGTGGCTCGTCCCCTGGTGACGATCTGCGCCGTGCTTGCCAAACGAGGGTCGTTCCGTCATGCGCGCGATCCGGGGGGCGTCCGAAGGCGCGCGTTCGACGACAGGCGGCGCGGCAACAGCACTGTGTGAGGCACCATGAAGATTGCGATGATCGGTACGGGCTATGTCGGCTTGGTGTCCGGGGTGTGTTTCGCGGATTTCGGGCATGACGTCGTCTGCGTCGACAAGGACGCGTCTAAGATCGAGTCGCTGAACGCGGGGCACGTTCCGATCTACGAGCCTGGGCTCGACACCCTGATGGAGACGAACGTCGCAGCGGGTCGGCTGTCGTTCACGACCGACCTGTCCGCCGCCCTCGACGGGGTGGATGCCGTGTTCATCGCGGTCGGGACCCCGACACGCCGGGGCGACGGCCATGCGGACCTGACCTATGTCATGGCCGCGGCACGCGACATCGCGCACGCCCTGACCGGGTTCGCCGTGATCGTCACTAAATCCACCGTTCCCGTCGGCACGAACCGGAAGGTGGCCGCGGAGATCCGCTCGGCGAATCCGGACGCCGACTTCGAGGTCGCTTCGAACCCCGAGTTTCTGCGCGAAGGGGCGGCGATCGAGGATTTCATGCGCCCCGATCGCGTCGTGGTCGGCGTGGAGGCGGACCGAGCGGCGGAGGTCATGTCGAAGGTCTATCGCCCGCTCTATCTGCGCGATTTCGCGATCGTGACGATGGACATCGAATCGGCCGAACTGACGAAGTACGCGGCCAATGCCTTTCTCGCGACGAAGATCACCTTCATCAACGAGATCGCCGCGTTGTGCGAGCGTGTCGGCGCCGACGTGAAGCGCGTCGCGAACGGGATCGGTCTGGACAACCGGATCGGGAACAAGTTCCTCCACGCCGGTCCTGGGTACGGCGGTTCCTGCTTCCCGAAGGACACTTCGGCGCTCGCCCGCATCGGGCAGGAGCACGGCGTTCCCATGCGCATCACCGAAGCCGTGATGCAGGTGAACGATGGCGTGAAGCGACGCATGCTCGATCACGTGCGGGATCTGTGCGACGGGACGTTCCGCGACAAGGTCGTGCTCGTCCTCGGCGTGACGTTCAAGCCCAACACGGACGACATGCGAGACGCGCCGAGCCTGACGATCGTACCCGCCCTGGTAGGCGGCGGTGCGCAGGTCCGGGTGATCGATCCCCACGGTCGCCGCGAGGGAGAGGCGCTGCTGCCGCGCGTCGACTGGGTCGACGACCCCTATGCCGCGGCGGTGGGCGCGGACCTGATCGTGTTGCTGACCGAGTGGAACGAGTTCCGCGCCTTGGACCTGTCGCGCCTCGCACAGGCGATGCGAGTCCCCCGTCTCGCCGACCTGCGGGGGGTCTATGCCCCGCTCGACGTCGCGAATGCCGGCTTCGCGCGATCCTATACCGTTGGGCGGCCCCCCGCCGAATGAAGCCCGCAGGGGTGCTTTTCCCACGTTCATGACCTAAGCGTGAATGCAAGGCGCCGGAAAGCGCATCATTACGACGGACCGGACGTATTGCGGATGTCGCCCTTTACCGAAATCTTGCTGGGATGGTCGCGTCCGACGAAACGGGCGGTTCAGGTGCTCGCGGACGTCGTTCTGCTGACAATCTGCTTCGTGGTCGCGATGGTGCTGCGGCAGGAAAGCTTCGCGTTCTTCCGGGACAGGGACGTCTGGCTGACGTTCCTGCCGGCCATGATCATCAGCTTGGCGGTATTCATTCGGTTCGGGTTCTATCACGCCGTGGTGCGCTATATCAGCTCGACCGCGTCGGGCGTGATCTTCGGTGGCATCGTGGCGTCCGCCGCGGCCCTGGCACTGGCGAACTGGAGCATGGGGTTCCCGCTGCCGGTCACCGTGCCGGTCGTCTATGGTCTGGTGGCGTTGTTCGTGATCGGCGGGTCGCGGCTCACGATGCGGTCCGTCCTGTCGCGCGGCAACGCGGCCGCCCGCACGGGGGTGGTGATCTACGGCGCGGGCGTCGCCGGCAAGGAGGTCCTGGGCAGCCTCCGGGCGAGCCCGGAGTACCGCGCCATCGCGTTCGTGGACGACGACCCGGCGGTGCAGAACATCCGGATGTCGGAACTGCGTGTCCATGCACCGGACGCATTGCCCGATCTCATCGAACGGTATGGCGCGCAACTCGTGCTCCTCGCGATGCCGGGCACGTCGCGCCGGCGGAAGCGCGACATCCTGGCGCGGCTGGAATCGCTTCCGGTCGAGGTGAAGACGATTCCGTCCATGCGCGACCTCGTCGATGGCACGGCCGAGATGGGAGATATCCGCGACGTTCCGATCGAGGACCTGCTGGGGCGGGACCCGGTGCCGCCTGACGCCGACCTGATGGCCGCGGACATCGCGGGTCGTCGGGTCATGATAACCGGTGCGGGCGGCTCGATCGGATCGGAGTTGTGTCGGCAGGCCCTGCGTCAGGATCCGTCGTGCCTCGTCCTGTTGGATCAATCCGAGTTCGCCCTCTATACGATCGAGCGGGAGTTGGCGGCGCTGAACGCCGCCCGTGACGTGCCCGTCCGGGTGGTCCCCGTGTTGGGATCGGTCCAGCATCCGCAGCGGACCGTCGCCACGCTGAAGCGGCACGGCATCCAGACCGTTTATCACGCAGCGGCCTACAAGCACGTTCCGATGGTCGAGGAGAACGTGATCGAGGCGGTGCGCAACAACGTCTTCGGAACCCTGAACCTGGCCCGTGCCGCCGTGGAGGCGGGGGTGGAGGCGTTCATCCTCATCTCCACCGACAAGGCGGTCCGACCGACGAACGTAATGGGTGCCACCAAGCGTCTTGCGGAACTGATCTGCCAGGCGCACGACCTGCGCCAGGACGGGACGCTGTTCTCCTCCGTCCGGTTCGGCAACGTCCTGGGTTCCTCGGGGTCCGTGATACCGGTCTTCCGGGAGCAGATCGCGTCGGGCGGGCCCATCACGGTCACTGACCCGGAGATCACGCGCTACTTCATGACCATACCCGAGGCGGCGCAACTGGTGATCCAGGCCGGGGCGATGGCGCGGGGTGGGGACGTGTTCGTGCTCGACATGGGGGAGTCGGTCCGGATCGTCGACATGGCCCGGCGCATGGTCCGCTTGGCGGGGCTGGAGCCGTGGATCCGGGGCCAGGATCCGGAAGGCGACGTCGAGATCACGTTCACCGGCCTGCGGAAGGGCGAGAAGCTCTACGAGGAACTGCTGATCGCGGACGCCACCGCCGAGACCGCGCATCCGCGCATCATGACGGCGACCGAACGGATGATGGGTTGGCCCGAACTGTCGCGGGTCCTGGACGCCCTGTGGATCGCAATGGAAGCCGGTCACGACGAACCGATCCGCACCCTGCTGCAGGCGGCACCGCTCGAGTATCGCCCCGAGGTGGAACGCCGCGCCGCCTGAAACCCGCGCCGTCACGGGTTGGACATTCCCCGCCCCCGTCCGATAAGGCGATGGCGCGATCGGACGATGCGGGGGAAGTCGGGATGGCCAGCGGAATCCTGTCGCGCCTGTTGGGGCGCGGGCCGAAGGACGAGCCGTCGACCCCCGTGGCCGTCGACCAAGACATCTGGCTGATCGGCGATGTCCATGGATGCATCGACCCCCTCGACAGGCTGCTGGCCCGGGTCGATGCCGACCGTCATTCTGAAAGGTCGACCATCGTGTTTCTGGGGGATTACGTGGATCGCGGCCCGGCGTCGAAGGCGGTGCTGGATCGACTGTCCGAACGGCTGGACGGGGGCACGTCCATGCATGCGGCCGTGGCCCTGGTGGGCAACCACGAGCGTATGATGCTCGAGTTCCTGGAGGAGCCGGTGCAGCGAGGACGCCGCTGGCTGCGCTTCGGCGGCATCGATACGCTGGCCAGCTTCGGGGTGGGCGGCATCACGGTCCATGCCACCCCGGCCGAGCTTCGCGATGCCGCCGACCGTTTGGCGGTGGCGGCGGGTGCCGATACCCTGGCCATGCTCCACCACCTGCCGACGCGGTGGCGCAACGGGAACGTCGTTTGCGTCCACGCGGGACTGGACCCGGGCGCGCCGGTCGATGGCCAGTCGGACGAGGTCGCCGTGTGGGGGCATCCCGACTTCATGACAGTTCCCCGGACGGACGGGCTGTGGATCGCCCATGGCCATACCATCGTCGATCGACCGCATGCCGCCGGCTCCCGGATCGCGACAGATACTGGTGTGTACCGCACCGGGCGCCTGACGGCCGCGCATCTGCGTCCGGGCGCCGCGCCCGCGTTCGTCACGGTCGACTGAGGGAAGCGGAGCATGGCGTTCGAGACCGGCCAACTGGTCCTGATGGCAGGGCTACTCGCGCTGGTCGGCGTGGCGGGGGGACTGCTGGCCGGGCTGCTCGGGGTCGGCGGGGGGATCGTGATCGTGCCCGCGTTGTTCTGGGTGCTTTCCGCCCTGGGGGTCGCCCCGGACGTCGCCATGAGCGTCGCGGTCGGCACGTCGCTGGCGACCATTATCCCGACCTCCATCTCGTCCGCGCGGGCGCATCATGCGAAGGGCAACGTCGATACGGCGCTGCTTCGGCGATGGGCGCCCTTCGTGTTCGCGGGCGCGATGACCGGGGGCTTGCTGTCCTACGTGCTCGACGGGACCGCCCTGACGCTGCTGTTCGGGACGGTCGCGTTGCTCGTCGCGGCGAACATGGCCTTTCCCCGCGGTGGCGGTCCGACCCGGACCCTGCCGACGCGGCGGGGGGCGCAGGCCTCGATCGCGTCCGTGATCGGATTGTTCAGCGCACTCATGGGGATAGGCGGCGGAACGTTCGGCGTGCCCGTGCTGTCGCTGTTCGGATACGTGGCGCACCGGGCGGTCGGCACGGCGGCGGCGATCGGGCTCGTGATCGCGGTGCCCGGGACGTTCGGCTTCGTGCTGGGCGGGCTGGGCGAGGCAGGTCGCCCGCCCCTTTCTTTAGGTTATGTTAACCTTCCGGCCGTCGCGGTGATCGTGCCACTGACCGTCACGATGGCGCCTGTCGGCGCGGGGCTGGGGCACAGGCTTTCTGCGGTGCGGCTGAAACAAGTGTTCGCGTTGTTCCTGGCGATCACCGCATTACGGATGTTGTGGGCATCGTTCGCCTGAGCGGGGGAGAAGGCAATGCGGTTCAGCGCGAATACGGGATTCCTTTGGAAGGACCGACCCTTCCTGGACCGCATAGCGGCGGCCAGGGCCGCCGGCTTCGAGGCGGTCGAGTTCCATGACGAATGGCGGGACCACGACCCGGACGCGATCCGCGACGCGCTGGATGGCATGCCCGTCCTGGGGCTGAACGTGCGGATGGGCGAGACGGCGGGGTGCGCCGCGATGCCTGGCGGGCAGGCGCGCGCGGACATCGACGCGGCCGTCGCGATGGCGCGCGCGCTGGGTGCGGGCGGCGTTCACGTCCTGGCCGGGAAGGTCGAGCGAAACGACGACAGCATAGCGGCTTACGTGGCGAACTTGACGTATGCCTGCGACGCCGGCCCCGACCTGACGATCCTGATCGAGCCCCTCTGCGCCCGGGCGATGCCGGTCTATCCGCTGCGCCGCATCGCCGACATCGCGACCTTGCGGGATCGCGTGGGGGCGCCGAACCTGCGGGCGATGTTCGACCTGTTCCACGTATCCAACGAGGGGGACGATCCGGTCGCGACCTATCGCGCCCATGCCGACATCGTGGGGCACGTGCAGATAGCCGACCCGGAGACGCGGGGCGAACCGCGCGGCATCGGGGACACGCTGCGGGCGTTGCGGGATGCCGGCTACGACCGTCCGTTCGGATGCGAATACGTGCCCGCGGGCACGGTGGAGGAGGGGCTGTCGTGGCGCGACGAGGTTTGAGCGGGGTGGTCCCGTCGGTGTCTGCTCTATGTCTGCTCCGTGTCTGCTATCAGTCCGACATTCTTTGACATACGCGGCGCGCCGATCCGGTCCCTGATCTGGTCGTTCGCCTGCCTCGTGCCAGTGGTGGCCGCGGCGACGGGGGCGTGGCTGACGGCGCTGGCGGGCGCGGGCTGCGTGATCCTGGCGCTGCTGCCGAAGGCGTTCACCCGGGTGTCCGGGCTGCGGTTTCCCGACGGGCTCTGCACCGGGGTGCTGGTCTTCTGCATGGCCGCGCTGCTGTTGGGCGAAATGGCCGGGTTCTATGGCCGCTTCTGGTGGTGGGATCTGGGCCTGCACGTGGTCGCATCGGTCGTGCTGGTGCAGGTGGGCGCGGCCTTGGTGCTGCTCGTCACGGCGGGCGGACGCCCACGGACCGCGATCTGGATCCTGGCGACGCTGGCCTTCGGCTTCTCGATGATGGTCGGCGCGTGCTGGGAGATCTTCGAGTTCACGATTGATGGCCTCTTCGGCACGAATGCCCAGCGGTCCGGCCTGCCGGACACGATGTGGGACCTGGTGGCCGATGCCGTCGGCGCGACCTGGGGGGCCTGGGCCGTGAACCGCCGGTTGACGCATGGGTCCGCGCCTCCGGGTGCGGGATTGCTGCCGGGCTGGATGACGCTGAATCCCATCGTCTATCCGGATTGGCCCGAATGGTCAGTCGAGGGCCGCGCGCCCCGCGGCCTGGCCCGATAGGACAGCCCCTTCGAGGGTCGCGGGCAGGCCGGTGTCGGTATGGTCGCCCGCCAGGAACAGGTTCGCCCAGGGCATCGTCGTGGAGGCCCGGCGACGCACGCCGTCCGGGGTCTGGTCGAAGGTGGCGGCCTTCTCGCGCAGGAAGCGGGCGGCGGGCCTGTCCCGGGGGGCGTGACACCCATGCGCGATCAGGATGGCCCGCATCTCGCCCCATAGATGGTCAAGGGCGGCGGCGCGGTCCATGCCGTCCAACGCTGAATCCTCCGCCGCGGACACGGTGACCGATACGACGTCGCCGCGGCGGAACACCCATTGCGTGGTCGCGCCCAGCACCGCCAGGATCGGTGGCAGGTCGGTGCCCGGGACCACGAAATGCGCGTTCGCGATGGCCCCGCCCGGTGCGGGAAGCGGCAGGTCCGGCAGCACGGCCGCCAGGGGTGCGGGTGGCAAGGCCAGCACGATGCGGTCCCCCGGCCCGACCCTGATGTCCGCGTCGCGCAGGTGGATGCCCGTCACGCGCGACCCGTCGTCGGACAGGCCCTGCACGGCCGTGCGATAGCGGATCGTCGCGCCGGCTCGTTCGAGGCGGTCCAGGGCGGGTTCGATCAGCGCGGCGCCCAGCCCGTCTGGCGCCACCACGGGGCGGGCGGTGCCGCCGCCCTTCGCGAAGGAGCGCATCAGCGTCGCGCGCATCAGGCCGGCATCGCCGCCTTCGGGCGGTTCGTTCAGGACGGCCCGGGTCAGCGGATCCCAGAATGTCCGCCAATGCGCACCACGGTCGCGGACGACGCGCCCCAGCGGACGGCGGGCGGGACCGGTCATCAAGCGGACCATGTCCCGCAGCAGCGGCCCCAGCGGCGTTCCCGGGGCGCGGGCGCGCGGGGACAGGGCCGCGAACGGACCACGGCCGAGTTCGAGGGACCAGCGCGCCCCGGTGTCCAGGTCGAGATACGGGAACGCGGCGTCCAACATGCGCAGTCGGTCCGCTCCGCCGATCCGATCGGCCCAACCCAGCACCGCGGTGTTGGCCGACAGGATCAGGTGGTTGCCGTTGTCGATTACGCGGCCTAGGCGGTCGTCGCGATAGGACCGGCACCGCCCCCCCGCCTTGGGCGACGCTTCGAGGATCGTGACCGCGCCCCCCCGCGATGCGAGATGCTCCGCCGCGACAAGGCCGGCGAGGCCCGCGCCGACGACGTAGATGCGCGCGCTCACGGGGCCGGACGGAGACGAGGCGGGGTCATCGCAGCATCCGGCGGGGATGCCCGGCGTGACGCAACCGCCCGTTCCGGCGCCCGAACGCGGCGATCCCCGCATTCCGTCCGCAGCCCCGGGAGGCGGGGTCCGATCGGTCGTTCCAACGGGTCATCACCGTCCCCCGCGCATCGCCTGCGCCAGCCCTGCACGCAGCTTGGCCCGGCCCGACAAGCGGACGGGCGGGGCGGTCCAATCGCCTTCCATGATGCGCAGGAGCCGTTCGTAAGGGCCCATCATCACCAGCGCGGGCACGAGGGGCAGGCGGGGATGGGCGGGCACCTCCGCCAGGGCGGCGTCGAAGGCGGCGCGGGCCTGTTTTCCCAGCGCCGCACGGGCGGCCGGCAGGTTCGGATGCGTGGCGGCGTTCACGTCGTGAGGCATCCCCGCCGCGTCCAGGACGTCGCGCGGCATGTAGAGGCGCCCCATCGCCGCATCCTCCGCCACGTCGCGCAGGATGTTCGTCAGCTGCACCCCGCGGGCGAGGTTCAGCGCGAACCGTTCGGAGGGCGCCCCCCGCCACGCCCCGAAGCAGCGCATCGACAGGAGCCCCACGGTCCCCGCCACGCGGCGGACGTATTCGGACAGCGCCTCCGCCGTGGGGGCGACGATGGCCTGGGCGTCCATCCGCATCCCGTCGATCAGGAGGTGCAGTTCCGCCGTGGGCAGATCGAAGCGCCCGATGGCGCGGGCCAGTTCGGTCCCGATGGCGGTGCGGGGGTGGCCGGCCTCGGTCGCCGCGACCTCCGCCTGGAGATCGTCCAGCCGGGCGGCCCGGGTCCGGGGATCGGACGTGCCGGGCAGGTCGCCATCGGCGATGTCGTCGGCGACGCGGCAGAACGCATAGACGGCATGGATCGCGTCCCGGCGCGGTCGGGGCAGGACGCGCATCCCCGCCGCGAAGGACGAGCCGGCCTGCGCGACGATGCGCCGAACCTCCGCCCGGTCGGCTTCAGGGGAGAGCGCCGGGGCGATCACGGGCGCGCCGCCGCGCCGGCGCCACGCAGGGCGGCGCGGGCGAAGTCGAACCGGGTGGGCGCGATGCGGCGGGCCAACGGATCGCCGCGGCGCAACCGGCGGGCGAGGGTGCCCGCCAGATGCAAGGTGGCCGTCGCCTGGCCCCGCAGCGATCGCGCGCGGATCAGGCCGGGCAGGGGGGCGGCACGGCGCAGGAGGCCGTCGCATTCGTCCAACGCCCGGTCGATCACGCGGCGCAAGGCCGGCGTGCTGCCGGCGGCCGTCAGATCCGCCCGTGCCACCCCCGCCTCCGCCATCCAATCGGCCGGGAGATAGACCCGGTCCAAGGTCGCCGCGTCCTCGCGGATGTCCTGCAAGTGGTTCAGGATCTGCAATGCGGTGCACAATGCGTCCGACGGGTCATGGGTCGTCTGGGCTTCTTCGTAGAGCGACAGGAGGAAGCGGCCGACGGGATCAGCCGACATGCGGCAATATGCGCGCAGATCGTCGAGATCGGCGTAAACCTTTCCCTTCGCGTCCTGCCGGAACGCGCCCAGCAGGTCGCGCGCCGCCTGGAGGCCAGGCCCTTCGCCGACCGCGTTCCGCAGGGTCCGCCCGGTCCGGTCGGGACCCCCTTCGAGTCCCCATTCCATGTCCGCCAAGCGGTCGAGCTTCGCCTGAGGCGACAGGTCGGCACGGTCCGCGACGTCGTCGGCCGTGCGGGCGAACGCATAGAACGCCTTGATCGCACGGGCTTTTTCCGACGGCGCGAACAAACCGACGAGGGGGAAGTTCTCGCCCCGCGGCGGATGGGCCCGCGCCCGTGATGCTGTGTCGGTCTGCGTCATCTCAGGCGCCGCGTCGTCCCGCTCCCCATGGGTCCGCGTTGCATCGGCATCGATGCGCGTGGTCCCCGCCATAAGGTCGGACGGACAGCGCCTTTGTCCAGCCCCGGCCCCGGCGCGCGAGGACGTTAACGCCACGTCGGGGTGTCGACACCGCCTGACGGTCCGCTATGTCCGGGCTGTGGCGCCGGGGGGTGCCTTCCTTGGGGAGTGTCGGCGTGACCGCGAACCGGACGATCAGGGCCTGCACGGGCGCCGCGCTGTGGCTGGCCGCCTGCATCCCCGCCGCGGCCGGTCAGGTCCAGATCGAGGTGAAGGGGCTGCGGTCCGGCGAGGGGCTGCTGCGCGCGGCCCTGTGCACGCGCGACGAGTTCCTGACCCCCCGCTGCGGTCACGCCGCCGCGGTGCCCGCCGCGGCACCGCTGGTGACGATCGACGGCGTGGGCCCCGGCACCTATGCGGTGCAGGTCTTCCACGACGAGGATTCGGACGGGCAGCTGGACCGCATGGGCTTCCTTCCGCAGGAGGGCCTGGGCTTCAGCCGCAACGCCCGGATGCTGATGGGCCCGCCCCGCTTCGAGGACGCGGCCTTCGGGTTGCCCGACGTGGGCGCCGTCCGCATCACCATGACGATGAGATACTTTCCATGACCACGACCACCACGAGGGGACCCGTGACCCGTTCCGCACCCAACACCCCCAAGCGCGTCGTCGTCGTAGGCGCCGGCCCAGGCGGCCTCGCCACCGCGATGCTGATGCGCGCCGCCGGCGCCGAGGTCACGCTGATCGAGCGGGAGGACCGCGTCGGCGGCCGCACCGCCAGCTTCACGCAGGACGGCTATACGTTCGATTACGGGCCGACCTTCTATCTGTACCCCGAGGTGCTGCAGGAGATCTTCCAGGCGTGCGGCCACGACCTGTTCGAGGAGGTCGACCTTCGGCAGCTGGAGCCGATGTACCGGTTGCAGTTCGACGACGGCACGACCTTCGATGCGACGCCGGACGTCGAGCGCCTGACCGCGGAGGCGGCGAAGATCGACCCGGACGACGCGAAGAACGTCCCCGCCTACCTGCAGGAGCAGATCGACAAGTTCGCCGTGTTCAAGCCCATCCTGCAGCGTCCGTTCAACGGACCCCTGGACCTGGTGAAGCCGGACATGCTGAAGGCGTTCCCGCTGTTCCGGCCCTGGCTGACGGTGGACCAGGACCTGCGGCGGTTCTTCAAGTCGGAGGACCTGCGGCTGGCCTTCAGCTTCCAGTCCAAGTACTTGGGCATGTCGCCCTTCAAGTGCCCGTCGCTGTTCACGATCGTGGCCCATGTCGAGTACGGCTTCGGCGTGTTCCACCCGATCGGGGGCTGCAACGCGATCCCGCGGGCCATGGCGCGCGTCGCGTCCGAGATCGGGGTGGACATCCGCCTGTCCGAGCCGGTCGAGGAGATCCTGTTCGACGGCAAGCGGGCCAGCGCGGTGCGCACGTCGAACCGGACCTATGCCGCGGACGCGGTGGTGGTGAACGCGGACTTCGCGGGCACGATCAAGCGGCTGATCCCCAACCGGCTGCGCAAGCGGTGGACGGACGACAGGATCGACGCGAAGCGGTATTCGTGCAGCACGTTCATGCTGTATCTGGGTCTGGACAAGCGGTTCGACGACCTGTCGCACCACACGATCCACCTGTCGGGCGACTATCTCAGGAACATCCAGGAGATCGACGACGGGCAGGCCCCCGAGGAACCGACGATCTATGTCCAGAACGCGAGCGTCACCGATCCGACGCTGGCGCCCGACGGGCATTCGACGCTGTACGTGCTGGTGCCCACCGGCAACCTGACGGGCGGCATCGACTGGGCGGCGTTCGGCCCGGTGTACCGGGAGCGCATCCTCGACCGGCTGTCCAAGCTGACCGGCCACGATATCCGGCCGCATATCCGGACCGAACGGATGTACACGCCCGCCGACTGGGAATCCCAAATGGGGATCCATGCGGGGGCCACGTTCAACCTGGCGCACAACCTGGGACAGATGCTGCACTGGCGGCCCCGCAACCGGTTCGAGGACGTGGACGGCGTGTACCTGACCGGGGGCGGGACGCATCCCGGCAGCGGGCTGCCGACCATATTCGAGAGCGCGCGCATCGCGTCGCGGCTGGCGGCGGGGGACCTGGGGCTGGACACGGACCGGCTGCCCGATCAGCTGCCCACGCAACCCAAGTTCAAGGAGGCCGCGGAATGAGCACGGTCGGCATCATCGGCGGCGGCCTGGGCGGCCTGGCGGCGGCCGCGACACTGGCGGCGCGGGGTCACAAGGTCACCCTGCTGGAGAAGAACGACTGGCTGGGCGGCAAGGCCGCGGTGCTGGAGGAGGACGGGTTCCGGTTCGACATGGGTCCGACGATCCTGACGATGCCCCGCGTGCTGGAACGGATCTTCGCGGAATCGGGCCGCGACATGAACGACTACCTCGACCTCCGGCGCCTCGACCCGCAATGGCGCTGCTTCTACGACGACGGGACCGTCCTTGACCTGCGCAACGACCCCGCAGAGGCGGCGCGCGACATCGGCAGGCTGTCCCCGCCCGACGAGCAGGGCTTCAAGGAGTTCATGAAGGTCGCCGACCGCCTGTCGGACGTCAGCGACCGGTTCTTCTTCTGGAAGTCGGTCGAGGACCTGCGCGACACGATGAACATGAAGCAGAACTTCAGCCTGGACACGCTGAAGGACGTCATGGCCTTGCGGATGCACCGGACCGTGGCGGGGCAGATCAAGAAGGACATCCAGGACCCTCGCGTCCGCCAGATGCTGGAGCACTTCATCCAGTACGTCGGCTCCAGCCCGTTGGCATCGCCCGCGGTCTTGTGCGGCATCGCGCAGATGCAGCAGGGCGAGGGGGTATGGTACCCGATGGGCGGCACGCGGGCCGTGCCCGTCGCGCTGACCCGGCTGGGCGAGGAGCTGGGCGTGGACTACCGCACCGGCGTCGACGTCAGCCGGATCGTGGTCGAGGACGGGCAGGCCGTCGCCGTGGAGGCGGACGGCGAGATCCTGCGCTTCGACAAGGTCGTGTCGAACATGGATTCGGTGCGCACCTACAAGGAGCTGGTGGGCGGGCCCGCCTGGCGCGACTTCGGCTACAGGAAGCGGGAGGCCGCCTGCTCCGGCGTGGTCCTGTATCTTGGCCTCCGGGAGGCGTACGACCACCTGGCGCACCACAACTTCGTCTTCTCGCGCGACCCCGAGGAGGAGTTCGCCGCGATCTACGACGAGGGCGTGCCCGCCCCGGACCCCACCGCCTATGTCGCGGCGCCCATGCGGACGGAGGCGGGGGCGGCCACGGCCTGCGCGCCGGAGGGTGGCGAGGCGCTCTATATCCTGGTGCACACGCCGCATCTGCGTCCCGGGCACGACTGGTCGCGGATGCTGCCGGAGTATCGCCGCGTGATCCTCGACAAGTTGGGGCGCGCGGCGGGGCTGGGCGACCTGGAGGACCGCATCGTGTTCGAGCGGACCCTGACGCCCCAGGACATCAACGATCGGTACAAGGTGTTGGACGGCGCGATCTATGGCTTGGTAAGTCATGGCAAGATGATGGGCGCGTTCAAGCCGGGCAACCGTTCGCGACAGGTCCGGGACCTGTACCTGGCCGGCGGGTCCGCGCATCCGGGGCCGGGCATGCCGATGGCGTTGATGTCGGGCTGGATCGCGGCCGATTGCCTGCACCGGGACGCCGTCGCCAACGCGCCCGTCGCGGCGGAGTGATCCCATGACGACGGGGGCGCCCGACGGCGATCCCGTCGCCCTGCGCTCCCCCGCGATGTGCCGGTTCTTCGGCGGCGTCATGACCCGGCAGATGCGCGGGGGCTTCCGAGCCGTACGGGTCCTGAAGCCTGGCCTTCCCACGTTGCCGCCGGACCGCCCGTTGATCGTCTATGCGAACCACCCATCGTGGTGGGACCCGGCCTTCTTCATCGTGCTGGCGGTCCACCTGCTGGGCGATCGGGAAAGCTATGGCGTTATGGAGGCGGAGGCGCTGGAGCGTTACGGCTTCATGAAGCGGATCGGTCTGTTCGGGATCGATCCCGCACAGCGAACGGGAGCGGTGCGGTTTCTGCGGGTCGGGGCGCACGTGCTGTCGGATCCGCGCCGCATGCTGTGGGTCACCGCCCAGGGTGAGTTCACGGATCCCCGGACACGTCCCGTGGCCCTGCGATCCGGTCTGGCCCACCTGATGGGGCGGGTGCCGAACGCGGTCGCGGTACCCCTGGCCGTCGAGTACCCGTTCTGGTCGGAAAAGCGCGCGGAGGCGCTTTGCGCCTTCGGCCCGCCAATCGAGGCGGGCGGCACCACGGAGGGGATGCAGGCCGCCCTGACCGATGCCTTATGCGGAACGATGGACAGGCTGCGGGATGCGGCGATGGGGCGCGACCCGATCGCGTTCGATCGGCTGGCAGTCGGGCGCCGAGGGACGGGCGGTGTCTATGGCCTTTGGTCGCGGGCGCGTGCCATCGCCTCCGGGCGGCGCTATGATGGGGACCATCTGCAGGATCCCACCGGACGATAAGACGGACGCGATGACATTGGATACCCTCGTGCTGACACCGCTGGCCTGGATCGGGTTCGCGCTCGCCGCGCTCTATGCCGGGTTGACCCTGGTCAACCTGGCCATCTTCCGTGCACCTGGACCCGCGGGGTCGGGGCGTCCGACGCCCCGCGTGTCGATCCTGATCCCGGCCCGCGACGAGGCGGACAACATCGTCGCCGCGTTGGACGCAGCACTCGCGCAGGAAAGCGCGGAGGTGGAGGTCGTGGTCCTGGACGACGGGTCCACCGACGACACGGTCGATCGCGTGCGCGCGGTCATGCGGCGCGACGACCGCGTGCGGTTGGAGCAGGGTCGCCCGCTGCCCCCGGGTTGGAACGGCAAGCAACATGCGTGTCACCAACTGGCGGAACACGCCCGATATCCCGTCCTCCTGTTCGTGGACGCCGACGTGCGTCTGCAGCCCGAGGCCGTGGCCCGAATGGACGCCTATCGGCAGGATCGGGCGCTCGACCTGGTGTCGGGCTTTCCGCGACAGGTGACCCGCACCCTGGCCGAGATCGTCGCCATCCCGCAGATCCTGGTCGTCCTGCTGGGCTATCTGCCGTTTCCCTTCGCGCGGATGACGAACGTCGCCGGTTTGGCGGCCGGTTGCGGGCAGCTGATGCTGGTGACGGCGGACGCCTATGCCGCGGCGGGGGGGCATGCGGCGTTCCGCGATCGGATGCACGACGGCCTGAACCTGCCCCGCAACGTCCGCCTGTCGGGGGGACGCACCGACATCCTGGACGCGACGCCCGTGGCGTCCTGCCGGATGTACGACAACTGGGACGACATCTGGTCGGGGTTCAGCAAGAACGCCACCGAGGGCATGGCCAAGCCCGTCGCGTTGCCGGTCTGGACGGTGCTGCTGGGCGGGGGCCACATCCTGCCCTGGTTCCTGGCGATCCTGTCCTGGGCGTTCGGTGCGGCGACGGCATGGACGCTGTCGCTGTGGGCGATTGGGATGGTGCTGTTCGCGCGCACGGTGCTGGCGATCAAGGTGCGCCAACACCCGCTGTCGGTGCTGCTGCATCCCGTGGGCGTCTGGATCACGCTGGCCATCCAGTACGGCGCGCTGGCCGCCGCGCGCAAGGGCGGGCGCGCCACCTGGCGCGGCCGCACCTACGAGGTCAACTGAGCCGCATCCGAGGCCGGAAGGGAGAGCCATCATGTTCGACGCCACGCAGGCCGCCGGAACGACCATTGCAGACATGCGGGCAATGCACGCGGCGATGCGGGCCAGGTTCGACTTGTCGGACGTCCCATCCATCCACGCCCGACGGGCATCGCTCGACCGGTTGACAGCCGGCATACGCGCCCACCGGCAGGATATCCGCGATGCGCTGTCGTCCGATTTCGGTCACCGGGCGGAGATGGAGGCCCTGACGGCGGATATCGGCGCCACGCTCGACTTCATCGCGCATGCCCGGCGCAGGCTGCCCCGCTGGGCCGCGCCGAAGCGCAGGCTCGTGATGCGACCGTTGCCCGGTTGGGCCACCCGGCTGCGCGAGCCGAAGGGTCTGGTCGGCATATTGTCGCCCTGGAACTATCCCATCTATCTGTGCCTCGTCCCGCTGGCGACGGCCGTGGCGACGGGGAACCGCGCCATCCTGAAGCCGTCCGAACGCGCGCCCGCCAGCGCCGCGATCATCGCCCGGATCGTGACCGATGCGCTGCCCGGCGATGCCTATGCCGTCGTGACGGGTGACGTCGATCTGGCGCAGGCGATGGCCGTGCTGCCATGGGAACACCTGTTCTATACCGGGTCGGAGGCGATCGGGCGCCGCATCGCCGCGCAGGCCGCGACGACCATGACACCCCTGACGCTGGAGCTGGGGGGCAAGTCCCCCGCCATCGCCATGCCGGACGCGCGACCGGACGACCACGCCCCGATGGTGGCCTGGGGTAAGTTCTATGCGGCGGGGCAGACCTGCGTCGCGCCCGATTACCTGCTGGTGCCGAAGGGACGGGCGGCGGAATGGGCCGACGCGATCCTGGACACGGCACGCGCGTTCGTCGCGGGCGAGGGGGCGCCGGACTACACCGGTCTGATCGACGGACGGCATCGCGAGCGCATCGCGGGGTTGGTGCGCGACGCGGCGGCGCGGGGCGCCACGGTCCGGGCATTGGACCCCATCGACGGACGGGACGACGCGCATCCCCCGGCGGTCGTGCTTTGCCCCCCGCCCGACGCCGAGATCATGACGCAGGAAGTGTTCGGCCCCGTGCTGTCGATCCTGGAGTACGACGACCTGGACCATGCCCGGCGCATCGTCGCCGCCAACCCGAACCCGTTGGCGGCCTATGCGTTCGGGGCGGATGCGGGGCGGGCCCGTCGCTTCGTGACGTCGATCCGGTCGGGGAACGCCGCGGTCAACGTCCCCATGGTCCACGTCACCCTGCACGACGTGCCGTTCGGGGGCATCGGATCGTCGGGGATGGGGGCCTATCACGGGGAGCGCGGGTTCGTGGAGTTCAGCCACGAGCGATCGCTGTTCCAGCCCCTGCACCGCAGCGTCCTGTCCTTCCTGCCGCCGCCCTACGACGACCGCGCCCGTGCGATGGTGCGGTGGTTGTCGCGCTAGGGGCGGCCGACCCGTAGCGGTGACGGCGCTTCGGGGTCGGTCGGACCGATACGGGGGATCACTCCGCCGCCGTCGCCTCGGCCGGCCCGTGATAGGGACAGGCCACGATGCGTTCTGGCTGCGGCCGCAGGGCGGGCGGCACGGCATCGGCGCAGTCCGGCCGGGCCCTGGGGCAGCGGGTGTGGAAGACGCAGCCGGATGGCGGGGTCAGGGGTGACGGCAACTCGCCCCGGACCGCCTGCCGATCGCGGCGCCGGGCGGTCGGATCGGGGACGGGAACGCTGGCGACCAGCGCCTGCGTGTAGGGGTGCAGGGGATCACCCACGACGGCGCGCGCCGGTCCGACCTCCATTTGGCGCCCCAGATACATCACCATGATGCGGTCCGAGACGTGGCGGACGACCGAAAGATCGTGTGCGATGAAGATCATCGCCAACCCCATCTCGCGCGACAGGCGCCGGAGCAGGTTCACGACCTGCGCCTGGACCGACACGTCGAGCGCGCTGACGGGTTCGTCGCAGATCAGCAGGCGCGGTTCCAGGATCAGGGCGCGCGCGATGCCGATGCGCTGGCACTGCCCGCCCGAGAACTCGTGCGGGAAGCGGTTGACCAGGTTGGGCAGGAGGCCGACCCGCTCCATCATCGCCTGTGCCGCGTTCCGGGCGTCCGTGCGCGACACGTCGCGGTGCGTCCGCAGGGGTTCGGCGATGATGTCGCCCACGGTCATGCGGGGGTTCAGCGCCGCGAGGGGATCCTGGAACACCATCTGCACGTCCGCCCGGTGGCGGCGGCGTTCGCCGGGCGACAGGGCGGTCAGGTCGGTCCCCTCCCACGACACGACGCCGGAGGTTGCCGGGATCGTGCCGACGATGGCCCGCGCGAGGGTCGACTTGCCCGATCCCGATTCCCCGACCACGCCGAGCGTTTCGCCGGCCGCCAGGTCGAACGACATGTCCTTCACCGCGCGCAGCCGGTCCGGCGCGGTCCAGGGCATCGCACCCTTCCGGGGGACGTCGAACGTCACGTTCAGGTCGCGGACGGATAGCAGCGTCATCGCCCGGCCGTCCGCACGAGGGTCTGGTCGTTGGTCGTCATGCCACGGCCTCCGGCGGCGCATGGCAGGCGCGCAGCAGGGGACCGCAGGGTTCCAGCGGCGGCTGCACGGTCCCGCAACGATCCATCGCCAGCGGACAGCGCGGCGTGAAGGGGCATCCGTGGGGCAGGTTCGCCATGTCCGGCGGTTCGCCGGGAATGGCCCGAAGCTCCCCCTCGTCGCCGTCCAGTCGCGGCACCGCGTCCAACAGGCCACGGGTATAGGGGTGGGTCGGATCGGCGAAGACGTCGATCGTGCGTCCTTGTTCCATGACGCGGCCCCCGTACATGACGATCGTGCGCTCGCACGTTTCCGCCACCAGGCCCATGTCATGCGTGATGAGCAGGAGCGCGGTCCCGAACTCCGACCGGACGTCCGCGAGCAGGTCCATGATCTGCGCCTGAACGGTCACGTCGAGCGCGGTCGTGGGCTCGTCCGCGATCAGGAGGGCGGGACGGCACAGCAGGGCCATCGCGATCATCACGCGCTGGCGCATGCCGCCGGAGAACTCGTGCGGGTATTGCCGCAGGCGCCCCTTCGCGTCGGGGATGCGCACGGCGTCCAGCATCGCGGCGGACCGGGCCAGGGCTTCGCGCTTCGACAGCCCCTCGTGCAGGACCAGGACCTCCGCCATCTGCTCGCCCACCCGCATGTAGGGATTCAGCGAGGTCATCGGGTCCTGGAACACCATGGCCACCGTTTCCGCGCGGACGCGGTTCAGCGCCGCCTCCGGCATGGTCAGGACGTCGCGTCCCTGCAGGCGGACGATGCCGGTGGCGGTGCCGTTGCGGGCCAGGAGCCCCATGACCGCGAACGCCGTCTGCGACTTGCCCGATCCGGATTCGCCGACGATGGCCAGCGTGCCGCCCGGTTCCAGCGACAGCGACAGTCCGTTCACCGCGTCGACCGTGCCGTCGCCGGTGGCGAACGACACGCGCAGGTCCTCGATCTCCAGAACCGGGGTCGTCGCTTCGTCCACCTCAGCGATCCTTCGGATCGAGCGCGTCGCGCAGGCCATCGCCGACGAAGAAGAGCGCGAACAGCAGGGCGACGAAGGCGGCGAGGGGGAAGCCCAGCATCCAGGGCACGTCGTTGCGCATCTGGCCCGCGCCCTGTGCGATCAGCGCACCGAGCGAGGTGAGCGGTTCCTGCACCCCCAAGCCCAGGAAGCTGACGAAGCTTTCGAACAGGATCATCTGGGGCACGAGCAGGGTCGCATAGACGACCACGATCCCCAGCAGGTTCGGCACGATATGACGGGCAATGATCATCGGCGAGCGGACCCCGGTGGCGATCGCGGCCTCGACGAACTCGCGGTTCTTCAGCGACAGGGTCTGCCCCCGCACGATGCGGGCCATGTCGAGCCACGAGATCAGGCCGACGCCCACGAACAGCATGATGACCGAGCGTTCGAAGACCACCATCATCAGGATCAGCACGAACATGTAGGGGACGGCGATCAGCACGTCGACGATGCGCATCATCACGTCGTCCACGCGTCCGCCGACATAGCCCGACACGGCCCCGTAGATCGTGCCGATCACGACGGCCACGGCGGCGCCGACGAAGCCCACCGCGAGCGAGATGCGCGTCCCCTGCGCGGTGCGGGCGAACAGGTCGCGTCCGGTCTCGTCAACCCCGAACCAGTGGCCCGTTTCCAGCGATGGGCCACCCACGACGTGGACCTGCCCGAGCATGCCCCAATCTATCGTCTCGTTGTCCCAGGGGCTGATCGTGTCCCCCAGGAAGGCGAAGGCCGCGAGCAGCACCAGAACCAGGAGAGAGCCGGTCGCGGCCTTGTTGCGAAGGAACCGCGTGCGCGCGTCCATCCACAGGGATCGACCCTTCACCGGCACCGTCACCCCGTCGGGGAACGGGTTCGCGGCGGGCGACAGGAACGCCTTCGTGGCCTGGCGGATCGACATCAGCCGTACCGTATCTTCGGGTCGATCCAGGCATAGAGCAGATCGACGAGGAGGTTTAGGGCCACGACGATCACGCCGTAGAGGACCGTGACCCCCATGATGATCGCGTAGTCGCGTCCCAGCGCGGCGGCGACGAAGAACTGCCCGATGCCGCCGGTCGAGAAGAACATGTCGATCAGGACGGACCCGGTGAGCAGGAAGGCGAAGGTCGGTCCGAGATAGCTGATGACGGGCAGCATGGCGGGTTTGAGGGCGTGCCGCAGGATCACGCGCCGCATCGGCAGCCCCTTGGCCCGCGCGGTGCGGATGAAGGGAGCGTTCAGGACCTCCAGCATGGAGGAACGCGTCAGGCGGGCGATGGACGCCATGTACGACGTCGCGAGTGCCACGACCGGCAGGATCAGATAGTTCCACTGTCCCCCGTTCCACCCGCCGCCCGGCAGCCAGCCTAGCCAGAGCGTGAAGACCAGCACCAGGATCGGGGCCATCACGAAGTTCGGCAGCACGCTGGCCCCGATGGAGAAGCCCACGGCGAGCGTGTCCAGCCAGGTGTTGTGCTTGATCGCCGCGGTGATGCCCAATGGGATGCCCACCGCCATCGCGACCAGTCCCGACAAGAGGCCGTAGGTCAGCGTGATCGGGAAGCCCTGCGCGATCACGTCGTTCACGGTGCGGTCGCGATAGGTGAAGGAAGGGCCGAAGTCGAAGTCGGTCGCCAGGTTCCAGACGTAGAGGCCCAGCCGTTGCCAAGCCGGCCGGTCGAGCCCGTACTTCGCTTCGAGGTTGTCCAGCACGTATTGCGGCACGCCCCGTTCGCTGTCGAAGGGCGAGCCGGGGGCCAGCTCCATCAGCGTGAAGGTCAGCACGATCAGGAAGAGGATCGTAGGGATAGCGATCAGCAGGCGGCGGACGACGAAGGCGGTCACGAAAGCAACCCGAAGGAAATCTTCGACGGTCCCGTTTCCCCGGCGGAGGTTCCCGCGTCGGGCCCGGAGATGGCGCCGCCAAGCCACGGGGCGGGGACGCCGCCCGTCGGGCGAGGCCCCCGCGCGAGGCGGGGGCGTCGGTGGCTGGGGGCGGTGGTCACGCCGCGATCACTCGGACGCGGTGCGGTAGAAGTCCTTCACGTACCAGTTGTTCTCCACGTTCTCGAGCGGCCAGCCCTTGATCTCCGGGTTCAGGAGGAACGTCAGCGCGTAATGGTAGATCGGGATCATCGCCGTGTCGTCGTAGATGATCTGCTCCACCTCGGTATAGATCTCCTGCGGGTTCTCGGACGTCTTCGACTCCGCCATCAGCTGATCGAGGCGTTCGTTGGAATACTTACCGTCGTTCGATCCATGGGTGGTCGTCATCAGATCGAGGAAGGTCGAAGCCTCGTTGTAGTCCCCGCACCAGGCCGATCGGGCCAGGTCGAACCCCCCCTCGCGCCGCTGTTCCAGGTACACCGCCCATTCGGAGTTCGACAGCGTCGTGTCGACACCCAGCTTCTGCTTCCACATCTGGCTGACCACCGTGGCGATCTGCCGGTGCTGGTCGGACGTGTTGTAGATGAAGCGCAGATCGAGGTCCGGGCTGCCCGCTTCCTCCCACAAGCGCTGGGCTTCCGCGTCGCGCTCCGCCTGCGTCATCTCCTGCATGGGCATGGTGGGCTGCTCGAACCCGGCGGTCGCCCAATGCGTGAAGTTATAAGCGGCTTCCTGGCCGCCCTGCAGGATCTGGTCGACGATCACGTCGCGATCGACCGCCAGAGACAGGGCGTAGCGGACGTTCGGATCCGACAGGGCTTCCGGCACGTCGTCGCCCGCACGGAAGTTGAACGGATAGTAGTAGGAGCACAGCCGGGGGACGGAGTTCGCCTCGTCCGGCCGTTCCTCCTGCAGGCGCGGGAAGGTGCCCGCCGGGACGGGTTCGAGCATGTCGAACTCGCCGGCCTCGTAGCGGGTGAGGGCCTGGTTGTCGTCGACGATGACGTAACCTTCGATCCGCTCGATCTCCACCGAGTCCGCATCCCAGTACTGGTCGTTCTTAACCAGCGTGAACCCCTCGTTCAGCGACAGTGATTCAAGCGTATAGGCACCGTTCGAGACGATGTTCTCGACGTCCGTCCAGTCGTCGCCATGTGCCTCGATGGTCGATTCGTGGGCGGGAAACAGCACGCCATAGGTCGTCATTGCCGGAAAGTAGGGGAGGGGCGCTTCGAGCGTGACGCGCAGGGTGCGGTCGTCCACGGCCTCGACGCCCAGGGCGTCCGGTTCCATGTCACCGGCCACGACGGCGGCGGCGTTCTCGATCTGCGTCAGCTCGACGTACCATTGATAGGGGGACGCCGTCGCCGGATCGGCCGCGCGCCGCCAGCCATAAACGAAGTCGCTCGCCGTGACGGGGTCGCCGTTCGACCAGCGCGCATCCTCGCGCAGGGTGAAGGTATAGACGGTGTTGCCTTCGGATGCCTCGAAGGACTCGGCCACGCCCGGCACGAGGTTGCCCTCCGAGTCCTGGTTCATCAGCCCCTCGAAGAGTTGGCGGATGACATGGAAGCCCTCCGTCTCCTCGTTGAGCTGGGGGTCGAGCGTGGGGAACTGAGCCGCGAGCCGATAGCGGAACACCTGATCTTCCGCCAACGTCTCACCCGGCTGGGGGTCCGCGGCGAAGGAGGGGACGGCGGCGGTCAACGCCAGCGCGGATACGGTCGTCAGGCCGATCAAGGTTCTGCGGATCATTCGGGATCTCCCTGCATGGTTCTGTCGGGCGCTTCGCCCCTGTCGTTATGCATAAAGCTTGGAGCCCCTTTCGGCCCGGATGCAAGCGCCTGCGGCGGAAAAGCGCTCTAACGTCGCGGTAGGGATGCCGGCTGCCCGATCAGCGGGCGATGGCGACCATGACCTCGCGTTCGATCCCGCGATAGAACACTTCGTCCCCCATGCCGTCGGTGAGGTCCGGCCCGCCCAGGATGGCATAGGCCCAGCACGTGCCGTCCGGCTTATGCCACGCGCCGCCGGTGAACCCTAGCGCATGGCCGGCGTGGCCGACGAGGAGCCCCGGCAATTCCGGGTGCCCGTCGTAGAGGGTCAGCCCCTGGCCCACGGCGCGGAACAGTCCGCCGCCATCCATCCCGTTGCGCCCGTCGAAGCGCCAGGCCGGCCGGGCCATGCGGTCGTCAACCGCCACCATCCGGACCAGGCGCGCCATCTCGATCACGTTCAGGCGGAGGCCCCCTTGCGGCGAGAACCACGCGGCCTGTCCCGGCTTCCAACTCGCGAGCGAGCGACCCTCGCCGTCGCGCCAGATCGAGTCGGCGTCCCAATCCCCGCCCGGCCCGTCGACCTGCCGGGCGTATCGGTCGCCGTCCCACTGCCAAAGCGCGAGGCGCGCGGCGCGGTTCGGCACGCCCGCCCAGTTCGGGCCTCCGCCGATGCGGGCCGGATCGAGGACGTGACGGCGCATCAGGACGTCGAAGCCTTCCCCGGTCACGTGTTCCGCCATGTTCGCCGCGAGGACGTAGCCGAGGTTGCAGTAGCGGAAGAAGGCACCCGGGCGCGTTCCGGTACGGGCCTTCCGTATAAGCGCGAACGGATCGCCGGGCGGCTCGACCACGTATCCGGCCTCGTCGGACAGCCCCGCCGTATGCGACAGCAAATGCGATACCGAAGCGCCGGGGATCGCGGGGACGGGAGCGTCGGGCGGCAGCACGTCCAACACCGTCCGTGCGGTCGCCATCTTCGTCACGGATGCGACGCGGAAGCGGAGGGCCGCGTCGCCGACCGGGGGACCGCCCGGGCCATCGCTGCCTTGGAGCCACGCGCGTTCGGACCCGTCCGGCTCGATGCGGGCCAGCGCCACTGCCAACGCGCGAGCCGGATCGGCCTGCGTCAGCGCGCGCGCAAGGATGCGGCGGACGTCGTCGAACGCATCAGCCATCGGCGGTTCGACGATACGCCGCGGGCTCGTCGGAATTTTGGGGGGTGAATGAGGATCGCGATGGGATAACAAGGGCTCGTTGGGTCCATCCGGGCCGCAGGCCGGGGATTGGCATGTTCGACGCACTCGATGCTGTGATGCTGGCGCGGATCCAGTTCGCCTTCACGGTCTCGTTCCATTTCTTGTTCCCCGCCTTCACGATCGGCCTGGCGAGCTATCTGGCGGTCTGCAACGGGCTGTACCTGTGGACCAAGGAACACAAGTACCTGGAGCTGTTCCGCTATTGGGTGAAGATCTTCGCGCTGGCCTTTGCCATGGGCGTCGTGTCGGGCATCGTCATGTCGTATCAGTTCGGGACGAACTGGTCGGTGTTCAGCGACAAGGCTGGTCCGGTCCTGGGCGCCCCCATGGCGTACGAGGTGCTGTCCGCCTTCTTCCTGGAGGCGGGTTTCCTGGGAATCATGTTGTTCGGGCGGGAGCGGGTCGGCCCGACCCTGCATATGGTCGCCTGCGGGGCCGTTGCCGTGGGAACGTTCATCAGCGCGTTCTGGATCCTGTCGGTCAATTCCTGGATGCACACGCCCGCCGGGTTCGAGATCGACCCCGACACGGGGCAGTTCATCGCCACGTCGTTCTGGGAGGTGATCTTCAATCCGTCCTTCCCCTATCGCCTGACGCACACGCTGACGGCGGCCTATCTGACCACCGCGTTCATCGTGGGCGGGGTCGGGGCCTATCATCTGTTGCGGCGACGGGCCCGGGGCGAGCGGCCCTCGGAGGCGACGAAGACCATGTTCTCGATGGCCATGTGGATGGCGGTGATCGTGGCACCCCTGCAGGTCGTGCTGGGGCACGAGCATGGCCTGAACACGTTGGAGCATCAGCCTGCGAAGATCTACGCGATGGAGGGACACTACGAGTCCCACCCCGAGGGGGCGCCCCTCTATCTGTTCGGCATCCCCAACGACGAGACGCAGACGCTGGACTATGCCGTGGGGATCCCCGGGTTGGCATCGCTGGTCCTGAAGAAGTCCCTGACCGCGCCGACCGACGGGTTGGACACGATACCCGACGACGAGCAGCCCCCGGTCTTCCTGGTCTTCTGGTCGTTCCGGGTGATGGTGGGGTTGGGGTTCCTGATGGTCGCGGTGGGCCTGTGGTCGGCCTGGGCCCGGTTGCGGGGCGATCTGTTCCACGACCACTGGCTGCACCGTGCCGCCCTGGTGATGGCCCCGTCGGGCCTGATCGCCGTCCTCGCGGGCTGGGTCACGACGGAGGTCGGACGCCAGCCTTACACGGTCTATGGCCTGCTGCGGACGGCGGACAGCGTGGCGCCGCTGGAGGCGCCGGCGGTGGCGGCCTCGCTGATCGCGTTCGTGGTGATCTACTTCGCGGTGTTCGGAGCGGGCACGTTCTATATCCTGCGCCTGATGTCGCGGCCGCCGGTGTTCGACGAGAAGCCGCTGAAGGACAGCATCGACGGGCCCATCAGGACCGCGGGCATCACGCCCGCGCCCGAGGAGGCCACGCGGCGCGGCGGCCCCAACGCCGTTCCGGGGGAGTGACGCCATGGGGATCGTGGAAGGGTTCAGCTTCGACCTGACGGTGGTCTGGGCGTTCGTGATCGCGTTCGCCGTCCTCGTCTATGTCATCCTCGACGGGTTCGACCTTGGCCTGGGGATGCTGTTCGTGGTCGAGGCGAAGAAGCACGACCGCGACGTCATGATGAACAGCGTCGCCCCCGTGTGGGATGGCAACGAGACCTGGCTGATCCTGGGCGGCGGCGGCCTCTTCGCGGCGTTCCCGTTGGCATACGCGCTGATCCTGCCCGCCCTGTACGTCCCCGCCATCGCGATGCTGCTGGCGCTGATCTTCCGCGGCGTGGCGTTCGAGTTCCGCTGGCGCACGAAGCGGTGGGAGTGGGTCTGGGATCTGGCGTTCATCGGCGGATCGGCCGTCGCGGCCCTGAGCCAGGGCATCATCCTGGGCGCGATCCTGCAGGGCATCACCGTGGACGAGGGCGCGCGCGCCTATGCGGGCGGCTGGTGGGACTGGCTCACCCCGTTCAGCCTGACGGTCGGCGTCGCCGTGATGGTGGGCTACATGCTGCTCGGCGCGACGTGGCTGGTCATGAAGACCGAAGGGGATCTGCAGGAGCGGATGCGCGCGCGGGCCTGGCCCTTGGGTCTGGCGACGCTGGCATTCATCGGAACCGTCAGCCTTTGGACGCCGTTCCTGCAGGACGGATACTTCGTGCGGTGGTTCACCGGGGTGGGGTGGGCGATGGCGGGGGGAGTGGCGGCGGCCGTGGGCGTCGTGGCGCTGCTGATGTTTCGATCGCTGACGATCCACAACCACGAGTATCGGCCCTTCGTGCTGTCGCTGGTGCTGTTCGGCCTATGCTTTGTCGGCTTGGGGATCTGCATGTTTCCCTATATCGTTCCGACGCAGGTCACGCTTTGGGAAGCCGCGGCACCCCGCAACGCGCAGATCTTCATGCTGGTCGGCGCGGGCATCCTGATGCCCATCATCCTGGCCTATACGGCCTATGCCTATTGGGTGTTCCGCGGGAAGATAAACCCCGACGACGGGTACCACTGACATGCGGGCGCGGCGCATCGCGTGGTTCGTGGGCCTTTGGTGCGCGAGCGTGGGCACGTTGGGGGCGGTGGCCTGGGTCCTGAAGCTGTGGATCGGCTGATCGTCTGTCCCGCCCGGTCCGTTGCCGAACGGGATACGATGTGTTCGCCGTTCGATGCATCTTACGAATTGATCGAAAATCCGGCGGGTGCTTAGTGGATCCATCGTCACGATTGGTTCGAGGGTTTCCATCATGCGCATTCTTATCACGGCCGCCATGCTCGCCATGGCCATGGGGTCCGCGGCGTCCGCCGCGACCGTCACGATCCAGACGTTCTCCGCCGGTGACTACACCGGTGGGCTGAACGCCTCCGCCACGGTCGAGGATTTCGAGACTCGCAGCCAACTGTCGGGCAATTTCGAGGGCGCGTCGGGCGGCGTCGGCGCGAGCATCTCCGGCGGTGGGTTCGGCGAGTTGGCCGGTGCCCTCGGTACGCGTGTCGGCACCTTCGCGTCGCTCGGGGGAACGGGGTCGGGAACGACCTGTGGATCGCACGACCGCGCTTCGAACGGTTGTACCGGATTGGCCTTACAGAGCGGCAGCATCAACGGACAGGGCAACCTCCTGCCGGCGGGCGGTGTCGTCTCGCTGAATTCCAACGACACGCGCGGCATCCTGTGGGACGTTTCTCTGGATGGCGGGTCCGGCCTCTTCGATACCCTCCTGTTCGCAGTCCGCGACGCCGCGGATGTCGGGAAGCGCACGCTGTCGATCCTGGCCGGTGGAACGACCACGGTCTACGATACCGCGACCAATCCGGGATTGTTCGGCAACGGACTGGCGCAACTGGTTCGGATCAACTTCGGACAGCAGGTGACGTCCGCGCAGATCTCGATCGAGACCGGTGTGAACGACGGCTTCACCCTCGACGGTGCGGCGGCCTTGATCGCCGACCGGGACATCGTCGCCCCCGTTCCGTTGCCGGCAGGCATCGCGTTGCTGCTCGGGGGGCTGGGCTTCCTGGGCGCCGCGGGTCGGTTCCGCGGGAACCGTGCGATAGCCTGATCGATCATGACGGATACGGCTGGCCCGCGATCGCAAGATCGCGGGCCTTCGCCGTTGCCCCGCGCGGGGGCGTTCCCATGATGGTCTGGCGCTAGATTCCGTCGGACTTCGGATGGGCGGCCTGCGCCACGCCGATCATCGCGTCGCGCGTCACGCAAGCCGCGAGCGCGCCTTCGGTCCAACCTTCGGTGCCGTCCGGACGCATCGGGACCACTAGATACCGCATGTCGGCCGTCGAGTCGTGGACGCGGACCGCCACCCCTTCGGGCAGCGTGGTTCCGAATTCGCGCAGGACCGCCCGAGGTTCGCGAACGGTACGGCTGCGATATTCGCGTGACTTGTACCAATCGGGGGGAAGTCCCAGAAGGTTACGGGGATAACAGCTGCATAACGTGCACACGACCACGTTGTGGAGGTCGGGCGTGTTGGAGACCGCGATCAGCTTCATCGGCCCTACCTCGATCCCCAGTTCGCGACAGGCAGCGCTTCCGTCGGACCGCAGCCGATGATGGAAGTCCGGATCAGCCCAGGCACGGGCGACGACCCGCGCGCCTTGCGCGGGACCGCGATCGTCCATCGTCTGGACCTGAGCCCGAATTGCGGCGTCCGTCGTCACGCCCTTCTCGACCAGGAGTTCACGAATTGCGATCTCCATGCACTGCCAGTAGGTCAGCGGCTCGTCCTGATCGGGCCTGTAGGGATGCCCGGACGGAGAGAGCGGATCGTGGCCGTCATGCGGCATCGGGATCCTCCTCGATCGTAAGCCAGTGCGCGTAAATTTCCGCCTCCAACGTGTCGCCGGGATGCTCCGCATCGGCCCATAACTCGCCCATCGGGAACCGCACGCGATAGAGCGGCAGTGGCGTCGTCCGACGACCGTACGCCAACTCCTCCGGGTTGGGGAAAGGGCCTAGGACGCGCTCGACCACGCCAACCCGTCCTCGCAGGTAATGGGGGGTGCGGACGTGACCCGGCGGGGCGATGTCCGCGACCCGCACCCGGGTGCCCACCTCAACCACGTTGCGCGGTTCCATAGGTGTCGCCCCGCGCGCGCACGTCCCGCATCCGCGCGCCCAGTTCGGCGACGGTATAGGTGCCCTCTTCCAGAAGGTTCTGGTTCAGGGACGCGACCCAACGCTCGTAATACGTCATCGTCTCGAACGCGTCCTCGCCCATGTCCTCCAGGACCCTGCGCAGTCCATCGACCGTCATCAGACCCGCAGCCTGCGCGATCATCACGAGCGCATCGACGCGTTTCTCCCACAGGGCGAAGTCATAGTCGTCCCGCGGCACCCGTTCGGCGGCGTTGCCGCCCATGTCGTGCCATCGGCGGCCTGGATCGGGCATCGTCACGATCGGGCCGCCATCGCGTCAATCTGCGGTCCGAGACCGGGCATCGGGTATCCCGCGGCCTCCAGGCGGGACAGGATGTCGGCGGTGGGTACCTTGCCCGCAGAAGCCAAAGCCCAGAGGATCGCCGACCGGGTGCCGGACGCGCAGTATGCCACCGCGTCGCCTTCGGCGGCCTGCAAGGCCGCCCGCTGCTTGTCGACGGCATCCGCGGTGAGGCCCGGCATGGCAACCGGGTTCGCGACGAAGGTCAGGCCCGCCGCCTCCGCCGCGATGCGCATCGCATCCATCGCGTGCGAGGGCGGAACCTCCGCGTCGGGCCGGTTGCAGATCACGGTGGCGACGCCCCCCGCGGACAGGACGGCCATGTCCCCGGGTTCCAGCATGGGGGCGACGGACACGCCGTCGATCAAGGGTCGCAGTTCCATTCCATTACCCTTCCCCCGGGGCGGAGCGGGGTCAAGCGGGGTTTGCCTTGCGCGGCCGGGGCCTCGGCGCATACGGTCCGCGGCGGTGCCGGACGGGGAGGGGACGATGCGCTACCATGACCTCTACGCGAACGCGCAGGCGGACCCGGAAGGGTTCTGGATGCACGCCGCCCGCTCGATCGACTGGTCTGCACCTCCGTCGAAGGCGTTGCACGACGACGATGGGACTACGCCGCAATGGTTCGCAGATGGCATGGTCAACGGTTGCTGGAACGCGGTGGACCGCCACGTGGCGGCCGGTCAGGGCGATCGGACCGCGCTGATCCACGAAAGCCCCGTGACGGACGCCAGCGCGATCCTGACCTACGCGGAACTGAAGGATCGCGTGTCGCGGCTCGCGGGTTTGTTGACGGCCCACGGCGTGGGCGTAGGGGACCGCGTCCTCGTGTACATGCCGATGGTGCCGGAAGCGGTGATCGCGATGTTGGCCTGTGCCCGTATCGGTGCGATCCATTCGGTCGTCTTCGGCGGCTTCGCCAGCCGTGAACTCGCGTTGCGGATCGACGACGCCGAACCGTCCGTGATCCTGGCCGCCTCCTGCGGGATCGAGCCGTTGCGGGTGGTTCCCTACGGACCCTTGCTGGAAGGGGCACTCGACATCGCGTCTCATCGACCCGCGACGGTCGTGATGTTGCAGCGCGATGCAGGACCTGCCACCCTTCGCGACGGCTGGTTGGATTGGTTCGACGCCATCGCGGGCGCCGAACCAGCCGACTGCGTGCCCGTCCGGGGGGACCATCCGGCCTATATCCTCTACACCTCCGGGACGACCGGGGCGCCGAAGGGCGTGGTGCGTCCGACCGGCGGTCATCTTGTCGCACTCGATTGGACGATGGACGCGATCTACGATTGCCGACCGGGCGACGTCTTCTGGGCGGCGTCCGACGTGGGCTGGGTCGTGGGGCACAGCTATATCGTCTATGCCCCGCTGATCCACGGCTGCACGTCGATCATATACGAGGGGAAACCCGTCGGCACCCCGGACGCCGGCGCGTTCTGGCGGATCATGGCCCGGCACCGCGTGGCCGCGTTCTTCACCGCGCCGACGGCCTTCCGGGCGATGCGTCGTGCGGATCCGGATGGCGACATGGTGCGTGGGCAGGATCTGTCGGCCTTGCGGAACATCTTCCTGGCCGGCGAACGCGCCGATCCCCCGACGGTCGACTGGATCGCGCGCGTGTCGGGCAAGCCCGTGATCGATCATTGGTGGCAGACGGAAACGGGCTGGGCGATCGCGGCCAATCCGATCGGGATCGAACGTCTGCCGATCAAGATCGGATCACCCGGCGTGCCTATGCCGGGATACGAGGTGGCGGTCCTGGACGAAACCGGCCGGCCCGCCCTTGCGGGCGAACTGGGCGGCGTCGCGATCAAGTTGCCGATGGCGCCCGGCTGCCTGCCGACCCTTTGGAACGCCGAGGAGCGGTTCAGGTCCTCCTACCTCGCAAGCTATCCGGGATACTACGACACGGGCGATGCGGGGATCCTGGACGAGGATGGATGCCTCTGGATCATGGCGCGCACCGACGACGTCATAAACGTGGCCGGGCATCGGCTGTCCACCGGCGCGATGGAGGAGGTGCTGACCGCCCATCCGCACGTGGCCGAATGCGCCGTGATCGGGGCGGCCGATCCGCTCAAGGGCCAGGTTCCCGTCGGGCTGGTCTGCCTGAACGATGGCGCCGGTGCGTCGGCGGACGACGTGCCGGCCGCCTGCGTGGCGATGGTCCGGGACCGGATCGGTCCGGTCGCAGCCTTCCGGTCCGTCGCGGTGGTGCCCCGGTTGCCGAAGACACGGTCCGGAAAGACCCTGCGCGGCGTGATGACGAAGATCGCCGACGGCGCTCCCTGGTCCACCCCGGCCACGATCGACGACCCCGCCATCCTAACCGAGATCGCGGCGGCGCTTCGCAACCTCGGCTATCCGAAGGGGGCCGACGATCCATGACGGGGGAGATGCCGCAACCGCGCGAGCCTGCGTCGATGGATTTGATGGCGCACGACGTTCGTGCCGCCCTGGCGGATATCGTGGGGGGCGTCCGTCTGCTCGACGATGGCAAGCTCGCGCCGGGCGCCGTCCGCCAGGTCGAACGCGTCCGCGCCGCCGCCGAACTGCTGTCCCGCTTGGTGGAGGAGATGATGGACGGCGGCCTCGATCGCCCGCCGGACGACCGACCGCCCGCCGCCGTAGACCTGCGCAGGGTCCTCGACGACGTCATGGCCCGATGGCGCGGGGCCGCGGATCCCCTTGGCGTGACCATCGGGTTGCGGGTTGCGGACGATGTTCCCCGCGTCGTGCAGACCCGTCACCTCGGATTGCGGCGGATCGTCGACAACGTGTTGTCGAATGCGCTGCGGCATGCCCGTGGCCGGATCGACATCGACGTCCGTGCGCCCACCGCCGATCGGATCGTCCTGACGATACGGGACGATGGCCCCGGCTTTCCCCCAGACATCCTTCCGAACCTTTTCGGCAGCGGCACCAGGGGTGCCGGATCGACCGGATCCGGCTTGGGGCTGCACATCGCCGCCGGCCATTCGAGGGAGATCGGCGGTACGCTGACCGCGCGGAACGATCCCGATGGGGGTGCGATCGTGACGCTCGAATTGGGGGACCTGCACATCCTGCGCCCCTCGGAGGAGGACGTCGGAGTCGATCTGACCGGCATGCGCGTCCTCGTCGCCGACGACAGCGATACGGTGCGGACCGTGTTCGTCGGGATGTTGGAACAGATGGGTGCCGCGTGCGAAACGGCCGCGGACGGGGTGGTGGCGCTGAACTGGCTGGCACGCGAACGGTTCGACCTCGCCCTGATCGACATCGAGATGCCCATGCTGTCCGGACGCGAGGTCATCCGGGCGGAGCGCCTTCGGCAAGCGAAGGGCGTCGCACCGCCCCTGCCCATGATCGCGACGACCGCACACATATCCCGTCAGGTGAGGGATGCCATCCTGGAGGAGGGGGCCGACGGCGTCATCGACAAGCCGGTCCCGGATCGGCGAACGTTCGGTCGCATCCTCGACAGCATCCTGCGCGAGCTGCCGGCCGTTCCCCATTGGCAACCGGAGGCATCCGCCCCGCTCAGCCCGATCATGCTGGCCGAGCTTCTCCAAGCCGCCGGACCCGTTCATGCCGAAGAGGTCCTGATCCGGTTGACCCAAGATTTGCGTGACGCCGAAGCGGAACTGACGACGGCGTTGAACGGAGGCGACAAGCCCGCGACGCGGTTCCAGACCCATATCCTGCTGTCGCTGGCGGGCGCCGTCGGCGGTGTGCCGACGCAGACCGCGGCCCGGGCACTGAACGCTGCCGCCCATGACGGAGGGACAGGCGATCTGGATGCACTCGGAACGCAGTGTCTGAACGCGTTGGGTCGATTGCGGGCCGAGCTGGCGGTCGTCACGGACGGGATGACCCCACACTAGCCATACGTTTCCAGCATCCGCATCAGCGTCGCATGGCTGTCCGCGTCCTGGACCGTCTTGTCGTGCCGCCATCGCAGCATGCGCGGGAATCGCAGCGCGACACCGGATTTGTGCCGGGGGGATGCCTGGATCCCCTCGAAGCCGATCTCGAACACCTGTTCCGGGGTTACTTGCCGGACGGGGCCGAACCGGGCCAACGTGTTCTTGCGGACCCAAGCGGTGATCTTGCGGAACTCCGCGTCCGTGAGGCCACTGTAGGCCTTCGTGAAGGGGACGAGTTCGTTCCCCTTCCAAACGGCGAACGTGAAATCCGTATAAAGGTTCGCCCGGCGCCCATGCCCCGCCTGCGCATACACCATCACCGCGTCCAGGCTGAGCGGGTCCAGCTTCCACTTCCACCAATCGCCACGTTTGCGTCCGACGTGGAAGGGGCTGCTCAGTCGCTTCAGCATGATCCCTTCCGCCTGACGGTCGCGGGACTCTCGGCGCGCTTCGGCGAGTTCGTCCCACCCGGCGAACGGGATCATGGGCGAGGTGCGGATGGGTGCCGCCGCTGGAAGGTTCCGGAGCAGTGCCTCCAGCCTCGAGCGGCGCTCCCGCAGGGGCCGTTCGCGGATATCTTCACCTCCGTCTTCCAGCAGGTCGTAGGCGAAGAGGACCGCGGGCGCGTCCTTCAACAGCGACTTCGGCACGGTCTTGCGCCCGATGCGTCGCTGGAGGGCGGCGAAGCGCATGGGCTGGCCCGCCTCCGCGTCCCACGCCAGGATCTCTCCGTCCAGCACCGTCCCGGGGGGCAGGAAATCGATGCACCGCGCGAATTCCGGGAAGCGGTCGGTCATCAGCTCCTCGCCCCGGGACCACAGGTAATGCTTGCCGTCGCGCAGGATCAGTTGCCCCCGTATGCCGTCCCATTTCCATTCCGCCAGCCAGTCCGACGGGTCGCCGAGGATCGCGGGCCCTTCCTGGGGGTCGTAGCCCGGCGCGTTGTCGATCCCATGGGCTAGGCAGAACGGATAGGGTCGGGACAGGTCTGCTTCCGGATCGGGATGCGTCACGAGGCCGGCGAAGGTCGTGGTGCCCGGTGCCCAGTTCCCCATCAGCCGGTGTGCCAGCTCCGTTTCCGGTATATCGGTCGCCTGGGCCAGTGCGCGCGTCATCAGCTTCTGACTGACGCCCACACGAAAGCCACCGGTGATCAGCTTGTTGTATATGAACCGTTCGACGCCACCGAGGCGGTCCCACGCTTCCAGGATCGCGGTCCGCTTCGCGTCGTCCTCGACGTCCGACAATGCACGTATTTCGTCGATCCAACCGGACAGGGGGCGGTCGCTGGCGCGTGTCGGGTCGGGCAGGACGAGGTGGATCGTTTCAGCGAGATCGCCGACCTTGTCATAGCTTTCCTGGAACAGCCACATCGGCAACCCGGCCAGGTTGGCCCCCCATTCGGCCAGACGGTTCGCGGTGACGGTGCGTTTCGGGCGGCGTCCGGATAGGAGCGCGATGGTCCATAGCTTGTCGGGATCGTCCGCCTCCCGGAAGTAGGACGCGAGGGCGGCGGTCTTGCGCGACGTCTTCGTCGTCTGGTCCAGTTCGTTGAACAGCCGAGCGAACCGCTTCATCCCGTCACCCGCAGGAACCGACCGATCGACGCGATGGCGGCATCGGCCGCGGGCGTCAGTCCGACCATCATCTGCCAATCGTGCGGAACGCCGCGCCATCGCTCGACGCGAACCGACGCCCCGGCCTCCGCCAAGCGGCGTGCGACGGCATCCGCATCACCCTCCATCATCTCGCCCTCGGCGATCTGGATCAGGGTGCGTGGCGGGTCGGTCCACTCGGCATGGATGGGCGAGGCACGTGGATCACGCGGGTCGACGTTGGGAGGGAGATAGGCGGCAAGGAAGCGGCGGAGGACCGAAGGCGGAAAGATCATGTCATCGGACCCTTCGGGTACCGGACGGGTCGGATCGAGGTCGACCGGCGGCGACAGAAGGACCATTTGGGCGATCCTCGCGGGCCGGGTGGCCGCAAGGGACAGCGCGATGTTGGCGCCGGCGCTGTCGCCGCCGAGGTCGCAGTCCCCCAGGTCGTCCAGCACCGCACGGCAATCCTCCCATCCGGCGGGGAACGGATGTTCGGGCGCCAAACGGTATCGCGGGGCGACGACCGTTCGGTTCGATTGGCGTGTCACCGCATCGATCAGGGGTGCGTGCGTGTCGGGCGAGCACATCACGAAGCCGCCCCCGTGTATCCAGATCATCGGACGGGTGTCCGTCGGGGCGGAGGGCTGCGAAACTCGGCAGGGAATGCCGGCGATCGTCCTTTCCCGTACCACGACGTCGGGCGTCCTGGGACGGCCCCGGGCGGCCATGTCCATGAACCGGCGGCGAATCGACCAGGGTGTGGGGACGGCAAGGGAGGGTCTCACGATGCCGCGCGCGACCAGGGTGGCCATCCTGTCACGCCAATGGCCCGCGTCGTATATCACCTCCTCATGCATCGAGGGGGGTTCCATTCGGGGTCCCATGGGAGGCGAGGAAGTCCCCCAAGTCGGAGAGGGCGTCATCGGCGACGCGCAGGAAGCCTGCGGCGAGGTGCCAGGCGTGCGGCAGTCCCCTGCCGCGAACCAACGTGACCGCGCCCCCTCCGGCCTCCATCGCGGCCCCGAGGCGGAGGCTATCCTCTTCCAGAAGCTCGCCGGCGGAGCAATGGATGGTCACGGGCGGGCAGGCGGGGAACGCGGCCTGCCCAGGGGACAGATCCGGGTCCGACGGATCCGCGCCGGGCGCATAGGCGTCCAAGATGCGCTGCAGCATCGGTACGGACAGGAACATAGGATCGGCGCCTGTGGCGATGCGACGGGCCGGGTCGAGTTCGGCCGCGGGGGCGATCAGCGCGACCGCCACGGGCGGCGTAGCTGCTAACAGCAAGCGCGCGAGCACGGATGCCGCGAGGGTCGCGCCCGCGCTGTCGCCGCCGAGGGCGATGGGTTCCCGCCCAGACATGGCGCCCGCGACGGCGAGGCAGTCCTGGAATCCAGCCGGGAAGGGATGTTCCGGTGCGAGGCGATAGCGCGGAACCACGACCCGAAATCCGCGCCGAGCGATCCGGTCGGTTATGCGTGCATGGCTGTTCGGGGAGCCAGCGACGAAGGCCCCGCCGTGGCACCATACCAGTGCGGGGGCGGCAGGCCCCGGCGATGCGATACGACACGGTACCCCTCCAACGTCCCGCCATTCGACGGTCAGCCCGGCGGCTCGGCGGCGAGGCGTGACCATTGCGAAGGCGGCGCGAAACACCCACCACGGCCAGGGCAGCATTAAGAGTGGGCGCGCGACCCATTTGGAGGCCATGCCCAGCAGCACCGCCCCAACGGTGTCGGCATCGTAACGCGCTTCCATCATGCCGCGTCGGCCACGTCCGCGTCGGCATCCGCGTCCAGCGCCTCGCCCTGGTATTCTGTGCTGACGGTGTGCGCGTCGAATCCCTGATCCCGCAGCCACCGCTCGAACACCGTCGTATAGCCATGGGTGACGAAGATGCGCGACGCCCCAGTCTCGCGGACCGCATGGTTCAGGCCGGCCCAGTCCGCATGGTCCGAGATCACGAACCCACGATCTGCGGCTCGCCTGCGCCGGACGCCGCGCATCGTCATCCAACCCGACGCGATGCCCGTGGAACAGGGACCGAACTTGCGGATCCATCCCCCCGCCAGGGCGGATGGCGGCGCGATGACCAGTCCTCCCGCATGGGCCTTCAAGTCGATGTCCTTAGTCACGCGTACCGTATCGGGCAGGATCACGCCCTGCTCCCGAAGGACGGCGTTCGTGTTCTCGACGGCACCGTGAGTCAGGATGGGGCCGATGCCGGGGTCCACCATCGACATGATCCGTTGGGCTTTCCCGAGCGCATAGGCACCGATCACGCTGAACCGTCCGTCCGCGGCGTTGACCGACCACCATGCGTTCAACTGGCGGGACAACTCCGCCTCCGGCAGCCATTTGAAGATCGGCAGGCCAAAGGTGCATTCCGTCACGAAGGCATGGCAGGCCACGGGCTCCCATGGTTCGGACAGCGCATCCGGACCGGTCTTGTAATCACCCGATACGACCCAGACCTCGCCTCGGTGCTCGACGCGGATCTGCGCCGAACCCGGAACGTGCCCTGCGGGGAAGAACGTGACGTCGACATCCCCGATACGGCGGACCTCGCCGTACGTGATGTCCTCCGCGCGAATGTCGCCCAAACGGTGCCGCATGACGGGCAGCGCCGCCTGCGTGGCCAGATAGCGGCCATGCCCGGGATAGGAATGGTCGGCGTGGCCATGCGTTATCAACGCACGCGGCACGGGCCGCCACGGATCGATGTAGAAGTCTCCGGCGGGACAGAAGATCCCCTCGTCCCTGAATTCCAGCACCATGGCGCCCGCGCCCCCACGTCCGTCCCTTCGGGTTCAGATAGGGCGGGTCGTCCACGGGCCAATCGCGGAGTCAGTCGGGGGTGATCAAGGCGAGTTCGCCGTCGTCCTCCATCTGACGTATGGCGACGGCCACGGCCTTCTTGCCCGCCTCCCCGCGCTCCGGCGCGATCTCTCCCGCATCTTCCAACTCGGCGCGGGTCTGGTCCGCCAGACGACCGGACAGGTTCGCCAACAGGAAATGAACAACCGTTCCCTCGACATCCTGCTCCGACGACAGGGCAGCCAGGAGGTCCTCGGCGGCCACGGCGCGCACGACCCGCGGAACGTCGCGGGCATCGAGCCGGTCGGGTATGTTCTCCCAGGAGAACACGGCGGCACGCACCGCGCTGGCGAAATCGGGCGACTGGTCGTCGAGCGTCTGCAGCATGGCGGTGCGCTCTCCGAAGCCGGACGCGTTCAAAATAGCGCCCAGGCGATCGACGGGCGTCTTCTGGAACGCCTTCGACGGGGTGGACGACGCGGCCCGCCCCAACGAGAGGCCGACCCGTGCTACCGTGGCCGGTGGGATCGCATCTGTGGCGGAAAAGGCAACCGCGATGTCGCCCATGCGCTCGGGTGGTAGGTCGGCCACCAAGCCCGCGGCCCGTTCGGCCGGCAGCTTCGACAGGACGATGGCGCAGATCGTGGGGCTCTCGGTTCGCAGCATGTCCTGCAGAACCTCCGGAGGCATCGCGAGGAGGCCCTCCCAAACCGACGCGCCGACATCGGGGACGACGTCGGGCGGCAGTTCGGCCGTCAGATCCTGGATGACGGACGGGGACAGCGTGCCGTCCAGGGCGCCCAGGGTTTTCGCCAGCCCATCGGGGAAGCGCAGGCCAGCGGCGTCGAGCACTTCGGTGAATTCGGCGGCAGTGGCCATCAACGTCGCTTGGTCGACGAAACGCAGTTTCGCGATCGATCGAGCCAGTGTCCGCTGAAGGTTCGGCGGCAGCTCACCCACGCCGGGATCGACGCCGCCCTGCACGAGGAGATGAACGATGACCGCCGCCTTCTCGGCCTTGGTCAGGGGGAGCACCGGATGCGAGAGGGGCTGGTTCATGGATCACGCGCGGTGGAAGGGTCGTGCGTGGGGATGGCAGGTCGCCCTTAAGAAACCATTGCGTTCACGCGATCAGACCTTCCGTCTCGTCCGCGCCGATCATGAGGTTCAGGTTCTGGATCGCGGTCCCCGATGCGCCCTTCCCCAGATTGTCGAGAACGGCGACCACGGTTATGCGATCGTATCCATTCCCGTGGACGGACAACTCCATGCGGTTCGTCCCGTTCAACCGCTGCGGGTCCACCCTGTCCTGGGCCATGGCCACGCGGACGAACGGATCGCCGGCATAGAACTCGCGTAAGGCGGCCTCGAGCCGCTGGGCGCCGGGAACACCTCCGCCCAGCATGTCCGCGTGAAGGTGAAGCTGTACCGCCATACCCTGCCGGAAGTTGCCAACCATCGGCTGGAACGCGGGCGTCCGCGTCAATCCCCCGTATTCGACGATCTCCGCCAAGTGCTTGTGCGATTGCCCGAGAGCATAGAGGAAGCAGGCGGGTGCCGTTCCGGCTTCGAACTCCGCGATCAGGGACTTGCCCCCGCCGGAGTATCCCGACACCCCCGTCAAGGTCACTGGGGCGGTCGCCGGAACGATGCCGGCATCCGTCAACGGACGCAGCATCGCGATGGATCCGGTGGCATAGCAGCCGACGTTGGCCACGCGCACGGCATCGCGTATCGCATTGCGCGCGCCGGGCAGTTCCGGCATCCCATAGACCCAACCCTCCTTCACGCGATGGGCCGTGGAGGCGTCGATCAAGCGCGTCGGGCCAGCCATGGCCGCGGCCTGGATCGCGGCATCGTCCGGCAGGCACAGGATCGCCACGTCCGCCTGGCCGTAAGCTTCCGCGCGAGCCCCGTCGTCCTTCCGGCGGTCCTCCTCCAATCGGATCAGGGTGATGTCGCCCCGATCGGCGAGCCGGTCCCGGATCCGAAGGCCGGTTGTCCCGGCTTCCCCGTCGATGAAGACCTTCGTCATGCGCCAATCCCTCCTGCCGGCCCGCAGATAGGGCAGGGATCGCGGAACGGAAAGGCCCCGCGCCGGTCGCCCGGGCGGGGCCTTCCGTTCGTCGCACGCGACACAGTCAGGCGTTGGCGTCCGCCAGGCATTTGCCCTCGTCGGCATTCCAGCTCGATCCGGGTGCACAGCTCTGAGCCTGCTGGTACTTGTCGTAGTTGCAGCCCTGTGCAGCTGCGGCCAAGGGGGCCGCGGTCAGGACAAGCGCGGCAAGGATCGTCTTCGTCTTGGTCATCGAAAGGCTCCCGTCGTTGGATGATGACGCAACGTTAGCGCGACCGGGCGCCGGCGCAAAAGTCGAAATCGTCGCAGGGGGTCAGGAATGGCCGAACACGCGGGCGAAGATCGTATCGACGTGCTTGGTGTGATAACCGACGTCGAAGGCCGAGGCGATGTCCTCCGGGCTCAGGGCGGCCGTCACCTCCGGATCGTTCGAAAGCTCGCTTCGAAAATCCGCGCCATTTTCCCAGACCTTCATCGCGTTGCGTTGCACCAAACGATACGCATCGTCCCGCGTGACGCCCGCCTGCGTCAGGGCGAGAAGGACACGCTGCGACATGACGAGGCCGCCCAACTTGTCCAGGTTCGCTGCCATGTTGTCCGGATGGACGACGAGTTCGCTTATAACGCCGGTCAGCCGGTGGAGGGCGAAATCCAACGTGATCGTGGCGTCCGGTCCGATCATTCGTTCGACGCTCGAATGGCTGATGTCCCGCTCGTGCCACAGAGTCACGTTCTCCATCGCAGGAACGACGGCCGACCGTACCATCCGCGCCAACCCGGTAAGGTTCTCCGTCAGGACGGGATTGCGCTTGTGTGGCATGGCGGACGAGCCCTTCTGTCCCTTGCCGAAGGCCTCCTCCGCCTCCAGCACTTCGGTACGCTGCATGTGCCGGATCTCCGTCGCGACGTTCTCGACGCTGCTGGCGACCACCCCCAGGGCCGCGAAGAAGGCGGCGTGGCGGTCGCGCGGGACGACCTGCGTGCTGATCGGTTCCGGCTCGAGGCCCATCATCGCGCAGACATGTGCCTCCACGGCGGGGTCGACGTTTGCGAAGGTGCCGACTGCGCCGCTGATCGCGCCCGTCGCGACCTCCTCGCGCGCCGTCCGCAGGCGCCGTAAGTTGCGTGCCATCTCGGCGTGGAAGCGCGCGAAGGTCAGGCCCATCGTCACGGGTTCCGCGTGGATGCCGTGGCTGCGCCCTATGCGGACCATGTCCTTCGTCTCGAACGCCCGGCGTTCCAGCGCGTCCAGCAGGCCCTTCATGTCGGCGATCAGGATATCCGCGGCGCGGCAGAGCTGGACGTTGAACGTGGTGTCGAGGACGTCCGAGGACGTCATGCCCTGGTGGACGAAGCGCGCGTTCTCCGGCCCCGCGATCTCGGCCAAATGGGTCAGGAAGGCGATGACGTCGTGCCGCGTCTCCCGCTCGATCGCGTCGATGCGCTCGACGTCGAAGGTCGCGTCGGCGGCCTTCCAGACGGCCGCCGCGTTCGCAGCCGGGATGGTGCCCGCCTCGGCCATGGCATCGCCGGCATGAGCCTCGATCTCGAACCAGATGCGGAACTTCGTTTCCGGCAACCAGATCGCAACCATTTCGGGGCGGGAATAGCGCGGAATCATGGCTGACCTTTCCTGCAAACCGCGGTCCGCCTAGCGTCGGCACCGATGGGCCGCAAGGATGGGACATGACGGGGACGGACACATCGACGCGGTTGCACCTGCGACGCCTCGTCGGCGCGTGGCAGGTCGTGCGCCGCATCCGCCACGACGACGGCGCGATCGCCTCGTTCGACGGCATCTGCCGATGGGCCTGGTCCGACGGCGCCCTCCAGGCGCGCGAGGTGGGGCTGCTGACGACCGGACGGGTGAAGGTCAAGGCGCACCGCGTTACATGGTGGCGGACCTTGGGCGACATGGTGCAGGTCACCTTCGAGAACGGGCGCCCCTTCCACCTGATCGCGCCGGAACCGATGCCGTCGGCTACGCACAATTGCATGCCCGATACCTACCAAATCGCCTATGACTTCAGGGAATGGCCGACATGGACCTGCCGGTGGCGGGTCGACGGACCGGCGAAGGCCTATGCCGCGACGACGACCTATCGACGGTTCTGAGGCCGGCCGGGCGGGGGACACGGGATCGACGCACCGAAGCGTCGGCATCGCTGCTGCCCATCCTCAGCGCAGGATGTCGCGACCCATCTGCCGGAACAGATCGACGTAGTCGAGCATCACCCAGTTCTCCGCGATCCGCCCATCGGCGCAGCGGTAGAAGTCCATGACCCGCAGCGTCAGAGGGAGGCCGGTGGCCGCGACGCCGAGATAGTCACCCCGGTGTGTCATCGTCATCGACGGCCAGCCGGACACGGCGGCATACGACCCATCGCCGATTCGGCAATAGTGGTCACCGCCCTTCCGATCGGGGAAGGCGGTGACGAACGGCGCCCGGTGGTCCTTGACGAACCCATCCCATCGATAGTTCGATCCGATACCGGCGGGCCCGTACCACAGCATGTCATCGGCCCAGGTCCCGTCCTCGCCCGTCTGCCCTGCGCTTCCGAACGTCTCGGGATCATAGACGTGGAGGTCCCCGAGCATCCGTTCGACCAGATCGAGCGATCCGGCGCCGCTCGCCTGGTCGGGACAGACGCCGTCATGGGTCGCCGGACCCGGAAACGTCACCTCCGTTCCCAGCGTCACGCCGTAGGGGTCGCGACCAGCCTGACGCATGAGATCCGGGAGGTCCGCGATCACGTGGGCTCGGTCGATCCGACCGTCGCCGTTGATGCGATAGAAGGCACCCATCCGCAGGAAGGCCAATCGGTCCGACGGCGCCACGCCCCAGAGCGATCCGACATGCGTTCCGACGACGTGCGTGACGGTCGCCACCCAACGACCCCCTATCTCGCGCCGGTTGTCCCCTCCGATCACGATCTCATCCCGGAAACGCGGTGCGGCGAGGGCACGGCGCAGGGGCCGGAACATGCCGTCGAGCACCGCGTCGCGGCCGTGCAAGTCCTCCACCGGCGCCATCCCGTGCCAGTCCACCGCATCCGACAGGATCGCGGCGGCGTGGGTGGTCAAGTCGCGATCGCCGCAGGTCAGCAGGTCGTTCAGTCCGGCGACGGTTCGAGCACGAAAATCGGTCATTCGGTATCGTCCCTCGGGCGCGGGGATGGCCACGGTTCCATATCGTCGCGTTCCCCCATATGGCGGGAGATGTGCGGGCGTGGCGGAATTGGTAGACGCATGGGACTTAAAATCCCTTGGCCTCGTGCCGTGCGGGTTCGAGTCCCGCCGCCCGTACCACTCCGTTCCCGAACCCGACCGCCGCCTGACGGAGCGTCCCGCTCCGCCGGATGGCGACGCGTTAGATCACGAGGCTCAGATGCCGTTCGTCGGCGGTCACGGTGACGGGACGCTTCTGCCGGCGGGATTGACGCTGCAACAGACCGAACTGCACCTCCGACCCGGCCAGGTCGGGCGGCACGTCGCCGCGACCCAGCGACTGCCAGAGCGGTTCGTCCACGCGCAGGCGTTCGGCGGTGACATGCAGGACCCAGCAGGCATCGTTGCGGGTCACCTCGACCACAGCGCCCCAAGGGATCGCCACCTCGATGCAGTTCAACCCGAGCAGCGCCAAACGCATTTCGGCTCGGGGCCGTTCGTCCTGATCGCGCCAATGCACCTTGGTCCGCGTGTCGCGGTACATGGCGCGCACGATGTCGATGACGTCGCGGGCGGGGATCATCTGCGTTCCATCGCCGGCACCGAATGCCAGGCGGAAGAACCGCAGCCGCGCCAGCGCGGCGTCGAGCGAGCCGCGGATCAGGGCCAACTCCTCGGTGCCCGTGCCGCCCGACAGTTCCAGAAGCTCCAGCCCGTTGCCGATCGCCCCCAGCGGCGAGGCGAGGTCGTGGCACAAGCGGGACCCCGTCAATGCGACCAGATCGGGCTCGTCCACCGAGTCGCGTCGCGCTACGTCGTCGGAGGTCGTCATCGCGGATGCCCCCCCATGTCCATTGCAGCCACGTCGAACGCCATGCTGGAGCCGGGTATGATGGTTCGCCATCCGGACGCGCCGGACTGGGGTCTGGGCCAGGTCCAGTCCAACGTGGGCGATCGCGTCACGGTGAACTTCGAGCATGCGGGAAAACAGGTCATCGATGGGACACGCATATTGCTACTCCGGGTCTATGACTGACCGTCCCATGTCCCCCCGGACCGGTCCACGGACGAATACCTGAAGAACACCCGCCTCAGGCACAACCCCAAGTTGCCTGTTGGTGGAAGCGCGCGAAATCTTGCAAGGGGGCGCCGGCGGCGCTACCCGACCGCCATGGCCCGCCTCCAGGTCCGTTCCGCCCGTGACGACGAACTGCACGCAGCGGCCGCCCTGCGGCGCGCCGTCTTCGTGGACGAGATGGGCGCCGGCGCGGGGGCGGAGGCCGACCGGTTCGACGGACAGGCCGAACATCTCGTCCTGATCGATCGGGACGAGTCGGACCCGGCCATCCTTGGAACGCTGCGGGTCGCGCTCGGCTCGTCCTACACATCGCAGGAGTTCGTGCTGGACGGTCTGCCCGATCGATCGCGTCCCCTCGGGGAGATCGGGCGCATGTGCCTCCACCCCTCCCGACGGGGAGGGGTCGGCACGGGGCTTCTTCTCAGGGCCGCGGTCGATCGCCTGCAAGGGCTCGGGTGCCGGACGCTCGTAGGGACCGCGTCCTTCCCTGGAACGACCTTCGACCACCACCTGCCCGCCTTGCGCGCCCTGCGCGATGCGGCGGCGCTGCCAGGGGGCTGGACGGTCCGACCCGTTGCCCGGGCGGGGCGCCGGATCGTCGGGGCGGGGCGTCCGGCAGACATGCGACGCGTCCCGGCCCTCGTGAAGGGATACGTCCGCGCGGGCGCGATGGTCGCGGATTGCGCCTTCATCGACACGGCCTTCGCCACCATCGACGTCTGCGTCGTGTTGCCGCTCGACTCGGTCCGGATGCCGCGTGCCCTGAAGGCGTGGTCCCAATGACATGGATCGGACCTCCGCCTCCGCCGTCGGAGACCTTGGACATGCCTGCCCGCCTGCGCATAGCGAGGCGGGGCGGGTCGATCATCACGATCCTCGTCCTCGGTCTAGGGCTGCTTCTACTGGCTCGTCTGATCGAGCGTCCGCTCTACGGGCAGGCGCGTCCGGTCACCCCTTGGATCACCGTGGGGGTCTGCCGCTTATCCTTGCGGATCCTCGGCCTGTCGCGAACGGTTCGCGGGGATGCGATGGATCGACCCGGTGGGCAGGTCGCGAACCATGTTTCCTGGCTGGACGTCCTCGTCCTGAACGCCACCGCGCCGGTCCATTTCGTGGCGAAGGCGGAGGTGGCGGGTTGGGCAGGGATCGGTCATCTGGCCCGCGCGACGGGCACGGTCTTCATCGCCCGCAGACGGGGCGAGGCGGCGAAGCACGGCGCGATGCTGCGGGATCGGTTGCGTCTGCGGCAACGGCTACTCTTCTTCCCGGAAGGGACGAGCACGGACGGCCTGCGGGTTCTGCCGTTCAAGACCACCCTGTTCGCCGCGTTCCTCGGGGGCGACCTTCCGAAGGGTATCAGCGTCCAACCGGTCGCGCTTCGCTATCACGCGCCCCGGGGGCGGGACCGCGCGTTCTACGGATGGTGGGGCGACATGGACCTGGGGAGCCATCTGATCCGCATGCTGGCGGTCCGGCGGCACGGTCGCGTCGTAGTTACCTATGGAAGCGCCTTGGACGCCGGGGCGTTCGGTGGGGACCGGAAGGCCCTGGCCCGAACGGCGGAGGCCGCGGTCAGGGAGGCGTTCGACACGCCCTAGCGCAAGGGCGCGGTCAGGTCGCGCAACGCGGCCGCAGGGTCGTCGGCGTCCCAAACCTCGCCGCCGAAGGCGAAGAAGTCGGTCACGGGCGCCAGGCGTTCGACGGCCGCCAGGTCCAGCATGCCTTCGGCTACGACGGGCAGTTCGATCATCTCGGACCACCAGGCGAACAGGTCGTCCTCCGCCCGGGTGCCGTGTCCCAGCGCGCTCTCGCCGATCGGACCGAAGGCGACGTAGTCGGCGCCGTGCTCACCGGCCAGCATCCCGTCGTGACGCGACGCCCCGCACCAGGCCCCTACGATCGGGTCCGTGCCCCAATCGGTTCGCAGCTTTCGTAGGGGGCGGGGATCGGTCAGATGGACACCGTCGAGTCCGAGCTGCGTCACGAGGGCAGGGTGATCCGCGAGGACGAGGGGAACGTCGCGGGCATGTGCGACGGTGCGGCAGGCATCCGCCGCCCGGCGGATGCGGTCTTCCGACGTCGTGGCCGGCGCCAGGCGCAGGCAAGCCACCGGTGTCGCGTCCAGAAGCGCCGCCAGGCGGTCTGGCAACGCGGCGTCGATCTCGGGCGGAAGGATCAGGTAGGTTTGCGGGACGTCCGGCATGCGCGCGGCGATAGCCCCCCACGGATTGCGCCGCAAGCGCCGCCGCGATACCGCCCCGTCCATGTCGCACGATCCCCGCCCCGCTTTCGTCCTGGTGCGCCCCCAGATGGGCGAGAACATCGGGGCCGCCGCCCGCGCCATGCTGAACTTCGGGTTGGAGCACATGCGCGTCGTGGCGCCGCGTGACGGGTGGCCGAACGAACGCGCGGTGGCGCTGGCCTCCGGGGCGGGGCGGTTGCTGGATAGGGCGATGGTCGTCGCGGCCACCGCGGATGCCGTTGCGGACGCGACCCACGTCTACGCGACCACGGCACGGGGACGCGACCTGACTAAGCCAGTGATGACGCCCGAGGACGCCATGCGCGACGCACAGATCCGTGGGTCGCAGGGGCAACGCACGGCCATCCTGTTCGGCCCCGAACGCACGGGGTTGGAGAACGACGACGTCGCCCGCGCCAACGTGATCGTGGAGGTGCCGACCAATCCCGAATTCCCATCGCTCAACCTGGCGCAATGCGTGCTCCTGATGGGGTACGAATGGCGGCGGGTGGCGCAGGACGCGTCGAGCCGAATGGACATGGCGGGCACCGATTGGGCGAATGCGGCCGAGATGGCCGCATTGGCCGATCATTACGAGGATCGGCTGGACCAGGCCGGCTTCTTCTTCCCCGAAGCGAAAGCCCCCGCGATGAAGCGGAACCTGCGCAACCTGTGGTCCCGCATGCCGCTGACCCGGTCCGACGTGCAGACGTTCCACGGGATGATGCGCCAAATGGTCCGATGGAAGGACGGCAAGCCCGTGGGGCCGCGCGCCGGGAACTGACCTGCGACGCCCTTGGGGGATGCGCCGTGACGGTCCATCGCCTACATGAGCCCTGCACGGGAACGACGGGGGCCGGACATGGCGAAGCGCGCGATATTCCAGGAGGTCGGGGACGACGCCCCCCGCACGGCCGCCACGGGTGGCATCGCGGCGGGGCAGCGTGGCGACCGCCTCGCCGTGCGGGCCTGGCTCATCGTCCTGTTCGCCCTCGTCGTGGTGATGATCGCGGTGGGCGGGCTGACCCGACTGACGGACAGCGGCCTGTCGATCACGGAATGGCGCCCCCTGACGGGTGCCCTGCCGCCCCTGTCGGACGAGCGGTGGCAGGCGGAGTTCGACCTGTATCGCCAGATCCCGGAATACCAGCTTCAGAATCGCGGCATGTCGATGGCCGAGTTCAAGGTCATCTATTGGTGGGAATGGGGCCATCGGCAACTAGGTCGGGTGATTGGGCTCGTCTGGGCTGTAGGCCTGATCGCCCTGTTGGCCACGCGCAAGGTGCCGCCGGGCTGGACCCCGCGGCTGATCGCGCTCGGGGTGCTCGGCGGATTGCAGGGTGTCATCGGGTGGTGGATGGTATCGAGCGGCCTGACCGGCACGATGCTCGACGTCGCGTCCTATCGCCTGGCGGTCCATCTGGGATTGGCCTTCGTGATCCTGGGAACGATCGCCTGGTTCATGCTGGACCTGTCGCGTCCGCAGGCTCAGTTGGTCCAGGCACACCGGTTGCGCGAACCCCGGCTCGCGACCTGGGGCACGGTGATCATCGCGGCCACCTTCCTGCAGGTGATCTGGGGCGCCCTGGTCGCGGGGATCGACGCTGGCCGCAACTACATCGACTGGCCCCTGATGGCCGGCGGCCTGACCCCGCCGGGCATGTGGGAGATCGCGCCCTGGTGGCGCAACCTGTTCGAGAACGACGGCACGGTGCAGTTCTTCCACCGGCTGTGGGGCTACGTGCTGTTCGGCCTGATCCTGGCGGCGTGGTGGTCGGCGCGGTCATCGGCCCATCGCAAGACCGAGGTGGCCTTCGCGGGCGTGATGCACATGACGTGGCTGCAGATGCTTCTGGGCATCGTGACGGTCATGCATTCGTCGCCCTGGTATCTGGCGATCGTCCATCAGTTCGGCGCCGTCATCCTGCTATCCCTGACCGTTCGCGCGCGGCATCGCGCGTCCTATCCGATCCCTCAATCGGTCCGGGGGTGACGCGGTGACGGCCTATGACGACTTGATGGCGCATGTCCGCACCACGGAGGCGCTGGCCTCGGTCGCGGGGCGGACGGGGTGGGACCAGGAAACGGTGATGCCGCCCGGTGCGGCCTCGATGCGGGCCGAGGAGATGGGCGCGCTCGAGTCCGTCCTGCATGCCCGGCGGACCGATCCGCGCATCGGCGAATGGCTGGCCGCGGCGGACCCCGTCGATGAGGTCGCCGCCGCCAATCTGCGCGATGTGCGCCGTAGCTTTGAGCGGAACGCGAAGGTTCCCACGGATCTGGCCGCCGAGATCGCGCGCGTCACCTCCGCGGCGCAGGGACGTTGGGCCCGGGCCCGCGCGGAGGAGGACGTGGACGCGTTCCTGCCGGTGCTGTCCCATGTCGTCGACTTGCGCCGCCGGGAGGGTGAGGCGCTGGCGGATGGTGGCGACCCCTACGATGCATTGATGCAGGATTACGAACCCGGTGGGGCGGGCGCGGCGATGGCCGCGATGTTCGACGCGCTGCGCCCCGTCCTTGTCGACCTCCGCGCCGCCGCCCTGGAAGCGGGCCCCGCGCCGGTTCTGTCGGGCCGGTTTCCTCACGATGCGCAGATGGCCCTGTCGCGGCAGGTCGCGGAACGGTTCGGCTACGATTTCGACCGGGGCCGCATCGATCTGGCGGTGCACCCGTTCAGTTCCGGCAGCGGCCAGGACGTCCGCATCACCACGCGGGTGGACGAGGGCGATCCGTTCAACTGCCTGTATTCCACGATCCACGAGGTCGGGCATGCCTGCTACGAACAGAACGTCGACGATGCTCATCTGCTGACCCCGATCGGGCGCGGGGCGTCGATGGGCGTTCACGAAAGCCAGTCCCGCATCTACGAGAATCAGATGGCCCGGTCCGAGCCGTTCTGCGATTGGCTGTTCGCGCGCATGCGGGATGCGTTCGGCGACATCGGCGTCGCCACCCCGCGAGACTTCTATCGTGCCGTCAACGCCGTCCGCCGCGGCTTCATCCGCACGGAGGCCGATGAGCTCCAATACAACCTCCACGTCATGATGCGCTTCGACTTGGAGCGTGCGCTGATCCGGGGCGATCTGGAGGTCGCCGACCTGCCCGGTGCCTGGAACGACCGCTTCGCGGCGGACTTCGGAACGCCGGTGACGAGGCCGTCGGAGGGGTTCATGCAGGACGTGCACTGGTCGGTGGGGTTGATGGGGTACTTTCCGACCTATTCGCTTGGCAACGTCTATGCCGGGTGCCTGATGGGCGCGATGCGCAGGGACGTGCCAGGTTTGGACGACGGGCTGGCCCGGGGCGATCCGTCGGCCGCGACGGGATGGCTGCGCGAGCGGCTGCAACGGTTCGGCGCGTTGCGGGAACCGAAGGCGACGATTCGCCATGCGACCGGGGAAGCGCCGGAAGCGGGTCCGTTGCTGACGTATCTTGCGGGGAAGTTCGGGGACTTGAACGGCTAGGTATCCCATTCCGGACGTGATCCCGGGAGCGGCACCCCTATGCCCGCATCCTCGCGCCCGCCGGGTCGTACATGGGCTCGAACGATGCTTCGGCCGCGATGGTCGTCCCCGCGACCTCGATCGCCCACTCGCTGACCAGTAGGTCCGCGATCGCCTCGCCCTTCGCGGGAACGTAGCCCAGGCCGACCGCGCCGCCCAACGTATGTCCATAGTTTCCGCTCGTCAGATGCCCCACCATCCGACCGTCGCGCAGGATCGGCTCGGCATGGAACAGCATCGGCGCCGGATCGGTCAGGCGGAACTGCAGCATCCGGTGCGCAGGGCCGTCCGCGCGGCTGGCGGCCACGGCTTTTGCACCGACGTAGCCCCCGTCCTTCCGACATGCGAAGGCAAGCCCGGCGGCAACGACGTCGTCCTCGGGGGTGATGTCGTGGCCCATGTGGCGGAAACCCTTCTCGATCCGCAGCGAGTCCATCGCGTGCAACCCAACGAGGGACAGGTCGTGCCGCTTGCCGGCATCGGCGATCACCTCGAACGCATGACCGGCCATGTCGCAGGAGACGTACACCTCGAACCCCAACTCACCGACATAGGACACACGGTGGAGGCGTGCCCGCCCCAGACCCAGGTTCACCGTCGCGGCACGGCCGAAGGGCAGGGCGTCCGCTGCGATGTCCTCCGATACCACGTCGGCCATCAGGGCCCGGGCGTTCGGTCCCATCACGGCCAGCACCGCCTCGCCCGCCGTCACGTCGGTCACGGTGGCCGAAAGTTCGACAGCGTGGCGCTCCAGACGGGTCTGGTCACGCAGCCGCGTCGCCGTGGGCGTGACCATCAGGAACGCATCGGGGGCGAGACGCGTGACGGTGACGTCGGCCTCCACCCCACCGCGGGCATTGAGCATCTGGGTATAGACGACGCGGCCGACCGCGACGTCCATCCGCGCCCCGCAGCAGAGGGATAGCAGTGCCAGCGCGTCGGGCCCCTCGATCCGCAGCTTGCCGAAGGACGACATGTCGTACATTCCGACGGCGCCGCGGACGGCCTCGTGTTCCGCGCATTGGTTATCGAACCAATTCTGCCGATGCCAGTCGTGGCGATACACCCGTTCCTGGCTCGGGTGGGCGAACCAGTTCGGGCGCTCCCATCCCGCAAGCTCCCCCATCACGGCACCGTGGAACAGCATCTCGTGGTGAACCGGGGTGCGCCGGAGGCCGCGTGCGGTGGCTTTCTGACGATAGGGATAGTGATCGGCGTAGAGCAGGCCCAGCGTCTCGGTCGCCCGTTCGCGCAGGTAACGGGGGTTGGACTGGAACGGCTCCATCCGCGCGATGTCCACGCCCGTCAGGTCGAAGGGCATCTCGCCCCCGTCCATCCATTCCGACAGCGCGAGCCCCGCTCCACCGGCGGATTGGATCCCGATGGAGTTGAAGCCCGCCGCCACCCACACGTTGTCCATGCCGGGGCAGGGACCCAGGTGATAGGCGTCGTCGGGGGTGAAGGATTCGGGTCCGTTGAAGAAAGTGTGGATTCCCGCCCGTTCCAGCACGGGCATCCGGGCGATGGCGTTCTCCAGGATGGGTTCGAAGTGTTCGACGTCCTCGGGCAGTTGGTCGAACTCGAAATCGGGGGGGATGGGACCCCAGGGCTTGGCGACCGGCTCGAACGCGCCCAACAGAATCTTGCCCGCGTCCTCCTTGTAGTAGGTGCACTCGTCGGGGACCCGCAGCGTCGGCAAGGTGCCGAGATCGGGAATGGCTTCGGTGACGACGTAGAAGTGCTCGCAGGCCTGCAAAGGGACGTCCGTGCCCAGCATCGCGCCGACCTCGCGGCCCCACATGCCCGCGCAGTTCACCACCGCGTCGCAGGCGATCGCTCCCCCATCGCCGTCCTGGACCCATTCCACATGGGTGATCCGCCGCCCCTGTCGCCAGATGCAGGTAACGGCCGTCCGTTCCAGGATCGTGGCACCGTGGGCGCGGGCGCCCTTCGCCAGGGCCAAGGCGATGTTGGCCGGGTCGCCTTGACCGTCGCCGGGCAGGTGGACGGCCGCGGTCATGTCGTCCACGCGGACATGGGGGTGCAGGGCGCGAACGGCGTCGCGGTCGACCTCGTGCACCTCGACGCCCCAGGCGCGGGCCATGCCGGCCTGACGCAGGATCTCCTGCCGGCGGTGTTCGGTGACGGCGATCGTCAGCGACCCGTTGCGGCGGAAACCCGTGGCGATGTCCGTCTCGGCCTCCAGGGTGCCGTAGAGTTCCGCGGAATACTTCGACAGGCGCGTCATGGCGGGGGTGGCGCGAAGCTGGGCGATCAGGCCCGCGGCGTGCCACGTGGTGCCGCAGGTCAGGGCCTTGCGTTCCAGCAGCACCGGGGCCCAGCCCTTCTTCGCCAAGTGATAGGCGACGGAACAGCCGACCACGCCGCCGCCTATGACGACGACCCGGGCCTGGGCGGGCGGTGTCATGCCCGGATCCGGGTCAGGTCGGCGTCCCAGACGGGGCCGTCCAGGACGGTGGCGGGAACGGCTTCGCCGTAAAGGTCGATGGCGATCTGCGTACCGGGCTCGGTCAGCGTGGCGGGCAGCATGGCCAGGGCCAGGGGCTGCCCCGTACGGTGGGCGAAACCAGCCGAAGTCACCTCGCCCACGATGCGGCCGTCGTGCAGGGCGTTGGACATGGGCAGGGGGTCGCAGTCGCCGTCGTGACGCAGCAGGACCAGGCGTCTGTCGGGGGCTGGTCCGGGATCGCGCATGAGCCGTTCCAGACCCAGTTCGCGCAGGGTGTAGTCGTTGGATAGGTCCGTCTTCCAGGCCAACCACCCCTTCTCGATCCGCATCGAATCGAGCGCAATCATCCCGAAGGGTCGGGCCCCCGCGTTCGTGACGGCGTCCCATAGGGCGGGGATGTCGGCGTTGGCTGCGTGGATCTCCCACCCGAGCTCACCCGCGAAGCTGACGCGGGCCAGGGCGCATGCCACGTCCCCGATGCGGCACCCTTGGTGAGTCAACCACGGGGCGTGCAGATCGGCGCGCGTTCCGATGCGCGAAAGGAGGTCGCGGGATTCGGGACCAGTCACGAGCAGCGTGGAATAGTCCGCCGTGTGATCGGTCAGCGACAGCCCATCCGGGATGTTCCGGCGCAGCCATTCGGCGTCGTGCCATTCGGCGGCGGCGGCGGTGATCAGGGTGAAGAAATCGGAGCCGTGGCGCAGCACCGACATCTCCGTGATGCAACGGCCGTCCGCATCCGCGATGTATGCCAACCCGATGCGGCCGACCTTCGGCAGCTTCCCGGCGATCTTCGCCGCCAGCCAGTCCGCCGCGCCGTCGCCGGACAGGTTCAGGCGGGTGAACCCGCAAAGGTCGATGACGCCCACGCCGTCGCGCACGGCAGCCACCTCCTCGGCCACGGCGTCCCACCAGGGGCCGTGGCGATCCCAGGTCTCCGTTGCGGTTTCGGACGTGTCGTCGTCCGCGCGCGCATACCAGAGCGCGCGTTCCCAGCCGCCGAACGCGCCCATCTGACCGCCCGCCGCCACGATCCGGTCATGGGCGGGCGAGAGGCGCTTGTTCCGTCCGGCCGGCCAAGCGTGGAAGGGGTGGTGCATTGCGTATTCATGGCCGTAGGTCTGCAGGCCCCGCGCGTCGGCATAGTCCTGATCGGCGTAGCCGGTGAACCTGCGGGGATCGCAGCACCACAGGTCCCATTCGGGGCGGCCATCCAGGATCCATTCGGCCAGCGCCTTGCCCGCGCCCCCCGCCTGGGCGATGCCGAAGGTAAAGGCGCACGCCTCGTATGCGTTCCGTACACCCGGCATGGGCCCGATCAGCGGAAGGCCGTCGGGGGCATAGGGGATGGGACCGTTGATGACCTTGCTGATCCCGGCCTCGGCCAGGACGGGGACGCGGGCCATCGCATCCTCGATGTAGGGTTCCAAGCGATCCAGCGCGTCTGGGTAGAGCTGGAAGCTGAAATCGTCCGGCATGGGCTGATCGGGCACCATCCAGGCCCCTTCGCAACCGCGCTCGTAAGGACCCAGGTTCAGTCCGGTCTTCTCCTGCCGCAGGTAGTAGCTGACGTCGGGGTCGCGGATCATGGGCAGCTTGCGGCCGTGTTCGCGGGTCCAGTCGGCGATGGCCGGTATCTCGTCGGTCAACAGGTACTGGTGCTGCATGACGATCATCGGCAGGTCCCGGCCGCCGTGCGGCTTGAACCATTCGGCGACGCGCTGCGCGTAGTAGCCGGCGGCGTTTACGACGATCTCGGCCCGGACGGCGCCCCGTGCGGTGTGGAGGATCCAGCCGCCACCGTCCCGGCCGATGCCGGTGACGGGGCGGAACCGCTTGATCCGGGCGCCCAGCGCCCGCGCGCCCTTCGCCAGGGCCTGCGTCAGTTGGGCCGGGTCGATGTCGCCGTCGTGGTCGTCGCCGAAGCCGCCCACGAGGTCGTGCGTCTCCATGAACGGATAGCGGTCCTTCATGTCCTGCACCGACATCATGTAGGTCGGCATGTCGTACTTGCGGCCCCAGGAGGCGACGTGCTCGAACTCGCGCATGCGGTCGGCGGAATGGGCCAGGCGCATGGTGCCCGTGACGTTGTAGTTCATCGGGTAGTCGACCGCGTCCGCCAAGCCCCTGTAGAGCTTCATGGAATAGGTCTGCAGCCGCATCAGCCCCAGGGCCGTGCTGAAGGTCGGGCAGTTGCCCGCCGCGTGCCAGGTGGAGCCCGCCGTCAGTTCGTTGCGTTCCAGCAGCAACGTGTCCGTCTCACCCATCAGGGCCAGGTGGTAGAGGACGGAACAGCCGACCGCCCCGCCCCCGATCACGACGATGCGGGCCTGATCGGCGATCTCGGTCATCGGGCGTCCTGTGTGTAGATGGCGGGCGTGATGAACCAGAGCGCGACGGCCGGTTCGGGGAAGGGGTTCGCCCACCGGAACGGGGCGTCGCGCAACCGCGCGGTGTCGCCCGGACGGAGCGTATGCTCCACTTCGGCCAGCCAGATCCGCAGGCTGCCCGACAGCATGTGGACCACTTCGGTCGTGGGGCGGTCGACGGGATCGTCGCGCCGGCTGCCCGGGGCGAACACGGAATGGATCAATTCGAACCCGTCGGTCAGGTCGGGCGAAAGCAACCGTTCGTCCAGACCCGGCACGCGTTCGCCCAAGGGTCGCCCATGGCCCGCGCGGGTAACGGTGCCCCGTTCGGCCGCGACCCCGCTCGGGGCAAGAAGCGAGACCGGGGCATCCAGCGCTTCGGCCATGTCGAGCAGGTCGGCGGGCGCCAGCCGCGACTTCCCCGTCTCGACCTGGCTGAGCCATCCGATGGATTTGCCCAGGCGTGTCGCCGCTTCTGCCAGGGTCAGGCCACGCACCTTGCGGAGGGCTCGGATGTCCGCGCCGTCGATGTCCAAGATCTCACCTCCGTGAAAATCGTGGTCATCATTTCATTCTCACCGCAGCGCGGCAAGGATTGGTTTCACGCCGCCCGGGCCTGCTTTCCGAGATGGGCGCCGTAATAGAGCCCGACGACGTGTTCGGCTTCCGCGAAGAACAGCCAGCGCGTCGTCAGGACGCCCGCCAGGTGGGACAGGATCGCCACCGCCGCGAGCGCATGACTCATCGGGAGCAGAAGCAGGATCAAGGGGAAAACGACCGCGAGGACGAAGGCGATGACGCGCAGCTTGACGGCGTGCTTGCGGGCCACGCGGAACACCATCTCGCGCGTCAGGTAGTTGTCGCCCGTATGCGGCTTCTCGAACAGGGTCACGCGGTCGTGCAGTCGAGTGGCGGACTGGATGGTGGTGCCGGCTTCGGCGAAGCGTCGGTCTCCCTTCCACCAATGCCACAACAGGACGCCGCCCGCCGCCAGCAGGAAGGCCGCGGCGACGGTCACGAACCCCGACAGCATCGCGCCGCCCGCCAGTGAAAAGGTCAGGAACATCAAAGGCGTGGCGGTCTGGTTCCAGCGAGGGACCGCGCGGAGCTGGGTGTAGATCATCGCGGTCGTGAACACGGTCGCCAGCGACAGGATCGCGCCCAGCCAGCCGACGGGCGCGAGGTGGACGCCGAAGAAGATCAACGCGATCGCATAGACCGCCATCGTCAACAGGGCGAACACGGCAGCCCAGGCTTCGCGCGAAAGCCAGGAGGTGCGCCATTCGCGGTAGGACTTCCAGGCGTTCTTCTTGTTCTTCAAGTGGAACGTGGCCGATAGCAGGCCCGCGACGGACAGGGCGTAGGCCACGGCGAAGAACACGAACGCGGCCCAACCCACGGGCGGGACGGGCATCAGGCCCAGAAACACGAACAGGCCGAAGCCCGCGCCGGACAGGGTGGAGAACAGGATGACGCTGGGGGCGGGGTGCATGTCAGAGCCGTTCCAGTGAGCGGTCGAGCCAACCGAGGAAGCCCGCCGGTTCCTCCGCCACGGGGGCGAGGAAGGGGGCGAGAATGTCTTCGTCGTCAGACATTTGCGCGGCGCCGATCGTGTCGCGGGGGCGGGGGGGCAGGTACTTGTTGACCGGCTTGGTGCCCTGTTCGGGCATCAGGTCGACGCCGCCGCGTTCGGCGACCAGGATGCTGATGTCGCTGGCTGGGTCGGCCAGGTCGCCGAAGTGGCGGGCGCCTGCCGGGCAGGTGCGGACGCAAGCGGGCTGGCGGTCGATCTCGGGGATGTTCTCGTTGTAGATGCGGTCCACGCAGAGCGTGCATTTCTTCATGATACCAGCGACTTCGTCGACCTCGCGCGCCCCGTAGGGGCAGGCCCAGGCGCATAGGCCGCAGCCCATGCAGGCGTCTTCGTTCACCAGGACGATGCCGTCCTCGGCGCGCTTGTAGCTGGCGCCGGTCGGGCAGACCGTGACGCAGGGGGCGTCGTCGCAGTGCAGGCAGGATTTCGGGAAGTGCGTGGTCCGCGCAAGTCCTTGATCCGGCTGGGATTGATAGGCGTGGATGCGGTTCAGGAACGTGCCTTCCGCGTCGCCATAGGCATTGCGATCCGACAAGGGCGCGCCGTAGTTCTGCGTGTTCCAACCCTTGCAGGCGGTGACGCAGGCGTGACAGCCGACGCAGGTGTCGAGGTCGATCACCAAGCCCAACTTCTTCTGCGTGGATGCGGGAAGTGCGGTCATGAAAAAATACTTCCGTGCGAAATTGCGGATACACCCCCCGTGCACCCCCCGTACACCCCCCGTGCATACGCGCCGGCATATCGGCACCGCGCGTTGCGCCGGGGTTGCGTCGCGGCGGCGCTCCGTGCGGGGGGTGATCCGGCGGACCGCCAGGGCGACCCTCGGACCGGTCCCCCGGACCGCCCCCGTGCATGCGCCGAGGCGGCGGCGAGGGACGAAGCACGCAATGGAGCGAGGTCCCGGGTCGAGCCCGGGATGACGGTCAGACCTTCCATGCCACGACCTCCGGGCCCTGACCGACGGGGGAGGCTTGGCGGCCGGTGTCGGGTCTGGTCCGACCGTCCGCCGGGGCGGGCACCTTCTCGATGGCGACCTTCAGGTCGAACCACGCGGCCTGGCCGGTGATGGGGTCGGAGTTGGACCAGCGCATGCCGTCCTTCTTGGGCGGCATCAGCTCATGGATCAGGTGGTTCAGGAGGAAGCCCTTGTTCGCTTCCGGCGCGTCGTCGTGCAGCGCCCAGGCGCCCTTGCGCTTGCCGATGGCGTTCCAGGTCCAGATCGTGTTGCCGTTCAGCGCGGGCATGTGCGCTACGGGGACCGTGATCTCGCCGTGCGGCGACGTGATGCGCGCCCAGTCGTCCTCCGCGAAGCCGTGGCGGGTCCAGATCTCGGTCGGCAGGTACATCGGGTTGCGGCCGTGGATCTGGCGCAGCCAGGCGTTCTGTGTGCCCCAGGAATGGTACATCGCCATCGGGCGCTGGGTCAGGGCGTTGATCGTGAAGGCGCCGCCGCCATCGTGGTCGGCGGTCGGGTCCCACCAGATCGGCAGGGGGTCGAAGTGCGTCCGGATGCGGTGGCGCAGGTGGTCGGGCGGCTGGCGGTCGCCGTACCCTTCTGCGGCCAGACGGAACTTCGCCAGGGGCTCGCACCACAGCGTGAAGATGTAGGGCTGCGGCTTGTCGTAAAGCGCGAGGTCCACGGCCCAGTCCTGATAGGCGCGGTTCCAGGGCTTGAAGAACTGGGCTTCGAGCGGGATGTGGGCCAGCGCGAAGCCGCCGTTCTTCTTGTATTCCTCGATCTGGTTGGGGTTGGGCGCGCCACGGCCCGTCGCGTCCCCGTTGCCGCGGAAGCCCATGAGTGGGCCGACGTTCGGGCGGCGTTCGTGGCGCTGGATGTAGTCGGCGTAGTCGGCGTACTTCTGGCCGCCGTCGTCGTTCACCATGCCGGGCAGGCCCAGGCGCGCGCCCAGTTCGATCATGGCGGTCTGGAAGCCCTTCACGTCGCGGTCGGGCTGGACCACGGGCCAGCGGATGCCGTCGGCCGCGGCTTCCGCCTCGCAGATGGGTCGGTCGAGCATGGAGATGCAGTCGTGACGTTCCAGATAGGTCGTGTCGGGCAGGATCAGGTCGGCATAGGCCACCATCTCGGACGAATAGGCGTCGGAATAGATGATGTGCGGGATGACGTAGCTGCCGTCCTCGTTCGTGTCGGACAGCATCCGCATCGTGCCCGACGTGTTCATGGACGAGTTCCACGCCATGTTCGCCATGTATAGGAACAGCGTGTCGATCCGGTACGGGTCGCCCGCATGGGCGTTCGAGATGACCATGTGCATCATCCCGTGCGCCGACATCGGGTTGTCCCAAGAGAACGCCTTGTCGATGCGGGCGGGACTGCCGTCGTCGCGCAGACACAGGTCGTCCGGGCCGTGGACGAAGCCCAGATGCGGGCCGTCGAGCGGCGCCCCGGGCGTGACCTTGCAATGCGGCTTGGGGTGGGCGGTCGCGGGCTTGGGGTAGGGGGGCTTGAAGCGGAAGCCGCCCGGCGCCTCGACGCTGCCCAGCAGGATCTGCAGGACGTGCAGCGCGCGGCAGGTCTGGAACCCGTTGGCATGGGCGCTGATGCCGCGCATGGCATGGAACGACACGGGGCGGCCCTGCATCGTCTTGCGCGTGCGCCCGCGGAAGTCGGTCCATTCGACGTCGAGGAGGAAGGCTTCGTCGAACGCGACGCGTGCGATCTCGGCCGCGAAGGCGCGGATGCGGGCGGCGGGGATGCCCACGCGGTCGGCCACCGCCTCCGGCGCGTAGCGCGCGTCCAGGTACTTGTGCGCCATGTGGTGCATCACGGTGCGATGGGTCACGCCGTCCTGGTCCCACGCGCCGTTCAGATCCGGGTCGACGTCCGCCGCGTCGAAGCAGCGGGGGCGGCCTTCCTTGCGGCACCAGACCAGCGGATGGCCGTCGTCGTCCTTCAAGGGCAGGCCGTGCGTCTCGCCCGGGCGGGCGTCGATCAGGACGGGCGCGTCCGTGAAGTCGCGCAGGTAGGGCAGGTCGATCTTGCCGGCCTTCAGTAGGCAGTGGACGAGGGACAGGATCAGCAAACCGTCCGTGCCGGGCGTGACGCCGAACCAGTCGTCGGCGACGGCGTTGTAGCCGGACCGCACGGGGTTCACGCCGACGATGCGCCCGCCGTTCGCCTTGACCTTGCCGATGCCCATCTTGATCGGGTTGCTGTCGTGATCCTCCGCCACGCCGAACAGGACGAACATCCGGGTGCGGTCCCAATCGGGCTGCCCGAACTCCCAGAACGCGCCGCCCATCGTGTAGATGCCGCCCGCCGCCATGTTGACCGAACAGAAGCCGCCATGGGCCGCGTAGTTGGGCGTGCCGAAGGCCTGAGCCCACCACGACGTGAAGGACTGCGACTGGTCACGGCCGGTGAAGAAGGCCAGCTTCGACGGGTCGGTTTCCCGGATGGGACGGAGCCAGGATTCCGCGATGGCGTAGGCCTCGTCCCACGAGATCGGCTCGAACTCGCCCGAGCCGCGCGGGCCGGTGCGCTTCATGGGCGAACGCAGGCGCGACGGCGCGTTGTGCTGCATGATGCCCGCCGACCCCTTGGCGCACAGGACGCCCCTGTTCACGGGGTGGTCGCGGTTGCCTTCGATGTACGCGACCTTGTCGCCGTCGGGCGTGTGCTTGATGTGGACGTCGATCCCGCAGCGGCAGGCGCACATGTAGCAGGTGGTCTTGCGCACCTCGTCGCCGGTCTTGGGGTGCAGGTCCACGATGGGCTGGTTCATTGCGCTGCTTCCCCTGTGGCGTCGATCTGGGCCGAGGTCACGGCGATCATGTCGATGATGTCCTGCGCCGTACAGCCGCGGGACAGGTCGTTCGCGGGTTTCGCCAGCCCCTGGAGGACGGGACCGATGGCGGTCGCGCCGCCGATGCGCTGCGCGATCTTGTAGCCGATGTTTCCCGCGTCGAGGTCGGGGAAGACGAGGACGTTCGCCCGCCCCGCCGTGGGGCTGCCGGGCGCCTTCGACGCGGCCACCCCGCCATCGAAGGCGGCATCGAACTGCAACTCGCCGTCCAGCTCGAAATCGGCCGTTTCGCGCGCGATATCAAGGGCCTGCGTCACCTTGTTCACGTGGGAATGGTGTGCGCTGCCCTTGGTCGAGAAGGACAGGAACGCCACCTTCGGATCGGTCCCCAGCAGCGCGCGGGCGGAGGCGGCGGCCTGCCCCGCGATGGCTGCCAGCTGGGCCGCGTCGGGGTCGATGACGAGGCCGCAATCCGAGAACACCATCGCCTCGGCCGGGCGGGTGGGATGGGCGTCGGGCAGGATCATCAGGAAGAAGCTGCTGACGAGGGGCGCGTCCGGGGCGGTCCCGATCATCTGAAGCGCGGCCCGGACGGTGTCGGAGGTGGTGGCGACCGCGCCGCCGATGGTGCCGTCCGCCTGGCCCGCCCGGACCATCGCGGCGGCGCAGGTCAGTGGGTCGCGCAGGGCCGCGACGGCATCGTCGCGGGTGGGGTGCTTGCGCGCGCGGGCCGTCAGGTAGGCGTCGATCAGGATGTCGGGGGCCGGTTCGCGCGGATCGACGACGTTCGCACCGGGCACGTCGATGGCGCCCGGATCGCCCAGCAGCGTGATCTCGGCAAGCCCGTCGCGGACGGCCCGGCCGGCGGCGTCCTGGACGCGCGGGTCCCGGCCTTCGGGCAGGACGATGCGATGACGGGCCTGCCGGGCGCGGTCGTGGAGGGCGGCGAGTGCGGTCATGGCGTTGGGCATCGCCAGCATGCGGCGTCATCCCCGGGCTCGACCCGGGGACCCCTCCGCATGGGCGCGTCGCCGCCCGCGATGCGCCCGCTGCGGGAGGTCCTCGGGTCGAGCCCGAGGACGACGGTTCCACGTCGAATCATCGTTCCGCCGCAGATCACTCCGCGGCGATCTTCATGTCGTCCTTGCTGATGCCGGCGACCTTGACGGGCTTCTTCATCGCGTCGCGGCGGAAGGGCTCGCCCAGTTCCTGGTTCAAGAGGACCTCGATCAGGGTGGTGACGCCGTCCTCCATCTGCTCGCGGATGGCGGTGTTCAGCGCGTCCGTCAGCTCGCCCTGGGTCATCACGCGCACGCCCTTGAGGCCGCAGGCTTCCGCGATCTTGGCGTAGTTCACGTCGTCGTCGAGCTCGGTGCCCACGAAGTTGTCGTCGAACCACAGCGTCGAGTTCCGCTTCTCCGCGCCCCACTGGAAGTTGCGGAACACGATCTGCGTGATGGCGGGCCATTCGGAGCGGCCGATGGCGGTCAGCTCGTTCACCGCGATGCCGAACGCGCCGTCGCCCGCAAAGCCCACGACGGGGGTGTCGGGCCGGCCGATCTTGGCGCCCACGATGCTGGGCAGACCGTAGCCGCAGGGACCGAACAGGCCCGGGGCCAGGTACTTCCGGCCGGCGTCGAAGTCGGGATAGGCGTTGCCGATGGCGCAGTTGTTGCCGATGTCGGAGCTGATGATGGCGTCGCGGGGCAGGGCCTGCTGGATGGCGCGCCAGGCCTTGCGGGGCGACATCCAGTCGGGCTTGGCGTTGCGGGCCCGTTCGTTCCAGGTGGTGCCGGGGTCGTCCTCCTCGTGGTCCAGGCTGGACAGTTCCTGCGCCCAGCGCGACTTGGTGTCGGCGATCAGGGCGCGGCGCTCGTCGCGGCCCGCGTCGCCGGCGGTGTCGGACAGCTTCGCGGCGATGCCGTTCGCGACCTTGGCCGCGTCGCCCACGATGCCGACGGAAACCTTCTTGGTCAGGCCGATGCGGTCGGGGTTGATGTCGACCTGGACGACCTTCGCGTCCCGGGGCCAATAGTCGATGCCGTAGCCGGGCAGGGTGGAGAACGGGTTGAGCCGCGTGCCCAGGGCCAGCACGACGTCGGCCTTCGCGATCAGCTCCATCGCGGCCTTCGAGCCGTTATAGCCCAGCGGACCGGCGAATAGGGGGTGGGACCCGGGGAAGGCGTCGTTGTGCTGATAGCCCACGCAGACCGGCGCATCGAGCCGTTCGGCCAAGGCCTTCGACGCGTCGATGCCGCCGTCCGACAGGACGACGCCGACGCCGTTCAGGATGACGGGGAACTTCGCGTCAGACAGGATCTCAGCCGCGCGGCCGATCGACGTCTCGCCCCCGGGCGACACCTCGAAGTCGATGGGGTCGGGGATCTCGACGTCCACGACCTGGGTCCAGAAGTCGCGCGGCACATTGATCTGCGCCGGTCCGGACAGGCGCTTGGCCTTCGAGATGACGCGCGTGAGGACCTCCGCCACGCGGGACGGGTCGCGCACCTCCTCCTGGTAGGCGACCATGTCCTCGAACAGCTTCATCTGCTCGACCTCCTGGAAGCCGCCCTGGCCGATGGTCTTGTTGGCGGCCTGGGGCGTCACCAGCAGCAGGGGCGTGTGGTTCCAGTAGGCGGTCTTCACGGCGGTGACGAAGTTGGTGATGCCGGGCCCGTTCTGGGCGATCATCATCGACATCTCGCCCGTGGCGCGGGTGTAGCCGTCGGCCATGAAGCCCGCCGACCCTTCGTGCGCGGCGTCCCAGAAGGTGATGCCGGCCGCGGGGAAGATGTCGGAGATCGGCATCATGGCCGATCCGATGATCCCGAAGGCGTGGCGGATGCCGTGGCGCTGCAGGACTTTGACGAACGCTTCCTCGGTGGTCATCTTCATGGCGTGGTCCCCTGTGGCGCGGCTGTCCGGGCGCATTGTCCGGCGTGATTATCGAGACTGGCAGTCTCAAGAATGGCGCGTCCCTTGTGCCCCAACGGTACCGTCCGGGTCAAGGCCGCCATAAGGCCAGCTGACCCGTGCGCCTAGGTCCAGAGGGGTCAGGCGGCCGCGGCCCGGGCGATGCGCGCGACCCCTTCGGGGATGTCGTCGGCCGCGATGGACGAATAGGCGAGGCGGTAGAAGGGGCGCGCGCGGCCCGGTCCGAAGAAGGCGTCGGCGGGTTCGATCAGCACGTCGCGGGCGCGCAGCCGCGCGGCCAGCGCCCGGCCGGGGACGCCGTCGGGCGCGCGCATCCAGAAGGACGAGCCGCCGAACGTGTTATCGCGTTCCGGGCGGAGGTCGTGCGCCTGCATCGCCGCGAGCGCCGCGTCGCGCCGGGCGGCATAGGTTCGCGCGATGCGCGCGACCTGCGTGTCGTAGTGGCCCCGCTGCAGGAAGTACGCGGTGGCGCGCTGTATGTGCCCCGGCACGTGCCGCAGGATCAGGGCCCGCAGCGCGCGGGCCTCGCGCACCAGGGGGGGCGGGGCGACGAGGTATCCCAGGCGCAGGCCGGGGAAGAGCGACTTGGCGAAGGAGCCGATATAGGCGACCCGCCCCGTCCGGTCGAGCGACTTGAGCGCGGGCGAGGGGCCGCCGACGAAGGCAAGCTCGAACTCGTAGTCGTCCTCCACGATCAGGAAGTCGTCCGCCTCCGCCCGGGCCAGGAGGGCGCGGCGCCGTTCGGTCGGCATCGTCACGGCGGTGGGACAGTGGTGGCTGGGGGTGACGAAGACCACGTCCGTGTGCGGGGGGATCGCGTCGGGCGGCAGCCCGTGCCCGTCCACGGGGATGGCGGTCGCCGTGCAGCGCGACAGGTTCAGGATCTCGCGCAAGGGGGGATAACAGGGTTCCTCCATCACCGCGCGGCGGCGTTGCGACAACAGGATCTGGGTGACTAGCCACAGCGCGTTCTGCGCGCCCATCGTGATGAGGACCTCGTCCGCGTGCGCGTCGATGCCGCGTCGGGGCAGGATGCGGCGCATGATCTCGTCCACCAGGAGGGGGTCGTCCTGTCCGTAAGTGTCGGCCGTCAGCGGGGTGAAGTCGCGCGTACCCAGCGCTTCCAAGGCGCAGCGGCGCCAGTTGGAATGGTCGAACAGGCGGGCGTCGGTCTGACCGTAGATGAACGGATACCGATAGCGGCGCCAATCCTCCGGCCGGGCGAGGCCCGCCATGGCCGGATAGCGTTGGCCCAAGCGGCGGGACCAGTCCACGCGGCTGGCGGGGGCGGGTGCGGGCGCGGGGCGCGGGAAGGTGTCCGGCCGGGGGGCGTCGGCAGCGACGTAGTAGCCCGACCGGCCCTTCGCTGAGAGGTAGTCGCCGGCGACGAGGTCGGCATAGGCCAACGTCACGGTGATGCGCGACAGGCCCAGGTGGCGGGCCAGCACCCGGGAGGAGGGAAGGCGGTCGCCCGGGCGGAACCGACCGGACAGGATCCCGTCCATGACGAGCTGCTGCACCTGCCGTTGCAGGGTCCCCGTCGCGGCGGGATCGAGGCGGAAGGCTTCCACGGGGACGGCCATGTGGCCCTATCGCACGGGGGGATTTCGGAGGGAAGTGGACCGATGAGCGTGGTCGGACCCCTAACCCCCCAGTGTGCCGGTGGAGGGCGCTGGCGTCAGGTCGAACACCCCCAGCGTGCCGAGCCCGCCCAGGACGGCATCGACCGCGATGGTCGCGAGGACGATACCCATGACCCTGCTGATGACCGACGCGCCCGTGTCGCCGATCAGTCGGTGGACCATACCGGCGCCGAGGAGGAGGGCCAGGGTCAGGCAGAGGACGAAGACGAGCATCGCCGCGGTGACCGCCTGTTCGGCCAGCGTGTTCGTGCTGTTGTCCGTCAGGATCACGATGGCCAGCATCGCGCCGGGCGAGGCGATGGACGGCATCGCGAGGGGGAAGACCGCCCGCGACAGGTGGACGCCGTCGTCGCAGCTTCGCGATTCCGCGATCTCGCCGGCGGCTTTCGTGTCCCCGAAGATCATGCTGAGGGCGAACAGGAACAGCACGATCCCGCCCGCGACTTGGAACGATCCCAGCCGCAGGCCGAGCGTCTCGAGCACGAACTGCCCACCGACGAGGAACAGCAGGAGCACGATCGTCGCGATGACCACCGCCCGCAGGGCGAACCTGCGATGCAGACGCTGCGGAACGCCGGCAACGGCATAGAGATAGACGGGGATCGTGCCGATCGGATCGATGACGACGAGGAGCGTCACGAACTCCCGTGTCAGGAAAGCCCAGTCCATCTTCTTTCCATCCGATCGTTCGCCGGAGGGCGCACCGTCCCCCCGGGTGGCGGAGCCATGCCCCACCTCACTCGCAGGGACTTAGGACATTTTTCCCCGTGCCAAACCGCAGATCCAGGATCGGATCCGGCGTGGTCGTCGCGATCGCCCGGCGAACGACCCGCGACGCGGCATCCGTCCGACGAAGGTCGCGGTGCGGCCCACGATCAGGCGAACAGCCGCCCCATCGCCTCGTCCACGCTGCCGGTGATCGCGTCGATGTCGTCGGCGGTGGCGATCAGCGCGGGGGAGAAGAGCAGGCAGTTGTTGCGGCCGGGGACGGAACGGTTGGAGGCCCCGATGACGTAGCCCTGCTGCATGCAGTCGGCGGCGATGGCCTTGACCTGCGCTTCGGGCAGCGGTTCGCGGGTGTCGCGGTCGGCGACCAGCTCGACGCCGCAGAACAGGCCCTTGCCGCGGACCTGGCCGATCACCGCATGGCGTTCGGCCAGTTCGTGCAAGTTGCTCAACAAGCGTTCGCCCATCGCGCGCGTGTTCTCGATCAGGCCTTCGCGTTCGATGATGGCCATGTTCTCCAGCGCGGCGACGGGGCCCGCGGCGCAGCCGCCGAACGTGCTGACGGCGCGGAACCAGTTCAGGGGATCGTCAGGCTTCGACTTGAAGGTGTCGAACACGTCTTCCGTCGTGACGACGCAGGAGATGGCGGCATAGCCGGACGCCACGCCCTTGGCCATCGTCACGATGTCGGGGCGCACCCCGTAATGCTGATAGCCGAACCATTCCCCGGTGCGGCCCACGCCGCACACGACCTCGTCGATGTGGATCAGGATCTCGTACTTGTCGCAGATCTCCTGCACGCGCGCCCAATAGCCTTCGGGGGGCACGATGACGCCGCCGCCGGCGGTGATGGGCTCCAGGCAGATGGCGCCCACGGTGTCGGGGCCTTCGCGCAGGATGACCTCCTCGATCGCGTCGGCGGCACGGCGGCCGTACTCCTCCTCCGTCATCCCCTCCCATCCCTGGTCGGCGGCACGGTAGTGCAGGCAGTGGGGCACGCGCACGAAGCCGGGGGCGAAGGGGCCGTACTGGACGTTGCGCTCGTCCTGGCCGCCCGCGCCCATGCAGCCGATGGTCGTCCCGTGGTAGTCGCGATCGCGGTACAGGATTTTCCACTTCTTGCCGCCGTGGCGGGTGTGGGCGATCTGGCGGATCATCTTGAAGGCCTGCTCGTTCGCCTCCGACCCGGAATTCGTGTAGAAGACGCGCTTCATGCCGGGCATCTTCGACAGGAGGCGTTCGGCGAACATGGACCCCGGGATGCTGCCAAGGGTCTGGGCGAAGTAGTTCATCTTGATCAACTGATCGCGGACCTTGTCGGCGATCTCGGTCCGGCCATAGCCCACGTTCACGGTCCAGACGCCGCCCGAGACCGCGTCCAGATGCTCCTTGCCGTGCTGGTCCCAGACGCGCATGCCGCGACCCTCGACGATGATGCGGGGCTCCGTCGTCTCCAGGGGCTTGTGCGGCATCAGGTGGTGCCAGATGTGGGCGCGATCCGCTTCGACGACGGCGGACAGGTCGTTCGGGGACAGGGTATCCATCGCGCTTCTCCTGGTTGTGGACGATCGGGCCCGGGCGATCCGGTTCGGGCGGGTTCCCTGGGGTGATATCAGAAGCGCAGGAAATGCAAGCGCGCGATAGGACCAGATCGTCGCGCGGCCTAGGGCCAGTCCAGACCCCCGGTTGCGCGGTCGAAGCAAGCCGCGCAAGCTGCGCCCGCCGCGGGCCATCGTGCCACGGCCCCCGCCCGGAGGGGCGGCACCAAACGGCCGAAGCCGACCGACGCAGAACACGAACAGGGAGACGAAAGAATGCCGAAGAGAACGATCCTGGCCGCGACCACCGCGGCCCTGGCCCTCGGGGCGGGCAACGCCGTGCTCGCGGATGGCCACCTTGACGAGATCACCGTGGCCTATTTCCTCGAATGGCCGATGCCGATGCTGGCCGCCAAGGCGCGCGGCACCTATGACGAGGAGTTGGGCGTCACCGTCAACTGGGTCAGCTTCGAGACGGGCACCGCGATGTCCGCCGCGATGGCGTCGGGCGACGTGCAGATCGCGGTCAGCCAAGGGGTGCCGCCCTTCGTGGTCGCGGCATCGGCGGGCCAGAACATCCAGGTCGTGGACGTGGCCGTGTCGTATTCGGAAAACGACAACTGCGTCGTGCGGTCCGACCTGGGCATCACGCAGGAGAACGCCTCCGAGTTGGAAGGATCGAAGGTCGCGGTGCCGCTGGGGACGGCCGCGCATTACGGGTTCCTGCGCCAGATGGACCATTTCGGCATCGACCTGGCGTCGCTCGACGTGGTGGACATGGATCCCCCTTCGGGCGCCGCGGCCCTGGATCAGGGCGCGGTCGACTTCGCCTGCGGCTATGGTGGCGGTCTGACGTCGATGAAGGAGTCGGGCAACGTCCTGCTGACCGGCGCCGAGAAGGAGGAGCTGGGCATCCTGGTCTTCGACGTGACGTCGGCGCCCGCGGAGTTCGTGGCCGAGAACCCGGGCCTGATGGCGAACTTCCTGCGCGTCACCGCCGACGCCAACGCCGAGTGGGCCGATGGCCAGTCGGAGGAGATGCTGGAGCTGATCGCCGACGAATCGGGCCAGGACCTGGAGGCCGCGCGCGCCGCGATCAGCACGTTCACCTTCCCCACCGTCGAGGAACAGTTGTCCGAAGCCTGGCTGGGCGGGAACGCCGCGACCTTCATGAAGGGCGTGGCCGACGTGTTCGTGGAGGCCGGGTCCATTCCGCAGGCGCTGGGCACCTACGAGGACGCGATCAACGTCGAGCCGTTGGAGGATGCGCAGTCGATGTGATCGACTGCGTCGGACCGATCCGTCGGGGGCGGCCCGCCCCGCCCCCGGCCCCCGCAGACCGAGGCCGCCCGGCAGAGGCGCCCGAAAGGGACCAGACATGACCGGATTGAGGATCGAGAGCGTTTCGATGCGCTTCGACTTGCCGAACGGCAGCTACGTTCAGGCGCTGAAGGACGTATCGCTGGACCTGGCGAAGGGCGAGCTGATGTCGGTGCTTGGCCCGTCGGGTTGCGGCAAGACCACGCTTCTGAACATCGTGGCGGGCTTCCTGGCGCCGACGCAGGGGCGCGTCGTGCTGAACGGACACGACGTGAAGGGACCCGACGCCGAACGCGGCATGGTGTTCCAGCAGGGCGCCCTGTTCGAGTGGATGTCCGTGCGCGAGAACGTGGAGTTCGGGCCGCGTATGAAGGGCGTGCCCGCGGCCCAGCGGCGCGAGGGCGCCGACCGCCTGCTGCAGATCACGGGCCTGGGGGACTTCAAGGACAAGGCGATCTATGAATTGTCGGGCGGCATGCAGCAGCGCGTGGCGCTGGCCCGCTGCCTGGCCAACGACCCCGACGTCATCCTGATGGACGAGCCCCTGGGCGCGCTCGATGCGCTGACGCGCGAGAAGATGCAGGGGCTGGTGCTGAAGCTGTGGAAGGAGACGGGCAAGACCATCGTCCTGATCACCCACAGCGTCGAGGAGGCGCTGCTGCTGGGCGAACGCCTGCTGGTGATGGCGCCCCGACCGGGACGCATCCACAAGGAGTACCGTCTGCCCTTCGCCGAACTGGGGGTGAGCACCGACCTGCGGGAGGTCAAGACGCATCCCGACTTCGCCACCACGCGGGAGGAGATCCTGTCGATGATCTGGGAGATGGAGGAGGAGATCATGGGCCGGATGGAGGACGCATGACGTGACCGGGCTTCTGATTGTCGCCGTCTATGTCGCGCTGTTCGTGGCCTCGATGCTCGTGGTCGGCGCGCTGACCGCGCGGTCGCGGCGGAGGGACTTCACCTCGCTCAAGACCGTGACCTTCGGGGACGAAAGCGCGGTTCGCCCGAACCGGTGGGCGTCGGTGATCTCGGTGATCGTCCTGTTCCTCATCTGGGGGGCGTTCACCGGGTCGAAGCTGGTCCCGATCCACGTGCCCGGCCCGTTCGTGGGCGACACGACCTTCACCTACACCGCGCGGAACGCCGCCGGCGAAACGGACGACGCCACGGTCGTGGTACGCGTCCACGCCGTCGGTGCGGAGGTGGACGACCCCGCGATCGAGGAGGGGGACGGGTTCGCCAAGAACGACGCGACCCGGATCGGGGTCTATCGCTCCGAGTTGATGCGCCTGGGCCGCAACGACGAGGGCGGGCGCGAGGACGGCTATGCGGTCGTGGCCATCGACGGTCAGCCGATCGGTCCGAACGGGTCCGTGCGCACCGCGCACGGGACGATGACGATGAACGAACGGGGCGGCACCAACTTCGTCCCCGATCAGGGCCTGCAGATGCAGCCCCTGTACCTGCCGTCGCCCGAACGGGTGGTGGAGGCGCTGGTCGAGGTGGCGTCCGACGGGTACCGCAACTTCACCCTGGTCGAGCATCTCGGCTGGTCGCTGATCCGGGTGCTGGGCGGCTTCGCGCTGGGTGCGCTGGTCGGCATCCCCCTTGGCTATGCGATGGGGCTGTCCGACTGGTTCCGGGGCTGGTTCGACCCGATCGTGGAGTTCATGCGCCCGGTGCCGCCCCTGGCGCTGATCCCGCTGGTCATCATCTGGTTCGGCATCAACGAGACGGGCAAGATCGTGCTGCTGTTCCTGGCGGCCCTGTGGATCATGGCCATCGGGGCGCGGGCGGGCGTGTCCGGCGTCAACATCACCAAGGTGCATGCCGCCTATTCGTTGGGGGCGTCGAAGTGGCAGATCCTGCGCCACGTCATCATCCCCAACAGCCTGCCCGAGATCTTTACCGCCGCGCGGGTGGCGATGGGCGTGTGCTGGGGCACGGTCGTCGCCGCCGAGCTGGTCGCGGCGAACGTGGGCGCGGGCATGATGATCACCACGGCGTCGAAGTTCCAGCAGACCTATGTGGTGGTGATGGGGATCATCCTGATCGGCGTGATCGGCTTCGCCATCGACATCCTGATGCGCAAGGCGGAGGCTGTGCTGGTGCCGTGGAAGGGTCGGAGCTGAGCGCGCGTGCTTTCGCCCGCCGCGCGCGGACGCTAGACGGCCCGCCATGACCACCACGTTGATCCTGGGCCGGATCCTTGCCCCGCGCGCGGGCGCCTATCCCCGCGAGGCGGCGGATGCCTTCGACTATCACGAGCGCGGCGCGGTCGCGGTGGCGGACGGGCGCATCCTGGCCGTGGGGGACGCCGATGCCCTCGGGCGGGATCACCCCGGGGCGGACCGGCGGGACCACGGCGGGCATCTGATCCTGCCGGGTTTCGTGGACGCGCATCTGCACTATCCCCAGACGGGTATGATCGCGTCCTGGGGCAAGCGGCTGATCGACTGGCTGAACGACTATACCTTCCCGGAGGAGGCGCGCCTGGCGGATCCTGTCGTCGCGCGGGCGGCGGCGGACACGACGCTGGACCTGCATCTGGCGAACGGGACGACGTCCTCCTGCAGCTTCTGCACGATCCACGCCCACAGCGCCAACGCCTGGTTCGAGGCGGCGGCGGCGCGCGGCATGGCGGTGTGGGGCGGACGGACCTGCATGGACCGCAACGCGCCCGACATGCTGCGCGACGACCCCCGCAGCGCCCACGACGAGAGCGCGGCGCTGATCGCGCGCTGGCACGGGACCGGGCGCGCGACCTATGCGATAACGCCGCGGTTCTCGCCGACGTCGTCGCCCGCGCAGTTGGAGGCGTTGGGCGCCCTGTGGAAGGCCAACCCCACCTGCGCGATGCAGACCCATCTGTCCGAGCAGACGGACGAGGTGGAATGGGTCGCGGAACTGTTCCCCGATTCGCGCGACTACCTCGACACCTACGAGCGGGTCGGCCTGATCGGTCCGGGCGCCCTGTTCGGCCATTCGATCCACCTGACCGCGCGGGAGCGGGACCGCTTGGCCGAGAGCGGATCGGGGGTGGTGCATTGCCCGACCTCGAACACGTTCATTGGCTCGGGGCTGTTCGACATGGGGCTGGCCCGACGGATGCCGGTCGCGTTGGGTAGCGACACGGGGGGCGGGTCGAGCTTCTCGATGCTGCGGACGATGGCCGCCGCCTACGAGATCGGGCAGTTGCGCGGCCACGCGCTGCACCCCTCGCATCTGCTGTGGCTGGCCACGGCGGGGGGCGGCACGGCGCTGCGGGCGGCGGACCGGGTGGGTACGCTGGACCCCGGGTCCGACGCGGACCTGGTAATCCTGGACCTAGCCTCGACCCCCGCCATCGCGCAACGGTCCGCGCGTGCGGACGATCTCTGGGAGGCCGTGTTCCCGACGATCATGATGGGGGACGACCGGGCCGTGGCGGCGGTCTATGTCGGGGGCGAGCCGGTGCGTCACGATCCACGCGTCTGACCCGAACCCGTCATCCCGCGGCCTTCAACTCCGTCTCGACTACGGCGCCGCTTTCCAGCGTGCGGTGCACCGGGCATCGGTCCGCGATCTCGAGCAGACGGGTCCGCTGCGCAGGCTCGAGGTCGCCATCGAGCGTGATGACGCGCCGGAACCGGTCGATCCGTTCCTGACCCTGGCTCGGGGCGTCCTGTGCGTGCATTCGGTCATGGGTGACGTCTACGGACACGTGGGACAGGGGCCAGGCCTTCCTGCGCGCATACATCCGCAGGGTCATCGACGTGCAGGCCCCCAGCGATGCCGCCAGAAGCTGATAGGGCGTCAGGCCGGTATCGGTCCCGCCATAGGCGCGCGGCTCGTCGGCCTTCAGGTGGTGATGCCCGCCCGCGGTGACGTCCTGCGCGAACCCGGCCGGATCTGCTTCCGCCACGCGGGTCACCCCTTCGGGCGCGCCGATGGGCGGCGCGGGCTGGGGCATGTCGAGGTACCGCGTGGCCCAGGCCCCGATGACGTCCGCGGCGTATTCGGCATCCGTCCCGCGCGTCACCAGGTGGTCCGCGTCGTCCAGGGTGACGAACGACTTGGGATGCCGGGCGGTCAGGAAGATGTTCGTCGCGTTGTCCAGCCCCACGATCTCGTCCCGCGGGGCGTGCAGGACCAGGAGCGCGCATTCCAGCCCGCGGATCGCGTCCTCCAGCCGCGTGCCGGTCACGTCCTCCACGAAGCCCCGGCCGATGCGGATGCGGCGACCGCCCAGGACGACCTCCGCCGCGCCGTCGCGTTCGATGCCGCCCAGCGCGCCTTCGAAGTTGTGGGTGACGTGGCCGGGCTGGAAGGGCGCGCCGATCGTGGCCACCGCCCTGATGCCGGGTATCGCAGCGCGGGCCCGTAGGACGGCCGCGCCCCCGAGCGAATGGCCGATCAGCAGCGAGGGGGCGGTGCCGCGCTCCGCGAGGTGGCGGGCGGCGGCCGCGAGGTCGGCGACGTTCGTGGCGAAGGTCGTGTTCTCGAACTCACCCCCCGAATGCCCCAGCCCCGTGAAATCGAAGCGCAGGACCGCGATGCCGTCGGCGGCCAGGCGGGAGGCGATGCGGCGCGCGGCGGGGATGTCCTTGCCGCAGGTGAAACAGTGGGCGAACAGCGCGGTGGCTCGGACCGGGCCGTCCGGTCGGTCCAGCCGCGCGGCCAGCATGGTCCCGTCATGGCCGGGGAATTCGAATCGTTCTGTCGGCATGATGGGGTCCGTGTCGTTGGCGCAGGTCCGGGGACGATGCGCCCCGCACGGTCGCCGGGCAAGCATCGCGGCGCGTTCGTCACGGGGTCGTGTCGCGTCGTGCGCGCGCTGCCTCAACCGTCGTTGGCGATGGCCTGTCCGATGTCGATGCGCCCGACGTTCCGGAAGATCTGCTGCAACAGCCCGAAGTCGCGGATCGACGTTTCCGTGACCCGGCGGGACAGGACAACGACCCTGCCGTCCCGCAGGCCGAATCGTTCGATGTTCTGCAGCGTGCCGCCCGGCGAGAAGGAAAGGGCCAGCACTTCGCGGTTGATGGGACGGGCCGCGCGGGGCCCGAACTGGGTCCGCTGCTCCCGGACGTAGTACCACGCATCGTCCTGCAGGATGCCCGCGGTCGAAGGGCGTCCGATCGCCGTCTCGACGCTGGCGGTGTCGTCGACGCCCACGGTCAAGGCGGCCAGATCCTCCGGCGGGGGGACGTATCCGTGGTTGCTGACGACCGAACCGCATCCCGCCAGGGTCAACGCCAGTGCGGCGATGCCGATGCCCTTGCCGATCATGGCGCGTCCCATCCGTCGTCCGTGCCCCCGTTGCACGGGGTCTTCCTTCGCCGTATGCCTTAACCGCCCGGTCCGTCCCAGTCCAGACCGCGCCAGATCCGTCCGTGGCCCGAAGGCGACCCCGCGATGAAGCCCATCCTGTCCCACCCGATGCGTTTGTCCGATCTGCCGCGGCGCAAGCCGGTCGCGTTCCGCCTGATCCCCGACGAGGGGGGGCTGGAATCCCTGTCCGATCGCCTGGGCGTCGACGCGCTGCGCAAGGTCCGGTTCGAAGGGGCGATACATCCGCAGGGCAAGTCGGACTGGGTGCTGAAGGCGACGCTGGGCGCCACGGTCGTACAGCCGTGCCGTGTGACGACAGATCCCGTCGTGACCCGCATCGACGAGGAGGTCGCGCGGACCTATGCCGCGGACTACGTCGAGCCTGCCGGCGACGATGTCGAGATGCCGGAAGACGACGGGCTGGAACCCTTGCCGGCCACGCTCGATGTAGGAGCCGTGCTGGAGGAGGCGCTCGCGCTGGCGATCCCCGCCTTTCCGCGCGCCCCGGCCGCGGACGAGATCGACGTCGCTGCCGTGCCGCCCGGGGCGGACCCCATCGACGACGACACGGTCAAGCCCTTCGCCGGGTTGGCCGCCCTGCGCGACCGGATGAAGGGCGGGGACGACTGATTCCGGGGCCTTGCCCGGCGCGGCGATCCCGGTTAGGGGCGCACCCCGATCGCACAACGCTATGGACCGTGGGCGCACCACGCTTTAGGGCGGTGCGGACTCCGCCACATTCCGGGCTTTTCGCCCGGGCCGACAGATTGACGAAGGACAAACGACGATGGCCGTCCCTCAGAACAAGATCACGAAATCGCGCCGCAACATGCGCCGGGCGCACGACTTCCTGGTGCCCGGCAATCCGCAGGAATGCCCCAATTGCGGTGAACTGAAGCGGCCGCACCACGTGTGCGGCGCCTGCGGCCACTATGCCGACCGCGAGGTCTTGGCCGCCGACACGATCGACCTGGACGACGACGCGGCCTGATCGGTCCGGCCGCGAGGCATGGGGGGCGTCACGGCCATGGGCGAGGACGCAACCGAAGGTGATGCGAAGGCCGGTGGAGGCGTGCTGTCCGTCGATGCAATGGGCGGCGACAACGGGCCGGAAGCGGTCGTCGCGGGGCTGGAACGTGCCCTGCGACAGACACCTGCGATGCGGTTCCTCGTACACGGCGACAAGAGCCGCCTGGACGCCCTGATCGCCAAGCGTTCCGATCTGGCCGGCCGGTGCGAGATCCGTCAGGCCGGGGGCGTCGTCGCCATGTCCGACAAGCCGAGCCAGGTCATCCGGACGGGCAAGGACACGTCGATGTGGTCCGCCATCGAGGCCGTACGCGACCGGGAAGCCCAGGTCTGCGTGTCCTGCGGCAACACGGGCGCCCTGATGGCCATGTCCATGCTGCGCCTGCGCAAGCTGCCCGGCGTCAATCGCCCGGCCATCGCGATCCTGTGGCCGTCGCGCAACCCGGCCGGCTTCAACGTGATGCTGGACGTGGGTGCGGACGTGAAGGCCGACCCCGACGACCTGCTGCAATACGCGCTCATGGGCATGTCGTACGCCCGGAACGGCCTCGGGATCGCGCGGCCGCGGGTCGGCCTGTTGAACGTCGGGACGGAGGAGAACAAGGGCCGCCCGGAACTGAAGGCGGCCAACGATCTGATCGATGGCTTGGCCGGGGCGCAGGGGTTCGACTATGTCGGGTTCGTCGAGGGTGGGGACATACCGGGCGACCGGGTGGACGTGATCGTTACGGACGGGTTCACGGGGAACGTCGCCCTCAAGACGGGCGAGGGGACGGCCAAGTTCGTGCGCGATATGCTGGCCGAAGCGTTCCGTGCCACCATCCTGTCGAAGTTCGCAGCCCTTCTGGCGATGGCCTCGTTGAAGCGGCTGTCCAAGCGAATCGATCCTCGCCGGGTCAACGGCGGCGTGTTCCTCGGCCTCAACGGCACGGTCGTGAAGTCGCATGGCAGCGCCGACGAGACTGGGATCGCGGCGGCGTTGCAGCTGGCCTGGGACCTGTCGGCCTCGGGCTTCAGCGACCGGCTGCGCGCGCGCGTGGCGGCCGCCACCTCGCCGAGCGGGGACGCGGACGCGGAGGGCGGCGCATGATCCGGGCGGCGATCGCGGGCGTCGGCCATTACCTCCCGGAACGGGTGGTCGAGAACGACTGGTTCGCATCCTTCCTGGATACGTCCGACGAATGGATCCGATCGCGCAGCGGGATCGAACGTCGGCATTTCGCGGCGGACGGTCAGGTGACGTCGGACCTGGCGTTGGAGGCCGCACGCGGGGCGCTGACCGATGCGGGCATGGCGCCGGACGATCTGGATGCCGTGGTGGTCGCGACGTCCACCCCGGATCTGACGTTTCCCGCCACCGCCACGATCCTGCAGCAGAAGCTGGGGATGACGCGGGGCTTCGCCTATGACGTTCAGGCCGTGTGCGCTGGGTTCGTCTATGCGCTGTCGAACGCCCATGCGCTGATCGTGTCGGGGCAGGCCTCGACCGTCCTCGTGGTGGGCGCGGAGACGTTCAGCCGCATCCTGAACTGGGAGGACCGCGCGACGGCCGTCCTGTTCGGCGACGGCGCGGGGGCCGTGGTGCTGCGAGCCGTGGAAGGGCAGGGCACGCCGGCGGATGTCGGCATCCTCGCCGTCGACCTGCATTCGGACGGACGGCATCGCGACATCCTGCAGGTGTCGGGCGGCGTGTCTTCGACGGGCACGGCAGGGCACCTGACCATGGCCGGCAAGGAGGTGTTCCGCCACGCGGTGGAGAAGCTCGCGCGCTGCACGGAGGACGTGATCGCCAAGGCGGGCGTGACCATGGACGCCATCGACAGGGTCGTGCCGCATCAGGCGAACGTCCGCATCATCGCCAAAACGGCGGCGAAGCTGGGTCTTCCGATGGAGAAGGTCGTCGTGACCGTCCAGGACCACGGCAACACGTCGGCGGCGTCGATCCCGCTGGCGATGTCCGTCGCCGCGAAACGGGGCGATCTGAAGCCCGGGGACCTGATCGTGACCGAGGCCATCGGCGGGGGCCTCGCCTGGGGCGCGGTCGTGCTGCGATGGGGCCATGGGCGATAGGCCAGGCCTGCGTTGACGTATCAACCAGTGGTTGAAAAAACTCTTGTCCTGTCCCCGCGTTATTCTAACTCACGATGCTTGACTTACCGCCACCCGGATCCCCAGTTGAACCTACAGACAAACGTTTCACCTTCAACTGGGATAGTCTCCATGACCGGTAAGACACTGACCCGAATGGACCTGAGCGAGGCCGTCTTCCGCGAGGTCGGACTCAGCCGCAACGATAGCGCGGGGCTCGTCGCGTCCGTGCTCAACCATATCTCCGACGCGCTAGTGGATGGCGAGCAGGTCAAGATCAGCTCGTTCGGCACGTTCAGCACGCGGGACAAGTCGGCCCGCATCGGCCGCAATCCGAAGACGGGGGAGGAGGCGCCGATCCCGCCCCGTCGCGTCCTGACGTTCCGGCCGAGCCACCTGCTGAAGGATCGCGTCGCAGCCGGGAACAAGGCCTGACACCTTGCCGCGGGGAGGCGACAAGGCAGACGGCGCGTTCCGGACGATCCGCGAGGTCGCGGATTGGCTCGGCGTGCCCACGCACGTCCTGCGGTTCTGGGAATCGAAGTTCGACCACGTCGCCCCCGTGAAGGGGTCCGGGGGGCGGCGGTACTATCGCCCCGACGATATGCGTATGCTGGGCGGCATCAAGGTCCTGCTGCACGATCAGGGTCAGACGATCCGTGCGGTCATCCAGAAGATGGAGGACGAGGGCCCGCTGAGCGTCATGGCCCTGTCGCCCGCGCTGGACGCCGTCGACGCGGTGGAGGCCAAGCCGCGCAAGCCGCGCAAGGTCATCCGGCCGGGATCGGATGGTCCGGGGGAAGGCGACGCCGTGGTCGAGGTGCCGACCGGTCCGGACGACCCCGCCGCGGTGCCGGACGCGGCCCCGAGCGACCCGGTGTCCGACCCCCAGCCAGATTCCGTTCCAGTCGACGCCGTGTCGATCACGGGCTTCCAGTCCAAGCGCCGGCAACCCGTGCCCGATCCGGACCTCGCGGACGCGCAACCGGTCGAGACGGGGTTCCCCGGGGTCGCGTCGAACGACGGGGGCGGCCAGGATCCGATCCTGGCGGACCAACCCGTCCAGCCCGACGACGTGGACGACGGGTCGGGACTGGGGTTCGGCGGGGACGATCCGCCGCCTCCGACGCCGCTCGACCGAGACGATCCCTCGCCGGGCGACCCGTCCCCCGCCGTGGCGGCCTTGCGCTTGGTTCGCGATGGAGGGCGTCCCACGGACAAGCGCCGGTTGCGCCGACTGACCCGGCGATTGCGCGGCCTCATCGACGAGATCGAGGAGGATCTCGCGTCCTGACCGCGCGCCCGGAGGCGAATGCCCGCTTGCGCCCCGGGGCGACATCGCTATGAAGCCGCTCAGTCGGGCTATGGCGCAGCCTGGTAGCGCGTCCGTCTGGGGGACGGAAGGTCGCAGGTTCGAGTCCTGCTAGCCCGACCATGACCACGCCCTGCCCCGATGGGGTGGGGCGTTTTCGCATATGGGGGGATCATGGGCGTTCTGTCCGACGACCAGATCAGGGCCGCCATCGGCGACGGCACGATGGCGTGTCCGGATCCCGCCCCCGGCCAGGTGCAGCCCGCATCGCTGGACCTGCGCCTGGGGGACGTCGCGCACCGCATGCGGGCGTCCTTCCTTCCGGGACGGGAGGCGCGGGTCGCGGACCGACTTGCGCAGTTCGAGATGCACGCCATGCCGCTGACCGGTGGCGCCGTCCTCGAACGTGGATGCGTCTATCTCGTGCCCCTGGTGGAATCGGTCGCGCTGCCCGACGACACCGCCGCGGTCGCCAACGCGAAGTCTTCGACCGGCCGATTGGACCTGCTCACCCGCTTGGTGACGGATGGTGGCAAGGAGTTCGATCGCGTGGCGGCTGGCTATCGGGGCCCGCTCTACGCGGAGATATGTCCCAGGTCGTTCAGCGTCCTCGTGCGTCCGGGCATGCGGCTGAACCAGTTGCGGCTGCGGCGGGGGCGGGCGGCGCTGGACGATGCCGCCTTGCAGGCGCTGCACGCCCGAACGCCCCTGGTGGATGGAGCACCCACGATCGATGGCGGGCTGGCCTTCTCCGTCGATCTGTCGCCCGGACCGGGGGATCTGGTGGGGTGGCGGGCCAAGCCCCATGCGGGTGTGGTCGACCTGGACAGAATCGGCGCCTACGACCCCCATGACTTCTGGGAACCCATCCGAACGCGGGAGCGGCGGGTCGTGCTGGACCCGGGCGCCTTCTACATCCTCGTCAGCCGGGAGGCGGTGACGATCCCGCCAGACCATGCCGCCGAGATGGCCCCCTACCTCGCGATGGTGGGGGAGTTCCGGGTGCACTACGCCGGATTCTTCGATCCGGGCTTCGGGTTGGAGGCACCCGCCCGCGGCGTGCTGGAGGTCCGTTGCCACGAGGCCCCCTTCGTCCTGGAACACGGACAGGTCGTCGGACGCCTCGTCTACGAGGCGATGGAGCAGGTGCCGAGCGCCGTGTACGGTCGGGACATCGCGTCGAACTATCACGGGCAGGGCTTGAAGCTCGCGAAGCAGTTTGCGGCGCCGTGATCGGCCCGGGTCCGACACGGCCCACCTTCAATCGTCCGGTTCGAACGCCAGCGCCACCCCGTTGATGCAGTAACGCAGGCCCGTGGGTTGCGGACCGTCCGGGAACACGTGCCCCAGATGCCCGTCGCAGCGATTGCAGTGCACTTCCGTCCGCGTCATGAACCAGGACTTGTCCACGCTTTCACCCACGGCTTCGCCATCGGTCCCGTCGACGGGCTGATAGAAGCTCGGCCAGCCCGTGCCGCTGTCGAACTTGGCGGCCTGATCGAAGACCGGCTGCCCGCATCCCGCACAGACATAGGTGCCGGGTTCCTTCGGGAAATCCTCGTGCGTGCCGGCCCGTTCGGTTCCGTGCTTGCGCAGGACCTTGAACGCCTCCGGCGGCAACTGCGCGCGCCACTCGTCCTCCGACTTGACGACCTTCTCCATTCTCTGCCCTCTCCTCGATGGCCCGGTGTGGCCCGGCACAGGTAGGGGGGGCACCATGGGGCGGCAAGGCATCGGGACGGACCGTCGGATCGGACGGTGGCGCGTGCGCATCCGGTCCGATGGACCGGACCTGGGGGGGGCGATGGCGTTCCGGGCGGCGGCGTTCCGGGGCGGTGCGGACGACCGCGATCGATTCGACGCGGACGCCGCCCACCTGACCGTGGAAGGAATGGGGACGGTCGCCTATGCCCGGCTGCTGGATCCGCGGCGGGCCAGCTATGCCGGCCTGACCTATGATCTGCGCCCCGTCCTCGCCCGATACGCCGCCCCGTGGGAGATCGGGCGCGTCGCCCTGCAGGCCGGCTTCGGGCCCGACGTCGCGCGCATGGTCCTGTCGGTCGTCGTGGATGCGGCACGCGAGGGTGGTGCGGATCTTCTGATGGGGTGTACGTCGATGCCGTTGCAGGGGGCGCCCCGGCTGGGCGCGCTGCGCCGGCACGTGGGACCCTGGAGCCCGGGCCGGCGATCCGGGGCGGAGACGGTGCCGCTCGGCCCCGCAGGGACGCGCCGGGATTTGTCGGACCTCCTGCGGCTGTACCTGTCGCTCGGGGCCGTCGTGTCGGATCACGCAATCGTCGATCGCGACCTGGGGACCGTCCACGTATGCACCATGCTGCCGCTGGCCGACATCCCCACGCGCCGATTGTCCGCCCTCGCGTCCCCGGTTGCGGTCGGCTGACGGGGCGGATACGCGGCGGCCATGGCCCGCGCCCCCTTGCTGCAACTATCCGATATCTCCCTGACCTTCGGGGGCGAGCCTGTCTTCGCCGACCTGTCCTTGGTGGTGCAGCCGGGCGATCGCATCGCACTGGTCGGGCGGAACGGATCGGGGAAGTCCACGCTGCTGAAGGTCATGGCCGGACTGGTCGAGCCCGACCGCGGGGACCGCGTGCTGGGGCCGGGGACGACCGTCGGCTACATGGAGCAGGACCCGACGATGGAGGGGTTCGCGACGCTGGGTGATTACGCGGCCGCGACCCTGGCGCCGGAGGACGCATGGCGGATCGAGGCCGCGGCGGAGGGGCTGAAGCTGTCGCTCGACCGGGATCCGGGGCGGGCCTCGGGGGGGGAGCGGCGGCGCGCGGCGTTGGCGCGCCTGCTGGCCGAAGCGCCGGGGCTGATGCTTCTGGACGAGCCGACGAACCACCTGGACATCGAAGCCATCGCCTGGCTGGAGGCGGAGTTGGCGCAGACGCAGGCGGCCTATGTCCTGATCTCCCACGACAGGGCCTTCCTACGCGCCTTGACCCGCGCAACGCTGTGGATCGATCGCGGCGCCGTCCGGCGCCAGGACAAAGGGTTCGACGCGTTCGAGGGGTGGCGCGACACCGTCTGGGCGGAGGAGGATGCCGCGCGTCACAAGCTGGACCGCAAGATCGCGGCCGAAGCGCGCTGGGCGGTCGAAGGGATCAGCGCCCGGCGCAAGCGGAACCAGGGCCGGGTCCGCGCGCTGGGGAAGTTGCGGGCCCAACGCGACGGGCAGGTCCGACGCCAGGGCACGGCGGCGATGGAACTGGACGCGGCCCCGCAATCGGGCAAACGCGTGATCGAGGCCAAGGGGGTGGCGAAGGCGTTCGGCGAGGCCACGATCGTCCGCGACTTCGACCTGCGGGTGGCCAAGGGCGACCGCGTCGCCTTCGTCGGGCCGAACGGGGCGGGCAAGACGACGCTGGTGAACCTGCTGATCGGGCAGGACGACCCCGACGAAGGCACCGTCCAGTTGGGCAAGAACCTGGAGCTCGCGGTCTTCGACCAGGCCCGCGCGCAGTTGGAGCCCGACGCGACCTTGTGGGACACGCTGACGCTGGATCCGCAACTGGGGGTCAGCGGCGCGTCCGATCAGGTGATGGTCCGGGGCACGCCGCGGCACGTCGCCGGCTATCTGAAGGACTTCCTATTCGACGACCGGCGCCTGAAGGCGCCCGTCCGGTCCCTGTCGGGGGGTGAGAAGGCGCGCCTGCTGTTGGCGCGCATCATGGCGATGCCGTCCAACCTGCTGGTCCTGGACGAACCCACGAACGACCTGGACGTCGAGACGCTCGACCTGCTGCAGGAGGTTCTGGACGGCTTCGATGGCACGGTCCTGCTGGTCAGCCACGACCGGGACTTTCTGGACCGCGTGGCCACCCTGACCGTGGCGCCCCTGGGCGGGGGGCGGTGGGGCGTGTTCGCAGGCGGCTGGACGGACTATGCGATGCAGCGTCCGGACGCGGCGGAGCAAGCCGGACTGGCATCCAGGCGCAAGGCCGCGAAGGCCGGGGTGAAGCCTGCCGCCGACCCCGTCCAACCGGCCCTGTCCTTCACGCAAGCCCATCGGCTGAAGGCCCTGCCGGACGAGATCGCGCGGCTGGAGGCGGAGATCGCGAAGCTGGCGGAGCTGCTGTCCGACGCGGACCTGTTCGCGACCCAGCCTGCGAAGTTCCGCAAGGCCACGGACATGCTGGCGGAGCGTCAGGCCGCGCTGACGGCGGCGGAGGACGAATGGCTGCAATTGGAGGATTTGGCGGCGCAGGGTTGACCCGTACCCCTCGAACGCGCGTCTCTGCGACAATCGTACGACGACGGGGGCGGGCGACATGGACGATACGATCGGACGGCCGGACGACGATCACGTCGATCTGAATCACGTATCACTCCTCCGGATGAGCTATCTGACGCAGCAGAACCGCGCGTTGATCGCGCAGGTCCAGTTCGCCGACGCGAAGGCGGGCGCCTTGCTGGCGGTGATGGGGCTCGTCGTCACGCGCGAGCCGGACATGCTGATCGGAGTCACGCAGGCGGAGCCGTTCGGCATCGCCTATGCGGTCGCGCTGGCCGCGGCACTGGTCTTCGCGTTGGCGACCGTCTTCCCCCGCTACCCCGGCAAGCGCGGCCGGGCCCGGATCGCGGAGGGGGAGCGGTGGTCCTGGCTGGCGATGCGGGCGCGTGGCGACGACTTCGCGGCCTGGGCCACGGGGGCCGAGACGGCGGATCTGGTCGGATCCGCCGCACGCTCCAACGTCGGCCTGTCGCGCGTGATACACGCGAAGTTCAGGATGATGCGCTTGGCCTTCGCCGCCGCGGGCGTCCTGTTCGGTTTGACGGCGGCCCGGTACGCCGGCGTGGCCTAGGCGCAGATGCCGGGCAGGTCGGCGGCCCAGGGCACGGTGACGATGCGGGGGAACGCGTCCGGCGGGGCCACGGGCAGGACGGGGGACAGCAGGTCGAACAGGCGGGCCGTCCGTTCGCCGTCGCTGTCGAGCGTGGCGCAGCAAAGGTATTCCTCCACCAGGGAGGCCTGTTCCTCGTATCCGCGGGCCAGGAAGGGGGCCGCGTCCTCACTGACGAACAGATAGGGGTCGTCGGTGAACACCTGCTCGCCCAACGCCTTGAGCGGGTGATAGCCCGTCAGCGCGCGGTTCTGCCATTGCCAGACATGCGTCATCTCGTGCGCGAAGAACATCGCCAGGGCCAGGTCCAGCGGCTCGCCCGCCACGAAGTCGGGGGGCGCGATGACGGGGGCCGCGAACAGGCGCTGGAACACCACGATCCCGCCCGTGCGCGCGGTGATGCGTCCCGTCAGCGGCGGGCCGATGCGTTCGCGGCAGGTGACGCGGGGCCGCGCGTCGTAGGTGATGGGGAAGATCGACACGGCCGGGGTGGCGGTGATGCGCACCGCGTCCACGTCCAGCGTGTCGCCGTGCAGGGGGGCCAGGAACGCGACCTCCGCCTCCGTCAGGGGGCGGCCGCCGCAGGCCGACAGCACGGCGAGGGATGCCAACGCCAGCCAGGCGGATCGCATCGCGGCCGCCCCCTTCAGTCCGCGCGCGCCACGCGCCGGGGCGGCATCCTGCCCGCGATCTCCAGGATCAGCTTGCGGCGGATGGCGTCGACGAACGTGTCCCGCGTCGCGGCCTCCACCACGAAGGCGCCGTTCCCGCCGATGATCCGCCGTTCGTAGACGTCCGGCAGGTCGGCGCGCGCGCCTTCCGCCGTGACGGCCAGCGCGTTGATCGTGATGCCGTCCGCCACGACCGCGTCGCGGGCCTGCTCGATCGGCGGGCCATAGGTGTTCCCGTCCGTGTCGCCGGAGAAGTCGATGACCTTCCGCCACCCTTCGATGTCGTTCCCGTCGATCAGGTCCCGTCCGAACAGCAGGGCCGACCCGATGGCGTTCCGCCCGTTCGATCCGCGCGGCCCCCCGTCGGTCAGGGCGGCGGCGAAGGCCCGGGCCTGATCCTCCGTCGCGATGCGGGTCCAGGGCACGACCACACCCTGTCCGGTCGCCCATTCGACGTATGTCACGGCGATGGAGCCATAGGCCGTCTCCGCGATGGCCCCCAGCACGCGGGGATCGGTGATCGCCTTGGCATAGCTGAGGCGCTGGAACATCAACTCCGCCTGGCTGATGGAGCCGGACGCGTCGGCCAGCAGAACCAGTTCCAGGTCCGTGTCCTGCGCCGCGGCGGGCGTCGTCAGGCAAAGGAGGAGGGCGAGGCGGTGGAGGAACGGGGGCATGGCGGAAGCGTAGCAGATCGGATGCGGGGGGCCAGCGAAACACGCGACCCTGCCGTGCGCCCGCGACCCCGTGGCGCGATCAGCTGTCCGCGACGCAGGCGGGCGTGATGCCCAAGGCCAGTACGGGGCAGCCGCCGTTGCGGCCCGCGTCCAGGCGGTACAGGAGCTTGCCCATCCAGGTGGTGGAGGCGCCGAACTTGGCCGCCACGGGGGTCGCGCCTTCTGTCCCGTCGTCGTTCAGGACGCGCCCGAGCGAACGCAGATAGCGCGCGTCGAGCGACGCGCCCCGCGTCAGGATGATGCCGACGTCCACCGCGCCGGAGGCATAGAACGCGCCGAACGCGGCCAGGTCGCGGTCGTAGGTCTGGTCCTTGCTGTTCCATTCCAGGTCCAGCGCGACCCGCCCGTGGACGAAGTCGATGCGGTGCCCGTCCAGGAACCCCATGCGATCGTAGCGCGCCAGGACGCGGCCGTCGCGGGCGGAATGCAGGCGCACGTTCAAGTCGGCGGCGACGCGCGTTTCCTGCCAGTCGGGGCCGAACAGGGTGTCCACGTACTTGGCGATCGGTCCCTTGCTGCCGCCGGGGCTGCGGATCATCGTCTTGGTGATCCGGAACCGGCGCAGGGCGTCCAGCACCTGCGCGTACTGGTCCGGGAAGCTGCCCGCCAGGATCGTGGCGGCGTTGCGATAGCTGAACACCTCGAACCGGGCGCGGATGTCGGCGGGCACGTGACGGTCCACAAGGGCCGCCGCGTCCGCCACGTCGCCCGCGCTGACGTCGGCGTCGAACAGGCCGGGCTGGGTCCCGTTCATTCCGCGGCGTGGGCGGAGTTGTGCTTGTAGGTCGCCCAATCGGGCCGGTAGTCGTCGTCCGCCTGGTTGCCCCAGACGGTCCAGCCGTCGCGCCGCCCGCGTCCGAACAGCTCGAGGTACGGGCCGGGGGAGCAGGATTCGATCACCTCGTACTGCTCGTCCGGCTTGCGGGAATGTTCGCGCTTGCGGCTGGCGATCAGGTTCACCTGCCGCCGTCCGGGTGCCAGGGTGCGGGCGTTCTTGCCCCGCACGCCGAACAGCAGCAGCTCCGTCACGTTGCGGAAGTAGAAGCCCACCCCGCGCCCGTCCGATTCGCCGTCCTTGCGGATCTTGTGCCAGACGATGTTGGACTTGTACGCGAAGCCCCAGGCGTCCAGCACCCGCAGCCCGTCGGGCAGCAGCGCGTTGGGCACCCACATGTAGCAATGCGCCGGTTCCGTCACGTGGTCGGCGACCGGCAGGGCGCAGATGTCGTCCAGCTCCATCGTCGGATAGCGGGCCAGACGCTTGTGTTCGGGCGCGACCTTGCCCGTGCGGTTCGTGAACCGCCACGGGGGGTCCGCCATCACGGTCTGGAAGCGTTGCCCGGCCAGGAAGTCGCGGAGGTCGGTGGTGGCCTGATGGGTCAACGCGATTCCTTGCGTGGCGTGGGACAGAGGTAGAACACGGGGGGCGGGGAGTCGACGGTGGATCGGGATGGGCTTGGAGGGTGAGGTGCGCGGGTGACGCCCTGCGCTGCCCCAAGCGCCGTCATGGTCGGGAGCGGCGCGACGATCCACCCCCGCGGCGTTCGGGACGGGTGGAGGGTGGATTGCCGGGTCGAGCCCGGCAATGACGGGCGGAGGGGTGGGCTGGGCGTGCCAGGATGGCCCGCGCTTCGCTGCGATGCGGCGATGTCTTCTCCGGCCTGGGGCGGCGTCGTGCGTGTCCGTGGGAACAGTCTGACCGGGAGCGCGGGGTCGGGGCAAGGGGCCGGGATCCTCAACGGGGGTTGGGGTCCGGGGGCATGGGGCGTCCCGAACGGGGTCCCGCGCGGCGGGGTGGGGGCGGGTCTGGCTTGTGTCTGCTGCGCGTCTGCGGGGCGTCGGACGGATTCGCGATTCGCGCCGGCCAGGCGGGTCCCCCGGTTGCGGCGTCCGTGTGAGCCGTTCGCTGCCGTAGGGTGGGTGCAACCCACCGCTTCGCGTCATTGGGCGTTCGGGCAATGGTGGGTTCCACCCACCCTACGGTCCGTTAACCTGCGTGCGGCATGTCACTTTCATGGCCAACTACATCCGCACCCGACTGCCCGGTGGGACGTTCTTCTTCACCGTCAACTTGGCCCAGGCCGACAGTCGATTGCTGGTGGAGCGGATCGATCTGCTGCGTGCAGCTTACGATGCCGTCCGACGAGCGCACCCGTTCCGTACCGATGCCATCGTCGTGCTGCCCAACCACCTGCACGCCGTTTGGACGATGTCGGATGACGACGGAGATTACTCGAATCGCTGGCGACTCATCAAACGCAACTTCACCGTCGCGTTGGGCCAGACCCGCGACCGCACTGGCAGCAAGGCCGCCCGGGGGGAAGCCGGTATCTGGCAACGCCGCTTCTGGGAACGGTGCATCCGGAACGAAGCGGAATACACCGCCACCGTTCGATACGTTCTGACCAACCCCGTCAAACACGGCTTTACCACCCGCGCCGTCGATTGGCCCCACTCGTCCATTCACCGCGACATCCGCGCGGGCCGGTTGTCGCCCGAGGGATTGTAGGGTGGGTGCAACCCACCGCTTCGTGTCACTTATAGTTCTTGCAATGGTGGGCTTCACGCACTCTACGCATGCTACAGATGCTGCAATTACAGTGTGACAGCTAACCCCCGTTAACACTATCGCACCTTTCGGAATACGCCATCGTTCTGGACCCACTTCTCAACCTGGGGGTGCCAACGAGAATACTTGTCGTATAAGAATATCCATCTAATCCACTCTGTGTTCTTCTCATGAGGCATGGGTACGAAATAGATGCATAAGTACAATGGTATGAGGACCACCACGGCGACGGCAAGAAGAACTGAAAGACCTTCGACGAAGCTCAAGGTATGATTAAGCGTCAGGTCGATGGATGTGCCTATTAGGAAGAATGAAAACGCAACTAGTGGTACGACGAGGACGCAGAACACTATAGCAACGATGGTTTCGGCGATCTTCGAGAAGGGATACCTTTCCTTGAGAAACAAATTCAACCCTGGCGGGAGGCCCAACGATAGATCTTCCTCATCTCGCGTAAGAGCTGGATAAAGCACATGATTAAATCCATGAATTTTGACTTGTTGAGCATACTGGCTTTGAAGGGAATTAAGAAGCCAATATTGAATGAAGGCGATAAATGAGAGAAAATAGATTACCGCGGATATCGCTAGTATATAAGGGAGTGGAATTGACGCGGTAATGTCGCCGATCGTTAGAGAGATATTAGAGCCTTCGCGCAACGAGTTCATTAGAAGGAAGAGAAATAGCATTAGGGACCAACTCTTCACGAGCTGACGGAGTGCCCTTGCCTTGTTTCTAGCTACACTCTCATAGGCCCCCACCCAATTGCTTCCATGAGGAAACAGAAGCCGCATTGTCGTATATGCTTCGTGCAGGCGAAGACGGGCTAAAGACACTTTAACGGGGGACATCTTTAGACATCCAACTCCTCCGCAAACCGCGCATTCTCGCTGATATACTCGAACCGCAACTCCGGTTTCTTCCCCATCAGCCGCTCCACCAAATCCCCCGTTTCCCCCGGCAGGTCCTCATCCACCGTCACGCGGATCAGCTTGCGGGATGCTGGGTCCATCGTGGTGTCCTTCAGGTCCTTGGCGTCCATCTCGCCCAGGCCCTTGAAGCGGCTGACGTCGATCTTGCCCTTGCCGCCCAAGCCCTTGGCCATCCAGGCCTCCCGCTCCGCCTCGTCTAGACAGTACACGCGCTTGGCCCCCTGGGTCAGGCGGAACAGGGGGGGGCAGGCGAGGTAGAGGTGGCCGGCGTCGATCATGGGGCGCATCTGGCTGAAGAAGAACGTCATCAGGAGCGACGCGATGTGCGCGCCGTCCACGTCGGCGTCGGTCATGATGATGACCTTGTCGTAGCGCAGGTCGGTCAGGTCGAACTTCGTGCCCAGGCCCACGCCCAGCGCCTGGGACAGGTCCGCGATCTCGGCGTTCGCGCCCAGCTTTGAGGACGCGGCGCCCAGGACGTTCAGGATCTTGCCGCGCAGGGGCAGCAGGGCCTGGGTGCGCCGGTCGCGGGCCATCTTGGCGGATCCGCCCGCGCTGTCGCCTTCGACGATGAACAGCTCCGTCCCGTCGCGGCTGGTGGCGGTGCAGTCGACCAGCTTGCCGGGCAGGCGCAGGCGCTTGGTGGCGGACTTGCGCTGGGTCTCCTTCTCCTGCCGCCGACGCAGGCGTTCCTCCGCCCGCAGGACGAGGAAGTCGAGGATCGCTCCGGCCGCCTTCGTGTCCTGCGCCAGCCAGGTGTCGAACCGGTCGCGGACGGATTGCTCGACCAGCTTGGCGGCCTCCACCGTGGCCAGGCGGTCCTTGGTCTGGCCCACGAATTCGGGTTCGCGGATGAAGCAGGACACCAGCGCGCAACCGCCCGTAAGCAGGTCGTCGCGCGTGATCTGCGCCGCCTTGCGGTTGTTCGCAAGTTCGCCATAGGCCTTGATCCCCTTGAGGATCGCCGACCAGAAGCCGCCCTCGTGCGTGCCGCCTTCGGGCGTGGGGACCGTGTTGCAGTAGGATTGCGTGAACCCGTCGCGCACGGGCGTCCAGTTCACGGCCCATTCGACCTTGCCCGGCACGCCGAACCGTTCCCCGAAGTCGACCGTGCCGGCGAAGGCCGCGTCGGCATAGGTGACGGCCCCGCCCAGCGTCTCGGACAAGTAGTCGGACAGGCCGCCGGGGAAGTGGAACCGCGCCTCCACCGGCGTGGTGCCGTCGTCGACCGCGGACTTCCAGCGGATCTCCACCCCGCTGAACAGGTACGCCTTGGACCGCGCCATCCCCAGCAGGCGGGCGGGGCGCAGGGCGTGCTTGCCGAAGATCTCCGCGTCCGGGTGGAAGGTGACGGTCGTGCCGCGCCGGTTGGGGGCGGCGCCGACCTTCTCCACCGGGCCCTGGGGGACGCCGCGGCTGAACCGCTGCTCGAACACCGCGCGGTCGCGGGCGACCTGCACCACCATCGAATCGGACAGGGCGTTGACCACCGACGCGCCGACGCCGTGCAGGCCGCCCGACGTCTGGTACGCATCGCCGGAGAACTTGCCCCCCGCGTGCAGCGTGCACAGGATCACCTCCAACGCGGACTTGCCTGGGAACTTGGGGTGCGGGTCGATGGGGATGCCGCGCCCGTTGTCGCGGATCGTGCAGGCCCCGTCGGCGTGAAGCTCCACCTCGATGCGGTTGGCGTGGCCGGCCACGGCCTCGTCCATCGCGTTGTCCAGGATCTCGGCCACCATGTGGTGCAGCGCGCGCTCGTCGGTGCCGCCGATATACATGCCGGGCCGCTTGCGCACCGGCTCCAACCCCTCCAGCACCTCGATGCTGGACGCGTCGTAGGCGGGGGCGGGGCGGTTCGGCAGGTCTTCGGGCATGGACGGCGGACTCCCTGTGGATGGAACAAACGTAGTCCATCGGCCTGCGATACGAAAGGCGTCCCCCCGATCGGGCCGCGGCTGTTCCCCCCGTGCCGCAGAGGCGGTAACGGTGCGGCCATGGCACGGATACTCCTGACCGGCGGGGCCGGATACATCGGCTCGCACACCTATACGGCGCTGGTCGCGGCGGGGCACCGGGCGGTGATCCTCGACGATTTCTCGAACGCCGACCCGGGCGTGATCGACCGGCTGGACCGCATCGCGGGCGTGCGCCCGGACGTGGTGGAAGGATCGGTGCTGGACCGCGCGATCCTGGACCGGACCTTCGCGGACCACGCGATCGACGCGGTGATCCACTTCGCGGCCCGCAAGGCGGTGGGGGAAAGCACGGCGATCCCGCTGGATTACTTCCAGACCAACGTCACGGGGCTGATCGAGCTGGCGCAGGCAGCTAAGGCCGCGGGGGTCTGGCGGATCGTCTTCTCCAGCACGGCCACGGTCTATGGCGCGCCCGACCGCTTCCCCATCCCCGAAACGGCGCCGCTGTCCTATACCAACCCCTATGCGTTCACGAAGCTGACCTGCGAGCGGATCCTGCAGCAGGCGGCGGACGCGGACCCGTTCGTCGTTGGGATCCTGCGCTACTTCAACCCGGTGGGGGCGCATCCCAGCGGGCTGATCGGCGAGGATCCGAAGGGCGTCCCCGACAACCTGATGCCGTTCATGGCGAAGGTCGCGATGGGCGAGCTGCCGGAGCTGTCGGTGTTCGGCGACGATTACGACACGCCGGACGGGACCTGCCTGCGCGACTACATCCACGTGATGGACCTGGCCCGCGCCCACGTCCTGTCGGTGGAGGCGCTGCTGGGCGGGCGCCCCCATGTGTTGAACATCGGGACGGGGGTGCCGACATCGGTCCTGGCGATGCACGCGGCCTACGGGGCGGCGGTGGGACGCGAGCTGCCGTACCGCATCGCCCCGCGCCGTCCCGGCGACGTGCCCCGCCTGGACGCGGACCCGTCGCGCGCCGCCGAGGTCTTAGGCTTCCGGGCGGAACTGGACCTGGACGCGATGTGTCGCGATTCGTGGCGCTGGGTGCGGGCGCAGGCGGCGGGATGGCGGTTGAACGACCCGGGTTAGGCGCCGATCAGGCCGGTTCGGGCACGCAGCGCCCCTGTCGCCAGCGCACGGCCTCGGGTAGGCCCGCCCAGCCGAAGCCGCGTGACGTCGGACCGTGGCGGTCCAGGGACCGCAGCGCCTCCATCGCCTCCGCCACGTCCGGACGGTGGCCCGGCGGGACCCACCACATCGCGAAGTGCATCGACCCCAGCGCGTCGAACCATTCCGCCCGGCGTTCGTAGAACCGCGCGTGCAGCGTGCCCCAGACGAACGTCTCGAACGCCGCGCCGTCGCGCCAGGTGGATGCGTTGTAGATGACCCGCGGATCGTCCGCGACCTGGGTGTCCGTCGCGTTCCCGCTGGCATCGACGTGCCGCCACACGAAGCCGTCCACCCGGTCCGCGATGCCGTTGATCCGGTCCAGCGCGTCGGCAAAGGGCGCCACGACCGGGCTGCCGATCGGGGCCTTCAGGCGGGCGACGTTGACCTCCGCCAAATGCCAGTCGGGGGCAGGCGGGTGGAACAGGGACACGGTCAGACCATGTCGCGCACGGCCTGGGCCACGGCATCGGCCGTGATCCCGAAATGATCGTACAGGACGTCCCCCGGGGCCGACGCGCCGAAGCCGTCCATGCCGACGAAGGCCGCGCGGTTGGCGCGACCGCGTTCGCCGCACAGCCAGCGGTCCCAGCCTATGCGGGCCGCCGCCTCCACCGCCACGCGGACGGGGCCCGCCGGCAGGATGCGGCGGCGATAGGCCTCCTCCTGCGCCTCGAACAGTTCCCAGCAGGGCATGGACACGACCCGCGTGCCGATCCCGTCCTCGTGCAGCAGGGCGCGGGCCTCCATCGCGATCTCGACCTCGGAGCCCGTGGCCATCAGGATCGCCATGCGCCGCCCCTCGGCCTCCGCCAGCACGTATGCGCCCTGGGCCACCATGTTCTTGGACTTGTGCTCGGTCCGCAGCGTCGGCAGGCCCTGGCGGGTCAGCGACAGGACGGACGGTGTCGACCGGGACGTCAGCGCCAGCTCCCACGCCTCCGCCGTCTCGACCGTGTCGCAGGGGCGGAACACGTTCAGGTTGGGCGTCGCCCGCAGCATGGCGAGGTGTTCCACCGGCTGGTGGGTCGGCCCGTCCTCGCCCAGGCCGATGCTGTCATGCGTCATCACATAGGTCGTTGGCACGCCCATCAGCGCGGACAGCCGCATCGCGGGGCGGGCATAGTCGGCGAAGCACAGGAACGTCCCACCATAGGACCGGATGCCCCCGTGCAGCGCCATCCCGTTCATGGCGGCCGCCATGCCGTGCTCGCGGATGCCGAAATGGATGTACCGGCCCGACCGGTCCTCGGGCGAGAAGATGCCCAGATCCGACGTCAGCGTGTTGTTCGACCCCGTCAGGTCGGCGGACCCGCCCATCGTTTCCGGCATGATGGGGTTCACGACCTCCAGCACCGTTTCCGACGACTTGCGGGTCGCCATCTTGGGCGCGCCTTCGGAGATTTGGCGCTTCAGCGCCTTGATCGTCGCCGACAGCTTGCGCGGCGCCTCGCCCGACAGCGCGCGCTCGAACTCCGTCCGCTTGGACTGCGACAGGGCGTCGAACCGGGCCTGCCATTCGGCCCGGACGGGCGCGCCGCGGCGGCCGATCTCCTCCCACTCCGCCTTCAGGTCGTCGCGGATCTCGAAGTCGGCGGCGTCCCAGGCATAGCCCTTCTTGGCGGCCGCGATGTCGCCGGCATCCGTGATCGCGCCGTGGCCCTTGCCCGTCCCCGCCAGGGTGGAGCCCAGGGCGATCTGGGTCTTGCAGGCGATCATCGTCGGCCGGGTCGCGCCCTTCGTCGCCTCCAAGGCGGCGTCGACGGCGGCCGGGTCGTGGCCGTCCACCTCGGCCACGTCCCAGCCGCATGCGCGGAACCGCGCCAACTGATCGGTCGTGTCCGCCAGGCTGACCTTGCCGTCGATGGTGATTCCGTTGTCGTCGAACAACACGACCAGATGCGACAGCGCCAGCTTGCCGGCCAGGGCGACGGCCTCGTGCGACACCCCTTCCATCAGGCATCCGTCGCCCGCGATCACGAAGGTCCGGTGGTCGACGATCTTGCGGCCCCACCGCGCCCGCTGTCGTTCCTCCGCGATGGCGAGGCCCACGGCGGTCGCCAGACCCTGGCCCAGGGGGCCGGTCGTGACCTCGATCCCCGGGGCGTGGCCGTATTCGGGGTGGCCCGCGGTGATGGATCCCAGCTGCCGGAAGCGGCGGATCTGGTCCAACGTCATCTCGGGGTAGCCGGTCAGATACAGCAGCGAATACAGCAGCATGGACCCGTGCCCCGTCGACAGGACGAAACGGTCCCGATCGGGCCAGTCGGGGGCGGCGGCGTCGAACGTCAGGTGCTTCTCGAACAGGACGGTCGCGACGTCGGCCATGCCGAGGGGCATGCCGGAATGCCCCGAATTGGCCGCGGCCACCGCGTCCAGGGTCAGTGTCCGGATCGCGGCGGCACGGCGCCAATGGGACGGATCGGCGCGGCGGAGGGCTTCCAGGTCGGGGGTCTGGTCCAGCATCGAGACGTCCTCTTGTCGTAGATCGGCCACCGGCTTAACAGCCCAGGACGCGCGCGCAAGGCGGAGGCGTTGACCTCTCCGGACCTTTGATGTCCCTTGCCTGCAAAGGAAGACGGAAGGATCGAGCAATGGCCGAACCGTCGGAGATGGAGCAATCGCTCGCCCGGCTCGAAGCGGCGCTCAGCGCCACGGCGGACGCGTTGGACGGTCCACCGCCGGAGGATCTGACCCCGCAGCTCGACGCGGCGCGGGCCGACCTGTCCCGGGCCCGCGACGACCTGGAAGGCGCACGCGCCCGGATCGAAGCCCTGGAGGCGGAGGTCGAGGGCCATCAGCGCGAGGTGGAGGAGGCCCGCGACCGCGTCGCCGCCGACATGGCCCGCCCCCCCGTCGCCGCCGACGCGGAGGAGGGGACACGCCTGCGCGCCGCCCTGGAGGCGCTGACCGCGTCGAACCAGCAGTTGCGCGACGGTGCCGACGGCGCGGCGGACGCGTCCCTGCAGGCCGAGATCGACGCCCTGCGCGCGGCCCGCGCCATGGACCTGGCCGAGATGCGCGCCCTGCTGGCCGAACTGGAACCGTTGATGGAGTCGGAAGATGCCTGAGATGACCGTGCAAGTCGGGGGGAAGAACTTCACCGTGTCCTGCCAGGACGGGGAGGAGAGCTATCTGTCCTCCGCCGCCGAGATGCTGGACCGGGAAGCGCAGACGCTGGTGTCGGCGGGGGCCCGCCTTACGACGGACCGGATGCTGCTGATGGCGGGGCTGATGCTGGCCGACCGGGCGATATCGGCCGACGAGGAGCTGCGCGGCATGGACCGCCGGCTCGCGCAGCAGACCAAGGAGCTCGACGAGTTCCGCAACCGGCCCGCCCCCGCCCCGGAACGGGTGGAGGTCGAGGTGGTCAAGGAGGTGGAGGTCGTCCGCGAGGTCGTGCCGGAGGCGTCCATCGAACGGTTGGAGGCGCTGGCGAAGAAGGCGGAGGAATTGGCGGCGAAGGCGCGGGAGAACCGGGCGGTTCGGGATGGGAATGGCAAGGCGGTGGCGGAGGGGTGAGGCGTCACGTTCGATTGGGTACGCGGCTCGACACCATGTCCTGCTCGACCACGCCGAGGGCGAGGCTGCCGTACTCATAGCCGCGGTCTTCGAAGTATCTGTAATAGTCCTGCAATCCGTCCCGGCCACGAGCCCGGAAATCCCAAAGAGCTTCAGTATCGAATGCCCTTAACAAGTCAGCCATCGGATGGCTCCTCTAGTAAGCAAGTGGTAAAATCTCTCGCACGCGTGACGATTAGGGGAAGCTGGCCAAGAATATCGCGGTCGAAATTGGTTTCGGCAAAAACAGGTTCGATCTTTACATGCAGTTCGCATTGCGGGTTCGGCACATCGGCGACAGTTTTGCACCAGACGATCTCGGAGACGTCGCCGGTCATATCGAACCGCGCCCAAGCTTCGGGCGCATCAGCAGCACGATCTGCGCCAGGGTAGGTGACACCGAGGAAGCCGCCCGGTAGGTCGCGACCAGTGAGGCGGTAATCCTCCCACACCCAGTACTCGACGCCGTGCACGTCCGTAGCGAGGCGGCGGTCGGCAGGAGGCTTACCCGCAGATCGTGGAAGTCGTGCCGCCAGTGGATATAGGTCTACACCCGTCACCATGATCCGCAGTTCGTCCTCGTCCAGCGACGAGCCTCGGAACGGCAGCCCCGTCGCGAGCGACAGTTCGAACACCTCCGCCACCGTCGGCCCCGCCGACGTGCCGCCGAAGGCTGCCGCCCCCTGCGCCTCGTAGGTAGGGTCGTAGCGGATCGGCTCGGGGCGGTCCTCCTCGATGCCCCGCGCGCGGTACTGACTGACCATCAGGTCGCGCTCTATCAACGGGCCGTGGCGGTAGGGCACGCAGTCGAGCGCGGCGGCAGGCTGTGCGAGCACCGTGACCGACAGCAGGACGGCCAGGGCGGAGGCAAGGCCCAAGGTCGTGCCATATTGGATCGTCAAGGTCCGTCCCCTCCACTCTGCCAACGGCTCTAACCCATCCCACCGGCAGACTACCGATAGCCGCCCCAGCATCGCCACGCGGCGCAGGGGATCAACTGTGCCATCGGAAAGGATGTGTTCGTGGTAGGCGTGATTATGGTCAATGGGGTTCGGGCGGGTTCAGTTGGGCGACTTTAGAGTTTTAGATACTCTGGATCGTCTTGAGTGGATCGTTTATCGCGGACGAAACAGTCCCACCGGGACGTCTGGAACCGGTTGGATCGTCCTGCCGACATGCCGGACCGTATCATCCCTGCAGCGGACCCTCGTCCAGACGCCGCCCCGGCTCACCCCAGCTTCGCCCGCACCGCCTCGTTCACCGCCTTGGGGTTCGCCTTGCCGCCGGTGGCCTTCATCACCTGGCCCACGAACCAGCCGGCGAGCTTGGGGTTGGCTTTAGCCTTCTCCACCTGCGCGGGGTTGTCGGCGATGATCCGGTCCAGCGCCGCCTCGATGGCGCCGGTGTCGGTGACCTGGCGCAGCCCTTCGGTTTCCACGACCTCCTCCGGGTCGCGGTCCTGGGTATAGACGATCTCGAACACGTCCTTCGCCGTCTTGCCGCTGATGACGTCGCCCGCGATCAGCTTGACGATGCCCGCGAGGCGGGCGGCCGGGACGGGACTGTCCGCGATGTCCCGATCGTCCTTCTTCAGGCGTCCGAACAGGTCGTTGATGACCCAGTTCGCGGATGCCTTTCCGTTCGCCGAATCGGCGGCCACGGTCTCGAAGTAGGTGGCGGACGTCGTGTCGGCGGTCAGCACGCTGGCGTCATAGTCCGACAGCCCGAACTGTTGCATGAAGCGGTCCTTCTTGTGGTCCGGCAGCTCCGGCAGTCCGGCTGCGATGTCGTCCACCCAAGCCTGCTCGATCTCCAGGGGCAGCAGGTCGGGATCGGGGAAGTAGCGATAGTCGTGCGCCTCTTCCTTGGATCGCATCGACCGCGTCTCTCCGCGGTCGGGATCGTAGAGCCGGGTTTCCTGCACCACCGCGCCGCCGCCTTCGACGATGGCGATCTGGCGCCGCGCCTCCACTTCGATGGCCTGCTGGATAAAGCGTAACGAGTTCATGTTCTTGATCTCGCACCGCGTTCCTAGATGCGCGAAGTCGCCCGTCTCGCGGTAGCGTTCGTATTGGCCCGGGCGGCAGACGCTGACGTTGACGTCGGCCCGCAGGTTCCCGTTCTGCATGTTGCCGTCGCAGGTCCCCAGATAGCGCATGATCTGCCGCAGCTTGGACACGTAGGCGGCCGCTTCCTCGGGGCCGCGGATGTCAGGACGGCTGACGATCTCCATCAAGGCGACGCCGGTGCGGTTCAGGTCCACGAAGGACAAGGCCGGATCCATGTCGTGGATCGACTTCCCCGCATCCTGTTCCAGATGGATCCGCTCGACCCGGACCAGCCGCGCGGTGCCGTCGCCGAGCTCGACCAGAACCTCCCCCTCGCCGACGATGGGGTGGTAGAGCTGGCTGATCTGATAGCCCTGCGGCAGGTCCGGATAGAAGTAGTTCTTCCGGTCGAAGGCCGAACGGAGGTGGATCTCCGCCTTCAGGCCCAGGCCGGTGCGTACCGCCTGGGCCACGCAATGCTCGTTGATGACGGGCAGCATCCCGGGCATGCCGGCGTCCACGAACGCCACGTTGCTGTTGGGCTCCGCGCCGAAGCGGGTGGAGGCGCCGCTGAACAGCTTGGCCCGGCTGCTGATCTGGGCGTGCACCTCCATCCCGATGACCAGCTCCCAGTCGTCGCGTTCGCCCGCGATCACGCGGGGCTTCGGGGCGGGCTTCGTTTGATCGAGCATGGCGCGGGCTCCGGTCGGGCGGGACGGTTCGAACGCCCCGCCGTCTATGCCCGCCGCCCCCTCGGGGCAAGCCGGCCGGGGCGGCGCGAGGTTCGGCAGGATCCTGCGCATCCCGGCCGCCCCAGCGCCCCCCGGGGTGGGACTCACCGCATGCCCGATGTTAGGCCCCGACCCGGTTCCAGGGGGAGCCGGGACTTTCGTGCGCTGGGGGACTTCGGAATGAACGCAACGACCACGGCGACGCGCTGGACGGGCGCGCTGGCGATGCTGGCCTGCGCCGCGTTTCCCCATGCGGCGTCGGCGGATGCGTCCGCTTCGCTGGCCCTGGACACGACGCTGAGCACGCAGAACGCCGTGCGGTTCCCCGACCTGGGCGCAAGCGCGCCCCGCGAATCGGCCCGCCCGCCGGCGCGCCCCGCGGTCGCGACGAACGACCTGCCGGACCTGCGGTGGGACCACGTCGACGGCTCCGCCCGTTGGACCAAGGCCGCGATGCGCGCGCTCGAACGGCACGGGCAGGACCTGGTCGGCACCGTCCCCGACGACATCCAGGCCTGGTGCCCGGCCTATGCCGAAGCCGACGAATGGCAGCGCAAGTCGTTCTGGGCGGGCCTGCTGTCGGCCCTGGCCAAGCACGAGAGCACGTATCGCCCCGCGGCCGTCGGCGGCGGCGGGCTGTGGTACGGACTGGTCCAGATCCTGCCCGCCACGGCGCGGGGTTATGGATGCCAGGCCCGCACGGGGCAGGCGTTGAAGGACGGGGCCCTCAACATGTCGTGCGCCGTCCGGATCCTGAACGTGACGGTGCCGCGCGACAATGTCGTCAGCCGCGGCATGCGCGGCGTCGCCGCCGATTGGGGACCGTTCCACTCCTCCCGCAAGCGGGAGGACATGCGCGACTGGATCAGCGCCCAGCCGTTCTGCGACGCGATGCAGACCTCCGCCCGCCCGCCCATGCGTCCCGGCACCGGGATCCCCGTGGCCGGCGATGGCGACCTCGTCCCCCTGTTCGTGTCCTGGGAACTCGACAAGACCATCCTTCTGCGAGCGAACGCCTGGGGCGGCGTGCTGGACAGCTGAACCGGCCCGCCGGCCGCGGACGCGTGCCGTGGCCTATCCCAGCGCCAGCAACCACAGGCTGACGGTGAAGACCGACGCCACCGTGCCGATCAGCACGGTGGACGCCGCGATGCGCACCGCGCGCCCGTTCATCGCCGCGAACAGATAGCTGTTCACCCCCGGTGCCATCGCCGCCGTCGTCACCGCCGCACGGAACGCCCCGTCCTCCACCCCCAGGGCGCGGCCCATCCCCCAGGTCCACGCGGGGTGGATCAGCAGCGCCAACCCCGCGCAGAGCGCGATGCCCCGCCAGTCCCCTTCGGGGCGGTACTGCGTCAGGACACCGCCCAGGCCGAACAGGGCGGCGGGCAGGGCGGCCTGCGCGACCAGCCCCACCGGCTCCATCACGATGGCGGGGACGGGCAGGCCGGTCACGTTGACCGCCAGCCCCAGCGCCACGCCGATCATCAGCCCGTTGCGCGCCAGCTTCGACAGGACGGACCAGGCCCCGCCCAGGATCCCCGACCCTTCGGCGCGCACCGCCTCCATCGCGACGCTTCCGCAGACATAGCAGAACCCCGCATGCAGCGCGACGATCGCATAGTTCGGGCCCAGGCTGTCCGTGCCGAACGCCCGTTCGCTGATCGGCAGGCCCAGCAGCACCGTGTTCGCGAACATGGCGGCGAAGCCCACCGCGATCGCGTCCTCCGCCCCCCGCCGCAACCAAAACAGCGTCCCCAGGATGCCGCCGGCGAACACCACCAGCGAGCCGGAATAGTACGCCGTCAACAGCCGCCACTGGAAGTTCGCCCCGATGTCGATCCGAGCGATGGCGACGAACAGCAGACAGGGGATGGCGAAGCGCTGCGTGAACACCATCAGCCCGTCCACGTGCCCCTGCGTGAAGGCCCCCAGCCGCACGGCGAGGTAGCCCGCCCCGATCAGCAGGAAGACGGGGATCGTGACGGCCAGGACATCCAGCATCAGGCGGCGGGGGCGGGCAGCTCGATCGTCATCCCGTCATGGGCCGGGACGTGGTCCGCGGGCAGCTCGGCGGCAAGGGTACGGTAGTCCAGGTCGACATGGAGGTTCGTCAGCACCGCGCGTCTGGGCCGGACGCGCCGGATCCAGTCCAGGGCGTCGTCCAGACTGAAATGCGACGGATGCGGCCGTCGACGCAACGCGTCCAGGACCCAGACGTCCAGGCCGGCCAGGTCGTCCAGCGCCGCGTCGGGGATGGCGCTGACGTCGGGCATGTAGCACAGGCCCCCGATGCGGACCCCCAGGGCCGCGATGTTGCCGTGGATCACGGGGATCGGCTTGACCAGAATCCGCCCGCCCGGCCCGTCTATGCCCACCACGCCGTCCAGTTCGTGCCGGTTCAGGATGGGGGGATAGTCCGACCCGGGCGGGGTGCGGAACGCATACTCGAACCGGGTCGACAGGGCGGCGAAGGTCGGCTCGTCCGCCCAGACGTCCAACAGCCGCCGGGTGTTGAAGACGATCATGCGAAGGTCGTCCAAACCATGGACGTGATCGGCATGGGCATGCGTCCAGACCACCCCGTCCAACACGCCCACGCCGGCCTCCAGCAACTGCTCGCGCATGTCGGGCGAGGTGTCGATCAGGACCCGCGTGACCCCGTCCCCCGCGATCCGTTCCACCAGCATCGAACAGCGGCGGCGGCGGTTGCGCGGCTCCCCGGGGTCGCAGTCGCCCCATTGCCCGCCCAGCCGCGGCACCCCGCCGGAGGAACCGCAGCCCAGGATCGTGAAACGCAAGGTCGCCATGATGCCGTCATGGAGCCGGGCGAGGGACGCCGCAAGGCCTCACGCGGCGGCCTTCGCGAACAGCCGCGCGAAGTTGGCCTCCGTGGCGGCGGCGAAGTCCGGCAAGGACAGGCCGAACGCCTCGGCACCCGCCGCCGCCGTGTGCGCCACGAACGCCGGCTCGTTGCGTTTGCCGCGATGGGGCGGGGGGGTCAGGTACGGGCTGTCCGTTTCGACCAGGATCCGATCGAGCGGTGCGTCCGCGAAGATCGCGCGCAGGTCTTCGCTGCGGGGAAAGGCGGCGATGCCCGACATGGACAGGTAGAAGCCCAGGTCCAACGCCGCCTCCGCCAGGGCCCGACCGGAGCTGAAGCAATGCATGACGCAATCGTAAGGGCTTGCGCGGTGTTCTTCGGTCAGGATGCGTGCCATGTCCTCGTCCGCGTCGCGCGCGTGGACGATCAGCGGCAGGCCCGTCCGCCGCGCCGCTTCGATATGCACCCGCAGGCTGGCCTGCTGCGCCGCCGCGCTGTCGGCCGTGTAGTGGTAGTCGAGGCCAGTTTCGCCGATGCCGACCATCTTGGGGTGGGCGGCCAGCGCGACCAGATCCGCCACCGTGGCGGGCGGATGGTCGGCCACCGACATCGGGTGCACGCCCGCCGCCCACCAGATCGGATCGTGTGCGTCCGCCAGGGCGCGGACCCGGGGGGCCTGGTGCAGCTTGGTGCAGATCGTCACCATCCGATGAACTCCGGCCGCCTCGGCGCGATCGATCAGGGCAGGGACCTCGCCCTCGAATTGCGGGAAGTCCAAGTGGCAATGGCTGTCGGTCAGGCGCAGATCGGTCATGCGCGCGGGCCTAGACGGACGCGGCGTGCCCGTCCAGCGCGACCAGCACGTCCCATAGGATCGCGGAAGGGTCCACGTTCACCGCCTGCGCGTGCGCGGCCCGGTCCAGCGCGACCTGCACGACATCGATCAACGCTTGCGCCGCGGCCAGGTCGGGGGCCAGGCGGCGCAGGGCGTCGGGTTCCTGCGCCGTGATCGGCTCCGACGGGCCCAGGACCGCGGCACGGGCGGCGCGGTGCGCCAGGCGGCGGACCATGTCGAGGGCCACGTCCAGCTTGCCCGCATTCGCCCGTCCGGTCATGCCGTCCGCCAGCGTCCGGGCCGCGCCGCGGTCCATCATCGGACCGCCCAGGCATCGCACCAGCGAGACGTAGGTCGACGCCCCCCCTTCCGCGATCGACAGGGCCGCCCCGACCGATCCTTCCGCCAGGTGCAGCACCGCGGGCGTGACGTCCGCCCCGGCCTGCCGCAAGGCCGCGCGCATGGCGTCCTCGTCCAGGGGATGCAGCGCCAGCGAACGGCACCGCGACCGGATGGTGGGCAGGATCGCCGCCGGTCTGTGGGCGACCAGGAGGATCGTCGCGCCCTCCGGCGGCTCCTCCAGCAGCTTCAGGATCGCGTTCGCCGCGTTGCGGTTCAGGTCGTCGGCCGCGTCCACGATCACGACGCGGCGCCCCCCGGCGGACAATGCGAAGAACCCGTTCAGGCGGCGTGCCTCCTCCACCGTGATCTCCGTGCGCAGACGGCCGGCCTTGTCGTCCCAGGGGCGGCGCAGCAGCAGCAGGCCGGCATGGGACAGCGCCCCCAGACGCCGCAGGGCGGGGTGGCCGGGGGCGGGGTCCAGGTCGTCCGCCCGCGCGGGCGGGTCGGTCACAAGGAACCGCGCCATGCGCCAGGCCAGCGTCGCCTTTCCCACGCCGCGCGGTCCGGTCAGCATCCAGCCATGCGGCATGCGCCCGCCGTTCCAAGCCGCCAGCACCGCGGCCTCCGCCGCGTCCTGTCCGAACAGGCGCGGGGTGTGCCGGGGATGGGGGGCGTCGCCCTGCCGGTCGGGCTCGGGCCGCTCCGTCGCGTCCGTCATGGCAGCGCGTTCCACACGCGCGCATGGACGGCGTCCGGATCGCCCGTCCCGTCGATCAGCCGGATGCGGTCGGGCGCCTCGCGCGCCAGGTCGTGGAACCCGGAATGGAGCCGGCGCTGGAAGTCCAGGCCGAACCCCTCGAACCGCGCCTCCGAACCGACGCGGGCGTTCGCGCGCGCAAGCCCCTCCTCCGGCGGCAGATCGATCACGAAGGTCCGGTCCGGCTCCAACCCGATGGCCAGGTCGTGCAGCGCGTCCACGAAGCGGCGCAGCGCGCCCCGGGTCGCGCCCTGGTACAGCCGGGTCGAGTCGGCGAAGCGGTCGCATACAACCGTGGCACCGCGTGCCAAGGCCGGGCGGATCGTGCGCGCGACGTGGTCGTGGCGCGCGGCGGTGAACAGCAGCGCCTCCGTATCCGGCAGCCAACGGTCCGGGGGCCCGTTCAGCACCAGCGCGCGGATGTCCTCGCCCCCGGCGGACCCCCCGGGCTCCCGCGTCAGGACGACGTCCCGGCCCCGCGCGCGCAGCGCGTCGGCCAGCAACCGCGCCTGCGTCGACTTGCCGGAGCCGTCGATCCCCTCGAAGCTGATGAACATGGACGCGCCCCTAGCAGGCGGAGGGGTGCCGCGTCACCCGTCGCCCTGGAAGCGCGCCATCGCCTCGCCCAGGACCTGCCCGGCGACCGCCATCCCCGTCACCTGGATCCGCCGCAGGGGGCCCGCGCGGGGCACGTCCGTCGCGGTCACCAGCGCGACCTGCCGCGGCTCCATGCCCGGATGGGCCAGGGTCAGGGTCGCGACCTGGGTGCCCGCGGCGACCGGCGCCTCCAAGGGGCCGTCATAGGCGATGACCCCCTCGATGGGTTGGCGCCCCGCCACGGGCAGCAGCACGGTCAGGGGACCCTCGGTCACCAACGCGACGGTCGGACGCTCGCCCATGAAGACCTCCGCCTCCATGACGGGGCTCGCGGCGTCGTCCAGGACCGTGGCCTCGGCGAACTGCCGGAAGGCCCAGTTGACGATCCGCTCCGACTCCTCGGCCCGCTGGGCTTCGGTATCCATGCCGGACAAGACGAAGGTAACGCGCCGGTCGCCCTGCACGGCGCTGCCGACCAGACCGTATCCCGCCTCCATCGTGTGGCCCGTCTTCAGGCCGTCCGCGCCGATGCCCAGATCCAGCAGGGGATTGCGGTTGAACCGGTTGGCCGGCGAGCGTCCGTCGAAGGCGAACTCCTGCTCGGCGAACATCGGATAGTATTCGGGGAAGGCCGTGATCAGCCGCTCCGCCAGGATCGCCAAATCCTCCATCGACATGACGTGCCCCGCCTCGGGCCAGCCGCTGGCGTTGCGGAACACGCTGTTCTCCATGCCCAGCTCGCGCGCGCGCCGGGTCATCAACTCGGCGAAGCCGTCCTCCGTGCCGTCGGGGGACAGGGCCTCCGCCAGCACGACCGTCGCGTCGTTGCCCGACAGGACGATGACGCCGCGGATCAGATCCTCGACCGTGACCCGGTCGCGGGGGTCCAGGAACATCGTCGACCCGCCATAGCTGGCCGCATGCGCCGACACGGGCAGCACGGTGTCCATCGACAGGCGCCCGTCCTCCAGGGCCTCGAACGCCATGTTCAGCGTCATCAGCTTCGACATCGACGCGGGCGGCAGGGGAACCTGCGCGTTCTTCGACAGAAGCACCTGGCTCGTGTTGTGATCCACCACGATGGCGCTGCCGGCCTGCGTCGCGAACTCCTGCGCGGAAGCCCCGGCGGCCAGCGCGACGGCCAAGGCGGCTGCAATGATCGGTCGTGTCATGGCGTGCGTCCCCATCCTGCTTGGCGTCCCCGCGGGCGATATAGGACCTCAACCGCCGACGGGGTAGGCGTCCTTGAACCCGAGATCCACGGCCCGCTGCAGCGTCGCCTCGCGCTCCGCGTTCGTGGCGGCGGGGCCGATCAGCACGCGCCAGAACGGCTTGCCGCTGCTGGTGCCCTGGCGGACGTCCGGCGTCAGGCCCGCCTGGCGGAACGCCTCCGCCGTGTTCCCGGCATTCGCCTGGACGCTGAAGATGCCCACCTGGACGAAGGGTTTGGCCAGGGACGCGGCGGGGGCCTGGGACGGCGCATCGACCGCCGCGGCGATGCGCGTTTCGAAGGACGCGTCGGGCCCATCCGCCGGCGGCGCGTCGAGCGACGTGGCCACGATGTCGGCCATCGGCGCGGCTGTCGGATCGTCGCCATCCGCGATCGCGGGCAACTCGACCGCCGGAACCTCCCGCTCGCGCAGGGCGACGGCGCTGATCGCCGTGGGCCGCCCGGCGGCGATCCCCAGCGCCTTTGCCGCATCCGACGACAATTGCAGGGCGGGGCCCGGATTCGCGGCCTCGCGCTTGAACAGTGCGCCGATCACCACCTTGCCGTTGTCGCGGTTGCGGATGACGATCCGCTCCGGGCTGGTGACGCCGGGGGCGGCCAGCCACACGCCGCCCAGCGACGGGCGGCCGTCCCACAGCGCGTCGTCCTCGGCGGCGAAGACCTCCGGCGCCTCGACGTCGCGCTCCACCATCGCCGCGTCCGCCGCGCTGTCCCCGCGGGTGGCCTGCGCAGTGCCGGGCAGCTTGGGCATCGCCCCGCACCCCGCCAGCGCCGTGCCCGCCAGCAATGCCAACGCCCATCGCACGGATAGGCCGTGCCCCTTGCCGGATCGGATCATGCCTGTCGTCCCGTTCTGCCTGCTCGGGCGGCGGCCCGTTGATCGGACCTTTCCGCAGGGCAAAGCGTAGCGGGACGGGAACGCGGTGGGAAGCGCCGATTGCGGATCGCCCGCGTTATGTGTCGGATCCTATGGTTTCCAGGATACGGGGGATCTTGGATTTCAGCTTGAAGAAGCCCGCCGTGGTCCAGGGCCAGGCGGCGGCGTCCCAGTCTCGCAACGGTCGCATCAGGGGGACGTCGATCGCGCGTTCGACGGCGTCCAGCCTGTCGCGCAGGTATCCCACGGGCGCATAGGGGGCGACCACCTGCTCCAACGCATTCTCCGCGACCCAGGCCGCGATGGCGTCCACGTCGCCCGTAGGCCCGCGCATCGGGTACGTCTCGGACCATCGCGCGGCCGCGTCCTCCGCCAGCGCCGTCGTGAACTCGACGACGGCGCGCGACACCGCGAACGGGGACCGCGCATCCGGTGCGATCAAGACCGCGCCCGCCACGGGCTGCAGGCCGCGGTTGCGCAGATAGGCGGGGTGGAGGTCGTCCTCGTGCAGCAACAGGCCGGTGCGCAGGGTCCGGTCCCACGCGACGTCGTCCGGCACGTCGACGGGCGCCCCGTGGGCCGGCACGTCGGGCGGCACGGGCTCGCCCCCCAATCGACGTCCCAAATCCTCCGGGTCGTACCGCCCGCCCGTGAACTTCGCGATGTTCGACGCCCGCGCGCGATAGGTCTTGCCGATCGTATGCCGTCCGCCGACCCAACGCCAGGACAGGGTGTTCGACGCCGGGTCCCCGTCCAGCAGATGGCGCAGGAAGAAGTCCGCCCCCAGCACCCAAGGCAGCTCCAACGTGTGCATCCAAACGGAGGCGAACCACATCCGCGCATGGTTGTGCATGTACCCCGTCTCGACCACCTCCCGCGCCCAGGCGTCGAAGGGCGCGATCCCCGTCCGCCCGTGGCAGGCATCCTCGAACGCTCGCCGCAGGCCCGCCTCCGTGGCGAGGCGGTTCCGCGCCTGCTTCAACTCCGCCTGGTATTGCAGCCAGATCGATGGCCGCCGTTCCAGCCAGCCCTTGAAATAGGTCCGCCAGCACACCTCCTGGATGAACTTTTCCGCGCTCGACGGGGCGTATCGTTCCAGCACGGCGGCGCAGACCTCGGCCTCCGTCACAGCGCGATGGCGCAGCCAGGGCGACAGGACGCTGACATGGGGGTGCCCCGGCAGGTCATGGTTGCGCTTCGCCGCGTAATCGCGTCCGGCCCGCGGCACGAACGCTGCCAGCCGGTCCAGGCCCGCCTGACGGGTCGCGGGGAAGTCGCGGGGCGCAGCGCCGGGATCCGCGCGCAGGTCGTCGGGAATGTCCTTCATGTGGGGGAGGGTAGGGCATGAGCGCGGACGGGCGAGGGCACGGCCCGCCGTCAGGAGGCCGGCATCCGCAACGTCGCGCGCATACCTTCCGCGGCCCAATCCTGGCGCAGGTCCGCCCGGATGGATCGAAGGACGCCCGTGGTGATCCGCGACCCCGTTCCGCTGCGCGACGGCCGGACGACGGCAGGCCCGCCCCGTTCGGTCCAGCGCAGGACGATGGTGTCGTCCTCCTGCGTCCATTCGACCGACACCGACCCCGCCGGCAGGCTGAACGCGCCGTACTTCAGCGCGTTCGTCGCCAGCTCGTGCAGGATCAGCCCGATCGGCGTCACCGCCTCGCGCGGGATGCCCACCAACTCGCCGCTCAGCACGATGCGCTTCGAATTGGCCGTCCGGTACGGTTCCAAGATGGTCGAGACCAGTTCGTGCAGGTCCGACCGCTCCCCCCGGTCGCGGCCTTCCGCGATCGAGATGCGGTGCGCCCGGTCGAGCGAGCGCAGCCGCCCCTCCATCTTCTCCACCACCGTCGCGACGTCTGTCTCGTTGCGCGCGGTCGCGCGCAGGATCGATCCGATCACCGCGAACAGGTTGCCGGTCCGATGCTGCAACTCGTCGGCGACCTGGACTTGCAGGGCGGAGCGCTCGCGCTCGTGCACGACGTCGGTGATGTCCCACTGCGATCCATAATAGTGGGTCAGCGCGCCGCCCTCGTCAAAGACCGGGCCGACATGCAGGGCGTTCCAGAACGTCGTACCGTCGCTGCGGTAGTTCAGGATCTCCACGACCCGGACCTCACGCGCGGCGATCGCGTCGCGGATCGCGTCCACGGCCTCGGATGCCGTGTCGGGACCTTGCAGGAACCGACAGTTCCGACCGATCACCTGACCCAGATCGTACCCCGTCAACTCGACGAAGGCACGGTTGGCATAGATGATGGGCGTGTCGTCCTGGAACGGATCCGTCAGGGTGATCGCCATGCGCGTCTGCTGCAACGATTGCTCGTACAAGGTCGCCGGATCGATCCCCAGGGCGCGGATGCGATCGTTGTCGCTGCTGTCGTAGGCGGCCGGGTTCAGTTCCAAGCCTTCCTGGGGAGTACCCGTCCGAATGTCGGTCATGTCGTCCTTCACGATCGCTCCGCCCCGGTTCGCTCCGGCGCGTCCAAGACCCGCCCCCCTGTCCGACCCCCACCGGCGCAGGCCTGCGCGAACTCATGCCCGCGCGCCATTCCGGATCCTATGCAATGGCGTTGCACGGGTCCAGCAGGATGGTCCCGCCGGATCAGCGGCATCGGGACGCCCCGGTGAACCGCATCGGCGCCCGCCCGCCCGATGGGCATGCCGCGGGCGGGGGGCACTTGAATGCATACCTGCCCCTCCCACCTGTTCCGACAGACGACCGGGGCCGTGCGACATGCGCGGCAGGCGTTCACCGGGGCCGCGTCCATCATGGTCGTCCTTCAACTGCTCCTGGGGTTTGCCCTGCTCGTCGCGGGGGGCGAGGCGCTGGTCCGCGGCGCCGTGGGCCTGGCCGAACGCCTCCGCGTGTCGCCATTGGTTATCGGGCTCACGATCGTGGGCTTCGGAACCTCCGCGCCGGAACTCGTGACCAGCCTCCAGGCCGCGCTCGCGGGTGCCCCCGGCATCGCCGTGGGCAACGTGGTCGGGTCGAACATCGCGAACGTCGCGCTGATTCTGGGTCTGACGGCGCTCATCGCCCCCCTCGCCGTCGCCCGCGCGGGCTTCGCACGCGACGGCCTTGCTCTGGCGCTCGCGACCGGGGCCTGCGTGGCGGTCGTTTTGGGTGGCGCGTTGAATCGCTGGATGGGCGCGCTCCTGGTGGCGGGGCTCGCGGCCTATGTCGCGGTCGCCTACCGCGCCGAACGGGACACGGCCCCGGCGGAGGAAGGGCCGACCACGCCCGCCGTCCGTCCGTGGCGCGCCGCCGCCCTGACGGCTGCCGGGATCGCCACCGTGATCCTCGGCGCGCGCGTGGCGGTCGATGCCGCGATCGAGCTGGCCGCCCTCTGGGGCCTGTCCCAGGCGGTGGTGGGGTTGACCGTGGTGGCCGTGGGCACGTCGCTGCCCGAATTGGTGACGTCGGTGGTGGCCGCGTCGCGGCGCCAGCCCGGCTTGGCCTTCGGCAACGTCGTCGGGTCGAACATCTGCAATGTCGGGGGCATCCTTGGCCTCACCGCCCTGATCGCGCCGATCGACGTGCCCGACCGCATCGCCACCCTGGACGTCTGGGTGATGGCCGGGGTGGCGGCGGGTCTGATCGCGCTGGTGATCTCGCGCCAGCGGATCGGCCGGATCGCGGGCGGACTATTCCTGGCGGGTTATGCCGCCTACACCGCCTGGCTCGTCGCCGGCACATGATCGATCGGAGCGTACGATGACCCGACCCCCGTTCCCCATACTGGTCCTGGCGATGCTGCTGCCGGGACCCGCCGCCGCGCAGGGCGAGATGAAGCGGCTGGGCGATTGCGCCGCCTGCGTGATCGAGAACGCACGCCATGCGGGCGCGCAGCTCACCGCGGTCGATCTGACACGCGGGACGTTGCGCGACGTGGACCTGACGGGCGCGAACCTGTCGCTGGCGCGCCTGGACGGGGCGGTGCTGGAACGCGTCCGCCTGGACGGCGCGGATCTCGGCGGCGCCAGCCTGGTGGGCGCCCGCCTGGTGGACGTGACCCTGACCGGGGCGGACCTGTCGGGCGCGGTGCTGGAAGGGGCCGTCCTGACCCGCACCGACCTGGAAGGCGCACACACCTGCAACACGCAGATGCCAGACGACACCATGGCCAACGGGGGCTGCCGCTGATCGGTCGCGGCGGGGGCGGCACGGACGCCGCCCCGTGACCGTCAGGCGCTGACGGTCTCGCCCGCCTTCTCGGCGTGGATCAGCAGGGGCTTCACCTCGCGGCGGACGGCGTCCTCGTTCACGACGACCTCCTCCACGGTGTCCATCCCGGGCAGGTCGAACATCGTGTCGAGCAGGATGTCCTCCATGATCGATCGCAGGCCGCGGGCGCCGGTCTTGCGCTCGATGGCGCGCGCCGCGATGGCCGTCAGCGCGTCGTCCGTGAAGGTCAGCGTCACGCTCTCCAACTCGAACAGACGCTGGTACTGCTTGACCAGGGCGTTCTTCGGCTCCGTCAGGATCGTGACCAGCGCGTCGGCGTCCAGATCCTCCAGCGTCGCGATGACGGGCAGGCGGCCGACGAATTCGGGGATCAGGCCGAACTTCAAGAGATCCTCGGGCTCCAGCTCCTTGAACTGCTCGCCCACGCCCTTCTCGTCGGGCGCCTTCACGTCGGCGCCGAAGCCCATGGAGGAGCCCTTGCCCCGCTGCGCGATGATCTTGTCCAGGCCCGCGAACGCCCCGCCGCACACGAACAGGATGTTCGTCGTGTCGACCTGCAGGAACTCCTGCTGGGGATGCTTGCGCCCGCCCTGCGGCGGCACGGAGGCGACGGTCCCCTCCATGATCTTCAACAGCGCCTGCTGCACGCCTTCGCCCGACACGTCGCGGGTGATCGACGGGTTGTCCGACTTGCGCGTGATCTTGTCGACCTCGTCGATGTAGACGATGCCCCGCTGGGCGCGCTCGACGTTGTATTCCGACGCCTGCAACAGCTTCAGGATGATGTTCTCGACGTCCTCGCCCACGTAACCAGCTTCGGTCAGCGTGGTCGCGTCCGCCATCGTGAACGGCACGTCCAGGATCCGCGCCAGCGTCTGCGCCAACAGGGTCTTGCCGCAGCCCGTGGGGCCGATCAGCATGATGTTGGACTTCGCCAGCTCGATGTCGGACTTCCCCGCATGGTCCAGGCGCTTGTAATGGTTGTGGACCGCCACGGACAGCACGCGCTTGGCGTGGGCCTGCCCGATCACGTAATCGTCCAGCACGCGGCAGATCTCGCGCGGGGTGGGGGTGCCGTCCGCCGCCTTCAGGCCGGCGGCCTTCGTTTCCTCGCGGATGATGTCCATGCACAATTCGACGCATTCGTCGCAGATGAACACGGTGGGTCCCGCGATCAGCTTGCGCACCTCGTGCTGCGACTTGCCGCAGAAGCTGCAATACAGGGTGTTCTTCGCGTCCCCGCCCTCGTTCTGATTGGCCATGTCCGTGCCTCCTGCCTGCATCCCGCGCGCCGCATGTGCCGCGGGGGGCGGGGTTCCGGGGGCCCGCCCATGCATCCGTGTCGCCGTCTGTCCTGGCCGGAAGCCTATGGCCTCGCCAGGACAGGCACAATGCCGAAACCGCGCCGGTGAATCATGTGTCGCGGACCGGGCCGCCGCGCGCGCGCGCCAACGCCGCCGGGACCGGCAGGGGCGCGCGCGGACCCGCCGCGCGCCCCCCCGCGGGTCACTTCGCCGCGTTCGCGGCCTTCGCGGCCTCCTCCCGGCTTTCGACGATCTCGTCGATATGGCCCCAGTCCTTCGCCTCCTCCGGCGTCATCCACTTGTCGCGGTCCAGGGCCTTCTGCACGACCTCGAAGTCCTGACCCGTGTGCTTGACGTACAGCTTGTACAGCCGCTCGCGGTTGCGCTCGATGTTGCGGGCGGAGATCAGGATGTCCTCCGCCGTGCCCTGGAACCCGGCGGACGGCTGGTGGACCATGAACTCGCTGTTGGGCAGGCTGAACCGCATCCCCTTCTCGCCGGCCATCGACAGGACCGACCCCATCGACGCGGCCAGGCCGCAGACCAGCGTGGACACCTTCGGCTTGATGTACTGCATCGTGTCGTAGATCGACAGGCCCGCGGACACCGATCCGCCGGGGCTGTTGATGTACATCGCGATCTCCTTGTCGGGGTTCTCCGCCTCCAGGTGCAGAAGCTGGGCCACGACCAGCTGGCTCATGCCGTCGTGGACGGGGCCGTTCACGAAGATGATCCGCTCCTTCAAAAGACGGCTGAAGATGTCGTAGGCCCGCTCCCCGCGGGAGGTCTGCTCGACCACCATGGGGACGAGGTTCATCTGATAGGTCTCGACTGGGTCGCGCATGTCCTGTCCCTCTCGCCTGACGACCGCGCGCGCCGCGACCGTCGTGGAGGTGGCAGAGTAGGGTCCCCGCCGGGGGGGTTCAAGGCGGGGCAGGGTCCCGCGGTGACGCCGCGAACGAGGTATCGGAGGCGTAGTGTCGAAGGGTTAATGGCGCGGTTCGATCTGCAAGATGCCACGAAGGTCTAGAAGCGGCGACGTAAGAACTGCGGGACGGGTCCGGAGTCAGTCATGGGCGACCATTATTGGGGAGGCTGCAAAGGTCTCGAGGGGAGGAAAGCGAACTTTCGCTGCAGGTGCAAAACAGGTTCCTGAGTCCCCGTAATAGGAGTGTCCGCAACCGGTCGGTTCTGCTTTGTTAACCGCGTGGATGCTCGCCATCGTCGCTCAAAATGTATCCAGACTGGTCGAGGTCAGTTCGCTAACGTGATCGACTGTTCTTGGGCCAGGCAGTGCCACGATGCCGGCATCCTGCTCCCGCACCCATGCTAGTGCCGCGCCCGCAAGCGACGTACCGTTCTCTTGTGCCAGAGCTTCAATCTGATCACGCGCCTTGGAGAACTCCGGCGCTTCATCTGTTGCGGCCGATCTCTGGCGGTAGTCGTCATCGGCGTAGATGCGCCTCGGCCTAACCACTGCGCCGCGTGCTAGTGGCGAGTACGCGAGGAAGGCCATGCCGCGTTCGGTAAATGATGTTGGCGCTTCATCGACGTCCAAATCGTCGGATAGCGGGGAGAATGCGTTCTGCACACATGCAATGGCAACGTTTCGCGCGACCTCCCCGGCTCGCGACGCCCCCGATCTAGATAAGCCGAAGCGATCGACCTTTCCCTCCGCTATCAAGAGCTTAATCATTCCCGCCACTTCCGCATCGTCGACTTGGGGGTCGGGTCGGTGCTGGAAGAGGAGATCGATCCGTTCGCTGTTCAGACGACGCAGAGATGCATCCACGGAGACACGGATCGCATCCGGGCGGCTGTTAGGGCGAAGGGTGCCGTCGGTGCCGGCTTCCAGCCCGAATTTTGTTGCGATGAGGCAATGCTTGTGACCTGCAAGGGTACATCCCAAGAGACGCTCGTTCTCTCCATCGGTATAGAGTGGTGCCGTGTCGAAGAGACGAAATCCCATGTCCACGGCCGAATTGATTACGGCTCGAGCATCGCGCGGGTCGATTTTGCCGTAGAGCCCGGTCAGCGCCATGCATCCGATGCCTATCCGACCGGGACCGGCTAGATCTAAGGCATGGGCTGCGGCGTCCTTTGCCTGCGTCATCTCTCACCGCCGCTCGAAGGCTGCCATCGTTAGTGCGAAAGCCTCAGCCGCCCTGTCATGCCGCAACACATGAGCTTCGGTGGCATACGTCTTCACGAGATCGATGATAGTTCGGTCGACTTCGCGGCGGTACTCTTCATCCGTGTCGCGGCCAGAAGCAGTAGGAATGGTAGGATCCAAATGTGTCACGAAAAGCAGGTCGTAGTCGGGCAGCCACGACAGGCAGAGCGCCGTCAGACGTTCCATGCGATCGGCCTGGACATGGCGGTCAGTGACGCGCAACGCCGCGATTAGATACCCCAGTGCGTCCAGGATCGGGCGATCGACCAGGATGATATCGTGTTCTGGCGATGCGGCGGCTTCCGCTCGGATCGTCTCGCCCATCATCCAGGCCGTGCTCTCGAAGGTGTGGTGGCGCAGGATTGGGAGGCCGATCGAGCGAGCTACCCGGGCATCTGGATGGACGCGCGCAGCAGAGCAGCCGAGGACTTGAAACCGTGCTTCCAAAGCATCGAGGAACGTCGTCTTTCCTGTCGAATGCGTACCGGCCACGCCGATTTTGAACGGTCGCCTCATAGAAGCCTGCCCTGCCTAACGTCCAGTACGTCAGCGGCGTTCAGTTCGGCCCTGCGTGCAGGTACCGCGATGGGCTCCATTAGGTGCTGGAACAACAACGCGCAGGCCGCGGCATCGTAGAGTGCGGAATGGCGAGACGCGCCATCCGACAGACACGCAGCCCCAACGTGCAGATCGTACGCATCAATCAATAGGGTCAGCCCATGATTGCGCGCCGGAGCGAGGCGCCGGGTCATGCGCAGGGTGTCATATGCGGCCGGCGGGTGCCATCCGGGAAAGGCACGTTGGAGAAGCCTGAGGTCCACCGACACGTTGTGCCCAAGAATGGGCCTGTCTGCGAGCGTCTCCATTACGTCCGAGCGTATCGCCTCGACAGGAGGTGCTTCGGCGACATCTGCATCTGTCAGGCGGTGGATGCGTGTGGCCTGCGGCGTGATGCATCGATCAGGTCGGACCCGCCAATGCCGGACGCATCCTGTCGGCACGATGCCGCAAATCTCCACAAGCGCTAGATCGACGATCTCGGGCGGAGACGCCCCGCTGCCTTCGAGGTCGACCGCCCAAATGTATAGGCTTTCGTCCATGTATCACGTTCCCCAGCCTTGCTCCGCGCGGCCATGACGTCCCTCAAGATGGGGATGCGAGCGGTCGTGAACCTGGAATCCCGTGGCATGCTGGATGGCGTATCTCTGCTGTTCCGTACTTCCCGTCACGGTCAGATGCCCCGAGGCCATGACGGTGCCGTCCGGGTTCAGCCCGACGCGGTGGATCCATCGCTCGATCTCAGTTCGCGATGGATTTCGGTGGGCATCCGAGCACCGGCCCACCTGCGCGGCGGGGCAGATATCGCAGATTGCCGGAATGCCGTAGTGACCGTTGTAGTCCGGCAGCCCGTGTGCGTACGCGACCGCACAGGAGGTCTTGCGGAACAAGGGGATGGCGTTCTCACCGGTCCCAAAGCCGTCGAGAATGCGGCGCTCTAAGTCTTGAGGGAGGATCTTTCTGCGGGCGACGTCGTCATAAAGGTCCGACACACCGGCGGACCGTAGGTAGTCCCTGATCTCTTCGCGGTGGAACAAGCCGGTGAAGACGCAGGCATCGGCGAGCTGCGCCAAGTGCTGCGCCTGTTCGATCCGCGCCCGGTCATCGTTGAGGCCGGCGACGATGGGACGCCAGTAGAGCACCGAACGCGTCCGGCGTTTCGAGGATTGCAACGTGCGAAGGGTCTCCGAGGCGACCCCGCTGTCGATCGGTTCGATGCGGGGATCGGTTATGCCCGACCACGTAACGAGGACGGTGACCTTGAGGTTGCAGAGAGCCTCAAGGCGGGCAACGTCGGCCTCCATAATCTTCCACCGGGTGATGACAAGCACGTGATTCTTAAAGCCCTGCCTGTCGAGAAGCTGTAAGGTTGCAAAGAGGTGGTCCTTTACGCGCGGCAGGAAAGGGTCCGTCGCCCTATTAAAGATCTGAATTGGAGTCTTGTCGCGAACGAAATAGGGGTGGGCCGTGAGACGATCGACCGCGTCTGCGTCCGGCATCACCAGATGTGGACGCTTCATCTCGTAGTTGCCGAAGAGGTGGCGCACGCAGTAGCCGCAGTCGAGCGGACAGCCGACAATGTGATTCAGGCTCAGGCCCGACTTGCGATATTCTACCACGTCGCGAAGGGCGGGATCGAGGTCGGACGGCGCGGGTCGCAAGCTGGAAGTGGCGTAGGCGAGATTAGGGGGTTCAGGAAATGGCATGTCCCATCCTTCCCAGTTGTGTCGGGGTCTAATGCTCCAACGGTACTCCCGAAACCGTAAGCCGATCACCGTAAGCCGGTCTAGGTCTATTCCAAAACACAGTTAGCCTCTGCTTTTCGTGGGTTCGGCTCACCAATGCAGTCGCTGGTGCCTGATCCTACCGTAATACCTAGCTCGTTTCCCGCATTGAAGCGTCTCCAGTACAGCTTCGCGTGTCGTCGAACGTTGCTGTGGGACATTATCTGCTTCCAAGAACGTCCGCTTCGGGCCAGAAGACGTATTCACAGTCAAGGACCCCTAAGAGCGGTCTACCTGAAGATCTAGTCACTCTCCTACACCGGCCGCCGGGTCCGGCGGCTTGGATGTCGAACAGTCTGAGTATCCATCCGTCCGGCCCACTTTTCGGATTGGCGACAAGCATGCCTCTGCTCGACTGATCCGCCTGACACATCGCCCTACATCCTGTCCGCGCCGGGGCAGACCTACGCAGTCGAAGGCCGCGAGTGCGCCGCCTGACCCTCGGCCCGCGACGCGGCCTGCGCCCTACCGGACCACCCCCGCACCGAACGTCTTAACGACGCAACCCCGGCGCAACGTGCGGTGCCGATATGCCGATGCGTATGTACGGGGGGTGTACGGGGGGTGTACGGGGGGTGTACGCCCGATTTTTCTGATCGCGCCGAAAATCGCCGTCGGCGTTCACCCGGCCTTAACCGCGCGGCCCATCGCGATTCGTCGTCGTGGGAAACGGAGGGGGAATGGTGGGTGATGAGGGATTTGAACCCCCGACATCTTCGATGTGAACGAAGCGCTCTACCACTGAGCTAATCACCCGTCCGGGCGGCGGATACCGTTCCCCGCAGCGGGGTTCAAGACCCGATCAGGTCAGCACGAACCGGTCCCGCTTGCCGATCCACAGCCTGCGGCCCGGCGCGGCGTCGACCGCCGCGTTGGGGTCGTCCGCCTTGTCGCCGTCCAGCCGCACGCCGCCGCCCGCGATCAGCCGCTTCAGCGCGCCGCGGCTCTGATCCGGCTGGGCGGCCGCGCACAGGTCCAGCAGCGTGGCACCGTCCGTCAGGCCGTTTACGGGCAAGGGCACGTGGTCCGCCTCCGACGGCGCCTTCTTCTGCACGGTGCGCTCGAAATGCGCGCGGCCCGCATCGCCCGCGCCGGAACCGTGGAACCGGTCGGTCACGTTCGCGGCCAGGGCCTTCTTGATCCCCATCGGGTTCTCGCCCGCTTCAAGAGCGTCCGTCATCCCCTTGATTTCGCTCGCGTCGAACGTCGTCGTCAGCTCCAGGTAGTTCGGCAGCATCGCGTCCGAGATCGACATCAGCTTGCCGAACATCTCCTCCGCCGGGTCGGTCAGGCCGACATAGTTGCTCTTGGACTTCGACATCTTGTCGGACCCGTCCAGGCCCACCAGCAGGGGCATCGTCATCACCGCCTGGCCCGGCTTGCCCGCGGCCTCCTGCAGGTGGCGGCCCATCAGGTTGTTGAACAGCTGGTCCGTGCCGCCCAGCTCGATGTCCGCGTCGATCATCACGGAATCGTAGCCCTGCAGGATCGGGTACAGCAGCTCGTGCAGGTGGATGGGCAGCCCGTCGGCGAACCGGCGGCGGAAGTCGTCGCGCGTCATGATCTGCGCGACCGTGACCTGAGACATCAGCCGGATCGTGCCCGCCAGGTCCAGCCGTCCGTGCCACTCGCTGTTGCGCCGCACCTCGATCCGGTCGGTGTCCACGACGCGGCCCAGCTGGGCCAGGTACGTCTCCGCGTTCGCGGCGATCTCGTCGGCCGACAGCGGCGGTCGCATCTTGTTGCGCCCCGTCGGATCCCCGATGGAGGCGGTGAAGTCGCCGATGATGACGACGATCGTATGGCCCGATTCCTGGAAATCGCGGAGTTTCTGCAACACCACCGCATGCCCCAGATGCAGATCCGCCGCCGTAGGATCAAACCCCAACTTCACCCGCAGGGGGCGGCTTTCGGCTTCTGCCAGGGCCAGCTTCTCCTTCAGGCCGTCCTCCGGCTCCATGATGGCGACGTTGGACAGCAGGCGGTACAGCATGGGGGTTCCGAACGGGCAGGGACGTCAAGGGGTTGGTGGCGGAGAGACAGGGATTCGAACCCTGGGTAGGCTTGCACCCACAACGGTTTTCGAAACCGTCCCGTTCGACCACTCCGGCACCTCTCCGCGCGGGGTCGTGGCGGGGCTTCTATCAAAGCCGCCCCGACGCGCAAGGGTGCCCGAACGGTGTGCGAAACCGGCCCCGACGCCCGCGCCCGTGGCGATTGTGTCGTTTTCGTGTCTTTTTTTTCGTGTGGGGTCGGTGTTCACTCATCGTTAACCATACGGGTGACCAACATCCGATGGTGCAGATTGGGATGGTGGACATGAAGATCAGACGATTTGCGGGCCTGGCGCTCGCCTGTGCGATGACATGCGTGGGACCGGTTGCGGTCGCGGGCGAGGGTGGTGCGACGACGGCCGGGCTGGAACGGCCCGCCGGCCGGGTCGCCGATCTGGTGCACGCGGCCCGGCTGTCCGATCTGATCGGGGTGATCGCGACGGAAGGGGCCCGCCACGGGATTGGCCTGGAACGCTCGCTGTTCCCCGGTCAGGGCGGTGCGGCCTGGGCCGCGACGGTGGCCGACATCCAAGCGCCCGACCGTCTGGTGGGCCTGGTGGCGCACGCGATCGACGCGGAGCTGCGCGGCCCCGAAAGCGCCGCCGCCTTGGCCTTCCTGCGCACCGACCTCGGCCGCAAGATCACGGGTGCCGAGATCGCATCGCGTGAGGCGATGCTGGACCGCGACGTCGAGCAGGCGGCTCAGGTCGCCGCCGGCCGCATCGACCGCGACCGCGACGACCACGCCGCTCTGGTGGACCGGATCATCGACCGTCTGGATCTGGTGTCGTCCAACGTGTCCGGTGGCCTGAACGCGAACTTCGCCTTCTACCGCGGATTGGGCGATGGCGGCGCGATGCGCGAGCGCCTGACCGAGGGCGAGATCCTCGCCATGGTCTGGGACCAGGAACCGGAGGTTCGGGATGCAACGTCGCGCTGGCTGACGGCTTACCTGACGATGGCGTATTCCGAGCTGACGCAGGACGAGCTGCGCCGCTATCTGGCCTATCTGGGTACGGATGCGGGACGACGCTACAACGCGGCCCTGTTCGCGGGCTTCGGGGCCGTGTTCGAGGTCACGTCCTACGAGTTGGGCCGCGCTGCCGCCCGCTTCATGGCGTCGAGCGAGATCTGATCCCGCGCTTGACACGGCGGGCCCCCTGTGGGACTGCGCCGCACCTGGGCCGCAGGCATCGCTTGCGGCCTTCGCTATTCATCGCCCCGTCCCGGGGCCGCAGTCCGAGGTGCGGCATCGCCGCGCGAACGCCCCGATCCGGGGGACCGCAGGGCGCGACAGACACAGGAGATGGCGCATGTTCGCTGTCATGAAGACCGGCGGGAAGCAGTACCGCGTCACCCCCGGCGACGTCCTGCGCGTCGAGAAGCTGGCCGCCGATGCGGGCGAGACCGTGCAGTTCAACGACATCCTGATGGTCGGCGGCGACAGCGTCACCGTCGGCTCGCCCATGGTCTCGGGCGCCGCCGTGCAGGCCGCCGTGATCGACCAGATCAAGGGCGACAAGGTGATCCACTTCGTGAAGCGTCGGCGGAAGCACTCGTCCAAGCGCACGAAGGGCCACCGGCAGCACCTGACCCTGCTTCGCGTGACCGAGATCCTGGAAACCGGCGCCGACGCGTCGGGCGTGAAGGCGGCCATCGGCGCTGGATCCGCGCCGGACGCGGCGACGGTCGAGACGCCCGCCCCCGTGAAGGAAGCCGCCAAGGTCAAGGAGACGGCGCCCGTCCTGCCCGACGCCGCCACCGAAGGGTCGCGCCCGGACAACCTGCTAGCGGAAGCCCGTGGCGGGCAGCCCGACGACCTGAAGAAGATCAAGGGCGTCGGACCCAAGCTGGAAGGCGTGCTGCACGAGATCGGGGTGTTCCACTTCGACCAGATCGCCGCCTGGGGCCCGGAGGACGTGGCCTACATGAACGACCGTCTGTCCTTCAAGGGACGGATCGAGCGTGACAACTGGATCGAGAAGGCGACCGAACTGGCCGCCGAGAAGGAGTAAGTCGATATGGCACACAAGAAAGCCGGTGGCTCCTCCCGCAACGGCCGCGACTCCGCGGGCCGCCGCCTGGGCGTCAAGCTGTACGGGGGCGAGCATGCGATCCCGGGGAACATCGTCATCCGCCAGCGCGGCACGCGCTGGTACCCGGGCGAGGGCGTGGGCATGGGCAAGGATCACACGATCTTCGCCAAGGTCGAAGGCGCCGTGACGTTCCGCAAGGGCTTCAAGGGTCGAACCTTCGTTGACGTGGTCCCGCAGGTGGACGCCGCCGAGTAAGCCGATCCGATCCGGATCACCCGAAGGGGGTCGGCCACGCCGGCCCCCTTCGTCGTTTCACGGCACGACCCCCGGGAGGAGGTGCCGATGACCCCGAGCCCCCTGCCTGTCGCGTCCGACGCGCTGCCCGTCCTGACGGCCGCCGCGTGGTCCTGCGTGCGCCCGTCGAAGCCGACGTGGAAGCGCGGATGACCCTCGGCCGGTGTCCACGGATCCTGCGTGGCTATGGAATTACCGCGGACGACGCACCCACGATCGATCGCGTGGCCGCGACCGTTTGGGTGAAGGACGCCCGGAAGACCGGGTCTTGGATCGTCGAATGGAACGGCGGGCCGATCGGCACGGCCCGCCTGCATTCCGTCGCTTCGCACGACGCACGCGCCACCGTCGCGCTCGGTTTGGTCGACGGACGCGCATTGAGCCGGGAATTTGGCTCGAAAGCTCTGTCCTTTGTGCTCGATCACGCCTCCGATGCCTTGCGGCTGCATCGCCTCTGCCTCCGGGTCCTCGCATCAATTGCGCCCGCCATCCGCTGCTACGAACGGGCTGGCTTCGTCCTCGAAGGGCGGGACGGGAAAGCCGCGCTGACCGGTTGGGGCCGCGCGGACGACCTGATCCATGGCGTGCTGGCTGGGGACCGACCATGAGCGTCGCGGTCGGTGCCTTCGCAGTCTTCGCTGCCAGTCAGATCGGCACGCCGGGGCCGGCGAACATGGCGGTCATGACGGCGGGGGCAGCGCATGGGTTCCGCGCCGTCCTGCCGTTCCTGACGGGCGTGATCCTGGGCAAGCAGCTGATCATCTGGCCCATGGGGTTCGGTCTGCTCGAACTCGCCCGTGCCGCACCGCTCGTGTTCGAGGCCCTGAAATGGATCGCAGCCGCGTACATCGTCTGGCTGGCTTGGCGCGTCGCGAACACGCGGCTCGGCGAGGCGGCGGCTGGCGACGTTCCCGGCTTCGCGTCCGGGCTGATCGTGCACCCGATCAATCCAAAGGCCTGGGCGATGATCACCGCCGGCTTCACGTCGTTCACAGCCATCGGCACCCCGGCACCCGTCGCGACGGCCTGGATCGCGGGCGTCCTGCTGACGGTCCAGCTGGTGCTGCAACCGCTCTGGGCCTTCGGCGGCGCGGCCATGGCCGCCCGACTGCGGGGCAGGCCGGCGGAACGATACCTGATGTGGACCTTGGCGGCGCTGACGGTGCTGTCGGTCCTGTTCGTGCTGTTCGGAGGAGGAAACGCATGACACCCCAGAAGGCGCCCATCCGGCTGGATCGGATCGCGAATGCGGGCCAGCGGGTGGTGGAAACGCCGCGCCTGTCGCTCCGCCCCATGCGCCGGTCCGACATGGGCCTGATCGAGATGTACACCTCCGACCGCCGCGTGGCCGAGATGACGCGCGCGATCCCGCATCCCCTGCCACCCGGCATGACGGACGACTTCGTCACGCGGACCCTGTCCGGCGATCGGGCGGAGGTGATCTGGGTCATGGACGCCTCCGCCCACGACCTGACGGAGGTGGTGGGCCTGATCGGCCTGACGCCGATGGACCGCGATCAGGCGGAGGTCGGGTACTGGGTCGCGCCCGTGGCCTGGAACACAGGCCTCGCGACCGAAGCCCTGCGTGGCCTCATGGACGCGAACCCCCTCGGCCATGCGCAGGTCTTCGGCACCGTGTTCCAGGACAATCCGGCCTCGGCCCGGGTGCTGACCAACGCGTCCTTCGATTATATCGGGGACGCGGAGGCGTTCTGCGTCGCGCGCGGCGCGGTCGTGCCGCAATGGACCTATATCCGGCAGATGGCTTGAGGGTGGTGGTGCCGATCGATAGGCGCGGGCCATGAAGTTCCTCGATCTGGCCAAGGTCCACATCCGCTCCGGCGCGGGGGGTGGCGGCGCGGTGTCGTTCCGCCGCGAGAAGTACATCGAGTACGGCGGCCCCGACGGCGGCGATGGGGGTCGCGGCGGCGACGTCGTGGCGGAGGCGGTCGAGGGCCTGAACACGCTGATCGACTTTCGGTATCAGCAGCACTTCTTCGCCAAGACCGGGCAAGGCGGGATGGGCAAGCAGCGCACGGGCCGCGACGGCGCGGGGATCGTCCTGCGCGTCCCCGTGGGCACCGAGATCCTGGAGGAGGACGGCGAGACCGTCATCGCGGACCTGTCCGAGGTCGGGCAAAGGGTCGTCCTGGCCCAGGGTGGCAACGGCGGCTTCGGCAACCTGCGGTTCAAGTCGTCGACCAACCAGGCGCCGCGCCGCGCGAACCCAGGTCAGCCCGGGGTGGAGCGGACGATCTGGCTGCGGCTGAAGCTGATCGCCGACGTGGGTCTGCTGGGGCTGCCGAACGCCGGCAAGTCCACCTTCCTGGCCGCTACGTCGAACGCCCGCCCGAAGGTCGCGGACTATCCGTTCACCACGCTCGTCCCGAACCTGGGCGTCGTCGCCGTGGACGGGGTCGAGTTCGTCGTGGCCGACATCCCCGGCTTGATCGAGGGGGCGCACGAAGGACGTGGCATCGGCGATCGGTTCCTGGGCCATGTCGAGCGTTGCAGCGTCCTCCTGCACCTGGTCGACGGGACCGCGGGCGACGTGGTCGCGGATTATCGCACCATCGTCCGGGAACTGGATCTCTATGGTGCGGGCCTCGCCCAGAAGCCGCGCCTGACGGTCCTCAACAAGGTCGATGCGGTCCCGCAGGGCGACCTCGAATCCCGCAGGGAGGCATTGGTCGCAGCGTCGGGCGGTCCGGTGCTGTGCATGTCGGGCGCCACCGGACAGGGCGTCACGGACGTCCTGCGCGCCTTGCGGCGGCACATCGCGGCGGACGCGGCGGCGGAGGACGAAGGAGACGACGGCGCATGGTCGCCCCTCTGACGCTGGACGGCGCCGGGCGCATCGTCGTCAAGATCGGGTCCGCCCTCCTCGTCGATCCGGCTGCCGGAACGATCCGCGACGCTTGGCTGCGGGGCCTCGCCGCGGACGTGGCGGCCCTGCACGCGAACGGGTGCGAGGTCGTCCTGGTCTCGTCGGGGGCCATCGCCCTGGGGCGGCGGGTCCTCCGCCTCGATGGCGAATTATCCCTGGAACAATCGCAGGCGGCCGCGGCCGTGGGCCAGATCCGGTTGGCCGGGGCGTACCGGGACGTGTTGCAGCCGATCGTGGCCAGCCAGGTCCTCCTGACGCTCGACGACAGCGAGGATCGTCGCCGCTATCTGAACATGCGCGCGTCGTTCGAGATGCAACTGAAGCTGGGCGTGGTGCCCGTCGTGAACGAGAACGACACCATCGCGACCGACGAGATCCGGTTCGGCGACAACGACCGCCTGGCTGCACAGGTCGCGGTCATGGCGGGCGCCGACCTCTGCGTCCTGCTGTCCGATGTCGACGGCCTCTATACGGCGAACCCCAACCTCGATCCGACCGCCGAACATCTGGCGGAGGTGGCCGAGATCACGCCCGGGATCGCCGCGATGGCCGGCGAGGGCGTGTCCGGGCTGTCGAAGGGCGGGATGATCACCAAGCTGATGGCGGCCCGCACGGCCATGGCGTCGGGCTGCGGTCTTATCATTACCCGCGGCGACGTGGATCAACCCCTGACCGCCCTCGCGGACGGGGCGCGGGCGACGCGGTTCCGGGCGCAGGGCGACCCGCGCACGGCCCGCAAGCGATGGATCGCCGCGATGAAGCCGCGCGGCGCCATCGCCATCGACGCGGGCGCGGCGCAGGCGCTGTCCGACGGCCGGTCGCTGCTGCCCGCGGGCGTCACGTGGGTCGGCGGCAGCTTCGGGCGGGGCGAGCCGGTGACGATCGAAGGACCGGACGGCACCGCGCTGGGCCAGGGCCTGATTCGCTATACCGCCCAGGAGGCCCGGACCATCAAGGGCCATCGCAGCGGTGACATCCCGGGCCTGCTGGGATATCCCGGCCGGGCCGCGTTGATCCATCGCGACGATCTGGCGACCTGAGACGGGGGGCGGAACGGTGAAGGACACCATGGACGACGCGGCCACGCTGATCGACCGCATGGGCCGGGCCGCCCGCGCTGCGGCATCGCAGCTGTCCCATGCCAGCGCCGAACGCAAGCACGCCGCCCTGATCGGCGCGGCTGACGCGCTGTGGTCGACGCGGGACGTGGTGCTGCTCGCCAACGCGGAGGACATGGTCGCGGCCGAGGCGAAGGGACTGTCGCCGGCGATGCTGGACCGTCTGGCGCTGGACGACGGACGCATCCGCGGCGTCTGCGATGGGTTGCGCGCAATCGCGGAACAGCCCGACCCGGTGGGCCAGGTGCTGGCCGAATGGACGCGGCCCAACGGCCTGACGATCCGCCGCGTGCGGACCCCCCTGGGCGTGATCGGCGTTATCTACGAATCCCGCCCCAACGTCACCGCCGACGCGGGCGCCCTGTGCCTGAAGTCGGGCAATGCCGTCATCCTGCGCGGTGGGTCCGAATCCCTGCATTCGTCGCGTGCGATCCATGCCGCGATGGCGGAAGGGTTGCGGCAGGCCGGGCTGCCGGAGGCCGCGATCCAGCTCGTTCCCACCCGCGACCGGGCCGCCGTGCAGGCGATGCTGACCGCGGTGGACCACATCGACGTGATCGTGCCGCGGGGCGGCAAGGGACTAGTCGGCCTGGTGCAACGCGAAGCCCGCGTGCCGGTGTTCGCCCACCTCGAGGGGATCTGCCACATCTATGTCGGCGCGACCGCCGATCCGGCCATGGCGCTCGAGATCGTGCTGAACGCCAAGACCCGCCGGACGGGCATCTGCGGGTCCATGGAATGCCTGCTGATCGACTGGCGGTTCCATACGCAGCATGGTCCCGTGCTGGTGGAGGCGCTGCGCGACGCGGGCGTCGAGGTTCGGGCCGACGGCGAGTTGGCGAAGGTCGACGGCACCGTTCCCGCCAGGGCGGACGACTTCGGGCGGGAGTTCCTGGACATGATCTGCGCGGCCAAGCTGGTCGACGGCGTGGACGAGGCGATCGATCATATCCGTGCCCATGGGTCGAATCACACGGACGCCATCGTGTCGGAGGACGCGCAGGCCGTCGCCCACTTCTTCGAGCGCTTGGATTCGGCGATCCTGATGCACAACGCATCCACCCAGTTCGCCGATGGGGGGGAGTTCGGGATGGGCGCGGAGATCGGCATCGCGACCGGCAAGATGCACGCCCGCGGCCCCGTGGGCGCGGAGCAGCTGTGCAGCTTCAAGTACCTGGTCAGCGGGAACGGGGCCGTGCGGACCTGATCGCACGGGCGCCGCCGCACCCCCGGCGGCCTAACGCTCCACGACCCCGATCGCGTCCATCATCGCCGCGAACGCGATCCGGTCGGCGTCCGGGGTCGTCGCGCGTCCAACGACGATAGCATCGAACCGTTCGCGCAGTGCCGTCTTCTCCTCGCCCTTGCAATCGTTCCAGGGCCGGTTCTGCAACGCCATCTCGAGGACGTAGAACCCTATGAAATGGGGGCGGGTGCCCGCGGCGATCAGGGAGGCATAGGCGGCGTCCGCGCCGGCCCGGCGGAACGCGTCGACCGTGCCGAGCCCCACGCCGGCCAGCGCCTCGCCAAGGGCGGGGCCGATGTTGCGCAGGGTCGTAACGGAATCGCCGGACATGGAACCACCGTCCCATCCGGGCGGCATCGGTTCAACGAAAATCACGAAAGCGACCCCGCCCTGGGAGGAGGTAGGACGGGGCCGCATGTTTCTCGGCGACCGGATCAGGGAGGAGGAAGACCCGGTGCCTCGATGTCCCGACAGTTAAGCTGCACCGCGGCGCCATCAATGCTGCATCTGCGAAAAACGGGTCCTTCGGCGGGAAGAACACGAATTCGCACGAATGTTTCCCATCGGCGCGACCAGACGAACGAAACGGGATCCGCATTCGGCCTGTTTGGCGGGCAAGTCGACTACGACGCGGCCCTCCGTGTCAGGTGACGTCCGAGAACAGTTGCATCACCACGATCCCCGCCACGATCAGAACGATTCCGATCACCGCGGGGGTGTCCAACCGCTGCCCGAAGGCCATCCAACCGATCACGGCGATCAGCACGATCCCCAAACCCGACCATATCGCATAGGCGACGCCGACCGGTATGGACTGCAACACCAGTGCGAGGAGGCCGAGCGCTCCGCCATAGGCCACGATCGCCACCGCGGTCGGCCCCAACCGCGTCAATCCCTCCGATGCCTTCAGGGCGGAGGTCCCGATCACCTCGAACGCGATCGCGAACACGAGATAGACCCACGCCATCCCTAGCGCCCCACGTACCGGTCGCGCCGATGGTTCACCGCGATCACCAGATTGACGACGACCGCCCCCAGAAGGGACGCGGCGACGAGCAGCGGGTCCAGCACCGCAAACGCTGCGGCGAACAGGATCGCGTCGAAGCCCAGTTGCACCCATCCCGCCTGGATCCCGAAGCGTTCCTGCATCCATAATGCCAGGATCCCCACGCCGCCCAGCGAGGCGCCATGCCGGAATATGGCGATCAGACCCATGCCGATCACCGCGCCGGCCAGCGCCGACGCCACCCAGGGCGACAGGAACGAGACGTCCATCACGGCATCGAGGAGGGGGGTCGCCACCGAGACGACCGTGACCGCGATGGCGGTCTTCGCGACGAAGCGGGGCCCCATCCGGATCCACCCCAGCACGTAGAACGGCAGGTTCAGGACGAAGAACCAGAACGCGAACCCATAGGGGGTGGCATAGGACAGCAGGACGCCCAATCCCGCCGTCTGCCCCGTGATCAGCCCGGCGCTCTGAAGCAGGACGACGCCCAAGGCGCACAGGCTGCACCCCAGGGCGAAGGCCTGCGCATCCTCCCAGGGGGTGTGCCGGGTCGCGCCGCGTACATGCGGTTCCGCGTTCGTGTCGGATGAGGCCATGGCGACCTGATAGGGGCCCCGCGCCGGACATGCCAGCGCGAGGCGCGCGGGGGCATCCGGCTAGAGCGCAGCTTGCAGGTTCTCGTCCACCTTCTCGAGGAACCCCATCGTCGTCAGCCACTCCTGGTCCGGTCCGACCAACAGGGCCAGGTCCTTCGTCATGTGACCCAATTCCACCGTGTCCACGACCACCTTCTCCAACGTCTCGACGAAGTTGGACAGCTGCGCGTTGTCGTCCAGCTTGGCCCGGTGCTTCAGGCCGCCGGTCCAGGCGAAAATCGACGCGATGGAGTTGGTCGACGTCTCCTTGCCCGCCTGGTGCTGGCGATAGTGGCGCGTGACCGTGCCGTGCGCCGCCTCCGATTCGACGATCTTTCCGTCCGGCGTCATCAGCACGGACGTCATCAACCCGAGGCTGCCGAAGCCCTGCGCGACGGTGTCCGACTGCACGTCCCCGTCATAGTTCTTGCACGCCCAGACATAGCCGCCCGACCACTTCATCGCGGACGCCACCATGTCGTCGATCAGACGATGCTCGTAGGTGATGCCGGCCTCGTCGAACTTCGCCTTGAACTCGGAATCGAAGATACGCTGGAAGATCAGCATGAACTGACCGTCGTACTGCTTCATAATCGTGTTCTTGGTCGACAGATAGACGGGATAGCCCCGCGACAGGCCATAGTTGAAGGACGCCCGCGCGAAGTCCTCGATCGACTTGTCCAGGTTGTACATCGCCATCGTCACGCCCGACGACGGGGCGTCGAAGACCTCGTGCTCGATCGTCTCGCCGTCCTCGCCCACGAACTTGATCGTCAGCTTGCCCGCGCCGGGGAATTTGAAGTCGGTCGCGCGGTATTGGTCGCCGAACGCGTGCCGGCCTACGATGATGGGCTGCGTCCAGCCCGGCACCAGCCGCGGCACGTTCGAGCAAATGATCGGCTCCCGGAAGATCACGCCGCCCAGGATGTTGCGGATCGTGCCGTTCGGGCTGCGCCACATCTTCTTCAGGCCGAACTCCTCCACCCGCGCCTCGTCCGGGGTGATGGTCGCGCACTTCACGCCGACGCCGACCTCCTTGATCTTCTCGGCCGCGTCGACCGTGATCTGATCGTCCGTCGCATCCCTGCTCTCGATGCCGAGATCGTAGTAGAGCAGGTCCACGTCGAGATACGGCAGGACCAGCTTGTCCTTGATGAACTGCCAGATGATGCGGGTCATCTCGTCGCCGTCGAGCTCGACGACGGGGTTCTCTACCTTGATCTTCGACATGGGCGTTCCTTCGGGCTGATCGTTCGCGCACCGTCTAGCGAAAGCGCGTCCCGGGGGAAAGCGTATGCCGCGGCATGCCGCGGGCGGATCGCCGGGTCGCCGTCAGTCGCCCGCCGGGGCGCCGGACCCATCGGCCGTCGCGGTCTCCACGGCCGGACGCGGGCGCGCGTCGAGCAGGAGGACGAACAGCGTGCGCTGATCCGGCATTCCCGTGACGGTCAGGCCCGCCTCGGCCTGAACGGCGCGCAGACCCGCCTGCGTGTCGCGCCCGAAATACCCATCGGCCTGCGCGATGGCGTGCCCTTTGTCCCGCAGGGCATCGTTGATCTGATCCAGCACGGCGGCATAGATCGCGATCGCGGTGTCGTTCTCGCCCTCCAGCGCCACCACGCGCGATTTCTCCCGCAGGGCGTCGGGCAGCAGCAGCCGGACCATCCGGTCCAGCGCCTCGGCCGTGCGCGTGTCGGACGGAAGCTGACGGCAGATCGAGGACATGAGCGACAGCAGCGATTCCGTCGTCTGCCACGGTGTCAGGTCGTAGATCCCGTCGAACTGCTGGTTCAGCGCCGTGACGTAGCCTTCGATCCAGCCGCCATAGGCGGGGACGTCGGGGCTGCGCCATTCCATGGCGGACAGATAGTCGACACAGGTCAGCAGCCCGCCGCCCTCGATCGCGAAGCGCCCCTCGCCGTCGGCGGCGAAGGCCGACGAAACGGTCAGCGAAGCGCATACGGCCAGCGCGGGGATGCGACCCCTCACGCCGACACGCTCCGCGCCCGCAGATAGGCCGCGCCCCCTAGTCCGAGCGCCGCGAGATAGAGCGCCAGAGCGCCGGGCAGGGGTATCGGCAGCGGAACGGTCACGTTGTCGTCATCGTCGAACTCGACAATGCCGCCTCCACCACCGCCGCCACCGCCAGTGGGACCGCCGCCCGTCGTGCCGCCGCTCCGCCGGTTCGTCGTCCCGCCAGGCGTCGTGCTCGCCGTCCGCACGAACGTGTCGCGGGGCGGAACCTCGAACGCGGCGAGTTCGCCCGGGATGGGCAGCAGCGCGACCGGTTCGCCCGTCGCCAGGTCCGCCAGCACCACGTCGGACAACACGTCGGGGCAATCCGGCTCGGCGACGACGACGTCGGACAGGACCGTCGCCGCCAGCAACACGATCGGGCCCTTCACGTCGACATCGTAGGTCGAGCCCGCCGCCTCGCTGGGATAGATCCAGACGCTGTCCGAACCGACCCCGCTCGGGGGTGGCACGTCGATCGTCAGGTTCCACCGGGGCTGCGCGACGAAGGATGCCGGTTCGACCGCCTCGTCGAGCGATCCGCCCATCACGCCCGGCATCGCAAACGCACTTCCGTCGGCGACGTCGTCCAGCGACCCCACCCCGCTCGGCGATGCCATCCGGACGGGCACGAAGTCGGCGAACGTGTCCGCACCGGAGCTACCGATGAGGATCTGCATCCCGTCGAACAATCCGGCCACGGCGTCCAGACGGGCGGGATCGACCTCCATCTCGACGGGGGCCGTGCGCCAGATCGATCGCGACTCGTCGCGAGCGTCTGGAATGCGAACCGCAACGCGGTTGAGGGGGTCGGCAGCACCCGACGCCGCCTCGGCCGCGTACTCGTACAGCCATCCGAGGCCCGCGCCGTTGTCCGCTCGCGCGAACTCCACCAGCGTGCCGACGGGCAGATCGACGTCCCACCGACGGATATCCGCGGGCACGGGTACCACGCCACACGGCTCGATCGCCGCCGGATCGTCCAGCCCGAAGGTCAAGCCGCTCAGCGGGTCGGGTGCCGCCAATCCGCCGTTCCGCGTTCCGGGGCCGAAGAACGGCGTATCGACGAACGACATCGCCCGCGACGGCGGCAGGATCGAGAATGCGGACGCCAACCCCGGCGTCAGCGCGGCCGCGAACGCGATGGTTCCCAAACCGAACCTGGAAACGCCAGCCAAGGCCCGCGCCCTATTTGTCGATATCTCTGACATGCGGCCGAATTACCTACGAAAAATCCTAAAGCAACCTTACCAAAACGCGACGCCGCGTCCTCATTTCCGAAACGACGAACGGCCGACGCCGAACCCCTTCGATACTCCCACCTAAACGCTTGATCGGCCTAAGGTTTCCACATGGCGCCCATTCGCGGTCGCCGTTAACCATGGTGGAAGGAAGAGTCCGTGCTGCAACGGAACGGCATTCACCGCGACGTTTCGGTCAATCGGCGTTCGACGTATTGCTTCACCGATTCTATCATCGGGTCCATATAGGGATCCTCGAAGAAGTGCCCCGCACCCTCCATCTCCTCGTGGGTGATGGTGATGCCCTTCTGCTCGTGCAGCTTGCCGACCAGGGACGCCGTGTCGTGCGGCGGCGCCACCCGATCGCTCCCGCCGTTTATGATCAGGCCGGAGGACGGGCAGGGGGCCAGGAACGTGAAGTCGTACCGGTCCGCGGGGGGCGACACGCTGATGAAGCCTGTGATCTCGGGGCGTCGCATTAATAATTGCATCCCGATCCAGGCACCGAAGCTGAACCCCGCCACCCAGCAGTGCTTCGTGTTCGGGTTCATAGACTGAAGATAGTCGAGCGCGCTCGCCGCATCCGAAAGCTCGCCCACGCCCTGATCGTATTCCCCCTGGCTGCGGCCCACCCCGCGGAAGTTGAACCGCAGGACGTTGAAGCCCAGGGCGTGGAAGGCATAATGCAGGTTGTACACGACGCGATTGTTCATCGTCCCGCCGAATTGCGGGTGCGGGTGCAGCACGATCGCGATCGGCGCGTCCTTGACCTTCTGGGGATGGTATCGCCCCTCCAGCCGCCCCTCGGGGCCGGGGAAGATCACTTCGGGCATATGGGCCCCCTTGTTCCGGTAAGCATCGGGCAGGTATGCGAGCCCGGCGCGCACGTCAATCGGAGGGCCGGATGAAGCTTAGCACCAAGGGCCGCTACGCGATGGTCGCCCTGACGGATCTGGCGTTCCAGGGACCCGACTCCCTGTCCACGCTGGGCGACGTGTCCCGCCGCCAGGACATCAGCCTGCCCTATCTGGAACAGCTCTTCGTGAAGCTGCGGCGCTCTGGCCTGGTGGTCAGCGTGCGCGGGCCCGGCGGGGGCTATCGCCTCGCGCGTCCGCCGAGTGAGATCCGGGTCTACGACATCCTGGCTGCCGTGGACGAGAAGGTGGACGCGATGCAGAAGGGACCCGCGGCGTCGGGCGGCGCGTCCGGCAGCCGGGCGCAGAGCATGACGAACCGGTTGTGGGAATCGCTGTCCGCCCATGTCTATGTCTTCCTGCACCAGACGCGGCTGTCGGACGTGGTCGGCAACGACCTGACGCCGTGCCCGGCCGTGCCCAACCTGTTCCAGGTCGTGGACGAGCGGGAGTGATCGGCGGGCCCCGCGTCTATCTCGACTGGAACGCGACCGCGCCGCTGCGGCCGGAGGCACGCGATGCGATGGTGGCGGCGATGGACCTGGTCGGCAACCCGTCCTCCGTCCATGCCGAAGGGCGTGCCGCCACTGCCCTGATCGAACGCGCCCGCGCCCAGATCGCCCGGGCCATGGGCGCGCAGGGCGCCGACGTCGTCTTCACCTCCGGCGCGACGGAGGCCGCGGCCCTCGCGATGGCGGGCCGCGGGCTGAAGATCGCGCCGGTGGAGCACGAAGCGGTCCTGGCCTGGGGGGATGCCGCGCTCGTCGTGGACGGGGACGGCCGGGTCGCGGTGGACGACCCCCCGGCCACCGCGCTGCAATCGGCCAACAGCGAGACGGGCGTGATGCAGACGCTCCCCCCCGGCCTCGCCGTCAGCGACTGGACGCAATCCTTCGGCAAGCGCCCTTGCGCCTTCGACTGGTCGGGCGTCGACATGGTCGTGGTCAGCGCGCACAAGCTCGGCGGGCCCAAGGGGATCGGCGCGCTCGTGATGCGCCGCGGACTGGACGTCGCGGCCCGCATCCGGGGCGGTGGCCAGGAGATGGGGCGCCGCTCCGGAACGCAGAACGTGGTCGGCATCGCGGGATTCGGGGCCGCCGCCTCGGCGGCGGCCCGCGACGTGGACGGGGGCGTCTGGGACGGGGTTGCGCAACTTAGAACTTTTCTAGAAACAAGTCTTGCGGCGCCGGAGGGCCCGACTATTTCCGTTGGGAAGGGCGCGGACCGGCTGCCCAACACGTCCTGCCTGATCACGCCGGGCTGGCCCGGCGCGACGCAGGTGATGGCGATGGACCTGGCCGGGTTCGCGGTATCGGCGGGATCGGCCTGTTCCAGCGGCAAGGTCCGGTCCAGCGCGGTGCTGGGGGCGATGGGATACGGGGCGGGCCAGGCCGACTGCGCGATCCGCGTCAGCCTGGGCCCCACGACGACGGCCGAGGAGGTGGAGCGTTTCGCGCGGGCCTTCCTGACGGCGAGGGATAGGAGACGGCGATGAACGCTTTGGACACCGATATCCGCGAGGGCGTCGATCGGGACACCGTGGAGGCCGTGAAGTCCCTGTCGGGGACCTACAAGCACGGCTGGAACACCGAGATCGAGATGGAGTACGCCCCCAAGGGCTTGTCGGAGGACATCGTACGCCTGATCTCCGCCAAGAACGACGAGCCCGAGTGGATGCTGGAATGGCGCCTGGACGCCTATCGCCGCTGGACCAAGCTGCGCGAGCCGCGTTGGGCGATGGTCCAGTACCCGGAGATCGACTTCCAGGACCAGTACTACTATGCCCGGCCGGCCAGCATGGCCGAAAAGCCGAAATCCCTCGATGAGGTCGATCCGAAGCTCCTGGAAACCTACAAGAAGCTCGGGATCCCCCTCAAGGAGCAGGCGATCCTGGCCGGCGTCGAGGCCCCGGAGGGGGCGGACGACCGCAAGGTCGCGGTCGACGCCGTGTTCGACTCCGTGTCCGTGGGGACGACCTTCCAGAAGGAGCTGGCCAAGGCCGGCGTGATCTTCTGCTCCATCTCGGAGGCGGTGCGCGAGCATCCGGACCTCGTGCGCAAGTACCTGGGCTCCGTGATCCCCGCATCCGACAACTACTATGCCACGTTGAACGCCGCCGTCTTCTCGGACGGCAGCTTTGTCTACGTCCCCAAGGGCGTGCGATGCCCCATGGAATTGTCCACCTATTTCCGCATCAACGCCGAAAACACCGGCCAGTTCGAGCGCACGTTGATCATCGCCGACGAAGGGTCCTACGTGTCCTACCTCGAAGGATGCACCGCGCCGCAGCGCGACACCGCGCAGCTTCACGCCGCCTGCGTGGAGCTCGTGCTGATGGACGACGCCGAGATCAAGTATTCCACGGTCCAGAACTGGTATCCGGGCGACGAGGACGGCAAGGGCGGGATCTATAACTTCGTGACCAAGCGCGCCGATTGCCGCGGCAAGCGGTCCAAGGTCATGTGGACGCAGGTCGAGACCGGCTCCGCCGTGACCTGGAAGTACCCGTCCTGCATCCTGCGCGGCGACGACAGCCAGGGCGAGTTCTATTCGATCGCCATCGCCAACAACATGCAGCAGGCGGACACCGGCACGAAGATGGTCCACCTGGGGAAGAACACGAAGTCGCGGATCGTGTCGAAGGGGATCAGCGCGGGGCGTGCGCAGAACACCTATCGCGGCCTCGTGTCGATGCATCCGAAGGCGAAGGATTCGCGAAACTACACCCAGTGCGACAGCCTGCTGATCGGCTCCGCCTGCGGGGCGCACACGGTCCCCTACATCGAGGTCAGGAACAACAGCAGCCGGGTGGAGCACGAGGCCACCACGTCGAAGGTGGACGACGACCAGTTGTTCTATTGCCGGTCGCGCGGGATGGACGAGGAGGAGGCCGTGGCCCTCGTCGTGAACGGGTTCTGCAAGGAGGTCCTGCAGGCCCTGCCGATGGAGTTCGCGATGGAGGCCCAGCAACTGGTCGCCATCTCGCTCGAAGGATCGGTCGGTTGAGGGCGCCGCGCAGGGACATCCACGACCGGGGCGAGGCGGCGGACTATGCCCGCAGGTTGGAAGCCACGGGCACGGACACGAAGAAGGCCGCCGCCCACGCGCAGGCCCTGGCGCTGGCGTTGAAGGAGATCCGCGCCTCCGACCGCGAGCTGTTCGATATCGGGTTGAAGAACGCGCCGACGCGTCTGTTCGACATCCCCTCGGTCGTGATCGGCATCGGCATCGGCGCGATGTTCGGCCTGTTCATAGGCGCGGGCGGCCTCTGACGAAGGCGGGGGCCGTGCGACGATGATCATCCCGTCCCCCCTGGACGTGCTCCGGGCGCTGCCGCGGATCGGCCTGCACTTGGCCGCGCCCGCCATGGTCATGGGCGCGGTGTGCGGCAGCCTCGTGGACCTGCTGCTGGGACATTCGGGCTATCCCTTGGCCATCGCGGGCGTAGTCGCGGGACCGGTGGCCTTCGCGCTGGCCATCAACGCGCTGCACCGCGCGGAGGACGCGCACCGGGACGACATGGCGGACATGGCGGAACGCTATCGCCAGACGCAGACGAAGGAACGCATGGCCGCCGCACGGCGGCGCGGCGAGTTGATCGAACTGAACGAACGCCGCCCGGCGCGGCGTGGGAAAGATGGGGAATGACACGATGTTGAGCATCCGCAACCTGCACGTGAAGCTGGAAGACGAGGACAAGCAGATCCTCAAGGGCGTCGATCTCGACGTCGACGCGGGCAAGGTCCATGCCATCATGGGTCCGAACGGATCCGGCAAGTCGACCCTGTCCTACGTCCTGTCCGGCCGCGACGGGTACGAGGTGACGGACGGCACCGCGACTCTGGAAGGCGCCGACCTGCTGGACATGGAGCCGGAGGAGCGCGCAGCGGCCGGTCTGTTCCTGGCCTTCCAGTACCCGGTGGAGATTCCAGGCGTCGGCAACATGACCTTCCTGCGCACCGCGGTGAACGCGCAGCGCAAGGCCCGCGGCCAGGACGAGCTGTCGGCGGGCGACTTCCTGAAGGTCGTGCGCGCCAAGGCGAAGGATCTGAAGATCGACGCCGACATGCTCAAGCGCCCCGTCAACGTCGGCTTCTCGGGTGGCGAGAAGAAGCGCAACGAGATCCTGCAGATGGCCATGCTGGAACCGCGTTTGTGCATCCTGGACGAGACCGACAGCGGCTTGGACGTCGATGCGATGAAGCTGGTAGCTGCGGGCGTCAACGCCCTGCGCGACGAGGGGCGTGGCTTCCTGGTCATCACCCACTACCAGCGGCTGCTGGATCACATCCGTCCCGACGTCGTCCATGTCATGGCCGATGGTCGCATTGCGAAGACCGGCGGCCCCGAACTGGCGCTGGAGGTCGAAACGAACGGCTACGGCGACATCCTGGCGGAGGTGGCGTGATGGCCGCACCCGCCATGAAGGTCGCCGACGACCGGCTGGCGACCCTGCCCGATCCGCAGGGGCAGGGCTGGCTGGTCGATGCGCGCCGCGACGCGCTGGACCGGCTGCGGGCCGTGGGCCTTCCGGGGCGGCGCGACGAGTATTGGCGCTATACCGATCCGAGGCCGTTCACCGCGCCCGAACCCCGGGTCGACGGGCGGCCCGACGACGACGTGGATCTCGACCTCGGCGACGCTTTCCTGATCGAGGTCGGGCCCCATGGCATCGCCTGGGATACCGGCGCCGTCCCCGAGGGATTGGAGATCGACACCCTGTCCCGCGCGGGCGAGATCGACATCCACTGGGCGCGCGACCTCTATGGGACGCTCGAGGCCGCAGGGTCCCGGCCCGTCTCGCGCCCCTTGGGCATGCTGACCACCGCCGCGGCCACCGACGGCGTACTCCTGCGCGCATTCGGCGTCGTGGACCGTCGGGTCCACGTGACGTACGCACCGCAGGCCGATGCCGTGCTGCACCATGTCGTGCGTGTGGAAGCCGACGCGGCGGTCACGATCGTCGAGACCGGCAATCCCGGCGCGCGGCACGACACCGCCTGGGAATGCGACGTCGCGGATGCGGGGGCGCTGCATCACGTCCGCATCCAGGGGCGGACGCCCGGATGCCACGCCAACACGCATGTGTTCGCCCGGTTGGGCGCGGGATCCATCCTGCGTTCGTTCACCCTTTCGGCGGGCGGCGACCTGACGCGGAACGAGGCGACGATCGACGTCACCGGCGACGACGCCTCCGCCACGATCGGCGGGGCGGCCTTCGGCGAAGGCGCGTTCCATCACGACGACACGGTCTTCGTGACCCACGGCGCCTTGAACGGCGAATCCCGTCAGGTCTTCAAGAAGGTTCTGCGTTCGGGTGCGACGGGCGTCTTCCAGGGCAAGATCCTGGTAAAGGAAGGGGCGCAGAAGACGGACGGCTATCAGATCAGCCAGTCGCTCCTGCTGGACGACGACGCGGTGTTCCTGGCGAAGCCGGAACTCGAGATCTACGCCGACGACGTCGCCTGCTCGCACGGATCCACCACCGGCGCCATCGACGAGACCGCGCTCTTCTACCTTCGCTCCCGCGGGGTCCCGCACGACCAGGCGGTGACCCTGCTGGTCCTGTCCTTCCTGGCGGAGGCCGTGGACGAGATCGAGGACGAAGCCCTGCGCGCCGCCGTGACCGACCTGATGGCGGAGTGGTTGCGCGGCTGATGGCCGTCACCACCGACATCCCGCGGGCCTGGATCCGGCCTGCCCGTGTCATGCGCGAACGCCTGGCCGGTGGCGCGGACGAGAAGGTGGCCTTCGTCTACGTGGCTGCGGCCAGCGTGCTGGGATTCGTGGCGCAGTTGCCCGCTCTGGTGCGGCGCGCCCGCGAACCCGATCCCACCCTCGATGCCGCGATCGCGGCGGAGGCCGGTTCGGGTCGCATCCTCACCGTCCCGTCGGAGCTGGCCGATGCCAAGTTCGAAGCGCTCGTCTCCAGCGCGCTGGCCGGTTGGATCTTCTTCGTGCCGCTGCTGCTGTACGTGGTGGCGCAACTGACCCATTGGATCGCCCGTCTGTTCGGCGGGCGGGGCACGGCGGCCCGCGCGCGGCACGCGCTGTTCTGGTCGTTCCTTTGCACGATGCCATTGATGCTGCTCGCCGGCCTGACGACCGGCTTCGTCGGTCCCGGCATCCAATCCACGATCGTGGGCGTGGCGACCCTGTCGCTGTTCGCCTGGATCTGGTCTCAATCCCTCTACGTCGCGGAGACGCCCGATGCTTGACGTCGACCACATCCGATCGCAGTTCCCGATCCTGTCGCGGCAGGTGAACGGCAAGCCGCTGTGCTACCTCGACAACGGCGCCAGCGCGCAGAAGCCGCGGGTCGTGCTGGATACGATCCAGCGCGCCTACGCTGAAGACTACGCCAACGTGCATCGCGGGCTGCACACGCTCTCGACGATATCGACGGAGAATTACGAAGCCGTCCGCGGCATCGTGGCCCGCTTCCTGAACGCGCCCTCCGAACGCGACATCGTGTTCACCACCGGCACGACGGAAGCGTTCAACCTGCTGTCCTACGGGTGGGCTGCCCAGCACCTCCGGGCGGGGGACGAGATCGTGCTGTCCGTCATGGAACACCACGCCAACATCGTGCCATGGCACTTCCTGCGCGAACGCCAGGGGGTGAAGCTCGTCTGGGTGGACACCGCGCCCGACGGCTCGCTCGACCCCCAGGCCGTTCTGGACGCCGTGACGGACCGGACGAAGCTCATCACGATCACGCACATGTCGAACGTGCTGGGCACCGTCGTGGACGTGAAGGCGATCTGCCGGGGGGCGGCCGCGCACGGCATCCCGGTCGCCGTGGACGGCAGCCAGGCCGCCGTCCACATGCCCGTCGACGTGGCGGATCTGGGGTGCCGGTTCTACGCGATCACGGGCCACAAGCTCTATGGCCCCTCGGGCTCGGGTGCTGCGTACATCCACCCCGACCTGATGGCCGAGATGCGCCCCTTCATGGGCGGCGGCGACATGATCCGCGAGGTCGGCAAAGACGGGATCACCTACAACGACCCGCCGATGAAGTTCGAGGCGGGCACCCCCGGCATCGTCCAGACCATCGGCCTGGGTGCCGCGCTGGAGTGGATGATGGACGTCGGCATGGACGACATCGCCTCCCACGAGGCGGGGTTGCGCGACTACGCCTTGGATCGGCTCGGCGGGCTGAACTGGCTCACGATCCAGGGTCACGCACCCGAACGGGGGGCCATCGTCTCGTTCACGCTGAACGGCGCGGCCCATCCCCACGACGTGTCCACCGTGCTCGACAAGAAGGGCGTCGCGGTCCGGGCCGGCCACCATTGCTGTCAGCCCCTGATGCGGCACATGGGCGTATCGGCCACCAGCCGCGCCAGCTTCGGCGTCTACAACACGACGGCGGAGGTCGACACGCTCGTCGACGCCCTCGAACTCTGCCACGACCTGTTCGACTGAGGATCCCATGACCCGGCAGCGGGCGGGGGCCCTGGGGTGGCCGGACGACCGCCGACCAGCGGTTGGTGATTGAGGCCGGAAATCGCCATGACCCCCTCTCGCGCACCCATACCGTTCGACCCCGCCGCCGGCCGGCGCGTCGTGGACGCCGTCGCGCCGCCGCCCGCGTGGCGTGACCTGATCGAAGGTACGGCCGGATGCTCTCCTTTCCTCGCCGCCGCGATGACGAAGGAGCGCGACTGGCTCGACGCGCTTTGGGGGACCGATCCCGCCACGGCCTTGGACGACGTGATCGACGTCATGCGCCAGTCCACCGACGCCGCGCGTGCGTTGCGGACCGCCAAGCGCCGCGCCGCCCTTGTGGTGGGGCTGGCCGACCTGGGCGGCATCTGGTCCGGCGCCCGGGCGATGACCCAATGGACCCGCTTCGCCGATGCATGCGTCGCCGCTGCGCTCGACGCGGCGGGGTCCAGGCACCTCCGACGGGCAGACACGGAGCAGACGGAACGCAGACGTGTAGCAGACGACGGTCTGACCGTCTTCGCCATGGGCAAGATGGGCGCGGGGGAGCTGAACTATTCCTCCGACATCGACCTGATATGCCTTTACGATCAGGACCGATACGATCCCTCCGACTATGCCGACGCGCGGACCTCGTACGTCAAGACCGTCCGCGCCGCCTGCCGCCTCCTGTCCGACGTCACCGCCGACGGCTACGTCTTCCGCACCGACCTGCGCCTCCGTCCGGACCCGGCCTCCACCCCGGTCGTCCTGTCGATGGAGGCCGCGTTGCGATACTACGAAGCCGTCGGTCGGACGTGGGAGCGGGCGGCTTGGATCAAGGGCCGGCCCTGTGCGGGGGACTTGGCGGCAGGGGACCGGTTCCGGTCGGAACTGACCCCGTTCGTGTGGCGTCGGCATCTGGACTTCGCGGCGATCCAGGACGCGCACGACATGCGGTTGGCGATCAGGGAGGCCAAGCGCCTGCCCGAGGCATGGCGCCTGTCGGGCCATGACCTGAAGCTGGGGCAGGGCGGCATCCGAGAGATCGAGTTCTTCACCCAGACCCGACAACTGATCGCCGGCGGCCGCGACCCGTCCCTCCGCGTCCGCGGCACGGTCGACGGTCTGCACGCGCTCGAGGATGCGGGCTGGATCACCGCGGACGAGGCGGCCGAACTGACGGCGGCGTATGCCAGTCTCCGGGACGTGGAACATCGCCTGCAGATGGTCACCGACACCCAGACGCACCGCATGCCCACCGATGCGGACGGCCTGCGGCGCATCGCGAACTTCCTCGGCACCGATGACGTCGGCGCATTCGAAGCCGGTCTCACCCGCACGCTCCGCTCAGTCGAGCGCTTGACCGACCCGTTCTTCCGCCCCCGCGGCGAAAATTCACGATCCCCCAAAACGGACATCGAGCCCTGGCTGAATTCCTGGCGCGCCTATCCGGCGCTGCGTACCGAACGGGCCCGTGCGTCGCTACGCAGGATCGCGCCGGTGCTGGCGGACGGTTTCGCCACCGCTGCTGCCCCGGCGGAAGCCGTCGGCGCGTTCGATACCTTCCTCCGCGGCCTGCCTGCCGGGGCTCAGCTCTTCGCCTTGTTCGAAGCGAACCCGACCCTCGTGGATCTGGTGATCGACATCCTCGCCGCCGCGCCCGCATTGCGCGCGCACTTGGCGGAGAACGCGATCATACTGGATGCGGTGTTGGACGGATCGTTCTTCGCCCCCTTGGAGGATCCGCCACCGCCGCCCGAGGCGGACGGCTTCGAGGCGGGGCTTGATGCGTTGCGCCGTTGGCATCGGGAGCATCACTTCCGCATCGGGGTCCACCTCCTGCGCGGTCTGGCCTCGCCCGACGATGCCGCGGCCGCCTATGCCGGCTTGGCCTCCGCGACGGTGGAGGCCGCCCATCGCATCGCCGAGGCCGAGACGACCCGCCGCTACGGCACGGTTCCGGATCAGGAGATTGCGGTCCTCGCACTTGGATCGCTCGGTGCGGGTCACCTGTCCGCGACGTCCGATCTCGATCTGATCGTCTTGCATCATGGGGGCGATGGCGTGTCCGACGGTCCACGCACGTTGGCGCCCGCCCAATGGGCCGCGCGGTTCGCTCAGATCCTCGTGACGACGTTGTCCACCCCGACCGCCGAGGGTCGCCTGTACGACGTCGACATGCGCTTGCGACCGTCGGGGCGGCAGGGCCCCGTGGCGGTCACCCTCGAGGCGTTCCGAACCTATCATGCGAAGGACGCATGGGTCTGGGAACACCTCGCCCTGACCCGGGCCCGCTCGCTCGCTGGTCCCGCGGAACTGCAAATGGCCATCGAGGAGGTTCGCCGCGAGGTCGTGACGGCATCGAGATACGACCTGCCGACCGTCGTCTCCCAACTCGCCGAGATGCGGGGGCGTATCGCAGAAGCGGGGGGACGACCCGGCGACCTGCGCGACGTCGAACTCGCCGCGCAAGCGAACGCACTCGCTTCGAAGGATGTCCGCCGCAGTATACTCTCCCACCTGTCCGGAACCGGTTGGCTGCTGCCGGCCGAGCGGGGGGAACTTCGAATTGCAGCAGAACTCCACCAGACCCTGAGGACGTGCGTTCGGCTTCTCGGGACTGCCGATCACCGTTCCCTCCCCCAGGCAGGATGGTCCTTCGTCCTCCGCGTGATGGGATACGACTCCCCGGAAGCCCTCGACGCCGCCCTGGACGACGCGACCGGCCGCGCGGGGGTCGCAATCGATGCGGCGATCGCCCGCATCCGAGGCTAGGGCGCGATCACCATGCGCGATGCGTACGACCCGAAGGGCCTCATCTCGGAGGCCTATGAGATCGACGGCATCGGTCTGCCCGAATGCCGCTCGATCTTCCTGGATTGGGCCCTGTCGCACGACGGCGATCCGTCCGTCGCGCTGGCTAGGCTGATCGCGCGTCATGCCGACCCTGAGCCTGGCCATCCCATGTCGCAGGTCCTGCGCGAAGCCCTCGGGACGGCACCGACGGGACGTCGGGGCGGACGACGGGGTAGGGTAGGGGACGATCCCTCCTAGGGGATGGGTCGCAGCCCCGCCGCGAACCGTGCCGCGTTGCGTCGATAGCCGACAGCCGAGTCCAGCAGCTGTTCCCGCACTGCGACATCCATCTCGCGGACGCCCTTCGCCGGTGCGCCGAGTATCATCGTCCCCGGCGGAAACGTCTTCCCCTCCGTCACCAACGCCCCGGCGCCGACGAGGCATCCATCCCCAAGGACCGCGCCGTTCAGGACCGTGGCCCCCATGCCGATCAACACCCCGCGGCCCAACGTGCATCCGTGCAGGATGGCCCCATGGCCGATGGTGCAATCCGGCCCTATGGTGAGTGGGAACCCCATATCCGTATGCAGGATGCACCCCTCCTGCACGTTCGATCCCCGGCCCACCGTGATGCGTTCGTTGTCCCCCCGCAGGGTCGCGGTGAACCAGACCGACGACTGCGCCGCGAGGACGACGTCACCGATCACGTTGGCATCCGAAGCGACCCATGCCCCGTCTTCGACCGTCGGGCGAACACCGTCCAGTTCCCAGATCATGGCATCCTCTCCCGGAATTCGACATTGAGCGACCGTACATGGTCCGTCAACCAGGGCTGCCGGTCCCGGCGGAGGCGCTCGGCCGTCAGGATTGTCTGCAACCTGGCCTCGCAGGCGTCTGCATCGTCGTTCACGAGGACATAGTCGTATTCGGCCCAATGGCTGATCTCGGCCTCGGACTTCGCCATGCGACCCGCGATGACGTCGTCGGCATCCTGTCCCCTTGCGCGGAGTCGTCGCTCCAGCTCCGCGATGGACGGCGGCAGGATGAAGATGCTCACCACGTCCCCGCCCAGGCGACTGTTCCGGATCTGCTGCCCGCCCTGCCAATCGATGTCGAAGATCACGTCCCGACCCGCGTCCAATGCCTCCGCCACGGGAGCGAACGGGCTGCCGTAGTGATTGCCGAACACCTCCGCATGTTCCAGCATCTCGCCATCCAACACCATCTTTCCGAACTGCTCGCGCGTTCGGAAGTAGTAGTGGCGCCCCTCGACCTCCCCCGGGCGCGGGGGACGCGTCGTGGCCGAGATCGAGAAACGCAGCGTCTGGTCCCAGGCCATCAGACGCCGTGCCATCGTCGACTTCCCCGCCCCCGACGGGCTGGACAGGATGACCGCGAGGCCCCGTCGTATCACCGGTACGTATCCATGATTTGCGCCTCGGCGACCTACACGCCGGCCCCGTCCCCGACAAGGCGTCGGTGCGTTAACCACCTGGTAAGGAAGATGGCGATTTTCGGTCCCACCCGCCTTATTGTCTTCGTGGGTGTAGACGGGATGGCGGAATTGCGTCGATCCCAGGACGAGGAGCCGACGATGGGGATCGAAGACGGAATGAATTGGAACGATCGACTGCACGACATGACGGGCGAACGGATGGCGCGGACGTCGCCCGTGCTGGAGGAAGCGTGGCGCTATTGGACCGGCCTTCGCCGCGGCACCGCATTGCCGTTGCGCGAAGCGTTGGAGCCTCGGGCTATGTCCCTCATCCTGGGGCACTCGATGATCCTGGACCGCGCGCGTCCCGGCACCGTTCGCGTCCGGCTGTCCGGCCGCGTTCCGAATGCCTTGATGGGCATGGAGACGCGAGGCTTGCCGGTGCGTGCCTTCTTCGACCTGCTGCAGCGCAGCCAGGCCATCGAAGTGGTGGAACAGGTCTTCACCACCCCCGCCACGCTGGAACTGGACCTCCTGTCGGAGAACGCGGAGGGGACGCTCGCGGCGCGCCTACTGATCCTGCCCCTGCGCGACCGACGTGACGACGTCAGCAAGGCCTTGGCGGTTTTGGTCCCCGAACGCATCGTAACGGGCGAGCCACGGCGCTTCTCCATCCTGCGGCAGAACCTGGCCCCCGTGGCGGCACCGTCCCGGCAGGTGCCCGTTCCTGAACAGACCGCGGCCGGGACCGTCGTAGGCGACGCCTGGCTGGAGGAGGAGCTGCAGCGCATGCGACCGCACCACGTCGCGGCCGCGAAGGCCGCGACCGCCCCGACGGACGTACCTTGGTTGCGAGTGGTGAAATGACGGGACCAGTGACCGGCCCTGCATCCGCGGACGTCGCCGGCATATCGCGGCGCCCCCGGGTTCCCCTCGGGGGCGCCTGATCCGCTGCGCGTTAGGACGCGGCGCGCCGGACCTCCCGGAGGCCCTGAAGCTCCTCGGCCACCAGGAACGCCAGTTCGAGCGATTGGGATGCGTTCAAACGGGGATCGCACGCGGTGTGGTAGCGGTCCGACAGATCCTCGTCCGTGACGGCGCGCACGCCGCCCGTGCATTCCGTCACGTCCGCGCCCGTCATCTCGAAGTGCACGCCGCCCGGAGTGGTGCCCGCGCCGCGATGGACGCCGAAGAACTCCTGCACCTCCGCGAGGACGGATTGGAACGGCCGCGTCTTGTAACCCGAATCTGATTTGATCGTGTTGCCGTGCATCGGGTCGCAGACCCAGACGACGTTCGCGCCTTCGTCCTCGACGGTCCGGATGAGCCGGGGCAGGTGTTCCTCGACCTTGCCCGCCCCGAAACGGGCGATCAGCGTCAACCGACCCATCTCGTTCGCCGGGTTCAGGCGCTCGATCAACCGCTTCAGGTCGTCGGTGTTCATCGAAGGACCGCACTTCAGCCCGATGGGATTCAGGACGCCGCGGGCGAACTCGACATGCGCACCGTCCGGCTGCCGCGTGCGGTCGCCGATCCAGATCATGTGGCCGGACCCTGCCACCCAGTGCCCCGTCAGGCTGTCGCGGCGGCACAGCGCTTCCTCGTATTCCAGCAGAAGCGCCTCGTGGCTGGTATAGAAGTCCACCGTCGACAATTCGGCATTCGTTTCCGCCGTGAAGCCCGCGGCCGCCATGAAGTCCAGCGTGTCCTGGATCCGGTTCGCCATGTCACGGTACTGCGCCGCCCGCTCGCCCTCCGCGAAGCCCAGCGTCCAGGCATGGACCTGATGGACGTCCGCATAGCCCCCCTTCGAGAACGCGCGGAGGAGGTTCAGCGTGCCCGCCGCCTGGGTATAGGCTTGCAGCATCTTCGCCGGATCCGGGATCCGCGCGGCGGGGGTGAAGTCCAGATCGTTGATGATGTCCCCGCGATAGCTCGGAAGCTCGACGCCGTTCACGGTCTCGGTCGCCGCGGATCGGGGCTTGGCGAACTGGCCGGCCATGCGTCCCACCTTCACCACCGGCACCTTCGCGCCGAAGGTCAGGACCATCGCCATCTGAAGCATGACCTTGAACGTGTCCCGGATCGCGTCCGAGTTGAACGCCGCGAAGCTTTCCGCGCAATCGCCCCCCTGCAGCAGGAACGCCTCGCCCCGCCCGGCGGCGGCCAGATCGGTCTTAAGCTGACGCGCCTCGCCGGCGAAGACCAGCAGCGGGTACGTCGACAGCTTGCGTTCCACGTCCGCCAACGCCGCGGCATCGGGATAATCGGGCATCTGAACCCGCGGTTTCGCGCGCCAATCGGACTTCTGCCAGGTCATTCTGTTCCCTCCGAAATGTCCCCGGGCGGTTGCCTAGCGCACCGGTGGCGCCTTCGCCAGACGCGAACGCCGTCCCTTGCGGCCAACGGCCATCGCTGGTTCCAATGGCCGGCGATCGCGGGAGGGGCATGTTGGACACGGTACGAGACGGCAATCCGCGGCACTTCGTCTTCGTGCTGCTTCCCAATTTCTCCCTGCTCAGCCTGGCGGGCGCCCTGGATGCGCTGCGGCTGTCGAACCACATCGCCGGCCACCCCTTGTACAGCTGGACCCTGACGGCCGATGGCGGAGGGACCGCCACGGGCGCGGCGGGGGCGACCTTCGTGCTGGACGGCGACCTGCCGCAAACGCATCGGGACGACACCATCGTCCTCGTATCGGGCGTGGACGTGAAGAATGCGGCCAGCAAGCGCCTGATCGCATGGCTCCGCCGGGAGGCCCGCAACGCCGTTCCGATCGCGGGGCTGTGCACCGCCGCCCATGTGTTGGGGCAGGCGGGGCTGCTCGACGGGAAGCGCGCGACGATCCACTGGGAGAACTACAACGGCATCCTCGAAGCCTTCCCGGACATCGAGCTGACCCGGTCCGTCTACACGATCGACGGCAAGATCATGACCTCCGCCGGCGGGACGGCGGCCATCGACCTGATGCTCCACATCGTGGCGCAGCACCAAGGCGATGCCTTCGCCGGGATCGTCGCGGATCAGATGATCTATTCCTCGATCCGCACGGACCGCGACAGCCAGCGCCTTTCGATCCCCGCGCGCATCGGCGTCCGCCACCCCCGGCTGTCGGCCGTGATCGAGGCGATGGAGGAGACGATCGAGGAACCGGTCAGCCCGTCCCTGCTGGCCGCCGATGTCGGGATGTCGACCAGGCAACTGGAACGCCTGTTCCGCCGCTATCTGAACCGCAGCCCCAAGCGGTACTACATGGAGCTGCGATTGACCCGCGCACGCAACCTGCTGATGCAGACCGATATGTCGATCATCGACATAGCGCTGGCCTGCGGGTTCACGTCGCCATCGCACTTCTCGAAGTGCTATCGGGCGATGTACCAGACGACCCCGTACCGCGAACGCGGGGCCCAAGGGTCGACGAAGGCGTCCTGACGGCGCCTGCGCCGATGCCGCGTCAGCGGATCCGTTCGGCCGCCAACGCGATCGCCTGCTGGTACACGGTGGCCGCGTTCCATTCGTCGAGGACGCGGAAGTTGTGCGTCCCTTGCTGGAACGACTCCCCCGGGCGCCAGCCCTTCTGCCGCAGGTAGTTCGCAGTCGACGCCATCGCATCCGCCATGTCGTAGAAGTCGACGCGACCGTCGCCGTTGCCATCCGCGCCATAGCGCATGGCATTGCCCGGCAGGAACTGCGTATGCCCCAACTCGCCGTGGAAGGCACCCACCTGGTTCGCCGACAGCATCCCCCGGTCCACCATCTGCAGGGCGGCGATGGCGTGCGGCGTGAAGAAGCCGGACCGGCGGCAATCGTATGCCACGGTCGTGATCGAACTGACCACGGGGGTGGATCCCATGTTGCGTCCGAACCCGGTCTCCATTCCGTGGATCGCCAGAAGGATCCCGGCGGGCACGCCATAGCGGGCCTCCAGCGACTGAAAGAACCCGCGGTTGCGGTCCAACCGTTGCCGAGCCTGCGCGGCGAACCCGTCCAGCGACCCCAGCCGGATGCGGATGAAGTCGTCCAGGGCGTAGCGGACGCCCGTCTGGTTGCGGTCCGCGCTGATCGTGCGCGTTGAATAGCGTGCGTTCGCCAGCGCCTGCAATCCGCGCTGCCCCACGCCCGCGGCCGCGGCCTCGGCGGCGAAGTCGCGCTTCCAGCGTTCAAAGCCGGACGCGTCGTTGCCGCATTGGGCGGCCAGGGCGGGCAGGGCGGCAAGGCTAAGGGCGGCGCCCAGAATGAATGTTCGCATGTCTGTTCCTCCAACGGATCGGTCAGGACATTGCCGCGATCAGACGGGGGCGGTCAAACCGTATAGCAGGTCGAGGTCCAGGCAATCCGCGAGATGCTCGCCCAGTTCGTCGAGCGTCGTGTCCACGGAGGCGGCATGGGAGAACGCGGTCGGCGCGGCCCCCAATCCGGCGAGGAAGGCCTGACGAAACGCGTCCGACGCGAACAGACCGTGCAGATAGCACCCCATGATCCGTCCGGTTCCGCTCGCGGCGCCAGCGACGACGTCCTCCTGGATCAGCCAGCCGTGGGCGGTATCGGGGCCTTCCGTCCGGCCGAGATGTATCTCGTAGCCCTGAAGGTCGGTGCCGGTGCCGGGGTGTCGCGCGACCATGCGGCGCACCGACTTGTTCGCGGACATCCGCGTGTGAACGTCCAGCAGGCCCAATCCCGCGACCGTCTGCGGGGGCCCTTCCAACCCCTCGGGGTCCGAGATCGTCCGTCCCAGCATCTGATATCCCCCGCAAAGCCCCAGCACCGCGCCGCCGCGTCGGACATGCGCCGCCAGATCCACGTCCCAACCGTTGCGCCGGAACGCGGCCAAGTCGGCGATCGTGGCCTTCGATCCGGGTATCAGGACCAGGTCGCAGACGGGCAGGGGACTGTCGGGGGCGACCACGTCGACCGACACCGCAGGATCGGCGGACAGCGGGTCCAGGTCGTCGAAATTGGCGATCCGATCCAGCCGGGGCACCGCGATCCGGAAGGCGCCGACCCGGTGGGTCGATCGTATGTCGAGGATATCCTCCGCCGGAAGGGTCGCGGCCCGTTGGAACCAGGGTACGGTCCCGAGGGCGTGCCAGCCGGTCCGATCGGCGATGGCATGCTCGCCCTCCGCGAATAGGCTGACGTCCCCGCGGAACTTGTTGACGAGGAACGCCGCGATGCGTGAACGGTCCCCCTCGGGCAGGACGGCATGGGTCCCGACCAATTGCGCGATGACCCCGCCACGATCGATGTCGCCTGCGAGGATAACAGGTAAGGCCGCGGCTTCCGCGAATCCCATGTTCGCGATGTCGCCCGCCCGAAGGTTGATCTCCGCCGGCGAGCCCGCGCCCTCCACCACGATCAGGTCGGCGTCCTCTCGCAGGCGTCGGAAGCTTTCCAGGCACGCCGCCAGAAGCCGCGGCTTCATCGCGGCATAGTCCCGGGCCCGCACGGTCGCCCAGCGCGTCCCCTGCACCACGACCTGGGACCCGGTCTCCCCCTCCGGCTTCAGGAGGACGGGGTTCATGTCCGTCCGGGCGTCCACCCGGCAGGCCTGCGCCTGCAAGGCCTGCGCGCGCCCGATCTCGCCGCCATCGGCCGTCACGGCGGCGTTGTTCGACATGTTCTGCGGCTTGAACGGCCGCACCCGGAGCCCCGCATTCGCGAAATGCCGACAGAGACCCGCGACGAGGACGGACTTGCCGACGTTCGATCCCGTCCCCTGGATCATGATCGCGCGAGTCACGGCGTCGTCCTGCTGCCGATACGACGGGGACGGTTTCGCGCCAACCTCACGCGCGCTCGGAATACTCCATCGTCTCGGTGTTCACGACGATGGCCTCGCCTTCGCCGACGAAGGGCGGCACCATGACGCGGACGCCGTTGTCCAGCATCGCGGGCTTGAAGCTGTTCGCGGCGGTCTGGCCCTTCACCACCGGTTCCGTCTCGGTGATGATACAGGTCACCTTTTGCGGCAGCGACGCGTTCAGCGCTTCCGCATCGTGGTACTCGATCTGGACCATCATTCCGTCCTGCAGGAAGGGACGCCGTTCGCCCAGGATCTCCGCGTCGAGCTCGACCTGCTCGAACGTGTCGGTATCCATGAAGACCAGCTTGCCGTCCGTCTCGTAGAGGAACTGCTGGTCCTTCTGTTCCAGGCGGACCCGCTCCACCTTGTCGGCCGAACGAAACCGTTCGTTCAGCTTGCTTCCGTTGCGCAGGTTCCGCAGCTCGACCTGTGCGAAGGCACCGCCCTTCCCGGGCTTGACATGATCGACCTTGACCGCGGACCACAGGCCCCCCTGATGCTCCAATACGTTCCCCGGTCGTATCTCGTTTCCGTTGATCCTGGGCATCGGGCGCTCCCCATATTTGCGTGCGACGCCCGCGTTATCCCCCCAGGCAGCAACGGACAAGGTGTTCCCGCGGCCCCTTGAACGACACTCCCGCGCCATTAACTCGCCATGAACCATCCACCCACGCCCGTATTGTTGCACCGAATGCAAGTGGGGTATTCGAGAAACGCATGACAGACACTTGGTTGTCATGTTAGGGACACGCAACGATCCAGGCCATAACATCATGGAGTGCGGCATGAGCGACCTCGTCGACGCTACGGCATACAATTTCGAACAGGGCCAGCGGGCCAGGAAGCTGTTTGCCGCCGTCGTTCTCGCCGCTCTGGACGATGCGATTGCGGACGACAAGAAGTTCAACAACGGGCCGGAACAGATCGCCCGGTGGGCACGCTCCCGCGATGGGCGCGAGGTTTTGTCCTGTGCCGGCATCGACCCGACTGAGCGTGTCGTCAACGGGCTGATGGAGTTCGTCGGTCGTGGCGTGCGGACCTCCGTCGCGCTGTCGCGCGAGGAGAGCGAACGTCGCCAGGCGGCGGAGCTGGCGGAGGCGATGAAGGCCGCCTGACGCGGGTATAGGGAACGACACGCGTTACGGCCGCCTCCGGGGCGGCCGTCTTCGTTTCCAGCGAACGGACGATCCCGACCCCCCTCAGTCCAGGCTGTCCTGCGCGAGATTGGCGCGCACCTCCCGTCGGACGAGCTTTCGGATGTTGTTTAGGACACGGGGTCCGAAGGACCCGGTCAGCTCGGCCCGCACGGCCTCCGCCACCATGCGTCGAAGCGCGTCCTCGTCCAGCGCGGCGGGGACGGACGATGGCACCACATCCTGTTGCGAAGGCGCGACGTCCGTTTCTCCGGGAATGTCGGTCCCCTCCGGTCCGTCTTGGGTTTCAGGCTCCGACAGGGGTTTGTCGAGGACGAGTGGGCTTTCGGCGGGTTCCCCCTCGGGGGCGTTCCGATACGACGTGAAGGCGGGCGTCGGTGCCTCGCCCTCGTCGCTGCCTTCCTCGTCGTCGACCGCATCGATCGTCTGGAACGGATCCTCCGGTTCCACGACCCGACGGTCGGCATCGAGGATCAGCCGCTCCGGGGCATCCGGACCGTTCCGGCTGCCATGGTCGGCGACCAGACGACGGATCGACTTCAGGACATCGTCGGGATCGCGGGTACGAGCCATGGCACCTCCGCCGCCGGTGGTTGGTCAGTCGCGACCGAACCGTTGCAGGACGCGGTCGAGCCGAGACCCCTGGACCGATTGCGTCGGCCGCGTCGTCGGGGCGGTGCGCACGGCGTTGTAGTACCGCGACGGGTCGTAGCGTTCGACGCGCAGGCCCAGGTGGTCGGTCGTCAGCAGCCCGATGGCGGCCATCACCCGGTACACGGCCAGTTCGGCCTCCGTCTGCGCTTCCAGTCTTGCCGTGCGGGCATCCAGCAACTCCTGCTCCGCATCCAGGACGTCGAGGGTCGTGCGCGCGCCGAGCAGCGCCTCCTCGCGGAACCCTTCGAACGCGAGCTGCGCCGACCTCACCTGCTCGTTCGAGGCGATGACCTGCGCGCGCGCGATCTGCAGGAAGGCCCAGGCCTGCCCGACGTTGTCGGTCACGGCGCGGGCCTGCTGCAGCAAGCCCGCCTGCCGGGCCTGGAGGCCTGCGATCGCATTGCGCGTCCGGGCGGAGATCGCGCCCCCGTCGTAGATCGGACCGCGCACGTCCAGGCCGATGCCCGCGTTCTCCACCCCGCGGGAGGCCACGCCGGCATTGCCCTGGAACGACAGGGTCGGCCGCCGCGCGGCGTCCGCGATCTGCACGAGGAGCCGCGAGGCGGTGATGTCGTGCTGCGACGACTTGATCGTCGGGTTGATCTGCACCGCCAACGCTTGGGCCCGTTCGACCGTCGGCGGCAGCTCGGGCGTGGGGATCATGCCCTGAAGGTTCGCCCCCGGTAGGTGACCCGTCGCCAGGCGATAACGCTCGCGTTGGATATCCACCTGTCCCCGTGCCGCCGCCAGGGCCGACCGCGCGGCCGCCCGGCGCGCCTCCGCGATAGACACGTCGGTGCGCGTCACCTCGCCCACCTCGAACCGGTCACGGGCCGCGGCCAGCTGCGTGTCGAGCAGGCGGAGGTTGCTTTCGCGGACATCCACGATCCGGGCGGCCAGGACCAGGTTCAGATAGGCGTCGACCGCGAGCAGCAGGACCTCCTGCTCGAACTGCACCAGGTTCCACCGCGCGGCCAAGACCGCTTCCTTCGCCGCGCCGATCCGGAACGCCCGCTGCCCGCCGTCGAGGATCGTATAGTCGAGGACCACCCCCAACGTCGCATTCGACGAGTTGCCCCGGACGTCGTCGTAGTCGATCCCCGCCGTGCCCCGATAGCTCAGCGTGGGGCGCAGGGCCGCGACCGCGACGGCGACATCGTCGTCGAGCCCGCGCAAGAGGGCGCGCTGCTGCTCGAGGATGTTGCTGGAATCATAGGCCAGGATCAGGGCGTCCGTGAGGCTCTGGGCCCAGGCGGGCATCGGCTGCGCCATCGCCATCGCGGTTCCCACCACGGCTGCCGCCAATCTATGCCCGATCCATCCCGCCATGCGCGCGTCCCCCCGGATGCTGTCGTCTCAGAGTGCGAATTGCCGTTCCACCGCGAAGCCGGGCAGCACCGGGCCATCCGCGTTGAAGGCATAGCGCCAGCCGATCCGCCCCTCCGACTTGATGCCGATCCGCGCTTCCCCCACGGCGTCGCCCTGGACGATCGCGACGATGCGGCCGCCTTCCGCCAGCTGGTCCAAGAGGACGTCGGGAAAGCGCATGACCGCGCCCTCGATCAGAATGACGTCGAACGGCGCCGCATCGGGCTTGCCGTCCGTCAGGGGCGCGCACAGCACGACGGCGTTGTCGACGCCCAGGCCCGTCAGCGCGGCCTCGGCCTCCCCGACCATCGCGTCGTCGCATTCGATCGACACGACCGATCGCGCCATGTGCGCCAGAAGGGCAGTCGAATAGCCCAGGTTGCCCCCGATCACGAGGACGTCGTCCTCCCGCTCGACGTCCAGCAGGTCGAGCAGCTTGGCCAGCGTCCGCGGCTCCAGCATCTCGCGCCCGTCGCCCAGGGGCAGCGGCGTCTCGCTATAGGCGACGTCCCTTTGCGCGGACGGGACGAAGGCCTCGCGGGGGACGTCCAGCATCGCGGCGATGATCGGGAACTTGGTCACGTCCGACGGACGGACCTGCGTGTCGACCATCACCTGCCGAAGTCGTGCCATGTCCGCCATGCCGGTTCCGAACCCATCGGTTTAGTTGCGTCGCATCCGCAGATTGCACGATGCCCGGAGGTGCGCAACGTCGATCGCCCCGCTTGCGAAGGTCCGCCGATCCGCGTAGAGCCGATGCCACACCCAAGGCCGGCGAGTTGGCGGAGTGGTGACGCAGCGGATTGCAAATCCGTGTACACCGGTTCGATTCCGGTACTCGCCTCCAAGTCTCCGCCGGTGCGGACGATCTGGATGGGCCATGGCGACCTTCGTGACCGACGACGACCTGTTCGCGATGCGCATGGACCGCAGCGCGGACGACCTTTGGCCATGGCTGGAACGGCTGTACGGCGATCATCCCGGCTTCGATGCATTCGTCGCGGAATTGCGAAGCGCGCTAGCGGATGCGTGGGGCGCGCGCAGCGGGCGGCTGAAGCGACGGGACCTCGAACGCGACCTCCAGCCCGACTGGTTCCAACGCCCGGGAATGTGCGGCTACGTCTTCTACGTCGACCTGTTCGCGGGCGACCTGCGCGGGGTCGTCGACCGTCTCGACTATCTCGTCGATCTCGGGATCACCTACGTTCACCTGATGCCCTGCCTGATGCCGCGGGACGGGGATGCGGATGGCGGGTACTCGGTCCGCGACTATCGCCGCGTCGATCCCCGCCTCGGTACGATGGACGACCTCGAGGCGGTGATCGAAGCCTGCCACGACCGGGGGATCGTCGTGTGCCTCGACATGGTGCTGAACCACACCGCACGCGAACACGACTGGGCCGTCCGCGCGCGCGAAGGGCAGGACGCCTATGCCGACTTCTACCACACCTTTCCCGACCGCACGGATCCGGACCGCTGGGAGGCGACGCTGGACGAGGTCTTTCCCGACACCGCGCCGGGGAACTTCACTTGGTGTCCGGTGATGGAACGATGGGTCTGGACGACCTTCAACGCGCACCAATGGGATCTGAACTGGTCCAATCCGCAGGTCTTCCTGGAAATGGCGCGCGTCATGCTGTTCCTGGCGAACCGCGGGGTGGACGTCCTGCGCTTCGACGCGGTCGCGTTCCTGTGGAAGCGGCTCGGCACCCGCTGCCAGTCGGAGCCGGAGGTCCACATGATCCTGCATGCCCTGCGCGCCGTCGGCCGGATCGCCACGCCCGCCACCATCCACCTGGAGGAGGCCATCGTCGGACCTGCCGAGATGCTGACCTATCTCGGGCAGGGCGCGCATGCCGGGCGCGAAGGCAACCTGGCCTACCACAACAGCCTGATGGTGCAGATCTGGTCCGCGATGGCGACCCGCGACGCGGGCCTGATGACCCACGTGCTGGACACGCACTTCCCCGTCGCGTTGCCCAACGCCACCTATGCCACCTATCTGCGGTGCCACGACGACATCGGCTGGGCCGTCACGGACGAGGATGCTTCCGCCGTGGGCCTGGGCGGGGCCGCGCATCGGGCGTTCCTGTCCGACTTCTACGACGGCACCTTCCCGGGCAGCTTCGCGCGCGGCGCCCTGTTTCAGGAGAACCCGGCGACCGGCGATAAGCGGATCAGCGGCACGACCGCCTCGCTCGCGGGGTTGGAGCGGGCCTTGGCCGAAGGCGACGCGGACGCCATCGACCAGGCGGTCCACCGCATTGTGATGGGGCATGCGATCATCGCCAGCTTCGGGGGGATCCCGCTGATCTACATGGGCGACGAACTGGCGTTGACGAACGACTATGACTACCGCGACGATCCGACGAAGGCGCACGACAGCCGGTGGCTCCACCGGCCCGCGATGGTCTGGGACGCCGCAGTCGCGGTCGGTTCGGGCGGAAACGGTCCCGCGGCACGGGTGTTCGCGGGGATCCGCCACCTGATCGCCCGGCGCGCCGCGACGCGCGAACTGGACGGCAGCGTGCCGTGCGTCATCCTGCACCCCCCCGACGCGGCGCTGTTCGCCTTCAAGCGGGACGCGCCGACGGGCCCCTTGATCTGCCTGTTCAACGTCGCCGACGGCTGGCGCGGCGTATCGACCGAATGGCTGTCGGCGAACGGGGTCACCGCGTTCCATGACGCCCTGTCGGACGGGGCGGTGGCCCATGCGGACGGTCACGTCCATCTGCCGCCGCAGGCCCGGATCTGGCTTCGCTGACGGACGGCCGGTCGGGAATGGCGGGGGCGGTGGGATTCGAACCCACGAGACGGTTTCCCGCCTGCCGGTTTTCAAGACCGGTGCCTTCGACCGCTCGGCCACACCCCCGGATGGGGGATCGGTACAGAAGCCGGACGGGGGAGGGAAGTGTCATGCTACCGTCATGCCCGGCGCCTAGGCGCGCGGACGGAAGCGACGGGGTGACGACATGCGGGTGTTCCTGAACGGACTTGGTCGGATCGGCAAGCTGTTGCTGCGCGAGCTTCTGGACCGGCCCGGGGGGATCGACCTCGTGGGGGTCAACGACGCCGTGGGCGACGCCGCGACCCATGCCCACATGCTCGAACGCGACAGCGTTCACGGCCGATGGCACCGCACGGTGGAGGCGGACGGCGACGCCCTCGTGATCGACGGGCGACGGATGCCGTGGTCGTGCGAGACCGCCATCGCGGACCTGCCCCTGGACGGCGTGGATCTGGTGCTGGACTGCACGGGGGTGTTCAAGACCTCCGAACGGATCGAACCCTACTGGCGGGCGGGCGTCGGGACCGTCCTCGTCTCCGCCCCCGTCGGCGGCGGGGACGCGCTGAACCTGGTATATGGGGTGAACCACCACCTCTACGACGGGTCGCAGCGGCTGGTGACGGCAGCCAGCTGCACGACGAACTGCCTCGCCCCGGTCGTGGCCGTCCTTCGGGAGCGGTTCGGCCTGCGGCACGGCAGCTTCACGACCATCCACGACGTCACGAACACCCAGACCATCGTGGACCGGCCCCACGGGGACCCGCGCCGCGCGCGCTCCGCCCTCCTGAACCTGATCCCCACCACCACCGGCTCCGCCACGGCGATCATGCGGATCTTCCCGGACCTGGAAGGCCGACTGACCGGCCACGCCGTGCGCGTGCCTGTCCTGAACGGGTCCCTGACCGACTGCGCGTTCGAGTTGGACCGCCCGACCGACGTGGAGGCCGTCCACGACGCCTTCCGGGAAGCCGCGCGCGGTCCGATGGATGGGATCGTCGGCCTGGAGGACATGCCGCTGGTGTCGTCGGACTACAGGGGCGATCGCCGATCCGCGATCGTGGACGCCGCGATGACGCGGGTGGTCGCCGGCACGCATCTAAAGCTGTACGTCTGGTACGACAACGAGATGGGGTACACCGTCCGGATGGCCGACATCGCGCGGATGATCGCCGGATGACGTCGTCGTTGCGGGCCTATGGCGCCGTGACGGGGGCCTATTGGGCCTTCATGCTGACCGACGGCGCCCTGCGGATGCTCGTCCTTCTGCACTTCCACCGGTTGGGCTTCACGCCTTTGCAGCTGGCATGGCTGTTCGTGCTCTACGAGGTCGCGGGCATCGTCACCAACCTGACGGCCGGTTGGCTGGCCGCCCGGTTCGGGTTGAACGCGACGCTGAAGGCGGGGTTGGCCTTGCAGGTCGTCGCGTTGATGGCCCTGACCGCCCTCGATCCCGCCTGGGCGGTGGGCGTGTCCGTGGCCTACGTCATGCTCGTGCAGGGCGCGTCGGGGGTGGCGAAGGACCTGTCGAAGACCTCCGCCAAGTCGGCGGTCAAGCTGCTGGCGCCGCGGGGGGGGCTGTTCCGGTGGGTCGCCGTGCTGACGGGGTCGAAGAACGCGGTCAAGGGTTTGGGCTTCTTCCTCGGCGCGGCCCTCCTGGCGACGGTGGGGTTCGCGGCGTCGCTTTGGATCATGGCCGCCGTGCTCCTGGCGATCCTCGTCGCGGTGACGGCGTTCCTGCCCGGCGATCTTATCGCCAGGCGCAAGGACGCCGCTTTGCGCGACGTCTTCAGCGGCGACCCCCGGATCAACCGGCTGAGCGTTGCGCGTCTGTTCCTGTTCGCCGCCCGGGACGTCTGGTTCGTCGTCGCCCTGCCCATCTGGCTCGCGGATGCCCTGGCGCCGCGGATCGGGACGGCGGATGCCTTCTTCGTGACGGGCGGGTTCATGGCCCTGTGGATCATCGGCTACGGCGCCGTGCAGGCGGGGGCACCGCGGATCGCGCGACGCGCGGATGCCGGCGGCGGGGCCCTCTGGGCCGTGGCGCTGGGCATCCTGACCGCGATGCTGACCTTCGCGGCCGCGTCCGGCGCGGTCCTCCCGGTCCTCATGGGGCTGCTGGTCTTCGGGGCGGTCTTCGCCGTCAACTCGTCGCTGCACAGCTTCCTGATCCTCGCTTATGCCGGCGCGGACCGCGTCACGATGGATGTCGGCTTCTACTACATGGCGAACGCAGCGGGACGGCTGCTGGGGACCGTCCTGTCGGGATTGGCCTATGGGGCGGGTGGGCTGGCTCTGGCCCTCGTCGTCGCAGTGGGATTGGCGCTGCTGTCCGGGGCGGCGATGCGCACGATCCCGTCAGGGACGGCGCGGGCGTCTTGACGCGGCAGGCCGGGGAGGGGCAGGGCGCGGCCCATGTTCGATGCCCGCCTGCGCCCCTTGATCGACCCGCCCCTGAACGCCTTGGGCCGGTGCTTGGCGCGACGCGGCATGACGGCGGACGGCGTCACCCTGGGCGGCCTGATCGCAGGGCTGGTGGCCGCGGGGCTGATCGCGGCGGGCCATCCCGAATGGGCGCTGCTGCCGCTCCTGGGGTCGCGCCTGCTGGACGGGTTGGACGGCGCCGTGGCGCGGGCGTCGCGGCGCACGGATTTCGGGGGCTACCTCGATATCGTGTGCGACTTCGCGTTCTACGGTGTCGTTCCCCTGGCCTTTGCGGTGCTCGACCCTTCCGCGAACGCGGTCCCCGCGGCGTTCCTGCTGTTCGCCTTCTACGTCAACGGCGCGACCTTCCTGGGCTTCGCTATCCTGGCGGAGAAGCGGGGCCTGGAGACGTCGGCCCAAGGGATCAAGTCGCTCTACTACTCCGCCGGCCTGCTCGAAGGGGCGGAGACGATCCTGTTCCTTTCGGTCGTCTGCCTGGTCCCGGCCTGGTTCGCCGCGCTCGCCTGGTTGTTCGGTGGCCTGTGCCTGGTGACGGCCACGGCCCGCGTCCTGAACGCGCGCGCGATGGCGGGCGGACGCCCCTGACCCGGCGACTTGGCCGACGCCCGCTCCGGTCGGGCCGCGACCCCGTGCCCCGCCCTCGCGCCGGCGAATCGGGCATCCCGTCCGACGCAGGGCAGACGCGAGGCAGACGCATCGCAGACACGGGCCGGACCACGTCCGCAGCGCCGTACCACCGTCCGACGATGACGCCGGGGACGTCCGGGAACCCAATCCCCATTGGTATGCACGACCCCTTGCTCCGCACGGCCGCTCCCGGTCACACTTGGCGCGACTTCCCCCGTTCGGGGCCGATCGATTGAAGGAATCTTTGCCGCACCGCAGCGAGCCGACGCGGCGAGGGGGTCAGGTGCGTCGCCCGCGGCGGCGCCCGCCCTGTGCCGCGGCCCCGAACGAGACCGCGGGCAGCGGCGTTACGGCGAGGAGGTTCGGGAAGGGGTCCGTCGCATGGGGGATCGCGTTCGCGGCCACGAAATGCTCTTGGAAGCGCGGCGCGACGGCCGTCTCGACCTTCGTGATGCGCCGGACGAGGGCCTCGACGTAACGGCGAGCGCCGCGGTCGCACAAGGCGACCCGCGCGCCGTGCCCCGCCGCGTTCCCCGCCGAGGTGACGTTCGCGACCGGCGCGTCCGGTATCATGCCGAGGACGAGCGCGTGGTGGGCGGAGATGTGCGCGCCGAACGCGCCCGCCAGCGTGACCCGGTCGACGCGGTCCAGCCCGGCCTCGTCCATCAGCAGCCGCGCCCCGGCATACAGGGCGGACTTCGCCAGTTGGATTGCACGCACATCCCCTTGCGTCACGGCGATACGGCGATCGCCGCTCTCCCACAGGACGAAGGAATGCGTGCGCCCGTCCGGCACGCATCGGGGCGAACCGGTGGCTTCCGCCGAACCGATCAGGCCGGACGGATCCAGGATGCCCGCCATCCGCATCTCGGCCACGGCCTCGATGATGCCGGACCCGCAGATGCCTGTCACGGTCGCATCGAAGCCGGGATCGTCGGACCACGGATCGGTGCCGATGACCTGGAAGCGCGGGAGGCCGGTTGCGGGGTCGATCCGGACCCGCTCGATCGCGCCGGGCGCCGCGCGCTGGCCGGCCGAGATCTGCGCCCCCTCGAAGGCGGGACCGGTGGGCGAGGAGCAGGCAAGCAACCGATCGCGGTTGCCCAGGATCAACTCGGCGTTGGTGCCGACATCCACGATCAGGACCGTCTCCTCCGACCGATCGGGCGCTTCGGCCAGAGCGACCGCCGCCGCGTCCGCGCCGACATGCCCGGCGATGCAGGGCAGCAGATAGACCCGTCCGCCGGGCGCCCCGCCGTCCAGCCCCACGTCGGACAACGCCAGGCGCATCGCGTCGGATGCGGCCAGGGCGAACGGGGCCTGTCCCAATTCCACCGGGTCGATGCCCAGAAGGAGATGGTGCATGACGGGGTTGCAGACGATCACCGCCTCGGTGACGTCGCCCGGGTCCAGCTCGACCTCCGCCGCCAGGTCGCGCAACAGGTCGGCCATCGCGGCGCGGACGACGGAATGCATCTCCGCCGCGCCACCGGGGTTCATCATCGCATAGCTGACCCGGCTCATCAGATCCTCGCCGAAGCGGATCTGCGGGTTCATCACCCCGCCGGAGGCGAGGACCCGACCGTCGCCGAGGTCGCACAGATGGGCCGCGATGGTCGTCGATCCCAGATCAATGGCCAGACCCAGGGGCGCGTCGGTCCGCAGACCGGGCCAGATCCTCGCGACGCACCGCTCGTCGTGGTTCACGGCGACGGTCACCGTCCAGCCGCCCTTGCGCAGCGTGCGCTGAAGCCCGCGCAGGACCGACAGGGGAACGGTCAGGTCGTGCAGGTCCCATTGCTCCGCCAGGGCCGTGCGGAGGCGTTCCAGATCGCCGGTGGGCGCGTCCATGTCCGGTTCCGCCACGCGCACCATGTGAAGGCGCGTGGCGGGGTCCATGTTGATCGTCGCGGCACTGGCATCCTTTCGGATGACCTGCCGGTGCAACTGGCTTTCGGGCGGGACGTCGACGACGACGTCTCCGCGGATCTCGGCTTGGCAGCCCAAGCGTCGTCCGGGCGGCAGCCCGCGCTTCGCCTCGTACCGCGCCTCGACGGCATTGGGTTCGGACAGGGCGTCGGTGCGCGAGGTCACCCCGTGCTTCGCGAACGTGCCGATACCGGGGCTGCATTGGCACTTGGAGCAGATGCCCCGGCCGCCGCACACGGAGTCGAGGTCTACGCCGAACCGGCGCGCCGCCTGCAGCACGGTCGTCCCGGATGGGACGCGACCCCGCTTTCCCGACGGTGTGAAGACGATCAGGCAATCCGCCACGTCCGTGGCGGGTGCCTGCGCGTTATGCGCGGCGCCGTCCGCCACGGCGTCCTCCCCGTCCCGCGCCGCTCGCCGCGGCGGCTGCCTTGGCGGCGTCGGGGAACGTCGCCCCGTCCCGCACGGCGTCGAGGATCCGGGTGAACCCGATCCACGTCCCGCCGTTCGGGTCGTGGTTCATCAACAGGTTGGCGGCGTGAATCGCCTCCATCTCCTGAGAACGGACGGGGTTCATGATCGCGGACGTCATGCCTGCCCCGATGGCCATCGGTAGGAACGCGGCGTTTACCCCGTGACGGTTCGGGAGTCCAAAGCTGATGTTGGATGCGCCGCAGGTGGTGTTGACGCCCAGCTCCTCGCGCAGGCGGCGCACCAGCGCGAAGACCTGATGGCCCGCGGTGGCCATCGCGCCGATCGGCATCACGAGCGGGTCGACCACGATGTCGTGCGCCGGGATGCCGAAGTCGGCCGCCCGCTCGACGATCTTCTTCGCCACGGCGAACCGGACATCCGGGTCCTCCGAGATGCCGGTGTCGTCGTTGCTGATCGCCACGACCGGGACGTCGTACTTCTTGACCAGGGGCAGAACGAGTTCGAGCCGCTCCTCCTCGCCCGTCACGCTGTTCAGCAGGGGGCGCCCTTCGGCGGCCGCGAGCCCGTTCTCCAACGCGCCGGGGACGGAGCTGTCGATGCACAACGGCACGTCGACCAGCGCCTGGACCCGTTCCACCAGCTGCTTCATCAGCGCAGGCTCGACAAAGTTGTTGTCCGCATAGCGCGGATCCTCCGCCATCTTGTTGGTGAACACGGCGCCGGAATTGACGTCGAGGACCATCGCCCCGCAGGCGACCTGCTCAAGGGCGTCCCGCTCGACGGTCGAGAAGTCGTCCATCTCCAACTCGGCGGCCAGCTTCTTGCGCCCCGTCGGATTGATGCGCTCCCCGATCACGCAGAACGGCTCATCGAAGCCGATCACGACGGTCTTCGACTTCGATTCCAGGACGGTGCGGGTCATGCATGTTCCTCGGTATGGCGGGACAACCAGTCCGCGGACGCAGCGATCCCGCCCAACGGGAAGACGTGGACGGCCTCGATCGCGAAGGACGGATCGGCGGCCTTGTGCTCGGCCAGGGCCGACACGAACTCCGTGGGCTCGAAGGGGCGGATCAGCTTCGTGACGTCGGCCGCGCGGCGTTGCAGGACCCGCAGCGACGGTCCGACCCCGCAGGCGACGGCGAACTTGATGAGGGTCTGGAGCTTGGCGGGTCCGGCGACGCCGATATGCACGGGAAGATCGATGCCCGCGGCCTTAATCGACTGCGCCCACTCGATCACGGGGGCGGCCTCGAAGCAGAACTGGGTGGCGAGGGCCATCCGCGCATCCGTGCGTTCGCTGAAGGCCTGCTTCCATGCCAGTGCCTTCGACACGGTCAGCGTGCCGCCGTCGGGGTCGATGTCGCGGTTCCCTTCGGGATGGCCGGCCACGTGCAGACGCTCGAACCCGTCGAACGCACCGCTGCCCAACAGCTGCATCGAATCCGCATACTCGCCCGCCGGGCGGTCCACGCCGCCGGCCAGGATCAGGGCCTGACGGATGTCGGCCTCGCCACGGTAGCGGGCGATCCAGTCGCGGAGGGTCGCACGGTCCGGAACGATGCGCGCGGGGAAGTGCGGCATCGGCTCCATCCCCTCGGCTCGCAACCGCGCGGCGGTGGCGACCATGTCGTCGACCGGCGTGCCGTCGATATGGGCGATGTAGACCCGGGTGCCATGGGGGAGGATCGCCCCGAAATCGTCGACCTTCTCCGCCGTGCGCGGCATCACCTCGATCGAGAAGCCCTGCAGGAACGCGGCCAACGCCGCCGGGGTGGAGTCGGCGGCGTCGTCGCGCTTGAAGTTCAGCAAGGCCATCAGGCGTCCCCCTCCCGTCCGCCCGCGAGGGCGACGGCCCGCAGCCGGTGGTCGGGCCAGTCGGCCTCAATCTCCGCCGCGCGCGCCTTCGCGGCGCTGGTCCCGTCGCCGTCCGCGGTGCCGTCCGGGACCTTCCGCCATTCGGCGAGATACGCGTCCGTTTCCGCCGCGCCGGTCCGCATCGCGGCGCGGTCGATGGCCTGCTCGAACCGTTCCCCGAGCTGCACCTTGGCGGCGCGACGGCCCTGGCCGACGATCACCTGGGCGGGGATGTCGCGCCAATACACGACCGTGACGTTCGCTGTTTCGGCAGGCATCGCGCGCCCCCCCCTTTGTCCGATGGCCCCCTCTAGTCCCGGGGGGATCGGGGCTGCCTGCAAATTGCGGCACGGCGCCGCACGATGACGACACCGATACCGCGATGCCCCCGCCGCCAGAAGGGCCCCGAACGACGAGATCCCTCAAGTCGGACTTGAGCCGTCTTGCCGGACCCCCGTCGCTGCCATAGGGTCCCGTCATCATCCAGGGAAGGTCGATCCCATGTCGTCCGAACGGCCGGAGCGTCCGAAATCAGCGATCCTGCCCCGTCCGGTGGGCCCGGTCCGGGAGGCGCCGGTGATCCGCAAGCCCGACCCGGCGGAGCTGTACGCCGCGTTGGACCTGGGGACGAATTCCTGCCGAATGCTGATCGCGCAACCGAAGGGCAACCAGCTTCACGTCGTCGACAGCTTCCACAAGTCGGTCCAGCTGGGCAATGGCCTGGAACATTCCGGCCGCCTGTCGCGGGGGTCGATGGCGCGCACCGTGGGTGCCCTGAAGATCTGCCGCCGCAAGATCGAGACTCATGAAGTCACGCGTATGCGTTTGGTCGCGACGGAGGCCTGCCGTCGGGCGACGAATGCGGGCGAACTGATCGATCTGGTCGAGCGTGACGCCGGCCTGTCCCTGGAGATCATCCAACCGGAGGAGGAGGCCCGCCTCGCGGTGGTCAGCTGCGCGCCCCTCGTGTCTCAGAAGGCGGACCAGCTTCTGGTGGTCGACATCGGCGGCGGCTCGACCGAATTGATTTGGATAGACCTGACGCGCGTTCCGCCGCTCGAGAAGGCGCGCGCCATCATGCGATTGCATGCCGGCTTCACGCCGGGCGACGGCGACCCCTTCCCGCGGGCGAACGTGGTGGACTGGATCTCGATCCCGCTGGGGGTCGCCACTCTGAAGGACCAGTTTCGGGACGTCGCGGACGATGCCGCCCGGTTCGCCCTGATGTCCTGGCACTTCGAGGAATGCCTGGCGGAGTTCAGCCCCTATGCCGATGCGGCCGGCGAGGTCGATCCGGGGTTCCAGATCATCGGCACCAGCGGAACCGTCACGACGGTGGCCGCGACGCATCTGAACCTGCGGCGCTACGATCGGAACAAGGTGGACGGGCTGCGCATGACGTCGGCGCAGATCGACAAGGTGATCCGTGGCTATCTGGCGGCGGGCCCCGAAGGCCGACGCAACGATCCCCGCATCGGCCGCGACCGGCACACGTTGATCATGTCGGGCGCGGCGATCCTGCAGGCCCTGCTCCGGGTGTGGCCAACCGACCGGCTGTCGGTCGCGGACCGTGGGCTGCGCGAGGGTCTGCTCTATGCGCAGATGTCCGCAGACGGGGTGCTGGAGGACGGGCCGTTCTGACCGCCCTGGCGCGGGCGCGTCCGACGGCCTAGCTGCATGCCATGGCGAAGAAACCGGGAAACACGTCGGGACGCGGACGTCGCGATCTCAAGGTGAAGGTCAAGACCGCGCGCGGTCGGCGTCTGTCGTCCACCCGGTGGTTGGAACGGCAGCTGAACGATCCCTATGTCGCGCGGGCGCGTGCGGAAGGGTTCCGCGGGCGGGCCGCGTTCAAGATCATGGAGCTCGACGATCGGTACGGGTTCCTGACGCCGGGCGCGCGCGTCGTCGACCTGGGTTGCGCCCCCGGCGGGTGGCTGCAGGTCGCCGTGCCCCGCATCAACGCCCTGGGGGATCGCGCTGGCCCCCGGGGTCGCATCCTGGGCATCGACCTGCAGGAGGTCGACCCCGTTCCCGGGGCGGAGATCCACGTCCTGGACTTCCTGTCGGACGGGGCGGACGATCGGATCAAGGCATGGATGGACGGACCGGCGGACGTCGTCATGTCCGACATGGCCGCGTCGTCGTCGGGCCACAAGCAGACCGATCATCTGCGCATCGTGGCGCTGTGCGAGGCCGCGGCGGACCTGGCCTTCGGGATCCTGGCACCCGGCGGCACCTTCGTCGCGAAGGTCCTAGCAGGCGGCGCGGAGCAGGGATTGCAGTCGGTCCTGAAACAGAAGTTCGACAGCGTCGCGAACGTCAAGCCGGGGGCGAGCCGTGCGGATAGTTCCGAGAAGTTCGTCGTCGCCCGGGGGTTCCGCGGCCAGTCGACTTAACCCCGCCTTAAAGTCCGTCCTGCATCGATCGCACCGACCATCGTGCGAGGGTGCCGCATCCCACGGCCCCACGCAGGCGAGGGACGGGTGACATGCGACTGACCATTCCGATCCGCGTGATGATCCTCGCGCTCCTGGCGCTGGCCGGCTGCTCGGCCGTCGCGGTAGTCGGATGGGTCGCGCTCGACCGGGCCGGTGCGGTGACGCGTCACCACATCGCCGAGACGCTGCCGGCCCTGTCGAATCTTCGGCAGAGGCGCGACGACATCGTCCGTCTGCACGATCTCACGAACGAGTACATGCTGTGGCAGGTCATGGACGGGCCGGAGGAAACGCGCGCTGCCCTCCGCTGGGAGCTTTCCCAGCTGCGTCAAGCGTTGAACAATCACGTGATGGCGGGCGCGATCGAGGCGGGGCTGGCCTATGGCTACGACGACGCCCGGGGCAACGCGATCAGCCTCGCGACGCGCGACGCGGCGGCAGGGTTCGCGGCCCTGCAGGCCACCGGCGAACCGTATGCCGCCCTGATCGCCTCGATCGACGCGCAGGTCGCGGAAGCGATGGAGGAGGGCGAGGCCGGGGGCGTGGACGCCATCGCGATGACCCGGGATGCCCGCGACCGCCTGCCCTTGCTCGCGGGTGGCATCGGCTTGGTGCTCCTCGTCCTGTCCGGAACCCTCGGCCACAGGTTGTCCCGCGATGCGCGCCGCATGACGGGGGCGATGACCGACCTCGCCCGTGGCTGTCTGGACGTCACGATCCCCGCTGAGGGTCGGACGGACGAGTTCGGCCGCATGGCCTTCGCCATGCGGACGTTCCGCGAGAACGCGCGGGAGGCCCACGAAGCGAACGCGCCGCGCGAGAAGGTGCAGGCCGCCGAGAGGGCCCGACGCCGCGAGGACGCCGATCGCCGCGATCGGGCCGCCGCGACGGCGGCCGCGGATGCCGAACGGACCGCACGCGAGGCCCGCACCGCCCGGGAGCGGGCGGACCGGGATGCCGTCCTGCAACGGGAGATCGCGTCGATCGTCCAAGCCGCCGCGGAGGGTGACTTCACCCGCACGGTCGACGTGGGCGGGGCCGACGGCATCCTGCGGGACCTGTGCGTCGGATTGAACGCCGTGACGGAGCAGGTCCGGGTGTCGACCGAGGCGCTGTCGGACATGCTGCGCGCCATGGCGCAGGGCGATCTGCGCCGCCGTGCCTGCGATGCCCCCGGCGTGTTCGGGCGGCTGTTGGCGGATGCGAACGCCACGGCGACGCAGCTCGGCGGGGTGATCGGTTCGATCTCGGAATCGTCGCGCACCGTGACCGCCGAGACGGAGGAGCTGATGCAATCCTCCGCCGATCTGTCGGCGCGAACGGAACGCGCCGCGGTCAACCTGGAGGAAACCGCGGCGTCACTGGACGGTCTGGTCCGAATCGTGCGGCAATGCGCCGACGACACGAAGGCCGGAGACGATCGCGTGCGCGACGTCCGTCGCAACGCCGCGGATTGCAAGCGGGTGGTCGGCGACGCCGTGGACGCGATGGCGAAGATCGCGTCCAGCGCCGACCGGATCTCCTCCATCACGGAACTGCTGGACGAGGTCGCGTTCCAGACCAATCTCCTTGCGCTCAACGCGGGGGTGGAGGCCGCGCGCGCAGGCGACGCGGGCCGCGGCTTCGCGATCGTCGCGTCGGAGGTGCGGGCGCTCGCGTCGCGCACCGCGAAGGCGGCCGCCGACATCGACGGGCTGATACGGGAAAGCGCATCCCACGTGGCGGATGGGGTCGAACTCGTCGGCGATACGAACGACGGGTTGAGCGCGATCGAGGATTCCGTCGGGCACGTCTCCACCCTGATGGCCACGCTCAAGGATGCCATGGTCGATCAGGCCGGCAGCTTGGACGACGTCAACGCGGCCTTGGCCGAACTGGACGGCGTCACCCAGTCGAACGCCGCGATGCAGGAGGAGATGACCTCCGCCACGCACGCGCTGTCGGTCGAAGCCAGGACGATGGGGGATTTGGTTGACCGGTTCAGCCACTCCGATCGGGGCGTCGCCGGGACGGAAGCGGACGCCGCCTGACCGTCAGACGGACCCCCGCGACAGCGCCGCGACGCCGGTCCTCGCGACCTCGACCAGACCGATCGGGCGCATCAGGTCGGCGAAGGCGTCGATCTTTCCGACGTCGCCCGTGATCTCGAACACGAAGCTGTCCAGCGTGCTGTCGACCACGTTCGCGCGGAATATCTCCGCGAGTCGCAGCGCCTCGATCCGCTTGTCGCCTTCGCCCGCCACCTTCAGCAGCGCGAGCTCGCGTTCCACGGACGCGCCCTCGACCGTCAGGTCGTGCACTTCGTGGACGGGGACGATCCGGCCCAGTTGCGCCTTGATCTGCTCGATCACCTGGGGCGTTCCAGTGGTCACCACCGTGATGCGGCTTCGGTGGCCTTCGTGATCGACCTCCGCCACGGTCAAGCTTTCGATGTTGTAGCCCCGGCCGGAGAACAGGCCGATGACCCGGGCCAGGACCCCCGCCTCGTTGTCGACGATCACGGCGAGGGTGTGCCGCTCCTGCACGTCCGAGAAGTTCGGACGCAGGTTGTAGGCGGAGTGGCTGGTGGCGCCACGTTTGATCTTGAGCGCGGACATCGTCCCCTCCCGGTTCCTCGACCGGGGCGACCTTACCGTTCGCGACCTGCCGCCGAAAGGGCCAGTTCGCGCGGGCCGGTTTCCGCCCTGGGCGGCGGCCGGCGGACGGACGGGCAGGACGTCGCCGATCCCGAGCCGGTTTTTCGCCCGGGTGGGGCCCGTCGCCGAAGGGGGATGGGCTCCCCCACCATACGCTTCCACCGTCGTGCCAGCCTCGACATCGGTCCGGGCGTCCAACTGCGACAGAAGGAGACATCACATGCCCTATGTCCGCCACCTCGCTTCCGCCGCCACGGCGATGCTGACGATGGCCGCGCCCGCCCTGTCGCAGGACACGACCACCTGGGACGGCGACGGAGACGGCATCGTCAGTCCCCAGGAGTTCGTGACCGCCTTCGGCGCGTCCGCTCCCCTGGACGGGCTCGACGCCAACGGCGACGCCCAACTGGATGCCGCGGAGTACGCCCCGCTCGAAGCGGTCCGCCCGTTCGCGGAAGCCGATAGCGACGCGGACGGGCTGGTGGGGACCGCCGAGCTGAACGGGGTGTTCTTCGTTCGCTACGACAGGAACGGGTCCGGCACGATCGACGCCGACGAACTGCCGGCGGCACAGGCGGACCTGGCGCCCGGCAGCGTCCTGGCGCGGTAGGATCAGGGGGCGTGCGGACTGGCCGCGATCCCCGACCGGGTTACATCCTCCCCACTGGAACGGGAGAGCTACGCCATGATCCGACCCCTGACCCTCGCCGCCGCGCTGCTGATCGGCACGGCGGCCGCAGCCCAGGATACGCCCCTGTCCTGGGCGATGCTGCCCGCGCTCGACGGCCTCGACGCCGATGCGGACGGGTATCTCACCCCGGGGGAGATCGGGGCGACCCGGGTGCCCGAAACGTTCGACCTCGACGGTGACGGTGCGTTCACCGTGGTCGAGTTGAGCCAGGGATACTTCGCGCAATACGACGCGAACGACGACGGCTACCTCGACGACGCGGAGCTGGAGGCTATGCGCGGACTGGCGGCCGCGGGGGTGTACCGGGAGGAATACTGACGCACGAACGTCGATCGGCCGGGGCCACGGGGTGCCGTCGGCCGGATTGCACGATCCACGAGGTCACACCAGGACACTGCCCTTCTGGTCGATCACGCCCTGCGTTTCACCGTCGGGCAGCAGCATGTCGTTGTGGGCCTTGCCGGACGGGATCATCGGCAGGCAGTTCTCGTGCTTCTCGACCAGGCAGTCGAAGATGACGGGTCCAGGATGGTCCAGCATCTCGGAGATGGCGTCGTCCAGGTCGGCGGGGTCGGAGCACAGGATCCCCTTCGCGCCGAACGCTTCCGCCAACTTGACGAAGTCGGGCAGGGCTTCGGACCAGGATTCCGAGTACCGTTCGCCGTGCAGCAACTCCTGCCACTGGCGGACCATCCCGAGGCGTTCGTTGTTCAGGATGAACTGCTTCACGGGCAGGCGGTACTGCACCATGGTCCCCATCTCCTGCAGGTTCATCAGCCACGACGCTTCGCCCGCGACGTTGATGACCAGCGCATCGGGATGGGCGACCTGCACGCCCATCGCCGCCGGCTGGCCATAGCCCATCGTGCCCAGGCCGCCCGACGTCATCCAGCGGTTCGGTCCCTCGAACCCCATGTACTGCGCGGCCCACATCTGGTGCTGCCCGACCTCGGTGCAGACGTAGCGGTCGCGGTCCTTGGTCAGCGCTTCCAGCCGGGTCAGGGCGTGCTGCGGCTTGATCGTCTTCGTGGAGGGCTCGAAGCGCAGGCAGTCGACCGCCTTCCACTGCTCGATCTGGGCCCACCACCTCTGGATCGCGGCGCGGTTCACCTTGCCTCCGCGGGCCTTCCAAAGGCGCAGCACGTCCTCCAGCACGTTCCCGACGTCGCCCAGCACGGGAATGTCGGCCTTCACGACCTTGTTGATGCTGCTGGGATCGATGTCGACATGGACCTTCGTCGACTTCGGGCTGAAGGCGCCGAGCAGGCCGGTGATGCGATCGTCGAAGCGCGCGCCGATGTTCAGCATCAGGTCGCAGCCATGCATCGTCATGTTGGCCTCGTAGGTGCCGTGCATGCCCAGCATGCCCAGCCACGACTGACCCGACGCCGGATAGGCGCCGAGCCCCATCAACGTGGACGTGATCGGGAACCCCGTGGCATCCACCAGCTCGCGCAGCAGCCGACTGGCCGCGGGGCCGGAATTGATGACCCCGCCGCCGGTATAGAAGACGGGACGTTCCGCGCGCTCGATCGCGTCCACCATGTCCTCGATCATCTCGGGATCGCCCTTCAGGCGCGGCCGGTAATGGCCGGTCGGGGCCTGGCGCGGCTCGACGTAGTGGCCGGTGGCGAACTGCACGTCCTTCGGGATGTCAACGAGGACGGGGCCGGGGCGGCCGGTGGTGGCGACGTGGAACGCTTCGTGCAGGACGGGGGCCAGGAGGTCCGTCTCCTTCACCAGCCAGTTGTGCTTGGTGCAGGGACGGGTGATGCCCACGGTGTCGGCTTCCTGGAACGCGTCGGAGCCGATCATGAAGGTGGGAACCTGTCCCGTCAGGACGATGATCGGGATGCTGTCCATCAGCGCGTCGGTCAGGCCGGTCACGGCGTTCGTCGCGCCCGGACCGGAGGTCACCAGGGCCACGCCGATCTTGCCGGTGGACCGGGCGTAGCCTTCGGCGGCGTGGACGGCGCCCTGCTCGTGGCGCACGAGATAGTGCCGGATGCCGTTCTGCTGGAAGATCTCGTCGTAGATCGGAAGGACGGCGCCGCCCGGATAGCCGAACACGGTGTCGACGCCCTGGTCCTTCAACGCCTGCACCACCATCTGGGCGCCCGTCATCTGGCGCCCCGCCTTCGCGTTCTGTCGCGTGCTCATCGTCCGTCGTCCCATCCTTGCCGTGCAGCCACGAAAAACCCCCGGACCTTTCGGGTTCCGGGGGCACATGGTCACCTGTTATGGCTGCCGCTTCCTCAGCGACCCATGCACCCTTGCGATACGATTACGAGTAGTCCGGTCATAGACCCACCTTTGCGTGTTCGCGCACCATTAACGATGCCGTAACCCCCGTCAACCGGCGCGGAGGATATTTCTGAAATCGCCCGTGGGGGGACATATCGTTTCGCGACCGTGCCCCGGCTTGCTTGGCCGAACGACGCGTGGCACCCCGGCGGCATGAATGTATTGGCGGAACGGCTGGCGCGTGGCGACGTCCTTCGGGGGTTGTGGCAGGTCCTGCCGGGGGCGGTCGCCGCGGAGGTCGCGGCGGAGGCGGGGTTCGACTGGCTGGTCCTGGACGGCGAGCACGGGCCTTGGGACCCGTCGGGTATTCGCGAGCGTTTGATCGCGTCAAGGGCCGGCGGTTGTCCCGCGATCGTGCGCGTTCCTTGCGGCGAGGACTGGGTCCTGAAGCAGGCGCTGGACCTGGGGGCGGATGGCGTCCTGGTGCCGATGGTCCACGATGCCGCGACTGCGCGCGGAATCGTGTCGGCCTGCCGGTATCCCCCTGCCGGGACACGGGGAAACGGGGCGGCGGTGACGCGGGCATCGGGGTTCGGGCGGGACAGGGATCATGCCGAGCGGGCGAACCGGAACCTGTCCATCTGGGTGCAGGCCGAGAGCCGGAAGGCGTTGGAGACCCTGGAGGACATCTGCGCGGTGGACGGGGTCGATTGCGTGTTCCTGGGACCGGCGGACCTGGCCGGCGACATGGGGGCCGCGCCATCCGATCCGGCGGTGATCGCCGCCTGCCGGGATGCCATCGGACGCATCCGGGCAGCGGGCGTCGCCGCGGGCATCTTCGCCGCGGAACCGGAGGTCTGGGTCGAGGCCGGCGCGAACGTCGTGGCGATGGGGGCGGATGCGGTGCTGTTGCGGCAAGCCTTGGCCGGGGCGCCGAGGCGGTGATCCTGGTGGACGCCGATGCCTGCCCGGTGAAGCGGGAGGTCTGCGAGGTCGCCATCCGCCGAAACGTGCAGGTGATCCTCGTGGCGGGTCAGTACCTTCGGGTTCCCGATCATCCCTTGATCCGGTTCTTCGCAGCCGGCGACGGGTTCGATGCCGCGGACGACGCCATCGCCGCCGTGGCAAGGCCTGGCGCGCTGGTCCTGACCGCGGACGTCCCATTGATGGATCGCGCGCTGAAGGCGGGCGCGGCGTGCCTGGACTTCCGGGGCCGCGAGATGACGCAGGCCAACATCGGGAACGTGTCGGCCACGCGCGACCTGATGGCCGAGTTGCGCCCGGGCATCGAAGGCATGACCGGCGGGCAGGGCGGCGGGCCGCCCCCGTTCGGGCCGAAGGACCGCGCGGCGTTCAAGAATGGGCTGGATCGCGTGCTGACGCGGATGGGGTTCTGAAACAGGGCGTTCGGGGAGGGGGTGTACCGTCGAGCGTGCGGTATCCGGCGGACGAATTGGGTCGAATTGTAAGGGGCGTGATTCCGCTCGCAATATCAACGGTGTTGCGGGGGTCGGTCGATCTCGATCCATTCGTGCCGCGGCAGGACGTCGCATGCACCCCCCGTACACCCCCTGTACACCCCCCGTGCATACGGCGCGACGGTGGCGGCCGTGCGCGCCGCGCAGCGGTTGACCGCACGGTGCGTTCGATGCGTGGGTCGTCCTAACCGTTTCCCCGGCGCACGAATCGGCCCGCCTCCCGTGCCGCCTTCACGAGGGCGCCGGCCTTGTGGACGGTCTCCTGAAATTCGGCCTCGGGATCGCTGTCGTGGACGACGCCGCCTCCGGCCTGGACGTAGAGCTTGCCGTCCTTCAGCACGCCGGTGCGCAGCGCGATGCACATGTCCATGTCGCCGCCCGCGCTGAAGTAGCCCACGCCGCCTCCGTAGACGCCGCGCTTCTCCGGCTCCAGCTCGTCGATGATCTCCATCGCGCGGACCTTGGGCGCGCCCGACACCGTGCCCGCGGGCAGGCCCGCCAGAAGCGCGGACAGGGCGTCGTGATCCTCCGACAGCTCGCCCACCACGTTGCTGACGATGTGCATGACGTGGCTGTAGCGTTCGATCGCGAACCGTTCCGTCGGGCGGACCGTGCCCGTGCGGGCCACGCGGCCGACGTCGTTGCGGCCCAGGTCGAGCAGCATGAGGTGTTCGGCCAGCTCCTTGGCGTCCGCCAGCAGGTCGGCCTCGTTCGCGCGATCCTCGTCCGCGGTGGCGCCGCGGGGGCGGGTGCCGGCGATGGGGCGGATCGTGACCTCCCGCCCGAACACGCGGACCAGGATCTCCGGGCTGGCACCGACGACGTGGAAGCCACCCAGGTCGAAGTAGAACATGAAGGGCGACGGGTTCGTGCGGCGCAGCGCGCGGTAGAGCGCGAAGGGCGGCAGGGGGAAGTCGTGGGTCCAGCGCTGCGAGGGAACGACCTGGAAGATGTCGCCCGCCGCGATGTAGTCCTTCGCCTTCGCGACCGCGTCCAGATAGCCCTGCCGCGTGAAGTTCGATGCGGGTTCGGCCAGATCGATCGGCTCGGCCAGGTCGCGCGCTTCCGCCAGGGGGCGGGACAGGTGTCCAAGCGCGTCCTGCAGCCGTTCCGCCGCCTGGGCATAGGCCGCGCGCGCGCTGGTCCCGCCCCCCGCCCAGACCGGCGCGACGAGCGTAACCTCGCCCTTCACGCCGTCCAGAACGGCCACCACCGAGGGGCGCATCAGGACGGCGTCCGGCAGGTCGAGCGGATCGGGGTTCACGTCGGGCAGGCGTTCCACCAGGCGGATCATGTCGTAGCCCAGATATCCGAACAGGCCCGCGCTGGCGGCGGGCAGGTCGGGCGGCAGGTCGATGCGCGATTCGTCCAGGAGGCTGCGGATCGCGGCCAGGGGTTCGCCCGTGTCCTCCCAAGCGTCGGGGTCCCAGCGCGCGGCCCGGTTCACCCGGCTGGACGTGCCGCGGCATTCCCAGATCAGGTCAGGCTTCATGCCGACGATGGAGTACCGGCCCCGCACCTCGCCCCCCGTGACCGATTCGAGCACGAAGCTGTGCGGCTGGGCATGGGCCAGCTTGAGAGACAGGCTGACGGGCGTGTCCAGATCGGCGGGCAGGCGGGTCCAGAGCACGACGTTCCGTCCGGCGTCGTGGTCGGCGGCGAAGGCGTCGAAGGCCGGCTGGATCACCGCCACATCAGAGCCCGCCGCCCAGCAACTGCGCCTGCACGGCCTGCACCGCCGCCTGGTCGACGGTGAAGCCCGTATCCTCGCGCACCGACTGGCCGAAGGCGGCGAAGACGTCGGCGGCCACCTCGCGCCGGGTCTGATCCTCCACCGCGCGCGCGACGTCGGCGAAGGCGGGATCGCTCGGGTCGGCCTCCGTCACGGCATCGACGCGGTATACGAAGGCCTGGAACTGATCGCCCTGCAGCGTGGCGACCTCGCCCTCCGGCAAGTCGAAGGCCGCGCCGATCAGGGCGTCGGGCACGCCTTCCACGTCGGCGTCGCGGGCAACGGCATCCAAAGTCTGTGGGGTCAGCCCCAGATCGGCGAAGGTTTCACCCGCGCGCAGCCGTTCGGCCATCCGCCCGGCGAGGGCGTAGAGCCGTTCGGCGAGGGCCTGGTCCTGCCACGCCGCTTCGACCGTGACGCGGATGTCGTCCAGGGGCGGCACGGCGGCGGGTTCGATCCCGTCCAGGCGCATCGCCAGGAGCCCGCCATCGGGCAGGTCGATCAGTTCGGGGAAGTCGCCGTCCCGAAGCGCCGCCGCCGCTTCGCGGAACGCGGCGTAGCCCGCGACGCCGGACGCCTGATCGGCGTCCCATTCGGTCGTCTCGAGCGTCATGATCGTTTCGGCGTCCAGCTCCTCCAGCGTCGCGCCGCCGGCCAGGAGGTCGTCGATCTCCTCCCGCGCGGCGTCGATGCGGCGGCGCGCGGCGTCGGCGGCGGCCAGTTGCTCCAGCTCCGCCCGCACGTCGTCCAACGGGGTGATGCGTTCGTCCAGGATCGCGTTGACGCGATAGAGCGCGGGGCCCAGATCGGTCTGGATCGGTCCGACCAGCCCGGGGCCGTCCGCGCCGAACAGCGCATCGGCCAGATCGGGGTCGAGCGCGTCGCGCGTCAGCGTGCCCTGATCGACGTCCTGCAGGGTCAGGCCACGGTCGGCGACGAAGTCGGCGAAGGTCCGTTCGCCGGCCTCGATCGCCTCGCGCGCCGCCTGTGCGGCGGCCTCGTCCGCGAAGGCCAGCCGTTCGGCCAGGATGCGCGGCGGCAGGCGATAGCGCGTGGCGTCCCGGTCGTAGAGGGCCTGGACTTCGCCTTCCGTGACCTCGACGGTCGCGGCGACGTCCTCCGGCGTGGCGATGGCATAGGTGATGCGGCGGCGTTCGGGGCGGGTGAAGGCGTCGGCGTTCTCGTCGTAGAAGGCCTGCAGCGCTTCCGGCGTGGGGGCCGTGGCGCCGCCGTCCAGCATGTCGTTGGTGACCGTGCCGATCGTCAGGTCGCGCGTTTCCGACAGCCATGCGGCGATGGTCTCGGCATAGCCGGGCGGCGGGGCGGTGCCACCGATGATCGCGGCCTCCAGGATGGCGCGGGCGGCTTCGGTCCGGACCTCCCCCTCGAACTGGCGTTCGTTCAGGCCGGCGTCGCGCAGGGCGAAGGCGTACCCTTCGCGGTCGAACTGCCCCGACACCCCCTGGAAGGCGGGGTTCGCGCGGATGCGGGTCGCGACCTCCGCGTCGCCCACGGACAGGCCCATCGCGGCGGCTTCCTCGTCCAGGGCGGCGACCGCGAGCAGGCGTTCCATCACCTGTCGGTCCAGGCCGAAGGACTGCATCTGCTGGATGGTGAGATCCTGGCCGGTGGCCTGCGCCAGCCTGCGCTGTTCGTTCTGGATGGCGCGGGCGTATTCCTCCACCGTCACCTCGCGATCGCCGACGGTCGCGACCGTGCTGAGCGAGCCGCCGAAGTTGGTCGCGCCGAACCCGCCCAGCGCGAGGATCAGGAGGCCCAGCACGATCCAGACCAGGACGTTCGTTTTCTTCTTGGGCTTGTCCGCCATCCCGGCCCCCCGCGCTTGGATCGGCGCTTGATAGGCGCGGCCCCCGCCGGGAGCAAGCGGCGGTCAGAGGGGCGTTCGCAACCTGTCGAACAGGGTCGCGATGCCATCGAGATCCGCGTTCGCGAAGGCGATCCGCACCGTCGCCTCGGCGAAGCCGTCGCCCCCATGGGCCCGGGTGGGGCCGAACATCGTTCCCGGCAGGAGGAGGACGCCCGCGTCGCGCACCAGGCGGCGACACAGGTCGTCCGACGCTTCGCGGTCGAAGGGATGGCGGGCATAGGCGAAGTAGGCCCCGGACCCTTCGAGGCGCCACCCGGGCATCGCGGCGAAGCCGGTGCGGACCGCCGCCAGCCGGTCCAGGGTCGCGCGGCGTTCCCCGGCCAGCCATTCGCCCAGGTTCTCCATCCCCCACAGGGCGGCGTGCTGGCCCAGTTGCGCGGGGCAGATGGTGACCGTGTCGAGCCATTTCTCGACCTCCGCCAGCCGGGCGGGGGCGGCGACGATCGCGCCGGTGCGGTGCCCGGTCAGGCGGAACGCCTTCGAGAAGCTGTAGAGCTGGATCAGGACCCCGTCCCAGTCGGGATCGGCGAACAGGTCGTGCGGCGCGCCCGCGGCGGAGTGGAAGTCGCGATACGTCTCGTCCACGATCAGGGCGATGTTCCGCCATCGGCACAGGTCGCGGAACGCGGCCAGGAGCGTCGGGGGGTATTCGACGCCGGCCGGATTGTTGGGCGACACGAGGACGATGGCCCGGGTGCGGTCGTCGATGGCCTTCGCGGCGACGTCCGGGTCGGGCAGCAGGTCCGCGCCCGGCGGCAGCAGGCGCGATTCCACCCCCGCCATGTCGCACCACATCTTGTGGTTGAAGTAGTAGGGCAGGGGCAGCACGACGTTGTCGCCGGGTCCCGCCAGCGTCGCCATGATCGCCGTGAAGGCCTGGTTGCAGCCGGCGGTGATGGCCACCTGATCCGCGTGGATCACGCCGCCGTAGTCGCGCGACCAGTCCGCTGCCACGCGTTCGCGCAAGGCGGGCAGCCCCAGCACGGGGCCGTAGAGGTGCGCGTCGGGCCTGTCGCGGACAATGCGGGCCATCGCGTCGCGCAGGGATTTGGGCGGCGGGTCGGCGGGCGCCGCCTGCGACAGGTTCAGGAGCGGGCGGTCGTCCGGGAACGTCACGTCCGCCAGCCAGCGCCGCGCCTCCATCACGGGGGGCGGGGCGGTGGCGGCGACGCGCGGATCGACGTGGAGGGGCATGGTCGCGGGGTCCGCGGTCAGAACGGGATCTCGTCGTCCATGTCGGAGCCGCCGCCATAGCCGTCGTTGCCCCCGCCCGACGAGCCGCCACCATAGCCGCCGCGGCGGTCGTCCGAGTAGCCGTCGTTGCCGCCCCCCATGCCGCCGCCGCCGCCGCCGTCGCGTCCGTCGAGCATGGTGAGCGTGCCGCCGTAGCCCTGGAGCACGACCTCCGTGCTGTAGCGGTCCTGCCCGGACTGGTCCTGCCACTTGCGGGTCTGCAGCGCCCCTTCGATGTACACCTTCGAGCCCTTCTTCAGGTACTGTTCCGCGACCCGGACCAGCCCTTCCTGGAAGATCGCGACCGAATGCCATTCGGTCTTCTCCTTGCGCTCGCCCGAGTTCTTGTCGCGCCACGTTTCGGAGGTCGCGATGCGCAGGTTGCAGACCTTGCCCCCGTTCTGGAACGACCGAACCTCCGGGTCGCGGCCCAGATTCCCGATCAGGATCACCTTGTTCACGCTGCCAGCCATCGCACGATTCCCCGCTTCCGAATTGCTGGCGCGATCATACAGCATGCCCGCCGGAGGGGTAAGGGCGCCGGCATGCGTCCGGGTTGGTTTTCGGGGCGGGGTGCGGTACCCCCTGGAGGCGCGCGGGGCGTCGGACCCGCGCGGCGGGGGCGCGTAGGGAGGACGGTGCCGATGAGGGGAACGATGGTCTTGGCGGCCGTGTCGTGTCTGATGGCGACCACGGCGGCGGGGCAGGCGCAGGTCTTCTCGTCCAAGTCGCGGACCGACCTGTTCGGGCAGCAGACCGCGTTGATGGATCGGCGGCTGTCGTCGCAGTACCGGCATTCCGATCGCCTGAAGCCGCGCGTGCCGGGGGCGGGGACCCCCACGCGGGAATCGATCCCCGCGTATCGCGGGCAGCGCAGCCGGTTCCTGGAGCCGGCACGCGCAGCCGCGCGTCGCCATGGCGTGCCGGAGGATCTGTTCTTGCGCCTGGTGCGGCAGGAATCGGGGTGGAACCCGTCCGCCGTCAGCCGCAAGGGGGCGCTGGGGCTGGCGCAGCTGATGCCCGGCACGGCGCGCGTCCTGCGGGTCGATCCGCGCGATCCGATCCAGAACCTCGACGGGGGCGCGCGGTACCTGGCGCAGCAGTACCAGACGTTCGGATCGTGGCGCCTGGCGCTCGCCGCGTACAACGCGGGGCCGGGCGCTGTGGTGAAGCACGGCGGCGTGCCGCCCTTCCGGGAAACGCGCCATTACGTGCGCGCCATCCTGGGCAAGGCCTGAGGGCGCGGCCCGCATGGAGGTTTGACACGGCGGCCCCGGAATGTAGGGTCCCCGCCACGCCCCGGCCAAGGGGTGACGATGCGGGATCCGCGCCGCGCGCGGCCCGTGCGACAATAAAAAGGGAGGGGTCCATGGACCGCCGTTCATTTCTTCGCAATTCCGCCCTCGGGGGCACGGCCGCGGCCGCGACGACGCTTGCTGCGCCGGCCTATGCGCAGGGCAACCGCACGCTGGTGATGGTCACGTCCGTGCCGGACGGGTTCGCCGTGTTCGACGACGCCGCCGTGTACCTGGCGGATCTGATCACCACGATGACGGACGGCCAGATCACGGTCGACAAGCGGCCCGCGGGCGCGCTGGTCGGCGCGTTCGAGGTGTTCGACGCGGTGTCGTCGGGCCAGGCCGACATGTACCACTCGGCCGACTACTACTTCGGCGGTCAGCATCCCGGCTACTACTTCTTCACCGCGGTGCCGTTCGGCGGCACGGGGCAGGAGCTGGCGAACTGGTACTACCATGGCGGCGGGCAGGCGCTGCACGACGAGTTGGGGCAGATCTTCGGCCTCAAGTCGTTCCTGGCGGGCAACACGGGCCTGCAGCCGGGCGGGTGGTTCAACCGCGAGATCAACTCGGCCGAGGACCTGCAGGGCCTGCGCTTCCGCATGCCGGGCCTTGGCGGCCGCGCGCTGGGCCTGACCGGCGCGTCGGTGCAGAACGTGCCGGGTGGCGAGATCTATCAGGCGCTGTCCTCGGGCTCGATCGAGGGCGCCGAATGGATCGGACCCTTCGCCGACGAGCGGCTGGGCCTGCAGGAGGTGTGCGACTTCTACTACACCTCCGGCTTCCACGAGCCGGGCTCCGCGCTGTCCACGGCCATGAACCGCGACGTGTTCGACAGCCTGACGCCCGCGCAGCAGAAGATCTTCGAGGCGGCCGCCGCGGCGACGCATCAATGGTCGCTGTCGCAGTCCTATGCCAACAACGCCGCCGCCCTGGAGCGGCTGGTGTCGGGCGGCACGCAGGTCAAGCAGTTCCCCGACGACGTGTGGGACGCCTTCGGCGCCGCGTCGCAGGAGGCGCTGGACGCCGACATGGGCGACGAGCTGTACGCGCGCATCCGCAACAGCTTCGACGCGTCGGTCGCCTCCACCTCCGCGTGGACGTCGATCTCGGACGACGTGTACCGCCAGCAGCGCGACCGCATCATCGGCTGACGCTTCAGGTCCGCGCGCGCCTTTCGCGGCGCGCGCGGACCACCCGCCCGGCACGGGCCGGGCGCCATCGGCCGGGGGACCTTGATGGACACGATCGTCGCCTTCTTCGCCACCTGGGCCTCCTCGGTCGGCGGGGTGTTCGTCGCCCTGTTCAACCCCGACCTGTGGCTGGCGTGGGTCGGTGGGCTGGAAACGCCGGAAGACAAGCAATCCCTGGCGCGCGTCATCTATTACGGCGCGAGCGGCGAGCTGTTCTTCGTCGCGCTGACGCTGTTCCTTGTGGTGACGGCCATCGGGTACGCGAACCGCGGGTTCCTGTGGGGCGTCGTGCGCGGGTCCGAGTTCGGGCTGAACTGGCTGGGGCGCATCGCGGCCTGGGCCGGGTTGCTGATGGTCCTGCAGCAGACGATGATCGTGTTCCTGCAGCGGATCTTCCGGGCCTCCGAGATCTCGATCAGCCCGTTCGGGACGGCGTTCACGCGCGACCTGTCGTGGTATTCCGAGGAGCTGAAGCTCTACAACGCGATGATCGTATGCCTATGCGTGTCGTGGACGTTCATCCAGGGCGGGCACGTGCGGGTCGATCTGTTCTACGCCACCATGTCGCACCGCGCGAAGCGGGTCGTCGACATGATCGGCTGCATCGTCTTCATGATCCCGGCGCTGCTGCTGATCTGGCTGTACGGCTGGTTCTTCTTCTGGCGCTCGATGGTGACGGGCGCGATCTCGGCCAGCCAGGATCTGGAAACGCTGCTGACGCGGTCGCGCGGATTGCGCTGGAACGTCGAGACCATCGCCTTCAGTCCCAACGGGTTCGACGCGTACTTCCTGTTCAAGGTCCTGATCCTCCTGTTCGCCGCCACCGCGCTTCTGCAGGCCGTGACGTTCTTCTGGCGGTCCTGGCTGGAGTATCGGGAGGGCGAGATCTCGGCCGGGCGGTACCTGGACCGCGACGTGACCGGGTACGAGGTCGCCGACACCACCACCACCGGAACGGACGTCGCCGTCCAGCCGGCGGCCAAGACGACGCATTGAGGCCCGCGGGACGCGGGACGCATTGAGGCCCGCGCGACGCGGGATGCATTGACGCCCCACCGGGGGCGGGACGATCGAAGCCCGCACCAAGCGGGTCGCACAGGACGACCCGCGCGGTCGGGGACGGGAGAAGACGGAAATGCTATTCGGCTTGGACGGCGTCGAGATCGGCCTGATCATCGTGTTCCTGTGCCTGTTCGGCGGGATCATGTCGGGCTTTCCGGTGGCCTTCGCCATTGCCGGAGCGGGCGTCATCAGCTTCGCGATCATCGCGGCGCTGGATAGCGCGGGCATCCTGATCCACCAGGCGATCGACAGCGGGTCGGCCGAGTATGCCGCCCTCGTGGCGGACGGGGTGGCGCGCGAGGCGATCTCGATCTTTCGGTATCCCGACCTGCCGCGCATCGAGGAGGCCGTGTTCCCGCAAGGGTGGGAGGTCGCGCTGGACCGCAACATGGGCTTCGTCGTCAACCGGATGAACGAGCGCGTGATCGCGGGCCAGTCGATCGAGACGCTGCTCGCGGTCGCGATGTTCGTGCTGATGGGCATCACGCTGGAACGGTCGCGCATCGCGGATGACCTGCTGAACACGATGGCCCGCGTCTTCGGACCGCTGCCGGGCGGCTTGGCAGTAAGCATCGTGATCGTCGGCGCGTTCCTGGCGGCATCGACCGGCATCGTGGGCGCCACGGTCGTGACGATGGGCCTGCTGGCCCTGCCGACGATGCTGCGCAACGGGTACAGCCCCGAACTGGCGACGGGCGTGATCGCCGCGTCGGGGACGCTGGGGCAGATCATCCCGCCGTCGATCGTCATCGTCCTGCTGGGATCGCTGGCGGGCGACATCTATTCCAACGCGCAGGAGGAGCGGGCGGTCCTGGCCGGCTGCCGCGATGCGCTGACCCTGCTGGGGGAACCCGCGGTGGTGTCGGTCGGCACGCTGTTCCAGGCGGCGCTGCTGCCGGGCATCTTCCTGGCCGGCCTCTATGCGGCCTATGCGTTCGGGTTCGCGCTGGTGAACCCGTCGAAGGCCCCGCCCGTCACCATCGAGGGCGGACGAGGGACCGCCATCACCCGGAACGACGCGCTGGTCTGGTTCCTCGGCATTCCCGTGGCGATCGTCGTGGGCGGGATCGTGCTGGGGCAGGCGGGCGTGATCGGCAACCAGGACGCGGCGTTCAGCACGTCGACCGCCGGGACCCAGGGCGCGAGCCTGCGGACCAACGTGTCCCCCGAATGCCAGGCCTCGATGATCGAGCTGCATGGTCAGGTGGCCTGGGATCTGGCCGTGGCCGAGCAGCAGGCCATACGGGACGCGGGCGGCGTGCAGGTCGCGCGCGACCTGACGGAGGAGGAGTTGGTGGAGGCCCGCGCCGCGGCCATCGCGGGCACCGCGCCGATCGGCACGGGCATCGCGGTGCTGTTCCTGGGGCTGGCGCTGGTGCTGGCTACCGCACGGGGCGTGGCGCCGCTGGCGTCGGGTCGGCCCCTGGCGATCGGCGCGGCGGGCATCCTGCTGGCCTTCCTGATCGACATCGTCCTGATCGGTCCGAACACGTCGTCCGGCGCGACCTTCGTGCTGATGGCGATCCCGCTGGCGATCACGCTGGTCGGCATCGCCCCCGCCTTCGGGCGACTGGCGGAGAACGAGCTGCTGCGCGTGGTCTTCCCGCCCCTGGTCCTGATCGTCGCGGTGCTGGGGTCGATCCTGGCGGGCATCACCAACCCGACCCCCGCCGCCGCGCTGGGGGCGTCCGGCGCGATCATGCTGGCCGCGTTCCGCAAGCTGAAGGACGAGGACGGGCCGGGCGGCATCATCCTGCTGGCATCGCTGGCCCTCGTCGTGATGCTTCTGATCGGCATCAACTTCGACATGCGCAGTGGCATCGGGGGCACGACGGCGGCGGACACGGTCGCGCGGATCGTCGCGGGCATCGCGTACCACGCCGCGTTCCTGGGGCTGCTCTATGCGTGCTGGGTGCTGTTCCGCACCGGCGTCCTGGGCCCGGTCGTGCGCGAAACGGCGAAGGTCACGTCCATGGTGTTCACCATCCTGATCGGGTCGCAGGTCCTGAACCTGGTGCTGATCTCGTTCGGGGGGGGAGCATTACATCCAGCAGTTCCTGCGCAGCTTCGACAGCGAGGTGCAGGTCTTCCTCATCGTGATGCTGGTACTGTTCGTCTTGGGCTTCGTCCTGGACTTCCTGGAGATCATCTACATCGTGATCCCGATCGTGGGGCCCGTCATCTATGGTGGGACGCTGGACCCGAAATGGGTGACGATCATGGTCGCGGTGAACCTGCAGACGAGCTTCCTGACGCCGCCCTTCGGCTTCGCGCTGTTCTATCTGCGGGGCGTGGCGCCGCCTTCGGTCACGACGGGGCACATCTATCGCGGGGTGCTGCCCTTCGTGCTGATCCAGGTGATCGGCCTGGGCATCCTGTGGCTGTTCCCGGGCATCGTCACCATCGTTCCAGATTTGTTGCCGAACAACTGAGGGGAACCCGCCGGGGGGCGTGGGTGTAGGTCAGGGACCACCCCGCACCGGTCCATATGGGAGATCCGAGATGTCACTGAAGCGCATGGCGATTGGAATGGCGATCGCGTTCGCCGCCTCCAAGGGAGTGGATGCGATGCGTCGCAACGGCGGCCTGCAGGGCTTGCAGCGGCAGTTGGGCGGCGCCGGCGGCGCGTCCGGCGGTCTGGGCGGCCTGCTGCGCAACCTGGGCGGGTCGTCCGGCGGGATGGGAAGCCGGACGGGCGCCGCGGGCGGCGGACTGGGCGGCCTGCTGGGCGCGCTGGGCGGTTCCACCGGCGGTGGCGGCCTGGGCGGCGTCGGGCGCGCGGGCGCGGCAGGCGGCGGCCTCGGCGGACTGCTGGGTGGGCTGGCCTCGATGGCAGGCGGCCACGGGGCGGTGCAGCAGGGTCGCGTCCGGGACGAGGGCCATGCGATGGAGATGGCCGAGAGCGGACCGCAGGACGAGGCGACCGCGGCCTGCATGATCCGGGCGATGGCCCAGGCGGTGCGCGCCGATGGCCATATCGATGCCGACGAGGAGAAGGCCCTGATGGAGGTCGTCGACCAAGCCGCCGATCCGGGTGACCGCGCGGCTGTGGAGGCCGCGCTGGCGGAGCCCATCGATCCGGAGGGCCTGGCCGCCGACGTCCCTGTCGGGCACGAGTCGGAGGTCTATGCCGCGGCACTGACCGCCATCGACCCCGACAGCGCGACCGAGAAGCAGTTCCTGGCCCGGTTCGCCAAGGCCCTGCGCCTGCCGGACCAGACGGTGCAGGACATGCACGACGCCCAGGGCAAGCCGCGCTGACGGCCGCCCTTCGCCGTGCCGCGCCTCCGCGCGCGGCGCGGGTTTCCCTTCGCCCGGCCATGCCCTAGCTGTGCGGCGAATCCACGAACATCCGGAGGGCCGCATGGCCGATACCCCCGACCCCGAGAACACCATCCTGCTGGAGCTGAAGGACGGCACCGTCACGATCGAGCTGCTGCCCGACATCGCCCCCGGCCATGTCGAGCGCATCAAGGAGCTGGCGCGCGAAGGTGCGTATGACGGCGTAATCTTCCACCGCGTGATCGACGGCTTTATGGCGCAGACCGGCGACGTGGAGCATGGCAAGGACGGGGGCGACAGCCGCCGCGCGGGCACGGGCGGCAGCGACAAGCCGGATCTGAAGGCCGAGTTCTCGGGCGTCCCGCACGACCGGGGCACGCTGGGCGCCGCGCGCAGTCAGAGCCCGGATTCCGCGAACAGCCAGTTCTTCATCAACTTCGCGGACAACCATTTCCTGAATCGCCAGTACACGGTCTATGGCCGCGTGGTGGACGGCATGGACCATGTCGACAAGATCACGCGGGGCGAGCCGCCCACCGATCCCGACAGGATCGTCAGCATGAAGGTGGCCGCCGATGCGTAAGCTATCCTTCGCCGCCGCCCTGCTTCTGGCCGGGCCCGCCTTCGCCACCGGCCTGGAGATCGACGTCGAAGGGGAGGCCAACGGCATCGTCACGATCGACCTGTTCGAGGATGTGGCCCCCCAGCACGTCGAGCGCATCACCGCGCTGGCCGAACAGGGGGCCTATGACGGGGTGGTGTTCCATCGCGTGATCGATGGGTTCATGGCGCAGACGGGCGACGTGCAGTACGGCCGGGAGGGCGCGAACCTCGCCCGGGCCGGGACCGGCGGGTCCGACATGGGCAACGTGCCTGCCGAATTCTCGGACCGGTCGTTCGGCCGTGGCGTGGTCGGCATGGCCCGGTCACGCGATCCCGACAGCGCCAATTCGCAGTTCTTCATCATGTTCGAGCCGGCGCCCCACCTGGACGGCCAGTACACGGTCGTGGGCGAGGTCACGGACGGGATGGACGTGGTCGACGCGATCAAGCGCGGCAGCTCCGCGGCGAACGGGTCGGTCGCGGAAGCGCCCGATGTCATGCGCCGGGTCCGCGTCGTCGAATAGGTCGGACGTCGCCCGAACGACGAAGGCCGCCCCGGGAGGGCGGCCTTTTGCTTGGATACGTCGGTCTTCGAGGTCAGTCGGTCGCGGTCACGGCGGCACCGGCGTCGACGGCGCCGTCCTCCGCCGGGGCGGCGATGAAGCCGAAATACGCGGTGATGATGATCGCTGCGAAGACGATGCAGGCAGTGATGCCGATCAGCGGGCCGGCATGCCGCTTCTCCTGCTTTTCCAGGTTCGTGTTGGGGGCGCTCATAGATCGATGCTCCGGGGATGATTGCTTGACGGACGAACCCGCGGGGCGGGGTTCGGGTTCCACCCTTGCCAAGCCGGGCCGCACGTCGGACGCTGCGCTCGCAACGCGAGGAAGGGACGGGGCATGGCGACGATGCGCGCGATCGGGACGATGTCGGGAACCTCGCTGGACGGGGTGGATGCCGCCACCCTCGAGACGGACGGCGAACGGATCGAGGCGTTCGGCCCGGGGGCCTTCCGCCCCTATACCGAGGCGGAGGCCGTAATCCTGCGCGCGGCGCTGGGACGCTGGCCGGGCGGAGCCGGCGTCGCCGCGGCGGGGCGGGTGGTGGAGGATGCCCATGCCGCGATCCTGGGCGAGATGATCGCGGCCGACCCGGCCGCCGCGCTGATCGGGTTCCACGGACAGACGCTGTCGCACGACCCGGAGGGGCGGCGCACACACCAATGCGGCGACGGTGCGGCGTTGGCATCGCGGTTGGACCGTCCGGTGGCCTGGGACTTCCGAACCGCCGACGTGGCGGCGGGCGGGCAGGGCGCGCCGCTGGCGCCCCTGTTTCACCGCGCCTGCGCCCGGTGGATCGGGGCGGATGCCCCGGTGGCGTTCCTGAACCTCGGCGGCGTGGGCAACCTGACCTGGATCGACTCTGCGAACGACGGCGACGACGGGATCCTCGCCTTCGACACGGGTCCGGCGAACGCCCCGCTGGACGACCTGGCGCTGACCGCGACGGGACGCCCCTTCGACATGGACGGGGCCCTGGCGGCGGCGGGCGTGCCGGACGACGGGGCGGTCGAGGCGGTCCTGGCCCATCCGTACTTCGGGGCCCCTGCGCCCAAGTCGCTGGACCGCGACGCCTTCGCGGGCGTGGGGGCCGCCATCGGGTCGCTGCCGCCCGCCGACGCCGCGGCCACGTGGGTCGCCGTCCTCGCTCGCAGCGTGACCCTGGGACTGGCCCTGTGCCCGGCCCCCCCGCGCCGCGTCCTCGTATGCGGAGGCGGACGGCGGAACCCGGCGATCATGGCCGCCCTGGAGCGGACGCTGACCGTTCCCGTGCGGCCCGTCGAGGCGGTTGGGCTGGACGGTGACCTGCTCGAAGCGCAGGCCTTCGCGTTCCTGGCTGTCCGGGTCCTGCGCGGGTTGCCGTTGTCGCTGCCCGGCACCACGGGCGTGCTGCGACCGACCCCCGGGGGCGTCGTGTCGCAGCCGTCGCTTGCGTCCGGGGGGGCGGACGCTAAACGGCTCGCGAGCTGACGCGAAAGGAGCTTGCGATGGTCTCCCGCACGATACCGGTCGACGCCTTCGACCTCGTCCTCTTCGGTGCGACGGGGGATCTGGCCGCCCGCAAGATCATCCCTTCCCTGTACCGGCGGTACCTGGCGGGACAGATGCCAGGCGATGCGCGCTTGATCGGGGCCGCCCGGTCCGAGCTGGACGAGAAGGGCTTCCGTAATTTGGTGCGCGAGGCCCTGGACACGTTCGTCCACCCGGATTTGCGCCGGGACGAGACGATCGATTCCTTTTGCGAGATGTGCAGCTATGTCGCCGTCGACGCCAAGGCCGATGGCGGTTGGGACGAACTGAAGGGCAAGCTGCGCGATGGCCTGATCCGCGCGTTCTACTTCAGCGTGGGCCCGTCGATCTTCGGACCCCTTGCGGACGGTCTGCGGTCGCACGGATTGGTGGACGAGCGGTCGCGTCTGGTGGTGGAGAAGCCGTTCGGGCACGATCTGGAAACGGCGGAAAAGCTGAACGCCGACCTGGCCGCGAACTTCGACGAGTCGCAGATCTATCGCATCGACCACTTCCTGGGAAAGGAGACGGTGCAGAACCTGATGGCGCTGCGCTTCGGGAACGTCCTGTTCGAACCGCTGTGGAACGAACGCTACGTCGATCATGTCCAGATCACCGTGGCTGAGACGGTGGGCGTGGGCGGACGCGGCGGGTATTACGATCAGTCCGGCGCGATGCGGGACATGGTGCAGAACCACCTGATGCAGTTGCTGTGCCTGATTGCGATGGAGCCGCCGGCCGCGTTCGAGTCCGATCGTCTGCGCGACGAGAAGCTAAAGGTGATCCGTGCGCTCGACCCGGTGGAACCGCAGGACGTGGTGCGGGGGCAGTACAAGGTCGGGCCCGAAGGTCCGTCCTATGTCGAGGATGCGGAGAACCCCGACAGTCGCACCGAGAGCTTCGTGGCGCTCAAGGTGGGCATCTCCAACTGGCGGTGGAAGCATACGCCCTTCTACCTCCGGACCGGCAAGCGGATGACCCGGCGGATGTCGGAGATCGTGGTCCAGTTCAAGGAAACGCCGCATTCGATCTTCGAGCGCGACAGCGGCAGCAAGGCGAACAGCCTGCGTATCCTGTTGCAGCCCGACGAGGGGATGGACCTGGCGGTGACGATCAAGGAGCCCGGACCGGGCGGCATGCGCCTGACGACGGTGCCGCTGGACATGACCTTCGCGGATGCGTTGAACCAGGATCATCCGGAGATGCCCGACGCTTACGAGCGACTGATCATGGACGTCATCCGCGGCAACCAGACCTTGTTCATGCGCGGCGACGAGGTTGAGGCGGCATGGGCATGGACGGACCCCGTCATCAGGCGGTGGGAAGACAACGGCGACAAGCCGGAGCCGTATGGGCAGGGAACGTCCGGCCCCGAGGAATCGCTTATGCTGATGCACCGCGATGGACGGCGCTGGCGCGACCTGGGGGTCTGAGTTGGAACTGATCGAGTATCCCGACCGAGAGATCCTGGCCATGCGGCTTGCGGATACCTTGGCCGCTTCGCTGCGATCGTGCTTGTCCCTGCACGATCGCGCCAGCTTCTGCGTCACGGGCGGGTCGTCGCCCGCGGAAGTGTATGGCATCCTGTCGGGCGTGCCGATGGAGTGGAACCGCGTGGACGTCCTTTTGAACGACGAACGATGGGTGCCGGAGGACGACGCACGATCCAATACCCGGCTGATCCGCCGCACCCTGCTGACCGACAAGGCGGCGGCGGCGAACTTCGTGCCCATGTACGCCGACACTGCCACGCCTGAGGACGGAATACCGTCGTTGATGGATGCCTATGATGGCAAGTTCCCGATCTCGCTGCTGCTGTTGGGCATGGGCGCGGATGGCCACACCGCCAGCCTGTTCCCCGAAGGCGACAACCTGGCCGTTGCGTTGGAGGACGAAGCGCCGATCCTGATGGGGATGCGGGCCCCCGGCGCCGACGAGCCCCGCATCACGCTGACCGGGCGCGTCCTGACCGATGCGATGGAAACGCATGTCCTGATCATGGGCGACGACAAGCGGACGCGGTTGGAGGCGGCGGCCGGCGCCGACCCGATCGAACAGCCCATCGCCGCAGTCCTGCCGAACGCAACAGTCCACTGGGCCGCCTGATCCCGCCAATGGAAGCCATGCCATGACAGACGCCGACCGCACCCCCGACTTTTGGGACGGCATCGAACGCCTGAAGTCCCACCGCGGCGCGCGCATCACCGAACTGCTCGACCGCCCCGGACGGATGGAACGTTTCACGGCGGCGAGGGACGACTTCGTCCTGGACCTTTCCAAGACGTCCATCACCGACGAAGCGCTCGACCTGCTGCTCGTCATGGCTGCCGACGTACCCGAGCGTCGCGACGCCATGTTCCGTGGCGATCCGATCAACGAGACCGAGGGCCGTGCCGTCCTGCACACCGCCCTGCGCCGAACTCCGGCGGACGGGCCATTGATGGTGGAGGGCACCGACGTCATGCTCGGCGTCCACGAGACCCTGGATCGCATGCGCGACTTCGCCCGGGCCGTCCGAGGCGGCGGGTTCGAGGGGCAGGGCGGACGGATCACGGACGTCGTGAACATCGGCATCGGGGGATCGGACCTGGGGCCCGCCATGGCCGTCCGTGCCCTGGTGCCTTATCATGACGGGCCGCGATGCCATTTCGTCAGCAACGTCGACGGGGCGGACTGGGCTGATACGGCCGCCGGCTTGGACCCGGCCACGACGCTGGTGATCGTGGCGTCGAAGACCTTCACCACGATCGAGACGATGACCAACGCGCGAACGGCGCGCGATTGGATGGCGGGCACGGTCGCCGACCCGGCAACCCAGTTCGCCGCCCTGTCGACCGCCGCCGACAAGACGGCCGCGTTCGGGATCGATCCGTCGCGGGTATTCGGCTTCGCGGACTGGGTCGGTGGACGCTATTCGATGTGGGGGCCGATCGGCTTGGCTTTGATGATCGCCATCGGGCCGGATGCGTTCGACGATTTCCTGGGCGGCGCGCGGGACCTGGACGCGCATTTCCGTGACACGCCCCTGGCGCGCAACATGCCGGTCCTGTTGGCGCTGGTCGGGATCTGGCACCATCAGGTCTGCGGCTATCCGACCCGGGCGGTCCTGCCTTACGACGACCGTTTGGCGCGTCTGCCCGCGTATCTGCAGCAGTTGGAGATGGAGTCGAACGGCAAGGGGGTGACCCTCGCGGGGGATGCGTTGCAGGGGCCCGCCGGGCCCGTCGTCTGGGGCGAGCCCGGCACCAACGGGCAGCATGCCTTCTATCAACTGATCCATCAGGGCCGGACCGTCGTTCCGTGCGAGTTCGCCGTCGCGGCCCGCGGGCACGAGCCCGATCTGGATCACCACCACCGGTTGCTGATCGCGAACTGCCTGGCGCAGTCGGAGGCGCTGATGCGTGGACGCGACCTCGATGAGGCGCGGGGCATGCTCGCCGATCGGTACGACGGTGCGGAATTGGAGCGGCAGGCGGCACATCGCGTCTTCGCCGGGAACCGCCCATCGACGACGTTGATCTACCCCCGGATGGATCCGCGCACGTTGGGTCGGATCGTAGCATTGTACGAGCACCGGGTCTTCGTCGAGGGGGTCATGCTGGGGATCAACAGCTTCGATCAATGGGGCGTGGAGCTGGGCAAGGCACTGGCGACATCGCTCGGGCCGCTGGTCGAAGGGGAAGACGCATCGAGCAAGGACGCATCGACACAAGAACTGTTGCGGACCCTGCGTGGCTGGCGGGACCGGTCTTGACCTAGTCCCGATTCGCGCCGTCGCGGGACGTGAACGCCGTGACGTAACTAGCTGGCAACGCACGCTTCGTTCTGTGATCGGCCTCCATCAGACAGATCACCGCCTCGCCTGTGGTACAGTGGCGGCCACCGGCATACACGCGGTATTCCATCGTCCAGGAGGTCCGGCGGAAGCTACGCGTACGTCCGGTCACGGTGTAGACGTCCTCGAGGAACAGCGGTCGATGATAGGCGACCGTGATCTGCTTCAAGACCAGCGCGGGACGCGTTGCCGCATCGGCATAATCGCCCAAACCGTATTCGCGCAGATAGGCGATGCGGAACGTTTCGAACCAGCTGAGATAGGTCGCGTTGTTGACGTGGTTCAGCGCGTCGAGTTCGTGGAAGCGGACGCGATCGGCCAGACCGAAATCGAACGGGTCCGGTACGCCGTTCGCGCGCAGCGTATCGCGATCGAGGGGACGCAGGAAGGGAGGGGTGGCGGCCATCGCGATCCATGCGGTGGTTGGAGCGGGTAACGGGAATCGAACCCGTAACTTAAGCTTGGGAAGCTCGCGTGATACCTTTTCACCATACCCGCCGCTGCGCCCATCTATCAGTCAGGCAATTCCCGCCGCAAGCGGATATCGTCAGCGTAGGTATGCTCGGATGGTCCCCTCGACCCCGTCCGACCAGACGGATCGCAAGGCGGCGTCGAAGTCATTCCGAAACGCGGACGCATCCCGAAGCCCGTCATAGCATCGCAGGCCGAGCCACGCATCCGGGTCGGTCTTCGCGGCCCGGGCGGCGGCCTGCAATTCGTCCCAGTTCGGATCGTTCGGCTCGATGAGGCTGCCATCCTCGCGCGTGCCTTCGCAATAGCGGGCCCACATCGCCTCCACCAAGGCCAATCCCTTCACGGGTCGGCCGGCGGCAAGATTGTCGACGATGGAAGGATGGAGGAACCCGGGATGTCTGCTGCTGCCGTCGAACGCCACGCGCCGCGTCGTGTCCACGATGGCCTCGTTCGCGAAGCGGGGGATCACCATGTCGAGGTATTGATCCGGCGTATACCCGGGCACGGCGTGAAGGTTCGGCAGGATCTCGCGCGATTGGACGTGTCGGAACAGCGCGCCGATGAGCGGATGGCTCATCGTGCCGGCAATGGTGGCGATCCCCAGCAGATCCCCCGCATTCGCCAGGATCTGATGCCCTGCGTTCAGGATGCGGAGCTTGAGAGCCTCGAATGCATGGACGTCACTTGTGAAGACCGCACCGGCCCGTTCCAAAGGGGGGCGGCCCGCGGCGAAGCGGTCTTCCAGGACCCAGTGGCGGAACCGTTCGTGGGTCACGGGCGCGGTATCCGCGATCCCCAGAGCCCGGGCCATCGCACGTTCGCGCGGGCCGGTGGCGGGGACGATGCAATCCACCATGCTGTTGGGGAACGTGCATACGCCATCGATCCAATCCGCCAGGTCGGGATCGCCGGCGCGGACCAACCCCGTGACGATGGTGCGCAAGAGCGTGCCGTTGCCTTGCAGATTGTCGCAACTGAGCAGCGTCAGCGGCCCGGACCCCGCCGCCTGCCTGCGTCGCAGCGCGGCCACGATGGCGCCGAAGGCGGTCCGGGGGGCGTTCGCCAAGTCGGAATCGTGGACGAGATCCGGATGCGTCAAGTCGGGGCCATTCGGTCCGAGAAAGTATCCACCTTCGGTGACGGTCAGGGACACGATCCGGATCGCAGGCGCGGCCATCTGCGCGATCAGCGGTCCATGCCCGTCCTCGACGGGGACATAGCCGATCATCGAGCCCACGATCTCCGCGTTCGTTCCCACCGGGTCGAGCTCGATCAAGGTCGTGAGGAAATCCTGCTCGGCCAGCTTCGTTCGCATCGCCGCATCGTAGGGGCGCACGCCGGCGCCAAGGATCGCCCAGTCCTGGGCCAAGCCATCCTGCATCAACCGGTGGAGGTACCATGCCTGGTGGGCCCGGTGGAAGTTGCCCGTTCCGATGTGGACGATGCCGGGGGTCAGAGCCGACCGGTCGTAGGTCGGGGCCGAGATGCCGGCGGGCGGAACCGTCAGGGGTGCCAAGTCCGCTTGCGTCAGCTCATCCATTGGCCACCATCCACGTTGTAGCATTGCCCGACGACGTAGTCGGAATCCGCACTCGCGAGGAACACGGCCATGCCGGTCAGATCGTCCGCGCTACCCATGCGGCCGAAGGGAACGGCGGCGCCGACCTCGCGCTTCTTCTGACCGGGCGTCTTTCCTTCGAGCCGTGCGAACGCGGCATCGACGCCGTCCCAGTGCTCGCCGTCCACGACGCCGGGCGCGATGGCGTTCACGTTGATCCCGTGCGCGATCAGGTTCAACGCCGCCGATTGGGTCAGGCTGATGACGGCCGCCTTCGTGGCGCAATAGACCGCGACGAGCGGTTCGCCGCGCCGGCCCGCCTGGCTGGCCATGTTGACGATCCGACCCCCGGTGCCCTGCCGGATCATCACCCGGGCCACCACCTGCATCGTGAACAGGGTGCCCGCCACGTTGATGTCGAAGGCTCGCGCGAAGTCGTCGCGCTCAATGTCCACGATCGGGGCGGCGGTGAAGATCGCGGCGTTGTTGATCAGCACGTCGATCCCGCCCAAAGCGTCGACGGCCCCCGCCACGCCCGCGTCGATCCCTTCTTGCGTGGACACGTCCATCGGAACCGCATGGCAGGCATTCCCTATCCCCTCCGCGGTGCGGCGGGCGCGGGCGGGATCGATGTCGCCGATCACGACCTGCGCGCCTTCGGCGACGTATCGCCGGGCGAAGGCCGAACCGATACCCCGCGCGCCCCCCGTGATCAGTGCGCGCTTCCCCGCAAGGCGGGTCATGCGATGCGCAAGCCGTCCCGACCGAAGCGGTGCATCCGGGCGATGTCGGGGGTCATGTGGATGGTGTCGCCGCTTCGGAAGCTGACCTCGCCCGGCGCGCGGACGGTCAGGGGTTCCGCAAAGTCGTTCACATGGACGTGGAAGAAGGTGTCCGAGCCCAGATGCTCGGCGACCCCGACCTTGCCCGCCCATTCGCCGGCATCGGGCGATACCGCGATGTGCTCCGGCCGGATGCCGATATGGGTGGCGCCGTGCTTGGCCGCCTCCGGCCCCTCGATCAGGTTCATCCGCGGCGATCCGATGAACCCGGCCACGAACAGGTTGCGCGGCTCCCGATACAGTTCCAGCGGGGAGCCCACCTGCTCGATCACGCCGGCGCGCAGGACGACGATCTTGTCGGCCATGGTCATCGCCTCGACCTGATCGTGGGTGACGTAGATCATCGTCGTCTCCAACCGCTCGTGCAGTTCGGAGATCTCCAGCCGCATGCCGACGCGCAGGGCGGCGTCCAGGTTGGACAGGGGCTCGTCGAACAGGAACGCAGCCGGTTCGCGCACGATGGCACGCCCGATGGCCACCCGTTGCCGTTGTCCGCCCGACAGCTGCCCCGGCCGACGGTCCAGGTAGTCTATCAGGTTCAGCGCGGCCGCGGCCTTCTCGATCTTGGCGTCCTGTTCGGCCTGGTCCACGCCGGCCATCCGCATGGGGAAGGCAATGTTCTTACGGACGGACATGTGCGGGTAGAGCGCATAGGACTGGAACACCATCGCCAGCCCGCGCTTGGCGGGCGGTACGTCGGTGACGTCGCGGCCATCGATCTCCATGTGGCCGGAGGTCATGTCCTCCAGCCCCGCGATCAGGCGCAGCAGGGTCGACTTGCCGCAACCGGATGGTCCGACGAAGACGGTGAACTCGCCGTCCTCGATCGTCAGGTCCAGCGGTGGGATGACCTGGACGTCACCGAAGGACTTCGTGATGTTGTTGAGCGTGATGCGTCCCATCGGAAGGCCTCCCCTACTTGACTGCGCCGAACGTCAGGCCACGGACGAGCTGCTTCTGGCTGAACCAGCCCAGGATCAGGATCGGCGCGATGGCCATGGTGGATGCCGCCGAGAGCTTGGCGAAGAACAGGCCCTCGGGGCTGGAATAGCTGGCGATGAACGCCGTCAACGGTGCGGCGTTCACGGCGGTCAGGTTCAAGGTCCAGAACGCCTCGTTCCAGGCGAGGATGAAGTTCAGCAGGATGGTGGACGCGATGCCGGGCACGGCCATCGGCGTCAGCACGTACAAAATCTCGGAGCGCAGCGACGCACCGTCCATGCGCGCGGCCTCCAGGATCTCGCCGGGGATCTCGCGGAAGTAGGTGTAGAGCATCCAGACGATGATCGGCAGGTTGATCAGCATCAGAATGAATACGAGGGCCGCCTTGCTGTCGAGCACGCCGAGCTGGATGCAGATCAGATAGATCGGATACAGCACGCCGACGGCAGGCAGCATCTTGGTCGATAGCATCCACAACAGGATGTCCTTGGTCCGCTTGGTGGGTTGGAACGCCATGGCCCATGCCGCGGGCACGGCGATCACGATGCCCAGCAGCGTGGAGCCGCCCGCGATGATGACGCTGTTCCACAGGAAGCGGACGTAGTTCGATCGTTCCTGCACGACGCCGTAGTTCTCCAACGTCCAGTCGAAGGCGAACAGGGACGGGGGGGAGGCGATGGCTTCCGCCTCCGTCTTGAAGGAGGTCAGGATCGTCCAGAGGATCGGGAAGAAGATCAGCAGTCCGATGGCCCAGGCGAGGGCGGACCACCCGATCTTGGCCCCGGTGGATGCGGCACGCGCCATTACTGAAGCCCTCCGATCGGGAGTGTCGTCAGCGTCGGGCTCGACCGCGAGACGACGGGGGAGTGGGTAACGCGATGTCCAGTCGCGGCGACCTGCGCACCGTTCGAACACGTAGAGCGGGACCCCCGTTCGGAGGGCAGGGCGCGATGCGCGCGTTCGGGACGATCACGCATCGAGGTTCTTCCCCACGATCCGCATCAGGAAGATCGCGACGATGTTGGCCAGGATGACGGCGATGATCCCGCCGGCCGAACCGAGCCCGACGTTCTGCGATTCCAAGACCCGTTGATACACGAGATAGGTCAGCGTCCGAGTGCCGAAGGACCCCTGGGTCGTCACGAATATCTCGGCGAAGATCGACAGCAGGAAAATGGTCTGGATGAGCGTCACGATCGTGATGGCGCGGGCCAGGTGGGGCAGGATGATGAACCAGAACCGCTTCAGCGGCGGGGCTCCGTCCATCTCCGCGGCCTCCAACTGCTCGCCGTCGAGCGACTGCACGGCAGTCAGCAGGATCAGCGTCGCGAAGGGGAGCCATTGCCACGACACGATCAAGATGATCGACAGGAGCGGCGTCTCCACCAACCAGTCGTGCGGGGTGGCACCGAAGAAGCGCCAGACATGCGATAGGACGCCGTTGACCGGGTCCATCATCATGTTCTTCCACACGAGCGCGGACACGGTCGGCATCACGAAGAACGGCGCGATGACCAGGATCCGGACCACGCCCTGGCCGAACATCGGCTTGTCCAGGAGCAGCGCGAGCAGGACGCCCAGGGTCACAGTGATCGCGAGGATGGCGCCCACCATCACGAGGGTGGTCGTCACTGCGTCCCAGAACGACGACGACGAAACGAACCGTTCGTAGTTATCGAACCCGATCCACGGCTCGAACACGCCGCGCAGGGGTCGGAAGTCGGCGAAGCTGAAGTAGAGCGTCGTAATCAGCGGAACCAGCATCCAGCCGAGCAGCAGGACGACGGCCGGCGCCATCATGAGGCGCGCGGCCGATTGGGATGCCTTCGTTGCCATCGGATGCCCCCCGGGCTGGCGTCGTTACCGTTCGTTCCCCGGGGCCTGACCCAGAGGACGCATCGTCAGATCGTCGCGGGGGCGGCACGTGGCTCCGCGCGGATGTCGACGGGGGCGCCGTCAAGCGCCCCCGCATCAGGCTCAGCGGTAGCCCGCGGCCTCCATCTCCTCGTTGAACAGGTCCTGCACCTTCTGCAGGGCCTCCTCCGGGGTCTGCTGACCAGCCAGCATCGCGCTGAACTCCTGCCCCGCGGCGGTGCCCATTCCCTGCCATTCGGGAATGGCGACGTACTGGACGCCCACGTAGGGAACGGGGTCGACGGTGGGTTCGGACGGGTTGGCCGCGTTGATCGAGTTCAAGGTCATCTCCGCGAAGGGAACGTCCTGATACTCGGCCGTCTCGTAGAGGGAGGTGCGAGCGCCCGGAGGCACGTTGGCCCAGCCCTCGTTCTCGGCGACCAGCTCGATGTAGTCCTTCGACGTCGCCCAGGAGATGAACGTCTTCGCTTCCTCGGTCGCGTCGGAGCCCGACGGCACCGCCAGCGCCCATGCCCACAGCCAGTTCGACCGCTTTCCGTTGCCCGCATCGGGCGCCAGCGCAAAGCCGACCGAATCCGCGACTTCGGAATCGTCGGGGTTCGTCACGAAGGACGCCGCCACGGTGGCGTCGATCCACATCGCGCAGCGGCCCTGCTGGAACAGCGCCAAGTTCTCGTTGAACCCGTTCGTGGCAGCCCCCGGAGGGCCGGCATCCGTCAGCAGGTCGTTGTAGAAGTTGATCGCCTCCGACCATTCGGGGCTATCGGCCTGCGCGTTCCAGTCCTCGTCGAACCAGCGCGCGCCGAAGGCATTGCCGACGGTCGTGATGAAGGCCATGTTCTCGCCCCAGCCGGCCTTGCCGCGCAGGCAGATGCCGTACTGTTCGGCGTCCCGGTCAGTGAGCTGGCGTGCGGCGTCTGCGACCTGCTGCCAGGTCGGCTCCATCGGCATGTCGATGCCGGCTTCCTCGAACAGGTCGGTCCGATACATCACCATCGACGATTCGCCGTAAAACGGCGCGGCGTACAGCGTGCCGTCGTAGGACAGACCTTCCCGCATCGCCGGCAGGATGTCGTCGGCATCGTAATCTTCGCCCATGTCGTCGAGCGCGACGAGCCAACCCTGCTCGGCCCAGATTGGGGTCTCGTACATCCCGATGGTCAGCACGTCGAACTGACCGCCCTGAGTGGCGATGTCCTGCGTCACGCGCTGGCGAAGGACGTTCTCCTCCAGGGTCACCCATTCAAGGGCGATGTCGGGGTGCTGCTCCGTGAAGGCGTCCGTCAGCCCCTGCATCCGGATCATGTCGCCGTTGTTCACGGTTGCGATGGTCACGGTCGTCTGATGGCCGTCCGCGAAGGCGGAGCCGGCGGCGCAGATCGCAAGGGTGCTGGCGGCGCAGAGCGCCGTTCTGATGGTCATGAATATCTCCTCCCGGGTGCCGTGTCTCTGCACCTGTTCGGTGACAATTCCCCACCGATGGAATTCTGTCAACGATTTTTTACGCGGGTAAACTTTCAGGCGGATGCCCGTATGACCAAACGTGCGGGGATCAGCCGCTCCGTCCGGCGGGGAAGGCGCCCGCCCGATTCGATCACCCGGATCAGGGTCGCCACGCTCTCGCCCGCGACGGCATCGTAGTCGTGGGCGGCGGTCGTGAGCGCTGGACATGTGAAGCGCGCGACCGGATGGTCGTCCATCGAGGCGACCCGTAGGGCACCTGGTTTGGTCCGGCCTACGGCGACGCCGTGATTGAAGGCTGCCGAGAGCAGTCCGATCGCGAGCCGATCGTTGCTGCACAACACCGCATCGCCCGGCAGGCCGCCATCGGCGAGGAGCGCGGTGGCCCCCTCGTAGCCGATCCGCTCGAATTCCCACCCCTCGCCCTCGATCTCGACCACCTCCGGCTCCAATCCGCGCCGGCGCATCGCCGCGACATAAGCATCGCGCCGCTTGTTCGCGTTCGGATTGGCGGGCGTGCGCATTCCGAAGAACCAGGGTCGACCGCCATCCCGGCAAAGGTAGTCGATCGCCTGTTCGACGAAGGACGCGTTGTCGGATCCGATGAACGCTTCGCCCAACGTCCGAAGGTTGCTGTCGAAGAGGACGGTCGGCACGTCGCGACAGAACCGTTCGATCATGGCGCGGTCCGAGAGGCGGCCGAGTGGGGCCATCAGAATCCCCGCCGGCCGGATCGATCGCAAGGTATCGAGTATCTCACCTTCGATCCGCGGATCACCGTGGGCGCTGAACAGGGTCGGACTGAACCCGGCCTCGATGCACCGCCGCTCGATGCGGCGGGCGATCTCGGCGAAGAAAGGGTCCGCGAGATAGGGCACCACGATCCCGACGTTCTTCGTCAGACGCCTGTTCTGATTCATCGCATAGATGTTCGGCGTGTAGTCGAACCGGTCTAGCGCAGCCTCGATCCGTGCGCGCGTGGTCGGGCGGACGCTCTCGCTGTCCTGGAAGTATTTCGACAAGGTCGGGCGTGAAATGCCGCTGACCCGGGCGAACTCCTCCATGTTGCGGATCTTGTGATCGTCCATCGCGCCCTCCCCGGCGGGCGTACACTATGCGCATAGACGGGAAACCGCCAACATAAGACCCGGGTCGGGCAGCCGATCAGACGATCGTGCGATGGAAGTGAATGGCTCCGGCGGTAGGGATCGAACCTACGACCAATTGATTAACAGTCAACTGCTCTACCGCTGAGCTACGCCGGAACACCGGAGCGGCGGATATCGCCGGGGCGGAGGGCGCGCAAGGGGGTTGCGTTCGAAAATCGGCCATGCCGGATCACCGACCCACCGCCACGAACGTGCCATCCGGCGTCATCTTGTCCGCCGCCACCCGGCCGAGGGACGTGAGGCGTATCAGATGGGCGAGGACGTTCCGCGCTGCCGCCGCGCGGAGAGATGGCGGCGTCCCCACATAGATTACGTCGACGATCTCGGGGATCGTCGCGGGGCGATCCAGGTGGTTCAGGTAGTCGAAGATCGCTCGCTCCCGATCCATTCGATGCGCGCGAAGCTCCGCGCATCGTGTCTTCGGGTCCAGGACCGGTTCTCCATGGCCCGGATACAGCCGATCCAGTTCCAAATCGGCAATGCGATCGATCGACGCGAGGAACCGGTCCACGTCGCCGTCAGGGGGAGATATCATCGTGGAAGCCCATCCCATGACCACATCACCGGTGAAAGCGGCCCGTCCTTCCAACCAGTGGAACGCATGATGTGCGCCCATGTGCCCGGGCGTCCAGACGGCGCGCAGCGTCCAGCCGTCTCCGGCAACGATCGCTCCATCGGAAAGGCTGCGATCCGGACGGAAGCTCAGATCCGCGCCCTCGCCACCGCCGAGCCTGTCCAGACCGGCCATCCGTTCGGACCGCCCGTCCCCCGCCCGCCCGTAGGCCAGGACCGGTGCCCCCGTCGCGGCGGCCAGGGCCGGGGCACCGGCACTGTGGTCCAGATGAGGATGGGTCACCAGGATCGCCGTGACATGGGCGGAGCCGATCGCGGCCCGGACTGCATCGCGATGCCCACCATCCCTCGGACCCGGATCGATCACCGCCCGGTTCCGTCCTGCCCCCAGGACATAGGTCGCAGTTCCATCCGCGGTCATGGCGGACGGGTTCGGCGCGACGACGCGCAGCAGGCCCGGCTGGAGCGACGTCGCGGCCATGTGCTTTCCCCCGACGTCGCGGTTCCCTAGCGTGGCAGCATGACCGCGCTCACCTCGCCCTCGCAAGCCCGCACCTGGCTGCCGCGCAGCTTCTATGCGCGGGCTGCCATGATCCTGATCCTACCGATCTTGGTAATCCAATTGGTCGTCGCCGTCCTGTTCCTGCAGCGCCACTTCGAGGACGTGACCGACCAGATGACGGCGAACATGACGCGGGAACTGGCGCTCGTCCGCGACCGACCGGAGCTGAGCGAAGCCTTGGGTCTGACATGGGTGGATCCGCCCGATCGGACGCGGATCGCTTGGTTCGACCTGTCGGGCCGGGCGATGTTGGCGCGGATGGAGCAGGCCATCCCCGACCTCGAAGCCCTCGACCTCCGCACCGGCGACAAGCAGGTCCGCGTCGGGTTCGCCGACGGTACCGGGCTGGCCTTCGCCCGCGGCGAGGTGACGGCGTCCAACCCGCATCAATTGCTCGTCTGGATGGTCTTCGTCGCCCTGGTGATGACCGGGATCAGCATGCTGTTCCTGCGGGGCCAGATCCGTCCGATCCGGCGTCTCGCACGCGCGGCCGAAGCGTTCGGAAAAGGACAAACGCTTCCGTTCCGGCCGACCGGAGCGACGGAGGTCCGGTCGGCGGGTACCGCCTTCCTGGACATGCGTACGCGGATCGAGCGGCATATCGAGCAGCGGACGCTCCTGCTGTCGGGAGTGAGCCACGACCTGCGGACCCCCCTGACGCGGATGAAGCTGGAACTGTCGATGATGGACGGGGAGGAGGCGTCGTCCCTGCGCGACGACGTGGCGGCGATGGAGCGGATCATCGACACGTTCCTCGACTTCGCGCGCGGCGACGCGACCGCCGCGACGGAGGTCGTGGACCTGACCGATCTCGTCCGGGATGCGGTGGGCCAGGCGCTGCCGAACCGCGACGTAGCCGTCGGGGGCCATCCCGTGACCGTCCGGGTCGCCACGACGGCACTGCGGCGCGCCGTCCAGAACCTCGTCACGAACGCGGCCCGCTATGGCGAGCGGATCGTCGTATCGGTGCATGGATCGGAGCATGCCTGCATCGTCGCCGTGGAGGACGACGGCCCCGGCATAGCGGAGGATGATCGCGATGCCGCCACCCGGCCATTCGCCCGTCTCGACCGCGCCCGCAGCAACACCCGGGGCAACGTCGGCCTGGGTCTGGCCATCGTACAGGACGTCGCGCGCGCCCACGGCGGCACGCTTCGCCTCGGCACGTCCGAGATGGGCGGGCTGAAGGCCGAGATCGTGCTGCCGCGTTGATCGACGGGAACGTGGTAGGCCTGGCAGGACTCGAACCCGCAACCAAAGCGTTATGAGCGCTCTGCTCTAACCGATTGAGCTACAGGCCCGCCACGGGGGCGATCTAGCAGACCGCGATGCGCACGCCAAGCGGACGTTGGCATGGCGGACGCTCGCTGTTAGGGGCGCGGCGGACGTCTGGGGCAGGGGGATGGCATGACCGGGGCGAAGGATGGCTTGACCTATGCGCTGGCCGGAGTGGACATCGCTGCCGGCGATGCGCTCGTGGACCGTGCGAAGTCCGCCGCGCGGGCGACGGATCGCCCGGGGACGGTGGGCGCCCTCGGCGGGTTCGGCGCATTGTTCGACCCGAAGGCCGCGGGTTACGTCGATCCCATCCTGGTCGCGGCGACGGATGGCGTCGGGACCAAGCTGCGCCTCGCCATCGACACGGATAGCCTGGAGGGCATTGGTCAGGACTTGGTGGCGATGTGCGTCAACGATCTGATTTGCCAGGGCGCAGAGCCTCTGTTCTTCCTTGACTATCTCGCGACCGGACGGCTGGAGGTCGATGCCGCGGCCCGGGTTGTCGAAGGCATCGCCCGAGCTTGCAAAGCGTCAGGCTGCGCTTTGATCGGTGGCGAGACGGCGGAGATGCCGGGCCTTTACGCAGCCGGTGACTTCGACCTTGCGGGCTTCGCCGTGGGTGCGGTGGAACGGGGGGGCGTGCTGCCCCGGGACGTGGCGGACGGCGACGTGTTGCTGGGACTGGCATCCGCAGGCGTCCATTCCAACGGCTTCTCGCTGGTGCGCCGCGTGGCCGAACGAGCCGGCCTGGGATGGAACGATCCCGCCCCCTTCGCCGGGGATGCGACGCTGGGGGAGGCCCTGCTGACCCCCACGCGGCTATACGTCCGCCCCGTATTGCAGGCAGTCCGGGCCGGTGGCGTTCACGCCCTCGCTCACATCACCGGTGGTGGCCTGACGGAGAACCTGCCTCGCGTGCTTCCGGATGGCTTGGGCGTTCACGTCGACCTGTTGGCCTGGACCCCCCCGCCCGTCTTCGCTTGGCTGGCGGAAGCGGGCGGCATCGCCGGCGCGGAGATGCGGCGGACGTTCAATTGCGGCATCGGCATGGTCCTCGTTTGCGACCCCGGCGAGGTCGATGCCCTCGCCACCCTGCTGACGGATGCAGGCGAAACGGTCTGCATTCTGGGTCGTGTCGAACCGGGTCGCGGCGTCACGTTCGGTGTCTGACCGGCGCGTGAACGTCGGCATCGCGATTTCAGGCGGTGGTTCGAACATGGCGGCGCTGGTGCGCTCGATGACGGGGGACCACCCGGCGCGGCCCGTATTGGTGGTGTCGAACGTCCGGGATGCGGGGGGGTTGGCACGAGCGTGCGACCTCGGGGTCCCGACCGCAATCGTGGACCATACGGATTATCCCGATCGCGCCGCGTTCGAGGACGCGTTGCACGCAGCCTTCGCCGCGGCGGGCACCGATCTGATCGCCTTGGCCGGGTTCATGCGTATCCTGACCCACCGTTTCATCGATCGCTGGACGGATCGGATCGTCAACATCCATCCCAGCCTGCTGCCCAAATACCCGGGGCTGGATACCCATGTACGGGCCATTCGGTCCGGGGACGCAGAGGCGGGATGCACGGTGCATTCCGTCACGTCCAACCTGGATGCGGGACCCATCCTAGGGCAGGCGCGCGTGCCCGTCTTGGCCGATGACAGCCCAACGACGTTGGCCGTTCGCGTTTTGGCCGCGGAGCATGAACTCTATCCCCGGATCCTGCGCGGCGTCGCTGGCGATATGGCGGCATCCGTGGCGTCACCGCTTCCAAATTCCGATGTCCCACGATAGGGATCGCTACACATTCGGGAGCGTTATCATAGCCGACGACGACATCAGCACGATCACGACGACGGACGACCTGGCCGCCTTCTGCATGCGCGCTGCCGCCGCGCCGTATGTGACCGTCGATACGGAGTTCCTGCGCGAGCGGACGTACTATTCGAAGCTCTGCCTCGTGCAGTTGGCGATCCCGGGCGACGACCCGTCGAACGCCGTACTGGTCGATCCCCTCGCCGATGGTCTGGATCTCGGGCCGTTGTACGAGTTGTTCCGTGACCACGGCACCGTGAAGGTGTTCCACGCCGCCCGTCAGGACCTTGAGATCTTCGCCATCGAAGGCGATGTGATCCCGGAGCCGTTGTTCGACACGCAGGTCGCCGCGATGGTCTGTGGCTTCGGCGAGCAAGTGGGGTACGAGACCCTCGCCCGCAAGATCGCCCGGGCGCAGATCGACAAATCGAGCCGGTTCACGGACTGGTCGCGACGACCGCTGTTGGATTCGCAGAAGCGGTACGCGCTGGCCGACGTCACGCACCTGCGCGACATCTACGAGCATCTATCGGCCGAGTTGGATCGTACCCAGCGGCGCGCCTGGGTCGAGGAGGAGATGGCGGTGCTTCGCGATCCGGCGACCTATCGCACCGAACCTGCGGACGCTTGGAAACGCCTGAAGATGCGCAATCCGACGCCTCGGTTCGTCGCCATCGCGCAACGCCTCGCGTCCTTTCGGGAGACCTATGCCCAATCGAACGACGTGCCGCGGTCACGGGTCTTCAAGGACGATGCGCTGCTGGAGTTGGCGTCGCTGAAGCCGAGGGATCCGAAGGATCTCGGGAAGGCTCGCCTGCTCCTGCGCGAAGGGCGGCGCGATCCGGTCGCCGCGGGAATCCTGCAGGCGGTGGAAGGGGGTCTGGCCGTCCCGAAAGAAGACCTTCCAAGCTTGCCGCAACCCAAGTCGCGGGATCAATCGAACGCGGCGCTGGCGGACCTGCTGCGCGTCTTGCTGAAGGCGATGTCGGAACGGGCGGGCGTAGCATCGAAGCTGATCGCCACTGCCTCGGACCTTGACGACATCGCCGCCGGCGCACGCGACGGGATCTGGTCGAAGGGATGGCGTGCGAAGGTGTTCGGACGTGACGCTTTGCGGTTGTGCAATGGGGAGATAGCGCTTGCGTGCGAGGGGAACGCCGTGCGTGTGGTTCCCTTGGGTGAAACGGTTACCGACGGCTGATCACGCGCCGATTGATAACCCCCTGGACCGCGATCCGGTCCACGCCTGCCAAGTCCTGCTGGGTCAGGAACGTACCGGCCAGAACCTCCCGGGACGGTTGGGCCCCGACGGGACGACGGTCGGGCGGGGGTAGCAAGCGAAATTCCATCAGGTAGAGTCCGGCTTCGGCCGATGGGACTCGGACGAGTTCGGCGTTCCAGAACCCCTGGGTCGGAGGCAGCCCGATCGCGCTTACGATCAGCCCGGGCGGCGTGTTCGCGACATCGAGCGACAGCACCTGCTGGACCACGGGGGAGGCCGCGGTGCCTGCTCGAACGGCGATCGGTTCCGAACGATCGCCACCAAGCCAGTTCAGGGGGTTCAAGCGCGATCCTCCGAGACCGCACGCGGTTATGATGGAGGCGGCACACAGGATGATCGCGATCGCGCGCATGAATGTCCCCGGGTCTTGCGTCGTCGCCTGGCGGCTAACCGATCGAGGATCGCTTGGGAAGCCGCTGGACGATGGGATGGTCTGCACCTAGGTGCGGACGGATCGATACGAGGACCCTTCATGGCACAGGACGCGTTCGAGGATCTGGTCGAGACGTTCGCGTTCCTCGACGATTGGGAGGACCGGTACCGGCACGTCATCGATATGGGCCGAGCGCTGCCACCGCTCGACGATGCCCTGAAGGTTCCTGCGACGAAGGTCGATGGCTGCGCGAGCCAGGTCTGGCTTCATCCGCGCATCGCCGATGGCACGTTCGACTTCGCGGGCGAATCGGACGCGATGATCGTCCGCGGACTCATCGCCGTACTCCATACCCTGTATGCGGGTCTGCCGGTGGAACGGGTGAACGCGGTCGACGCGCCCACCGAACTCGCGAGGTTGGGTCTGCACGACCATCTGTCGTCGCAGCGCTCGAATGGCTTGCGGGCGATGGTCGAACGGATCCGTGCCACGGCAGCACAAACCGATTGAGTAGCAACCAGCCTGCGGAACGAAAAAAGGCCGGACACGAAGGTCCGGCCAGTCCAACAGGGAGGTTGAGATCCAAAGATCGATCTCGAAAAGACAGCTAGGCGCCGCTTATTGTTGCATCAAGGAAAAACTGTACCGATCGGTGCAACTCCGGTATGCAGCGCGAGCATGGCTTGACATCATGCCGCCTGACGGGAGCGTCGATACGCAACCACCTCGTCCACCACGAAGTCCCGGAACGCTTCCACCCGGCGGGAGCCACGCAACTCCTCCGGGAAGGCGAGGAAGACGGGGACCTCGTTCGATTCAGCCTTCGGTACGACCTGCACGAGCTGCGGAAAGTCCTGCTGCAGATAGTCCGGTAGTACGCCGATCCCCAGGTCGGACAGCACGCCCTGGAGCACTCCGAAGTAGTTGTTGACCGTAAGCATCCGCGTCGCGCCGGCTGCCATGAGTTCCCGAACCAATTGAGCGCCGGCGCTCACTTGGGTCGCGCCGACGTTCTGACAGATCAGGCGGTGGTCGGAAAGATCTTCGACCCGCCGTGGGGTTCCGGCCCGTTTCAAGTATTCCTTGGACGCAAAGAGCTGCATCCGAATGTCCATCAGCCGCTTGCGCACCAGATCGGCCTGACTCGGCTCCTTCATGCGGATCGCGACGTCGGCTTCCCGCATGGGGAGATCGAGGACCCGTTCCTCCAGCATGAGGTCGAGCCTGAGATCCGGGTAGCTCTGGTACAGCTTGGGCAGGCGTGGGGCCAACCAGATCGACCCGAAGCCGATCGTCGTCGTGACGCGGAGGTCGCCGAACACCTCCTCCTCCGAATCGCGAATGCGGGCGGTCGCGGCTTCGAGCCGCTTCATCATCGCGGTGGACGCATCGAACAGCAGTTCGCCTTGCTCGGTCAGGATCAGCCCGCGCGCGTGGCGATGGAATAGGGTTGTGTTCAGCGACTCCTCCAGGGCGCGGATCTGGCGGCTGACCGCCGATTGCGACAAATGCAGGACGTCGCCTGCATGGGTCAGCGACCCCTGGTCCGCGACCGCATGGAAGATACGCAGCTTGTCCCAATCCATGTCGGCACGATTCCAGTCTGCAAGGAGTGACTAACCCTGCGGCAATAAAGCTGAAGGGTAAACGATTTTCGACTTCGTAGCCGGGCGGGATCCCGTATCCTGCCCGTGGAGGGACCGCCATGCGCCACGATGCCAGCCTCGATGATCGGTACGATCTGGATCGCGGTACGATCCTTCTGAATGGAACGCAGGCCCTCGTCCGGCTGATGCTCATGCAGCGCGCACGAGATGCCGCGGCAGGGATGCGTACGGCTGGCTACGTCACCGGATATCGTGGCTCGCCTTTGGGGGGCGTGGACATGCAGATGTCCCGCGCGGCCCCCCAGTTGGCTGCCGCCGACATTCGCTTCCACCCCGGCCTGAACGAGGATCTTGCGGCCACGGCGGCCTGGGGCACGCAGCAGGCGGGCATCCGGGGCGAGGGGGTTCACGATGGTGTATTCACCCTCTTCTATTCCAAGGGGCCTGGCATCGATCGTTCCGGGGACGTCCTGCGTCATGCGAACCTGGCCGGGACCGCGCCGAAGGGCGGTGTCCTTGCTGCCCTCGGCGACGACCATACGGGCGAATCGTCGACCACATGCCATCAATCCGAATGGGCGATGTTGGATGCGCAGATTCCCGTACTGTCCCCCGCCGGCGTGCAGGAAATCCTGGACTTGGGCCTCTATGGCTTTGCGCTTTCGCGTGCATCGGGCCTTTGGGCCGGCCTGAAGTTAATGAAGGATACGGTGGAGGTCACGGGCGTCATCGACGGTCGAGCCGACCGGATGACTTTCGTCTTGCCAGACCGGCCGGAGCCGTCCGACGGTCTGCACATCCGTGCGGGCGACCATTGGGTCCCGCAGGAGGAGCGGCTGCACGAATGGAAGGTGCCCACAGCCCGCGCCTTCGCCCGGGCCAACCGCATCGATCGTCGCGGGCATGGACGCCCCGGGGCACGCATCGGGTTGGTCGGGCACGGGAAGAACTGGCTCGACCTCATACACGCATTGTCGCTGCTGGGACTCGATGCCACGGATTGCGATCGCATCGGTCTGACGACCTACAAGGTGGCGCAAGTCTGGCCGCTCGACGTCGCGTCCCTGCACGAATGGGCGGACGGCCTGGACCTGATCGTCGTGGTCGAGGAAAAGCGCAAGCTCCTGGAGATTCAGATCAAGGAGGCTCTCTTCGGTCTCGCCGGGGTGCCGCGTGTCTGGGGCTATCGCGATGCAGCCGGCAACGTCCTGTTTCCGCAACATGGTGCGTTGGACCCGGCGAACGTGGCCGCCAAGCTAGGTCGGATCCTGGTGGAGGAAGGTCGCTGCACGGACCGGATGGCGGATGCGTTGGTCGATCTGCGCGATGCCGCGGATACGGGAAGCGCGCCCGACCTTGCGAAGCGGACGCCCTATTTCTGTGCGGGCTGTCCGCACAACACATCGACCACGCTGCCCGCCGGGGCACGTTCCGGGGGCGGTATCGGGTGCCATACGATGGCCTTGTGGATGGAGCGCGGGACCGAGGGCTATACGCATATGGGCGCCGAAGGGGCGAACTGGGTCGGGGAAGGGCCATTCAGCACGCGGCCCCATGTCTTCCAGAACATGGGCGACGGGACCTATAACCATTCCGGCATCCTCGCGATCCGCGCAGCGCTCGGGTCAGGAGCGAACATCACGTTCAAAATACTGTTCAACGATGCCGTCGCGCTGACGGGCGGGCAGGGCAACGATGGCGGTCTGACCCCACAACGAGTAGCGGCCGAGTTGTTGGCCATGGGGGTCAAACGCGTCGCAATCGTTCACGATCCTGCGGAGGAGCTGGATCGTGCGGCCTTTCCCGAAGCGGTGGGATGGCATCCACGTGACGACCTCGCGGCGGTGCAACGTAAGATGCAATCGGAGCCCGGGGTCACCGCGATCGTCTATGTCCAGACCTGCGCTGCCGAGAAACGTCGGCGGCGCAGGCACGGCACGTTCCCGACCCCCGCGACGCGCGTCTTCATCGACCCGGACGTCTGCGAAGGGTGCGGCGACTGCGGGGTGCAGTCGAACTGCGTGGCCCTGCTGCCGATCGAGACGCCTTTCGGAACGAAACGCGTCGTCGACCAGTCGGCGTGCAACGTCGATCTCAATTGCCTCAAAGGGTTCTGTCCGAGCTTCGTGACCATGACGGGGGGCTCGCGGCGCGCGAGCGCGATGGACGACCTCGATCTGTCGGGCCTGCCCGATCCGGCGAAGCCCGCAATCCGTGGAACATGGAACGTCGTGGCCACGGGGATCGGCGGTACGGGCATCGTGACGGTAGGGGCCGTTCTGACAATGGCGGCGTATCTCGACGGAAAGGCAGCGGCCTGCATGGAGATGGCTGGCCTGGCGCAAAAGGGCGGCGCGGTCCACCTGCATTTGCGTTTCGCGCAGGTTCCCGAAGACATCGCAGCCGTTCGCGTATCCGCGGGGGAGGCGGATCTGTTGATCGGCGCGGATGCCTTGACGGCTGCCACGCGGGACACCTTGCGCCTGCTCCGTCCTGGGAGGACGAGCGGAGTCGTAAACGCCCACCTGTCGACGACAGGACGCTTCACACGCGACCCGGACTTTCGCTTGCCGGAGGAGGCCATAGGCGACGCCCTGCGACAGCGGCTGGGAAACGGCTTCCACGCCCTCGACGCGACCGCCCTGGCCGAGAGGGTGATGGGGGATACGATCTTCGCGAATCTCGTCCTGACGGGGGCTGCCTGGCAGCGTGGTCTGGTACCTGTATCCGCCGGAGCGATGCGCCGTGCGATCGAGCTGAACGGCCGCAGAGTCGACGCCAGTCTACGTGCCTTCGAGCTCGGTCGATGGGCCGTAACGCATCCCGCCCGTGCGGACCGGATCGCGGTGGGTGATGCGCCGCCTCCGCAGGATCCAGTCGAACGATGCGCCGCCCACTTGGAGGTCTATGGTGGCGTGCGTCTGGCGCAGCGTTACAAGGCGTTGGTGGAGGGTATCGATGATGCCGTGCTGCGTGATGCGGTGGCGCGGGGGTATCACAAGTTGCTTGCATACAAGGACGAGTACGAGGTTGCACGCCTGCTGGCCGGAACGCATGCGAAGGTAGCGCAGGAATGGAATGGCGCTCATTTGAGCTATCACCTCGCCCCACCGCTCCTTGCCCGCTCGGGCTCCGACGGTCGCCCCGCCAAGCGTACGTTCGGTCGTTGGATCGAACCGCTGTTCCCACTCCTCGCGCGGGGCAGAGTCCTGCGCGGAACACCCTTCGACCCGTTCAGATACGCCGCGGACAGGCGGATGGAACGAGCATTGATCACCGAGTACGAGCGCGACATTGCGAGCGTCTTGCCCATCCTGGACGAGGGGAACCGCAGCGATATCATCGAACTCGCCCTCCTTCCGCTTTCGATCCGTGGCTTCGGCCCCGTGAAGGCGGCGAACGGGAATAAGGCGGCGGCGCGCCGAGCGACCCTCCTGCGGAAGATTCGCGACGGGGCGGGAGGATACGAGGTGGCGGCCGAATAGACGATGACGGCCGTGGCGGGATTTTGGTGGCATGGCGACCACCGGTCGGGAATGCGCCTCGTGTCCTCATCCCTTCCGGATAAGGAACCGGGTTCCGTCCGCCCCGAGGAACGCATGGCCCTGCTCGATGCAGAAATGCGGTACGTCCACATGGGCTGCGGGATCGTCCGCGAGGAGCACGACCACGTCTCCCGAGGCGACGCCCTTCATTCGCTTGCGCAACCGGAGAACGGGCAGGGGGCACAGCAGTCCCAAGGCGTCGACGGTCAGCGCTTCGACATCATTCGTCATGGCCGCGATACGGCTTCACATACTGCAACGCCATGTCCCAGGGGAAGAAGATCCAAGTATCCTGACTGACCCCGGTGATGAACGTGTTCACCATCGGCTCGCCCTTCGGCTTCGCATAGACCGTGGCAAAGTGAGCATGCGGATACAGGTCGCGTACGACCTCCAACGTCTTGCCGGTATCGACCAGATCGTCGATCACGAGGATGCCGGTCCCATCGCCCACCATCTCCGGGTCCGGTTTCGACAAGATCTGCGCTTCGCCCTGGGATTGGTGGTCGTAGGACTTGACGCTGATCGTGTCGAGGAGGCGGACCCCCAATTCCCGTGCGATGATCATCGCCGGGGCCATTCCGCCGCGCGTGATGGCGACGATGGCCTTCCAGGCGCCGCCCTCTCCCGGGCCGCGGCCGTCCAGCCGCCAGGCCAGAGCGCGGCTGTCCCGATGGATCTGGTCCCAGGAGATGTGGAAGCCCTTCTCATGGGGGAGGGTATCGGACATCGGCAAACCTTTCTCAGGGCAGGGCGATGCGCAGGCCCAACGCGCCGAGGCAGACGCCGAGCATGCGGTCCATCGCGATCTTGAACCGGGCATAGACGGCACGCGACCGTGACAGCGAGAAGACCCGCGCCATTCCGACGTACCAAGCCGTCTCCACCAGCGCGACGTTCAATACGACGACCAGCAGAGCCCAGGCCGGAGCGTTCGTCGGGACTAGACCGACGAACACCGCCCCGAAGAAGACGGCTGGTTTCGGATTGGCCAGAAAGCTGGCAACGCCCAACCGGAAGGCGGACCAAACGGATCGTGGTGCGGTTCCCGGCATAAGATCCGGGATCGGCTGCGGCGCTGATCGCGACATCGATATGGCCAACCAAACCAGGAACAGGCCGCCCGCGATCTTCAGGACCGTGAAGGCCGCAGGGATCAGTTCGAACAGCACGGAAAGACCGGTCAGCGCTGCGGTCGCCCAGATCGCCGCACCCGTGCCGAACCCTCCCGCGAGCGCGATGGCTGGACGAAGCCCTTCCGTCGCCGCGGTTCGAATCGACAGGACGAAGGACGGCCCCGGCGAAACGACGGCGAAGGCATGGACCAATGCCACCGTTAGGAACGCCATGAGTGTCATGGCATCACCAGCAGGCGCAGGCCGAGTCCGCCCAGGACCACGGCCATGATACGGCCCATGATGGTGCGCCGGGCGACATAGCGTGCTCGAACGGACGGACGCGACAGCATCGTCGCAAGGATCGCGTAGACGACGACCTCCAGGACGATGTGGTTGATGGTGATCAGGGTCATCTGCGTTCCGCTCAAGCCGGGCGGAAAGATCACCAGCAGAACGCCTGCGGAGAAGAGGATCGACTTCGGATTGGCGAGGTTCAGGGCGGCACCACGCAGGAAGGCCTGCCGTCGAGAGCGCGGTGTCTTGGGTTGGATCGGGTCGCCGGCCGTTCGCCATGCGACGACCGCGAAGCCCAGGATCAGCACCGCACCGCCAACCTTCATCGCGGTATAGGCCATCGGGAAGGCGTCGAACAAGGCTTCCAGACCCAACAGGGCGGCCAACGTCCAAAGCCCCGCGACGACGGCCAGCCCCATCCCGACCACGATCCCTTCGCGCCGCCCTCCGGTAAGGGCCGAATGGGTGCACAACAGGAATGCGGGTCCCGGCGCCGCGACGGCGAATAGCAACGCCACGTTGAACGCCGCGACATGGGCCCAAGTCAGGCCCGTGACCTCGATGGGCGTCATCCGTCCTTCTTGTCCAGCGTCATGTCTGGGGCGTCGACGTTCTTCATGCCGACCACATGGTAGCCCGCATCGACATGATGGACCTCACCCGTCACCGCCGACGCGAGGTCCGACAGCAGATACATCGCGGACTGCCCGACCTCGTCCTGCGTTACGGTCCGCCGCAGCGGCGAATTGTACTCGTTCCACTTCAGAATATAGCGGAAGTCGCCGATGCCACTGGCAGCCAAGGTCTTTATCGTCCCTGCACTGATCGCGTTCACGCGAATGCCGTCCCGCCCGAGATCCTCCGCCAGATACTTCACGGACGTCTCCAGCGCCGATTTGGCCAGACCCATCACGTTGTAGTGTGGCATGACCTTCTCGGCGCCATAGTACGACAAAGTCAGCGCACTGCCGCCGGCGGTCATCAGGCGTTCGGCACGCTGCATCACGGCCGTGAAGGAATAGACCGACACGTTCATCGTCATCAGGAAGTTGTCGAGCGAGGTGTCAAGGTAACGGCCCCGCAGCTCCGACTTGTCGCTGAACCCGATCGCATGGACGAGAAAGTCCAACCGATCCCATCGTTCGCCCAGGGTCGCGAAGGCCGTGTCGATCGATGTCCCATCGGATACGTCACACTCGATCAACAGGTCCGACCCCACCTGCTCGGCCAGCGGTCGGACCCGCTTCTGCAACGCTTCCCCCTGATACGCGAACGCGAGTTCGGCCCCTTGGCCCGCGCAGGCCTTCGCGATGCCCCAGGCGATGGACTTGTCGTTGGCCAAGCCCATGATCAGCCCGCGCTTGCCCGCCATCAACCCCGTCATCGCCGTTCCCCGCGCCGTGCGTCGTCCTTGTGTCGTTCGACCTGTTAGGCGAAACCCCACCCCGTCAGCAAGCGCGGAGGTGGGTGATGCGGGACGGGGTCAAGGACGTGAGCACCGATCGCTGCGGCCCGTTCGCGGGTGACGATCCGTTCGCCCTGGCGCGGGAATGGCTTCGGAATGCCGAAGCCACCGAACCCAACGACCCCAACGCGATGGCACTGGCCACTGTCGACGGCGACGGAACGCCGAACGTCCGTATCGTGCTGCTGAAGGAGATCGAGGACGGACCTGATGGGGGTTTCGTCTTCTACACGAATTTCGAGGGGCGGAAGGGCACGGAACTGCTTGCGCGGCCTCGTGCCGCCTGCGTGATCCATTGGAAGACGATGAAGCGACAGGTTCGCCTACGGGGCGACGTCGATGTCGTGGAGGATTCGAAGGCAGACGCCTATTACGCGTCCCGCGGCGTCGCGTCGCGGTTGGGTGCTTGGGCATCCGCGCAATCGCGTCCGCTGGCATCCAGGCAGGAACTGATGGACCGCTTCGCCGCCGTACGCAGGACTCATGGGGACGACCCACCACGCCCCCCCCATTGGGGCGGATTCCGCCTTCGCCCGTTCGAGGTGGAGTTCTGGGCGGACGGGGCGGATCGGCTTCACGACCGGTTCAGGTGGTCCCGGGCGGCATCAGGCTGGATCGTTTCGCGTCTGCATCCCTAGTTTGGCGATGCACGCACGGAATTGCACCGAGGCAGGGCTTGCATCGCATCCGCCCGAGGGGGCATCCTGCATCGGTTAATTTGGGGAACACGGTGCGCGCGGCATGGGTCACGCCGGGGGCGCATGGGAAGGATTTCGTTTGGCAGATATCGTTGAGGAGGAGTCGAAGGAGGTTTCCGGCCACGTGAAGTGGTTCGATGCCACGCGCGGCTTCGGATTCGTGCTGTCCGATGCGGTGGAGCGCGACATCCTCCTCCATGTGAACGTGCTGAGGAACTTCGGGCAAAGTTCCATCGCCGAGGGAAGCTTGGTCCAACTGCGCGTCGTTCGTAGCAGCCGTGGATTTCAAGCTCTCGAGATTCTGTCGATCCAGGCACCCGAGGCCGTTCAGGACGATGCCGCCACGGACGTACCCGAGTTCCTCCGAAGCGTTGACGACGACGTTCCGTACGAGCCGGCTCGGGTCAAGTGGTTCGACAAGGGAAAGGGATTCGGGTTCGCGAACGTCTTCGGGAATCCCGAGGATGTGTTCATCCATGCGGAGGTCTTGCGGCGCTGCGGCCTCGCCGACCTCGCGCCGGGGGAGGCGGTGTGCATTCGGTCCACCGACGGGCAAAGGGGCAGGCTGGCCGTGGAGGTCCGTCCGTGGGAGCATTTCTCCGCCTGATCGCGGCATGGGTCCTGCTGGCCGGAACGGCGTCGGCATCCTGCGCATCGGACCGGGTCGACATACGGGGCGACTTCGGATCGGTGCGTTTCGACGTCGAACTCGCGCTGACGGCGCAAGAGCAAGCACGCGGCCTGATGTTCCGCGACCAGATGGCCCGTTCCGCCGGAATGTTGTTCGTCTATGACCGGGTCGCGCCGGTCGCCTTCTGGATGCGGAACACGCTGATCCCGCTGGACATGGTATTCATCGACGATGCCGGCATCGTCACGAAGGTTCATGCGAACGCGGTGCCGCGCGACGAGACGCCGATCCCATCGGGAGGACCCGTCCGCGCGGTGTTGGAGATCAACGGCGGACAGGCGGCGCAGCTGGGGATCGACGCGGGTGACGAGGTACGTTCCCCGATTTTTCCTCAGGCGCAGGCAGTCTGGGCCTGTGATTAGGCTTTGCCTCGCGGCCGGGGGGCTGGTACGCCCCGGCACAGGTCGGAGCGTGGCGCAGCTTGGTAGCGCACCTGTTTTGGGTACAGGGGGTCGGAGGTTCGAATCCTCTCGCTCCGACCATTCGGCACCTCACCGACGGAATGGTTCCACCCACAGGTCTAGAACGTATCTGTGCCGGTGAGGTTCTCTTTTCGCAAAGCCCTTAAACGTACGTAGATCGGTCAACGCCGGTGTTCGCTTGGTGTTCCTCACAGATCGATCCACAATTTTCTTCTGTGCGAATCGGCGATTCGATCTTTCGAATCGTTGACCGGAACCGGAGGGCGCTCCAGTTTGCGTTCCTGCGAGACGAGAACACCATATCTTGTGTCCGCAGCGAGCAGACGACGCAGAGAACGTCGGAACGGGTTGTCGAACCACTCTAGGTGGTCGGTCTTGGCGCATGCCTCGGTCGGACGATGCCCTGTGCCGGTGTACGGGCCGTGCCCTCGGGCGGGTCACGAGACGAACCACGCCGATGAGGAGGCCGCCATGAAGATCGACCGTTACCTGACCGAAGCTGGACGCGACGCCTATGCGGCGCTGTCGTTCACGACGACCACGTCCGAGATCCGGAACCCGGATGGAACGATCGTCTTCCGCCTCGATGCGGTCGAGGTCCCCGATGGCTGGAGCCAGGTCGCTAGCGATGTCATCGCGCAGAAGTACTTCCGCAAGGCCGGCGTCGCGGCGAAGCTCAAGAAGGTCCGTGAGAAGGACGTCCCGGAGTTTCTCTGGCGCTCCATTCCCGACGAGGCGGCACTGGCGGAACTGCCGGAGGACGAGCGTTTCGGCGGCGAGACGTCCGCCCGGCAGGTCTTCGATCGTTTGGCCGGTGCCTGGACCTACTGGGGCTGGAAGGGCGGCTACTTCACGACCGAAGGCGACGCCCGTGCCTATTTCGATGAGATGCGCGCGATGCTCGCCCGTCAGATGGCCGCCCCGAACAGTCCGCAATGGTTCAACACCGGGCTTCATTGGGCATACGGCATCGATGGGCCGGCCCAGGGTCATCACTACGTGGATCCGTTCACAGGCAAGCTGGTGAAGTCGAGGTCGTCCTACGAACATCCGCAACCGCATGCCTGCTTCATCCAGTCCGTGCAGGACGACTTGGTGAACGACGGTGGCATCATGGACCTCTGGGTCCGCGAAGCGCGTCTCTTCAAGTACGGCTCCGGGACCGGAACCAACTTTTCGCATCTGCGCGGCGAGGGGGAGCGCCTGTCGGGCGGCGGTAAGTCGTCGGGGCTAATGGGCTTTCTCAAGATCGGCGACCGGGCGGCGGGTGCGATCAAGTCGGGCGGCACCACGCGACGCGCGGCCAAGATGGTCATCGTCGACATGGACCATCCGGACATCGAGGACTTCATCGACTGGAAGGTGATCGAGGAGCAGAAGGTCGCTGCCCTGGTGGCTGGCTCCAAGACGACGAAGGCCGCGCTCAAGGACGTAATGGTCGCGATCCGTTCCTGGGATGGGGACATGGTCGCCGCGACCGATCCGGCGGTGAACGACGCGCTGAAGACCGCGTTGCGTGCCGGCAAGAAGGCCCTCGTTCCCGAAGCCTATCTGAACCGCGTCCTGCAGTACGCGCGGCAGGGCTTCACGGAGATCGACTTCCCGACCTACGACACCGATTGGGACTCGAAGGCCTACGAGACCGTCGCCGGCCAGAACTCGAACAATTCGGTCCGCGTGACCGATGCATTCCTGTATGCCGTCGACAAGGACGCCGACTGGGAGCTGACCAACCGCACGGACGGCCAGGTCTCCAAGACGATCAAGGCCCGCGACCTGTGGGAAAAGGTCGGCCACGCGGCCTGGGCCTGCGCCGACCCGGGCATCCAGTACCACGACACGGTCAACGCTTGGCATACGTGCCCGGCCGACGGTCCCATCCGGGGCAGCAACCCGTGTTCGGAATACATGTTCCTGGACGACACGGCCTGCAATCTCGCATCCATGAACCTGCTGACGTTCCTGCGGGACGACGGCACGTTCGATGCGAACCTCTACGTCCACGCCGCGCGGTTGTGGACCGTCACGCTCGAGGTCAGCGTGATGATGGCCCAGTTCCCGTCGAAGGAGATCGCGCAGCGCTCCTACGACTTCCGCACGCTCGGTCTGGGCTACGCGAACATCGGCGGCCTGCTAATGAACATGGGCCACAGTTACGACTCCCGCGAAGGCCGTGCGATCTGCGGCGCGCTGACGGCTATCATGACGGGCGTGTCCTATGCCACTTCCGCCGAAATGGCGGGCGAGCTGGGTCCGTTCCCGGGCCATGCGCGCAACGCGGACCACATGCTGCGCGTCATGCGCAACCACCGCGCGGCGGCGAATGGCGAAACGGCGTTCGAGGCCGTGAACGTCGATCCCGTCGCCCTCGACATCGACGGATGTCCCGATGCGACGCTGCCCAAGCTCGCCGCGAAGGTCTGGGACGATGCCGTGTCGCTCGGCGAGGCTCATGGCTATCGCAACGCGCAGGCCACGGTGATCGCCCCCACGGGCACGATCGGCCTGGTCATGGATTGCGACACGACGGGCATCGAGCCGGACTTCGCCCTGGTCAAGTTCAAGAAGCTGGCCGGCGGCGGCTACTTCAAGATCATCAATCAATCGGTTCCTGCCGCGTTGCGGACGCTGGGCTACCGCGAAAGCGAGATCGGGGAGATCGTGGCCCATGCGGTCGGGCACGGATCGCTCGGACAGGCGCCGGGCATCAACCACACGTCCCTGGTGGGTCACGGGTTCGGCCCGGAGGAGATCAAGAAGGTCGAGGCCGCGCTTCCGTCAGCATTCGACATCCGGTTCGTGTTCAACCAGTGGACCCTGGGCGAAGACTTCCTGACCGGCACGCTCGGTATCCCCGCCGCCAAGCTGACGGACCCGTCCTTCGACCTGCTGCGCCATCTCGGCTTCCCGAAGGCCGATATCGAGGCGGCGAACGACCATGTCTGCGGGACGATGACGCTCGAGGGCGCGCCGCATCTGCGGCCGGAACATTATCCGGTCTTCGACTGCGCCAATCCGTGCGGCAAGAAGGGCAAGCGGTTCCTCTCCGTGGACAGCCACATCCATATGATGGCTGCCGCTCAGTCCTTCATCTCGGGCGCGATCTCCAAGACGATCAACATGCCCAACTCGGCCACGATCGAGGATTGTCAGAAGGCTTACGAACTGTCCTGGTCCCTGGGCGTGAAGGCCAACGCCCTCTACCGCGACGGTTCCAAGCTGTCCCAGCCGCTCGCCGCCAGTTTGGTGGAGGACGACGAAGAGGCCGCCGAGGTGATGGAGACCGGAACGCCGCAGCAGAAAGCGCAGGTCCTGGCGGAAAAGGTGATCGAGAAGGTCATCGTCCAGGAAGTCGCGCGCGGTCGCGAGAAGATGCCCGACCGCAGGAAGGGCTATACCCAGAAGGCCGTCGTCGGCGGGCACAAGGTCTATCTCCGCACCGGCGAGTACGAGGATGGCCAACTGGGCGAGATCTTCATCGACATGCACAAGGAGGGCGCGGGCTTCCGGGCGATGATGAACAACTTCGCCATCGCGGTCTCGGTCGGCCTCCAATACGGCGTGCCGTTGGAGGAGTTCGTCGACGCCTTTACCTTCACGAAGTTCGAGCCGGCAGGCATGGTCCAGGGCAACGACAGCATCAAGAATGCGACGAGCGTGCTGGACTACATCTTCCGCGAGTTGGCGGTCAGCTATCTCGACCGGACCGATCTGGCGCACGTCAAGCCGGAGGGTGCCAGCTTCGACAGTCTACACAAGCCCGATGACGGCGGTCAGGCCGATCCGCAGGGTGGGGACGATCCGCATGCCAAATCGTTGGAGATGATCCGCCAAGTCACTTCCTCGGGTTATCTGCGCAAGCGCTTGCCGCGGGACCTGGTATCGTTGGACGGCGGGGTCGATGCGGTGGCGCAGCGCATTGCCACGCCCGCGGTGGAGGCGACTTTGGCCGAGCCCGGGCAGGCGGATGTCGCCATCAAGATGGATCCCCGCGCCAAGGCCAGGATGCAGGGCTACGAGGGGGAGGCCTGCGGCGAGTGCGGCAACTACACGCTCGTGCGCAACGGCACGTGCATGAAGTGCAACACGTGCGGGGGCACGTCTGGCTGTAGCTGACGACAGGAAGATGTCTGGGTCCGATGGATCCTCCTTGTGATGGCTGGGAGGGGTTCGTAGGCCTTGCGACGAGCGAGGGATGGGGCATCGGTGGGATCAACCCACTGGCGTCCTTTCCGTTCGGGTCAGTCGGAACTGCGACAGGCCAAACGTTGGCGTTTCCGGCGCAAAGCGCATAGAACCGTCGCCGAAGCATCATCCGGAGGACGCATCATGGACGGTACCCCGCATCCGCTACCCCCCAAGTCGCTCCCCGGATTGGCCCCCTTCGCTTGGGACGACCCCCTCGGGCTGGACGCACAGCTCACGGACGAGGAGCGCATGATCCGCGACACCGCCCGCGACTATGCGCAAGACAAGCTGTTGCCGCGGGTGACGGACGCCTATCTGAACGCCACGACCGACCCTTCGATCTTCCGCGAGATGGGCGAAATCGGCTTGCTGGGCTGCACCACGCCGGAGGCCTATGGCGGCGTGGATGCGTCCTACGTCGCCTACGGCCTCATCGCGCGCGAGATCGAGCGTGTCGACAGCGGGTACCGCAGCATGATGTCGGTCCAATCGTCTTTGGTGATGTATCCGATCTACGCCTATGGCGACGAAGATCAGCGGATGCGCTGGCTCCCGAAGTTGGCCACGGGCGAGCATGTCGGCTGTTTCGGCCTGACGGAGCCGGATGCGGGTTCCGATCCCGGCGGCATGACCACCCGGGCCGAACCGACGGACGGCGGATACAGGCTCTCGGGAACGAAGACCTGGATCAGCAACAGCCCCGTCGCGGACGTGTTCGTCGTCTGGGCGAAGTCCACCGCCCACGATGGCCGCATCATGGGGTTCGTCCTCGAACGCGGGATGGCCGGGCTGTCCACGCCGAAGCTGGACGGAAAGCTGTCGCTGCGTGCTTCGATCACCGGTCAGATCGTGATGGACGACGTGTTCGTCCCGGCCGCGAACCTCCTTGCCGGCGTGTCCGGTCTGAAGGGTCCGTTCGGCTGCCTGAACCGGGCGCGCTACGGCATAACCTGGGGCGCGATGGGTGCGGCGGAGGATTGCTTCAACCGCGCCCGGCAATACGGGCTCGACCGCAAACAGTTCGGCCGCCCCCTGGCGCAGACGCAGCTCTATCAGAAGAAGCTGGCCGACATGCTGACCGACATCGCGCTCGGCCTTCAGGGATCGCTACAGGCCGGACGGATGTTGGACGATGGGGCGTTGGCCCCCGAGGCCATCAGTCTCCTGAAGCGCAACAATTGTGGAAAGGCGTTGGACATCGCGCGCGCTGCCCGTGACATGCACGGCGGTAACGGCATCGCGGCCGAGTATCACATCATGCGCCATGCCGCGAACCTGGAGGCCGTGAACACCTACGAGGGTACGCACGACGTCCACGCCCTGATCCTGGGACGAGCCATCACGGGATTGCAAGCCTTCGTCTGATCCCGTGGATCCGCAATCGCTGTTCCTGATCGCCACGCCGGGGCTGGAATCGCAGGTGTTGGCGGAGGCCCGGGCGGCAGGATTCGAAGCCGCCGCCGAACCAGGTGGCATCGCGATCGCGGGCGGTTGGGCCGACGCAGCGCGCGCGAACCTCGCCCTGCGGACGCCGACGCGCGTGCTAGCGCGCATCGCGACGTTCCGCGCGATGCACCCGGCCCAATTGGACAAACGCGCCCGAAAGATCGACTGGGTCAGCCTGCTGCGCGCGAACGTTCCCGTACGCGTGGACGCCGTCTGTCGAAAGTCGCGCATCTATCACGACAAGGCGGCGCAGAGCAGGGTCGAGGATGCGATCACGGCCTCGGGGATCCCACTCGGCGACGACGGAATACGGGTGATGGTGCGGATCCACGACGATCTGTGCACGGTCAGCGTCGACACGTCCGGCGAACCCCTGCACCGGAGAGGGCACAAGCTGGCGGTCAACAAGGCCCCGATGCGGGAAACGATGGCGGCCGCATTCCTGCGTGCGGCAGGGTACGAGGGGACCGAACCGGTCGTCGATCCGATGTGCGGGTCGGGGACCTTCCCGATCGAGGCGGCGGAGATGGCGGCGGGACTGCTGCCCGGGCGATCGCGGGACTTCGCGTATCGCCGATTGGCCGTGTTCGATCCGGCTTGGGACGAAGTAGCATGTCGACCCGAACCGATCGGCTCGCCTCGGTTCTTCGGCAGCGACCGGGATGCCAGCGCCATACGCATGGCGATGGCAAATGCGGAACGGGCAGGCGTCGGCCACGCCTGTGCCTTCCATCACGCCGCCATCTCGGACGCCACGCCGCCGGATGGACCACCGGGGCTGGTGGTCGTGAATCCGCCCTATGGCGGGCGGGTGGGGAAGGGCCCGCTATATGGTCTGTACGCGACCTTCGGGCAGATCATGCGCGAACGCTTCGCCGGATGGCGGGTCGCGTTGGTGACGTCGCAGGACGGGCTGGCGAAGGCGGCCGGTCTTCCCTGGGACCGGCCCGGCCCCATCGTGGATCACGGCGGCACGAAGGTGCGGCTGTGGCAGGCCACGCTGTGACCCGCCGAGCCGCCTAGGCTCGCAGCGCGCGTCCGAGGCTTTCGATATCCGGATCGGACGCCTTCGGCACGATGCGATAGGCCGCGTTCACCGCGCAGAAGAAAGCGAATGCCAGTAATCCGACGCAGATCGCGACCACGAGGATGCGACCGAACGGTTGGCTGCGGAGCCATTCGAAGGCTTGCTGCATCCCGCCGGCCTCCGCTTCCGATCCCGACAGGGCCGCGGCTCCCAGGAATCCGCCGATGATCAGGATGATTATACCGTTGGAGATCACGCCGGCCTTCAAGGCGGTGTCCGCGTTTCGCGTGAATGGGTTGGCCTGCAAGTGCTTGCGATACGTCGATTTCGCGCCCTTCACGACGTAGTAGACACCCGCACCCAGCGTGCAGAGCGCGGCGAACCCGACCAGGAAGCGCCCGCCGGGCCATTCGAGGATCGCGCCGACCCCTTGGGCGATTGCACCGCCGCCACCGCCGTCCTCGCCCCCGCCCGATCCGCGTCCCAGCACGAGGGAAAGGGCGAACGCTCCGATCGCCGCATGTATCAGCCCCGTGACGATCATGCCCGCGCGCGATATCAGCCCCTTCGCATCGGTGCCGTACTCTTCGAGGTCCTCCGCGGCGTCGATGCCGCGCCATATGCCGTAGGCCAGCAACCCGACCGCAATCAGACACAGCACGACGACGCCCCAGGTCTGGGCAGCCAGATCCCGCAGCGTGCCACCCGTTCCCTGCGCCTGGCCACCCCGCCAGATCGCCAACAGCGAAAGGCCGGCAATCGCGGTGTACGTGATCGCCCGTCCGGCATAGCCGGCGCGCATGATGGGGATCGCCCAATTGTAGTTCCGTGACATCGCACCCTCCCGTGTCGCGCATCAACGCATCGGGGGGGGCGGGGGTTCACCCCTGGTCGCGTCGAACTCCCGCCGAACCGATGATCCGCGGTTCCCGGCCAGGCCCTTCCCGAAGGGCGACCGTCAGGGCCCCCGCATCCGCGAAACCTAGCGCATCGGCGACGGCGGCGGGCGAGGCCCCGGCCTCGGCGAGCTTGCTGCGCGCTTCGTGCAGGACGCGCGCGGACAGCCATTCGGTCGCTGTCATGCCGGACGCCTCCCACATGGCGGCGTTCAGGTCATCGGGTAGGATGCCGATGGTCCGCCCGATCTGCGGTAGCGCGTCCGCGCGTACGACTCCCTCGACCGCGTGGACGAAACGACGGGCGACCGGACGGTCCGGCAGGGGGATCGCACGATGGCGTTGGGACTCGACCAGGGCGGACAGCAGGATCACCCGCCCAAGCGCGGCCCTGCAAGCGACGGGGTCCCCGAGGCCTCCACGACTGGACAGCGCGTCCAGCAGGGCCACCAACTCCGCCTGCACCCCCGATTGCGGCAGGCGCAGCATCGCCGGGTCGCCCGGCATCGGTGCTTCGAACAGGTCGGGGACGCGCACGAGGGTGGCCTCGGTGATCGGGCCGGGCTGCAACGCGAATGGCGTGCCGGCGGGCAATGCGATGAGGGTGCCGCCCAGATACGTGCGTGCGATCCCATCCAGCAGGATACGACCCTGCCCACGTGCGACCCAGATCAGCACGGACAGCGACTCGGCATGTGGAAGCTCCCGCCGCCAGCGTCCGGACCGGGCTAGCGGGGTCACCGATTCGACGGCGAGGCCCGATAGAAGATTGACCTCCGACAAGCGGCGATGCTCGAACAGATGTATCTTCGCCATGCGGCTGTGCTGCACCGCTCCACGGGCAGTGTCAAAGGACGGTGGCGTCGATCCGCGACCATCCGCGCATCCGAGCGCGGAACCACGTTCGCTGCCGCTTCGCGTAGCGGCGCGTGGCGACGACGGCCGCATCGCGAGCCTCGTCCAAGGTCAGATCACCGGCCAGATAGCTGACCAGTTCGCGAGCGCCGATCGCCTGCGCCGCATTCGACGCGACCTCCCAGCGGGGCAGCATGGCGCGCACCTCGTCGATCACGCCTTGGCGCAGCATCGCGTCGAACCGACGGGCGATCCGTTCCGCCAGCCAATCACGTGGTGCTTCCAACACGATCGCCGCGGTGTCGCGGATGACCAACGGGGGCGGCGGCGTGGCGGCCTGCCAGTCCCGGATCGAACGCCCCGTATGGCGCGCCACGGTCCAGGCCCTCAGGACGCGCATCGGATTCGCCGTGTCGATGTCCGCACGGACATCCGCAGAAAGCTCTGCGGCCATCGCCTCCAATCCGATGCCGTCGAGCCGCGCTGCGGCCTCCGCCCGCACGGCATCGGGGACGGGTGGTATGTCGGCCAGCCCTTCCGTCAGGGCACGGAAGAACAGGCCCGTGCCTCCGACGACGATCGGGCGCGGTCCATCCGTCAGGAGGGGCACGACGTCGCGCAGCCAATGGCCGACCGAATAAGGCGTTTCCCATCGAACGTGACCATAAAGGGCATGCGGTGCCCGCGCGATTTCGGCCGGCCCCGGCCGGGCGGTCAGGATGCGCCAGTCGGCGAACACCTGCATCGCATCGGCGTTCACGATCCGCCCGCCGCGTTCTGCGATCTTCAGGGCGAGGGCAGACTTGCCCGACGCGGTTGGGCCGGCGATCAGGACGGGTCGATCCGGCGGGATGGCCTCGACGTCGTGCGGTGTCATCGGTCCAAGGTTCGCGCTGTTGCGAGGTCCGGGGTAATCTGCGACACCGCCGACGGCAATCGGACAGGGGGTTGGCGCGATGCAGGACGACGACGCGGGGGGCGCGCGCCCGATCCTGGATCGCGTGATGCTGAAGATATCAGGCGAAGCGTTGATGGGCGACCAGGGCTATGGGCTGCACCCGCCTACGGTCGAGCGGATCGCCCGGGAGGTGCAGTCCGTCCACCGGATGGGGGTGGAGATCTGCATGGTCATCGGCGGGGGGAACATCTTCCGCGGCCTGCAGGGATCGGCGCAGGGGATGGAGCGGACGACTGCCGATTACATGGGGATGCTGGCAACGGTAATGAATGCTCTCGCCATGCAATCCGCTTTGGAGACGCTCGGCTTGCACACCCGGGTCATCAGCGCCATCCCCATGGATCAGGTCTGCGAGCCCTACATTCGGCGGCGGGCCGTGCGTCACCTCGAGAAGAAGCGCGTCGTAATCTTCGCGGCTGGAACAGGGAACCCCTATTTCACGACCGATACCGCGGCGACGCTGCGCGCCTCCGAGATGTCGTGCGGCGCGATCTTCAAGGGCACGAAGGTCGACGGCGTGTACGACAGCGATCCCGTGAAGAACCCCGATGCGGTCCGGTACGACCGGGTCACGTACGACGAGGTGCTGTCGAAGCACCTCAAGGTGATGGACGCATCGGCCATCGCGCTCGCGCGCGAGAACCGGCTGCCGATCATCGTCTTCAGCCTGGACGAACCCGGTGGGTTCCGGGGCATCCTCGAAGGACGGGGAACCTATACGCGGGTCGAAGGGTAGGACGCGGGCCGAACCTCCCGCGCCCCGACCTCCGATAGGCCGATCAGCTGCGTGCCACCGTGCCAGCGCTGCCTTCACGCATGGCGAACGTAGGCTTGTCTCGATCGGCCGCCGCCGGTTCGGATGCCCGAACATAGGCCCGCGCCGCCGAGAACCAATAGAACAGCCAGGATGCGAACCCCGTCATCTTGAGCGCGTCCTCCACCCAGATGGCGCGCCACCCCAGGGCTTCGCTCAGGAACGTCGCATCGATAGCGGCCGATCCGACGAGGAACGCCGCCGGCACCAGAAGTCCGGACGCCCCGGTCGAAGGAGGTTCGGCCGACAGCATGACCCCCAGAAGCAGAACCATCAGCCCGTAGAACCCATAGATTAGGAGTTCCGAATAGCCCCATCGCTCACTCCAGACGGCGTCGTGGAACATGAAGCTATCGTCCAGGGCCAGCGCGGCGGTCAGTATCGCCGCGACGATCATCGGACGGCGGCCCCGTGTCGCGACGCTGGCGCACATCGCCAGGACGGCTGTGGTCGCCACCAATGCGAACACACCCAGCCACGAGAAGAAGCCGGCATAGATCGGGATTCCGAACTGCGCCGCGGGGTCCCTGACGAGGACGTTCAACTCCACGCCGTTCCAGTGGAACACCATCGAACTCAGATACATCGCGCACAAGACGAACAGCGCGAACACAATCATTCCAACCCTTACATTCGGCATAACGAACCCTCCCAGATATCTGTCAAAAAAACGTCATAAAAGGTTAATAAACCAAACCTCCCGGTTAACCAATACCCTTACGTAACCCTCCGCCGACGGGGTATCGGACGGCCGATTTCCTAGTGGTCGGCGGTGGAGATGGTGCCGGCACGGCGATAACCGGCTGGCCTTTGGCGTCGGTCCTGCCATAAACCCGCCGGAGGGCCGGAAGCCCCCGACAGACATGGAAAGATCGACATGGCCGACGACTTCGAACTGGACACCGACGATCTGGAACGCCGGATGGACGGTGCGATGGCCAACCTGCGCACGGAGTTCGGTTCCCTGCGGACGGGTCGCGCGTCCGCTTCGATGCTCGAACCGGTGACGGTGGATGCCTATGGCCAGCAGACGCCCATCAATCAGGTCGGAACCGTCAACGTTCCGGAACCGCGGATGGTCACGGTGAACGTATGGGACAAGTCCCTCGTAGGAAAGGTGGAGAAGGCCATCCGCGAGTCCGGCCTCGGCATCAATCCGCAGCTCAACGGCACGATCATCATGCTTCCCATCCCCGAACTGAACGAGGAGCGTCGTCGCGAGTTGGGCAAGGTCGCAGGCCAGTATGCCGAAGGGGCCCGCGTCGCCATCCGCAACGTGCGCCGCGACGGGATGGAGCAGATCAAGAAGGGCAACCCGCCGGAGGACGAGCGCAAGATGTGGGAACAGGAAGTCCAGGACCTTACGGACCGATACATCAAGGCGATCGATGCCGCATTGGAGGCCAAGCAGGCCGAGATCCTGCAGGTCTGACGATGAATTCCCGCACCCATCGACCCGACGGGCCCCGCCACGTCGCCATCATCATGGACGGCAACGGTCGATGGGCGAAGGCCCGCGGCCGCCCGCGTCTGCTGGGACACCGTGCGGGTGCGAAGCGGGTCCGGGAGATCGCGCAGGCCTGTCCCGCCAACGGGGTGGAGTACCTGACGATCTTCGCCTTCTCGACCGAGAACTGGAAACGCACGCAGGAGGAGGTCGCGGGCCTGATGTCCCTTTTCAGGCGCTACCTCGAATCCGAATCGAAGAGCCTCGTGGAACGTGGCGCGCGGGTGCGGTTCATCGGCGACCGCCTGCAACTGGACCCCATCCTCCGTCGCAACATGGACGCCCTGGAGGCCCGAACTGCGCATAACGACACCCTGAACCTGACGGTCGCGTTGAACTACGGCGGGCGGGACGAGGTCACGCGTGCCACCAAGCGATTGGCGCGCGACGTGGCGGCCGGCCGCCTCGATCCGGACACGATCGACCACGAGACGTTGCCACGCTATCTCGACACGCACGTCCTGCCCGATCCCGATCTCGTGATCCGCACGTCGGGGGAGGCGCGGATCTCCAACTTCCTGCTGTGGCAGTCGGCCTATTCGGAATACGAGTTCGTGGATACGCTGTGGCCGGACTTCACGCGCGAGCACTTCGAGGCGGTGCTGGCGCGGTTCGGGGGACGGGACCGCCGCTATGGCGGGGCGCGGGCCTGAGATGGTCGACCCGCGACCGGACGGACGGGACGCCGATCTGGACGAGGCGGCGGCCGACGACGCCGCGCCGCTCTTCGACTTCGAGATGCAGGAGCCCCTGGAACCGGCCGTCGTCGGTCGGTTCGAGGACCTGGCGCCGCGGCTGACCACGGCGATCCTGTTGTTCGTGATCGGCGGGGCCGCCGTGTGGCTGGGCGGGTTCTGGTTCACGACCCTCATCTCGATCTGCGTCGGCCTGATGCTTTGGGAACTGGCGACGATGGTCAGGACCGGCCCGCGTCGCGCGCGGCTCATGGCGATCACGGGGGGCTGCGCGCTGTTCGCGACCACCACGCTGCCGATCGGGTTCGGGCTTCCGCTGCTCATGCTGGTGCCGATGATGGGCATCGCCATCATCCGCCGGCATCGACGGCTGATGGTCGGGTTCTCTGCCGCGATCCTGCTCGCCGGTCTGTCGCTGACCGAACACCTCGCGCAGTTCGGCCTGGTCTGGATGATCTGGCTGATCCTGGTCGTCGTCGCGTCCGATGTATGCGGGTACTTCGCGGGACGCATCCTGGGGGGACCGAAGTTCTGGCCGCGCGTGTCGCCCAAGAAGACGTGGACCGGCACCATTGCGGGATGGGTCGGCGCGGGGGCGGTCGGGGCGGTCTGGACCGTGTGGCAGGACGCCGGGTGGGAAACGGTCGGCATCTCCGTTGCGCTCGCGATGATGGCGCAGATGGGCGACATCGCGGAATCGGCCGTGAAGCGGAAGGTCGGCGTGAAGGACAGCTCGAACCTCCTGCCCGGGCATGGCGGCCTGTTCGACCGCTTCGACGCGATGCTCGGAGCCGCGCTGATGCTGCTGGTGATCGAATCGGTGGCGGAGTTTCCGCCGGTCCCCGGCATCGGATGACCCCACGGCGGATCAGCGTATTCGGCGCGACGGGGAGCATCGGGGCGAACACGCTCGATCTGGTGCGCCGCGATCCGGAGGCCTACGATGTGGTCGCCCTGACCGGACATGCGAACATCGCCGATCTGGCCGAAGCGGCGGTGGTGCTGCGTGCGGACGTCGCCGTGACCTCGGACGGGGACCGGTTGGACGACCTCCGGGTCGCTCTGGGGGGGTCGGGGGTGGAGGCCGCGGCGGGGCAGGGCGCGCTGCTGGAGGCGGCGGACCGACCCGCGGATTGGGTCATGTCCGGCATCGTGGGCGTCGCTGGGTTGGCGCCCGGCCTGCGGGCGCTGCGTCACGGCGGCACGCTCGCATTGGCGAACAAGGAAAGCATGGTCTGCGCCGGCCCATTGATGCTGGCGGACGCGGCGCGATACGGTGCCACGCTGCTACCCGTGGACAGCGAGCATTCCGCTATCTTCCAGGCGCTCGTCGGCGAGGATCGCGATGCCGTCGAGAAGGTGATCGTCACGGGGTCGGGCGGCGGCCTGCGGGACTGGCCGGTGACGCGGCTGCCGGACGCGACGCCGGCGGACGCCGGCAGCCATCCCAACTGGGACATGGGGCAGCGTATCACCATCGATTCCGCTTCCATGTTCAACAAGGCGATGGAGCTGATAGAGGCGCACGAGCTGTTCGCCCTCCCGCCCGAACGGATCGAGACGGTGATCCACCCGCAATCGCTCGTCCACGCGTTGGTTCAGTACGTCGACGGGGCCCTGATGGCCCATATGGGCGCCCCCGACATGCGCCATGCGATCGGCTATGCGCTTCATTGGCCCCACAGGCGCCCCCTGCCCGTGGACCGGCTGGACCTCGCCGCGATGGCCCGACTGGACTTCCACGATCCGGACCCCGAACGCTATCCGGCCATCGGATTGGCCTTCGACGTGATGCGCGCGGGTGCCCTGGCGGGCGCGGTCTTCAACGCGGCGAAGGAAGCCGCACTCGATCGGTTCCTCGCGGGGGAGATCCGGTTCACGGACATGGCACGCGACGTCGCCCGCGTCCTCGATGTCGCACAAGGGGAGGGATGGCTTGATGCCGATGCCCCCGACCTCGATATGATCCTGCAGGCGGATCGCCGCGCGCGGGAGTGCCTGCGCGATCTTCCACGAACATAGAGGTGCCGCCCGCATGGATGCCGGTCTGATCCCCCAATTCGGCGGCTTGCTTTGGACGCTGCTGGCCTTCGTGACCGCGCTGTCGGTGATCGTGGCGATCCACGAATACGGACATTACATCGTCGGCCGCTGGTGCGGCATAAAGGCGGACGTATTCTCGATCGGGTTCGGGCCGCGCCTGTTCAGCCGGGTGGACCGCCACGGGACCCGGTGGCAGGTCGCCGCACTTCCGCTGGGGGGCTACGTCAAGTTCCGGGGCGATGCGAACGCGGCATCCGTGGGCTCGGACGGCACCGTGACCGCGATGTCCGACGCGGAACGCGCGCAGACGATGACCGGCGCGTCGCTTTGGCGGCGCGCGGCGACCGTCGCGGCGGGACCGGTGTTCAACTTCATCCTCGCCATCGCGGTGTTCGCGGGCTTCATGCTGGTCCAGGGCCGTCCCGCAGACGCGCCCGTGGTCGGCCCGGTGGCCGATCTTCCAGCCGACATGGCGGTGCTGCGACCGGGCGATCGCATCCTGTCCGCCGCGGGCGAGCCGATCGAGACGATGGCGGATCTCGGCGCGATCGCCGCGGAGCTTCGGGACGCGCCGACCATCCCCTACGAGGTCGAACGCGACGGGGACGTCCTGCGCATCGACGCGGTGCCGCCCCTGCTGCCCCGTGCCGCGTCGGTCCAGCCGCGCTCCGCGGCCTGGGAGATAGGCCTGCGGGAAGGCGATCTCGTCCGTCGCATCGACGGGGAGCGCGTGACGACGTTCCGGGACCTGCAGGACGCCGTCGAGGCGTCCGAGGGGCGCGCGCTGACGCTCGACGTCTGGCGCCCATCGGAACGCAGGGACCTGACGGTCACGCTGGTACCGCGTCGCATGGACCTGCCCTCCGCCGATGGCGGGTTCGAGACGCGGTGGCTGATCGGCCTGTCGGGCGGCCTGGCCTTCGAACCGATGACGGAACGGGTGGGTCCATTGGACGCCCTCTTGGGGGGCGTGTCCCAGACCTGGTTCATCATCACCTCGTCGCTGTCGGCGATCGGGCATATCGTCCTGGGCCAGATCAGCACCTGCAACCTGTCGGGGCCCGTCGGGATCGCCGAGACGTCCGGCGCGGTGGCGTCCATGGGGGCGGGCAACTTCATCTGGTTCATCGCGGTCCTTTCGACCGCGGTGGGCATGCTGAACCTGTTCCCCATCCCCGTCCTGGACGGCGGCCATCTCGTATTCCATGCCTACGAGGCGGTGCGCGGCAAGCCGCCGTCGGACGACGCCGTGCGCGTGCTGATGACGATGGGCATCGTCCTGATGGGTGCCCTGATGGCGTTCGCGCTGTTCAACGACATCTTCTGCCCCTGACCGACCGCCCGCCGCCGCCCCGAACCGTGATCGCATCGCGGTTGGCGCCGCCCCGCCCGACCAGGCCGCAGCCTGGTCGGCGCGCTTGCCATACGGAAACGGATGCCCGCGCTTTGACACCCGCAGGGGCGTCCGATAGCACGGCGAAGGGACGACAGGACGGGGCGGGGACAGACATGACGGATCGCGAATCCACGCGCGGTGGGCTTGTGCGGCGAGGGGGCCGCCTCCTCGGCGCGACCGCGATGGGGCTTTGCGTGGCCGGCTGGATGGCCGGCGTCGCGACGGCGCAGACGTTCCGCTTCTCCTCGTTCGAGGTGCAGGGCAACGGGCGGATCGACACCGCGTCCGTGCTGGCGCAGCTGGGCGTCGTTCCCGGCGAGGCGATCAGCGCCGGCCGCCTGAACGACGGCGTGCAGCGTCTGCAGAACTCCGGCCTGTTCCAGTCGGTGGAGGTGGTCCCCCAGGGCAACCGCCTCCTCGTCATCGTGGAGGAGGCGGCGACGATCTCGCGCATCGCGATCGAGGGGAACGCCCGGCTCGGCGACGACGCGTTGCTGCCCGTGGTGGGCAGCCAGGTCCGGCGCGTCTACGATCCACGACAGGCGGAACGCGACGCGGCCGCCATCGCGCAGGCCTATGCCGCGTCGGGACGGCTGTCCGCGACCGTCGTGCCCAAGATCATCCGGCGTGGCGACAACCGGGTCGATCTCGTGTTCGAGGTCGCGGAAGGGCGCGTCACGGAGGTGGAGCGTATCAGCTTCGTCGGCAACCGTGCCTATTCGGACCGCCGCCTGCGCCGGGCGCTGGAAACGAAGCAGGCCGGAATCTTCCGGGCGATCATCGCGGCGGACACTTTCGTCGCGGAACGCATCGCCTTCGACCTGCAACTCCTGCGCGACTTCTATCAATCCCGCGGCTACATCGATTTCCAGGTCCTGTCCGCCACGCCCGAACTGGTGCCGTCGCGCGATGCGTACTTCCTGACGATCCGCATCCAAGAAGGTCAGCAGTACAGGTTCAACCGGATCACCACATCGTCCGACCTCGCGGTGATCGACGCCTCCGCCTACGGGGCCGAAGTGCGGGTACGACCCGGCGACATCTATTCCCCACAGGCGATCGAGCGATCGATCCGGCGGTTGGAACTCTTGGCCACGCGGCAGGGCCTCGACTTCATACGGGTCGTCCCGCAGATCACCCGCAACGAGGCGAGCCAGACCTTGGATGTCGACTTCGTGGTCGAACGGGGCGACCGCGTCTTCGTCGAACGCATCGACATCGAAGGGAACGCGACCACGTTGGATCGGGTCATCCGTCGCCAGTTCCGCACGGTCGAAGGCGATCCCTTCAACCCGCGCGAGATACGCGCCGCCGCCGAACGGATCGAGGCACTGGGATACTTCTCCGCCACGGACGTGGAGGCTCGGCAGGGCACCACCCCCGACAGCGTGATCGTCGACGTCGACGTGGAGGAGCAGCCGACCGGCAGCCTGGGCTTCGGGCTCAACTATTCCGCCGAAACGGGGGCTGGGATCTCGTTCAGCTTCGCGGAACGCAACTTCCTGGGTCGGGGCCAGTCGGTCGACCTCGACGTCAACCTGGGGGGCGAGGACGCGACCGGCAGCATATCCTTCGTCGAGCCCGCGTTCCTGAACCGCGACCTCGCGCTCAGCTTCTCGCTATTCTACACGGAAACGGACCGGGACGGGCAGAACTTCAGCGCCAAGGATCTCGGCCTGCGGACCGGTCTGACCTTCCCGGTGGGGACGGACTCGCGCTTGGGCCTGTTCTACAACATCTCGGAATCTGAGTTGACCGCGAACCCCGGCCTGAACCCGGCCGAGTTGTCGCCGATCCTGTTTCGCGACGCCGGGGAACCGAACCTGACCTCCTCCGTGGGCTATAACTTCAGCTATTCGACCATCGGCAGCGGCCTCGACCCGACCCGCGGCATCCGCCTGCGGTTCGGCCAGGAGTTCGCGGGCCTGGGCGGGGACGAGAAGTTCGTTCGGACGACCCTCAGCGTCGCGGGCGAACGTGCGGTGCGCAACGAGGAGATCACCTTGCGCGCCGCGCTCGACCTCGGCGTGCTGACCTCGCTGGACGACACCGTCTCCGCCCGGGGGAACCGGTTCTTCAACACGGGCTCCAACATCCGCGGCTTCCGGTCCGGCGGCATCGGGCCGCGCGACACCAGCTCGTCCCTGCGGGACAACGATCCCCTGGGCGGCAACCGTTACGCCTTCGCCCGCATGGAAGCGCTCTTCCCGATCGGGTTGATCCCGGAGGAGTACGGCATCTCGGGTGCGGTGTTCCTGGATGCGGGCTCCGTCTGGGGGTTGGACGACGTCGATGGCGGCAGCAGCGGAACGGACGGTCAGGAACTGGTCGACGACGGATTCTATCTGAACTCGGCGGTCGGCTTCTCGATCCTGTGGGATACGCAGATCGGCCCCCTGCGCTTCAACTTCTCGGACGCGCTGCGCGCCCGCGACTTCGACCGGACGCAGAGCTTCGACCTGACGATCCAGACCCGGTTCTGATGCGCAGGCGGGACGCGGTCGCGGGCCTCCTCGCCTGCGTGCTGATGGGGCGGCCCGCCATCGCGCAGTCGCCGCCCAGGCAGGGCATCGTGGTCCTCGACCAGGAAGCGCTGTTCGTGCGCTCCAGCTTCGGCCGGCAGGCCCGTGCCGACATCGAGGCCGCGACCGACGTCCTGCAGGCGGAGAACAGGCGGATCGAGGCCGACCTCGAGGCGGAGGAACGCGACCTGACGGAACGCCGCGCGTCCATGGATCCTGGCGCGTTCCGCACGCTCGCCGACGATTTCGACGCGAAGGTCGAAGGGATCCGCTCGACCCAGGACGCGAAGGCCCGCGCGATCCAGCAACAATCCGACCGCGCGCGTCAGCGGTTCCAGGAACGGGCCGGCCCGGTCCTCGCGGCGCTGGCGGCCGAACTCGGCGCAGCTGTTATCCTCGACCGCAGGCAGGTCATCGCCGCCGCGGAACAGGCCGACATCACGTCGCTGGCGTTGGAACGGATCGACGCGGTCCTGCGCGATGGTGGCGGCGGACCGCAGGGTCCCGCCCCCCAGCGCCGCCAAACCGAGACGATACCCACCGAAGGCCCTCCGAATGACTGACGCCCCCGAGACAGCCGACATAGACCTGATCCAGCGGATCATCCCGCATCGCTATCCGTTCCTTCTGATCGACCGCGTGCGGGACATCGTCCCGAACACCTCGGCCACGGGGATCAAGAACGTCACCTTCAACGAGCCGCACTTCCAGGGCCACTTCCCCGGCGCCCCCATCATGCCCGGCGTCACGATCGTCGAGGCGCTGGCACAGACGGCGGCGGTGATGGTCGGCGTGTCGAACGGCTTGGCGGATCGGCAGTTCCTGGTCTATTTCATGGGGATCGACGGTGCGAAGTTCCGGCGCAAGGTCGTGCCGGGCGACGTCCTGGAGCTGCACGTGACGGTGACCCGCGGCAAGCCCGGCGGCAAGGTGTGGCGCTTCGACGGCCGCGCCGTCGTCGCGGGCGAGGTCGCGTGCGAATGCGCGTTCACCGCGATGATGGACATGGCTTCCGCATGAGCGTCGACCCCACCGCCCGCATCCATCCCGGCGCCATCGTCGAGGAAGGCGCCACGATCGGCGCGGACTCGGAGGTGGGGCCGTTCTGCGCGATCGGGGCGGAGGTGACGCTGGGCCGGGGCGTCGTGGTGAAGTCGCACAACGTCGTCACGGGCGTCACCGAGATCGGCGACGGAACGGTGATCTATCCGTTCAGCTGCATCGGCGAGGTGCCGCAGGACAAGAAGTACGGCGGCGAACGGACGCGCCTGGTGATCGGCGCCCGCAACCGGATCCGCGAGCACGTGACGATGAACGCCGGCACGGAGGGCGGCGGCGGCGTCACCCGCATCGGCGACGATGGCCTGTTCATGGCCGGGTGCCACGTTGCCCACGACTGCACCATCGGCGACCGCGTGATCGTCGTGAACGCCTCCGCCATCGCCGGCCACTGCGTGTTGGAGGACGACGTCATCGTCGGCGGACTGTCCGGCATCCACCAGTTCGTCCGCATCGGGCAGGGCGCGATCATCGGCGCGCTGTCAATGGTGACCAACGACGTGGTCCCCTATGGCCTGGTGCAGGGGCCGCGCGCCGAGCTGGACGGCCTGAACCTCGTCGGCCTGAAGCGCCGGGGCGTGGCGCGCGCCGACATCCAGGCCCTGCGCATCGCGCTCCTGACGCTCAAGCAGGGGGAGGGGACGTTCATGGACCGCGCCCGCCGCTTGGGCGAGGAGACGGAGTCCGAGTACGTCCGGCGGATGGTCGCCTTCATCACCGGCGCCTCCGACCGGTCGTTCCTGGTGCCGCGATGACCGTGGCCCTGATCGCGGGCGAAGGGGGGTTGCCCCGGCACGTCGCGAACGCGCTCGGACGGGCGGGACGGGACTGGTTCGCCTGCCACCTGCAGGATCACCCCCCCACCGGCGTGGGGCAGAGCCGTCCGTTCCGGATCGAGCATCTCGGCAGCTTCATTGCCGCCCTGCGGGATCGCGACGTCGCGCAGGTGTGCTTCGCCGGGCGGGTCGCACGTCCGACGCCTGACCCATCGCAGATCGACGCCGCGACGGCACCGATGATGGCCCGCATCGCGGATGCGATCGCCTCCGGCGACGACGCGGCCCTGCGCACCGTCATCGACCTGTTCGAGGAAGGGGGCCTGACCGTCGTCGCGCCGCACGAGGTCGCACCCGACCTGATCGACGTCCCCGCGATCGGAACGCCCACCGACGGCGACCGGGCCGACATCGAACGCGGGCACGCGGTGCTGTCCGCCCTGGGCCCCGTGGACGTGGGGCAGGCCTGCATCGTAGCCGCAGGCCAGGTCCTGGCGGTGGAGGCGTTGCCCGGAACCGATTGGATGCTGGCCACCTTGGCCCCGCCTCCACCGCGCGCCCCGCAGGCGCAGGAGGGCGGCGGTTTCCTGGGCGGCGTGACGGACTGGCTGTCCGGGCCCGGACCGGCGGCGCCGGGCCTGCCGGACTTTCCCCGACCCGCGGGGGGCGTGCTGGTCAAGGCCCCGAAGCCCGCGCAGGATCGGCGCATCGACCTTCCCGCCATCGGTCCGGACACGGTCCGCCGCGCCGCGGCCGCCCGGCTGAACGGCATCGCGGTCGAACGCGGCGGGGTCATGGTGATTGACCGGGGGGAGGTCGCGCAGATCGCCCGCGGCGCGGGGTTGTTCATCCACGCCTTCGATCCGTGAAGCTGTTCCTGATCGCGGGCGAGCCGTCCGGCGACGCCCTGGGCGCGGCCTTGATGGACGGGTTGCGGCACCTCGATCCATCCGTGCGGGTCCATGGCGTCGGCGGCCCCGCCATGATCGCCCGCGGCCTGGACAGCCTGTTCCCGATGGAACGCCTGTCCGTTATGGGCCTGGCGGAGGTGCTGCCCCGCCTGCGGGAACTGTTCGCCCTGCGCGACCGGGCCGCCGCGGCCGCGCTCGATCTGGACGTCGACGCGCTGATCACGATCGACAGTCCCGACTTCTCCCTCCGCGTGGCGTCGAAGGTCCGGGCCTCCCGGCCGGGGCTCCGGACGATCCACTACGTCGCCCCCTCGGTCTGGGCCTGGCGTCCCGGCCGCGCCGACCACATGGCGGCGTGCATCGACCACGTCCTGGCCCTCCTGCCGTTCGAGCCGCCCTACATGCGCGCGGCGGGCATGACCTGCGACTTCGTCGGCCATCCCGTCGTCGCGGCGCCCCGTGCGACCGCGGCACAGGCGGCGGCGTTCCGCGGCGCGCTGACCGGTCGTCCGATCCTCGTCCTGCCCGGGTCCCGCCGGTCGGAGGTCACGCGCTTGGCCCCGGTTTTCGGCGAAGCCCTCCACCGCGTCCCGGACGATCGTGTCGCCGTCGTGCCGACCCTGCCGCACCTCGTCGACCTCGTGGTGGAACGGACCGCTTCGTGGCCCCGGAAGGTAAAGATTGTCTCGCAACCGATTGATCGCATGTCCGCCTTCGCGTCCGCCGACGCTGCCCTCGCCGCGTCGGGCACCGTCAGCCTGGAACTCGCGGCGAACGGCGTCCCGATGGTGGTCGCCTACGACATGGCGTGGCTCAGCCGGGTGATCCTGGCGCGGCTGATGAAGGTCGACACCGTGACCCTGGTCAACCTGGTGTCCGAAACGCGCGCCATCCCGGAATTCCTGGGGCGGAACTGCAAACCCGGGCCCATCGGCGGGGCCCTGGCGGACCTGCTGACCGTGCCCTCCCTGCGGGACAGGCAGCGCGACGCGCTGGACCGCACGATGGATCGTCTGGGACGCGGGGGCGAGGCGCCGGGCCTGCGCGCCGCGCGGTCCACGCTGGCCGCCATCGCACGGTGAGGGTCGGGTCCGGGAATTGGCGCGCCCATGAGGATTCGAACCTCAGACCTCTGCCTTCGGAGGGCAGCGCTCTATCCAGCTGAGCTATGGGCGCTCTGCGAACGGCGATACAGGGGCAGGGGCCCCGCCGCAACCCGGTTCAGATCAGGCGTACCTGCGTCCCGATCGGACACAGGTCGTACAACTCCGCGATCTTCTCGTTGTAGAGGCCGATGCAGCCCGACGACGACCGCCGGCCGATCTTCGCAGTGTCATGCGTGCCGTGGATCAGGTACGCGGGCCAGGACAGGTACATCGCGTGGGTTCCTAAGGGGTTGCCCGGCCCGGCGGGCATGAAGTCCGGCAGGGTAGGGTCGCGCTCGCGCATGCTTTCCGTTGGGGTCCAGGTGGGCCCGACCTTCTTGCGCACGATCTCGGTGTAACCGCGGCGCGTCAGCTCCTCCGACATCGGGACGGAGGTGGGATAGACGCGGTAATCCGCCCCGGTCGAGTTCCAATAATGCAGCGCGCGGCTTTCAGTGTCGGCGATCACCGTCGCGGCGCCCAGGGTGTCGAAGTGGTCGCGCCAATCCAGCCGGACGAAGCTGGCGAGGTTGCGGCGCGTCTCGGTCTGCGCCCGTGCCAGGGCAGGGGCGGCCAGCGTGGCCGCGCCGGCGAGGACGAAGGTACGGCGGGTCGGACGGATCATCGGGCGGCCTCCTGGCGAGCATGCGACGGATGCGATCTATGGGATGCCGGGTCCGGGTGAAAGTCACCAACCCGTGAATCGCACGGATCCGGCACCCCCGGACTCGACCGACGCTACGTCATCCGCTAGGGAGCGGGTATTGGGTTAACCTAGCTTAACGTATTCCAGGGGTTCGAGGATGAGCATTCGACGTTCCATCGCCGCCGCGGCGCTCGTGCTGGCGTCGTCGCAGGCCGCGAAGGCCGATACCGTCTACGTCATCGGCGGCGTTTCCGCCTCGCCGGAGGGGGAGACGTCCGCGCAGGTCACCGCGAACGTGGCCGCCCTGGAACGGGCGCGTGGCAATGCGGTCCAAATCTTCGCCGACGCGCCGGCCGACGTGACCTTGGCCGACACCGTCTGGGACCTGCGGTTCTACGATCGCCGCGGCCTTACAGGGTCGTATCTGTCCTACCTCCAGGGGGGCGGCTCGCTGATCCTGGTGGGCGAGAACAGCTTCTATGCGGGACGCAACGACGCGATCTTCGGGTTGGTGGCGCAGGCGGGCGGCGGCGATCTGTCCTACAGTTGGGCACCCGACGTCCAGACCCTGGCACCCGAAGTGGCCGGCGGGGCGGCCGGCGCCACGGTCGCGCTGACCGGCGCGGGCGGCACGTTCACCCCGGGAACGGGACGGTTCCTGACGACGTCCCTCTGGGGCGGGTCCGCCATCGCCTGGCGTCCGGGCGACCTGACGAATGCCGGGGCCGGCAGGCTGACGGCCATCTTCGACGCGAACGTCCTCGAAGGGGACCGGGGCCCCGGAGCCCAGGCCTTCGCGGGATCGGTGATCGACTTCGTCGCGTCCGCGCCGGCGAGCGACCTTGGCGCACCGGTCGACGTCGTGGACATCGTTCCGACGCCCGGGCCCGCGACGCTGCCCCTGCTCGCCGCCGCGCTCGGGGCGGCCGCCCTCGTCAGGCGTCGCCGCCGCCTGACGGTTTGAGGGGCGGGCGGGGGACATCCGTCCCCCGACCCGTCACTCCATGACGGGAATGCTGAACTCGCCGCCTTCCTTGATGCCCGACGGCCAGCGCGAGGTGACCGTCTTCGTCCGGGTATAGAACCGGAACGCGTCCGGCCCGTGCTGGTTCAGGTCTCCGAACACCGACCGCTTCCAGCCGCCGAACGTGTGATAGGCCAGGGGCACGGGGATGGGCACGTTCACGCCCACCATCCCGACGTTCACCCGTTTGGCGAAGTCGCGCGCCGCGTCCCCGTCGCGGGTGAAGATCGCCGTTCCGTTGCCGTATTCGTGATCCATCGCCAGGCCCAGCGCATCCTCGTAGGTCTTGGCCCGCACGCAGGACAGGACCGGCCCGAAGATCTCCTTGCGATAGATGTCCATGTCGGGCGTGACGTGGTCGAACAGATGCGGCCCCACCCAGAACCCGCCCTCGTGGCCCTGGGGCGCGTTCATCCCGCGTCCGTCCACCACGAGCGTCGCACCGGCATCGATGCCGGACTGGACCAGCGCCTCGATGTTGGCCTTGGCGGCGGCGGTGACGACGGGCCCGTAATCGACCTCCCGGTCGGCGGAGAACGGGCCCACGGTCAAGGCCTCGACCCGGGGGGCCAGCTTCTCGATCAGCTTGTCCGCCGTGCCGTCGCCCACGGGCACCGCGACGCTGATCGCCATGCAGCGCTCGCCCGCCGCCCCGTAACCCGCACCGACAAGCGCGTCGGCGGCCTGATCCATGTCGGCGTCGGGCATGACGATCATGTGGTTCTTGGCGCCGCCGAAGCATTGCGCCCGCTTGCCCGTCGCCGCCGCCCGTTCGTAGATATAGGCTGCAATAGGCGTCGATCCGACGAAGCCCACCGACTGGATCACGGGATGGTCCAGGATCGCGTCCACCGCCTCCTTGTCGCCGTTCACGACCTGCAGGACGCCGGGGGGCAGCCCCGCCTCCTCCATCAGGGCGGCCAGCATCATCGGCACGCTGGGGTCCCGCTCCGACGGCTTCAGAATGAAGCTGTTTCCGCAGGCGATGGCGGGCGCGAACATCCACATCGGGATCATGGCGGGGAAGTTGAACGGCGTGATGCCGGCGGTGACGCCCAAGGGCTGGCGCATCGAATACATGTCGATGCCCGGGCCTGCGCTGTCGGTGAACTCGCCCTTCAGCATGTGCGGCGCGCCGATGCAGAACTCCACCACCTCCAGGCCGCGCTGCACGTCGCCCGCCGCATCGGGCAGGGTCTTGCCGTGTTCGCGGGACAAGGCCTCCGCCAGGGCGTCCATGTCGCGATGCAAGAGCGCCACGAACCGCATCAGGACGCGGGCGCGACGCTGCGGGTTCACGGCCGCCCATTCGACCTGCGCCTTCGCCGCGACCTCCACGGCGCGGTCCAGCTCCGCGGCACCGGCCAGCGCCACCTTGGCCTGGACCTCGCCTGTGGCGGGGTTGAAGACGTCCGCCGTGCGACCCGACTGGCCGTCCACGACCGCGCCCTCGATGTGATGTCCGATATGCTGCATGGAACCCTCCCCGTGTCACGGGGGGTGATACGGGACGGGACCGGGGGGCGAAAGCCACATGTTCCGTCCAGCCCGAGGACCGCCTTTGCAAAGGTGTCCCTTGACCTGACGGCGGGTCAGGGGGGACGCTGGGCCATCGTGCGCATCCATGGGGGACCGACATGCTCGTATCCAAGATCCTGGCGATGAAGGCGACGCAGGGGGTGACCACCGCCGACCCCGACATCACCGTCGCCGACGCGGTGGCCGAACTGGCCGCGCAACGCATCGGCGTGCTGGTCGTCAGCGCGGACGGAACCCACGCCGACGGCATCCTGTCGGAACGCGACATCGTGCGCGAGCTGGGCCGCCACGGGCCGTCAGTGCTCGAACGCAAGGCGTCGGATCTGATGACCCGCGACCTGCAGCGCGCCTCGCCGGAGGACGACGCCCAGGACATCCTGACCCGCATGACCGAAGGCCGCTTCCGTCACATGCCGGTCGAACGCGACGGCGTGCTGGTCGGGCTGGTCTCGCTCGGGGACGTGGTCAAGTCCCGCCTGTCGGAGGTCAGCATGGAGAAGGACGCCCTGACCGCCATGGTCAGCGGCTACTGAACGGGGCGCGCCCGGCGCCTCAGTGGGCGACGGCGACGGCGACCTCGCCGTCGCGCACGCAGGCGCCGGCGGTGTCGAACGGATGGCTCGCCAGGATCCGGACGGTTCCGCGGCAGGCCGGAAGCTCGACCAGCGCATACCCCTTCGCCCCCATGCAGGCCCCCTCGGCCCGGCCGCGCGCCTCCGCCCGTCGCCGCTGCGTGATGTCGTCGAACGGATCGTTCGACGCCCCGATGCAGACGTTGCCCGAACAGCGCCGCACCCCCACGCCGATCCCCACCGTGATGCCGCCGCCCAGAACGGAGGGCGAGCCCGTGCCGGCATCCGCGCGGCAGGCGGCCAGATCGGCACGGGCCTGCGCGCGGTCGACGCCGGGCTTCAGATAGACGGGAACGCTGGCGGCCGCGCAGGCGGCGAGGGTCAGGACGGCGGGCAGGACATATCGCATGGGGGAGACCATAACCCACGGGGCGCCCTGGGCAAACCGCCATTCGCCCCGATGGCGCGGCGTGTCGATTGACCCCGTGGCGCCCGCGACCTAACGCTGGCGGCCACGGAAACGGCCCGGACGGGGTTGCATGAAGGTCATCATCTGCGGCGCGGGCCAGGTCGGCTGGCAGATCGCCCGACACCTGTCGGGGGAGCGCAACGACGTCACCGTCGTCGACAGCGACCCCGAACTGGTCAACCGCGCCACCGACAGCCTCGACGTGCAGGGCATCGCGGGCTTCGCGTCGTATCCCGACGTGCTGGACCGCGCGGGCGCGGAGGACGCGGACATGCTGATCGCGGCCACCTCGTCGGACGAGGTCAACATGGTCACCTGCCAGGTGGCCCATTCCATCTTCACCGTGCCGCGCAAGATCGCCCGGCTGCGTGCGCAATCCTACCTCGCGGCGGTGCGCGCCGACCTTTACCGACGCGACCACCTGCCCATCGACGTCGTCATCAGCCCCGAGCGCGAGGTCGCGGACGCCGCCCTGCGCCGCCTGCGCGCGCCGGAGGCCTTCGACACGGAGGACTTCATGGACGGGCGCGCCCGGCTGATCGGCCTGGCGCTGGACGAGGACTGCCCCGTGCTCGACACGCCCCTGCGCCAGCTGTCGGAGCTGTTCAGCACCCTGCGCGCGGTGGTCGTCGCGGTGCGCCGCGTGGGCGGGCGCCTCTTCGCGCCCGATCCGGGGGACCAGCTCTATGCCGGGGACCTGATCTACGTGATGACCCATGCCGACGACATCGGCCGCACCCAGGAGATCTTCGGCAAGCAGGTCCGCCGGGCCGAACGCGTCGTCATCGTCGGCGGCGGCAACGTGGGCCTCGCCGTCGCCCGCGCCCTGGAGGACGCGCCCGACCGCATCCGCGCCAAGGTGATCGAGCGGAACCGCCGCTGCGCGGAGCACGCGGCCGAAACGCTGGAACGGACGATCGTGCTGTCGGGCGACGGCCTCGACATCGACCTGCTGCGCGAGGCCGGGATCGACCGGGCCGACGCGGTCCTGTGCGTCACGGACGACGACAAGACCAACATGCTCGCCGCCGTGCGCGCCAAGACCACGGGCTGCCGCAAGACCATCGCACTCATCAACGATCCCACCCTGGTCGGCCTGATGAAGCCCATGCGCATCGACGCCTATATCAACCCCCGCCAGACCACCGTGTCGTCCATCCTGCGCCACGTCCGGCACGGCCGCGTGCGCAACGTGTACTCGGTCGGCGACGCGGAGGGCGAGGTGATCGAGGCGCTGGTCATGTCCACCTCGCCGCTCGCGGGCCGGACCCTGGCGGAGGTCGGCTTCCCCGAGGGCGCGCTCGTGGGCGCCATCGTGCGCCGCGACGGCACCTATGTCCGCCCCCGCGGCACGACCCGCATCGACGAGGGCGACGCGGTGGCGATCTTCGCCCTGTCCGACGACGTGCCGGAGGTCGAGCGACTCCTCCAGGTGCAGGTGGACTTCTTCTGACGGGAACGGCCCTCTTCGCGCGGCTGCCGCTGATCGTCGTCGTGGCGGGGGCGCTCGCGTCGTCCATGGCGGTGCCCGCGCTGCACGCGCTCGCGCGCGACGCCCACGCGGAAGCACGGGCCTTCGCCTATTCCGGCGTCCTGTCGCTGGCGGTGCTGGGGGCCTTCGCCTTGGCCACTATGCGCCGCCCCGTCCGCCTGCAGGCCCGCGCGCATTTGCTGACGCTCGTGGGGATCTTCGCGCTCCTGCCCGTGATGGCCGCCACCCCCCTGACGCAGATCGTCCCCGAAGCCCCGTTCCTCGACCTCTGGTTCGAGATGGTCGCCGCGCTGACCACCACCGGCGGATCGCTCTTCGCCCCCGACGCCCTGTCGCCCAGCGTCCACCTGTGGCGCGCGTTCGTGGCGTGGCAGGGGGGCCTGATCGTCTGGATCGCCGCGGTGGCCCTGCTCGCGCCCCTGCGCCTGGGCGGGTTCGAGGTCACGTGGTCGATGGGCGACACCCGCGCGACGCCCCTCAACACCCCTTATGCCCGCACGGACGACGCGGCGCGCCTGGCGCGCTACACCGGCGCGCTCGTGCCGCTCTATGCGGGGCTGACGGCGATCCTGTGGTCCGCGCTGGCCGCCACGGGGCAGGGCGGCACGGAGGCCGCGATCCACGCCATGTCCACGCTGTCGACCTCCGGCATCACGGGCGACGGCCCCCCGCCCGGACCCTTGGGCGAGGTGGCGATCTTCGCCTTCCTGTTCTTCGCCGTGTCGCGCCAGACCTTCGCCGCCGACCTGCACCGCGGCCAGGTCGCGCGCCTGGCCGCCGACCGCGAGCTGCGCATGGCGCTGGCCATCGTCGGCGCCGTCACCCTGGTCCTGTTCCTGCGCCACTTCGTAGGCGCCTTCGGCCTGCGCGGTGGGGACGACGACCTGATCCGCGGGGCCACCGCGCTCTGGGGGGCCGCCTTCACCACCTTGTCCTTCCTGACCACCACCGGGTTCGAGGGCACGGGCTGGGACGGCGCGCGCGCCTGGTCGGGGTTGGAGAACCCGGCCGTCCTGCTGGTGGGACTCGCCATCATGGGCGGCGGCGTCGCCACCACGGCGGGCGGGGTCAAGCTCCTGCGCGCCTATGCGCTCTACGCCCACGGACGGCGCGAGATGGGGCTCCTGGTCCATCCCCATTCCGTGGGCTCGCACTCGCCCGACGCGGCGCGGATCCCCGCGCGCGGGGTCCAGTCGGCCTGGGTGTTCTTCATGCTCTTCGCCACCTCGCTCGCGGTGACGACGCTGGCGCTGGGGCTGGCCGGCCTGGATCTGCGCGCGGCCCTCGTGCTGGCCACCGCCACCCTGACGACCTGCGGGCCCCTGGCCGCCGTGGCGCTCGAAGGCGGGGCGGGCGCGGTGTCGGACCCCGCCAAGGCGATCCTTGCCGCCGCCATGGTCGTGGGCCGGCTGGAAACGCTGGCGATCGTGGCGCTCCTGAACCCGGACTTCTGGCGCCGCTGACACGAATCGCCGCCCATGCGCCGGATCGGGGGTGGTCACGCGCGGGATCGCCGACCATAAGATAAAGCGTATCACGAAACCAAGACGGCCCGCGCAAGGCCGCGAGCCACAGGGACCACCCCGAATGCCCGCCGAAAGCAAGCAGAACCTGCAAGAAACCTTCCTCAACCAGGTCCGCAAGACGAAGGTCCCCGTCACGATCTTCCTGATCAACGGCGTCAAGCTACAGGGCGTCATCACTTGGTTTGACAACTTCTGCGTGCTATTGCGCCGCGACGGACAATCCCAGCTGGTGTTCAAGGGCGCCATAAGCACGATCATGCCGTCGCAGCCCGTCAACCTGTATTCCCCTGAGGACGAAGCCACTGGCGAAGCCTGAGCCGACGGACACCGCCGCGCGCCCCACGCGCGCGCTGATCCTGCACCCCGACACCCGCGGCGGCGACCGGTCCGGCCGCGACCCCCACCGCGCGCTGGACGAGGCCGTCAGCCTCGCCGCCGCCCTGCCGGGCCTCGTGGTCGCGGGCGCCGACGTCGTGCGCCTGCCAAAGCCCCATCCCGGCACGCTGTTCGGATCGGGCAAGGTGGACGAGCTGCGCGACCGGCTCGCGGACGACGAGGTCGAGTTGGTGCTGATCGACGGCACCGTCACCCCCGTGCAGCAGCGGAACCTGGAACGGGAATGGAAGGTCAAGCTGCTCGACCGGACCTCCCTGATCCTGGAGATCTTCGCCGACCGCGCCGCCACCCGGGAAGGCGTGCTGCAGGTCGAACTGGCGGCCCTGTCCTACCAGCGCACCCGCCTGGTCCGGGCCTGGACCCACTTGGAACGCCAGCGCGGCGGACTGGGCTTCGTGGGCGGGCCGGGCGAGACGCAGATCGAGGCCGACCGCCGCGCCATCGACGACCAGATCGCCCGTATCCGCAAGCAGTTGGAGAAGGTCACCCGCACGCGGGAGCTTCACCGCGCCGCGCGCGCCAAGGTCCCGTACCCCGTCGTGGCCTTCGTCGGCTACACCAACGCGGGCAAGTCCACGCTGTTCAACCGCCTCACGGGGGCGGAGGTGATGGCGGAGGACATGCTCTTCGCCACGCTCGACCCGACCATGCGCGCCGTGAAGCTGTCCACGGGCGGCGGCAACCCCGCCCTCGACGTGATCCTGTCGGACACGGTGGGCTTCATCTCCGACCTGCCCACGCAACTCGTCGCCGCCTTCCGCGCGACCCTGGAGGAGGTGCTGGAAGCCGACGTCATCCTCCATGTCCGCGACGTCGACCACCCCGAATCCGAACGCCAGGCCGGCGACGTCGCCGCCGTGCTGGAAGGGTTGGGGGTGGACCCCGACGTCCCGATGCTGGAGCTATGGAACAAGACCGACCGCCTGGACGCCGACCGCGCCGCGACCTTGGCCAACGTCGCGGCCCGCCGCGACGACGTCTTCCTGGGCTCCGCGGTCACGGGCGACGGCCTGCCCCCCCTCCTGTCCGCCATCGCCGCCCGCCTGTCCGCCGACCTGACGGACGCGGCCCTGACCATCCCCTTCGACCAGGGCGCCGCCCGCGCCTGGCTGCACGAGGCCGGCGCGGTCACGGCGGAGGACGCGGGCGAGGGCGGGCACGAGGTATCCGTCCGCTGGAGCCCCCGGCAACGGGCGGTCTTCGCGCGGGAGTTTCCGCAGGTGTTGGAGGCGGATCGGGCAGGGGACGACACGGCCGAGGTGACGCCGGGGGGATGGTCGCCCTGAGGGATGTACCCGGAATAATCGTGTTGAATAGTGACCTATCCGTTTGGACGAGATAACGGGATGGGACGTCGGTCTGATCGCGATGGCAGCCTATGTCGCCAGCACGATAATCGCCACGGACCCCAACTTGCCCGGCAACGCATGGATCGGTAGCCACGAATCATGCTCCGGCTTACGAAAGCTCAGATAGACGTTGGTCGCATTAGACCATTGAGAGCGCTTTGGCGTCACCGAGCCGCGCGACACGGGATGTCACGAGACCGATGCGAAGAACTAGAGGACGAGGTGGTCGGTTGGCTTATTGAGCATGACGTACAGCAGCCGGCGAATGTCGAATTTGTCGTCACCGCTTCTGCCCGCACGGATGGCGCGTTCCTTGTGGCGGAGCCCATCGAGCTAGCCATGCGCCACGCCCACGGCGAGTATGAACTGGTCATTGGGGCAATCCGACGTCAGGCAGCTGAAAGCATCCGCGGAGGCAAAGCATAATGCCTGCTGTCGCTCTCCTGTTCACCCCTCCCGCCTGGGCAGCGATCGGCGCAGCGGCGAAATGGACGGCCGTAACCTTGGGTGTTGCGGGGACTGCTGCCGCAACGGGGTACGCGATAAACGAGATGACACGCGAGAATGAGGACGAAACCGCACCCACGACGGATACCCGAGCATGCGAGACATGCAGGCAGAACTGTCCGCCCTGCGTTCCCCCGGTAGGTACGCGAATGTTCAAGCGTTTGGATCGCGTGCCGCCCTCCAAACCTCACCATCCATGTCCGGGGGACCACGTCCATATCCTGGTGCGAAACCAGGACCCGCGCACCTGTATTTGCAGATGGAACAGACCCCGAAGCCCCGATGACGTCATCTGTATCCCCCAAGGTGGCGATGCCCCGACGGACCTCTTCTTCCCGTGACCCATGCCTAGACTTTCGCAGATCCCGGACCAGCCCATCGCCATCGACCTGCGTATCGACCTCCGCAAAGCCAAGGAAATGCGGGCGGCATGGCCAGTCGACTACTCGATATGGCCGGACGATCCGTTCGGCGCATCCGCAGATCAGAACGTTTGGCCAAGCGTCTTCGTCGATCCGGGACAGGCTTCGGCAGAACGCATCGTGATCGAGCCGGGCGAAGCACCCTATTGGGATGCGTTCAACATGTGGGACGATGTGCGCGACATGATGGGCCATATGCGACCGCTTCCGATCGTGACCGATGTCGTCGCCCTCGGCCTCGACCGGGACCCCTCCGTGCATCTTCCGCAGGACTTCGCTTTGGCAGGTTTGGCGCAGAACGGCGTCAGTCCCGAAACCCGGGAGATGGAAGCGGTCCTTCTGGGCTACGACGTCACCGACGGCGTTCTCGAGTCCGCGCTCTTCGCCCATGACGGGATCGGATTGGACTTCGAAGTGCGGGACGTCCAACGGTCGGTCTACGGTCTCATAGGCACGCTGGACGCCGCACGGTCCCTGCGACGGCGCTTGGAACCGTTTGGGCCGCCGAACGCGCCGCTCCACTGCATCTCGGTTTGGTCCTTGGGGGAACGTCCGGCGACGCGGTGATCCTCACTGTGCTTCCGTCGATCGCATCAACTTGATGCCGGTCGCGGAGAACGTCCGTTTCGCCGGATGCCCGCCGGCGAACGACACAGGTTGCGGACCGCATGGGGCCGGGAGCGTATGGCACGCGCCAGGTCGTGCGGGTGCCCACCCACACCGCGCAACCCCCGCGTGACACACCCCCCATCCTCCGCTATCCTTTCACCCATCGGGGCGCCAAGACCCCGTTCGGGCAGTGACATCGCACAGGACAGCATCATGACCACCTTCACCCGTCGTCGCCTCCTGGCGGCAGCTATGGCACCCGTGGCGCTGGCGGCGTGCGGCAACGGCGTCGGATCGGCGGGATCCAGCCGCATCGACGCCCGCGTGCGCGCGGCGCAGGCCTTCATGTTCGACACCATCCCCGAAACGCGCGACCTGGCGGGGAAGTCCGCCGGCATGCTGATGATGCCGCTCGTGACCGAAGCCGGGTTCGGCCTGGGCGGGGCCTATGGCCGGGGCGCGCTGATGGTGAACGACGTGCCGGTCGACTACTATTCGGTCGCCAACGCGACGATCGGGCTCCAGATCGGGGCGCAGCAATACAGCCACGCCCTGTTCTTCATGACGCAGCCCGCGCTGCGGAACTTCCGCGCCTCCACCGGCTGGGTCGCGGGCGCCGACCTGCGCTATGCCGTCTCGACCTCGACCGCCGCGCTGACGACCGACACGACCACGCTGCTGACCCCCGTGGTCGCCGTCATCTTCGGCCAGGCCGGCCTGATTGCGGGCGCCACCCTCGAAGGGCAGAAGTACACCCGCATCCTACCCTGAGCGGAAGCGCCGAGCGGCATCGCGGGGCAGGCGGTGCGTGGGCGATACGCCCCCGCGTCCGCGCCGGGGCGAAGCACGGACCTCGAAGGGACGGGGCGATCCGGGGGACCGTCCGGCCGGACGGGGCGCGCGCCGCTACGGCGGGTGGTCGGATCACCCCCGGCATGGAGCGGTCCTGCCTGGCAAGTCCCGCGCAACGCACGGTGCCCGTCTGCCCGCGCGTATGCACGGGGGGTGCACGGGGGGTGTACGGGGGGTGCATCGGCATTCGTGGGGTTGCGGCCTTGCGACATTCGGCATAGGGGCGCGTCACTTCTCAGGTGGGGGCGGGCTTTCGGGACAGACATCCCCGGCGGTCCACCGGTTGGGTTCACGCCCTGATCCCCCGCTGTGGCTCAAACCGGAAAGGTAACGATATCATGGCTTTGCCTGAATTCTCTCTGCGTCAGCTCCTCGAAGCCGGGGTCCATTTCGGGCACCAGACGCAGCGCTGGAACCCCCGCATGGCGCCCTACATCTACGGCGCGAAGAACGGGATCCACATCCTCGACCTGACGCAGACGGTCCCGCTGCTGGACCAGGCCCTCAATGTCATCCAGGAAACCGTCGCCCGCGGCGGCCGCATCCTGTTCGTCGGCACCAAGCGCCAGGCCCAGAAGCCCATCGCCGACGCCGCCGAACGCTGCGCGCAGTACTACATGAACCACCGTTGGTTGGGCGGCACGCTGACCAACTGGAAGACCGTGTCGAACTCGATCAACCGCTTGAAATCCATCGACGAAGCGATCGACCAGGGCGGCGAGGGGCTGACCAAGAAGGAACGCCTGGGGATGGAGCGGGACCAGCAGAAGCTGACTGCGACGCTGGGCGGCATCCGCGAAATGGGTGGACTGCCGGATCTGCTCTTCGTTATCGACGTGAACAAGGAAGACCTCGCCATCGCCGAAGCGAAGAAGCTGGGCATTCCGGTCGTCGCGGTCCTGGACACGAACACCTCGCCCGAAGGCGTGGATTATCCGATCCCCGGCAATGACGACGCGGCCCGGGCCATCGCGCTCTACTGCGACCTGGTCAGCCGCGCCGCGCTCGACGGCATGTCGGCCCAGCTGGGCGCCGCCGGCATGGATCTCGGCGAGTTGGAGGAGGGCGCGATCGACGAATCCGCCGATGCCCCGGCCGCGGAGGCCACAGCCGATGCCCCCGCCGAGGACGCCAAGGCCGACGCGTAAACGCTTCGTTAACGGTGCGAATCCGGGCGCGGGGCAGGGGCCCCGCGTCCGCTTACCCATTGAAAGGACATCCGAAATGGCAATCACCGCTGCACAGGTGAAGGCGCTGCGCGACACCACGGGCGCCGGCATGATGGACGCCAAGAAGGCGCTGACCGAGACGGACGGCGACATGGACGCCGCAATCGACTGGCTTCGCACGAAGGGTCTGGCGAAGGCCGCCAAGAAGTCCGGGCGCACCGCCGCCGAAGGGCTGGTCGCCGTCGCCGTGAACGACGGCGCGACGAAGGGCGTCGCGGTCGAGGTCAACTCCGAGACCGACTTCGTCGCCAAGAACGCCGAGTTCCAGGCCATGGTGAAGGACATCGCGCGTTCGGCCCTGAACGTCCCCGACCTCGGCGCGCTGACGGAGGCCGAGATCGGCGGCAAGTCCATAGGCGCGATCATCACCGACAAGATCGCCACGATCGGCGAGAACATGTCCGTCCGCCGCATGGTGCCCCTGTCCGGAAGCGCGATCACGACCTATGTGCACAACGCCGCCGCATCCGACATGGGCAAGATCGGCGTGCTGGTGGCCTTGTCCGGGGCCAACCCTGCCTTCGGCAAGCAGGTCGCCATGCACATCGCCGCGACCAACCCCGCCGCTCTGAACGAGGCGGAGCTGGATGCTGCGACCGTCGAGAAGGAGCGTCAGGTCCAGATCGACATCGCGCGCGAATCCGGAAAGCCGGAGCAGGTGATCGAGAAGATGATCGACGGCCGCATGAAGAAGTACATGGCCGAGGTCACGCTGGTGAACCAGCAGTTCGTGATCGATCCCGACGTCACGGTCGGCCAGGCCGCGGAGGCCGCGGGCGTCGAGGTCACCGGCTATGTTCGGTTGGAGGTTGGCGAGGGCATCGAGAAGGTGCAGGAGGACTTCGCCGCCGAGGTCGCGAAGGCCGCGCAGGGCTGAACGGACGACGAACGAAGCGCCGCCGGTCCCCGGGGAGGGGGGGGCCGGCGGCCTCCGCCGCGGACCCGCGGGGGGATGTGGCGGGGTCTCGATGCCGACACCCGGGCGACTATGACCCGGATGCCGACAAGTGCCGAACTTCATCGACAGGGCGCGGAAGGTGCCGGGAACCGTCCGGCCATCCCCTCCGTCCCATTAGTCCCTGGCGAAATTGCCATCACTCACAAGACGTCGCCTTGATCGGATATCCGTGGCTACCAAGGAAGTAAGGAAATCCTTACCTTTCCGGTTTCACGCCGCAAGCCACTGACGGGACTCGATATTTTCTGCCACCGTTTCGTCGTCGCGATGGTGGCGACCCGTCTAGCCCGAGATCGTGAAGAACTGATGCTGCAGGCTCAGCTTCAGGATCGCCTGCGCGGTCGTTTCGACGTCCAGGGCGTCGCGGGCAAGGCGCAGGTGCTTCTCGACGGTGGCCGGGTTCCGTTCCAGCAGGATCGCCACGTCCTGAATGGTCTTGCCGTCCGCGACCAGCTCCAGCACCTCGCGCTGCCGATCGGTCAAGACGCGGATGTGATCGGTATGGGGCAGGGCGATGATCTTCAGGTGGCAGACATGCGCCACCAACTCGATCTCGCGCCCCTCCCGCGCCCAGAGGTCGTCGACCTCCATCTGCGTCAGACGGGTCGAGCCAAGCCCGATCCCGAAGCCCGACCGCAGGGACGACCGCGGAAAGCTGACGGCATAGCCGGCGCCCACGCCCACGCGCTTGTTGAACGCGACGACCTTCATCTCGGCCTCGGTCAACTCGCCGTTGCGCGCCTGTCCCTCGATCGCGCGCCAACTGATGGACCCCGTCTCCCGCATCGCCCAGCGGACCACGGGGGCGTCCCGGAACAGACCGCCGTCCACATAGACGTCGGTGAACTCCTTGGGATAGTTCGTCAGGATCAACGCGTCTTTGATGTCGCCCGCCCCAGACGACGTCTTGAAGTGGGTGGCCGCGTACAGGATCCGGTCGAACCCCTTGTCCGTCATGTAATCCGTCTGGATGTCCCAGACCTCCGCGACGCTTCCGCATTGCGTGATCCGATGCAGCAGGTCCAGCATCGCCGTCATCCCGTCAGCCGTTCGGTCAGCGCACGCAGCGCCAGCGGATAGCCCCGCACCCCGAAGCCCGCGACGACGCCCAGGCAGACCGGCGCGATCGCCGAATGGTGACGGAAGGGTTCGCGCGCATGGACGTTCGAAACGTGAAGCTCGATGCAGGGCAGGGCGACGCCCGCGATGGCGTCCCGCAACGCGATGGACGTATGCGTATAGGCGCCCGCGTTCAGCACGATCCCGTCGTGCCGGTCGCGACAGTCGTGGATGGCGTCGACCAGAGCCCCCTCGTGGTTCGACTGGGCGAACGCCACGTCGATCCCCAACTCGTCGCCCAGCGCCCGGCACGTCCGTTCCACGTCGTCCAGCGTCTCGTGCCCATAGGTCGCCGGTTCGCGCGTCCCGAGAAGGTTGAGGTTCGGTCCGTTCAGGACGAGAATCGAAGTCACGCCGCCCTCCGCAGTCATGGCGACGCTAGCGGAAGCCGCGTCACCTGTCGACGTGAACGTCCACAGGTTGGTGGCGATCGATCGAACACATCGGGAGGTCGCGCATCGGCCCATTGACCGTGGGTCTCGCTCGTACGTAGGACCTGCTCATACCGATCGCTTCGGGGGGCTACGGGCAGGAATGGCACCCTCAGGAACCGAGGGTATGTCGATAAGCAGAATTATGTATTCTCTAAACGCAGGAACGGCAGCCGAACCACCTCCCGCTGGTCGGACCGTTTCGCGGCAGGTATGATCCATTCCGTGAAGGACACGCAGAAGCCAGCCAGCATCAAGGAGGTCGCCGAAGCTGCGGGCGTGTCCTTGACGACGGTATCGCTCGTGCTGAACGGCAAGGGTCGCATATCGACCGATACGCGGCACAGGGTGCAGGAAACGGCGCAGGCACTGGGTTTCATCCCGAACAAGAGCGCAGCGCGACTGCGGTCCGGCCGGTCGCTGCTGTTGGGACTGGTCGTCAACGACATCTCGAACCCCTTCTTCGCCGAATTGTCCTCCGACCTCGAGGCGGAGGCTGCCTCCAGCGGCTATCTTTCCGTGATCGCGAACACCGGCGACGACCTCGACCGCCAGAGCCGCGTGATCGACACGATGATCGGTCAGGGCGTCGCGGGCCTCGTCGTCAGCGCGGCCAGCGGATCGGACGTGTCGTCCTTCGCACGCCTGCGCGTCCACAACGTGCCCTACGTCCTTGCGGTACGCGAGGTGTCGGACCCGTACGCGTCCTTCGTGGGCTTCGACAACGTGCTGGCCGGACGCACGGCAGCGGATCACCTCGCCGCCCGCGGCCACCGGCGGATCGCCTTCGTCGGCGGACCGGCGCGGAACCAGAACCGGGCGGAACGCTTGGCCGGGGCGCGGGACGCGTTGCGCCGGCGGTGTATCGACCTGCCCGACGCGTGGGTCCGGGACGGTCCCGCGACCCGGACCTTCGGCGCCGCAGCCATGGCCGACTTGATCCGGGCGGCGCCCGACGTCACGGCGGTGATCTGCTTCAACGATACCGTCGCGCTCGGCGCCTATGAGGGGCTGCACCGCGCGGCCCTCACGCCCGGCGCGGACTTGGCCGTGTGCGGTATCGACAACGTGCCGGAAGGCGCGTCCTGGCGCCCGCCGCTTACGACGGTCGAGTTGCACCCCCGCGCCATCGGCCGCCGCGCGGCGCGCGCCCTCCTCGCGGCGATCGACGATCCCGCGACCCGCGAACGCGTCCATCTCACCCCGCGCCTCGTGGTCCGCGATTCCACGTGACGACCCCGTCCGCGACCTTCTAACGGACCAGCCCCGGGATCGTCGTCGTGATCCACGGAACGAACACCACCAGCGTCAAAATGACGGCCGTGACGCCGAACAGCTTCATCGTGTCGCCGATCGCTTCGTGCATCTCCAGCCTGCCGATCGCGCAGGCGATCAACAGGCACAGGCCATAGGGCGGCGTGATCAAGCCCATCGCCAGGGCGATCCCCGCGACGATGCCGTAATGAACGGGATCCACCCCGGCCGCCAGCATGGCCGGCAGGAACAGCGGCCCCACGATCACCGCGATCACCAGCGCATCGAGGAACGTGCCCAGCACGATGCAGATCAGCGCGAACAAGGGCAGCAGCATCCAGGGCGGGAAGCCGTCGGTCCATTGAAGGAGCAGGTCGGGCAGCCGATAGAACGTCAGCAGCCATCCGAACAGACCCGCCGCGCCGAAGCAAAACAGCGACAGGCTGACGAGCCGCGCGCTGTCCGACAGAACCGCGACGGTCCGCGCCATAGACAGGTTGCGGTACACGAGCACGCCAAGCAGGAAGGCGTACAGCACCGCCAGGATCGACGCCTCCGTGGGCGTGGCGATGCCGAACATGATACCGCCCACGATGATGATCGGCGCCCCGAGCCCCAGGATCGCGCCACCGAATGCGCTGCGGAACTCGGCCCCCGTGGCGCGGGGCTCGACGGGCCACGCCTCCGCCCGCGCGCGGCGCGCGACATAGACCATCTGCGCCGCCGCGATCATGATGCCGGGCAGGATCCCGCCGGCGAACAGGCCCGCGACCGAGGTGCCGGTGATGGCGCCCCAGACCACGAAGAAGATGGACGGCGGGATGATACCGCCGAGGACCGACGACGCCGCCGTGATGGCGACCGCGACGGACGGCGAATATCCCTTCTCGCGCATCGCCGGGATCAGCACGGTCCCGACCCCGGCCGTGTCGGCGGTGGACGACCCCGACACGCCTGCGAACAGCATCGACACCAGGATGTTGATATGCGCCAGCCCCCCGCGGAAATGTCCCACCAAAGTATAGGCGAAGCGGATCAGGCGCTGGGTGATCCCCGTCTCGTTCATCAGCGCGCCGGCCAGCAGGAACAGCGGCACGGCCAACAGGACGAACGAGTCCAGACTCGAATAGAACTGCCGGGCCAGCATGAAGACGGAGAGGTGCGGCTCCAACAGCAAGACGGTGGCGGAGGCGGCCATCAGGGACACGCCGATCGGCACGCCGATCGCGATGCACACGGTGATGATGCCCAGCATGATGAGGACGTTCTCCACCGGCCCGCTACTCCGCACCGTCGATGGGGGACTCGGGGGCGGCGCCCCCCCGCAGGACGCGCCACGCGACCATCAGCAGCGCCCCGACGGATACGAGGGCGCCCATCAGCAGCGCAGCATAGCCGGTGCCCGTCGGCAGCCCCGTGACGAGCGACCGGCGGGAAAAGCCGCGCCCGGTCAGCTCCCAGGCGGACCAGGTGAAGAACGCCATCACCGCCAGGGTGATCGCCAACGCGAGCATGGTCAGCGCACGCGTCCCCACCCGCCCGGCCCGGTCGCGCAGATAGTTGAAGGCGAAGTGCGACCCGTCGGCGAAGGCCAGCCCCGCGCCCAGCATGATCATCCACATGAAGGCCAGGCGCGCGATCTCCTCCGTCCAAAGGAACGGTGGAATGGCGGGAACGTAGCGGGCCACCACCTGATACGCGACCAGCACGCAGAGCAGCGCCAGAAGCCCCGCCAGGGTGCCGTTCATGATGCGTCGGAACAAGCCGCGTCCTCCCGTGTCATATCCATCGCGCCGTCACCCGACGCCCCGATTTCGTGAGTCATGGCCGCATTCGGGGACGCGTCCAGCAGACGCGCGGTCGCCCCGTCATGATGCACGATCGCGCCGTCCGTGTCGCGGACCCGCAGGGCGGACCCGTCCGGAAGGGTCAGCCGCACGTCGCCGCGCGCGAAGCCCGGCGCAGCCGCGGCCACCCACCCGCCACCGGGGATCCGGGCCAACCAGACGGGACCCGGCGGCGCGTCAAGCCGCGCGTCATCGAGTGCCACATGCCCGTCCCGGGCACCCCGCGCGTCGTCCGCCGCCAACATGGGCGCCGTTTCGGCTCCGTCCCCGGACCAGGCCGACCGCCTCGACCAAGCATGCAGGTCGATCTCCATCCCGATCGCCGCGTCGCCCTGCCCGAGCGACAGCGTCCACCGGCGCGGTCCGCGATCCGAACGGCGCGGCGGGTCGCAGACCGTGCTCGCCGGCATCGCGGCCGCAGCGGCGGCGAAGGCCGCCAGGCCATCATGCTGCGTGGCGGGTGCGGCCCACACCGCGAGGGCGCAGCGCGGATGGCCGACGAAGAAGGACCCCGGCGTGGCGTGGCGCCAGAACGTCCGGGGCGGCCCGTCGTAATCGACGAACTCCATCGACAGCATCCCGTCCCGGCGAACGATCCGATCGGCCGCGTCCGGTTGCAGGTCCTTGCCGCCGAGCGAACGGACCGCGACCCGGACGAGCCCCAGATCCAGCGCCACCGTCGCGCCGAAGGGTATCGTGCCGTCCGGGTCCGGCGGCGCGCCATCGACCAGCAGGCCGGCGACGTGGTCCGCCTGCGCCACCACCAGGCACAGAGCCGCCCGTCCCACCGGCACCGTCGCGCCGATCGCGTGGGGGCGGTACGCCAGCAGGGCGCGGGACCCGTGCTGCATCCCGATGAACGCGCCGGCATCCAGGAATACCTGATCGGCCGGCCGCGTTGGCGCCGTGGCCCAGCGCCCAAGCCACAGGTCGTCCACCACGTACTTGGCAAAGATCGTCCCCGGCCCCCCGCCCCTCCCGACGTAATGCAGGCCGAACGTCGTCGTCTGCCCGGCGATGAAGCGGTTCGCCTGCGTGTCCAGATCGCGCGACGCGGTGCCCATCGCGTATCCCGGTCCGTGGTGAGACGACGCGATCGAGCCGCGGACTCGATCCGCCGTCTCGCGGACCGACCCCGCGGTCCCCCGCATGAGGGAGGCAGCCCAGTCCGGCGCCAGCCCCTCGCCGACCCATTCCTCCAGCATCAGGCGCTCGGGCGGGGTACGGCCCAGCAGCGCCGGCGCGTAGGCTCGGGCATGGGGCGGCGCCATGCGACCCGTTTCCGGATGGATCGCCAGGGCGGCCGAAAGCACCAGCCGCAACCGCGCGTGGCGGGCCAGCCGCGCCGCCCGGGTATCGTCGCCCAGCCGCTCGACGATCCCAAGCGCCCGGATGGTCATGTCCGCATAGACGGGGGCGTTGAACTCGTGCGCGCAACCGGCATCGGCCATGCCGTGATGCCAGACCGCCAACCGGTCCGCCCCCAGGGCTTGCAGGCCCGGATCGTCCAGCACGCCGCCGCCCACGATCAGGGAGGCGGCCGACTGCACGGCGATGTTGGTATAGTCCGGTCCGACGTCGATCCGCGCGACCGCGTCCATGGCGCCCCGCAACGTGTCCCGCAGCGCGGCGGTCGGCCCCTCTCCCAGACGGTCGGCATGCCGGTGAAGCGCGGGCGCGATGCGGATCGCGAAGAACACCGCAGCGTTCAGATCCTCCACGGCCGCGTCCTCAAACTCCCAGCGCAGGTTGCCTAGGGTCGGCGATGTGGGATCAGGGTCCCGGAACGCCGGCATCCGAGCGGCGATCCGCGTTGCCCGGTCGCGGGCCCGTGGGCCGTCGTGTTCCAGGCAATCGGCTAGGTGCTGGGCGGCGACCCACATCGTGTGCAGCCGCCGCCCGTCCACCACCGTGACGGGAAGATCCGCGGCATCGTCGAACGAATACCCGGGCGGCAGCATCGCGTCGAGGGTGCCGCCCTCGGACACCGGATCGCGCCCCCTATTGGGCCGCGCGGATCCGCTCCACCATGTCGCCCAGCCCGAGTTCCGCGATCACGGGTTCGAGTGCTGCTGACACATCCGCCTGGATGGCTGCCTTGTCGACCTCCACCAGGGAAACACCGTGCTCGTCGCGCAGCGTTACCTTCGACTCGGTGTCGAACTGATGCTCCAACTCGCGCTGATACGCCGATGCCTGGCGCCCGGCCTCCATCACGGCCTCCTGCTGTTCGGGCGTCAGACCATCGAACACCTGCTGCGAGAACATCAGCGGACGCGTCACGAACTCGTGCTCGGTCTGCACGTAGGTCGGGGCTTGCTCGTAGAACTTCATCCGCAGGACCCATTCGGCCTCGTTCTCCAGCCCGTCGACCACGCCGAGCTGCAGGCCGGAATAGATCTCGCCATAGGCCATCACCGTGGGCACGACGCCCAGCGCCTCCCACGCCTTCACCTGTACGGCGGCGGGATGCAGGCGGACGCGCAGGCCCTCCATGTCGGCTGCGGTCTCGACCGGCTGCGACGACACGAGGTTGCGGATCGACCCCCCGAAATAGCCCAGGACGAGTGCGTCCGTTTCGTCGGCGACGATCTGCGCGATCTCCTCGCCCAGGGGGCCGCTGACGACCGATTCCCAATGCTCGAAGTCGCGGAACACGAACGGCACGACCAGCGCCTGCACCTGGGGCGCGAACTCGGCCAGATAGCCGGGCGCCGTCGTCACCATCGCGACCTGCCCCGCTTCCATTAGCTCGAAGATCTCCGCGCCGGTGCCCAACTGACCGTTCGGGAACACCCGGACCGTCAGCGCGCCGTCCGTCAGATCCTCCAGGATCTCGCCGAACCGGACCAGGCCCTGCCCCTGCCCCGTCTCGACCGGACCGTCGATGGATGCGGCCAGTTCCTGCTGCGCCAAGCCTGCGGTCGCCGTCAGCGCCGTGGCCAAGGCCGCGACCGCCGTCGCCGTGATCGTCTTCGCGAACATGTCGTTCCTCCCCGCTGGGACCCGTTCCGGGCCCGGGCCGAACGCCAGGGATGACGCCGACCAAGCTAGTTTATCGTTTTATCAACATAGCACGCGACGATCGCGGACCGTCAAGCTGCAGCACTGCAATCCCATGCTCCTACCGGGCAAGCGAACGTCGTGCCCTGTCCGTTGGATCTCCATCAGCGGACCGGATATTCCACCCCGCCGGACCCGGACCAATCGTCGACCTCCGGATAGTGCCGCGCCCGCCATTCGCGCACGCGCCGATCCATCATCCAGCGCCATAGCTGCGGGACCAGCGCCGCGATCGTCATGAACGGATAGCCGTGGGGCATCTGCGGTGCCTCCTCCGGCGAATAGGTCTGAAGCAGCGGGAACCGGCGGTCCGGCTTGTAGTGGTGGTCCGAATGCCGCTGCAAGTTGATCAACAGCCAGTTCGACGCCTTGTGCGGTGCGTTCCAGGAATGATGCGGGCGCGTCGGCTCGAAGCGGCCCTCGCCCAGTTTCCGGCGCACCAGCCCATAATGCTCGACGTAGTTCACCAACTCCAGTTGGAACACGGCCACGACCGCCTGCACCCCGAACAGCGCCAGCCCCCACCAGCCGCCGATCAGCAGGGCCAGCATCAGCGCGGCGCCTTGCAGCGCGGCATAGCGCCAGAACGGGTTCGACCGATGATGCACCGACAATCCCTTGCGGGCCAACATGCCCCTTTCGGCCCGCCAGGCGGACACGGCGCTCTGGACCAGCACGCGCGGCAGGAAGGTCCAGAACGCCTCGCCGAACCGGGCCGTCGCGGGATCCCTCGGCGTGGCCACGTGACGGTGGTGGACCAGCAGATGCTCGGACCGGAAATGCGAATACAGCACCGTCGCCAACAGAAGGTCGGCGAGCCAACGCTCCGACCGGGGCTTCTGATGCATCAACTCGTGGGCATAGGTGATGCCGATCGTGCCCGTGGCCACCCCTACGCCCGCGAAAACCGCGACCTCCTCCCAGGCCGACAGGTGGCCCGTCGCGGTGACGTACGCCAACGTCCCATAGATCAGGACCAACTGCACCGGCAGCCAGATCAGCGTCACCCGCCGGTACCACACCAACGCGCCGTCGGGCGTGGCCGGGTCAAGGTTCGCTTCGTCGTGTCCCGCCACCGCGTCCATGACCGAGAACGCCCCCCAGGCATAGAGGGCGGGCAGCGCCACGGTCCAACCGCCGGCATGCGCCGCCAAAGCCACCAGGGGCAGGTTCAGTAGGCACAGCCAGAACGGCAGGGCCCGGATCAGCTCACCCGTCCGTGGCGTCGGGTCCGTGGTCATCGTGGTCATGCGCGCCCTCCCCGCCGCGATTGCATAGCCACCATGCCACGTCGCGCCGCGCCGTCCACCCCCCGTCAGGCCGCGTCGTCGTTCGGGAACGTGCGCATCAGCCGGCGGAACTTCTCGCCCTGCACTGCGACGTGGTCGTAGACTGCCTTCGCCGCCCGATCCCCGTCACCCGCGCGCAGGGCCGCGACGATGGCCGCGTGCTCGGCGAGGGACTGCGCCATCCGGCCCCGGAGGCGAAGCTGCAGGCGGCGGTACGGTTGCAGGCGTCGGTGCAGGCGCAGGGCCTCCCCCGCCAGGAACCGGTTCCCCGACTCCGCGTACAGGCGGTGGTGGAACCCCTCGTTCGCGCGGTAATAAGCGTCCGCGTCCCCCGCCTCCGCCGCAATTGCGCACGCCGCGTTCGCCGCTTCCAGCGCATTCAGGGCGCCGTCCTCGATCCGCGAGGCCCCGAGCCGCGCGCAGACCCCCTCCAGCTCGGCCATGACCTCGAACATCTCCAGCATTTCGATCGGTCCGGGCTGGCGCACGAACGCGCCCCGTCGCGGGCGAAGCTCCACCAGACCGGACAGGGACAGGCGCTGCATCGCCTCGCGCACGGGGGTGCGCGATACGCCGAAGCGACCCGCCAACGTCACTTCGTCCAACCGCGCCCCGTCGGCGAAGGCCCCCGACAGGATCATCTCCTCGACCGCGTCGGCGATGGTTTCGGACCGCTTTTGCTCCATGCCCCGAACCATACCATCCGACGCCATGCGTGCAATACGGGCGCTCTTGTATGCAAGATCGTTGACAGGGGATGCGAGCATGGCCCAACGTCGGGGCGAGTCCGACACGAACCGGGCCCATGGGAGGATGACATGAAGACGAAGACGACGCTCGCCGCATTCGCGGCGGCCGCACTGGCCCTGCCCGCCGCCGCGGCCGAGTTCCGCCTGTCCCACCAATGGTCGACGTCCGACGTCCGCCATCAGGTCGCGCAGATGATCGCAGACGAGGTGGCCGATGACGGGATCGACATCACGATCTTCCCGTCCGCGTCCCTGTTTAAGGCGCGGGAGCAGTACCAGCCGCTGTCGCGCGGCCAGCTCGACATGACGGTCCTGCCCCTGTCCTATGCGGGCGGTCGCCAGCCCGCCTTCAACCTGACCCTGATGCCGGGGCTGGTGAAGAACCACGACCACGCCGCGCGCCTGAACGAGTCCGAGTTCATGGCCCGGATCGAGGACAAGCTGGCGGAGGATGACGTCATGGTCCTCGTCCATGGCTACCTCGCCGGTGGATTCGCGGGCAAGGACGGCTGCATCACCGCGCCCGAGGACATCGAGGGGCTCCAGACCCGCGCGGCCGGCAAGGCGTTCGAGCAGATGCTCGCGGGCGCCGGCGCATCCATCGCGTCCATGGCCTCGTCCGAGATCTACAACGCGATGCAGACGGGCGTGCTGGATGCGGCGAACACGTCCTCGTCGTCCTTCGTGTCCTACCGCATCTACGAGCAGGTCGCCTGCTACACGCCCGCGGGCGAGTACGCGCTGTGGTTCATGTACCAGCCCCTGCTGATGAACCGCTCCGCCTACCAGTCCCTGTCGGAGGAGCAGCAGACCGCCCTGATGGACGCCGCCGCCCAGGCGCAGGCGTTCTATCTGGAGGAAGCGAAGTTGCAGGACGCCGCCTCCGCCGAAACGTTCCGCGAGAACGGCGTCGAGATCGCCGAGATGACGCAGGAAGAGTTCGACGCTTGGCGCGCCCTCGCGCAGGAGACGTCGTACAAGGCCTTCGTGGAGGAAACGCCCGACGGGCAGGAACTTCTCGACCTTGCCCTGTCGGTGGACTGATCCACCGTATCGTCATCCCCGGGTCAGGCCCGGGGATGACCGTTCCCGAACCGGAAGGCCTCGACATGGCAACCGCCTCCCACGCCCAGGCCGCGCGCGACGGGGGCAACCCGTTCCTGCGCACCGTGGGCTGGATCAGCACGCTGGCCGGATGGGCTTCCGCCGCGATGATCGTCGCTGCCGTGGCGGTCACCTGCCAGATGATCTTCGTGCGCTTCGTCCTGAACCAGTCGACGGTCTGGCAGACGGAATCCGTGATCTACCTGATGATCGCCGCGACCCTGGTGGGGCTGCCCTACGTCCAGCGCCTGCGCGGCCACGTAAACGTGGACCTGATCCCCCTGGCCCTGAAGGGAGGCGCACGGCGGGCGATGTTCTACGTCACGATGGGCCTGTCGATCCTGATCGTCGCCGTCATGCTGTTCTACGCCGCGGAGTTCTGGCATCTGGCCTTTTCCCGCAACTGGCGGTCGGACACGATCTGGGGCGTGCGCCTGTGGATCCCCTACCTGTCCCTGATCGTGGGCCTAGGCCTGCTGTTGCTGCAGCTCGTGGCCGACCTCGTGGCCGTGGCACTGGGCCATGATGCCCCCTACGGATTGGAGGACTAGCGTCCATGGACCCCCTCCTCCTGGGACTGCTCGTGGCCGTGGCCACGATCGTCGTGCTCTTCTCCGGCGTGTCGGTGGCCATCGGCCTCCTGATCGTGTCGGGCTTGTTCCTCGTGATCTTCGACGGGATGCGCAGCCTCGAGCTGATGCCGGAGATCATGTTCGGCAAGCTCGACAACTTCGCGCTGCTGGCCATTCCCATGTTCATCCTCATGGGCGCGTCCATCGCTTCGACCCGCGCGGGCGCCGACCTCTACGAGGCGCTGGAGCGTTGGCTGACCCGCGTGCCAGGCGGCCTGGTCGTGTCGAACCTGGGCGCCTGCGCGCTCTTCTCGGCCATGTCAGGGTCATCGCCCGCGACCTGCGCGGCCATCGGCAAGATGGGCATCCCGGAGATGCGCAAGCGCGGCTATCCCGACGGCATCGCGGCGGGCTCCATCGCGGCGGGCGGCACCCTGGGCATCCTGATCCCGCCCTCCGTCACGATGATCGTCTACGGCATCGCAACCGAGACATCGATCGGTCGCCTGTTCCTCGCCGGCGTCTTCCCGGGCCTCCTGCTCGTGGGGCTGTTCATGGCCTGGTCGCTCTACGCGACGTGGCGGTCGGGCGACGCGGCCGTGCTGGCGCCCACCACCTATACCCTGCGCCAGCGGTTGGAGGTCCTGCCCCGCGTCCTGCCCTTCATCGCGATCATCCTGGGCGTCCTCTACGCGATGTACGGCGGCATCGCGACGCCGTCCGAGACCGCAGCCATCGGCGCGCTGCTGTGCCTGATCATCGCGATGGTGATCTACAAGCTGTGGTCCCCCGTGAAGCTTTGGGACGTCCTGCGTGACACGACGCGGGAATCGGTGATGATCCTGTTCATCATCGGCGCGGCGGGCGTGTTCTCCTACATGCTGTCGTCGCTCTTCATCACGCAGTCCATCGCACAGTGGATCGGGACGCTGGAAGTCAACCGGTGGATCCTGATGGGCGCCGTAAACCTGTTCCTTCTGGTGGCGGGGTTCTTCCTGCCCCCCGTGGCGGTCATCCTGATGGCCGCGCCGATCCTGCTGCCGATCATCACCACGGCGGGGTTCGACCCGATCTGGTTCGCGGTGATCCTGACCATCAACATGGAGATCGGGCTGATCTCGCCGCCCGTGGGCTTGAACCTTTACGTGATCAACGGCATCGCACCCGACATCAAGCTCAAGACCATCCTGACCGGTTCGCTCCCCTTCGTGGGCTGCATGGTCGTGGCGATCCTGCTCCTGTGCGTGTTTCCGGGCATCGCGACCTGGCTGCCCGACGCGGTCATGGGCCAAGCGCTGTGAGCGTGCTGGCCGACCTCCTGTCGGGGTTGTTCGACCGGCGCCGGGTGGACCCCCTGCCGGTGGACGGCGACGACCGCCGCGCCCCGTCCGAACTGGCACGCGCGTTGATGAACGCCCCGGGCGAGGATGCGCAGCGCGACCTCGCGGCCCGCCTCCTCGCGCGCTACGGCGAACAGGACGACGCGGGCAAGCGTGCCCTGTTCCTGTCGCTCGCGCGCGACATGGACGTGGACCGCGACGCGGTGCGCGACGCCGTCGACGCCTATGCCCGCGCGCCGGGGCGCGACACCTATCGCGCCTTCGCCGCCGCCGCCGAACCCCCCCGGCAGGATCTGATCCGCCGCATCAACCGCGTCACCGACGCGACCGGCCGCATCGTCGATATCCGCGCCGACCTGCGCCGCCTGATCGCGGAAGGCGGACCCGACGCCCCCGCCCTGTCGGCCCTGGACGAGGATTTCCGGCATCTCCTGTCGTCCTGGTTCAACCGCGGCTTCCTCGTGCTGCGTCCCATCACCTGGGAAACGTCCGCCGCCCTGCTTGAGAAGATCATACAGTACGAGGCCGTGCACGACATCGGCGGCTGGTCGGACCTGCGCCGCCGACTGCATCCCCCCGACCGGCGCTGCTTCGCCTTCTTCCACCCCGCCATGCCCGACGAGCCGCTGATCTTCGTCGAGATCGCGCTGACCCGGGGCACGCCCGACTCCGTGCAGGACATCCTGTCGCCCGACCGCACGCCCATCCCGGCGGCGGAGGCGGACACGGCATGCTTCTATTCCATCTCGAACTGCCAGCCAGGCCTGTCGGGGATCTCGTTCGGGAACTCGCTCATCAAGCAGGTGGTCGCCGACCTGCGCGTCGCACTGCCCGGCCTGTCCACCTTCGTCACCCTGTCGCCCGTCCCCGGACTCGTACGCTGGGCCGAAGCCGAAGGCCTGCCCGCACCCGACCGGGGCGACGCCGTCCGCCGCCTGGCCGCCCGCTATCTCATGCGTGCGAAGACCACGTCCGGCGAACCACGTGACCCGGTCGCACGGTTCCACCTCGGCAACGGCGCACGTCTCCATGCGATCCACGCCGACGCCGACACGACGTCACGGGGCCGTGCGCAGTCCTGGGGCGCGATGGTCAACTACCTCTACGACCGGCCGGAGATCGCGGGGAACCACCGCCGCTTCTCCGAGACGGGCGAGATCGCGGCCAGCGCGTCCGTGCGGTCCCTCGTGGCGGATGCCGATGCCCGCCCCCCGAAAGCGGAGGAGGTCCGATGACCGCGAACCACGCCTACGACGCCCTGATCGGCCGCCACGCCGGATCGGATCGTCCGTTCCTCCACAGGCCGGGGGGTGGAGCCTGGACCTTCGCCGACTTCGCCGATCGCGCGGCCCGGTTGGCCACAGTCCTATCCGATACCGGTCTCGCACCCGGCGACCGGGTGGCGGTGCAGGTGGCAAAGCACCCCGACGCGCTGGCCCTTTATGCAGCGTCCTTGCGGGGCGGGCACGTCTTCCTGCCGCTCAACACCGCCTACACGGCGGCCGAGTTGGACCACTTCGTGTCCGATTCCGGGGCCACGCTGGTGGCCTGCGACGCCGCGAACCGGGACGGCATCGCCCCCGTCGCAAAACGCTTCGGCGCGCGTGCCGTCACGCTCGCCGACCTGGCGTCCCGCATCGACGCGGCCGAACCGGCCGCGATCGCCACCCGGGGCCCGGACGACCTCGCCGCGATCCTCTACACCTCCGGCACCACGGGGCGGTCTAAGGGGGCGATGCTGACGCACGACAACCTTCTGTCGAACGCCACCACCCTTGCCGACGCCTGGCGGTTCACTCCGAACGACGTGCTGATCCACGCCCTGCCGATCTTCCACACCCACGGCCTGTTCGTTGCGACGAACGTGACGCTCGCAGCCGGTTCCTCGATGATCTTCCACGACCGCTTCGATCCGGACACGGTGCTGGCCGACATGGCGCGGGCGAGCGTCCTGATGGGCGTGCCGACCTTCTACACCCGCCTCCTCGACCATCCCGGCCTGTCGCGTGACGTGGCGGCGGGGATGCGCCTCTTCGTGTCCGGCTCCGCGCCCATGCTGCCCGAAACCCACCGTGCCTGGACGGACGCGACTGGACACCGGATCCTCGAACGCTATGGGATGACGGAAACCAACATGAACGCGTCGAACCCCTACGACGGCGACCGCCGCCCGGGGACCGTGGGCCCCCCCCTGCCAGGGGTCGAGATCCGCGTCACCGGCGACGGCCGCACGCCCCTGCCCGCGGGCGAGACCGGAATGGTCGAGGTGCGCGGCCCGAACGTGTTCCCAGGTTATTGGAACCTGCCCGACAAGACGGCGGAGGAACTGGGCCCCGACGGCTGGTTCGTCACCGGCGACCTGGGCCGTCTGTCGGAGGACGGATACCTTTCGATCGTCGGACGCGAGAAGGACCTCGTCATCACCGGTGGCTACAACGTCTATCCCAAGGAGGTGGAGGAAGCCCTCGACGCCCTACCCGGCGTCCTCGAATCCGCCGTGTTCGGCGTGCCCCATCCCGACATGGGCGAAGCCGTGTACGCCGTCGTGGTGCCACAGCCCGGCGCGTCGCCCGACCCCGACGCCCTCGGGGCGGCCCTGTCCGATACGCTCGCACGGTTCAAGCAGCCCCGGCGCATCGACCTGATCGACGCGCTGCCGCGGAACACGATGGGCAAGGTCCAGAAGAAGGTCCTCCGCGAACGCCACGCCCACGCCTTCGCCCCTGAACGCACCGCCTGACCGCCCCCCCCCGGTCGGGCCGGCCGGAACCGAATGGGATGCCCGCCGGAGCGGAGGTCCGGTCTTATGCATAATGGCGCGACCCGAAGCGCGGTCTGGCCGTTCGAACCACCGTTTACCGCCCCCGTACGGAACGACACTCGGGAACCTCGGACCAACTACACACGGCGAGGTCGCATATTCAAAGGGGGTGCATAACGCGCGCGGAGGGCTGGTCCGGCACGGACGGATCGATGCGATGCTCACAGCGCTGACCGCCGGACACCGCCCCCCGTTCGAAGCGGCCCGGCATACCGCAATGCCGACCGACGACGGTGCCTTTGCGTATGTACGGGGGGTGTACAGGGGGTGTACGGGGGGTGCACACCCAACACGGTGCCGAAAAAGGGAAGACGTTCCGCCCGCTCCGTGCCTGGCGAATCGATCGCGCAGGACATCAGCCCAGCGCGTACCCCGCGCCGCGGACCGTCCGAATGGGATCGTCTTCGCCCGTCGCCTGCCGCAGCGCCTTGCGCAGCCGGCCGACATGGACGTCCACCGTACGGCTGTCGACGTAGATGTCCCGCCCCCACACCCGGTCGAGCAGTTGTTCGCGCGACCAGACCCGCCCTGGCCGCTCCATGAACGTGGTCAGCAGCCGGAACTCCGTCGGCCCCAAATGCAGCTCGCGTCCGTCGCGGCGGACGCGGTGCGCACCCGCATCGACGGAAATATCCCCGAACATCAACGTCTCGCCGACGGCACCGGGTCGCGTGCGACGCAGCTGCGTCCGGATGCGAGCCATCAACTCGACCACCGAATAGGGCTTCACGACATAGTCGTCGGCCCCCGTTTCCAGGCCGCGCACTCGGTCCACCTCCTCCGACCGGGCGGAGATCATGATGACGGGAATGTCGCGCGTCTGGGACTGGGCCTTCAGGCGTCGGCACACCTCGATCCCGGACACATGGGGCAGCATCCAGTCCAACAGGATGAGGTCGGGGGCATCCTCCCGCGCCAGTTCCAGCGCGGCGTCGCCGCTATCCGCCTGGGCCACGGCATAGCCCTCGGCCTCCAGGTTATAAACGAGGATCTCGCGCTGCGGCACCTCGTCCTCGACCACCATCACGGAGGGTCGGGGCGTCATCTCGCCCCCCCCCGCGGCCCGGCATAGACTGATGTCGTGTCGGCCTTGACGCGCTCGTCGTTCGGCATCTCGCCGGTGACGCGATAGATCACCTGCTCCGCGATGCCCGTCACCAGATCGCCCATCCGTTCGATGTTCTTGGCGATGAAGTGCAAGTGCATGCAGGCGGTGATGTTGCGCGGATCCTCCATCATGTGGGTCAGCAACTGGCGGAACAGGCCATTGTAGAGCTGGTCGATCTCCTCGTCCCGATTGCGCACGTCCTCCGCCAGCGCGGCATCGTGCTGAAGGTACGAATCCAGCGCGTCCTTCAACATCGCCTGCACCGCCTTCGCCATCCTCCGCAGCGACGGGATCGCACCGTTGACCGGATGATGTTCCGCAAGGATCTCAGTACGTTTCGCCATGTTCTTCGCGTAATCCGCAATTCGTTCCAACGCGGCGGAGATGCGGAACACGGTCAGAACGGTGCGCAGGTCGGTCGCGATCGGCTGGCGCAAGGCGATGACGCGGGCGGCCTCCTCGTTCACGCGCTGCTCGGCGGCATCGATGGCGGCATCCCCGCGGCGCACCCGGTCGGCCAGTTCGACGTCGCCCTCGGTCATGGCATCGAGTGCCAGTCCGATCGCTTCCTCGACCTGCCCGCCCATCTTCATGATCATCGCCTCGATGGCTTCCAGGTCGCGGTCGAAGGCCCGACTGATATGGGGATTGTCGTTCATGACGCCTATCCGATCCGGCCGGTGATGTAGTTCTCGGTCCGCTGGTCACGCGGGTTCGTGAAGATGTCGCCCGTGTCCCCGAACTCCACCAGTTCGCCCAAGTGAAAATAGGCCGTGCGCTGGCTCACGCGGCTGGCCTGCGACATCGAATGCGTCACGATGACGACGCTGAAGTTGCGCCGAAGCTCATGGATCAGGTTCTCCACCTGATCGGTCGCGATGGGGTCCAGCGCGCTGCAAGGCTCGTCCATCAGCAGGATCTCGGGTCCGGTCGCGACCGCGCGCGCGATGCACAGGCGCTGCTGCTGTCCCCCCGATAGTCCGGTGCCGGGGGCGGCCAGGCGGTCCTTCACCTCGTCCCACAGCGCCGCCTTCCGAAGCGCGTCCTCGACGATGACGTCCAGGTCGGCCTTGTTCCGCGACAGGCCGTGGATGCGCGGGCCATAGGCGACGTTGTCGTAGATCGACTTCGGAAACGGGTTCGGCTTCTGGAAGACCATGCCCACCTTGGCCCGCAATTGGACCGGATCGACCCTGGGATCGTGGATGTCCTCACCGTCGATAAGGATCTCCCCCTCCACCCGGGCGATGGGGATCGTGTCGTTCATTCGGTTGATGCAGCGCAGAAAGGTCGACTTGCCGCAACCGGACGGACCGATGAACGCGGTCACCGTCTTGTCGGCGATCTCAACGTCGACCGACTTGATCGCATGTGTGTCCCCATAGAACACGTCCACCCCGCGTGCCGCGATCTTGGTGTCGTGCATCTGGGTGGCCCTTTCGGTCAGTCTCATGTCGTTCATGGCGTCACCACCGGCGCTCGAACCGGCGGCGCAGGAAGATCGCCGTCAGGTTCATGAGGAATAGGAACAGAAGCAAGACGATGATCGCCCCCGATGCGCGCTCGACGAAGGCCGGATCCGACCGCTGCGTCCAATTGAACACCTGGACCGGCAAGGCGGAGGCCGGATCGAACAGACCCTCGGGCGGCGCGTCGGGGTATTCGCGCACGAAGGCGACCATGCCGATCAGCAGCAGCGGCGCGGTCTCGCCCAGGGCCTGAGCCAACCCGATGATCGTGCCCGTCAGGATGCCCGGCATCGCGAGCGGAAGGACGTGATGGAACACCGCCTGCATGCGGCTGGCGCCCAGCCCCAGGGCCGCATCGCGGATGGACGGCGGCACGGCCTTCAGGGCGGCCCGGGTGGCGATTATGATGGTGGGCAACGTCATCAGCGTCAGGACCAGCCCCCCGACGATGGGCGCCGATTGCGGCAGGCCCACCCAGTTGATGAAGATGGCGAGGCCCAGGATGCCGAACACGATCGATGGCACTGCGGCCAGGTTCGAGATGTTCACCTCGATGATGTCGGTCAGGCGATTCTGAGGGGCGAACTCCTCCAGATAGATGCTGGCCGCCACGCCGATAGGCAGCGCAAGGCACAACACGATCAGCATCATGTAGAGCGACCCCAGAATCGCGACGCCCAATCCCGCCGCCTCCGGCCTGGTGTCGGAGGCATCCGGCCATGTCAGGAACCGCCAGTTGAAGCCGGTCTCAAGCAGGCCGGCATCCTTCAGCGCATCCGCCAGCACGAGCTGCGCGGGGTCGACGTTGCGATCCAGCTCCGCCGTCAACGCGGTGACGCGGCCCTTGTAATAGCCGTCGATCCGCCCGCTGGCCAGCACCTCCACCGGGATCGTCGAGCCGACGACCTCTGGGTTGGCGAGAACATAGTTGCGCAACTGCGCCACCGACTCGTCGGACACCATGTCGGCTAGGTCGCTTGCGTCCAGATCGGTCTCGATGCCCGCATCGGCCAGAGTGGCGACCATCGCATCGCGCAGGAGCGGCGCATAACCGAACGTCGTGACCGAGGCCATCTCGACGGGGATCCGGTTCCCTTCGGGATCGAGGCGTTCCGCCGGCAGCTCGACCTGCAACTGGATCGTCGTCTGTTGGAACGCGGAAAGCCCGCCGGCGAGGATCGATGCGAGAAGAATGACGAGAGCGGTCGCCGCCACGCCGATGGCGGCCAACCCATAGAGGCGGAACCGTTTCTCCGCGGCGTTCCGGCGAGCAGTCCGCCGATCCGAGGTCATCAGCGACCCGTTGCGGCGCTCGGGCACCGGGACTGGGGCGGTATCCGTCATTCGTACTGCTCCCGGTACGTGCGCACGATGTAGAGGGCCAGGACGTTCAGCCCCAGGGTGATGACGAACAGCGTCAGGCCCAGGGCGAAGGCGACCAGCGTTTCCGGCGAGGCGAAGTCGGTATCGCCGGTCAACTGGCTCACGATCTTCACCGTAACGGTGGTCATCGCCTCGAACGGGTTCAGATCCAGGCGGGCCGCGGCGCCCGCCCCGAGCACGACGATCATTGTCTCGCCGATGGCGCGCGACGCGGCCAGCAAGATGGCACCGACGATACCCGGCAGGGCGGCGGGAATGACCACGCGGCGTATCGTTTCCGACTGGGTGGAGCCGAGACCCAGCGAGCCGTCGCGCATGGCCTGCGGCACCGCGTTGATGATGTCGTCGGACAGACTGGACACGAAGGGGATCAACATGATCCCCATAACGAGGCCCGCCGTCATCACCGACGATGCCGAATTGCCCAGTCCCAACGGCTGCGCGATCACGTCCCGCAGCATCGGCCCGACCGTGATCAGGGCGAACAGGCCGTACACGATCGTGGGTATTCCGGCGAGAACCTCGATCAGCGGCTTCGCGAAGGATCGCAGCTTTGGTCCGGCGTACTCCGAAAGATAGATCGCAGCGAACAAGCCGATCGGAACGGCCACTAGCAAAGCGATCAGACTGATATACAGCGTCCCCCACAGCAGCGGGATGATCCCCAGTTCGGACAACCCGCCGCGTCCGCTGAAGCTGGGCGACCAGGTCGTTCCGAAGAAGAACTCGTGCGCTGGGTATTGCGAGAAGAAGTTCATCGTCTCGAACAGCATCGACAGCACGATGCCAAGCGTCGTGAGAATGGCGACGGTCGCGGCGGCGGCCAGCAGAACCAGGATGCTTCGTTCCACGATGTTGCGGGCACGGAAGTCGCGGTCGGTCCGATACACGGCGATCGCTCCGCCGATCAGGGCGGCGGCGACGACGACCGCGATCATGCCCCATCGCAGCACCGCATCGGCCCCGCGATAGTCGCGCGCGGCGTCCAGCACGGGGGGCGTCAGTTGAGACCCCAACGCGACCCCGATCTCATCCAGCGCGGCCTCGATCTCGGTCGGACCGGCCGACGTCATCTGCTGGGACGTCAGGAGGCCCGCACCGACTGCGACGTCGAGCCCCTCCGCCACGCGGCGGACGTCGGACATGACCAGATCGACCGTGCCGAATGCGGAGATCGTCAGAAGGGGAATGTCGGCAGCGACCGAGCGATAGAGCAGCATCGGCTGTGTCAGCAGCCACAGCGCCAGGATCAGAAGCGCTGGGGCCAGCGCGAGCAGCGCGCCATGCACGCCGTAGTAGTTCGGCAGCGAATGCAGCACCCGTGCATCGCCGCCGCCGCTGGACATGGCACGTCGTCGCGCCAGCCAATAGGCGACACCCCCCAGGAGGGCTAGGATCGCGAGTATCCAGATCAACGGCATGTCGGCGACTTTCGGCCGGGGCGGCAGGTTGCGGGCCAACCATGACGATCGGCCCGCACGGGCATCAGTTCATGACCGTTTCGCTGGCGACCACGTCCTGGGTGGCGGACAGTTCAGGGTCCGGGGTCAAACCATAGTCCGACAGGGGGCCACCAGGACCCGCGATGTCGTTGCTCACGAAGAAGGACGCGTATTCCCGAAGACCGGGGATCGCGTCCATGTGAGCTTGCTTGATGTAGAAGTAGAGCGGTCGCGAAACCGGGTACTCGCCCGAGGCGATGGTTTCCGTCGATGGCGACACGTCGTTCATCGTAGCCACCTTCAGGACGCTGGTGTTGTTCTCGTAGAACGACAGGCCAAACACGCCGACGCCGTTCGGGTCTGATTCGATCCGGGCCAGCGTCTCGGTGTAATCGCCGTCGATGTCGACGCTGCTGCCGTCCGTGCGGACCGACATGCACGCCTCCTCGGCGCCGTCCTCGTCCATGCCGGCGGACATCATCCGTTCCATGGCGCCGGTATCTTCGCACCCCTGCAGCAGGACCTTCTCCTCGAAGACCTCGCGGGTGCCATGCTTCGTACCGGGGATGAACGCCAGGATCGGCGCATCGGGCAGGCTCGGATCGACGTCGGACCAGTTGGCGTTGGGGTTCGCGGCCATCGTGCCGTCCTCGCCCGGGATCTCGGCGGCCAGCGCCTGATACCACTGCGCGGGGGTGAACGCGTCGAAGGCGGGACCGTCCTGCCGGCTGGCGAAGACGATGCCGTCATATCCGATGCGGACCTCGATGATGTCGGTCACGCCATTGGCAGCGCATTCCTCGATCTCACGCTCGCGGATCGCACGGCTAGCGTTCGCAATGTCGATCGTGTTCTCGCCCACGCCCTCGCAGAAGCGCTTGAGGCCAGCGGAGGACCCTCCCGATTCGACGACCGGTGTGGGGAAGTCGAAGTTCTCGCCGAACGCCTCGGCCACGATGGAGGCATAGGGCAGGACGGTGGACGACCCGGCGATCTGCACTTGGTCGCGGGCGGCAGCGGCGGTGCCGAGCGCGCACAGGGCGGAAACCGAAACCGCGGTCTTGACTATGGACATGGGAAACTCCCGTCGTTTGGTTGCGCCGGGCGATCCGTTGCCCTGGCCATGCGTCACCCGCGCACCCACGCGCCGGCACCGGTCACCTAGGAACCCGATGCTGGTCTTTTGTGAATGGAACGTAACGTTTCCATGACACCCGGTTCCTCGCTCAGCCGTCGGGAAGATGGACCGTCACGCAGGTGCCCTGCCCCGGATTGCTGTCGATGCGCAGCCGGCCGCGATGGCGATTGACGATGTGCTTGACGATGGCCAGCCCTAGCCCCGTGCCGCCGCCGCTGCGGTTCCGCGCGCCGTCGACGCGATAGAACCGTTCCGTCAGACGCGGCAGATGCTCGGGCGCGATACCCGGTCCATCATCCGTAACGGTCAGACACCAACACGGGGTACGCAAGGCCGGATCACGATCCACCCGGTGAAGTCCTATCTCGACCGTTCCTGGCCGCGCACCGTACTTTATTCCGTTCTCGATCAGGTTGACCGCCACCTGGATCAACTGGTCCGCATCGCCGGGCACGACCGCTTCGGGCGCGAGGTCGGCGGTCAAGGTCACGCCCGCGTCCTGGGCCGTGGGGTGCAGCAGTTCGATCGCCTTGCCGAGCAGCGTCGTCAAATCGACGGGGTCGCGGGGTCGCCGACGCGACTGCGCCTCGACGCGTCCGAGGGACAGCAAGTCCGCGACCAGACGGTTCATACGCGACAGTTCCTGCGCCATCATGCCGAGGAAACGGTCGCGTGCAGGGCCGTCGTTTCGGGCCGGCCCCTGCAGCGTCTCGACGAATCCGGTCAACGCCGTCAGCGGCGTCTTCAACTCGTGGCTGACGTTGGCGACGAAGTCGCGGCGCATGGCAAGGCTCGCTTCCCGATCGGACAAGTCGCGGAACGTCAGCAGCACGGGGCCCCGTTCGTTCGGATCACTCGGCGAGAGCGGCAGGATCGCGACGTCGAACGCTGTCTCCGTCGCGCCGTCGGCGTGAACGAACCGGGCGCGCCCAGGGATGCGGTCGTGGAACGCGTCCTCCACCGGTCCGAGCAGGGAAGGCTGGCGGAGGACGCTGACATAGCTCTGCCCACGGACCCATTCGCCGAACCGGTCCCCGGCCGCCGGGTTCGTCAGCGCCACACGCCCGTTCCGGTCGAGGAAGAGCATGGGCTCCCGGGCATCGTGCAGGATTTCGGCAACCCAGGGCGGAGTATGCATCGCGCTCCCCATCGTGAAGCGTGCAAATGCTTCACGGATAAGGTTTTCACCTTTTCAACACTACGCCTTTGCGCTATTGCACAAGGACGATTGGGGCAGCACATGGCTGCAGGCGGTTCTAGGCACAGGGGTGGGCCAATGACCAGCCGGGACAAGAAACGCGAACTGTATCCGGTTCCCCGCGAACCCGAACGGGTCACGCGGGCCGACATATTGCTGGTGGGTATGTACGATCGGGATGCGCGAGCCGTGCCGTCGCGCCTGTTCGGGGCATTGGCCCAAAGCACGGTGGAGGTCGACTTCGTCGATCTGACCGCGCCACAGATGGCTGACGCCATGGCCGTGCTGTCGCCGTTGATCTCCTACGATTTCGATGCGGTCGAGCTGGCCGGGCGACTGGAGAGCTCGAACTTCACGGGCCGCTACGTCGCGTTCGCGCTCGACGTCCCGAACCCGGATTCGATCAAGGCCGAGGTGGCCAGGGTAGCGCCAGGCGTCGCATTCGACATCGTGAGTACGGGCCAGGGCCCGCACCTGGCCGGACCCGCAGATCAGCGTTGACCGCGGGCCAGGAAGGCCAGACGCTCGAACAGCGCGACATCTTGCTCGTTCTTAAGCAGGGCGCCGTGAAGCCGCGGCAGCGCGTCCATCGAATCTCTGCGCAGGTCCGCCGCGTCGAGGTCGTCCGCCAGAAGCAGCTTGAGCCAGTCCAGTAGTTCCGAAGTCGACGGCTTCTTGCGGATGCCCTGTCGGTCGCGGACGGCGAAGAACCGCGTCAGAGCTGCCGCGAGCAGGTCCTGCTTCACGTTCGGGTGGTGGACGGCGACGATCTTCTTCAGCGTGTCCGCATCCGGAAAGCGGATGTAGTGAAAGAAACACCGGCGCAGGAAGGCGTCGGGCAACTCCTTCTCGTTGTTCGACGTGATGATGACTACGGGCCGGTGGCGTGCGCGGACGGTCTGCCCCGTCTCGTAGACGTGGAACTCCATGCGATCGAGTTCCTGCAGCAGGTCATTGGGAAACTCGATGTCGGCCTTGTCGATCTCGTCGATCAGCAGGACGACGCGCTCCGACGCCTCGAACGCCTCCCACACCTTGCCCCGCCGGATATAGCGACCGACGTCGTGGACGCGTTCGTCCCCCAACTGGCTGTCCCGCAACCGACTGACGGCATCGTATTCGTATAATCCCTGCTGCGCGCGTGTGGTCGACTTGATCGACCATTCGATCAGGTCGGTGCCCAGGCTGGCCGCGACTTGCCGGGCCAGTTCTGTCTTGCCTGTCCCGGGCTCGCCCTTCACCAGCAGCGGACGTTCAAGCGTAATGGCAGCGTTCACGGCGACAGCGAGATCCCGGGGCGCCACGTAGTCCTTCGTCCCCTCGAACCGCATCGCAACCTCCACCGCGCCGTCCGCCCCTTCTAGCGCCCTGTCCGCCATCCGCAACGCGGTCCCGCAACGGCGCGGAAGCCGCGTGACAAGGTTCAACCGTTGGTGTAGGCGCCCGGCACAGACCGCCCCCGGGGCTCGTCGCGCCGGGGGGCAACAAGGCCCGTTACAGGGTCGTGCGGACGAGGGAGCGACCATGAAAGCCGAGACATTCCTGCCGAACGATTATCATCCCGCGGAGGACGAGCCGTTCATGAACGAGCAGCAGACGGAATACTTCCGACGCAAGCTGCACGCGTGGAAGGCGGACCTGATGGAGGAAACGGCCAGTACCCTCGAGGGGCTGCAGGGCACCGCGCGCAACATTCCCGACGTCGCGGACCGCGCGTCGGAGGAAACGGATCGCGCGCTGGAACTGCGGACCCGCGATCGTCAGCGCAAGCTGATCGCCAAAATCGACAGCGCACTGCGACGCATCGACGAGGGCGAGTACGGCTATTGCGAGGTCACTGGCGACCCGATCAGCCTGAAGCGCCTGGATGCCCGCCCCATCGCCACCATGAGCTTGGAGGCACAGGAGCGCCACGAACGACGTGAGCGGGTCCATCGCGACGACTGACGTCCACGTCCTCGGAGCGGGGATCGCCGGTCTGACGGCGGCCGTCGCATTGCGCCGGGCAGGCCGCGAGGTCACCGTGCTGGAGCGCGCGCCTGCCCTGGCGGAGGTCGGGGCGGGCATCCAGATCGCGCCGAACGGGGCACGTATCCTCGACGCGCTCGATATCACCGTCGATCATGTCGTGTCGGAGGCAATCCACCTGATCGACGGTCCGACCGGCAGATCGTTGATCCGCATGCGCCCGCCGGGCGATTTCCGGATGTGCCATCGGGCCGACCTGATCGCCGCGTTACGCGACGCCGCGATCGGGGCGGGTGCCGACCTCCGACTCGACGCGACCGTCGAACGGATCACGCCCGATAGCATCGTCCTCGGCAGCGAGCGCGTTCCCCGGGAGCGACTGATCGGCTCGGACGGCGCGAGGGGCGCCGCCCGCGCCTTTGTTGCACCGAAGTACGAAGGTCGCTTCACCGGTCAGGTCGCTTGGCGCGCCATGGTGCCCGCCCCGCCCGACTGGCCACGCGAGGCGCAGATCCACGTCGGTCCGGGTCGCCATCTGGTCGTCTACCCCCTGCGGGGTGGAACGGTGCTGAACCTCGTGGGCGTGGAGGAACGAACGGAATGGGCCGCGGAGGATTGGTCGCAGGAGGACGATCCGGCGAACCTGCGGACCGCGTTCGCCGGCTATTCCGATGGCATCCGATCGCTGCTGGCCGCGGTTGATTCGGTTCACTTGTGGGGGTTGATGGATCATGGGGTGACGGAGGCGTGGACGCGGGACGGCGTTACGCTGATCGGCGATGCGGCCCACCCGACGTTGCCCTTCCTCGCGCAGGGGGCGAACCTCGCGCTGGAGGACGCGTTCCTGATCGCGCGACATCTGGACGATCCCGCCGCCTACGAAGCCCTGCGCCGTCCTCGCGTGACCCGCGCCCTGGCCGCCGCCGCCGACAACGCCCGCAACTATCACCTACGGGGCGCGCGGGCGCGGGCCGCCCACGTCGCGTTGCGCATGGCCGCCCGGGTGGCACCCGATGCGATGGCCGCCCGATACCGTTGGCTGTACGAGTACGACGCGACCGCGGGCTGAAGGGGAACTGGTGCTGCCGGAGAGATTCGAACTCTCGACCTCCCCCTTACCAAGGGGGTGCTCTACCCCTGAGCCACGGCAGCACGCGGTGGTGCGCCTAGCCGAATGGGATCGGACCTGCAACCCTGTCCGCGGGTCGCTCGCCCCCCGGCATCGCTGGACGCTTCCTCTCGTGGCAGCTATGTCGCGGTCGGATACGGGGAGCAGATGACGGACAAGCCGAAGCAGGATCGCGACGACCGCCTGAAGGCGGCGCTCAAGGCGAACATGTCGCGGCGAAAGGCGCAGGCGAAGGCCCGCAAGTCGTCGCCCCCGAACACGTCCGGCCGGGCCGGATCACGGAAGGACGACGATGGATAGCATCCTGGTCCGCGGCGGCGGCCCCCTGTCGGGCGAGATCCCGATCTCCGGCGCGAAGAACACTTGTTTGAAACTCATGGGCGCGGCCCTGCTCACGGACGAGCCGCTGACCCTGACGAACGTCCCGCGCCTTTCGGACATCGGCACCCTGGCGACACTGCTCGCCTCGTTGGGGGTGGAAGTGGCGCGACTGCAAGAGGGCGTGGTCATGGTACTGTCCGCACGACAGCTCACCAGCCACACGGCCGAGTACGACATCGTGCGAAAGTTGCGTGCCTCGTTCAACGTACTGGGACCCCTATTGGCCCGCGAAGGTCGCGCCATCGTCTCGCTTCCGGGCGGATGTGCCATCGGCGCACGCAAGGTGGATCTGCACCTCATGGCTCTGGAGGCGATGGGCGCATCGGTCGAACTCCGCGAAGGGTATGTCCACGCGACCGCACCGGGCGGTCGGCTGAAGGGTGCGGAGATCGCATTCCCCTTCGTGAGCGTCGGCGCGACCGAGAACGCCCTGACCGCCGCCACGCTGGCCGAGGGAACGACCGTCATCCGCAACGCCGCGCGCGAGCCGGACACCGTCGATCTGGCGCGCTGTCTGTCCGAGATGGGGGCCAGGATCGCGGGCGCTGGCACCTCGACCATCACCGTCGAAGGGGTGGACCGTTTGCATGGCACGACCCATGCGGTCATCCCCGACCGCATCGAGTTGGGGACGTACATGACCCTGCCCGGCATCTGCGGGGGCGAGGTCGAATGCCTCGGCGGACGTCGGGACCTGGTCGATGCCTTCGCGTCCAAGTTAGAACAGGCCGGCCTTTTGGTCGTCGAGACGTCGCGTGGTCTGAAGGTCGCCCGCGACGGGGAACGGGTTCGTGCCGTGGACGTGAAGACGGCACCGTTCCCCGGGTTCCCCACCGATCTGCAGGCGCAGATGATGGCAATGATGTGCACGGCTGATGGGACGGCCGTCCTGGAGGAGACGATCTTCGAGAACAGGTTCATGCACGCCCCGGAGTTGATCCGCATGGGCGCGCAGGTCGACGTGCAGGGTGGGCACGCGACCGTGAGGGGCGTCGGACGCTTGAAGGGGGCACCCGTCATGGCGACGGACCTGCGCGCGTCGATTAGCCTGATCCTCGCAGGCCTTGCCGCGCAGGGCGAAACTCGCGTCGCGCGTGTGTACCATCTGGACCGGGGATACGAACAGGTCGTCGCGAAGCTGCGGGGCGTGGGCGCCGACATCGAACGGGTGAGCGATAATGGCTGATGACGACGCACGGTTCGCCGATGGCACGAAGGACAGGCCGTTGCGGTTGTGGGCAACGGATGCGGAAGACCTGCAGGTGGTGGCGGCGATCTGCCAGGATGCCGTCCTGTCGGCATCCGACCTGACCTGGCGCAGGCCGGACAGGCGGTTCGCGATGCTGATGAACCGCTTCCGTTGGGAGGATCAGCGTGACGCGGAGCGGGTGCGATCCGTTCTGACATTGGACGACGTGGTGGCGGTGAAGGCGAACGGAATCGTGCCGAGGGACGAGGACACGATCCTGTCGCTTCTCACGATGTCGTGGGAACCGGGACAGGACGGTTCGGGTCGTCTGTTGCTGACGTTCGCCGGCGACGGCGCCGTGGCGGTGGACGCGGAATGCCTCGACCTGCGGCTGGCCGACGTTACGAAGCCACATCGGGCGGTTGCTGGACGGGCGCCCCGTCACGACGTCTGAAGACGTTCAGCCATCCGGTGGATTCACATTGCCGCATAGAGCTCTCGACGCGGCGATGCTCGGATCGACGGCACGCCCGACGAAACACGCAATCAGCAAGCGATTGGAGAACCGCACCGGCCGCGGGCCGCCGGTTCTGCTACCTAACTAACCCCCTATGGATCCCCACCTGTATTCGTCATTCCACCGGAGCGGAATGATCGAGGAGATCGTCGTCGCCCGTCGTGCGGCGTTCGCGGTTCGCCAGCGATTCGATCGATCGAACGGGGGCGGTCGGTTCGGGACGCGGGGCCGTTCGCGGCTCGTCCCCGCCCTCGGTCACGACGATGTCCGTATCGGAATCCCGGTTCGCCTGGTCCGGCAGGTCGACCACCGGCAATCCGCCGCCGACGAGGTTCAGGCGATAGGTCGGCTCCGGCAGTCCGATGTCGGCATCCGTGAGCGCGGCCATGACCATGCGGATCGCCTCCGACCGGGCGACCATGAAGTCGGTCTCGGTCTGATCGATCCATCCATAGAACGCCATGTCGACGGTGCTGTCGCCGGCCTGGTCGATCCAGGCCTGCGCGGGCGGTTCCGTCAGCACGAAGGACAGCCCATTCAGCACATCTAACCCGATACGCTTGGCTTCTGCGGGATCGTCTGAGGGGTCGATCCCCAATGTGAAGCCGAAGCGCCGTTGCGGGTTGCGGCTGTAGTTCAGGATCTTCGCCTTGAAGACCGTAGCGTTCGGCAGGCGCAAGTGATTGCCGTCGGGGTCCAGCAGGATCGTGGCCCGGCTGGTCAGGCGGACGACCGTTCCTAGGTTGCCCTCGATGTCGACGAAATCGTTGGGGCGGAACGGTTGGCGCAACGACAGCATGAGCGATGCGATGAAGTTCTCGACCGTGTCCCTAACGGCGAAGCCGACGGCCAATCCGACGATGCCCGCCGCCCCCAGCAGCGTGCCGAGGACGGCAGTAGCACCTAGGATGTCGAGGGCGACGACGATTCCCAGCCCCGTGAAGACCAATCGGACGATTGTACGATAGATCTCCGCGATGAAGGTGTTCGGAGCCAGTCGGTTCCACAACCGTGTCCAACGAGCGAGCAGCCAGCCGATGCTGGCCACGAGAAGCCCGACCACGACGGCGATCAGCAACAGCGGCAGATAGGCGATCGCCTGCGCGAAACGATCGAAGGTGCGCGCGAGGACGGGGTCGATCCTGTCCCCGACGTCCGTGTTCGCCGTCACCTCGTTCCGGACCGCGACGACGCCGTCCACCCGTCCGGTCAAACGATTCAGTTCCGCGATCGCATCCGATCCCAACGCCGTGCCGGTCAGCTCGACCACGCCTTCGGTCACGGTGACGTCGATGTCCGCATACCCGTCGAGTTCAGCCAGGATCCCCTCGATCCGCCGCTCGATCGCCGCATCCCCGGTACCGTCGACCGTGATGGTACCCGACGGTCCGTCGTCCTGGGCGAGGACTGGCGTTGCGAGGAAGACGAGGAACAGAAGTACACGCATCCATCTGGTCTAGGATGCAATCCCGCCGAGCCAAGCCCTATGACCGCGTCACGACCTGTCCCCGCACCCGTTGGACCGAGGACGACCGCCGTTCAGTCCGGACCGCGCGCGGCCGTCCGTCGCCACGAGCGGACGACGGTGACCGTCGCGACGACGAACAGGGCGATCAGCGACGCAAGGTTCAGCAGCGCTTGCGTGCGGAACATCGCTGCGGGAATGGGAGTGCCGTCGATCATCACAACCGGTGCCCGAACGAGGTTCAGCGCCAGGGTCCCGATCGCATACAGCAGTAGGACCCCCAGGGGGATCGCCACGATCCACAGCGCGATCATCCCGCCCACCCGGTGGACCAGTCTCAGGATACCCCAGAGTAGAAAGCAGGCAAGCGCGGTCGCCGCGGCCGCCCCCATCAACTGGCCTGCGAGAAACGCATCCATCAGAAGGTCTGATCGTACTCGCCGACGTTCGACTCCTGCCGGATGATCCGGTCGAGATCCTCGAAGATCGCGCGCAGTTCGTCCTTCGACGTAGGCGACTCGCAGACGACGACGAGATTGGGGGTGTTGCTGGAAGCGCGGACCAGCCCCCAACCGCCGTTCTCCAACTGGACGCGGGCCCCGTTGACGGTCACGACATCGACGATTCTCTGACCGCCCAAGGTCCCCTGCCCGTTCATCGGCGCGATGCGGTCGACGATGCGCTGCAAGGTGTCGTACTTCTCGGTATCGGGGCAATGGGGCGACAGGGTGGGCGTGTTGTAGACCGTGGGCAGCGCCTTTCGCAGGTCGGACATCGACTTGTCCGGGTTGCGGTCCAGCAGCTTGCAGATCTCCACGGCGACCCGCATCCCGTCGTCGTAGCCACGCCCGATCGGTTCGGCCAGGAAGTAGTGACCGGACTTCTCGAACCCAGCCAGGGCGCCGATCTCGTGGACCCGGCGCTTCATGTGGCTGTGTCCGGTCTTCCAATAGTCGGCCTTGGCCCCGTTCTCCCGCAGCACGGGGTCGGAGGCGAAGAGGCCGGTCGACTTCACGTCCGCCACGAACGTCGCGTTCGCGTGGATGGCGGAAAGGTCCCGGGCCATGATGACGCCGACCTTGTCGGCGAAGATCTCCTCCCCCTCGTCGTCGACGACGCCGCAGCGGTCCCCGTCGCCGTCGAAGCCCAAGGCAAGGTCCGCCCCGGACGCCTTCACGGACGCCGCCATGTCGTGCAGCATCTCCATGGCTTCCGGGTTCGGGTTGTAGTGAGGGAACGTGTAGTCGAGCGTATTGTGGCTCTCGACCACCTCCACCCCGATGCGGCGCAGGACCTCCGGACCATAGGCGGACGCGGTGCCGTTGCCCGTGGCGCAGACGACCTTCAGGGGGCGGGACATGCGGAAGTCGCCGACCAGGTCGTCCAAGTATGCCTCCATCACCCCGTCGACGCGTTCCCACCGGCCGCCGTCGCGCGCGACACCCTCCCCGTTCAAGACGATGTCGCGCAGTTCCGCCATCTCGTCAGGACCGTGGGTCAGGGGGCGCTGGAAGCCCATCTTCACCCCGGTCCAGCCGTTCGGATTGTGGCTGGCGGTGATCATCGCGACGGCGGGAGCATCCAGGTGGAACTGGCTGAAATACGCCATCGGCGTGATCGCGGGGCCGATGTCCTGGACGTGGATCCCCGCCTGCGTCAGGCCGAGGATCACCGCCTGCTTGATGGCCAGGGAATAGTCCCGGTAATCGTTCGCCACCGCGATGCGCGGCTCGATCCCGCGCGCGTGCATCTGCGTGCCGAGACCCAGGCCGAGCGCCGTCATGCCGGGGAGGTTGATCTCCTCAGGGTAACGCCAGCGGGCGTCGTATTCGCGGAAGCCCGTGGGGACGATCATGGGGTTGCGCAGGAAGTCCCAGGTGTTCGGGGTGACCGTCGAAAGGGGCTTCATGACATCCTCCTGATGCGTCGATGGCTGTTGCGGGGACATACATCAGCGTTGCGGTCACACAACCCCGGGGCGCCGTCGCGGTGCCATTGTCGCCCCAGCTAGGTTCCCCTAGACCCGAACCGAACGACCGCACGGGGGCATGGATGTATCGGGTCTGGAACTTCCTGACGAACTATTCGCTGCTGCTGATCTTCGGCGCAGCGATCGCGTTGGTCTGGGCCAACGTCGATGCGCACAGCTATCACCTCGTTGTCGAATACCCGCTCTGGTTCAACGATCACGTGGGGTACGACCTGCATCACTGGGAGGTGGCGCTGGGCGAGGACGCGGCCCTGTTCGGTCACGCGGAAACGGCGAAGGTCCTGACCGTCCACTACCTGGTGAACGACATCCTAATGGCCTTCTTCTTCGCCATCGCCGCCAAGGAGGTGTGGGAAGCCGTCATCCTCAAGAACGGCAGCTTGCGGGGAAAGAAGGCGGCAACGCCGCTCTTCGCCACCGTGGGCGGCATGGTGGGCCCGATCGCCGTGTATCTCGGGATCGCGGCGCTTTTGGGATCGGATACCTACGACGCCGTGGCCAACGGATGGGCCATTCCGACGGCGACGGACATCGCGTTCAGCTATCTCGTCGGGCGGATCGTGTTCGGCGCCGGGCATCCGGCCGTGCGGTTCCTTCTGCTGCTGGCCATCGCGGACGATGCCGCGGGTCTTATCATCCTCGCGATCTTCTATCCCGAAGGGGACCTGGCGCCCATCTGGCTGCTGCTGTCCCTGGTGTCAGCCATCGCGGTCTTCTTTCTGTTCAATCGTCTCCCCCGCAATCTCGATCGGGGCGATCAGACACGGCCAAAATCGACCTGGGTGCGCCAGAAGCTGTCGTTCTGGCCCTATCTGATCGCGGGCATCCTGTCCTGGTACGGCTTCGCGCAGTCGGGTCTGCATCCTGCCCTCGGGCTGCTGCCGATCGTACCCACCCTGCCCCATGCCGACCGGGCGTTCGGGTTCTTCGCGGATGCGGAGAAGCACCTGACCGACCTCCTGAACCACACCGAGCATCTGCTGAAGCACCCGGTGGAAGTGATCCTGTTCTTCTTCGGACTCATGAATGCCGGCGTCGAGTTCAGCGCGATCGCGGAGCCCACTTGGCTCGTGCTCGCGGGCCTGATCATCGGCAAGCCGGTCGGGGTGCTCCTGTTCGGATACATCGGCGCGCACACGCTTAAACTCGGGCTTCCGGCGGGCATGCGGACGGTGGACCTGTTCGTGATCGGCTGCGTGGCGGCGATCGGGTTCACGGTGTCGTTGTTCGTCGCATCGGTCGCCTTCGATCCGGGCCCGGTTCAGGACGCCGCGAAGATGGGTGCCCTGTTCAGCTTCGGTGCCGCGGTGATCTCCATCGTTGCAGGAAAGATAACCGGAGTACGCAAGATCCCGGTTTGACGGTGGCCATATCGAATCGGTCATAAGAACGACGGTGCCCCCGCGGGCGCCGTCTTGCGTTTTATCAACCGTCACCAGCTACCCCTTGTTATTCTGCATCGCAGCATGGAAGTTGCTGCAATGCAGAAATCGGATGGTGGCGACATGGATGATATTCTCGGGCTCGTACGGAGCGGCCGCCTGACGGAGGCGACGGCGGAGATACAGGAACGTCTCCGCGACACGTCGAGATCTCAGAAGCAGGTCAGGACTCCACACGAGCCGAAGACGAACGATTGGACGATGCCCCGGCGTCCCGGTCCCTCGGCAGCGGGCGCGTTGAACTTGCCGGCCGGGGGACGCTGGGACCGCCTTACGACAACTGGTCTGGCCTGCCGTCTATTCGTGCCAGCGACACCTGTGGCCGCCGCGCCATTCGTCGTCATGCTTCATGGTTGTACCCAATCGCCGGAAGATTTCGCGCGCGGTACGCGGATGAACGATGCGGCGGCTGAGATCGGGGCGCATGTGCTCTGGCCCGAACAATCCCGCAGCGCGAACCCCAACGGGTGCTGGTCATGGTTCGATCCCGCACATCAGGGAACCGATGGGGAGGCGGGGGCCATCGCGGCCGCCGCCCGGGAGGTGTCCGCGAAGGTCGGCGCGACTGGCGAACGCTTCGTCGCCGGCCTGTCCGCTGGCGGTGCCATGGCTGCGATCCTGGGTGCGCGTCACGCCGACACCTTCGCAGCCGTGGGCGTCCACAGCGGGCTCGCGGTCGGTTCGGCCTCCGATGTCGGATCTGCCTTCGCGGCCATGCGGTCGGGCGGCGGAAGCGGTGTGGCCGTCAAAGTACCCATGATCCTGTTCCACGGCTCCGCCGACACGACGGTCGCGCCCGTGAACGCGTCCAGCCTGGTCGGATCGCGAACCGGGGGGCCGAAGCCGCGCCTACGGACGGGCGAGATGGGGGGGCGCCGATACCGTGTCACGACGCACGCAGCGTCGGGCGACGCCGGCCCGGTGGAGGCCTGGGCGGTCGAGGGTCTGGGTCACGCCTGGTCCGGTGGCGATGCCGCCGGCACCTATTCCGATCCGATGGGCCCGAATGCCACGATGCTGATGATGCGCTTCTTCCGGGACCACGCCGGGGGATGATTGCGGAAGCGTGGAACGCGTAAGGGCCCCGATATGGGGCCCTTCGCAGTCGATCGATCAACTTGTTCGTCAGACGTAGAACGGCGTCGTGCCATAGGCCGCGGACGTACGATCGTGCCAATCGCGGTTCGTCTCCCATCCGGCTTCGGCCTTCGGCGCCTGGCCGAGCTGCTCTTCCGTGATGTTGGTTCGGAAGCCTCCCAGACCCTCGTCGTAGGTCAGCGTGTTCCACGGCACGGGGCGTTCGTTGCCCCCGATGCCGAGTACCCCACCGAACGACATCACGGCATAGGCGACTTGGCCGGACTGCTTGTCGATCATCACCCGGTCGATCGTGCCGACCCTTTCGTCACCGGTGCCATAAACGACCGTTCCCGCGACGTCGGCCGCGGCGACGAGGTGCTTGGGATCATGGGTCATGGTATGCTCCATCGTGTTATCAACAGGTTACGTGCGGTCCTGGGGAGAACGAACGGGTCCAATTAGAGTTCCGGTCCCGCAAACCATCACTCTACCGGTCGTCGGCGGGTTCCTTGCGCGACACCGTTTCCTAGGCTGTATCGATTACTGCTGGCGACGAGGTGCCTCGTTCTGCCCGCCCGGATTGTCACCGATGCACGAAGTGCCAGACTGCGTCCTGGATCCGGAAAAGACGAAGGGCCCCGATCGGGGCCCTTCGCACGCATCACGGTCGTTCGTGCACCTTGCGACGCCACGGCGGGCGACGCAGTCGGATGCACGGGCCGATCACATCATGCCGCCCATGCCGCCCATGTCGGGCATGCCGCCGCCGCCGGCATTGGCACCGGGCTTCTCCGGCTTGTCGGCGACCATCGCTTCCGTCGTGATCAGAAGACCGGCCACGGACGCGGCATCTTCCAGCGCGGTGCGGACCACCTTCGCGGGGTCGATCACGCCGAACTTGAACAGATCGCCGTACTCCTCGGTCTGGGCGTTGAAGCCGAAGGCCGAGTCGCTCGACTCGCGGATCTTGCCCGCGACGACGGCACCATCCACGCCGGCGTTCTCGGCGATCTGACGCAGCGGGGATTCCAGCGCCTTGCGTACGATGGCGATGCCGGCGTTCTGATCTGCGTTGACGCCGGTCAGGTCGGCAAGGACCTTGCCCGCCTGAACCAGAGCCACGCCGCCGCCGACGACCACGCCTTCCTGGACGGCCGCACGCGTCGCGTTCAGCGCGTCGTCGACGCGGTCCTTGCGCTCCTTCACCTCGACCTCGGTCATGCCGCCCACGCGGATGACGGCGACGCCGCCGGCCAGCTTGGCCACACGCTCCTGCAGCTTCTCACGGTCGTAGTCGGAGGTCGTCTCCTCGATTTGCTGGCGGATCTGGGCAACGCGGGCCTCGATCTCGGCTTTCTCGCCGGCGCCGTCGATCAGCGTCGTGTCATCCTTCTTGATGATCACGCGCTTGGCGGTACCCAGCATGTCGATGGTGACGTTCTCGAGCTTCATGCCCAGATCGTCGGAGATGACCTGGCCGCCCGTCAGGATCGCGATGTCCTGCAGCATGGCCTTGCGGCGATCGCCGAAGCCCGGCGCCTTCACGGCCGCGATCTTCAGGCCGCCACGCAGCTTGTTGACGACCAGGGTGGCCAGGGCCTCGCCCTCGACGTCCTCGGAGATGATCAGCAGCGGCTTTTGCGACTGAATCACGGATTCCAGCAGCGGAACCATTGGCTGAAGCGAAGACAGCTTCTTCTCGTGCAGGAGGATCATCGGATCTTCCAGCTCGGCCGTCATCTTGTCGGCGTTCGTCACGAAGTAGGGCGACAGGTAGCCGCGGTCGAACTGCATGCCCTCGACCACCTCGGTCTCGGTCTCGAGGCCCTTGTTCTCCTCGACGGTGATGACGCCGTCGTTACCGACCTTCTGCATCGCGTCGGCGATCTGCCGGCCGATCTCGGCCTCGCCATTCGCGGAGATGGTCCCGACCTGGGCGACCTCGTCGCTGTCGGTCACGTCACGGGCCATCGACTTGATCTCGGCCACGACCTTCGAGGTTGCGAGGTCGATGCCGCGCTTCAGGTCCATGGGGTTCATGCCGGCGGCGACCGCCTTCATGCCTTCGACGACGATGGATTGGGCCAGAACCGTGGCGGTCGTGGTCCCGTCACCGGCCTCGTCGTTCGTGCGCTGGGCCACTTCCTTGACCATCTGCGCGCCCATGTTCTCGAACTTGTCTTCCAGTTCGATTTCCTTGGCGACGGAGACACCGTCCTTGGTGATCCGGGGGGCGCCGAACGACTTGTCCAGCACGACGTTGCGGCCCTTGGGGCCCAGGGTGACGCGCACGGCGTTGGCCAGGGTGTTGACACCCTTGATCATACGGTTGCGGGCGTCGGTATCGAATTTCACGTCCTTCGCGGCCATGATCTTCTCCTAAACTTGATTTCGTTGGATGGAGGGGTCGGGGAAACGGGCGCCTTACAGCAGGCCCAGGATGTCCGACTCCTTCATGATGAGCATCTCGTCACCGTCGATGGTGACCTCGGTGCCGGACCACTTGCCGAACAGGATCCGATCGCCCGCCTTCACGGTCATCGGGATCAGTTCGCCGCTGTCCTTGCGTGCACCCTCGCCCACGGACACGACCTCGCCCTCGGCGGGCTTTTCCTTGGCCGTGTCGGGGATGATCAGACCGCCCTTGGTCTTCTCGTCGGATTCGATGCGACGGACCAGGACGCGGTCGTGCAGCGGTGTGAAAGCCATTGTCAGCCTCTCGTTGCCTTACATTCCCAATTGTCACTCACCCGGGGGGAGTGCCAACGGAGCGCTAGCTATGGAGGGTGCGGCGGAGTGTCAACGGGGTGCGGGTACCCTTTGAACGGGAAATGGCTGAGCTATCGACCGCTTCGAACGGCGCCTATTCCAATGCGATCCTGTGGTCCACCGGGGTGGGCGTCGGAGGAGCGGCTCCTAGGTTTCCGCGCATGGCCATCCCCGACGAGATCCGCGCCTGCCGCCATTGCGCGGACCGGTTCGCGGCGACCAAGACCCGTCACGAACCCGCACCCGTGGTGTGGTTCGCGTCGCACGCCAAGATCCTCGTCGCGAGTCAGGCACCCGGCATGCGCGCTCATCTGTCGGGAAAGCCCTTCGACGACCCGTCGGGCATGCGGCTCCGGGAATGGATGGGGGTGGACGAGGACACGTTCTGGGACAGGCGAAACGTCGCGATCGTGCCGATGGGGTTCTGTTTTCCCGGATACGACGCGGCCGGAGGCGACATACCGCCCCCGAAGGTCTGCGCAAGACTCTGGCGTGAGGCCGCGCTGGCGCATGTGGGCGACGTTCCCGTGACCCTGCTGATCGGGGGCTATGCGCAGGCGTGGCATCTGGGGAAGGGCCGTGTCACCGACCGTGTGCGCGACTGGCGAACGCTTGCGCCGCGGGTCTGGTGCCTGCCGCATCCGTCCTGGCGGAACACCGCTTGGCTTGCGAAGCATCCCTGGTTCGCGCAGGAAACGGTGCCCGCCCTGCAGGCCGCCATCGCGGACGCCCTGGGCTGAACCACGGAGGGACCAGTGAACGACACCCCCCTGGACCAAGCCCATTCGGCAGCCGAAGCCTCCGGGGAGCCGGCGGATCGCTTGGCCTTCTGGTCGCGGTTGGCGGAAGCGGAACTGTCCCTTTGGCTTGACGGCGACGCCGATGCCGACGGGGTCACCCCGTACCTGTTCGACCTGGAGGGCGGGACCTACGCGCTGGCCTTCGATCGGGCGGATCGGCTAGCCGCCTTCGCCGGCGCGGAGGCAGCGACCGCCACGCTTTCGGGTCGGATGCTGGCGGGATTGCTGTCGGACCAGGGCCTGGGCCTGGGATTGAACCTGGGCGACGCGCCATCGGCACAGCTCATCGAAGCGGATGCCCTCGCCTGGTTGGTCGACACGCTGTCGTCCGGCCCCGCGGAGGAGGCCGCGACGATCGAGACGATCACGCCACCCGGCGACCTGCCCGACGCGCTCCTGCGTGCGCTGGATGGTAAGCTGGGAGCGATGGCGGGGCTCGCGCGATCGGCGTACCTCGCCGGTGCCGTGTACGACGGGGGCACGCGAGCCCATCTCATGGCCTTCGTCGATCCCGTCGACGGGGCGGAGGGCGCATTGGCGCGTGCCGTATCCGATGCGCTGGCCCTGTCAGGGCTGGAGGCCGGAACGCTCGACGTGACCTTCGTGGCGGCGAGCAACCCGTTGGCCGGCGCGTTGGCGCGGCACGGGCTGCGGATCGAGCTGCCGGAGGTGGCGAAGGGCGTGACGATTGAGATGCGCGACGACGCACCACCGCGTCTGCGCTAGCCCACCCCCTCTCCGCGCCGCCCTCGCATCGGACGGAGCGTCATCCCCGCCGCTTCAAGCGCGGAACGTACCGCCCGGGCGATGGCCACCGCCTCCGGGCCGTCGCCATGCAGACAGATGCTGTCGCAGGCGGCCGGAATGCGGGTCCCGTCGGTCGCATGGATCGCGCCATCCCGAACGAACCGGACCATGCGGGCCGCGGCCTCCTCCGGGTCGTGAACCATCGCACCGGGCCGGCCCCGTGCGACCAGCGTGGCATCGGCGTTGTAACCCCGGTCCGCGAAGATCTCCCCCGCCCAGACCGCGCCGAGCGTCAGCGCCGCGTCCTGTTGCGCCGTGCCGGCCAGGACCAGCAGGATCACGTCCGGATCGACGGACAGCGCCCCCTCATAGGCGGACAGGGCGAGGTCCGCATCCTCCGACGCCATGTTGGCCAGCGCGCCGTGCAGCTTCACGTGACGAACGGACGCGCCGACGGACGCCGCTATGCCGCGCGCCGCGCCGACCTGATAGGCGACCATGTTCCGAACGGCATCGCGGGACATCGCCATGCGGCGACGTCCGAAACCCTGGAGGTCGGGAAAGCCCGGATGTGCGCCGATGCCCACCTCGTTGCGATGGGCCAGCGCCATGGTCGCGGCCATCGTGTCCCAATCGCCGGCGTGGAACCCGCAGGCGACGTTGGCCGACGTCACGACGTCCAGAAGCGCCGCGTCGTCCCCCATGGACCAGTCGCCGAAACCCTCGCCCATGTCGGCGTTCAGGTCGATCTCCACGGTTCCCCCTTCGCGTCGATGACGCCGTCGATCAGGTCGTACGACAACAGATCCGCCATCGCCGCCGGGTCACGCAAGGTCGGGGCGACGGCGGGCGGGCGCAGGACCGCAGCGCGCGCGGTCGGCAGGTCGACGAAGGCGAAGCGCAGGACCGCGCCCGGGGGCGCCTGCAGCGCGCGCGGCAGGTCGGCGGTGACGACGTGCGCGATCCGCGGATATCCTCCGGTCGTCTGGCATTCGGGTCCCAGGATATAAGGGATGCCGTCCCCGGTCATCTGGACGTCCCCGGGCAGGACGAAGTCGGACAGGAGGTTGAGCTGTCCTTCCGTAGCGAAACCCGCTCCCGCCGGGTCCAGCTTGATCCCCTGGCGGTTCCCCTGCGTCGCACGCGTGAACGCTGTCCCCTCGAACCGATCGAGGTCAGCCTTCCGGAACAACGCCGTCTGCGGCGTCGCCACGCAGCGCAGCGTTCCCCCGGCATACCGATCGTCGGGGCGTACGAGGGTCGCGGCCGCGGGTGTGGCGGGCGCGCGTATCCGAAGGCGGTCGCCGGGATGCAGGGCCGCCCCGATGCCTGCGATCAGATGCGCCGCGGCACTCCCCATCACCGGACGGACGTCCAGCCCGCCCGCGACGTGGATATACGAATAGACCCCCTCCCCCGAAGGCTTCAGGTCCAGCACAATCCCTGCCTGGACGACATGCGACGCGTGCCACCCCAACGGCTTGCCCCCCGCCGTGACCCGCATGGGCGCGCCGGTCAGGGCGATCGTGCAATCCACATCGGGCCGCAACCGCAACGGCGCGCCTGCGCTCTCGATCCCCGGCGCGGCGACGCCGCTCAGGAGAGCCGCGGCGTCCAGCAGCGCCTGGCGGTCCGCCGCGCCGCCCCGGGCCAAGCCCAGCGACAGATGGCCCGGACGACCCGCGTCCTGTACCGTCGTCAGGGGTCCGCATGCGAGGATCTCGATCATTCCAGATCCTCAGCGACCGAACCACCCAGACCATCGGCGGCCCCCTGCAGGTCGGTCAGATGTTCGGCATCGATCGCGGGGAAGACCACCTCGTCGCCGGCCCGCAGGGCGATGGGGGGATCCCTGTCCTGCCGGAAGCACCCGAAGGCCGTCAAACCGACCTGACGCCAACCCGTCGGCGAGGACGTGCCGAACAGGACCAACTGACGAACGGCGACCACAAGGGCCCCTTCCGGCACGCGCGGGGTCAGGTCGCTCCGTCGTGGCAGGTCCCATTCGGGCGGCAGGGTCCCCAGATACGGCATGCCGGGCACGAAACCCAAGGCCAGCACGCGAACCCGGGTCGTGGACAGTGCCGCGACCGCATCCGGAACGGACAGTCCGGCCAGGGCGGCGGCTTCCTCGATCTCGGGCGCGGCATCGCCATCGTAGCAGCAGGGAATGCGCCACAGGCGTCGCGGCGGCAACGGGACGGCCTGCCAATCGCGATCCGCCAGACGCCGTTCCAATGCCGACAGCACCGCATCCGCGCCGCGGGGATCGTCCATCCGCACGAGGACGGATCCCAGCGACGATGCCGTCTCGGCCACGTTGTCGGGCGGATCGGTCAGCAGGCCCGCGCGGAACGCCAGGCACGCGCGGTTCGCCCCGTCGTCCAGCCGATCGGCGAAGCGAACCAGCCACGCGGCCTCGCCCAACGGTTCGATGCGCGGGAAGTCGGTCATGCCAGCCGGTGTCCCAGGCACGTCCCGAGCCGTCAAGCCGCCTGGACGCCGCCCGCGCACCGCGTCAAACGAAGGCATGCGACTGGCCTGGACCAAGACCGAAGGGCGCGGCGACCTGGACCCGCTGCTGTACGACGTGGCCCGCGACCTGCAGGCCCATGGCCTGCGGCTGGCGGGCGTCGTCCAGGTCAACGTCGAGCGGCCCGGCTCGGAACGGTGCGACATGGATGCGATCGTGCTGCCGAACGGCCCGACCTTCCGCATCAGTCAGAGCCTGGGCGCCGCATCGCGCGGGTGCCGGTTGGACCCCAGGGGGCTGGAGGCGGCCGTGGGCACGACGATGGCCCGGCTGGAGGACGGGGCCGATCTGCTGATCGTCAACAAGTTCGGCAAGCAGGAGGCGCTGGGCCGGGGCTTCCGTCCCGCCATCGCGGCGGCGCTGGAACGGGGGACCGACGTCCTCGTCGGGGTCAATTCCCTGAACCTGGGTGCCCTACGCGCCTTCTCGGACGGGGTGGGGACCGCCCTGCCGCCGGATCGGGACGTCCTCGTCGCATGGGCGCGGCCCGACCGTTCGGATGATGCCTCTGGGTCGCAGGGGGCTGGTTGACGGCGTACCTCCCTTGCGGGCCGATCCCCACCCCCCCTAGATCGCGCCTGATGGACACGCTCCGCAATCGCCTGGCCCTGGTGGTCTGGCCAATGCTGCTCGCCGGCCTGATGCTCGGAATGTGGTTGACGCCCTGGCAGGGCTGGGTCGAACCGCTGGAGCGTTGGCTGGCGGACCACACCCGTATCGGCTGGCTGGTCTATCTGGCGCTCTACGTCGTGGTCGTCGCATTGCCCCTGCCAGCCGCCGCAATGAGCGTCGTGGGGGGCTTGGCGTTCGGATGGTGGGGCATCCCGCTCGCGTTGCTCGGATCGTTGCTGGGCGCATTGGGACCCTGGTGGGCGACGCGGCGCTTCTTGCGGGACCCCGTGATGGCGAGGCTGGGGGGACCGCGGGTTCGGGCCGCGGACGCCATGGTGCGGGATGATGCGCTCGTCTTCGTCACCCTGCTGCGGCTGACGCCCATCCTTCCGTTCACGGTGCAGAACTATCTGCTCGGGTTGACCTCGGTCCGGCTGATCCCCTTTGCGATCGCCACGATCGCGGGCCTGGCACCCAGCACCGTGGCCCTCGTCTGGATCGGCGAATTGGGCAGCTTGACCTTCACGGGCGCGACGGCGGGCCAGATCCTGTCGCTCGTCGCCGGTCTCGGGGTGTTCGCCGCGTTCCTGGCTTGGGCGATCTGGCGGGCGATAGCGCGCCTGAGGTCGGCTGGGTTCCACGCCTGACGGGATGCGCAAGGTTCGGGTCGCGCTCGGAAGCCCATCGCCTCAGATGCAAGGGATCATATCGGAGCCGACCATGACCTTCCGCATCGAAGCCCTGTCCCCCGAACCCTTCGCGCATCTGTTCCTATGCGACGACGACACGCTGCGCCGCCATCGGGCGCGGCGGATGGTGGTCGACGCCAATCCCGGCACCCCGTGCCGCGTCAGCCTGGAGGACGCGCAGGTCGGCGAAACGGTGGTCCTCGTCAATCATACGCACTTGACCCCCGGCTCCCCCTACCATGGGACACATGCGATCTTCGTCCGCGAAGGCGTCGCGCAGGCCCACCCGGCGCCGGGCGTCGTGCCTGACGTGATCCGGTCCCGCCTCATATCGCTGCGGGCATTCGACGCCGACGGCATGATGACGTCGGCGGACGTCGCTGACGGCGACGGGGTGGCGGAACGCCTCGATGCGACGTTTGCCGATCCTTCCGTCGTTCACGTGGACCTGCACAACGCGAAACCCGGTTGCTTCGCAGCACGCGCCGTCCGGGCCTGACGACCCGGTGGGCGGGTGTAAGGCGACGTCGAACTGGCGTCACCCGCGCCCGCGTCACATCCCCTTGCATTCCGGGATAGGGGTCTCCAGCGTTCCATCATCCAGCCACTGCAGCAGGTTACGGACCGTCAGATCTCCCATCGCCTGCCGCGTCTGCACCGTGGCGGATCCGACATGCGGCGTCAGGACCACCCGATCAGTCATGTCCTTCAGCGCTTGAGGTATCTTCGGCTCCGCCTCGAACACGTCCAGACCGGCATAGCCCAGGCGTCCGGTCCGCAAGGCTTCGATCAACGCGGTCTCGTCCACGGTCGATCCGCGGGACACGTTGATCAGGCAGCCATCCGAACCCAGGGCGTCCAGCACCCCCGCATCGACGATGTGATGTGTTTCCGGTCCCCCGGGGGTGATGACGATCAGTACGTCGACCGCCCCCGCCAGCGCTGTGGGGCTATCGTGGTAGGTGAAGGGCACGTCCTTCCTCGACCGGGCGTGATAATGGATCTCCGCCCGGAAGGCGGCCGCCATGTCGGCGATGGTCTGGCCGATGCGGCCCAGGCCCAGGATGCCCACCTTGCGTTCCATGGGCGAGCGGGTGAGCGGGAACTCCCCGTCCTCCCAGGCACCGCCACGGGCGTGGGCATCGGCCGCGATCAGGCCGCGGTAGCAAGCCAGCCACAGCAGGATGGCCGTGACCGCCACCTCGTCGTTCAGGACGTTCGGCGTGTGGGAGATCAGGATGCCCCGCGCCGTCAGCCCCTCCACGTCGATCGCATCGTAGCCGACCCCGTAGGAGGACACGGCCTTCAGGTTCGGGCATGCCGCCGCGACGTCGTCGGGCACGCCGTAATGGCCGTTCGTCAGGACGGCCGCGATGTCCTGCCCCCGCTCGGCGAGAAAGCCGCTGCGATCGTCCCGATCCAGGAGGGGAAGCAGTTCGAACCGGTCCGCGAGCATGTCGCGCATGCGGTCCGTGATGGTCCCGATCTGCAGGAGCGCGATCCGATCAACCATCGGCGCGCACCGTCTGGCGCTGCTCGCCCAAGCCATCGATGCCCAGGGTCATCACGTCGCCGGCCTTCAAGTAGCGCTCGGGGGCCATGCCCATGCCGACGCCGGGAGGGGTGCCTGTGCTGATGACGTCACCTGGATGCAGCGTGAACATCTGGCTTAGGTGACTGATGCATTGGGCCACGGTGAAGATCATCGTGTCGGTGTTTCCCGTCTGCATCCGCTCGCCGTTGACGTCCAGCCACATGCCCAGCTTCTGCACGTCGGCGATCTCGTCCTTCGTCACGAGCCAGGGTCCGGTGGGCCCGAACGTGTCGCAGGACTTCCCCTTCGTCCACTGACCCGAGCGCTTCCGCTGGAAGGTCCGTTCGGACACGTCGTTGCAGACACAGAACCCCGCAACGTGGTCCAGCGCCTCGGCTTCGGACACGTACTTGCACCGCTCGCCGATCACGACGCCCAGCTCGACCTCCCAGTCCGACGTCTCCGACCCGCGGGGCAGCACGACGTCGTCGAACGCTCCGCCCATCGCGGACGTCGCCTTCATGAACAGCACCGGGTGATCGGGTATCGCGGATCCCGTCTCCGCCGCATGGTCCGAGAAGTTCAGGCCGATGCACATGAACTTGCCGGTGCCGCCGACGCAGGGGCCGAACCGCACCTCGCCTTCCACCTTGGGCAGCGCCATGGGGTCGAGCTTCGACAGGATCTCCAGGGACTTGGCCGACAGCGCTTCCGCCGCGATGTCGGCGACCTCGTCCGACAGGTCGCGCAGATCGCCGTTGTGGTCGATCATTCCGGGCTTCTCGGCCCCCGGTTCGCCGAAGCGCACGAGCTTCATGATGTATCTCCCTGTTTTCGTTCGCTGGACGACCCGAAGGGCGTCAATGGTTGTCGCGCGGCAGCCGGCCTGCCACCCCGCGGTAGGCATCCGCGCCGCGCAGGGTCATGCCCTTGGACAGCGGCTCGACCCGTTCGCGGAAGATCTCCTGCCAGGGGGTCTGGCTTTCGGGGGCGAACGGATGGTCCGGCAGGGCAGCGCGGCGCGCGTCGAGCTCGGCAGCGTCGACCAGCATGTCCGCGGTGCCGGCCTTCAGGTCGATGCGGATCCGGTCCCCCGTCCGCACCAGCGCGAGCCCGCCGCCCGCCGCCGCTTCCGGCGAGGCGTTCAGGATCGACGGCGACCCGGACGTGCCCGATTGCCGCCCGTCCCCGATGCAGGGCAGCGCATGGATGTCCCGTTTCAGCAGGTAGGCGGGGGGACGCATGTTAACGACCTCCGCCGCGCCGGGATAGCCGATCGGCCCGGCACCCCGCATGATCAGGATGCAGTGTTCGTCCACCCCGAGGCTTTCGTCGTCGATCCGGTCGTGAAAGTCCTCCGGACCGTCGAACACCACCGCACGCCCCTCGAACGCCTGCGGGTCGTCGGGGTTCGAAAGGTATCGGTCCCGGAACTCCGCGCTGATGACGGACGTCTTCATGATCGCCGAGTCGAACAGGTTGCCCGACAGGTTTAGGAACCCGGCCTCGTCCATCAGGGGCGCCGCGACCGATCTGATCACGTCGGGCAGCTGCGACCGCATCGCGCCGTAGTTCTCCCCCACCGTCACGCCGTTCACCGTTGGCGCGTCCGGGTGGGGCAGCATGTCCGCGGCCATCAGCTCGCCGATCACGGCGGGGACGCCGCCCGCGTGATAGTAATCCTCGCCCAGATACTGCCCCGCGGGCTGGAGGTTCACAAGCAGCGGCACGTGATGGCCCAGGCGCTGCCAGTCGTCGTTGGTCAACTCGATCCCCAGATGACGGGCGATCCCGTTCAGGTGGATCGGCGCGTTCGTGCTGCCGCCGATCGCGGAGTTGACGACGACCGCGTTCTCGAACGCCTCCCGCGTCATGATGCCGGACGGCCGAATGTCCTGGTGCACCATCTCGACGATCCGCTGCCCCGTCTGATAGCTGACATGCCCCCGCTGTCGATACGGGGCCGGGATCGCCGCCGCTCCGGGCAGTTGCATCCCCAGCGCCTCGGCCAGGCTGTTCATCGTCGTGGCCGTGCCCATCGTGTTGCAATAGCCCACCGACGGCGTGCTGCTCGCCACGATCTCCATGAACCCGGCATCGTCGATCTCGCCCGCGGCATGCATCTCGCGCGCCTTCCAGACGATGGTGCCGCTGCCCGTCCGCTCCCCCTTGAACCAGCCGTTCAGCATGGGCCCCACGGACAGGGCGATCGCGGGGATGTCCACCGTGGCCGCCGCCATCAGCAGCGCGGGCGTGGTCTTGTCGCACCCGATCGTCAAGACGACCCCGTCCAGCGGATAGCCGTACAGCGTCTCGACCAGCGACAGGTAGGCGAGGTTGCGATCCAGCGACGCCGTCGGCCGCTTGCCCGTCTCCTGGATGGGATGGACCGGCACCTCCAACGGCACGCCGCCCGCCGCGATGATGCCGTCGCGGACCCGCTTCGCGAGTTCCAGATGATGCCGGTTGCAGGGGCTCAGGTCGCTGCCGGTCTGCGCGATGGCGATGATCGGCTTGTTGCCCTGCAGCTCCTCGCGCGTGATGCCGTAGTTGAGGTAGCGCTCCAAGTAGAGCGCGGTCATCTCGCGATTGTCCGGGTTGTCGAACCACTTCCGCGATCGAAGCTCGGCCATGGCGTGATCCTCCCCGTTGCGCCGGTCCCGCTTCGGGTCGCCGCCCGAACGGCACGGCACCCTTTCGCCGGGACGAGGGGATGGCTAGGACATCCACGGCGCAGGCGCAAACACGGAGAATGCGATGACCGAACTGGCTCTGCTGGGAACCGGCCTGATGGGGGCGCCCATGGCGCGCAACCTCCTGCGAGCCGGGCATGCCGTGACGGTCTGGAACCGATCCTCGGGCAAGGCCCGCGCGCTCGAAGGGGACGGTGCGGTGGTCGCCGAAGACCCCGCCGTCGCCGTGGCGGGCAAGCCTGTCGTGATCTCGATGCTGTCCGACGGACCGGCCAGCGCGGCCGTGCAGGACACCGTGCGCGAGGCGTTCGCCGAAGGCGCGATCTGGGTCGAGATGGGGTCCATCAAGCCATCCGAGGCCCGCGACCACGCCGACGCGCTCGCCCGCCGCGGCATCGGCTACGTGGACGCCCCCGTATCCGGCGGCACCAAGGGGGCGGAGGGCGCGACGCTGGCGATCATGGCGGGCGGCGATGCGGACGCGTTCGCGGCCGTCCGGGACGTGCTGGCGGCGATGGGCAACCCCGTCCATGTCGGTCCCGTCGGCGCGGGACAGCTGGCGAAGCTGGCGAATCAGGCGATCGTCGCCTGCACAATCGGTGCGGTCGCCGAGGCGATGCTGCTGCTCGAACGCGGTGGCGCTAACCCCGCCGCCGTGCGGGCGGCCCTGAAGGGTGGGTTCGCCGATTCGACGATCCTGCAGCAGCATGGCGCGCGCATGACGGAGGGGGACTTCGTGCCAGGCGGGCTGACCAAGTTCCAGATCAAGGACCTCGACAACGTGCTGGAGGAGGCGCGCGCCCACGCGCTGACCCTTCCCGCGGTGGAAGCGGTGAACGACCGGTTCAAGCACCTGCGGGACGCGATGGACGGCGGCGACCTGGACCACTCCGCCCTGTTCCTCGAGTTGAAGGAGCGCAACGGGTTGACGTGAGAAAGGGCTTGGCATCCCCGATGGCCCACGCCTAGGCTTTCCGCGTCAGCGGAGGGGACGGCACCGGCAGGAGGGTCGGCGTCGGGATCATCCTCCGCGCACGGGAGGATACGATGAGAAAGACCCTGACCGCGGCGCTGGCCGCGTCCACGCTGATGACCGGCGCCGCCATGGCCCAGGACAGCACGACCCTGCGCATCCAGACGCACTATGCTCCGGAAACGGTGTCCGGTCAGTTGGCGCAGGAGTTCTTCGACAAGGTCCAGACCATGTCGAACGGTGAGATCACGATCGAGCCGTTCTTCTCCGCCTCCGTCGTCGGCCCGACGGAAACGTTCGACGCCGCCGCCTCCGGCATCCTCGATTGCGACATGACGGGCGGCGCCTATCAGACCGGCAAGAACCCAGCCTTCCAGTTCGTCGGCGACATCATGGGCGGCTACGACACGCCCTACCAGCAGCTGTCGTGGCTCTACTACGGCGGTGGCCTCGAGGCCGCTCAGGACCTGTACAACCAGTACGACATGCAGCTGATCGGCTGGTGGGTCTACGGCCAGGAAAGCCTCGTCTCGACCGCGCCGCTCTCGGGCATCGACGATCTGCAGAACTGGAAGTTCCGCTCGCCCCCGGGGATGGAGACACGCATCTTCGAGAAGCTCGGCGCTTCGCCCATCGTGATGGACTTCACGGAGATCTTCACCGCGCTGGAAACCGGCATCATCGACGGCGCCGACGCGTCGGGCATCGCCAACAACCAGGGGCTCGGGCTCTACGACATCGGCAAACACACAAACTATCCGGGCTTCCACTCGATGCCGTCGGACCACTTGGCCTGCAACAAGGCCGTCTGGGACGGCATGCCCGAACACCACCGCGCGATCATGAACACCGCGATGGAGAGCCTGGCGCTGCGCACGGCCCTGACGTTCGAGCAGAAGAATGCGGAAGCCGTCGCGAACCTGCGCGACGAGGGCGTGAACATCTACGAATGGTCGCCCGAGGACCTGCAGGCGTTCCGGGACGCCGCGCAATCCACATGGCCCGAGTTCGCCACCACGCCCGAGGCGGAAGCCTTGGTCGATGCGCATCTGACCTATCTCGACCAGCTGGGTCTGGTGTCCGACTCCAACTGACCGCCCGACGGGCGATCGGGACGGGCCCTTCGCCGGGCCCGTCCGCAACCAGGGGCACGGAAGGATCCGACATGACCGAAGTGCATCAGGTCCCGCGGACGGAGCCCGTCGTCCGGCCAGTCGAATGGATCGTGCCCCTCCTCTTCATCCTCGTCTTCGGATGGGTCGTCTGGAACGGTCCGGCCTATCTGATCACGCTGCCGGGCGACGAACGCACCGAAGCCGCGCTGCTGCGCCGCTATGGTTCGCCGCAGGTCCTGGACTGGATCGCCCTCGTGGTGGCGCCGCTGATCTTCGCGTGGGGCGTGGCCACGGTCCGCCGCGCATCGATGGAATGGGAGGACTTCTCGGTCGGGGACCGGTTGTCCGTCTTCATCGGCCGCATCGCCATGATGCTGATCGCCATCCTCGTGGGCGTCATGTTCTACGAGGTCATCCTGCGCTACGCGTTCGAGGCCCCGACCCTGTGGGCCAACGAGATGTCGCTGTGGCTGGCGGTGTTCATCTTCCTCTTGTCCGGTCTCTACGCGATGCAGCAGCGCAGCCACATCCGGATCTACCTTCTCTACGACGTGTGTCCGCGCTGGGTGCAGCGGACGTTCGACATCGTCTCCACACTCCTGATCGTCGCCTTCGCCTTCTTCCTGTTCTATGGCGGCTACGGCGAGGCGGCGGCCAAGTTCGCCCGCTGGGAAACGTTCGGCACCGCCTTCGATCCGCCGATCCCGGCCACGATGAAGTCGATGGTGCTGATCGTCGTCACGCTGGTGGCGTTGCAGGCCATCGCGAACCTGATCCGCGACTGGAACCGCGACCCCGGCATCCACACGGCCGCCGACGACATCGACGAGGACGAGTTGCGCCGCTTGCGCGAACAGGTCGGGGAAGGACGCTGACATGGACGTCGGAACGATCTCGCTGGTCCTGCTGATCGCGCTTATGCTGCTGCTCGCGATCGGAATGCCGCTCGGCTTCGCCTCCGCCATTCTGGCGGTGCTGGTCCTGGTTATGAAGTTCGAGCCGGTGTTGCTCTACGCACCGTGGGAGTTCGGGGAAGGCATCCTCACGGGCCGCTTCGGAACTGGGCCGCTAAACATCCTGGCGCAGAAGGTCTATGGCACGTTGACGAGCTACGTGCTGATCTCGATCCCCTTGTTCATCTTCATGGCCGCGCTGCTGGAACGGTCGGGCATCGCGAAGGACATGTATTCGTCGCTGAACGTATGGCTGTCCCGCACTCGGGGCGGCATCGCCATCGTCACGTCGATCATGGCCGTCATCATGGCCGCCATGTCCGGCATCATCGGCGGCGAGGTCGTGCTCCTCGGCCTGATCGCCCTGCCCCAGATGCTCCGTCTGGGCTACGACCAGAACCTCGCGATCGGCACGATCTGCGCGTCGGGCTCGCTCGGGACGATGATCCCGCCGTCCATCGTGCTCATCATCTACGGCCTCATCACCGAGACCAGCATCGTCGCGCTGTTCACCGCGGCCTTCGTGCCCGGCTTCATGCTCGCGTCGTTCATCATCGTCTACATCGTCATCCGCACGCAGTTGAACCCGGCCCTGGCCCCCCTGCCCGAAGACGGCCTCGCCCGCCGACGCGACGCAGCGGCACGGGACCTCGAACGCCTGACCGACGGGCGCGACGGCGTGATGGCCCGCCTCGATCCGGCCGAGGTCGAGCGCCTCCAGGAATCGCTGCGCGTCGCGGAAGCCGAGCTGGCGGAGCATCACGCACAGCCCAAGGGGGCCGAGAAGGGCAAGCTGTTCGGCGCCTTCCTGTCGATCCTGGGCGCGGGCTTCGCCACCGCGCTGTTCCTGCGCGCGCTGTTCTTCACCCTCACCGGACAGAACGCGGTCGAGGAAGGGGTCGACCCCATCGCCCTGGGCCAGCCCGAGCACGTCTGGCAGGTGGGCATCGCCCTTGCGATCTTCCTGGGCCTGATCTTCTTCGTCTTCGGCCGGTCGCGGGCCGTGACCGGCTGGAACATGGGCAAGGGCCTCGTCGCGCCCATCGTCGTGATCGGCGTGGTCATGGGGTCGATCTACGGCGGCATCAGCGGCATCACCGAGGCCGCCGCCATGGGCGTCGTCGCGGTCTTCGTCATCAGCGTCTTCCGGGGCGAGGCGAACGTCGAGCTGGTCTGGGACAGCCTGATGCGCACCTTGAAGTCGACCGGCACGATCATCTGGGTGACCATCGGGGCCGCGACCCTCGCGGGCGCCTACACGATCGCGGGGGGGCCGACCTACGTGGCGAACCTGATCACCTCCTCGGACCTGCCGACCATGGGCATCCTTCTGACCATGATGGTGATCCTGCTCTTCATGGGCGCGTTCATGGACTGGGTCGGCATCGTGCTGCTGATCATCCCGGTCTTCCTGCCGATCGTGCAGCGCCTTCCGATCGAGGAGATCGGGTTCCTCGGCACCCTCGACCCCCGCTACCTGCCCGTCTGGTTCGGTGTGCTGTTCTGCATGAACATGCAGGTCAGCTTCCTGTCGCCCCCCTTTGGGCCGGCCGCCTTCTACCTCAAGTCGGTGGCGCCGCCCCATATCAGCCTGACGGACATCTTCCGCGGCTTCCTGCCCTTCATCTGCATCCAGATCCTGGCCCTTTCGGTCCTGCTGATCTGGCCGCCCATCGTCGAGGTCCTGCTCGATTGACCCTCCGCTCCGCCATCGCGGCCGGGATCGCCGCCGGCCACCTCGCGGCGGGCCCTGCCGTGGCGCAGGTGATCGACGCCCGCGATCCCGATGCCCTGCTAGGCGTCATCGTGGCCGATGGATATTCGGCGCAGCTGTCGCAGGACAGCGTGGGGGACCCGCTGATCGTCATCGACGACATCGGCATCGGGCCCACGCAACTCTACTTCTTCGGTTGCTCGGACGGGGCGGATTGCGACGTGGTCGTGTTCACCTCCGCCTACGCGGCGGCCGATGCGCCGTCCGCGACCTTCGTCAACGGATGGAACCGTGACAAGCTGTTGGGCCGCGCCTATGTCGACGCGGAGGGCGATCCGATCCTCGAATACGGCGTCAACCTCCACGGCGGGGTGACGCCGCAGAACTGGTCCGACAGCGTGGATTGGTGGCGCGTGATGGTGGAGGCGTTCGAAGACGCGCTTTGATGCGGTCCCGCCCATGGCGACCCGGCCGAGGAACGCCGCCACGACCCCGCCGCCGACATGCAGCAACCCGAACCGGAACGATCGACCCGTGCCTGACACCCCCAGCTTCGTCCGCCTCTCGCCCCGCGATAACGTCGTGACGGCCACCCGCGCCCTGCCCGCCGGCCATCCGGTCGAGGCCGTGCGCACGACCGGGCTCGTCCCCTCCGGCCACAAGATCGCCACCGCACCCATCCCTTCGGGTACGCAGGTCTTGAAATACGCGCAGATGATCGGGCTGGCCGCAGCCGACATCGCCCCGGGCGACCACGTCCACACGCACAACCTGGCCTTCGTGCCGACCGACCACGCCTACGCGTTCGGCACCGACCACCGCGCGCCGCCCGCGCCTGCCGGACGCGACACGTTCATGGGCTATCGCCGGGCCGACGGCCGAGTGGGCACGCGCAACTACGTCGCCATCGTCACCTCGGTGAACTGCTCGGCCACCGCCGCCCGGCGCATCGCCGACGCCTTCGGCCCGGAGGAGCTGGCGGCCTATCCCAACGTGGACGGCGTCGCCGCCTTCGTCCACGGCACCGGCTGCGGGATGGCCGGGGACGGCGACGGGTTCGAGGCGTTGCAACGCGTGATGTGGGGCTATGCCCGCCACCCCAACCACGCCGCCGTCCTGATGGTGGGGCTGGGCTGCGAGATCAACCAGATCGACTGGCTGCTCGACGCCTATGGGCTGAAGCAGGGCCCCGCCTTTCAGGTCATGAACATCCAGAACGTCGCCGGCCTGCGCCGCACCGTGGAGATGGGGATCGAGAAGGTCCGCGCGATGCTGCCGGTCGCGAACGAGGCGCGCCGCGAACCCTGCCCCGCCGCGGACCTGACCGTGGCGCTGCAATGCGGGGGGTCCGACGCCTGGTCCGGGGTGACCGCGAACCCCGCGCTGGGCCATGCCTGCGACCTGCTGGTCGCGCAGGGCGGCAGCGGCCTGCTGGCCGAGACGCCCGAGATCTACGGCGCCGAACACCTGCTGACCGCCCGCGCCGCGACGGAGGCCGTGGGCCGCCGCCTGATCGAGCGGGTCGAATGGTGGAAGGACTACACCGCGCGCAACCGGGGCAGCATGGACAACAACCCCTCCCCCGGCAACAAGAAGGGCGGCCTGACCACCATCCTGGAGAAATCGCTCGGCGCCGCGGCCAAGGGCGGCACCACGCCCCTGACCGGCGTATACCGCTACGGGGAACCCGTGACCGCGAAGGGCTTCGGCTTCATGGACAGTCCCGGCTACGACCCGGCCAGCGTCACGGGCCAGATCGCGTCCGGCTGCAACCTCGTGTGCTTCACCACGGGCCGCGGCAGCGCCTTCGGCTCCAAGCCCGCGCCGACGATAAAGGTGGCCAGCAACGCGGAGCTGTTCGCCCGCATGCCGGAGGACATGGACATCGGCACCGGCGACATCCTCACGGGCGGCGCCACGGTCGAATCGAAGGGCCGCGAGATCTACGAGGCGTTCCTCCGCGTGGCCTCCGGCGAGGCGACGAAGTCGGAGGCCCAGGGCCTGGGCGACCACGAGTTCGTGCCCTGGCAGATCGGCGCGGTGATGTGACGACCCGCCTGCTGCTCGCCGGCACGGGCCTGATCGGGTCGCGCCACCTGCAACACATCCGGGACGATCCCGACCTGACCCTCGCGGGCATCGTCGACCCCGCGCCCGCCTGCGACACGGGGGGCGCGCCCGTCTTCCCGGACATCGCGTCGGTCGACGTCGCCGCGCACGGCATCGTGCTGGCCACGCCCACGGCGACCCACGCGCCCCTGACGCGGCAGGCCGCAGGCCGGGGCTGGCACGTCTTGGTCGAGAAGCCCATCGCCGCCACCCTGGCGGAGGCCGACGCGATGATCGCCGCCGCGGCGCGCGCGGGCACTCGCCTGCTGGTGGGCCACCACCGCCGCCACCACCCGAAGGTCGCCGCCCTGCGCGACCTGGTTGCGGGGGGCGCCATCGGCACGCCGGTCACGGCGAACCTGATGTGGCTGATGCGCAAGCCCGACGACTACTTCGATGTGCCGTGGCGCACGGGCATCGACGGCGCGCCGATCAAGCAGAACCTGATCCACGACGTCGACATGCTGCGGATGCTGCTGGGCGAGGTCGCGGACGTGGTCGGCCTCGGCTCCAACGCCGTCCGTCGCGCCGCCGCGCGCCCCGAATCCGGTGGCGCGGTCCTGCGGTTCGCGTCGGGGGCAACCGCGACGATCGCCTATGCCGACACCGCCCCCACGCCCTGGGGGTTCGAGGCCGCGACCGGCGAATCGCCCCACATCCCCCTGTCAGGACAGGACAGCCTGCGCATCGCGGGCACCGAAGGCGCCGTCGCCTTCCCCTCGCTCACCGTCTGGTCCGGTGGACGGACCTGGAACGACGTCCAGACGCGGCGGCAACACGAGGCGCCCGACGGCGTTCCCCTTGCCCGGCAGTTGCGGCACTTCGCCGACGTGATCGCGGGCCGGGCCGAACCGCTATGCACCGGGGCGGATGGCCGCGCGAACCTCGACGTCGTCCTGCGGATCGAGGCCACGGCGACCTGACGCCCCCGATTGGCGCAACCCCGGATCATGCATCGCGACGACCTTGGCATCCCGTGCGGAACCTGCTGACCTGTCGGCACGCATGGGGGAAGGAGCGATCGCGGTGACCGAAGTCCTGACCGAAGCGCAGAAGCGCCAGTACGAAACCGAAGGCTACGTGATCCTGGAACGTCGCCTGCCCGCCGACGTCCTGCCCCGGCTTCACGCCGAGATTGACCGCTATACGGCCAAGGCCCGCGGCCTTTCCGCCGGGACGGACGAGCTGGACCTGGAGGACAGCCACACGCCGGACGAACCGCGCGTGCGCCGGATCAAGCTGCCCCACCTCCATTCGGACGTGTTCCGCGAGCTGATGTTCGATGACCTGATCCTCGCGCCGGTCCGCGACCTGATCGGCCCCGACCTCCGCCTGCACACCACCAAGCTGAACATGAAGGAGGCCGGGCACGGCGCCGCCGTCGAATGGCACCAGGACTTCGCCTTTTATCCGCACACCAACGACGCCGTCCTCGCCGTGGGCGTGATCCTGGACGACATGGGCCCGGAGAACGGGCCCCTGATGGTCTTTCCCGGCAGCCACAGGGGTCCGATCCACGACCACCACCAGGATGGGTACTTCGTGGGCGCGATGGACCTAGCGCGCGACGGCTACGACCTCGCGGACGCGGTGCCCCTGATGGGGCCCGCGGGGTCGATCAGCATCCATCACGGACGCATCGTCCACGGCTCCGCGCTGAACCGATCCACCCGGTCGCGCCGCATCCTCTTCTACGAGGTGATGGCCGCCGACGCCTTTCCCATCACCGGCGGCACCACGCGCTTCGACACGCTCGAGGAATACGACGCCCGCATGCTATGCGGCGCGCCCACCATCCATCCGCGGCTGGAACCGGTGCCCGTGCGCCTGCCCCTGCCGCATCCCCCGCCGGGCAAGACCATCTACGAAGTGCAAAAGGCCCTGCGCACCCGCAGCTTCGACACCGCGACACAGGAGGCCTGAGACATGGCGAAGATCGGATTCATCGGCCTGGGCCTGATGGGAAGCGCGATGGCCCAGCGCCTGCTCGACCGGGGGCACGACCTCACGGTGCTGGGCAACACGAACCGGGCCGGCCTCGACGCCGCCACCGCCCGCGGCGCCGCGGAAGCCGGCAGCGCCCGCGAGCTGGCGGAGGCGTCCGACGTCGTGATGCTGTGCATGGGCACGTCCGACCACGTCGAAGGACGGATGCGCGGCGACGACGGCGTGATCGCGGGTCTGTCCAGCGGCGCGACCGTGATCGACTTCGGCACCTCCCTGCCCGCCTCGTCCAAGACCCTCGCCGCGGAGGTGGAGGGCGCGGGCGCCGCCTATCTCGACGCGCCCCTGGGCCGCACGCCCTCCCACGGGCGCGAGGGGCAGCTCAACATCATGGCGTCGGGCGACCGCGCCGCCTTCGATCGCGTCCGCCCCCTCCTGGACGACCTGGGCGAGAACGTGTTCCACCTGGGCCCGGTCGGGTCGGGCCACACGATCAAGCTGATCAACAACTTCTTCGCCATGACGACGGCCAACGCGATGGCGGAGGCCTTCGCCATGGCCGATCGCGCGGGCATCGAGCGGCAGTCCCTGTACGACGTCATGTCCGCGGGTCCGCTCCGATCGGGCATGATGGACTTCATCAAGGCCTATGCGGTGGACGGCGACCCCGAGAACCTCGCCTTCACGATCAGGAACGCCGCAAAGGACGTCGGCTACTACCGCCGGATGGCGGACGATCTGGGGGCGGACAGCGTGATGTCGGGTTGCGCGGACGCCGCGCTTAACGCAGCGATCGACGGGGGACGCGGCGACGATCTGGTGCCGCAGATGGTCGACTTCTACGCGGACCGCTTCGCGAAACGGTCCGGGGACTGAACCCTGGCCGCCTTCGTCAGTCCCCTGGCCCGAAGACGGGTCCACGACCCGGGCCGGGGCATCGCGCTGATGCTCGTGGCCTATCTGCTCTTCAGCGTCACGGACGTGTCCGTCGCCTGGCTGACGGCGGCGGGCCTGCCGGTCCTGCAGCTGGCCTTCATGCGATTCGGCACGCATCTCGCGCTGTCCACGGGGCCGATGATGGGCCGCGACCATTCCGGGTTCACGGCGCCCGCCCGCCAGGCGCTGTGGATGCTCCTCCGCGGCGCGCTGCTGCTGACGGCGACGCTCTGCAACTTCGTGGCGCTGACCTATCTCGACCTGACCGTGGTGGCGGCGATCATGTTCTCCAGCCCGATCATCGTCAGCGCGCTGGCCGTGCCGCTTCTGGGCGAACGAGTCGGGCCCTGGCGCTGGGGCGCGATCCTCGTGGGCTTCCTGGGCGTCCTCGTCGTCGTGCGTCCCTGGGGCGCGGCGTTCCATCCGGCCACTTTGCTGTCCCTGACGGCGGCGACCGCGCTCGCGCTCTTCTCGCTGTTGACCCGCCGCCTCTCGGGGGAGGCCGCCCCCCGGACCATGCAGCTCTATGCCGGGTTGGTGGGCACGATCGCGCTGGCGCCCGCCGCGTTCCTGGCATGGGAGAACCCCGCCACCGCGCTGGATTGGGGGCTGCTGTTCCTCATCGGCGCGGCGGCTTGGCTGGGGCACCACTTCTTCGGGTTGGCCCACGGATACGCGCCCGCCAACGTCCTCATGCCGTTCAGCTACAGCTTCCTGATCTACATGGCCGCGGCGGGATGGCTGGTCTTCGGCACCCTGCCGGACCTGTGGTCCGTGATCGGCGCCATCGTGATCGCGGCCTCGGGCCTCGTGATCTGGTGGCGCGAACGGGGCCGCGCGACGTGACCGGCCCCCGCATGGCGGTCGTGGGCATCGACCACCGGCACATCTACACGATGGCGGCCCACATGGTCGATGCCGGCGGGACGCTGGTCGCCTGGGCCACCGACGGCGAGCCGGGAACCCTGCCCGGCTGGCGCGACCGCTTCCCGGACCTGCCGCGCCGCGACGCGACCGCGATCCTGGCGGATCCGGACATAGACCTGATCCTGACCGCGGCGGTCCCGGCCGACCGACCCGCCCTCGCCGTCCGCGCGATGGCGGCGGGCAAGCACGTCCTGTCCGACAAACCCGGCGCCCTGACGCTTCCCGACCTCGACCGCATCCGCGACGCCTGCGCCCGGACCGGCAGACGGTGGGAGGTGGACTTCTCCGAACGCTACGAAGTCCCGTCCGTCACGCGCGCCACGCGGCTGATCCGGGACGGCGCGATCGGTCGCCTGGTCGACATCACCCTGATCGCTCCCCATCGGCTGAACGCCGCGACCCGACCCGATTGGTTCTGGGACCCCCGCCGGGGCGGCGGCATCCTGGCCGATATCGGCAGCCACCAGATCGAACAGGTCCTGCACTTTGCCGGCGCGGACGACGCCACGATCGAATACGCCGACGTCGACTGCATGGAACATCCTCCCTTTCAGGACAGGGGCCGCATCGCCATGCGCGCGGGCGACGTGACCGGAACGATCCTGCTGCACTGGTTCACGCCCGATGGCCTGCCCGCCTGGGGCGACGGACGCCTGTTCGCGACCGGCACCACCGGCACGCTGGAGGTTCGGAAGTACGTCGATCCCGCCGGCCGTCCCGGCGCGGATCACGTCATCCTGACGGATGCGACGGGCGTCCGACGCTTCGACGCCAGCGACGACCCCCTTCCCTTCTTCGGGTGGTTCGCGGCCACCCTCGGGGACCCGCAGCGTGACCATCCCTTCGCCGTCACCCGCCTGGCGATCCAGGCGCAGGACATCGCGGAGCGGCGACGGGAATGCTGACCTTCGCGGCGGCGGTCTTCTTCTTGATCGTCACGCCCGGACCCGGCGTCCTGTCACTGGCAGGGGTGGGCGCGGCGTTCGGGCGCCGGGCCGGGCTGCGCTATCTCGTCGGGCTGTTCGTCGGCACGAACCTGGTCTGCCTGGGCGTGCTGACCGGCGTGGCCGCCACGGCCCTGGCCGACCCGCGCATCCGAACGGTGCTGTTGGTCGCCTCCACCGCCTATCTGCTATGGCTGGCCTGGGGCATCGCGACCGCGGGGCGCGAGATACGGTTCACGCCGGCATCCCACCCGCCGGGCATCCGGGGGGGCCTGGCGTTGCAGGCGCTGAACCCCAAGGCCTACGTGGTGAACACGACGCTGTTCACCGGCTTCGCCATCGCACCCGCGCACCCCGCCTGGGAGGTGGCCGTCAAGCTGGCGATCCTGAACGCGATATGGATGGCCCTCCACCTGGGTTGGCTGTGGGCGGGCATCGCGGTGCAGCGGATGGACCTGCCCCCCGGCGTGCAACGGGGCGTCAACGTCGGCATGGCGACCGCGATGGTGGCGGTGGTGGCGCTGGCCGGATGGGCCGCGCTGGCCTGACCTCCGCATCCCGACCGAAGCGATTCCCGTCCGACGGAAGGCAGACGCAGGGCAGACGCTCCGCAGACACGCGCCCTGCCCGCCCGCCGACGGACCGCAGGCGGCATGGTCCGACGGTCCACCTCCCCCACAGCCCTTTCTCGCCTGGATCATCGCCCCGCTTGCGCCGTTCCGCGCTCCCGGTCAGACTGATGGCACCGAACCGATCGCCCCGCCCGTCACGAGGCGAAGTTACGCCGCACCGCAGCATGACGCGTCAGGCGCGGACGTCCGGCAGGTCGGTGGGCGCGCGATCCAGCCACGCGGGCACTGGCAGGTCCTTCGACCGCAGGAAGGCGGGGTCGAACAGCTTCGACTGATACCGCGTCCCGTAGTCGCACAGGATCGTCACGATCGTATGGCCCGGCCCCATGTCGCGCGCCATCGCCATGGCGCCTCCGACGTTGATCCCCGACGACCCGCCCAGGCACAGCCCCTCATGTTCCAGCAGGTCGAACACGATGGACACCGCCGTCGCGTCGTCCACCCGGCAGGCGAAGTCCGGCGAGAACCCTTCCAGGTTAGCCGTGATCCGCCCCTGGCCTATCCCTTCGGTGATGCTGCTGCCCTCCGACGCCATCTCGCCTGTCGTATAGAAGCTGTAGAGCGCGGCCCCCATCGGATCGGCCAGCCCCACCTTCACCCCCTTAGGCTGCAGCACCTCCGCCACCCCCGCGACCGTGCCGCCGGACCCCACGGCGCAGATGAACCCATCGACCCGGCCGCCCGTCTGCTCCCAGATCTCGGGGCCCGTCCCCTCCACGTGGGCCTGCCGGTTGGCCGTGTTGTCGAACTGGTTGGCCCAGATGGCCCCGTTCGGCAGGGTCCGGTCCAACGCCTCCGCCAGGCGCCCGGAATAGCGGACGTAGTTGTTCGGGTCCCGGTACGGAGCCGCCGGCACCTCGACCAGCTCCGCACCCGCCAGCCGCAGCATGTCCTTCTTTTCCTGGCTCTGCGTTTCCGGAATCACGATCACGGTCCGGAACCCCATCGACGCGCCGACCAGCGACAGGCCGATGCCCGTGTTGCCCGCCGTCCCCTCCACGATGGTGCCCCCGGGTCGCAGCGCCCCCCGGGCGACCGCGTCGCGGATGATGTACAGGGCCGCGCGGTCCTTGACCGATTGCCCGGGGTTCAGGAACTCCGCCTTGCCCAGGATCTCGCACCCCGTGGCCGTGCTGGGGCCGTTCAGGCGGATCAGGGGGGTGTTGCCGATGGCGGCGGCGAGGTCGGAATGGATGGTCACGGGCGGGCCCCTCGGTCCGGAAGCGAAGCCCTTCGATACGCAGACCCATCCGATGCGGCAAGCCGCGCCGACTTGCCGCACACCCGGTCCCCGGTCTATCGTGGAGGCGCGGGTGGTTAGCTCAGTTGGTAGAGCGTCTCGTTTACACCGAGGATGTCGGGGGTTCGAGCCCCTCACCACCCACCATGCCGTCCCAGGGGGCGCACATGTCGGATTCGGCTCTGTCTGACTTCGCCGCACGATCCGCCGAAGCGCGGGACCCCCAGGAATTGTGGCACGTGGTGATCGCGTTCTATGCCGACGACGACATCCCGATGGTCAGCTATCACCACTTCCGCCAGGGACGCATGCAGGGTGTCCTGACGGAAACAGGGATAAAAGCACATGGCTTCCCGGCCGACTGGGTCACCCATTACCTCGAAGACCACCTGTTCGAGCACGATCCGATCGTCGCGCTCGCGGCGCGAACCACCCGCCCCTTCTTCTGGAACGACATCCGGCATCTCGTCGAACTGACCGGCGCCGAGGAGGCGATGCTGCGCCGATTGGAGGCCGCCGATCTGGGCGACGGCCTCAGCATGCAGGTCGTCGGACCGAACCTGCGCAACGGATACGTGGGCCTCGGCTTCGGGGGTCGGCGCCCCGCGCTCTCGGACGCCATGATATTCGAATTGAAATGCGCAGCGCAGATCGCCCACCTGCGCTATTGTGAGATGGTGCCGGACGACGCCCGCGCGGCTGCGTCCCTGACCGCGCGCGAGCGCGAGGTCCTGGGATGGATCGCACGCGGCAAGTCCAACGCGGTGATCGCCGACATCCTTCGGGTGTCGCGCCACACGGTCGACACCCTCGTCCGGCGCATCTTCGACAAGCTCGGCGTGGCGGACAGGACGACCGCCGCGATCAAGGGCGTGGGCGCGGGCCTGATCCTGCCCACCTGACCGATTGCCCTTGCAACCAAGGGTTGTCCCGCAACTGCGTGACAGACGGAACCTTCATGCGCGCCTAAATCCGCAGCATGCAGACGAAGGTTTGGACATCGGGATCACGCACCGTTCGTGGCGCGTCGCAGCGCGGGCAGACCGATTCCCGTGGCCTCGAACCCGCCATCGACCGACAGGCGCTGCCCCGTGACGTAGCTTGCCTTGGGGGAGCACAACCAGACGATCGCCTCCGCGATCTCTGGCTCTCGTCCGTACCGTCCCAGCGGGATCGCATCGTGATAGGCGTGGATGATCTCCTGCGTGTGGACCGCCATCGCCAGCTTCGTTCGGACCGGCCCCGGACAAACGCAGTTCACGCGTATGCCGAACTCGCCCAACTCGACCGCCTGCTGCTGCGTCAGATGCGCCACCGCCGCCTTCGACGTGCCGTACGCGACCCGCAGCGTGGACGCCCGCAGCGCGCTGATCGACGCGATGTTGACCACCGCGCCGCGCGCGGCCTTCAGGGCCTGCAGCACGGCCTGGGTCATCAGGAACGGCCCATCCAGGTTGGTTCGCATCACCGCATGCCACCGCTCCGCCGTGGTCTCCGCGAGGGGGCCGAAATCCGCCAGGCCGGCATTGTTCACCAACGCGTGCAGGCGGCCGCCCAGCGCCTCGACCTCCTGCGCGATCGCATCGACGTCTCCGGGCTCGGCGACGTCGCGCACCAGCGCCACGCTTCCCGGAACCGTCCCGGCCGCAACGGCCAGCGCGTCGCCGTCGATATCGACCATCACCACCGTGCTTCCGGCAGCGGCCATCTGCTGCGCCGTCGCCAGACCGATGCCGCGTGCGGCGCCCGTTATCACGCATAGTCGTTCGGCCATCGGCCCATCCCCCACTGTCTCCACCTTATTCATCGTGCTGTGCGAACGCCCGGCCGCACCTCCCAAGAGCCCTAGACCAATGTTGACCGATCAGGAATCCGTCCACCTCCGCACCGCCATCCAGGAGGCGATCCGCGACGTCGCCAATCAATCCGCCACCCTGTCGGGCTGGCTGGCGCTGGACTGCGCCGAAATGCTCGTCCTCCTCGCCCGTCAGGAGCTGGGCCCCGCCATCACCCCCGAGCAGTCCGACGAGCTGGACGAGATCGTCCTGCGCCTGCGCCGTGTGGCCGCCTACGTCTGAATCGGAGCCCCGGCGCGGTCGGCCTTTTTCCCCGAGATCACCCATTGACCCCCCCGCGACCCTTCGGTATCCGCCCGCTCACGCGCGGTTGTAGCTCAGTTGGTTAGAGTACCGGCCTGTCACGCCGGGGGTCGCGGGTTCGAGCCCCGTCAACCGCGCCACTTCCCCCCATCGCGATCACTGCTTCCCACGCATCGACTTGAAGCGGGGCAGCAGCGCCGAGAAGTCGCGCCCGCCCTCGCCCCCGTCCGCCAGATCGCGGTACGCCCGCAGGGCGGTCTCGCCGGTCGCCACGGGCGACCCGACCGTCTTCGCGGCCTCCACCGCCAGGGTCATGTCCTTCAGCATCAGGGACACCGCAAACCCGGCGGCATAGTCCCGGTCGGCGGGCGATTCGGGACCCACGCCGGGCACGGGGCAGTTCGTCGTCGTCGACCAGCTCTGCCCCGACGAGGTCGATACGACGTCGTAGAACCGCGCCTCGTCCAACCCCAACGCATTTGCCAGCGCGAAGGCTTCGCAGGTAACGGCCATCGTGGCGCCCGTAATCATGTTGTTGCAGAGCTTCGCGGCCTGCCCGGCGCCCACGGCACCGCAATGGACCACCCGCGATCCCATCGCCTCCAACAGCGGACGGACGCGGTCGAGATGGTCCGACGCCCCGCCCACCATGAAGGTCAGCGTCCCGGCATCCGCTCCCACGGTCCCGCCCGACACGGGCGCGTCGAGGAACCCGATCTCGGCGGTACGGGCCAGCGCTGCGACCGCGCGGGCCGATTCGATGTCGACGGTCGAGCAGTCCACAAGGACGGCGCCCGGGGCCATCGCCGGCACAACCGTGTCCGCGACCGAGCGCAGGACATCGCCCTTCGGCAACATCGTCACCACCACCTCGGCCCCGCGAACCGCCGCGGCGGCGTCGTCGGCCGTCGCCACGCCCCCGGGCATCGCCGCCTGGGGATCGAACCCCGTGACCGAATGCCCCGCCCGTGCGAGGTTGCGCGCCATCGGGGCACCCATTTTGCCCGTCCCGATGAACCCGATCTTCATGTCCATTCTCCCATCTCGGTCGCTGCCCCCCATCCCTCGCCCGGGGGCAACGGTCGCAGCATGGCGGAAACCTCCCCCTCCGTCACGGCGTCCGGCCCCGCGTGATCCCACCTGGGTGCGTCGTCGCGATCGATCAGCCGCGCGCGGATGCCTTCGGCGAAGTCGCGGCCACCCGCGATGCGGGCTACGTAGCGATATTCGAGGTCGAGCGATGGAACGATGCCGGCATCGGGGTTCAAGCGCCCCTGGATCGCCAAGGCGCAGGCCATCGCCAGGGGCGCGTTCCGGTCCAGCGCCGTCCGCACGATCCGGGCCGCCGGACCGTCGGCCCGGACCAGAAATCGGGCCAGATCGCCCAGAGACGCGGCCAGGAACAGTTCATCGACCTCCGCCCGCAATCCAGCCAGGGTTCCGCCATCCGCAGGCACACCTTCGATGATCGCGACGTCGCCGCCATCGGACAGCGCGTCCTTCAGTCCGTCCCAGCCGCCCGGGACGTACGTGTCGGCGAACCCCGCCCATACGGCATCCGCCGCCGCCATCGGGCGTCCCGTGATCCCCAGGAACATGCCCATCCGACCCGGCGCCCGCCGCAGCAGCCGTGACGATCCGACGTCCGGCACCAGGCCAAGGCCGCATTCCGGCAACGCGATGCGGGAGGTATCGTCGACGATCCGATGGGAGGCATGACATCCCAGCCCGACGCCACCCCCCAACGTAAGGCCGTGCAGGAATGCGACGACCGGCTTCGGATAGGCGGCGACCGTCGCGTTCATCCGGTACTCGTCGCGCCAGAACGCCCTGACCGCGTCACCATCGCCCGCGACCAACGCGGCATGGATCGACGAAAGGTCCCCGCCCGCACAGAAGGCGCGGTCCCCCGCCCCGTCGATCAGGACCAGCGCGATCGCGTCGTCGACCGCCCAATCCAGCAAGGCACGTTCGATCGCGACGACCATGTCGCGCGTCAGCGCGTTCAGCGCGTCCGCCCGGTTCAGCGTGATCCGCCCCGTGCGTCCTTCCCGCCGGATGCGGACCTCGCTCATTCCGACCAGTCGAGCGCCGCCGCCTGCGGGCCCATCGCGGACGGCGGCCAGATCGTGCCGCCGCCGTCCAACGGCGAACCGTCCAGCGAGACCGTCACCCGCATCGCATCGCCGCGCACGAAGCCCAGCCGGCCCGCGGGCACCGCGATGGGGTCGTATCCACCATTGAGGAACGCCTCCGGCCGCTCCCGGCGGAGCCGCAGGACGGTCCGTGTCAGCGAAAGCTTGACCGCATCGACACCGGTCCCGCCGCCGGCCAGCAGGTCGTCGAAGCCGACCGCTCGTCGGTTGTCCGGATCGGTCAAGGTTCGGGATGCGACCTCCGTCCCCTGATAGATATCGGGAATGCCCGGCACCGTCAGCTTCAGCGCCGTCTGAGCGATGGTGACGTGGTCGGCCCGATCGGCGGCCTCTTGCAAATCCACGGGGATGGTGGCGAACCGTGCCCCCACCGCGTCCGCCGCGGCCAGGATCGGTTCCTCGAACGCCCCGTTGGGTGCGGGCCAGACCGTGTCCTGCTTGGCTTCCCGCATCGCCTTGATCATGTGGTCCCGCAGGCGGGGGGCGGCGTCCGGCTCCCCTGCAAGCGCCCAGGCGCTCTGAGCGAGGTACCACCGCCATGCCGGCGGAAGGTCTTCGGGCACCTCCCGGAGAAGCCGGTCGCGCAGGTCGGGCTGATGGCTCAGGATGGTGATGCGCGCCCGCGCGTCTTCCGACCGCTTCGTGTCATGGGACGACGTCAGGGTAAGGGCGTGCGGCATCGCCCGCGCGCGGGCGGCCATGGCGTCGTGGAACGCGGCCACCTCCATCGCGGGATGATCCGGTTCGGACCCGACCTCGTTCGCCGCGAGATAGGGAACATAGCGGAAGAAGGCGGTGTCCTCCTGCGCCTTGGCGATGGCGGCGCCGGTGACCTGCTGGATCCGCACCCGCAACCGCGCCCCTTCCGGTCCGCACAGCGCGTCCGCGAGCAGCGGCAAGGCCCCCGGCATCGGTCGTCCAGCAGCCGCGCGGGCGGCGGTGTCGCGGATAAGCGTGGCGTCCCGATCGGATACATGGTCGGCGGTCGCATAGCTGCGATACCGCGGAAAGGCGCAGACATACGCGACGATGGCGGCGCGCAGATCCTCGTACCCCCATTCGGTCCCGGGTACGGCATCGCGGAACATCCCGGTCAGTTGTCGCAGTTCCGCCGTCAGTTCCGTGGTGACGATCTGCCGCTTGGCCTCGTCCCGGACGGCGACGAAGTCCAGCGTGGCACCGAGGTCGCGGTCGAACGCGTCCTTCAGAATGGCCTCGCCCTCGGGATCGGTCAGGACCCGCGCGATGGATCGCGCCGCGTGATAGCCCGTCTCCCCCTCGACGGGCCAGTCGGCGGGCAGGGTTTCGTCGTCTGTCAGAATCTTCTCGATCCAGATCGGCACGTCGGGCAGATCCGCGCGCAGCCGACGCAGATACGCGGCCGGGTCGGCCGGTCCGTCCACGTGATCCACGCGCAGCCCCTGCACCAGCCCCCGCCGGATCAGGTCGAAGGTCAAGGCATGCATGTCGCGGTACACGGCGTCGTCTTCGATCCGCATCCCGATCAGGCCGGTCACGGCGAAGAAGCGTCGATGGGTGATCGCGCCGTGCTCGGTGCGCCAGTCGGTCAGCCGCCAGGCCTGCGCATCGTGGACCGCGGCCACGTCCCCGTTGGCGGGCGCGATGGGAACGGCCAGGTCGCCCACCTGCATCACGTCGCCGTCGATCGTGGCCTTCGCCGGATCGAAGGGTTCGTCCAGCCACGGCAGCCGCAGGCGACCTGCAGCCCAGTCGATGTCGAAATGCCGGGCATAGCGCGACGCCTGACCATGCCGCAGGACATCGCGAAGCCAGGGATTGTCCAGCCCGAAAGCGGTGTGGTTCGGAACGATGTCGATGATCAAGCCCAGCCCCGCATCCTCGCATTCGGCCGCCAAGCGCTCGAACCCATCCATCCCGCCCAGCACGGGGTCCACCTCGCCCGGATCGGTGACGTCGTAGCCATGGGTCGAACCCGGCTGCGCGGTGAAGATCGGGGACAGGTACAGATGCGATGCCCCCAGATCGGCGATATGGGGCACCAAGGCACGGGCGCGGTCGAAATCGATCCCCTCGCGCAGTTGTAGGCGATAGGTCCCGGTCGGAAGTCTCATCGAAGCACCATCAGGCATGTGAAGGGTCCGCCGAGGGCCGTGGCGTCCCCATGGATCGCGTCGCCTTCGACCGGAGGAAGGGACATGGCGGCACCAGTCGGATTGACCCGGGCCTGCAGCACGCACCCCGCCAGGCGCCAGTCCACCGCGATGCCGCCCTCGGGCCCATCCAGCACGCGCCCACCGGTGGCCTCGGGATCGTCCAGCAGGGGCCGGACATGACGGCGGCGAACGTCCAGCAGACCGCGGATGCGGTCCAGGTCGGCCTGTGCCGCCGCCCCGTCCCGCACGGACCAGTCCAGCTTGGCGGACGCGAACGTGCCGGGGTCGATCGGATCGGGAACGTCGCTGTCGGCGAAGTCCTTGAAGTCCGCGAACTCGGCCCGCCGCCCCTCGCGCACGATGCGGCCGAGATCACCGTCGAAGCCCGCGAAGAAGGGGAACGGATCCGTCGCGCCCCATTCCTCACCCATGAACAGCAGCGGAACGTGGGGTGACAGCAGCAGGAACGCCTGCAGGCAACGAAGCCGGCGCGGATCGACGCCTGCCGTCAATCGATCGCCCCGCGCGCGGTTTCCGATCTGGTCGTGGTTCTGCAGGAAGTCCACGAACGTCGTCGGATGCACGTGGCCCGACGGCACGCCGCGTCCGCCCTCGCCCTGCTCGGCGAACCCTTCCGCGGCTGCACGGGCCAGATGACGAATAGGGTCGGCCGCGAAGGGGGCATAGTACCCTTCCCCCTCGTCCGTCAGGACGACATGGGCGGCGTTGTGCCAATCGTCGTTCCATTCGCCGTCCATGGGGCCGCCGTGGTGCAGGTGGACGACGTTTCTGTTATCCTCGGTGGTCAGCCAGGCGCGGGGATGGCGCGCGCGGACGGCGTCGCCCAACTCGACCAGCAGGTGCGTGGGCGACGGGTCGACGATCTGGTCGATCGCGTCCAGCCGAAGCCCGTCGATGCCGAACTCGTCCATCCAGTAGACGGCGTTCCCCACGAAGAAGTCCCGGACGGCGGCCTGGGTGAAGTCGATCCCCGTGCCCCACGGCGTCGTCCGGTTCGCATCGAAGAAGCCCGGCGCATAGGATGCCAGGTAGTTCCCGTCCGGTCCGAAGTGGTTGTACACCACGTCGAGCAGCACCATTAGCCCCCGGTCGTGCGCCGCGGCGACGAGCGCGCGCAAGTCGTCCGGCGTGCCATAGGCCGGATGCGGTGCATAGGGCAGCACCCCGTCGTAGCCCCAGCCCCTGTCCCCGCCGAACTGGGCGATGGGCATGATCTCGATGGCGGTGAAGCCCGTCGCGGCGATGTGGTCAAGCACCGCGATCGCGTCCCGGAACGTGCCGCCGGGCGTCAGCGCGCCGATGTGGCATTCATAGATGACCGCGTCCGCCCAGGGGCGGCCCGGCCCCCGCGACGGCGCGGCCGGCGTGCACAGCACGGACGGCCCATGGACGTCCCCCGCCTGTCGCCGGGACGCCGGGTCGGGGACGCGCAGGCCGTCCGGCAACGCGAACGCATATTCACAGCCGGGTTCGGCGGGCGTCGAGGCGCCCCACCAACCGTCGCCCCGCGCCTCCATCGGCACGGACCGCCCGTCCAGGATCAGGTCCATGCTGTCGACCCCCGGGGCCCAAAGGCCGAAATCGACGCCGTTCTCCCCGATCCGCGGGCCCCAATGTCGATCAGTCATCGGCGGGCGGGAACGGCTGGAACGGCGCGATCCCCTCGTACAGGGTCAGGCTGCGTGCATCGGCGGAAACGTGCGGCCCCTCGGGCGCGCCGGTGGGTCGCACCTCGGCCCGGCCGGTGACGGTGTCGACCAGTCGCAGCCACGCGCCGTCGGGCAGCGCCTGCCGGACGGCGTCCGTTCCGGCGTTCAGGACCAGCAGCAAAGGCTTGTCCGCGGCACCCTGAATCAGAAGCGTCAGGATGCGGCGGTCTGGATCGTGCCAGTTCTCCGGCGTCATCGGGCCCCCGTCCGTGCGCAGCCACGTGACGTAACGGTGTTCGGGGTTGCCGTCGTGCGAATGAAGGAACCGGTTGAAGGTCAGCAGCGGGCGATTGGACCGGATGTCGATGACGGCCCGCCAGAAATCCTCGAACGCGTCGGGCTCGCCCGTCCAGGACAGCCAGTTCATCGCTCCCATCTGGCAATAGGCGTTGTTGTTGCCGTCCTGGCTGCGCCCCCGCTCGTCCCCCATCAGGACCATCGGCGTGCCCTGGGACAGCAGGAGCGTCGCCATCAGGTTCCGCCGCTGGCGATCACGGATCGCGTTGATCCCGGGATCGTCGGTCGGCCCTTCGACGCCGTAATTGGCGGACAGGTTGTGGTCGTGACCGTCGCGGTTCCCTTCCCCGTTCAATTCGTTGTGCTTGGCGTCGAAGGACACCAGGTCCATCAGCGTGAACCCGTCATGCGCCGTCACGAAGTTGATGCTGGACCAGGGCCGGCGTCCGTCGTGCTCGTAGATTTGGGCCGAACCCAGCAGCCGGTCGCCCATCGCCTGGGCCTGGCCCGCATCGCCCCGCCAGAACGCCCGGACCGTGTCGCGGTACTGATCGTTCCATTCCGCCCAGCCGGGGGGGAAGTTACCGACCTGATAGCCGTTCGGCCCCGTGTCCCAGGGCTCGGCGATCAGCTTGACCTCCGACAGGACGGGGTCCTGGGCGACGGCCTCCAGGAACGGGGCATGCGGGTTGAACTGGTCGCGGTCGCGGCCCAGCGTCGATGCAAGGTCGAAGCGGAACCCGTCGATATGGCAGTCCTCGACCCAATACCGAAGCGAATCCATCACCATCTGAAGGACTCGCCGGTTGCCGAGGTCCAGGCTGTTGCCCGTGCCGGTCGTGTCGAACGTGTACCGCTTGTCATCGCCCAGCATGTAGTACGAGGCGTTGTCGATGCCCCGGAACGACAGCGTCGGGCCCATCTGGTTGCCCTCCGCCGTGTGGTTGTAGACCACGTCCAAGATGACCTCCAATCCCTCGTCGTGCAGTCGGCGGACCAGCAGCTTGAACTCGTCGATGTTGCCGTCCCGAACCAAGTAGCGCGACGCGGGTGCGAAGAAGCCCAGCGTGTTGTACCCCCACCAGTTGCCCAGGCCCCGCGCCAGGAAGTCGCGGTCGTCGTGGAACGCCTGCACGGGCAGCAGCTCGATGGCCGTGACGCCGCGCTCCCTCAGACGGCGCACGACCTTCTCGTCGGCCAATCCTTCGAACGTGCCGCGCAGCGGCTCGTCGATCCCGCCGTATCCCCTAGTCAACCCGCCGACATGCGCCTCGTACACCACCGTCTGCGCCCAGGGCGTGCGGGGGTGGCGGTCAGCGCCCCAGGTATAGGCCGGATCGACGACCACGCATTTCGGCATCACGAACGCGCTGTCGCGGCGGTCGAAGGACAGGTCCCCGTGGCGGCTGCCCACCCGGTACCCGAACATCGCGTCGTGCCAGCGCAACGGCCCCTTGTGGGCCCGCGCATAGGGGTCGAGCAGCAGCTTGTTGGGGTTGAACCGATGCCCCGCCTCCGGCGCGTACGGCCCGTGCACGCGATAGCCGTACAGCTGTCCCGGGCGGACCCCCGGCAGATAACCGTGCCAGACTTGGTGCGTGTTCTCCGGCAATGGAATGCGCGCGACCTCGCGGCGCCCGTTCTCGGCGAACAGGCACAGCTCGACCTTCGTCGCGTGGGCCGAGAACAGCGCGAAGTTCGTGCCGGACCCGTCCCAGGTCGCGCCGAGGGGGGTCCCCGACCCCGCCTCGACGCGGAAATCCGCATTAGCCATCCAGCACGCGACCCTCGGGCGTCAGAACGACGACCGCCAGGGGGGGCAGGTCGACCGACAGGGACGCGGGCTGCCCATGCGCTCCGTCCTGTCCGGCGCGGATCGTTCCGGCACGCGCTTCGCCCGTGCCGCCATAGCGGGCGGCGTCGGAATTGAACGCGACCGTCCAATCTCCGTCATGCGGCACCCCCATCCGGTAATCGTCGCGCCAGACCGGCGTCATGTTGGCGGCGACGACCGCCGGGGCCACGCCGTCGCGACCCAGGCGCAGATAGGTGAAGACGCTGTTCTCCGTGTCGCCGCCCTCGATCCAGCGGAAGCCGGCCGGGTCGCAGTCGAGTTGATGGAGCGCCGGCAGGGCACGGTACAGCCGGTTCAAGTCCGCGATCATGGCCTGCAGGCCCGCATGATGGCGGTCCTCCAGCAGGTGCCAGTCCAGACTGCGATCATGGCTCCATTCGCGGACCTGTCCGAACTCGCCACCCATGAACAGCAGCTTCTTTCCCGGATGGGTCCACATGAACGACAGGTACGCGCGCAAGTTGGCGAACTGCTGCCAGGGGTCACCCGGCATCTTGCCCAGCAGGCTGCCCTTGCCGTGCACGACCTCGTCGTGGCTCAGCGGCAGGACGAAGTTCTCGCTGAACGCGTAATGCAGGCCGAAGGTCATCAACTGGTGGTGGTACTTCCGGTTGACCGGGTCCTCGGCCATGTAGTTCAGCGTGTCGTGCATCCACCCCATGTTCCACTTGAAGTCGAACCCTAGCCCGCCCTCGGCGATGGGGTGCGACACGCCGGGAAACGCGGTCGATTCCTCCGCGATGGTCGCGCCGTCGGTACGCTCCGCGATCGCCGCGTTGGTGCCGCGCAGGAACGCGATGGCGTCCAGGTTCTCCCGCCCGCCATAGGCATTGGGGATCCATTCGCCGTCGTTGCGCGAATAGTCGAGATACAGCATCGACGCGACCGCATCGACGCGCAACGCATCGACGTGGAACTCCCGCACCCAGTACAGCGCACTGGACCGCAGGAAGTTGGCCACCTCCACACGGCCGAAGTTGTAGATCAGGGTGTTCCAGTCCTTGTGGAATCCCTGTCGCGGGTCCGCGTGCTCGTAGAGCGCCGTTCCGTCGAACTGCGCCAGCCCGTGCTCGTCCGATGGGAAGTGCGCGGGCACCCAGTCCATCAGCACGCCGATGCCGCGCCGATGCAGCACGTCCACCATCGCGGCGAAGTCGTCGGGGCTGCCGAACCGCGCCGTCGGGGCGAACATCCCGATCGGCTGATACCCCCAGGACGGCGTATAGGGATGCTCGGACAAGGGCAGGAACTCGACATGGGTGAACCCCATCTCGTCGGCATAGTCGGCCAGCATCGGGCCGACCTCGGCGTAGGGCAGCACCCGGTCGCCGTCGCCCCGCCGCCACGACCCCAGATGCACCTCGTAGATGCTGACCGGTTCCCCGCGCAGGTCGCCTTTGGGGCGGCCCGTCCAGTCGCCGTCCTTCCATTCGTGCCGGGTCCGGCCGTCCACGATGGATCCGGTGCCGGGGCCTTCCTCCATGCGGAACGCGACCGGATCCGCCTTCAGGGGCAGCAGGTTGCCATACGTCCCCACCACCTCGAACTTGTAGAGGTCGCCGCGCGTCATGGCGGGCACGAACAACTCCCACAGGCCACCGCCCAGACGCTTGCGCATCGGATGGCGGCGCCCGTCCCAGGCGTTGAAATGGCCCACCACGCTGACCCGGCGGGCGTTCGGCGCCCAGACCGCGAAGGACACGCCGTCCACGCCGTCATGCGTGACCGGATGCGCGCCCAAGCGGGTCCACAGCTCCTCGTGCCGGCCCTCCGCGATCAGGTACTCGTCCATGTCGCCCAGGATGGGGGGGAAGCGGTACGGATCGTCCTTCGTCCATTCGGCGTCGCCCGCCATGCAGCGCAACCGATAGGGCACGACCGACGTCCGCTGGCCCACCGGCCCGGCGAAGAACCCCTCCGGATGCAGGCGCGGCAACTCGGCCATGACCTTGCCCTTTGGGTCCACGACCTCCACCCGCGCCGCGTCGGGGGCGAAGGTGGCGACGTGCAGCCGCCCGTCGACGACGCGCGGCCCGAGGATGCCGAACGGGTCGCCATGGCGCCCGCGGACCACGGCCTCCACCAAGGTGGGGTCGAAGACGGGGTCGGCGAGGGTCGCTTCGGTCAATGGACTTCTCCGTCATCGCCGTCGCCGTCCAGAATCGCCAGCATTCCCCGCAAGGGAATGCTGATCCAGCCGGGACGGAAGTTTCGCTCGTAGTCGATCTCGTAGGCGCATTTGCGGATCAACCACAAGTCGAGCATCGCGGCCTCGAAATCCGCGTCCGGGGACAGCGGATGACCTTCCATCGCCTCGCGATAGGCAGCGAGGAACCCGCCCGCCGTGGCGTCCCGCCAGCGTCCGATCTCGGCCAGGGCCACGGCCTCGTCCGCCCCGGCCTCCAACCTGCGGAAGAGCGCCGTCCACAGCGCATAGTCGAAGCTGCGCAGCATGCCCGCCACGTCCCGCAGCGGCGACGCCTTCGCCTGACGTTCCGCCAGGGCGCGCGCCGGCTCCCCCTCGAAGTCGATGATCGCGACGTCGCCCTGCGCGATCAGGACCTGCCCCAGATGGTAATCGCCATGGACCCGCGCCAGCTTGCCCGATGGCGTCATCTCCGCCGCCCGCGACAGCCGGGCCAGCAGGTCGTCGCGGCGATCCTTAACCTGCCGGGCCAGCGCCGCGCCCACCTCGTCGTCCAATGCGGACGGGTCGAGTGAGTCGATGAACCCCGCGACCTCGCGGCGGCTGTCCTCGATCAGTGCCCGCAGCGCGTCGGCATCGACGTCCTCCGCACCGAACGCGTCCTCGCCCGATGCAAGCGCTTGGTGCATCTCCGCCGTGCGCTGTCCCAGTAACTGTCCCAGATCCAGCGTGCCCAGCATCAATGGCCGCTCGCGGGTGGATTCCGCGCCCATCTCGCGCGTCTCCATCTCGCGGTTCAACGCTTCCAAGACCCAGGTCCAGGCGTCGCCCTGGTTGGGCACATAGGCCGACACGGCGGCCAGCACCGTTTCCGTCCCATCGTCCGCCTGCCAGGCGACCGTGCCCAGAAGGGGCGGCGTCTGCGCGAAGTCCGTCCGCTCCGTCAGGAACCGTCCGACCTCGATGTCGGGTTGCAGGCCGGGCCGCACGCGGCGGTAGAGCTTCAGGATCAACTGATCGCTGAACGCGACGGAGGCGTTGGACTGCTCCGCCCCCAGGAGGCGCGGCTCACCGGGATCCTCGATCGCGGCCAGCCCGTCGGTGGACCGGAAGACGACCTCGCCCCCCTGACCGGGAACGGTTCGGTTCTCCCGCAGGGCGGCCAGGATCGCTTGGCTGGTGGCTTCGTCGACCGCGCCGTCGATCAGCGCGCCGACCACGTTCGCGCGGCGCAGCTTCGCTAGGGTCGCGGGAAGGCGCGGCCCCATCGTTAGGGCGTCCTCGCCCCAGGTCGCGGCCAACGGCAGGAAATAGCTTTGCCGCTCGTCGCCCAGATCGACGTCCGCGATGGCCAGGGTCTGCGCCCCGTCCGACAGCGGCGCCAACTGGCGCAGCGATACCTTCGGCTGTCCACCGCCCTTTCCCGCGAACCAGCGTTGCAGCTTCAGGTACTCGGGCAGGACATTGGCCTCGAACTGCTTGCCTTCGCGGCCCGAAAGCGCCGTGGCCAGCGTTCCGTCGCGCGTTGTCAGCGTGGTGAAATCAGGCAGCACGGCGCTGGTGGGCGTATGCCATGCGGGCGCCTCCTCCTCGTCGGCCAGGACGAACCAATAGAAGCCGTAAGCCGGCAGCGTAAGCAGGTACGGCAGCTCGCCCACCGGCGGGAACGGCGACTGGCCGATCAGCTCCACGGGAACGCGCCCCTTGTAGCGCGACAGGTCGATCTCGACGGCCTGCGCGCTGCGCGACAGGTTCGCCACGCACAGCACCGCCTGGTCGTCCGGCTGGCCGGCCTCCACGTCCTTCTGCCGACGGATGTAGGCCAGGACCTTGCGGTTCGACGGATAGAGCAGGTCGATCTCGCCGCGGCCGAACACCTCGTGGCGCTTGCGGACCGCCACCATGCGCCGCATCCAGTTCAGGTACGACGACGGCGATTCCGACTGCGCCTCGACGTTCACGCCTTCGTAGCCGTGGACCGGATCCTGGATCACCGGCAGGTACAGCTTCTGCGGCACCGCGCGGCTGAACCCCGCATTGCGGTCGGCGGACCACTGCATCGGCGTGCGCACCCCGTCCCGGTCCCCCAGATAGATGTTGTCGCCCATCCCGATCTCGTCGCCGTAATACAGGATCGGCGTGCCGGGCATCGAGAACAGCATGCTGTTCAGCAGCTCGATCTTGCGCCGGTCGTTCTGCATCAAGGGCGCCAGGCGGCGACGGATGCCCATGTTGATCCGCGCCCGCTTGTCGGCGGCATACGTTTCCCACAGATAGTCGCGCTCGCGGTCCGTCACCATCTCCAGCGTCAGTTCGTCGTGATTGCGCAGGAAGATGCCCCACTGGCAATCTTCCGGGATCTCGGGCGTCTGCCGAATGATGTCGGTCAGCGCGTGCCGGTCCTCCTGCGCCACGGCCATGTACATTCGCGGCATCAGGGGAAAGTGGAACCCCATGTGGCATTCGTCCCCGTCCCCGAAATAGGGGCGAGTGTCCTCCGGCCACTGGTTCGCCTCCGCCAGCAGCATCCGACCGGTGTAGTGCGCGTCCAGGTCGCGGCGGATCGCCTTCAGCACGTCGTGCGTCTCCGGCAGGTTCTCGTTGTTGGTACCGTCGCGCTCCACCAGGTAGGGGATCGCGTCCAAGCGCAGGCCGTCCACCCCCATGTCTAGCCAGAAGTGCATCACCTCCAGCACCTTCGCCAATACATCGGGATTGTCGAAGTTCAGATCCGGTTGGTGATCGAAGAAGCGGTGCCAGTAGAACTGCTCCGCCACCGGATCCCACGACCAGTTGCTGTCGTGGGTGTCGTTGAAGATCACCCGCGTCTTGTCCATCCACTTCGTCGGATCGTCCGACCAGACGTAGAAGTCACGCTCCGGGCTGCCCTTGGGCGCGCGTCGCGCGGCCTGGAACCACTCGTGCTGGTCGCTCGTGTGGTTGATGACCAATTCCGTGATGACCTTCAGGCCGCGACGGTGTGCCTCGTCCACGAAGGCCCGGAAGTCGTCCAACGTCCCGTATTGCGGGTTCACCGCCATGTATTCCGCGATGTCGTACCCGTCATCGCGCAGGGGGCTGGGATAGAACGGCAGGATCCACACCGCCGTGGCGCCCAGGGACTGAATGTGGTCAAGCCGGGACATCAGCCCGGCGAAGTCGCCTATCCCGTCGCCGTTGCTGTCCTGGTACGCCTTGACGTGGCACTGATAGATGACCGCGTCCTTGAACCAGTCCTCCGGCGTCTGCGTCGGGTCGGCGGCGGTGAGGCCGAGGGGGCTCGCGTCGTTCATCGGGGGGCTCCGGGGGGAAGAAGGCGCCAGATCGCATAGGGGCGTTCGGACGGATCCAGCGTCAAGGTGTGGGACTTGCCGTGCCACGTGAAGGCGTTGCCGTGGATGACGTCCTGCACCTCGACCGACGCCGCGTCGGGCAGGTCGAACGCCCACAGCGGCACGTCGAACCCGAAGGTCGACCCCGCATGCGGGTCCAGCAGCACGTGGAACAGTAGATAGCTGCCCGTTCGGTCGTCGAACCGCCCGTAATACAGGACCCGGTCGTCATGCGCGGTGAAGAACCGCAGGTTCGTGAAGTCCCGCATCGCGGGGTGTTCGCGGCGGATCCGGTTGATCAGCCGCACGTCGTCCTTGATGTGGCCCGGCGCGTCGAAGTCGCGGGGCCGCAACTCGTACTTCTCGGAATCGAGGTACTCCTCGCGGCCCGGCACGGGCGCGGCCTCGCAGAACTCGAACCCCGAATACAGGCCCCAGTTGCCTGCCAGCGATCCCGCCAGGATCGCGCGCGTCCGGAACCCCGCCCGCCCCGAACTCTGCAGGAAGACCGGGTTGATGTCGGGCGTGTTGACGAAGAAGTTGGGCCGCATCGTGTGCCGGCACTCTTCCGTCGTCAGCTCGGTCAGGTATTCGGTCAGCTCGACCTTCGTGTTGCGCCAGGTGAAGTAGCTGTAGGATTGGTTGTACCCCACCTTCGCCAGCCGCTTCATCACCTTGGGCCGCGTGAACGCCTCCGCCAGGAACACGGTGCCCGGAAACTGCGCGCGGACCTCCGCGATGATCCACTCCCAGAACGGGAACGGCTTCGTATGGGGGTTGTCGATGCGGAAGTTCGGCACCCCCCGCGCGGCCCAGAACAGCAGCATGTCGCGCACCGCCACCCAGAACGGCAGGTTTGGGCTGCCGTCGTCGTTGTAGTAGCGGAAGTTGACGATGTCCTCGTACTTCTTCGGCGGGTTCTCGGCATAGGCTATGGACCCGTCGGGCCGCCATTCGAACCAGTCGGGATGCTGGGCGATCCACGGATGGTCGGGGCTCGCGTTCAGGGCGATGTCCATCGCCAGGTCCAGGCCCTTCTCGCCCGCTGCGGCGACCAGCGCGTCGAAGTCGTCCATCGCGCCCAGACGAGGATGCACGTCCGTGAACCCGCCCTCGGGCGACCCCACGGCATAGGGCGAGCCCACGTCCTCGGGTGTGGCATCCAGGCTGTTGTTCTTTCCCTTCTTGTTCTTCGAGCCGATCGGGTGGATCGGCGGAAAGTACAGCACATCGAAGCCCAGGTCGGTGACGTAATCCAGATGACCGATCACGTCCCGGAACGTGCCGTGCGCCCCGTCTTTCCCCAGCGAACGGGGAAACAACTCGTACCAGGCCGAGAATGCCGCCCCTTCCCGGTCCACCCAGACGGGCAGCTCGCGGTCGTATGTCGTCGGGTTCGCCCGCGGCCCGATCCGTTCCATCAACGCGGCCGTGTCGTCGGACAGCAGCGCCGCCACGGCGCCGTCCCCTGCGGCGGCCTTGCGCAATGCCCTCAACGCGCGCCCGTCGGCCCCCTTCGCCTCCGTCGCGTCCAGGATCGACCGCGCCTCGATCAGCTCGACCGACAGATCCTGGCCCACGGCGTGCTTCTTCGCCGCGCCATAGGCCCAGGTCCCGAACAGGTCGCGCCAAGCGATCAGCGTGAACCGCGCGGGACCCACGGCGTCGAACGTGACCTCCGCCTCCCACCGGTCGTTGACGACATGGACCATCCGCGTCTCGGCCAGGGCCTTGCCCTGCCCCGCCAGCACGGCGGCGCCGATGACCTCGTGCCCGTCGGAGAAAACGTCCGCCCGGACCGTCATGGGACGCCCCGCGACGCACTTGGCGGCGAAGCGCCCGCCGTCGATCTGCGGGTCCACCCCCTCGATCACCAGCCGCGTCTCGGCCAGGGTCTTCGCGACGTCCAGGGATTTCGACGTGGGTTTCTTCGGCGCGCGGGGCCGTTCGGTCGTCTTGCTCATGGATTCCCCATCGTGGTCGTGGGGCCACCCGCCGTCGCGACGCGCATGCCTCGGACGTCAACGATGGCGCACGGCCTTCGGGTTCCCCGTTAACCGATTGTCCGCGCGAAAGCGAAGGCGCGGAACCCCGAAGGGTGGCTTTGCACGGATGCCGGGGCCGGCCGGCACAGCGGCCGAAGCCGCCTCAGCCCTGTCGCAGGCCGAACCTTACGCCTTGCGGATCGAGGCAGGTCGAGAACCGACCGAAGCCAGGCTCCTCCGGCGTGGGGTCGTCCGCCGTCCCGCCCAGGTCGCGCACCCTTGCCACGGCCGCTTCGATGTCCGGCACATCGAAATAGACCACGATCGCCGGGCGGTCGTCGCCCCCGTGCAGACCGGTCTTTATCGCGCCGCTGTCGAACCACCCGCCGTTCTCCATCGGCGTGAAGGTCCAGCCGAACAGGTCGGCGAAGAAGGTTCGGGCGCGGGCGTCGTCGGGCGCGCCGATCTCCAGATGGGCGGGGTGGGAAGTCGTCATGGTGGCGTCCTAACGCGATGCGGTTCGCTCCCCCATGGCGCATGACCGGTCCGACCGTCCAGCAGCGATGCGCGGGGCGGCGACGCCCCTACCCCTCCTCCCGCGTGACCCACACCGCCATCTCCGTCCCGCCGGGTTCGCGGAACTGGAACCGCCGCCCGCCGGGAAAGTCGAACGGGTCCACCGTCACCTCGGCCCCCGCCGCCGTCACCGCCGCCAGGGCGGCGTCCAGGTCGGCCGCGCGCAGCACCACCAGGGGCGCGCGCGGATCCCCCCGCGCGATCCCGCCGCCCAGGCCCGCGCCCTGCACGTCGCGGTAATCGGGGCCGTAATCGACGAACGACCAATCGAAGGCCTGGGCGAAGAACCTCTGCGTCGCCTCCAGGTCGGGGCTGGTGAACTCGACGTAGTCGATGGGAAGGTCGGTCATGGGCGTTCCTTTCGGTTCGAGGTCGGGGCTCGGAATAACGGCGCATCATCGGTTTGCCAGGCCGATAGGGCCCTCGTGTCCCGGCCCGGGGCGCACGTGATCTCCATCCCTAATGGAAGTCACGCGACTTCGGGATCACCCGCGCGTCGCGGGGATGGGTGCGGGGCATGTCGGGCCTAGGTAGCGCGTCCACCTGACCGGGGATCGGGTTCGTCGGATGGTCGCCTCGCGTGGTGATGGCGCGCAGCGTGTCCTCCGACAGACGGTCCAGGGCGTCGGTGCGGTCCACGATCTCGCGAGCGACGACGTGGATCACCGTGCCGTCGGTCTGCACCTGTCCCCGCACGGCCATCAGGCGGGACCGCATGATCGTGCCGCGATAGCGGGCGAACAGGTCCTTCCAGACGACCAGGTTGATGACGCCGGTCTCGTCCTCCAGCGTAATGAAGCAGACGCCCTTGGCGCTGCCGGGCTTCTGGCGCACCAGCACCAGCCCCGCGACCTGCACCTGCGCCCCGTGGCCCCGGTCCGGCAGGGCCGCGGCGGGGGCGAAATGCTGCCGCGTCAGGGACGTGCGGAAGAACGACATCGGGTGGGCCCGCAGCGACAGCCGCGTCGTGCGATAATCGGACACGACCTCCTCCGACGGGGGCATGGGCGGCAGGGCCACGGGCGCGTCCGGCCCGGTGTCGCGGGCATCGGCGGCGTCGAACAGGGGCGCGGGCTTGGGCTTGTGCTGGCCCAGAACGTCCCACATGCCGGCCCGCCGTCCGGCCGACAGCCCGCCCAGCGCGTCGGCCGCGGCCAGCCGCTTCATCGTGCCCGCATCCAGCCGCGCCCGGCGGCGCAGATCCTCCACGTCGGCGAAGGGCCGCTGCGCCCGCGCCGCCACGATCCGGGTCGCCGCGTCCCGCCGCATCCCGTCGATCATCCGCAGCCCGAGGCGGAGGGCGTGATACCCGTCCCCCGCCCCGCCTCCGGCTCGATCCATGCCCCCGGCCGTTTGGGAAGCATCGTCGCCGTCATGCGCGAACGGTCCCCGGCCGGGTCCGGGCCGTGGCGATCCGCCGTTCCCAACGTTCGATCCCCTACCCGGTTCGCCGCCGGGCGGAACGTCCCGGTCGGTGCCGGCGGCGCGCTTCCGGTCGTGGCCCTCGGGTCCGGTGGCATGGACCACACCCCCGCCTGGAACCCCATCCGTGCCAAGCGGAATGCGATCATCGAGAACCGTACCCGGTGGTCCGCCCCGCGGACCGCCGGACGCACCCCCCGGTCGCGACGGACCCGCAACGCGGGACGGCTGCCCCGGGAGCGACGCCTCGTATGCGCGGGGGGCGTGCGAGGGGGCGATGGCCGGTCCCGCAGGGACGGGTCGATCCGAGGGATTGACCCGAGGCCCGGAGCGCGATCCGCCCTGCGGATCGCCGGATGCACCCCCCGATCGCGATGGACCCGCATCGCGGGAGGGTCGCTCCGGGGGCGACGTCGCGTATGTACGGGGAGTGTACGGGGGGTGTACGGGGGGTGTATCGCTTGTTTCGCCCCCCAGCGTGCAATCCCAATTGCTGACGGTGACGTCGACGGGATGGATCTCCACTCCGTTCTCGCGCGCATCTCGGACGATCTGGGCGGGCGCATAGAACCCCATCGGCTGCGAATTGAGCAATGCGCAGGCGAACACGTCCGGGTGGTGACATTTCATCCAACTCGACACATAGACCAGTTTGGCGAAGCTGGCCGCGTGGGATTCGGGAAATCCGTATTCGCCGAACCCTTCGATCTGGCTGAAGCATTTCGTCGCGAATTCGCGGTCGTATCCCCGCGCGACCATGCGTTCGACCATGCGGGCCTTGTGGTCCTTCACCTTCTCGCCCCTGTCGCGGAACGTGGCCATGGCCTTTCGCAGCTTGTTCGCCTCGGCCGAATTGAATTCCGCCGCGACCATCGCGATCTTCATCGCCTGTTCCTGGAAGATGGGAACGCCCAGCGTCCGACCCAGGATGTTCTTCAGTTCGTTCTGATCGTATCGGGGCCCCGGCGTCGGATAGTCGAACACGATGCCCGGATTCGCCAGCATCGCGCGGCGACGCGCTAGGTACGGATGGACCATGTCGCCCTGGATGGGTCCCGGCCGGACGATCGCCACCTCGATCACCAGGTCGTAGAAGACGCGCGGCTGCAGCTTGGGCAGCATCGCCATCTGCGCCCGGCTCTCGACCTGGAAGACGCCCAGCGATTCCCCCCGGCACAGCATGTCGTAGGTCGGGCGCGGCACCCCGTCGGGGTACAGGTGCTCCTTCGGCACGCTGGCCAGGTCGTGGTCCACGCCCTTGTGCCGGCGCAGCAGGTCGAACCCCTTGGCCAGGCAGGTCAGCATCCCCAGCGCCAGGACGTCCAGCTTGTAGATGCCCATCGCCTCCACGTCGTCCTTGTCCCATTCGATGAACCGCCGGTTGGGCATCGCGCCGTTCCCGATCGGCACCATCCGCGTCAGGGGGCCGTCCGTCAGGACGAAACCGCCCACGTGCTGAGACAGATGGCGCGGCAGGCCGATCAGCTGGCGTGCCAGGATCAGCACGCGGCGCAGCAGGGGGTCCGCCAGGTCCAGCCCCGCCTCCTTCACCCGGTCGTCGCCCACGCCGTTCTCGAAGTGGCCCCATACCGTTCCGGCCAGCCGGGACGTCACGTCCTCCGTCAGGCCCATGACCTTTCCGACCTCGCGCAGGGCGGACCGGGGGCGGTAATGGATCACGGTCGCGCACAATCCGGCGCGATCGGCACCGTACTTCCGATAGATGTGCTGGATCACCTCCTCCCGGCGCTCGTGCTCGAAGTCGATGTCGATGTCGGGCGGCTCGTTGCGCTCCTCCGACAGGAAACGCTCGAACAGGACGTCGAATTCCTGCGGATCGACGCTCGTGATGCCCAGGCAATAGCAGACGGCCGAATTGGCGGCCGATCCGCGGCCCTGGCACAGGACCGGGGGATCCAACTCCTCCGTCGCGTACTTCACGATGTGATGGATCGTCAGGAAATAGCCCGAAAGCCTCTTCTTCTCGATCATGCGGAACTCCTTCCGCATCAGCCGCCGGACCTTCTTGGGAACGCGGGCGGAATACCGCGCATTGGCGCCGATCCATGTCAGCCGCTTCAATTCCGACAGCGGCGTGGCGCCCGCGGGGACCATTTCGCGCAGGTATTCGTAGCGCAGATCCTCCATCCGGAACGCGATCCGATCCGCCAATTCCCGCGTCGACCGCACCGCATGCGGCCAATCCGCGAAAAAGCGCACGATTTCGGTGGGTGCCTTCAAATGCCGCTCCGCATTCGCCTGCAACAGATATCCGGCCTGCATGACGGTCGTCTTTTCCCGGATGCAGGTCAGAATGTCCTGCAACGGACGACGCTCCGGCAAATGGTACGCGACGTCGTTCGTAGCCAGGATCGACATTCCATTCCGCCGGGCGATGTCGTCCAACCTGTTGATCCGCGCGCGGTCGTCGCCGCGATAACGGAAGGAAGCACCTATATGGGTCGGTGTAATCCGCCGTGACAGGCGCGCCAATTCGGATTCGAACGCATCCAGATCTTCGCCCGGCATCACGATCAAATGCAGCCCTTCGGCGGCATCCCCCAGCATATCCAACGTGATCTGCGTGACGCCCTTCTCCTGCCATTTCCCGTCCGGCGTATTCATCTTTCCCGCAGACAACAATTCGGTCAATCGTTCATAGGCCCGTTTGTCCTGCGGATAAGCCAGCAGCTCCGCCCCGCAGGTCAGGACCAGGCGGCATCCGATCAGGGCATCCACCTTCGCCGTGCGCCCTTCGGTCCACATGCGCACCACGCCCGCCAGGGTGTTGCGATCCGCGATGCCGATGCGGTCATAGCCCAGCAAGTTCGCCGCGGCGATCAGGTCGCAGGGCTCCGACGCGCCGCGGAGGAACGAGAAGGCGGATGCGAGGCCGAACTCCACGAACGGCGCCCTGTCGTTCTCGTGGAACGGGTTGTCCGCGGACAGCGTCCGCTTCGGGATGGAGTCGTTCAGCGGCACGGGTCGCATCCCATGTCGGCAGGCAGGTCCCCGGCCAAGGCGGCGGAGCACAGCAGCACGGGCTCGGTCGGCGCTTGGTCCCACCACAGGTGGGCGTCCGGCATCCGGTCCGGGTGGATCGCCACCCGCCCCGTCACCGTGACCCGCGTCACGCCCCCCAGCGTGGGGTCGGGACGTACCGTGCGGGTGTCGCTGCGGTCCAGGTCGATGGCCGTGGCGAAGGCGCGGACGATCAGGCCATGCCACCGCCCCGCGTCCCGCCCGTCCGCATCCGTGACGGCGACGGGCCAGAACCGGTGGCGCGCCCCGTCATGCGCGGCGATGCTCCGCGCCACTGCGTCCGACGTCAGCATCAGGCCGGTGCGCAGGCAGACCAGGCTGCTTCCCGGGACCACGCCCCGCCCCAGGACCACGTGGCGGGGCAGCCGCGCGTCCGCCAGGGTCGCGCCGTCGTCGTGACCGTGGAAGGCGCGCAGGGCGGCGACGGCAGTGCCATCCAGGGCCGCCTCCTCCCCCCAGCCGCGATCGGACGCCACGATCCGGGTCGGATGCAGGCGCCAGGCGGCGGGTGCGGTCATGGGAACAGTCCGTGCATGAACCAGCGCGGGGGCAGCCCCCGCGTGTCGTCGCCGCGCCCGTCGCCCGCGACGCCGTCACGGTAGATCCAGTACCGCCGCCCTGCCGCGTCCTCGATGCGGTAGTAGTCGCGCAGGC